>CANJLD010000001.1 GCA_947475165.1 Bacteroidota bacterium
CCGTGTTTCCTGTTACACCTGTAGCTCCGGTTATTCCTTGAATTCCCTGAGGGCCTGTGTCTCCAGTTGCTCCCGTTGAACCTGTGGCTCCTGTATTTCCTGTTGAACCGGTAGCTCCTGTTGAACCAGTTGAGCCTGTTGTGCCTGCTCCCGTTGCTCCGGTAGCACCTGTTGCACCCGTAGCTCCGGTATTTCCGGTGGCGCCCATTATTCCTTGTATGCCTTGTGCACCTGTATCTCCAGTTGCTCCCGTTGAACCTGTGGCTCCTGTATTTCCTGTTGCACCTGTAGCTCCGGTATTTCCGATGGCGCCAGTTATTCCTTGTATGCCTTGTGCACCTGTATCACCGATTGCTCCCGTTGAACCTGTAGCTCCTGTATTTCCTGTTACGCCTGTAGCTCCTGTGTTACCTGTTGCACCAGTTGGTCCTGTTATGCCTACTCCTGTTGCCCCATTAGCGCCCGTAGTTCCTGCCGGACCTGTAGGTCCTGTTGGGCCGGTAGCTCCTGTTACACCATTAATACCGGGAATTCCCTGCTGACCATTGCTGCCAGTTGAGCCTGTCAGACCCGTAGGTCCTGTCGGGCCGGGAAGCGCTGCTGTACCAGACGTTTCTGCATACAATGCATAAGGAACACTTACTAACTGTGTAGAACCCATGTTCAAATAGTTGGTCCCTCCATTGGGGTCGTATTCTACCAATAAATATTTATTTCCGGTTGCCCAGTTGATAGCAGGGAAAGTTCCGGTAACGGGAGTTCCTAAACCAATTTTTACAGTAAATAAACCAAACTGGTTAGTGGTGGCTAATTGCGTTTCCTGATATTCTGGAAAGCCGGGATTAATGCCATTATTGATGGTAAGGCGAAGTGATATGTTGCGGTTTGCAAGTACGTTACCAGCAGCATCTCTAGCAACTGCCTGATAGTTGACTGCCTGAGGAACTTGTGCAAATGCTACGGCTGTTATGAATAGAAACAGGAAATGGAGTAAATATCTTTTCATCAATATACACAGGTTTACATGTTAGCAAAAAAGCAGGGGTAGCGAATTTGGCATTATTTATTGACAGAGGCAAATAAATAATGGTTGGTTAGCAACAAAATAATCTTAGAACAGCTGAATGTCAAATATTTCCCTATCGTATTTAGCAGCTGAAATATTCAACTGGTCGTTTGAAACCGGAATTATAATTTCGGTTGATTCGTTGTCATCGCCATAATAGAAAGTAAGTTTTACTGAGAAGTCCTTTACATCAGCTTTTTGCGAACGTTCATCGGCTTTCATCAGGATTACTGATTTGCCGTCTTCAATGATGGTTGTGCTTTCGCTGGTTGATACGAGAGTTATATCTGGGGTATATGCGGGAATTTTTGTAGAAACCTTTGAGCGTTTCAATACTATTTTGAATGAGTTGACCGGTGCAGTACTTTCTCCATAGCGAAGGATTCCAAGAAGATTTTCGGTATGCAGTTCTTTGAGCGGATTGGTGGCAGCTTTTTGCGAAGTGTAGCCGATGAAGCGCTTATCCTTTACGTTAGGAATAGCAACTTTTACTTCGCCATACGAACTGCTGAAAACTTCTTTGCCATTCAGCAAACTGAATCTTTTCAGAAAGTCTTCTTCGCCATCGTTTGCTTCGTGAACTGCGAGGAGGGTATTGTCTTTAAACTGAATATCTGTGGCTACGAAATCTGCGCTCCATTCTACCGCTTTTGTATCCATTACGCTCTTGGCGGTGATTTCGTACACTTTGTGTTTGTTTACCGAATCGGCAAAGCAGAGTTCTGTTTTCTTTATTTTGAGCAACAAAGGAATTTTAGCCGAGCCTTCGTAAGCATCTATCAGTTCATAATAAGTATTGCTTTGCTGCACGCATACTTTTCCGTTTTCGTTATACACTTTTACGGAGGAGGAAGATGAGTCGGTGTAGACTTGTTTACCGGTGATTGAGGGAGTAATATCTGTTGAATGTTTTGGAGTTTCCTTACATGAATAAAGACCAAAGACCAAAGACCAAAGACCAAAGAGTAATACTGGTTTAGCTGATTTCATTTTTTGCGGCTTTAAGTGTGTTTAGTAATAATGAGACTACCGTCATGGGACCAACTCCACCGGGCACCGGTGTAATGGCAGAACACTTAGGTGACACTTCATCAAATTTCACATCTCCCTTTAAACGCCAACCGCTTTTAGTTGTTGTGTCGGTTACACGCGTGGTTCCTACATCAATTACCACTGCTCCTTGTTTTACCATTTCACCTGTAAGGAATTCGGGTTTGCCAAGAGCAGCTATTATAATATCGGCCTGCAGGGTTATTTCTTTTAGGTTTTTAGTTTTAGAATGGCAGACTGTAACTGTTGCGTTTCCCGTTTTTGATTGTCCGCTCATGAGAATGCTCATTGGTCTGCCTACAATGTTACTCCTGCCTATTACCACGCAGTGCTTGCCGGCTGTTTCTATGTTGTAGCGTTCTAATATTTTAGTAATTCCCAGTGGTGTTGCTGAAACATAAGCAGACAGCCCAAGAGTAACTTTGCCTACATTAACCGGATGAAAACCATCCACATCTTTTTGCGGGCTGATGCTCATGATTACCTTATCGGGGTTGATGTGTTTTGGCAGGGGAAGCTGGACGATGAAGCCGTCTACATCTTTGTTCTCATTCAGTTTACTTACCTCGTTCAACAAGAATTCTTCTGTAATGGAATCATCGAAATGAAGTAGTGTGGATTTAAAGCCAACCTGTTCGCATGATTTTACTTTGTGACCTACATAAGTAAGACTACCTCCATCGTTGCCAACCAGTATTGCCGCGAGGTGGGGCTGTTTGCCGCCTTTGGCAATAAATTGTTTTACGTCCTCTGCTATTTCAACTTTAAGTTCTTCGGATAGTTTCTTGCCATCGAGTAAGGTCATGTGTATGTTTTGTTTGAGGGCAAAAGAAACTGTTTCGGGAAATATGAACGGAATAATTTTCTAACATCAATACGATAAAAAATTTCGAAAAGACAAATCTCATCCTGCGCATACTATGAGCGTTTTGTTCTACCTAACTTTGGTTTGATTTGCATCCTCTTAGAAATAATATGCGCAGTCTCTGTCTTTTACTTCTCGCCACTCAGTTCTCATTTTTTGCATTTTCTCAGTGTGTAAATACGTTCCCTTACAATGAAAATTTTGAAGCCAGCAACGGCAACTGGACGAGTGGTGGAACAGGCGATGACTGGGCATGGGGAGCGGTTTCAAAAACTGTAATTGCACAAGCTGCCAGCGGCAGCAATTGCTGGATAACCGGTGGGCTTACCAATTCGTTTTACAATTTAAGCGAGCGGTCGTATGTGGAAAGCCCTTGTTTTGATTTCAGTGCCTTGCAATCTCCTTACATCAGTTTCAATATTTATTGGGAAACGGAATACAGCTATGATGGTGCGGTATTTCAGTCGAGTGTTGATGGCGGAACTACTTGGCAGAATGTTGGCAGCACGAGCAACCCGACAGATTGCCTGAATGCGAATTGGTTCAATTTGTCCAGCGTTACTAATCTTACCGGTCTGGCTTCTCCAAAAGAAGGCTGGTCAGGAAATGTGCAGTCTACCAGCGGAAGTTGTCAGGGAGGAAACGGGAGTAGTGGCTGGAAATTGGCTAAACATTGTATGCCTTCGCTAGCAGGTCAGCCGAATGTAGTTTTCCGATTTGCATTTGGAGCAGGCAGCACCTGCAACGATTATGATGGCTTTGCCTTTGATGATGTAACCATTAGCGAGGCACCGGCACCGGTTATTGATTTTACTTCTACCTGCAGCGGCAACACTATTTCGTTTACCGGCACTTCTACTTTATGCCCCAATCAATTCAGCTGGCTTTTTGGCGATGGCGGAAGCGGAACCGGCTTAACCGTTTCGCACACTTATACTACTACCGGAAACTACAACGTAACTTTTACAGCCGGTGGTAGCTGCTCTTTACCGGTTAATATTACTAAGCAGATACAAATGCTAAGTGCAATTGCTTCTTCCATTAATGTTTCGTGCAATGGCGGAAACGATGGCAAGGCATCAGTTACTGCAAGCGGTGGAAGCAATTATACTTATACATGGAACTCCTCGCCTGCTCAAACTACCGATACCGCTTTTAACCTTGCCGCTGGAAATTATACGGTGACCGTGAGTGCGCCAAATTTTTGTGATGTAACAGCAAACGCAACGGTAAACGAGCCTGCGGCTATCGGCAATACTTTTTTTATAGTGTCAGATACTTGCCACACTTCTGCTGGAGAAATTACCACAACTTCAAGCGGAGGAAATCTTCCTTATCAGTTTATATGGAGTAACGGTGGCACAACAAATACAATTTTAAATCTTGCAGAAGGCAGTTATTCAGTAACTGTTACAGATGTAAACAATTGCTCCGCTGCTGCGCAGGCATTTGTGCCTTACGTATCGGGAATTGCTTTGAATGTTACTGCTGAAAATGTTTCATGCTACGGAACTAATGACGGAGCAATTTCAATTACCGCCACCGGTGGGGCGCACGCATATAATTATGCGTGGTCAAACAATGCCAATACTTCTTCTATCAATCATCTTTCCGAAGGCAGTTATGAACTAACGGTAACAGATGTCAATAACTGCAGTGTGAGCGATTCTATTATTCTTATAAAAGAATTTTGCCCAAGCTATGTTTATTTCCCCACCGGCTTCTCTCCTAACGGTGATGGCCTGAACGACTTCTTTAAAGCTACCGCATCTGCCGATTTAAAGAAATTTTTTATCCGCGTTTACAACCGGTGGGGCGAAGAAGTTTTCGAATCGAATGATATAAGCGAAAGTTGGGATGGAGTTTATAAAGGAATTCCGCAACCGCTTTCTGCTTATGTTTGGTTTGCTGAATTTTCGTTCAACGATGGAAAGAAATATGCCCAATCGGGAAATATTACGCTGGTAAAGTAATACCCCTAAATCCCCTGAAGGGGACTTAAATGCCAATAACTAATTATGCCTTTCTTTTCGGGAAACCGAAAATGGTGGAAGTTAAAATAGGTAGAAAGAAAAGAGCCACAGTGGAAAGAGAGAACACTAAGTCAGCCTTTTCACTTTCTAATAATTCGCAGAGATGTGAACCGGCACCGTATTGCGCACAGTAAAAACCAAGACAAAGTTTCAATCCTAAAATTCCTATAACCAAAAACGCAACGGTATCAAGAAATGGAAAGCGTTCCATTAACTTCACAAAGTAACCAGCTACAATACGCATGGTAATAATGCCTATAAACACACCGAGACAAACCAGATAAATATTATCGGTAAATGCTACCGCTGCAAAAACATTATCCAGCGAAAAGGTCATATCCATTACTTCCACCATAAGCACGGTGCTCCAGAACTGATTTAACCCGAAACGCCCTTTAGGGTGCTTTACGGTTTCGCTCAATTCTTCTTTTTCAATATCAAGAATGTGTTCGTGCTTGAAAATTTCTTTATAAAAAAAGTGAGTGCACAGATACAACAGGTAACCACCGCCCACTAACTTCAACCAGTTTATCTTAATAAGAATACTGGCAAACACCAATGCTGTTCCCCTGAAAATATAAGCGAGAATTAAACCAATACGCAAAGCGCGTTTGCGTTCTTTCTCCGGCAAATCCATTACCATGGTTGCCAGCACCGCTGCATTATCTACCGATAGTAAACTCTCAATCAAAATCAGGTTCAGCACCACTAGCAAAGCAGTCTTAGGGTCGGGCTGAATGAAGTGTGAAAAGAATTGTAGGATAGAATCCACTGAACCGGTTTTATTCGCGCAATATTAGTTTGTAATTTCAAATTATGCTTAAACAGTTCGATGCAGTTATCTACGATATGGATGGTTTGCTTATAGACAGTGAACCCTTTTGGCGGCAGGTAGAGATAAAAGTGTTTGCAACGGTGGGCTTGCAACTTACCGATAAAGACTGTGCCGAGCTGACCGGCTTTAGGTTTGATGAAGTGGTGGAACACTGGTGGCGCAAAAGCCCCTGGACCGGTAAAACCAAAGAGCAGATTCATGACGAGGTGATTGATGAAATGGAACTTGCCATTACACACCACGCGCAGGCCATGCCCGGTGTTCACGCCTCGCTTGATTTTTTTAAAAGCAAAAATGTAAAAATGGCGGTGGCTTCTTCATCGGCATTAAGGTTGATTAAGGCAACGGTAAATAAGTTGAAGCTGGAAGATTACTTTACCCTGCTTGTTTCGGCTGAACACGAAACGCATGGCAAACCCCATCCGGCTGTGTTTATGCGCACAGCCGAAACGCTGCGCGTGCAACCGGACCGGTGTTTGGTTATTGAAGATTCCTTCAACGGGCTATTGGCGGCAAAGGCTGCCAGAATGAAATGTGTGGTGGTGCCTTATCCCGAAGATTTTAATAACCCCAAGCTTGCTATTGCCGATTGGAAATTGAATTCGCTGAACGAAATGCCGGGGTTGGCTTTTTAAGCAAAAATCTTAGGTGTGGCGTTCGGGCGGGCTTTCGCTACAATCTTTTTAACCACGCAAAAGCCAAGCATAAAAAGGATTTACGCTCAATCCCTAACGCAAACAGCCGAATACAATTGCCCGACTGCATTTTTACGCTAATTGGGCAACAATAACAAAGCCAAGTGCCAAGGCAGATATTAGTATCGTATTAATTACTCTAAGTTTGTAGAAATTTTTTCTTAGAAAATCATTACCAATTTTTTGGGCATTAGAATTGGCAAACCATAAAAGAAATAGATACATAAGTATGTTAATAATAGGTAGCATAAAAATATAAATCTTATCCCCCCAGCCATCAATATTACCTAAAGAATCAAAGTGAGTTGGAATAGTGGTAGGTAAAGTACTCCACACGGAAGCACAATAAATAAACGGAATAATAAGCAGTAACAAAAAAAAAGATTCCGCTTTATAATTGATTGATTTCATAATGTTAATTAATTGATTTATGTGCTACTTCATTGAGCTTTTCTGTAAATTGATGTGGAAGAAATACATCATCTAAATATGATGTTAAAATTACTTCAGAAAGAACTTCTTTATAATTTTGAAGTATAATCCGCTGTTCGACATGTTCCGCAGGGCATGTCGAACTTACAGAATTAAGGATTTTTAATCCGAAATTAATACACCGCCAATTCAAGCAATCCTTTTCTGTTACCATAATAATCGCCACAACTACTTAATAAATATTCTTCTTTCTTTTCTACTATACCTGCCCTTACCGGGTTTTGATGAATGTAATTCAATTTAGTTTTAAAAAAAGCTTCTGTAAATATTGCTTCTCCATGATAACCCTCTTCCCAAAACCATATTTTATCTTCCTTTTTAAACAACCAAAGCAACCAATTTTTTCTGCTTTCTCTCGAATTTTCACCGATGGCATTTACAACTTTTGTGGCGGTATATTTTTTAAAATCTCTGATAATATCGCTTAACGGTGTTTGGTTGCTTTGGATAATAAGGTGAACATGGTTGCTCATAATTACCCAACCGTAAATGAGCAGACCTTTTTCCTTTTGGCAAAATTTTAAACTGTTTATCAGAATATCAGAATAATCACGTCTGGTAAAAACATCTGCCCATTGATGAACCGTAAACGTTACGAAGTGTAAGCCATGCTGATCTTTAATGGTATATGCAAATGCCATTCAGTAAATTTATTTGAAATAATGCCGATTTGCAAACCGCTTAATAGACCGATTGCAAATCGGCAATTATCTGTAAGTTCGAGATGCGCTGCGCTAACATCTCGAACAGCAGGATGTCTGTATCATTAATTCTTATAAATCGTTTATTTGTATAGCATAGCCAGTCTATAACATCGCGCGTGGAAATATCTGTTTCCTCTGATAAGACTAATACCATTAGCGTAATTAATAAAAATTCAGTGATTTATTTTGGTAGGGAGTACTCTATACCGTAAAATAATAGATATTCAGTTAAAGGTTCAAGTCCCACCTTTTCTCTCCTTATATCTACATTTTTTTCATCTTCGATAGGAAATAATTCATGTTTGTGGGTAAGTGTATTATACCTAACCTGCGAACCATACAATTGCTTTTTGTTTTCGTTTACTTGGATTCTATCATACATTAAAGCATAACTTTCCCAATCAGCTTGTTTCTGTTCGCAAAGGTTTTTTATAGTAGAAATATACTTTTTTTGAGTATTCAAATCTGAATGCTGAATAACAAAAAAAGCAGCACGTGCTGCGTCCTTTTTTACATCCGAATTTTTTGGCCAACCATATTTTTTAATCAGTTCTTCTAACTCAAAAACACTTTCTTTATTTATTTTTCCTTTTAAATCCCATAACGCAATTACAATTGTGTTTCTTTCGCCTACTTTTTCTTCAGCGAGATTTATTTCTTTATAATAAGCCTGATCTAATGCTGCTAAATGCCATAGTTTTTCAGCATAATATAAATTACCAAATTTTCCATTTATACTTTCAGTATTCTTTGCAATAATTTCTTCTATTTCTTTCCACCTTTTATCACTGTGCAAGTGAATTAGGTTAGGGTCGAAAAGCGTTCCCACTTCAAAAAATCTTCCAACTATTATTTGCAGATATTTAAAAGCAGAATCAACCTGACCATCAATAGCGAGCGCACATGCATAATTATATACTTCAAAAATATTTGCTGAATCATATGCATTCATGTTCTTATATAATTCAATAGCACCTCTAATATCGCCAATATCGCTTAAACTATCGGCAATTGAATTAGCTGATAAAACTGTGGTGGGGTCTTGCGCCTTAACATTTGAGGTATAACTAATTAGTAGACCTATAAACAATAATAGTCTCATAAATAATAAATGAAAAACTAAATAAAATTAGTTTTTAGTGTAAATCAAGTAATAGGCTTAACATACGTGAATTCTAAAAATTTATTTTTTTAGAACCACTATCTTTAACGATAGGCCCTCCTCCTGCATTAAAGGGAGCTAAACAGTGGTCTTGATAACCATAATCTCGATGTCCACCAGAATTATCTTTAGTCCACCAAGAACTGTAATGATCACGACAAGTTACTTGACCGTTAGTTATTGTCCAAGTATCTGGTCTTCCACCATTTACTTTCTCTGGGTGCTTGAGTTCATCAAATTTGAATTTTTCGAAGATATCTGCTTTTATTGATTCCATAAAGATTGAATTTACAAATTTTAAAATATATGTCTTAATTAATCACACTTACTATCTGGTGCCTCTCCATCAAATATCATTTGCACATTGGGAGTCACCACCGGCCTCTGCGCCCACTTAAATATTACCTTACCGGCAGTAAGAACCAAGGCAGAACCTAAGGAAACAACACTTGCAAATTTTCTTCCATCGGTGTTCCATACGTTGGCTTCGCCCATATTAGGTGCCTGTATTTGTGCAAAGCCTGAGAAGGTGCCAACTACACATGCCGTGTTCCAAAACGGAATATTGGCATAATTAATAGCTGCATTGCTATTAAGGTAAGTAGCCCAACCCCCGGGGGTGGTAACAATGTTTTTCCAATAGGCATCGTTTACCTGTGCTAAACCTATAGCTGCATAAATAGAAGTTTTAGAAATGGTATTGATGTCGCTGGTGGTTAACTGCTCCATGCAGGCAGCTAAGAAATCGCCCATACTATCTATACTTTGTTCTTTAATACCGCAAAGCACGGCATCTACCATAGATGCCTCAGCACCACCAAAGTTTAGGTTCTGTGCAATTTTAGAATTTACATAATCGTTTACGCTGTTTGCCATACCGGTTATAATAAGCGGCATTCCCTCGGTTGGCGGAGAGGGCAGGGAGTTGAAATAATCTATAATAGTATCGCTAAGGGCGCTGTAAGTGGGGCTGCCGGGTATGTTGGCTATAATATAATCTAAGCCATCGGTAAATAATTGTTCGCCTTCTTTGTAGGGGTTTAAAATTGGAATTGCCATGTGGTGAGTTTTATTGGTTTAAAAATTTGTTTTCTATTGGTATTAACCGGTTCCATTCAAGCAAGCATGGCAATCATAAAATCCTTCGGATGATTAAATGAAAGCATATTTTGTGAATGAATGAAATTTTTAAACGGTTTTTGTTTTAAGTATTCCTGTTTTAATTCGAGTTATTCCTGACATACTACGAAGTATTCCTGTTTTAATTCGAAGTATTCCTGACATACTACGAAGTATTCCTGTTTTAATTCGAAGTATTCCTGACATACTAAGATGTATTCCTGTTTTAATTCGAAGTATTCCTGACATACTACGATGTATTCCTGTTTTAATTCGAAGTATTCCGGGAATACTTCGGGTAATTCCTGTTTATATTGGAAGTATTCCTGTTTTTACTCAACTAATTCTTGGTTTAATTGCAATAGAAACAGGAATACTGTCAGTTAGTCAGTTAACTAATACTAATACAACCTGCGAGTAAGGCGGCACACCCGTATCTTTATTAGTAATTACCTGTTTGCGGCAGTAAATTTTAGTGCCGGGCAAGGCACCGCTTACCCAGTTAACACTGCTGCGGGTAGATACCACAGCGGTGGTAAAATTAATACCGTTATTGCTGGTTTGAAAAATATAGGAAGCTACTACACCTCTATCGGCTGCTTTAGAGGCAAAGCGCAGCATACCTTGTGTGTTGGCTACATTGGTTACTGCAAAATCGGGTTTTGTTCTTGGGTTGGCGGTGCGCACCCGCATACCGCAACCCTGCACAATCTGCCGCGCTGCTTCTTCGTTAGCCGCGCTATCTGCCGCTAACTGCACTTCGGCTTTAAGCATGTTGGCATCATTTACTACTGCTGCCAGCGAAATGTTGCGCGTAGCGGCTGTGCCTTCGGCACGGGTGCCTGCTGCGGCTTCATCGGCAACCAACGTTGCAATGCGCCCGTTAATGGCGGTAACCACACCCGCTGCAAGGGTAATATAGGTATTGCCCGGTGCGGTGGTTAGTTTAAGCATAAGTTCCTGCATATCGCTTATAAACTGCGATACCTTACGCGAAATAGCGAATACTGCAATGATTCGTTTTTTGTAAGCCATGATATTTTGTTTTTAGAGGATGAATTAATGCCGGCAAACATACAGGCGCAGGCAGACCTCTGAAAGTTTTTGCGGTTGTGCCGTGAAACCAAAACGGTTGTTTCGTGCAACCGTTTTAGGAACATTTTGGGAACATGGTAGGCAATGGCTTAAAACGGGCGTTTTACCAATGTCACAGAATTGTCATTTTTTTAAGAAAACTCGATTTTTTTCTTTTTCTATTATAAAATTTACAACCACAATCAGCGTTTTTACAACCAAACAGGTTGTAAAACCCGGAACCATTATTTATAAAACCCTCTAAATAACCGGCTATGTATGCAAACGAAAACCTTCGCAAATGGCGTTTAGTGAGAGGCTATAAACAATACTATATGGGTGAGCAGGTAAACATAACCGCACAGGCTTACGGCAAAATTGAGCGGGGACAAACAAAATTTACCAAAGAGTTTGCCATAAAATTTGCGCTTGCATTAAATATTCCGCTCGAAGAAATTTACACAGATGAACATACCGGAGAAAATGACAGGCCGCTAACCGATAAAGAAAGGGAGTTTTACCAAAAGCAATTACAGGACAAGGAGAAAATAATTGCCTTGCAGGATATTATCATACAGCTAAAAACAAACAAGAAAAAATAACCGGCTGCCTGATTACAATCTCGTAAACGTAATTAAATCGGTACTGCTCAATTCTGTAAAACCAAGCTGGCGCAAAATAGTTACCATCTGCCCCCGGTGGAAGGTGCTGTGGTTAACTACGTGCATTATTATTTCCTCCACCGTAGATTTAAAGGCATCGCCTTTTACGTTTTTGTAGTGGCATACCTCCTGGCAATACGTTTCATCTTTACCGGCAATAAAATCATGCAGACTTTTTGAGCCGTCTGTCCATGCCTTTAAGGCTTCCGCTTTGCTGCCTGTAAAATTTTTACTCGGCCAGTCGTTCAGGCTTTCGCCCTGCAATCTTTTCAGCCATATAAACTCGGCATCCCAAACGTGGTAAACCGTTTTACGCAAGGTAGGGAAACTGCTTTTCACTTCGGTGTCAAAAAGTTTTTCATCTGCCTTCGCAATAAATTCAGCTATTTTGCCGTTAGCCCAAACGTTATAGGCAAGATGTTGTTGTAATGTATAAGTCATTTTAGTTTTGTTTTACGTTTGAGTAACTAAAGTATGAAGAAGCGTCCTAAGATTCAAAATTCAAAATTCAAAACTCAGCATTCAAACTTGGGTTTTGCTTCTATTACCTCGCAGGATAATTTTAATGAGCAGGTAAAAATTACTCCTCACGCTTCGCCTATTTTTACTTCTTCTACTTATGTATATGAAAGTGCCGAAAAAGCACAGCAGGTTTTCAGGGGCGAAGAGGAAGCGTTTATCTATTCGCGCTGGAGCCACCCCAATGCCGAGCTGGTAGAAAATAAATTAGAACAACTGGAGACCTTCGGTTTGAATATAGAAGCGAAGGCCTTGGTTTTTTCTTCGGGCATGTCTGCCCTTGCTGCGCTTTACCAAAGTGTTTTAAAGCCCGGTGATAAAATTCTGGCACAGGGAAACATTTACGGAACGGCAGTTGATTATTTTAATCAGTATCAGGAAGCCTTTCAGATTGATGTAATTTTTGCCGACTTCAAAAACCTTAAAGAATTAGAATCTATTTTAAAAGCCGAGAAGAAGGTAAAACTGATTTATGCCGAAACACCTTCGAACCCCACACTGAATTGCTACGACTTAAAAGCCCTGAGCGCACTCGGCAAAAAGTATAAAGTAAAGGTGGCCGTTGATAATACGTTTGCTTCGCCTTACTTACAACAACCATTCAAATTCGGAGTAGATTTTATTATTCATTCTTCCACCAAATATTTAAACGGCCACGGCACCGGCTTAAGTGGTTTCTTAATTGGAAGAGATGTGGCGTTTATGAAAAAGGAAGTCTGGAAAATCCGCAAACTGAACGGCAGCATCTGCGCCCCGTTTGATGCCTGGCTGCTGAACATAGGCATGAAAACATTGTCACTGCGCATGGAGCAGCATTGCGCTAATGCCTTAGCGGTGGCTAAATTTCTTCAATCGCATCCGGCAGTTTCAAAGGTGAATTACTTGGGATTAAAAGAACACGCTGACCACGCGCTTGCAAAAAGGCAAATGAAAAATTTTGGTGGTGTGCTGTCGTTCGAATTAAAGAACGGTTATAAAGCTGGAGAAAAACTGATGAAGAAAATCAAGTTCTGTAAACTCACCGCATCGCTCGGCACAATCGATACATTGATTCAGCATCCGGCAAGTATGAGTCATTCGTTTGTTCCAAAAGAACAAAGAGAAGAATACGGCATTACTGACGGCTTAGTGCGCTTAAGTGTAGGCATTGAAGATGTAAAAGATGTAATTGCTGATTTAGCGCAGGCTCTCAAATAAACCCCTAAATCCCCTAAAGGGGACTTCATACAAATGAGTAATAATTTTGGAATTGCAATACATGGCGGAGCGGGAACTATTCTGCGTTCGTCTATGACTGAAGAAAAAGAAAAGCAATACACCGCTGCTTTGCAGCAAGCCATTAACACCGGTTACACCATTCTGCAAAAAGGCGGAAGTTCTCTCGATGCAGTTGAGGAAGCTATTATAAGTTTAGAAGACTGCCCCTTGTTCAATGCCGGTAAAGGTGCGGTGTTCAACAATAAAGGCGGACACGAAATGGATGCCAGCATTATGTATGGCAAAGATTTAAGTGCCGGTGCGGTTAGCTTAATTAAAAATGTAAAAAATCCAATTTCGCTTTCACGCGCAGTGATGGAAAAAAGCGAACATGTTTTTTTATGCGGAGATGGCGCAGAAGAATTTGCGAAGAAGATGAATCTGCCATTCGAAAGCGATGAATATTTCCGCGATGAGTTTCGTTATCAGCAATGGCAGAAAGCTAAAGAAGCCGATGGAAGTTTTCTCGACCACAACGTTCAAACACAAAGCGACAAGAAATTCGGCACCGTAGGTGCAGTTGCATTAGACGTAAACGGAAATTTAGCCGCAGGAACATCTACCGGTGGAATGACTAACAAAAAATTCGGTCGCGTTGGCGATTCTCCCGTTATAGGTGCCGGTACGTATGCCAACAATAATACCTGCGCCATTTCCTGCACCGGTCATGGCGAATTGTTTATTCGCGCAGTAGTGGCTTACGATATTTCTGCCTTAATGGAATACAAAAACCTTTCGCTTAAAGAAGCTTGTGAAGAAGTAGTTATAAAAAAATTAGTAGCCATTGGTGGCGAAGGCGGCTTGATTGCCATTGATAAAAACGGAAATATTGAATTGCCTTTTAATTCAGAAGGAATGTATCGGGCAATGAAAAGCAGCAAGGGAAAAGAATTAATTGCTATCTACAAATAACTAAAACAGTTTAGCTGGCTTTAGCTATTTCATCAAACACTTCCGTTTCCATCTTGTAATCCGAAGTCGCTTTTCTATCTACTGTTTTTTTTGCTAAACTGAAATAGAAAATGGAGCCTTTATCCAGTTCACTTTCTACCCACATTTTTCCTCCGTAGTTTCCCACAATCTTATTACAGATAGCCAAACCTACACCGGTACCTTCGTACTGGCTTGCGTTGTGCAGGCGTTTAAATATTTCAAAAATCTGCTTGTTGTATCGCTCCGAAATTCCTATGCCGTTATCGGCTACGCTTACTATGTAATCGTTTTCGTTTTCCAAACAATCTACCCTTACCTGCGGGTGAGGTGACTTATTATACTTCAAGGCATTCTCTACTAAATTACTCAACAGCATATTCATATGTGCCGGTGCTACATACACCTTCGGCAAAGTGGAATGTTGCACTGCTGCATTCTTTTTGAAGATGGTATCGCCTGCATTTTTTATTACTTCTTCCAACACAGTATTCAGGTTGGTAAGTTCTGTCGGCTTATCATTTTGGTCAGCCACCGAGTATTGATAAATATCGCGTATAAGCTGGTTAAGATGTTTTACGGAATTAATTGCATGTCCAATCATACTTACCGAATCTTCGTCCAGCTTTCCTGCATTTCTGCGCGCCAGCAATTGCAGATAAGAAGTAATATTTCGCAAAGGGCTCTTTAAATCATGCGAAGTGGCATGTACAAAATGCTTCAAATCATCATTCTTCCGCTCTAACTCCTGAGCGTATTCTTTTAGCTGATCATCGGCTTCTTTCATACTGGTAATATCAAGCGAGTAGCCAACCAAACAGAGCAGTTCTTTATTCTCGTTGTAAATTGGAGACGCGCCTTTAAGTGTGTGACACAACTTGCCATTTCTGTCAAGAAACGATTCTTCCATTTGCAAAGCAGTTCCCTTCTCCAATGCTTCATGCAAAATTTTATCGCGCTCTGTAGCACCGTTCATGTTCAACCCGCGCTCTCTGAAATAATCCTGATTGGTTTTTCCAATCATCCATTTCCGCATCACCGGGTCGCTGATAGCGGCACTGTTGATGTAAGAATATCTCAACTCCTTATCAAACGTTACAATATCAATTGGAATTTGCTCAAGCAAACGCTCATATAACTTTTTCTGTCCTATCAGCTGTTCTTCTTTCTCCTGTGCCTCACGTTCGTAGCGCGAGTTTTTATGGTAAATCAAATACAATAACACAACTAAGCAGAAAAACTTAACCGGTTCCGTTGTTTTGTTCACCACCAATTGCTCGGCAATAGGAACACCGTAAGTAGAAAGATACGGAGACAAAAAATAATACACGGCAAATGGCACAATACTTAAAGCCACACCGCAAAAAATAAGCCTCTTGTTTTTCATTTCAAAAAAGTAAAGCGGAAGTAAAGCAGTGAGCAAAAGGAAATCAATAACATGTGTATGCTCTCCTAAAAAAACCGCCATTGAAACGGTATTGTAGTTGATGAGAGTAATGCTTGAAATTTTAGCAATGTTCACATGACCTTTCCAAACTAAAAGACGAATCAAGGCTAACCCGGCTATAAAGACCACCGTCATTAAAGCCGAGCGGTGCAGACCGTTAGCTATATGCGATGCCAAACTTAATACCTGAATTAAAAGCAAAATAATTAAGCCGCGATTCAAATCAATCAGTTCTCTCTTCTCGCGCTCAGTGTGCGCAAAACGAATACCGGTATACGATATCATTCGCCATAAATTGGTAAAGAAAGAAAACATGTGTGCGTTTACGACAAAACGCTTTGACGAGCCATTTTATGAATTTGTCATTCACAAAGCCCGGTTTGTAAGTGTTCAACTATTCGGCATAAACGCTTTCTAGAAAGTCGTTCTCGTTTGCTTTTACAAGCTCCAGTATGTCTAACTTGGTTTGTTCATCCAAATGCAAAAACAAATCGTGTCCTCTGCGAATAATTTCTCTGCCTAACTCAATGGCTTCAATTTCGTTGGCACTGTAAACATCCGTCTTGGCATACATTCGCTGCAACACATCATCCATTATACTAATAGTTTTACCAAGCAAATCGGTATTCGAAAAGGCATGGAACAGCTCGCTTACTTCATTAATAAATTTCTGCAACTGCGGCTTAGGAATAGATTTAAGGCACACATAAAACTGTTCATCGCTCAGCGGAACGGTAAATTTATTTTTGTTGGCTCCGGCTAGTAATGAATTTTCAAAATGCTTTGCTGATGTGTGAACTTCCAAAGCATTCAATCCGCTTTTTATAGCTACAGGAAATTGAAATCCGAAACGAAGAATGGCACTTCCTATATTTCCAAGCAAATCGGTAATCCTTCCCGGATGAAGAACATAATTCTGCAACTCTTCAAAAGCAGCATCTAACTTTTCGCGCTGCGAAGCTTCGGGATATAAACTTTCGAGAAAATATTTTTTGAGCTCGTCCACTACTTCTTTGTTTATGCTTTCCGGCAATTCAAAACTTTCATTAACCACTTTATAATCGTATCGCTTCTCCACTACTTCGCGGTATTTTCCTATCAAATGATATTTCATTTCAACATCTGCTGTGCTGCTTTTTGCTTTTGGTGTCTTCTTCTTGGTAGCCATATATTAAACTGTAATTTTTTTCGTTTTGCAATTGTATAGGTTGCCTTTTTGCAGAATATGCACACGCAAATCTTCTAACGAAATAGGTGAGCCGTCTTTGATAGTTTTGATATTGTTATAAACGATGTGTGAGCCGTCAACAATCATTACTGCACCACTTCCTATCACTTCCAACTCATCTGTTTTTGTAATGATTACACCGGTATCTTCTCCTAAACCAACACCGGTCAGTGAAGGATGAAGTGCCACCATTTGTGCCAAGCGTGTAAACCTTCCGCGCTTGTTTACATGCGAATCAATAATTACATCTTCTACAAAACCAAGACCGGTGGCATTTTTCACTTCTCCTTTTAAAAGTGAGTAGGCAGCATTGCCATCGCTAATCATCACATGACTCATCGCCATCGCACCGGCACTGGTTCCGGTAATTACAAAGTTCTCATGTTCATATCTGCTCTTCAGCGTTTTAAAAAACTCTGTTCCGCTGAAAACCGAAGTAATTTTGCTTTGATTTCCCCCGCTGAACATTATCAATTGACAACTTTTTAAACGCTCCAAAACATCTTCCTGTTCTGCATCTTTCACTTTGCGAATGCGCATGTGAAATACTTTCGTGCAGCCGAGTTTGGTAAAAGCATTCAGGTAATTCCGCCAAACTTCACCGGGAATTGACGATGCGGTAGTCACCACTTCAATATGTGCATGTTTTCCTCCGGCTTCATCAACTATTCGCTTGAGCACACTAAGTTCCGAGTAGTTGGGATTGTTCTTGTGAACAGCAAATAAATCTTTATCCGTGCCTTTGTCTTCCGCTCCGCCAATGGCAATCAATTTCCCTTTTGGTATCATGCAATTTTTATAGTCAGCCGAAAATCAATAATTGAACTGCATTACAAAAAGATTTTTTCAACAATACCGTGTAATGATTTCCGTCAGCATCCTGTTTCTTTATTTCTTAGCCGAAAATACCGGGTATGATTTCTTACAATCCAAAAGATTGGTTCACCTTCATTTTTCGATTTCATAAGTCCGATACATTTCGTGCATTGCTACCCATGATTATTGCAATTTGCATTTACAGCGGTGTTGTAGCGTGGTTCGAAGTAGATTTCCTTAAAATGGAAAACGACAGCAAGCTGAAGAACCTTTCTATCATGCACTCGCTGCTTACTTTTGTTATTTCAACATTGCTTGTGTTCAGAACTAATACCGCATACGACCGGTGGTGGGAAGGACGAAAGCTCTGGGGCACATTGGTCAATAGCTCGCGCAATCTGGCAATGAAAATGAACGCGATACTACCGGAAGGCAAAAGAGATGAGCGAGACTTTTTTCTGAGTATGATTCCTAATTATGCCTTCACTCTTAAAAATCATTTGCGTTCAATCGTGCATGAAGAAGATATACAGGAGAATAATTTCTTTAAACGAACGGAGTTAAAACAGGAGCAACACAATCCGAATTATATTGCAAAGAAAATTTACGAACAGGTAGAAATGCTTCACCGTGATAAAACAATAACCGACCAGCATTTAATTTATCTGAATAACGAGTTGATGAGTTTTACCGATGTGTGTGGTGCCTGCGAAAGAATTAAGAACACACCTATTCCTTATTCTTATAGTTTGTTCTTAAAAAAGTTCATTTTCTTTTTCGTAATGAGTTTGCCGCTCACCCTTGTTTTTTCGCTTGGCTACTATTGCATACCGGTGGTGGCATTTATTTTTTACGTGCTCACCAGTATGGAATTAATTGCCGAAGAAATAGAAGACCCGTTTGGCAAAGACAGTAACGATTTGCCGACCGATAGTATCAGCAAGAACATTCGCAAACACGTGCATGAAATATTCAATTACACGGCAGAAAAAATTTAGCTGACAATTATTTAAGATTTAAAATTTAATATTGAACAGAGCAAGGCTGTTAATATTCAATCTTAAATTTTCACTATTAAATCTTACGCATGAAAATTCTCGACATTAAAGTAATGAAAGGCCCTAACTACTGGAGCAATAAGCGTCACAAGTTAATTGTAATGCGGCTTGATTTGGAAGATATGGAGCAAAAGCCCACCAACAAAGTTCCGGGCTTTGGTGAGCGCTTAGAAAAAATGTTTCCAAGTATGTTTGAGCACCGGTGCAGTGAAGGGGTTGAAGGTGGATTCTTCTCAAGAGTAAAAGACGGCACATGGATGGGACATGTAATTGAACACATCGCTCTCGAAATTCAAACGCTTGCCGGAATGGATTGCGGATTTGGTCGCACGCGCGAAACTTCTACCAAAGGAGTTTATCATGTAGTGTTTTCTTATTTTGAAGAAAAAGCAGGAGTGGCAGCTGCAAAATATGCAGTGCGAATTGCAGAAGCATTAATTGCAGGAACGGATTATGATTTAGCAAAAGACATTCAGGACTTACGCGAGTTGAGAGAAGAAGAAAGATTGGGACCAAGCACCGGTTCTATAGTAGACGAAGCAGTGAAAAGAAAAATTCCGTGGATTCGCCTGAATCGTCATTCGCTTGTGCAGTTGGGTTACGGAAAAAATCAAAGACGCATTCAGGCAACAGTAGCATCTACTACTTCAAATATTGCGGTTGAGATTGCCTGTGATAAAGAAGACACCAAGAATTTGTTAGATGCCGCACAGATTCCCGTGCCGAAAGGTTATGTAGTGTACGATGAAGATGATTTGAAAGATACGATTGATAAAATTGGCTATCCGGTTATTACGAAGCCCCTTGATGGTAATCATGGTAAAGGTGTTACTACTAATCTCCGTAATTGGGACGATGCGGTTAGAGGAATGACTGCTGCGAAAAAGTTTGGACGCGCTGTTATTTGCGAAAAATATATCACCGGTCGCGACCATCGCGTTTTGGTTATCAATTACAAGTTTGTTGCTGCTGCCCTTCGCACTCCTGCCGCTGTAATTGGCGATGGCAAAAGTTCTATTCAGCAATTAATTGACAAAGTGAATGCCGACCCGCGCAGAGGCTACGGTCATGAAAAGGTTTTGACTGCTATTAAAGTAGATGACCAGACAGAAAATATTTTAGTGAAGCTTGGCTACACACTCGAAACTGTTTTAAAGAAAGATGAAGAATTATGGCTGAAACCAACCGCTAATCTATCCACCGGTGGAACGGCTACTGATGTTACAGACCTTGTGCATCCATCGAACGTATTTATGTGCGAGCGCATTGCTCGTATTATCGGGTTGGATATTTGCGGTATTGATATTATGGCTGATAACTTAACTCAGCCTATTACTGAAAATGGCGGAGCAATTTTGGAAGTAAATGCTGCACCGGGTTTCCGGATGCACCTTGACCCTACGGAAGGCATTGGCAGAAATGTTGCTGAACCGGTGATTGATATGTTGTATCCTCCTGGAGTGAGTGCGCGTATTCCTATCATCGCTATTTCGGGAACGAACGGAAAGACTACCACTACCCGCTTGATTGCCCACATTGTAAAACAAATGGGAATTAAAGTGGGCTTCACTACCACCGAAGGAGTTTACATTCAAAACCAGATGATGATGCAGGGTGACTGCACCGGACCGGTGAGCGCGGAATTTGTTCTAAAGGACCCAACGGTGGAGTTTGCTGTACTTGAGTCCGCTCGCGGTGGTATTCTTCGTGCCGGTTTAGGGTTTCATAATTGCGATATGGCTGTGGTTACCAATATTGCACCGGACCACCTGGGTCTTGGTGGTGTTGACACACTCGAACAATTAGCGCGCGCCAAAGCCGTAGTGGCGAAATCTGTTTTCCCTGAAGGATATGTCATACTGAATGCCGATGATGATTTGGTTTATAAGATGCGCGAAGATGTGGAATGTAAGGTTGCGCTGTTCAGTCTGGATGAAAACAATCCGCGCATTAAAGAGCACGCTGCCAATCATGGAATTTCCTGCGTTTACGAAAACGGTTACTTCACTATTCTTAAAGGAAGCTGGAAAATTCGTGTAGATAAGGTGAGCAATGCGCCTATTACTTTTGGTGGCAGGGCAGAATTTAATATTCAGAATGCGCTTGGGGCTATTCTTGCTGCTTATTTATGCGATTTTAAAATTGAAGACATTAAGCTGGCACTTGAAACTTTTGTTCCATCACCGGTGCAAACTCCGGGGCGCATGAACATTTTCAACTTCAAGAACTTTACCGTAATGGCAGATTATGCGCACAACGCGCATGGTATGCGCGCTATAGGAAAGTTTGTTGCCAAAGTAGAAGCTACTAAGAAGGTGGGCGTAATTGCCGGTGTGGGTGACCGCAGAGATGAAGACACAATTGAATTAGCCGAAGAAGCAGCGAGAGTGTTTGACGAAATTATTATTCGCCAGGATAAGCACTTGCGCGGCAGAACGGAAGATGCCATCATCGCCCTGCTCACCACCGGCATCAGAAATATTGACCCGAACAAAAAAATTACGGTGATGAAAAAAGAAAGCGAAGCTATTGACTACGCTATCCGCAATGCCGAGAAAGGCTCTTTCATTGTCATCATTAACGATGTGGTACTCGCAGCACTCGACCAGTTGCAACGCTTAAAGGAAGCCGAAGACAACGGCTCACCTATACGTGTGGACAGTATGATGGACTGGGTGATTTAATCCTACGGTTTACTGCTTTTTAAACCCAATAGAAACAGAATTCACGCAATAGCGCACACCGGTTTGGGTGGGGCCGTCATCGAAGATATGACCTAAGTGGCCGCCACATTTAGCGCACATAATTTCGGTGCGCACCATTCCGTGTGAAGTATCAATATGTGTCTTAATCTTCCCACCGGCTATCTCTCTGTCAAAACTTGGCCAGCCGCAATGCGAATCAAATTTCATATCGCTGGTAAATAGCTCGTTGCCGCAGGCGGCACAGGTGTAAATGCCCGTTTCTTTGTTCTGCAAAAGCTTACCGGCAAAAGGTGCTTCAGTTCCTTTTTCGCGCATTATGTGATATTGCTCGGGGGTAAGAAATTGTTTCCATTCTTCTTCTGTCTTTTCCACTTTGGTGCTGTCGTTGTTATCGGTATTCATAGTTATTGGTTTGCTTATTGTTTTTAGTGAAGAATTCTTTTGCGCACATGAAGTAAGCATGAGCGATAGTCCGAGTAAAATTAAAAAGGTGTTTTTCATAATTCATATTTTATGATTGGTCGCAGTGGCGAAGGTATTCCTTACATACGTAAATAGAATGCTTAACAGATTTTGGGTAAACAAGTTCAAAACCGAACTACTCATAGTTCACCAATATTGTTCTGCTGTTTATACTTCCTTGTTCAACACACAAAATTCAGTTACGTTTGAGGCAAACATTTTTACAGAGAATAATTGAATATGCAGAAATACTTACTCGTCTTTGTTTTAACCGCGTTCTCCTTTTCTGCTTTTACTCAAGGCACTTTTGTTCCGCTTAATGGCGATGCCGTTACCTATCTCGAACGCCTCGATATTAAATTCAGTAAGATACTGCCGGTGCAGCACACGGGCGATAAACCTTACCACCGGGGCAATGCTGCAAAAATTGCCGAGACCTTAATGCTTTCTAACCTGCGGTTTAATAAAACACTTCAATCGCAAGTTCAATATTTAATAGATGATAATGCCGACTGGACGGACAGCATTGTAAGCAAAACACGTAAGCCGATCTGGAAGTTCTATCGTGAGCCGGCAAGTTTTCTGCATGTAAGTTCGAAGAAGAAAGGCTTGTTCGACATTCGCTTTAATCCGGTTATTGATGTTAAGCTGGGGGCAGAATCTTACAACAGCCGTTTTAATTTTCAGCGCGTAATTGGTTTAGAAGTGCGCGGAAACATTAAACGTGTGTTCAGCTTTTACTTTAGTGTGTTAGGTAGCTCGGCACGTGCGCCTAAGTATATTACTGAAAAAGCTATTTCTACTTCGCCATACAACAATCTGGTTTTTATTCCCGGTCAGTCGTATTACAAAATCTATTCTTCTAAACTGTTTAAATACACCGATGCGCTCGATTACTTTGACGCGCGTGGTTACGTTAACATTAACGTGCTGAAGTATATGAACCTGTCGTTTGGGCGCGATAAGTTTTTTATAGGTAACGGACAGCGTTCACTTTTCCTTAGCGACAATGCCGCGCCTTATCTCTTCCTTAAGTTCAACATCAACGTTTGGCGATTTAACTACCAAAGCATTTTTGCCGAAATTACTAACCAGTATGTGCGCGGCAGCGACCAGTTACTTCCTAAAAAATATATGGCGGTGCATCACCTTAGCATCCAGGCAACGCACTGGTTAAATTTAGGTTTGTATGAGTCGGTGATTATGAAACGTTCGAATCATTTCGAGTTGCAGTATCTTAACCCTATTATCTTCTATCGCTCGGTGGAACACGCGCTGGGCAGTCCTGATAACGTGATGATAGGCGGAGATTTTAAAATGAACTTCGTGAACCACCTTTCTATTTACGGACAGTTCCTTTTCGATGAGTTTAATTTCTCGCACATATTTAAACGCGATGGCTGGTGGGCAAACAAATACGGCATACAGGTGGGTATTAAATACATTGACATTGTTCCGAATTTAGACGCACAGATAGAGTTCAATTTTGTTCGTCCTTTTACTTACACGCATAGCGAGGAAGTAAACTACACGCATTACAACCAACCGCTGGCGCATCCGCTGGGTGCAAACTTCTACGAGTTTATTTTGAATGTGCGTTATCAGCCTATTCCGCGTTTATCAATTAACGCTAAATACTTTATGGCAAAAGTGGGTGACGATACTTTGCAAAACGGAGTGCCTACCAATTTTGGTGGCGATATTTTCCGCAGCACCGGTTACGGTGGCAGCACAGTTACCAATGACCTGAACAACAAAGTGGCACAGGGAGCGAAAGGCACTATCAACTATTTGCAGCTGCTGGCAACTTATCGCGCATGGCACAATATTTACTTCGACCTCGAACTTCTGTATCGCAGCAAATCAACGCTCAAGTCGAGTAACAATCCGTTGGTTGGGGCTTCATCGCTTATGTTTAGTGTAGGAGCGCGAATGAATTTGCCGTATAAGCGGTATGAGTTTTAGAACTCAAAGTTTATAAATCACATCCAGATATTTCTTCAAAATATCACTCACCATTCCACGAAACGGCAATGAAGCAGCCATACCGTAAACCGGTGCAAGCCCTTCCTTATTTCCTGGGTTTGCTTTTACATAGGCTACCGATTCTTTTAAATCATTGATGAACCTTTCTGCTACGCCCGGTTGAGTGTGACGAAGCGTAAGCGCGATATGAAAGCAGGCTGGTTTGTGCAAACCATTCAGATTCCAATTCTTCTTGCCCATTTGGTCGAGCACTTCGTAAATATTTATTGTATCGCTGGCGAATGCAAAAATCCAAACCGGTTCGCCCAAAATCTTCAACTCAGGAATTGCTTTTACTCCTTCGCTTATTTTATCGGCTGTTTCAAGAATGGCTTTGGTAGCTTTCAAGTAACCCTCCTCTCCCATGGCCAGCATAGCAGCCCAGCAAGCGGCACTCAAAGCACCGGGGCGCGAACCGGCAAGCGTAGGAGAAAAATAAAGTCCACCGGGCCATTCAGTAAGTGTATAGAATTGGTAGTGACGCAATTCTTCTGTTCTGTAAAGAACTACCGAAGTTCCCTTTGCTGCGTAACCATACTTGTGCGTATCTACACTCATACTGGTAACACCGGGCAAGCGGAAATCAACCACCGGTACTTTGTAGCCTAACTTCTCTGCAAATGGAACTACAAAGCCACCAAGGCAGCAATCGGTATGAAAACCAATGCCATGTTTCAGCGCAATATCACTCATCTCTTTAATTGGGTCAAATGTTCCGTGCGGAAACGAAGGTGCGGAACCGACAATCACTACCGTGTTGTTATTGATAGCACGCTTGATCGCACTAATATCTGCGGAATAATTACCGGTAACAGGAATTTTCACCTGCTTAATATTAAAGTATTGCGAAGCCTTATCAAAAGCAGCATGAGCAGTTGTAGGAAGAATCATCTCCGGCTCAGTAATTCCCTTTTCCTCGCGCGCGCGGTCGCGGTAGCTTTTCATTGCCACCAAAATACTTTCTGTTCCTCCACTTGTTACAGTTCCGCACACCGGTGCATTGTCAGGTGTTTTTCGTTTACCGTGCATATGTGCCGCCATCGAAACAATTTCTGCTTCAAATTTTGTTGCAGAAGGAAATAAATCAGAGTGCAACGGGTTGCTCTGCGACTGCAAGGCGTAAACTTTATTCAAAAATTCGATATGCTCATTATCGCCATGATAAATTCCCCCACTCACAAATCCTTCTTTCCATCTTCCGCTTTCTTTCTCATTCATCTGTTTAATTTCAGAAAGAATCTGTTCGCGGCTAACACCGGCTAACGGAAGCGAGGCATGTTTATCGAACTTACCGTCATAAGGTCGCAAAGAGTGTTCAAGCACGGCCATAGCTTTATCGTTCTCTAAATCAATCATTTTCTTTACCGATGGAATTTTCTTCACACGCTTTTCAATAAAGCGGGCAGCAGATGGAGGAAGCCAGGAAAGTTTGGAGGAGAGTTCTTCGATATTCATGTGTTCTATTTATTCAGTTTGGCAAAAATTGGTTTGTTCTTATTATAGATTTCTACAAAACGCCCGAACATTTCATCATACATAGCGCGGTTATCGGGATTTGGTAAAAACACTTTCTTAGGCTCTACAACTTTCGATACATCATCAAGGCTTATCATCTTTAGGGCAAGCAAAGCAAGTATTGCAGTTCCTCGCGAATTACTCATTAACGGCTCTTTCATTTGCTTAATCGGGCGATTAAAAATATCCGCCACAATCTGGCTCCATACTTCGCTGTTTGCTCCACCACCAATAAAATTAACGGCATCAAAAGGCTTACCGGTCATCTTTTCTACATACATCAACAGCCAACGTGCGTTTAATCCCACTCCTTCAAGCACCGAACGCATCATGTGCGTTCGGTTATGGTTCAGCGAAAGATTATAGAACCCACCGCGCACCGAATGGTCGTCAACCGGTGAGCGTTCACCGTATAACCAAGGCAGAAAATAAAGTCCATCGCTTCCGGCAGGAACTTTAGCAGCTATCTGGTCTACCATTTTGTAAAAATCTTTTGGCGCAGCACCGGTATTCAATTCATCTGCGTGATACAACAAATTATTCTTTACAAAGTTCAGACAGTTGCCGGCACTCTCCTGCTCGTTCGCAATTAAATATCTGCCCGGCAAAGCAGAAGGAATGGTTCCCATGTTGTGAAACATATCCGTCTTCTTAAACGGAACATGACAAACCAGCCAAGAGGAAGTGCCCACGTAAAAATGCCCTTCAAAATCTTTCACTGCACCAGAACCTATGGCAGCACTTTGCACATCAGGTGTGCCGGATATAACTTTTACATCGCTGTTCAGGTTAAACTCTTCAGCAATCTCTTTAGTAATATTCGCCAACACCGAATTGGTTGGAACCAATTCAGGAAGTTTGCTTTTATCAATACCTGTCAGGTTGATTAAGCCATCGTGGTAAGTAATATTATTTATGTCACGGTTATCGGTCAACCAGTATAGCAGAATAGAATCGAACGAAGCGGCAAACCTACCGGTGAGCCATAGGTTCAAGTAATCTTTCGGTTCTAAAAATTTATACGTCTGCTCATAAACCTTCGGCAGCTTATTCTTTATGTAAAGGATATGCGCAATAGAATCTTTCCCTGACTTAGTTGGTCCGCCACCGGTTAAGCGAATCCATTGCAGAATCTTTCCTATTCCGTAACCCTCTACGCGAATAGGACCGTGCGTCAGTTTCTTTACATACTCCGCTCCTCTCGTGTCCATCCAAATCACCGAATCCATCAACTCTTTTCCATTCTTATCTACGCAAACCGTTCCGCTCCATTGCGCAGTGCAGTTAATGGCAACAATTTTTTTTGTATCAATCTGTAAAGTTGAAATCAGTTTCTTGTAACAACTCTTAATTGCATTTGTCCAGTCCGAAGGTTTTTGCTCTGCGCCTCCCCCTTCGTACAACAACAAAGGCACTTCCTGAAATTCGTAACCGATACATTTTCCCTTCGAATCGAACAAGGCAACCTTAGGTCCTGATGTGCCAAGGTCAATCGTAAGAATAAGCGCAGACATAAATTCTGATTTATATTTTAGAAGCACGAATGTAGAAGAAGTAAGTTTATAGTTTACAGTTTGAAGTTTAGAGTTTGATATTTGCCATAAAATTACCTACAACAACTAAATCAATTGAGTATGCTTATTACAAAACCCGAGCCTTCGGAATTTGCGTCTTACTATGGAACGTATATCAACAAAGCAGAAGGCAACGATTTACTTGCAGCTTTAAGAGAAAATGCCTTGTCATTTTCCAATTTCATTCTAAGCATTCCTGCTGAAAAACTCGACTTCAGCTATGCGTATGGTAAATGGACCATTAAAGAAATTATCGTTCACCTGACCGATGCAGAAAGAATTTTTGCTTATCGCGCTTTGCGTTTTGCGCGTAAGGACAAAACACCGCTCTCTGGTTTTGAAGAGAACGATTATGTTCCCGAAAGCAATGCTGCGAACCAAAGTCGAGATCAATTGTTATCGGAGTTTCTTTCCGTTCGTGTAGCCAGCATTAATTTATTTGAAAGCTTTACGCGCGAAATGTGTTTGCGAACCGGTTCTGCAAATGGAAAAGAAATTTCTGTGCGTGCGCTTGGCTTTATTATGGTTGGGCATACTGTTCACCATCTTCAAACAATTCGCGAACGCTACCTGAATTAGATTTTTCTCCAAATGGTTTGTTTGTTTTAATTTGTAGCATATTTTCAGCGCGTAATGTTCAAACACTTTCTCTTTGTTTTGCTTACTGTATTCGTACTGGCAGCCTGTGACGATGGTCCTCCTAAACGTGTTTTTCCGAAAGGGAGAGTTCCCATAATTGCTGAAAAAGAATTTCCGAAAGACAAAGAAACTCCGATTGAGATTCCTCCTCCACCTGCCCCTTATACCGGTCCAAAAAAGTTTTGTTTTGAAATGGAGTTAGGAAATTATCCGAACGACATGACGCGGATGCAATTTATTTTAGATGATAACGATAGTATTCGCGGTAGGCTCGACCATTCGTTTACAGACAGAACACCAATACACGGAACCATTGAAGGTGTAAAAGAGGGTAAATTTATTGAAGTCAATTACTGCTATATTGACAGTGGGCGAAAAAAATCAGAGCTACTCATTCTTAAACTGGAAGAAGATAAACTGTATAAAAAAACAGGTCCTGTGATTGAGGAGGATGGAATACTTGTTCTGGAAGAACCCCTAAAAGCAACACTTCAGTTATTCCTAATGAAGGTAGATTGCAAATAAAATTCTTACTCGCTTTTCTTTTTGCTGAAAGTTTGCAAATCGTTCATCAATTGATTCGCAATATTATCTGCTGTAGTTGTTGAGTTGCTTTCCGAGTAAATGCGAATGATAGGTTCTGTATTAGACCTGCGAAGATGCACCCACTCGTTTTCAAAATCAATTTTCACACCGTCAATAGTATTAACAGGATATTTAGAATATTTCTTTTCTACCTCATTAAACAACTTATCAATGTTCACCGATAAATCGAGGTCAATTTTTTTCTTCGCCATGTAATAGCTCGGATACTTTGCGCGTAACAAAGAGGCAGTTTTACCAAACTTTGCAAGGTGCGATAGAAATAATGCAATGCCCACCATAGCATCGCGACCATAGTGCAACTCGGGGTAAATAATTCCACCGTTGCCTTCGCCACCAATTACTGCTTTCACTTCTTTCATCTTCTCCACCACATTTACTTCGCCAACTGCTGAAGCAAAATATTCACCACCAGCTTTTTTTGTTACATCGCTCAATGCGCGGGTTGATGAAAGATTGGAAACTGTGTTTCCTTTTTTCTTACCTAAAATATAATCTGCCACTGCAACCAGCGTATACTCTTCCCCAAACATATTTCCGTCTTCACATACTAAGGCTAACCGGTCAACATCAGGGTCAACCGAAATTCCTAAATCGGCATTTTGTTTCTTAACTGTAACAGAAAGTTCGTTCAGATTTTCAGGAAGCGGCTCCGGGTTATGCGGGAAGTTTCCATTTGGCTCGCAGTAGATTTCCGTTACTTGTTCTACGCCTAACGCCTTCAATAACTTTGGCAAAGCAATACCACCAGTAGAGTTTACACAATCAATCACTACTTTAAAATTCCTTTTTGTAATGGCTTCTACATCTACCATCTTCAATTTCAGGATTTTTTCAATGTGCTTATCTATATATGAACTATCAGAAGAGTAAACACCAATTGAGTTTACGTCTTCAAACTCTATCGTTTTATCTTCTGCAATACGGAGAAGTTCTTCACCGGCTTTAGCAGAAATAAATTCTCCGTGGCTGTTCAACAACTTTAAAGCGTTCCATTGCTTCGGATTATGCGAAGCAGTGATAATAATTCCTCCTCCAGCTTTTTCTTCGTGCACCGCAATTTCAACTGTAGGTGTTGTAGATAAACCAAGATCAACCACATCAATACCGATAGATAAAAGTGAGCCTACAACAATATTATTTACCATTTCCCCGCTCACGCGCGCATCTCTTCCAATTACAATTTTGCGGTTGCCTTCATTGTTTTTCACCCATTCGCCAAAGGCAAGAGTAAACTTCATGATATCAATCGGGGTGAGGTTAGCACCGGGAAAACCTCCAATAGTTCCGCGTATTCCTGAAATAGATTTTATTAGTGACAAAGCGTTCGTTTTTATTTTGGGAGCGCAAATGTATAAATTTCGACTTTTTAGAAAAGGCGCACACAGAACACTTATACACAAAAACATAAAATGTCAGCAAAAAACTGGTTCGAAGAATGGTTTAACTCACCTTACTACCATGTGTTGTATGCAAACCGCAGCGAAGCAGAGGCAGAAGATTTCATTACCAAAATTTCCGGATGTCTAAATGCCGCTACCGGTGCCAAAGCTTTAGATGTAGCTTGTGGCAAAGGCCGGCATTCAAAAACACTGGCGAAACTAGGTTTTGATGTAACCGGTATTGATTTATCTGAAAACAGTATTGCGGAAGCAAGGAAGTTTAACTGCACAAACATGAGGTTTGATGTTTGGGATATGCGGAAGACTTATAAGCAGAATGAGTTCGACTTTGTTTTTAATCTGTTCAGCAGCTTTGGATATTTTGATGATGAGAGGGATGATTATGCCTGTATTAATGCTTTCTACGAAAACCTGAAATCCGGAGGAACGCTCATTTTAGATTATATCAATACAGAATATGCTGTAAAGAATATGAAGCCGCGCGAAATAATTCAGCGGGGAGAAATTCAGTTTCATATTCAGAAGAAACTGGAAAATGGTTTCATTAAAAAGAAGATTGAGTTTTTGGCTGACGGAGGAAATTATTCTTTTGAAGAACAATTGAAAGTTATCAATCAATTTAAGTTTACACAAATGTTAGAGGAGGCAGGTTTTGAATTGAAATATACATTTGGAGATTATCAGTTGAATAAATTTGATTCGTCTGCTTCGCCACGCTTAATTTTTGTTGCACAGAAGAAATGATAGAAACACTCCGCCATATTGACCATCAGGTTTTTTATTTTATAAATGAAATGATGGCTAATTCATTTTTAGATTGGCTTTGTGTTGGCTTAAGAGACAAACCGTTTCTTGTAGTTTTTTATGCTGCGCTTAGCTATAGCTTTTACAAATTTTACCCTAAACACTTTTTAAAAATAGTAATTGCAGGCGCGGTTACTTTTCTATTAACCGACCAACTATCCGCGCATTTAATTAAACCCATCATGCATCGCATTCGCCCATGTAACAATCCCGAAATACATGCACGGCTGTTGCTTGAACATTGCGGCAGCGGCTTTAGCTTTGTTTCCGCTCATGCGGCTAATAGCTTTGGAATTGCAACTTTTGCTTCAATCATCATTATTAAATCAAGGGCCGTTTTAATTCTAGTCATCTGGGCTTCACTCGTTTCTTTTTCGCAGGTATATGTAGGTGTTCACTTTCCTGCCGATGTAGTTGGAGGGGCATTGCTTGGAGTAGCAGTTGGCGCAACAACCGGAATTATTTTAAAAACTAAATTCGATTTCAATATTCAATCTTAAATATTCAATCAAGTATGGAATTCATAAAAGTAAATAAGCAACACGAAAAATTTATTGCTGTAATAGAGCTAAACCGCCCTAAAGAGCTAAACGCGCTGAACCGTGAACTGATGCTGGAGATACGCGATACTTTGCGTGAGCTTGATGAGGATGAGAACGTACGTGTAATTATCTTAACCGGTGGGCAAAAAGTATTTGCTGCCGGTGCAGACATAAAACAGATGGCGAGTGCCACAGCAATTGATATGCTGAACATTGACCAGTTCAGCACCTGGGACGGCATTAAGAAAACCAAGAAACCAATCATTGCTGCTGTTTCAGGTTTTGCTTTAGGTGGAGGCTGTGAGTTAGCCATGACCTGTGATATGATTGTGGCAAGTGATACCGCTAAATTCGGGCAGCCGGAAATTAAGATTGGAACAATGCCCGGTGCCGGAGGAACACAACGTTTAACACGTGCAATGGGCAAAGTGCTGGCAATGGAATTAGTATTGACCGGTAAGTTTATTTCAGCCGAAGAAGCATTAGCAGGTGGATTGATAAACAAAATTGTGCCGGCTGAATTATTGCTTGATGAAACTTTAAAACTTGCGCGATTGATTGCCGCACAATCACCGGTGGCGGTAAAGCTGGCTAAAGAAGCAGTGAATAATGCGTTTAACTCAACGCTTGATGAAGGTTTGATTTTCGAACGGAAAAATTTCTACCTAACTTTTGCTTCGGCAGATCAGAAAGAAGGTATGGCTGCTTTTGTAGAGAAGAGAGTGCCGGTCTTTACAGGGAAGTAACATCAAAAAAAATTGCCTTGAAGTATTTCCTCCTTATTGCTTTTCATCTTCTTGTTTATGCTTCTGCTTTTGCAAAACAGGATGCTTCTTTTAAAAATATTTCACTTCAAACACAGGTCAATAAAGAGGCAAGTTATCTCGTTATAAAGTTTGATGTTGTGTTGAAATATTCTTTTAATCAAATGCTAAAGCAAGGCGATAGCTGCGACCAATACAAAATTGAAGTCCGTTTAAAACAAAATAAACTACTATCAGTTACCAAAGGATACAGCAACTATCAGGATGAAGAAGGATACCTTAAAACAAGTTATTCCATTCCGCTTTCTAATGATGTTCACTTGTTTGAAAATATAACGGTGATGATTCCGCTTGCCGCGATTGATTTACCTGAAGGCGCGCAAACCATAAAGCCGGGCTTTAAGTTAGTGGATAAACAAAATCGCGTAATAAATAATTCTGTTGCCGGAGAGAGCTACACCGTAAACTTTCCGCAAAAAATCAGATTGAAAATTGCTGTAAAAGAAATTGAGGTAGCGGAAACAGATTTCAGCAATGAGTTTTGGGATTACTTTTTTGTAGATACTAATGGTGCCCGACCGGAAGTTTGCTGGAGTGTTTTATTGGCCGGCAGAAAGATAAACGGTTCACCATTTACCGATAACAGTTTCTTCTATAAAGACTTGAACGGAAACGATGCAGTAGAATTTACCATTTCAAAAAATGATATTTTCTATATCAACGTTTACGATTTTGACAAACTTAGCTTTAGCGATGATGTAGGCAGTTTAAGAATGGATATGAACGAAACAAAATATACGAGCGGAGGCAACTTTGTTTCAAACTTTGGAAAGGTGCTAAAGATGAATTTTGCGGTGACTGTACTTTGAGTTTACTGCTTTCTTCCGCAGGCATCCCATTTCATCTCCGCAATCCACTTTTCAATTAAGGCAATACCTTCGGTATGTAATAAGCCTTTCCCTAACTCAGGCATACGAATGCCCGGGTCTTCGCTCTTCATGCGAAAGACCATAATCGATTCATCGGGGTTGCCGGGAACTATATCGTAGAAATGGTTACCGGTTGCTTTGCCGGCTGCTACCGGTGTTTTGCAGTAGCCAAGGTTTTCGAAATTAGCATTGTCAACATTCAGGTAAAGACCGGAGGTGTAGGCAGGGCCATTGGGATTATGACAGTGGCCGCAGTTCATTTCTAAATATGCGCGAGCGCGTTCGTTTGTTGTGTAGTGAACAGAGTCGGCCCAGTCGGCAAGTTTTGGAGAGGAAGCAGGGACAGGAGCATTTTTCAGAAAGCCCATTTTAGTCCAGCGGGCTAATTGGTTTTCTTTCCCATCGGCATATTCAAAATCGCGGTTGAGGTTGCGCACCTTCGGGCCAATGGGAACTATGTTTGTTCCGTTGTTCCAGTGGCAGCCTTTGCATTGGTTCTTGTTCGGAATAATGTAATCTGCTTTACGCTTAGTGCCGTCATAGTGAATCCAGTTGACTTCTTTTATATCACCGGCATTTTCTAACTGCGCTTCGGTTTGCTCATCGTTCCAGATGTAGTCGAGAGCTTCCCATGCGTCTTTGCGGTGAACGAGTATTCGGGTTTCCATAATTCTGCGTTTGCCGTTCTTTACTCTGAAATCTTCGGGATAGTAGAAGTTCTTGATTAAACATGCCCCTACCGGTAAATCGAGAGTCTTTGAAGTATCATATTCAGCAGATATTCCTTCGGGCATGTAGAGGAAGCGGGCTTTGTGTGCGTAGTCGGTAAAGAGAGGAGTAATTAAATCGTAAGGAAGAACGCGCGGGTTTGGTTTCAACTCATTCATTACTCCGCTAAAGAAATTATACTCTGAAAGTTTTTCGAATGGCTTAGCCGCAACATCTAAAGCAACAGCAGTTGATTGTTTGAGGTTGCAACTGATAACGTAAACCGAAAACAGAACAGGAAGCAGAAAGAATAAAGCAAAGCGAATAAGTGATTTCATACTACAGATTTACAGCGGCTAAGTTGATTGAAAACAATTGTAAATAAAAAAGGTTGCCGGAATTAACAGCAACCTTTTAAAGAAATTCAAAGCATGAGTTTTATCATTACTGAATAAGTTTTACTTCGGTTAAGGCCGGAGTGGTGCAATCGAACTTGCTCATATCGTTGTTTCGGTTCTTGCCTTTGTTTACCAAATCCATATTGCTGAAGGTAACCTCACCGTTGTTGCGAATGCATATTTTCTGGTCTTCTTTTGTTGAGCCATCTGCATTTTTGTAGGCAGGGTTTACAAAGCCATCATAAACAATATCGGGAACCTTTGTGCCGAACATGGCTGCAAACATTTTTCCGAACACCACGGTTTGGTCGGTGCCGCCACTGCCGCGGGCAATTTTATTGTCGTGAACGAAGATGCCACCGCAGTAAGGGTCGTAGACAGTATCTTTGAATGGTTTGTTTAATGCGTAGTAGCTAACTATGGCTGTGCTTACTGTATTGTTTCCGCCAATTTCGTTGTTGAAAAGTTCGCACTGGTTGGTTGCCATTACAATTACACCGGTACCGGCAGGAATTTCGCCAACGGTTGTTCCTTTTACTCCAAAGTTAGGAACGTTGTTGTTCACTATTTTGTTGTTGTAAACGCGGCAACGGCTTCCGTTTTTCTTTTGCAAATCGGGTAAGTCGAAAATTAAAATGCCACCGGTGTTGTTGGTGGAGATGTTATCGTATACATCGGCATCGGTGCAGTTTTCTATTTCAATGCCGGCTACGTTATCGTGCACGTTGTTCTTTCTTACAATAATGTTTTTTGATTGACCAACATAAACGCCCGCATCGCTTGAACCGAATACATCGCATTCTTCAATCAACACGTTTGTGCAACCAACAGGGTAAGTAGCGTAAGAACCATTCTTGGTATCGTGCAGTGAAGTCCAGCCCATTTTCATTCTGCGGAAAGTAACACCGGTGGCGTCCTGCACTTTTATGCAATCGCCTTTGGCATCGAGAACAGTGAAGTCTTCCATTACCACACCATCGGCAGTAATGCGCAAACCTTCTGCTCCGTCTTTCTGCCCTTTGAAGGAGAGAATGGTTTTATCTCTTCCTTTTCCTTTGATGGTTACGTTTTTGATTCCGTCAAGAATGAGTGAGCGATTCAAAGTGAAAGTTCCTTCGGGTAATTCAATTACATCGCCTTCTTTAGCGTTGATGAATTTTTCCTGTAGTTGTTTCTCGAACTCGGCATCTACTTTGCCAGCCGGTTTGTTATTACATGCAGAAAAGAAAAGTGCGGAAGCGAAAACAAGGAAGAGGAATTTTTTCATGATGAGGTTTTGGTTTTAAATTTTGGCGCCTGCCTGCCGGTAAGCGGGCGCAAATATAATCAGCTATACCAAACGGGTTGAATAGATTTTGCTCTTGACAATAGTTGTTTCGCCAACTATATTTTAGCTAAAATATTTCTTCAAATATTTTTTTGTAACAGGAAAAAAGATTTTTTTAGACGAAACAAAAACAACATTAGCGAAACAAATCTACCCCCCACATGCGACAGCTTAAAATCTCGAAGAGCATCACGAACCGTGATAGCGCTTCACTGGAACGTTATTTACAGGAAATTAGTCGGGTTGACCTGATTACAGCGGAAGAAGAAGTTGTGTTAGCCCGAAAGATAAGGCAGGGCGATACCAATGCTCTTGAAAAGCTTACCAAGGCCAATCTGCGCTTTGTGGTTTCTGTTTCAAAACAGTACCAGAACCAGGGACTTACTCTTGCTGATTTAATTAATGAAGGAAATTTGGGTTTGCTAAAAGCCGCTGAACGTTTTGATGAAACGCGGGGCTTTAAATTTATTTCGTATGCCGTGTGGTGGATTCGCCAAAGTATATTGCAGGCTATTGCAGAGAACTCGCGGATTATCCGTTTGCCGCTGAATAAGGTTGGCTCGCTGAATAAAATAAATAAAGCATTTGCGGACCTGGAACAGAAGTATGAGCGCGAACCTACACCGGATGAATTAGCGGGTTTGCTGAATATTGAAATTGATGAGGTGCGTTCAACGTTAGGTGTGGCGGGCAGACATGTTTCGATGGATGCACCTTTTGTGAATGGTGAAGAAAATTCGTTGCTGGATGTGTTGGAAAATACGAATTCGGAACAGGCGGACAGGCATGTGGGTTACAGCGAATCGCTTTGTTTGGAGGTGCAGCGGACGCTTTCTGTGCTTTCTGCCAAGCAGTCGGAGGTAATAAAACTTTATTTTGGCATCGGTGTAGAGCAGCCTTTGAGTTTGGAGGATATTGGCAACCGGTATGATTTAACGCGCGAACGGGTAAGACAGATAAAGGATAAGGCTTTACAGCGCTTGAAGAGTGCTGATAAGTGTAAGTTGCTGAAGAGTTATTTGGGAAACCCCTAAATCCCCTTTATAACCTATACCATTGCAACAAACTGATTAGACGCTGGTTGCGCTAAATAATTTGCAGTCTAGGGACGGAATAGGGACATTTTAATGATAAATTTTAGTCAAAATGAGTTCAGAAACAAGCAAGGTTACAGAATTTTTTCTGAAACTTTGTTTGTTTTATCAACGACACACTTAGTTCAAGGTGATTTACCTTCATTGCTCCACCGTTGGAATTCCGCACAAACCCTGCACTCTCCTGTGTTGGCTCGGCAATGCGTTGGCGTTTTTTGCAATCAGTTTATAGATAGCTCGGTTGTGCCTTTGAAATAGTTTTTTAATTCTCTCCACTGCCAATAACTATTTGATTTTCTCTTGCCCCAACCTAATGTGGTTTTGTCGCAAGTGGTTAGAAAATTTCACTTCGTTTTCTGTAAGCCGGTGCAAGTTTTGATGACACCGCTTAACAATTAAATTCACAGATTAAATTGGCGACAGGCTATCAATATTTTGCGCTGGCGCAAACATCCAAAAGCGGATGTAGTTGCTCTTCACAAGGTTTAGATTAACTTCTGTATAGTTGCTTACGATTATGACTCCACGAGAACTACAGAAAGCGGAAGCATTTGAAGAAATGAAAAACTTAGCGAAAGCTAAAGGAGGCATCTGTCTTTCCAAAGAGTATGTGACGAGTAAAAAAAATTTGGACTGGCGATGCGCTCAAGGACATGAGTGGCAAACAACGCCAAACAGTATTAAAAATACCTGGTGCCCTACTTGCTCTGACATTGAATGGAAAATTCTTTCGCTTGAAGACATGCGAAAATTAGCAGAGAGTAAAGGCGGTAAATGCCTCTCTTCTGACTATGTAAGTATCAAATCAAAACTTCTTTGGCAATGTAGCCAAGGGCATAAATGGGAAGCTGTTCCCGCCACAGTCAAAATTGGACATTGGTGTCCGTCATGCGCGCATATGCGTTAAGCGCATTGCAATAGTAATTCCACCTAAAGTCAAAAAGTGTTGCGGGGTATTGCGGGAGTGTTGCGGAAAGTATTGCAGAATACTAATCCTAATGAAATGTTAGGCTGTACGCCTTACTCAATTCAGAAAATTCTCCTGTGGTATGGTATAGAAGTGAGTGCCGGATATGATTTTGTGTATGGAGTGCGAGTTAATAATGAAAGCAAACTTCCTGACGATGGGCTTGGCTACCTCGGTATTTCGGTGCCGCTTCTCAAGAACATGCTGATGGATAAGCAACGGGCAACGTTGCGAAAGGCACAAATATTTCGCGATGCCAGCGAGCAGCAACGGCTTCTTATTCTAAACGATTTATTGCTTGATGCCTTAAAAGCATATTACAACTGGAGTTATGCTTACAACGAGTATCAGATTTATTCCCAAGCTACCGATGTTGCTCTCTTACGTTTCAATGCAACTGTGCAGGCAAATTTATTTGGCGACCGGGCGGCTATTGATACCACCGAAGCACTCACACAATTGCAGAGCCGTCAGTTTCAACTAAACGATACGCGTTTACTTTTTTTAAACAGTGGGCTTGCACTCCACAATTATTTATGGATGGAAAACGAACAACCGCGTTTGTTCGACACAACAATAACTCCTGCGCAATTAACATCAGAATTTACAAGACAAGAATTGGCACTTACTCAATTAGATGAACTGGTTTATCAACTTAAACAAACGCACCCTGTCTTGTTGAATTACAATTTCAAATTGCGCCAATTAGATATTGAACGCAGATTGAAAATTGAAAACCTAAAGCCCACGTTGAATGCAAAATATAATCTGCTGAGCGAACGGTTCAATTTCCAAAGGAACATTGGAATAATTTTTACCAATAACTACAAATTTGGAATCAATTTTTCTATGCCGCTTGCATTTATGCAGGGTCGTGGAGCATTGCGCTTAACCAAAATCGAAATTCAAAACACCCGTTATGCCATTGATTACAAACTACAGGAACTGACCACCAAACTGAAAAGCTATTTCAACGAACTAATTAATCTTCAACAACAAACCAAATTGTACCAGGAAACAGTGCGCGGTTTCAAAACACTTTTTGATGGAGAAACTATTCGGTTCAACAATGGTGAGAGTTCCCTCTTTTTAGTAAACGCCCGCGAAAACCTTTACCTGGATTCGCAGGTAAAACTACGAGAATTACAGGCAAAGTATTTTAAAACAGAAGCTGAATTAAAATGGGCAGCAGGAAATATCAGCCGATAGATTGTGCAATGATTGAGAAACAGAAAAAAATATAAAGTCATTGTTGTAAAACCATTCAGTGAAACAAATCAAGAGTATACTTTCCATAGATGGTGGCGGAATAAGAGGAATTATTCCTGCTTTAGTATTGGTTGAACTCGAAAGAATTTTGCAACAAAAAACAAACGATGAAAATTCAAGGGTGGCTCAATACTTCGACTTATTTGCTGCTACGAGTTCAGGAGCAATTCTTACTTGTATTCTTTTATTCCCCGATAAAGATGGAATAAAGCCAAAGTTTTCAGCACAGGATGCGGTCCAACTTTATATTGAACACGGTGCCGAAATTTTCCATACAAGCACTATATCAAAACTGCTGGCAAAGGTTGGTTTGCTATCAGAAAAATTCAACCCCAACAATATGGAGCAAATTTTTACTTCCTATTTTGGCGAAACAAAAATCAGCGAGTTATTAAAACCCTGCTTAATTACTTCTTACAATATTGAATTAAGAAAAGCGCATTTTTTCCGTCAGCATGTAGCTAAACAGAAGGGCAATATCAAAGATTTTTATATAAGGGATGCTTGCCGTGCCACCTGTGCTGCGCCATCTTATTTTCCACCTGCCGAAATATAATCGCTTTCAAAAACCCGTTATCCTTTAATTGACGGTGGTATTGTTGCCAACGACCCCATTCTTGCAGCCCTTATAGAATCCGAACGAATTTCAGATGCAGACAATGCAACAAAAAAAATCGTATTGTCTTTAGGCACCGGCATCAACTCAACCGCCTACCACTACGACATCATGAAAAATCGTTCCGCAATTCGCACCGTACCCTACCTCTTGGATATGATGATGAGTTCAAGTAGCGAGATAAGCCAATTTATTGCCAAAGGTATTTTCAAAACAAACCGCCAATCCAACCATTACTTACGTATTACTCCCACTAACCTCAGCAGTATTGACGAAAATATTGACAACGCTTCACCCAAAAATATTGACAAAATCAAAGCATTAGGCGAACGTTTGGCTACCGAAAACAGCGAAGCAATAGAAACGTTGGTAGAAGCATTGTTGGAAAATGTAAAATGAAAACCTCAACCCTCATAAAAAATGCAACTATAATCAACGAAGGCAAAAACTTTGTTGCCGATGTATTAGTGGAGGATGGTATTATTTCAAAAATCGGGAACTTGCCTCCAACTTCAAGTTACAAATTTATTGACGGCACCGGCAAACATCTCTTCCCCGGCATTATTGACGCACAAGTCCATTTTCGCGATCCCGGGCTAACGCATAAAGGCGACATCAGCACCGAAAGCAAAGCGGCTGTTGCAGGTGGAGTAACCTCATTTATTGATATGCCAAATACAGTTCCCAATGTATTAACTACTGAAATCCTGAATGAAAAATACCGCATCGCCTCTGAGAAATCGTTAGCCAATTTTGGTTTCTTCTTGGGTGCGAACGAAAGCAATATTGACGATGTAATAAAAAAGGACACCTCTCAATTCATTGGCGTTTCAGACGATAGACTTTACTTTTCGGGGAAAGGAAATTTGCTTGCCGATAGAGCCGGAGGGTAAATACATCTACCCATTCTACGGTTGCAAAACTTATAAAGTATAATCCTTCGGGGTTGTTGAACTTGTATTTGGAGCTCATAATTTTGTTGCCAAAATTGTAAGTTGCAAACTTACAAAATACAAAAGAGGCACAAGTTGCGCTGCTCTAAACTTGCGCCAGCGGGGGAATAGTAAAGCTGATAACAGTCATGATAAGTTGCTTATCCTATCTCTGTTTCAATTCAAAATAATTGGCATATTCGCGGCTCTAAAAAATTAAGAACCTTTAAATATTACAGCCATGCCGGAAAGCTATGAGAATGAACTGAAACAATGGGTAGATAATGAAAGAACCACTTTAGAACTGCAACACATAGCCAGCAAGCTTTTGCTGGAAAAAGATGTGGAGCTGGTGTTGTTCCGCAGAAAGTTTTTTGATAAGAAGCTGAGTGAGATTATTCACGACCATAATTACCTGTCGGAGTTTGCGGGGGTTACGCTTTCTACCACGCTTTCGAAAAATTTAGCTGAGGCTATTTGGAAGTTAGACATTGCCCCTTCGAAGATTGACTTAGGAAGACTATCGAGCGAATACAATGCAGAGGGAAAGAACTTTGGCAGCGTAGATGAGTTTGTAAAAGCAAAGCTTGCAGCATTTATAGGTGCCAACAAGAAATTAGTTCCGCGCGATGTGGTGTTGTATGGTTTTGGACGGATAGGAAGGTTAGCTGCCCGTATTTTAATGGACCATGCAGGAAGCGGCCATCAATTGCGCTTGAAGGGAATTGTAACCCGCGAGCGTTCGACAGATGATTTGCCAAAACGCGCAAGTTTGCTGCGTAAGGATTCGGTGCATGGAAAGTTTGGCGGTGTGGTATTGCCGGATGTGGCTAACAGCGCTATTAACATTAACGGGCATACAGTGAAAATGATTTCGGCCTCCTCTCCTGCTGAAATTGATTACACGGCTTATGGAATTAACGATGCGATTATTATTGATAACACGGGAGTTTGGAGAGATGAGAAAGGATTGGGCGAGCACCTGAAAGCAAAGGGAGCGGGCATGGTTATTTTAACTGCACCGGGCAAGGGCGATATTCCGAATATTGTTTACGGTGTTAATCATGAGGGTTATAATGCTACTTCTTCAAAAATATTTTCGGCAGCAAGCTGCACGACTAATGCTATTGTGCCGGTGATTGATGTGGTGGAAAATTGTTTAGGTATTGAACAAGGGCATATTGAAACGGTTCACGCTTATACCAATGACCAGAATCTGTTGGATAATTATCATAAGAAATCGCGCAGAGGACGCAGTGCCCCGGCAAACATGGTAATTACTGAAACCGGTGCAGGGAAGGCGGTAACAAAAATATTTCCGGATATGAAAGGCAAGTTGACATCGAACGCGGTGCGTGTGCCGGTGCCGAATGTTTCGCTGGCAATTTTGAGTTTGACGGTGAAGAGAAAAACTACTGTAGAAGAAGTAAACGGATTTTTGCGCAACGCTTCGCTTTACGGAAAGCTGGTAGAGCAGATTGATTTTTCTGTTTCGGACGAAATAGTTTCTAGCGATGTGATAGGCAACAGCCACGGTTGTGAGATTGACAGCAAGGCAACAATAGTTTCGGAAGATGGAAAGCGTGTGGTGGTTTATGCCTGGTATGATAATGAGTATGGGTATACCAGTCAGGTGATTCGTTTGGCTAAGTATCTGGCTGATGTGAGAAGATTGGTTTATTACTAAACAATAATTGAACTTGAACAAAAAAGGTATCGGCTAAACCGATACCTTTTTTGTTTTGTGTTTCTGAAACTTATCTTGCTACACGAACATGGATTTATCGCGAATAAAATTTAATAAGGCAACGCTCAGTATTATTCTGTGGAATCTAACTCCTTACTGGGGAGTTTATTTTTTGCATTGGGAACCTATAACTGTTTTGATATGCTACGCAATGGAAACTATTGTGATAGGCGGGTTTAATGTTTTTAAAATGGTGGCGGTGTATTGGTATGGTATGCCGGAAGAAGATAATCGGTATGTAGCACCCGGGTTTAGTTCCATTCCTTTTTTCATTATAGCCTATACGTTTTTAGTATTCTTTCAGCTGACTTCATTTTTTGCAGTAATTGATGTAATAAACCAAGAGCATCAGATTACTGTATTTGGCGCAATAAGACAATTTATGGATGATGAAACAACGTATCTGGCATGCACTGCGTTTGTGGTGTTCAATGCGTACTCTTTTGTAACTGAATTTATTTTAACCGAAGAATACCGAAAGAAAATGTTGCGCGACCAAATGACAGAACCACTTCCGCGCGTAATATTTTTGCAGATAGTAGTTACTGCTGCAGGGTTTATTTATTTAAAAACCGGAAGTAACCTGGCAGTACTTGCAGGATTTTCCGGTGTAAAAATTATAGCAGAAATTGCTTTGAAGAATTATACCGTAAGCGAATTGCTTAGTTCGGAATAACTAGCCGTTTACCTTTTTATAGTCGGCTAAGAATTGTTCTAAGCCAATATCGGTTAACGGATGTTTGAACAAGCCGAGAATAGAAGAAAGCGGACAGGTAGCAATATGCGCACCGGCTTCGGCACATTTTACAATGTGCAGTGATGAGCGGATAGAAGCTGCAAGAATTTCTGTTTCGAAATTATGCACGGCATAGATATGCGCAATCTGTTCAATCAATTCTACTCCATCCCAATTGCTGTCGTCAATTCTGCCAATAAAAGGCGAAACCATACTTGCGCCTGCTTTGGCAGCAAGGATTGCCTGCGCAGCAGAAAATACTAAAGTGCAATTGGTTTTAATTCCGTTATCGGTAAAATATTTTATGGCTTTCACGCCTTCTTTAATCATCGGAACTTTCACCACAATGTTTGGATGAAGCGCAGCGAGTGCTTCGCCTTCACTTACCATTCCCGCAAAGTCAGTTGAAATAACTTCAGCACTCACCGGTCCGCTTACCATTTCGCAAATGGTTACATAGTGCTTAAGAATATTGTTCTGCCCTTTGATTCCTTCTTTTGCCATCAAAGATGGATTGGTGGTTACTCCGTCAAGAATACCGAGAGATTCAGCTTCTTTAATGTGTTCGAGGTTTGCGGTGTCGATGAAGAATTTCATTGCTATAGTTTTAAGTAGTTTGTTTCATCCCGCTTTTCGTAGCGGGAAGTAAATAGTAATTAGAAAATAACTGCGCGAATATGAACGCAGAGAAACAAAACATGAAGAAGAGAAATAAACAGTTTGTGGAGAGTCTGTATTGAAGTCCCCTAAAGGGGATTTAGGGGTGGGATTGTTGTAAATAAAAATAGGGCAAGCTGACTATATCGCACCGCTTCAACCGTCTGCCTTTGCTGCGTTTCCGCCCTGGAGGATTGAACAGGAGCTGATCGTATAGGGCTCACCCCGAGCGCAAATGTAACAGAGTTATTGGTTTAAGGAAATTGACAAAACTTTGACGAATAAAAAAGGGTTCCGCAAGCGGAACCCTTTTACTAAACTAAAACAATCAATTGTTAAGCTGTTTGTGCCAAAACAGAGTATGCGTTCATAGCTACCTGCTGAGGACGTTTCATTCCAAATGCTTCGTAAATTTCCTCGTAGCTGTAACCTTCCTCCTCAACTATGCGCGGTAGGTGGTAAGCCATACTTTCTAAAAGTGTATTAATATCCTGTAATGTATGATGGTTGGTAAGTGTAATACGGGCACCGGCATTTTGCATAGATACAGCAGGGAACTGAGCCAGGTTAAACATCATACCGTCTTTATTAACTGCTTCGGCAAGCTTAAAGCCAATGTCCTGTTTTGCTACGCCAATATAGAAGATTGGAGTAAGCTCCTGGCTAATAAGCGGAAGGTCTAATTCATGTGCTTTTGTACGGAAGAACAACATGCGCTCATACAAATCATTCTGAAGTGTTGTAATTTCAGGGCTTAAGTGAATTTCGCAAGCGGCTTTAATGGCACCCAGCACTGCAGGCTGAAGTGGGCCCGAGAAGATGAATGAGCTTCCGCAGTTTTTAATCGTTCTCATATCTTCCTCGTTGCTGAAGGTTAACACCCCTCCGCAGTTGCCAAATCCTTTTGCCAATGATGAAGCCACTATCATACGCGGGTGATGAGGCATATTGTTTAGCGCTACTCCGCGTCCGTTCTTTCCCGCCCAGCTCATGCCATGTGCATCATCTACATAAAAGCGGAAGTTCTCATACTTATCCAGCATTTTCCAAATCTGTTTAAAGTTGGCAATGTCGCCATACATAGAGTAAACCCCATCGGCAAAATACCAAACGTTATCGAAGCGGGTGCTCAGGTCGGCAATACGCAGCTCCAGCATGTGCATGCTGTTGTGCGGCAGTGTTTCTACATAAACGTTATCACCTTTTACCATCTGAACGGCATTGCGCACGCTGTTGTGAACCTGCTTGTCGCAAATAACTGCATCGCGGTCACCTACCAATACAGGAATGGTAGAAATGTGCCCTAAGCTGGTGGTTGGAGCCAGTATGGTAGGGTTGCCCATTATTTCGCTTAACATACTTTCCACTTCATCGTAAAGCCCCATTTGCAAAAATGTACGAGAGCAGCTAAACTGCGAGCCGTAACGCTGAATTGCGTCCATCGCTCCTTGCTTCAGTCGCTCATCGGTTTCAAGGCCTAAGTAGCTGCACGAGCCGTAATAAACCATTTTGTTTCCACGAACGGTTACGTGCTTTCCGTCCCAGGTCAGGTCTTGGGTAGAGCCTTGCAAATGGCCCAGTTCACGGTTTTTGTTAAAAATTCGGTTGATCCCGTCTGTAAATTCCTTTTTCATAGTGCTGAATTTTTTGTTGCCTACTCTGTTAATATCTGCTTTTCGGCTTTTGCGCGGTGATTCTCTCAATTCCTGATACAAGGTTACGCTAACGCCAAAAGGCAGGCAAAGACAGATTTTGTCGATTTTTACAAATCGAGCTTTGTTTTTTTTGTTTATCTTTGGTGGAAGACAGCAGTTTTTACCAATGAAAATGGCATTACAGTTGACCCGACAAGGGTGCCATTTTTTTTACAAAAAACCCGCTAAAAACCGCATTCAGGAATGCATTTAAGTAAGTTAGTTACCACCTTACAGGCATTAGATGAGACTACTTTTAAGTCTCTGCGCGATTACGTACACTCCCCATATTTCAAAGTTCCCACGGGTTCTGTTACTCTGTTTGACTATTTATACCCTTTGTACCCCGATTTTACCGATTGTACCCCGATTTTACCGAAAAGAAAGTAAACCCCGATAGCATAGGGGCAAAAGCACAAAATCTTTCAACCCCCGCCAAGCAATCGCGTGCGGGCAGTGAGCTGCTGGAAGCAGTGGAAGAGTTTTTAGCTGTGGAGCAATGGCCCAAAAATCAGCGGGCGCACACTTTTAATAAGCTGCAGGCCTTTCAGCGGTTTCAATTACCTCAATTTGCCAAGAGCTATGAAAGCGAAATGGAATTGCTTCAGAATAACAGCGAGCAGGATATAAATACTTTTTTTTACCGCCATCTGCTTATCGAGCTTTCGTTTAACGGTTTCGATGCTAAGATGAACAGGACTTCACAAAACGATTTAAAGCCTGTAATACAATCGCTGGATGAGTTTGCTGCGCTCAAAAAACTGCGTTACCTCTGCGAAGCCCTCAGCCGTAAGCAGATACTCGGCATTTCCTATAATGAAGAACCGGTAAAAGATTTACTGAAAATACTTGAGCCTAACACAAACGAGCATTACCCGTACGTATATCTGTTTGTAAATGTTTACCGCATGATGGAGGAAACTGCTTATGCTGATAGCGATGTATACTATCAGTTTATCAAGCAGTTTGCCGACAAGCAGGATTTCGATAAAAGCCCGCAGAGCTTAACCGAAATAACTACCTACACCATTAACCATTGCCTCAAGTGGTACAATAAAGGGTACGAAACTGCCGGTGATGAATATTTATGGTGGATGGAGTGGAAAATGAAATACGACTTACTGCTCGAAAACGGCAAACTCCTTCCTATCGTCTTCCGCAACATTATCAGCATTGCAGTGTTGAACAAAAAAAATCCCGAATGGATTGACAAGGTAATTAAGACCTATGCAGCGCGCTTACCTGAAGAACATTATGAGACCAATCTGGCCTTCGCACAAGGGCTTTATCAATATGCACTCAAAAACCATAAAGAAGCTATCCGCCAATTCTTAATTGCCCAGGCTAAAGAAGAGGTGATATTCAATTGCATTATCAGGCGTTGGCAATGGGTGAGTTTGTATGAATATGATTCAGCCGATATTGATGCGCTTTTGAACCACCTTTTTGCATTCGAGAAATACTTATTGCGTTACAAAACCGAAATGCAGCATCTTTCCGGTGTCTTTACCACCTTTATCAACTATGCCGGCAAATTGCTTAAGGCCAACAAGAGCGAAGCAGAAGCAGTTCTTACCGAAATAAAAAATGCCGGGCATTTCCCCGGCAGCAATTGGTTAATAGAGCAGTTGGCTGAAAAAAGTAAAGGCGCCAAACCAGCAAAGGTTGGCTAACTTTTCTGAACTATTGTTTTCTGAATTGTTTTGTATACGAAGTATTAGTGGTAACTACTTTAACTACATAGGCTCCTGCAGGCAACCAAGAAATATCTGTTTGAGCGCTGTAGCTGCCATCTCCGCTCTGCGTAGACATCAATTTACCATCAGGAAGTTTTTTAACCTCCACCAAGGTAATTGGACCATCTTCTGTTTGTGAACTAGATAATAGCACATAACCCTCAATACCGACATTAACAATGCGTTTTTTTGCAGATTCCTTTGCTGTAATTGTTGTAGATGGTAACAGCATTCCCAATCCCATTAGACATACGAGTAAAAAATTTTTCATGGTGTAGTTTTTTACTCTGTCTGCGCTACGTTCGTGCGGTAGGTTATGTTTAAAAAACAAGTTACATGCGTACTTTAAAGCCTGCTTTTTGAAACTTTTTTTTGCATCGGAATTATTTCCATTCCTGCAAGGAGTGGTAAATGGTTTTACTGGTAATACATTCTGCTCACTTTCGGAAAGTATATTCTCACTCTACCCTTTTTTCATAGATTCACGGCTCAAATTTTCGAAGTCATGGCAAATACGAATTTAGAGTTCAACAAGAATGAAGATGCAATGAAACTGGTGATGAGCGATCTAAAAAGATTAGCCGACCAGATTAAGTTAGGAGGTGGTAAAAAATCAATAGAAAAGCATAAAGCAAAAGGAAAATTAACCGCACGTGAAAGAATTGAATTGCTTTTAGATAAAGGCAAACCTTTAACTGAAATTGCAGAGTTTGCCGGTTGGGGAATGTATGAGGAACAGGGCGGTTGTCCTTCGGGCGGAGTAGTAGTGGTAATGGGCTATGTGAAAGGAAGATTGTGTATGATAGTAGCCAACGATGCAACAGTAAAAGCAGGTGCATGGTTTCCGATTACCGGTAAGAAAAATTTACGCGCGCAGGAAATTGCCATGGAGAATCATATCCCTGTAATTTATCTGGTAGACAGTGCCGGTGCATTTTTGCCTATGCAGGATGAAATTTTTCCTGATAAAGAAAACTTCGGTCGCATTTTCTACAACAACTCTATTATGAGTTCTATGGGCATCCCTCAAATTTCTGCCATTATGGGAAGTTGCGTTGCCGGTGGTGCTTATCTTCCAATTTTGAGCGATGAAGCCTTGATTGTAGAAGGAACAGGTTCGGTTTTTCTTGCAGGAAGTTACTTAGTAAAAAGTGCAGTGGGCGAAGAAGTAGATAATGAAACTCTTGGTGGCGCAGTAACACATTGCGAAATTTCAGGGGTTACCGATTATAAAATGAAGAATGATGAAGAGTGCTTGAAAACTATTCGCAATCTGGTTGACAAGTTCGGCAAACCAGCTGATGCTGGTTTCGACAGAACTACTCCTGCCAAACCAGCTTTAGATGAAAAAGAAATCTATGGCATTATTCCGGAGAGTATTACGAGTCAATATGACATGCATGAAATTATCAAACGCTTAGTTGATAATTCGGAAATTGAAGAATACAAAGAAGATTACGGAAAAAGCATAATTACCTGTTACGCACGCATTGATGGTTGGGCAGTTGGTATTGTTGCAAATCAACGTAAAGTGGTAAAGAGCAAGAAGGGCGAAATGCAGTTTGGCGGAGTGATATATTCCGACAGTGCCGATAAGGCCGCACGCTTTATCATGAATTGCAATCAGAAAAAAATCCCTTTAGCGTTCTTGCAAGATGTAACAGGTTTTATGGTGGGCAGCCGTAGCGAGCACGGAGGAATTATTAAAGATGGCGCCAAAATGGTGAATGCCGTTTCCAATTCTGTAGTTCCTAAGTTTACTATTGTAATCGGCAACAGTTATGGCGCTGGAAATTATGCCATGTGCGGGAAAGCCTACGGACCGCGCTTAATTTACGCATGGCCAACATCGCGTATAGCTGTAATGGGTGGAGACCAGGCAGCTAAGGTGATGTTACAAATTGAAGTTGCCGCGTTAAAAGCAAAAGGACAGGAAATTCAACCGGAGGACGAGAAGAAACTGCTCGATAAAATAAAGGATAGATATTTTAAAACACTTGACCCTAAATATGCAGCAGCCCGTTTATGGACCGATGGCATTATTGACCCGCTTGATACCCGCAAAGTAATTTCGATGGGAATTGAAGCTGCGAATCAGGCTCCGATTACGAAACAGTTTAGCGTTGGTGTTATTCAAACTTAAAATCTCCCCTGCCAAGAACAATTGGCAGAGTAATTGTCTATCTTCGAAACAACAAAAATCCCAGTCATGAAGAAAGTTTTGTTCGCTGTTCCGGTTCTTATTGCAATAGTTGCTTTATCGTTTATCCATAAACCCGCTGAAGAAGGTGGAATTAAATGGATGACGTTGAAAGAAGCAGAAGAAGCACAGAAAAAACAACCGCGTAAAATTGTGGTGGATGTTTATACCGAATGGTGCGGTTGGTGTAAGCGAATGGATGCGACTACTTTTAAGCATCCGGAAATTGTGAAGTATGTAAACGAGAATTTTTACGCTGTAAGGTTTGATGCGGAAACTAAAGAGACCATCCGGTTTAATGGAAAGGACTATAAGTATGCCACTCAGAATAACAGAGGGTATAATGAATGGGCAGCAGTTATGCTGAACGGAAATTTAGGTTATCCAACTACTGTTTATTTCGATGAGCAGCTGGATGAGATTTTACTCGCTCCCGGTTATCAGGACCCGCAAACATTTGAAACCTATTTGAATTTTATCGCGAGTAATAGCTATAAAACAATTAAATGGGAAGAATATCAGGTGAAGTTTAGAGGAAAAGTGAGCAATTAATTTCGCTCACAGATATTTTTAAAGTCGCAGAACTTACAGCGCTCTTCGTCTGTTGTTTTTATAAACGGAACTTCTTCATTCAGCATTTCGGCTAAAACAGATTTCAATTTTTCTTCAAACCGGAGAATTGTTTCTGCGTTCAAAACATCATTTGTTTTATCAATGCGGACAGTATCTAAACTTTTCTTGCTTTCGCGTAGCCAATAAATACCTGAACGAATGGGAGCATCTTTTCGGTTCATCCGGTTATACAGCCAGGCGTAAACCATCAACTGCACAGGCTTAGAATATATGGGGTCATTTGTAAGAGCTCCCCACGTATCTTCATCCAAAACAGGAATGGTGGAATACTTCGAAGTTTTGTAATCGGCAATTTGAATTACTCCACCCACACTTTCAATTCTATCAACACGACCTGCAACTTTAATTTGTTTTCCATTGATTGGAATAATGTATTCCAACTTTCCTTCCAGCAATTCTATTCGTAAATCTTCTCCGGCATCATTTAATTGCTGAATATTTTTCTTCTCGTGTTTCAAATATTCTTCTGTCAACTTTATACAAACCTTAAAGAGAAGAAGATTTTTACCGCTACTCAAACTTTCATTATCAAAACGCTTAGCCAAATGTTCGCGAATTAAATCTTCAATGCGTTGCTTGTTTTTTAGTTGTGCTTCAATAAAATCTACGGACACTACTGCTCCAATTTTTTCTTCAAAAATTTTCTCCAGCGCATGGTGTACTGCTGAGCCGATAGTAGCCGCTTGCATGTTTTCTTCCATGTCTTCTTCTTCACGCAAACCCGCTATGTAGCGGAAGTAATATTGAAGCGAACAATTGATGTAAGTATTCAATGCAGAAGGCGAAAGACCGGATGTAGTGAGAATACCTTCCAGCTTTTGAAGAATATTTTCGTTCTTCTGAATCACAATTTCCTTTTCTGTAATTCCTGCCGGAGGATCAATTGCAAAAATCATATCCTTAATTTCTGCTTTCGGATTTACCGGTTGTAATTCCTGTTGTAACTGAAGAATGAATCTACTCTTCTCTCCTCCTCCTAATTCATCAGGTTCGGTATTGTAGAGAATAAAAATATTCTCTGCCTGATGAAACAGCCGATAGAAAAGATAAGCCGTTACTGCATCGCGCTCCTTATGCGTAGTCAAAAATTCGCTGCGCATTTCATAAGGAATATACGAGCGCATGTTTTTACCCGAAGGCAGAATGCCTTCGTTAGCAGAAAGAAAGATTACATTCTTAAAATCCAGCGAACGGGTTTCCTGCAAACCCATTATCTGCAACCCCTGCACCGGGTCGCCTTCGAGTGGTACGCGAGTGTTTCGAAAATCTTCTTTCAGCAAAGCGATGTACGTTTTAATTGTGATGTTATCGCCACCGCTGAAAATACTTTGCGTATTGTTGATGATGTTCAGTAAACGGAAAGTGATTTCTGTTTCTGCCGCCAATGCCGAATTACCACCACGCGCACGCTTCACTAATTTATCAAGTAACGTGTTGACGATTGCAGAAAGATACTGCGCGTATAATTTCGTATCGTCTCCTTCAAACAAAATTGAATTTATTTTTCCTTCAAATGCTTTCTCTAATTCTTCATAACGAATCAAAATTCTGTTTTGCGATTTCATCGTTTCAACAAAGTGTTCTGTTTTCAAACTACCGAAAAGCAAACGGAAATAATTGTGTTGCAGTAAATCGAAAACATCTTTGTAATAGAGGCGCTGTGTGCGGTTCTTAGAATGATATTTTTGCGAGTTATGATAGAGACGAAAAAGAATATCAATAAAGGTTGCAGGGTTACTTCCGGCAATAGTTACACCCATAGTAATATTGAGCGCGGTAATGTTGGAAGGTATATTTGCGATAAGCGGACTCAATAGTTTTTCATCAGGCACAACAATGACAGTTTCCAGCGCGTTGAGTTCATTTATCTGCAACTGATTTTGAAGAATATCTGCCACCACCTTCACCTGACCGACATTCTTTGCTGCACCAATTATTTGAATTTTCTTTTTTGTTGTGCTTATGCCATCCGTAAAAACTTTATCACCGGTTCTAAACTTTGATTTGTATTGACGAAAGAACAAACCGGCTTCCTTCATTTCATCACGCACATAATAATTATCAGCATCCCATATTACTTCTGCGTTGGTGGTGGCAATTAAATGAGAGATGATTACTTCATCAGTTTTATTCAAGCCACTGAAACCAATCAAATATACAGCCCCTCCTAAATCCTCTTGTACTGGGAGGGCTTTAAGATTATCTGCTACATGGCGGAGAATCATCCCGCGATATGCTTTCTTGTTGACAAATAATTTTTCGCGCAGCAGATGATACATTTTGCCAAAGTCTTCCCAAAACTTGCGATACTCTAACTTATATTCCGTTGGCACTTCACCAGGCTCATAGGTTTTCATGCTCTGCAGCATCTCTAAGTTTTTGAAGAATGATTTTGCATTAGCCATCTGCAAATCGATTTCATCAAAATCTTGTAGCAGAACATTGGCTGTGCCGATAAAATCATCTAAGGCAAGCGTGCCGCCAATCTGCTTATGGCAGGCATAAAGTTCGGAGACCAGTTCAATACTGTCCGTTACTGCTAAATCGCTGTGAGCCAGCATCCAGTTTTGCAGTGTAGAAATTTCAGGAGCGAATACGGCTTGCTGTGCTTGCCCCTTTAACTCATTTCTAAAGTAGGTACATGAACGCTGATTGGGCATAAGCACCAACACATCGCTTAGGTTGTTGCTATGCTTTGCTAAAATTTGCTCTGCAGTTCTTTCTAAAAATTTCTTCATAGAACCACCTCCTTCTTTTGCTCTGCTGTGTAGAAAAGTATTTTCTCTTGCACCTTCACCCCTGCTTCTTCCAGCCAATTGGCGTAATCCTTCAATTGCTGTTGATGTTCAGATTTGCGTTTACCGGTTTTGTAATCGAGAATAAAAGCTTCGCCATTCTTTAAAATTACTCTATCCGGTATTCTTGTTTTCTCATTCTGTTTTAGCAATGGTCTTTCTGTAATTATTTTGAAATCTCTTTTGAAGAACGCGTTTAACTCCGAGTGATAAATCACTTCTTTCAGTTTTGCCTGCAGTTCATTTCTTTCTTCCTCATTCAACAGACCTTCCGCTTTCATTTTATTTACCACTACTTCTTCATCACCTTCATACTTCACTTGCTTGAGTGCTTCGTGCAACAAATTACCAGCATCTATTTTACCGGTAGCGGCATAGCTCCATAACAAATCGGCTTTCATTTTTACTTTGATGGCAGAAGCCAATAGATCAGCTGATTGAGATGTCTCTTTCTTATACAATTCAAACTTTTGCTTCTCCCCTTTCTTAGAAACCTTCTTTTCAAAATTCTGCACGCCAAAAACATATTGCTGAAAGCCATCCCATTGCTGTTGCTTCTTCAAGAAAGCAATGAGCAAAGCAGTTACCGAGTTGTTCTCTTCCGGTTCTTTCTCCATCTCTTCTGACAAAATATAGAGCGCATCTTCCGGTCGCGTTGTTCCTACATAAAGCAGATTGAGCAGGTCAAGGAAAGATTGTTCATCTTCTCTTTCATACAAGGCAGAGAACTCCGTTTGCAACATTTGTTTGTTGCGCGGAAGCAAACCGATATTCAATTGAGGCAAATACGTTTTGTTGAGCGGCACCCAGAAGAAATTCTTTGTCAGCTTCTTTTCTTCCACTGCATCTGCCAATATTACGATTGGAAACTGCAATCCTTTCGATTTATGAATCGTCATGATTCGAACCGCATCTAAACTTTCAGGATAGATGATGCTCTTCTTATGCTTTACGCCATCCCACCAAACAAGAAAATCTCCAATAGAGTTTCCATAGCGAGAAGTATAAAGAAGAATTTCATCGAGGAAGAATTGCAGGAAAGGGTCGTCATCATTCAGGTTAAAAATGCGAATGAGTTGCTGCGTTAAATCAGCGAGGCGACCGGTAGACAGTTCTGTTGAATTAAATTCTATTTCAGTTTGTTCTCTGAAAATATTTTCGAACTCGTAAGAGGCAGTGCCGAAATTTATTTGTTCAAACTGAGCGGTTTTGTTTTGCAATAACTGCGCGTAGTAAAATATTTCTGCGCGGGCAATATGATTGTCTTTCCGGTTCAGGTAATTAAATACCGCCAACAGCAACTGCACTTTCTGCGATTGGTTAATGAGCAAACTCTCGGGTGAGATAACACGGATGTTCTTCTGCACTAAGTATGATGCAATTTCACTTGCATTGCTATTACTTCTGGCGAGGATAGCCACATCGCGCCACGAATAGCCGTGCGTCGAAACATCTTTGATAATTTCTTCCACTCTTGCGCATCGCATATCGTTGATTGTATGCTCTGCATCTTCATCTCCTTTTAAAAACTCTATGCTTACAAAACCACCGGTTTTGTCTTTGCCCTGCTGCTGAAAAAAATCAGCATAAATGGCTTTATTCTTTAACTCAGGCAGGTCCAGCATTTCTTTGTAGAAGGCGTTGTTGAAGTCAATCACTTCCTTTGCACTGCGGTAATTGCTTTCAAGCAGTTCCACTTCTGCTCCGTAATTGTTTACAGCTATTTCGCGTTGCTTGAGTAATTCATCTTCATCGCTGCCATAAACCTGTGGCAATACCGAGAACTGTTCTACTTCTCCTCCGCGAAAACGATAGATGGCTTGTTTGCCATCCCCAACTATTAAGCTGTCTTCGTTTTTGAATTGGGAGTTTTCAATCAATGGTAAAAGGTTGCGCCATTGAATAACCGATGTATCCTGAAACTCATCAATTAAAATATTATCGTACTTATCTCCGATGCGCTCGTAGATAACCGGTGCATCCTGCTCCTTTACAATTTCAAAAACCTTATGATGAAAATCTCCAATGTGCAGTATGTTATTGTCCTTCTTTATTTCTTCCAACAGCTTTTGTAAGTCGGCAAGAAGAATGAAGGAGTAAAAGTTCTTCAGCAGTAAATCAGCAAGGAAATAATCTTTCCCTTCTTTATCCCATAGCAAAAGAAGGTTCTGATAATGGTTGCGCAATTGTTCTTTCAATCCTTCATCGAGCGCATCTTTCTTTCCCCATTTGTTTTCTTCCAAACAAGCTTTTACATAGGTGTTACCGGTTACATCTTTCGGGAAACTTTCATCAGCATATTTGTTGAAGTAGCCGAACACTCCTTTTGCACCCTGATAAAAATCTTTTGCCATAAGTCCGTTGTTGAGGATAAGGTCAAAGGCTTTCTTTCCTTCTCCATAAACCTTTTGCTCAAATAATTTCATCTGCGCGTGTAATGCACCTTTTGCTTCGCGCATCTTTTCAAACTCGACCAGACTTAGTTGTTTAATAAAAGGCATGGCTTCATCAACAAACAATTCTTTGCCCAGCTTCTGAATTTCAAACTCTATGTTCCAGCTTTTGCCGTCTTCAATTTTTGTTTCGGCAAACTCCAACACGGCTTGCGTAATCTGTGCATCGCTTTCGCTTAGTCTATCAAGAAGCAAATCAACAGCATCGTGCAATAGCTTGCCGCTATCCATTTCTATCTCGAAACTCATAGAGAGCCGAAGGTCATGAGCAAACGAGCGCACTATGCGGTGCACAAAACTATCGATGGTGCTAACTGAAATATCGCTGTAGTTATGCAGCATATTGCGGAGAATAATGCCCGCATCGTGCTGTAACTGTTCTTCTTTTTTATTGGTAAGTTGACAGAGTTCTGTCTTGAGCAGATTATATTCTTCCTCGCCTTTGCTTATTCCTTCCAGTGCTTCAAGAATGCGGTTTTTCATTTCTGCCGCTGCCTTGTTGGTAAAGGTAATAGCGAGAATGTTCTTATACTTAGTAGTGCTTGCAAACGCCAGCCGTAAATACTCTTTTACAAGCGTATAAGTTTTGCCACTACCGGCTGATGATTTGTAAATGCGAAGCATGATTGCAAAATAAGAATTAGGGACACAAATAAAGGAGCTCAGAGCGCAATGTATATGCGTGGGCGAATTGTTGCGAGTTAAGTTTTTTGTAGCGAAGCAATCTCCATACGTAATGAAGGGATTGCTTCTCAGAGCATCGCATTCTACTGTGCTACTTGTTTGAATTATACAGAAACACTTCTAATCTTGTAACCACAACGGTATTATCTAATTACTCAATAGTAACTACTAAATATATTTTATGAAAGAAGCATATATCTACGACAGCATACGCACCCCTCGCGGCCGCGGAAAGAAAACCGGTTCGCTTTACGAAGTAAAACCGGTTGATTTACTCGCTACACTTTTCCGCGCCATGCACAAGCGCAACAATCAATTCGATACCTCACAGGTTGATGATGTGGTGTTGGGTTGCGTAACGCCAATTGGTGAACAAGGTGGAGACATTGCCAAGTTTGGTCACGCAATGGCGGGTTGGAGTACGAAAGTATCGGGGGTACAAATCAATCGCTTTTGCTCTTCTGGTTTAGAAGCTATCAATCTTGCTGCTATGAAAATCCGCAGCGGTTGGGAAAACTTAGTAGTAGCCGGAGGAGTAGAAAGTATGAGCCGCAACCCTATGGGCAGTGATGGCGGTGCCTGGTATCTTGACCCACAGGTAAATTCAAGAACCGGTTTCATTCCGCAGGGTATTTCTGCCGACTTAATTGCCACCGTGGAAGGTTTCAGCAGAGAGACCGTAGATAATTACGCACTCGATTCGCACCGCAAAGCAGCGTTGGCAAGAAAGAACGGGTATTTTAAAAACTCTATCATACCTGTGGTTGACCAGAACGGTTTAACCATTTTAGATTTCGATGAAACCATTCGCGAAGATGCTTCTATGGCGGCTATGGCAAAGCTCGACCCGAGTTTTGCCATGATGGGCGAATTCGGTTTTGATGCAGTAGCCATGTTGAAATATACTTCGGTAGAACAAATCAATCACGTGCACACACCGGGTAATTCATCGGGCATTGTGGACGGTGCGGCTATCACCTTAATAGGAACAAAAGAGATGGGCGAGAAATTCGGATTGAAACCACGCGCACGCATTGTAGCCGGTGCAGTAACTTCTGCCGACCCTACTATTATGCTCACCGGTCCTTCGTTCTCTGCTAAAAAGGCATTGGCTGTTGCCGGTATGAACGCTAAAGATATTGACATCTACGAAATGAATGAAGCCTTTGCTTCGGCAGTATTAAAGTTCCAGCGCGAAATGGATATTGATGATTCTATACTGAACGTAAACGGTGGTGCAATCGCTATGGGTCACCCGCTTGGAGCCACCGGTTCAATGTTATTGGGAACAGTATTAGATGAATTAGAAAGAACCAATAAATCAACCGGTTTGATTACGCTTTGCGTGGGAGGCGGAATGGGAGTAGCAACTATTATTGAAAGAATTTAAAAAAATAGAACGCTGATGACGCAGATGATTATGATTTACGCTGATTTAAAATCTGTGTTTATCCGCTCAATCAGCGTCATCCACGTGCCAATGTATTTTGTATTAAATCTGAAATCTAAAATCTTATTCGCATGATAAATTATTCAAAAGACGCTGACAACATTGTAATGCTTACGCTTGACAATCCTGATAAGTCAGCCAATGTGGTGAACCTGAAATTCGGTGCTGCTTTTAAAGCAACTATTGAAAGATTGCAGCAGGAGAAAGATTCCATTCGTGGTATCATTATCACCTCAGCTAAAGAAACTTTTTTTGCCGGTGCGGATATTGATGAAATGTTTGCCGTAAGCGATGCCAAATATTTCTTCGACCGCTCGCTTGAATTTAAAGCAGGCTTGCGCTATTTAGAAACACAAGGCAAACCGGTAGTAGCTGCCATCAACGGAACATCGCTTGGAGCGGGTTTCGAAATTCCATTGGCTTGTCACAGCAGAATTGCGATTGATAATCCGAAAACGCAAATCGGTTTACCGGAAGTTACACTTGGATTATTGCCCGGTGGTGGTGGTGTAACGCGCATAGTTCGCCTGATTGGTTTACAACCTGCCATGCAATACTTAACCGAAGGCAAAAAGGTTTCTCCGCAACAGGCATTAAGCGATGGCTTAATTCATGAGTTGGCAAAAGACAAAGAAGATTTATTAGCAAAAGCAAGAGCATGGGTTCTCGAAAACAAAACTGCCAAAGCTCCATGGGATACAGACGGATTTAAAATTCCCGGGGGCTCACCAACCACTCCAAAGGTGGCACAGATGCTTCCTGTAGTTCCTGCTGTATTGGCTAAGAAAACTTATAACAACTATCCTGCACCGCTTGCTATTATCAGCGTAGCGGTAGAAGGTGCGATGGTAGATTTTGAAACCGCAGCAAGAATAGAATCAAGATACTTTGCAGAACTGGCTACCGGTAAGGTGGCTAAGAATATGATTAAAGTTTTCTGGAAACAGTTGAATGCGATTAACGCAGGCAACAGCCGCCCCAAGACCGATATGAAAGGTGATTTTAAGAAGGTAGGTGTACTCGGTGCCGGTATGATGGGAAGTGCCATTGCGTATTGCTCAGCCATAAGCGGAATTGAAACTGTATTGAAGGATGTAACACAGGAAGGTGCCGATAAAGGCAAGGCCTACTCCGAAAACATTTTGAAGAAGCGCGTGAGCAAAGGCAAGATGACGAAAGAAAAAGCAGATGGTGTTTTGTGTAAAATAAAAGCAACCGCCAGTACCGATGACTTGGAAGGATGCGATTTAATTATAGAAGCTGTTTTCGAAAACCGCGAACTGAAAGCAAAGGTTACACAGGAAGCCGAAGCACAAATGAACCCAACCGGTGTGTTTGCTTCTAATACTTCAACACTCCCAATCAGTGGTTTATCAAAAGCATCTTCGCGTCCGTCAAATTTTATCGGATTGCACTTCTTCTCTCCTGCCGATAAAATGCCATTGGTAGAAATTATTGTAGGTAAAGACACCAGCGATGAAACACTCGCCCGTGCTTTCGATTTTGTAAAAGCAATTAAGAAAACTCCTATTGTAGTAAACGATAGCAGAGGATTCTATACTTCACGCGTATTCGCCACTTATGTGCAGGAAGGAATGGCTTTGTTACACGAAGGTTACAATGCGCGTTCAATAGAAGCAGCAGGATTACAAGCCGGCATGCCGGTTGGTCCCTTGGCATTGACAGATGAGGTTTCTCTTTCATTAATGGCACATATCCGCAAACAAACTGCGGAAGATTTAAAAGCAGAAGGCAAACCGGTGCCGCAACATGCCTCATTTGAAGTAGCAGAAAAATTATTGGCATTAAACAGAGCGGGTAAAGCAGCCGGTGGTGGTTTTTATGAATATCCGCAAGGCGGAAAGAAACATTTGTGGAGCGGCTTGAAAGATTTATTTGAAACCAAAGAAAAGAACCGCGATGATGTTGACCGCATGAAGACAGAAGAAAAAGAAATGATTGACCGGATGCTCTTTATTCAATGCATTGAAACCGTTCGTTGTTTAGATGAAAAGGTTTTGCGTTCGGTAGAAGATGCGAACATCGGTTCTATCTTCGGTTGGGGCTTTGCTCCGTTTAAAGGCGGCACACTTCAGTTCATTAATGATTATGGTGTAAAAGAGTTTGTTGCACGCGGCAAAGAACTTCATACCAAATACGGTGAGCGGTTTGCTGTTCCTGCTTCTTTAGAAAAGATGGCTGCAGAAGGGAAAGAGTTTTAATGCAACAAAACAAGAGCGTAACCTTTTTACAGCTACTACCGTAAACGTAGGTGTATCGCTTAACAATGGCGCCAGATAAATCCCTCTGCAGATGATAAATGTGGGGGGATTTTTCTTTTTATGGCACTCTGCCTTCATCATTTGCCTTCATTTTTCATTCTCACACAATTTCGGCTTTGTAACAAATAAGTAAGATTTAGTGTAACCTTTCTTGACAAGTGTTTTCTTGTAACCTATATTGTTTGTGTAGGCAGTTATTAAAACTAAAAACGCAAACACCATGAACAAGCTAACCAACCTTTTCGCAGCCGCCCTTCTTACTATCTCTTTCAATTCTTTTGCAGGAACCTGCCCTGCCCTTTCGGGAGAGTTTACAATCGGTAAAAGCGCAAACGCTGATTTCTCTACCATACAAGATGCCAGCAACGCGCTAATGTGCGGTGGGGTTTCAAGCCCGGTTATCTTCCGTATAGAAAATGGCACTTATAACGAACGCGTAATTCTTTCAAATATCTCCGGAACTTCTGCTCTCAACACCATCGTTTTCGAATCAGCGTCAGGCGAAAAATCTGACGTAATAGTAAGCTACCAATCCTCTGATGCTACTATAGTAATTAACGGAACATCGTATGTTTCGTTCGAAAATATTACGGTTGACCACAAAAGAGCCAGCTACGGCAACTGCGTTCGCGCAGAAGGCAAGGCAAGCCACTTAGTGTTCAAGAATGTAATTTTAGATGGTGTTGAGGCAGAGTGCTCAGGTGTGGCTTCAGCTGTGGCTTACTTTACTCCTACTGCGCCAAAAAGTGACATTGCTTTTATTGATTGCGAGATAAACAATGGCAGCGTGGGAATTTTGAAAGGCGGAATGGATGCCGATAACCGCGATAACAAAACAGTAATAAGCGGCAATCTTTTCTTCAATCAACAACAAACCGGTATTGCTTTAAGCAACGAAGATGCTCCTGAAATTTCGAGCAATGTGGTAAGCACAACTTCTTCATCTGAAGCTTTCAGAGGTATTACTTTGATAAACGCTTCTAATCAAATCATCATTACCAAGAATGTAATTAATGCTCCGGACGGTGCGGTAGGTTTAGCTCTTACAAATTGCGAAGCAGCGGCAACTAATATGGGACAAATCAACAACAACTCTATAGTATCGGGTGCTGCGGGAATTACTATCAACGGCTCTACTGATAATCAGATTTTGAACTTTAACCGGGTTAAACTTTCTATTAACGGTGGTAACAAAAGATACTACGCTAACAATGGTAGCGGCAACAACATTAACATGATGAACAATATTTTCTTTGATATGGCTACCGGTGGTTACACTGTGCTTGGCAACTCTTACAAAGATTTCTTTAACCAATTGCCGGGACAAAGCAATCCTGAAATGACGGCTTCTGCCAATGGCATTTCGGTTGAGAAAGTATCTCCTATAAAGTAATCGTTCTTTTAGTTTGTTCGCGTTTAAAGGTTCGGGTTGCTCCGGACCTTTTTTTGTTTGTAGCTCTCCGGTTGTGTTTTTGGAGAAGAAGAAGTTGATGATTGGCGTTCGCTACATATTATAATAGTATACGCACGATGTTTCGTTTTGTTACACCAATTGTTATAAAAATATTACTTAAAAAGAGATGCCATCGCACAAAACGATGGCATCTCTTTTTAAAAGCTAGGATTGCCCCAAACCTTTTTTTGTTTTAGCATAGCTTATTTAAAGGCAATAAATTCTTCAAAAGTTGCTATCATAGGAACAAGAGTTTCTATCATACGAACACAAGTTGCTATCATACGAACAGGAGTTGCTATCATAGAAACTTGATTGCTGATTCAGCCTGTCGGATTGCCTTTATTGATTGATTTATAGACCACAAAGGCGATAGGATTGCCATTTGTAGCCTGAGGATGGTCATTCGAACTAATATGAGATGCCTTAGAAATTAGTGGAGTAGCGGTGGAATATGTGTGATAGCATCTGCTTCACGTATAACTGCATTCTGAGTATACGTTACTGCTTTCGGAAGCCGAAATAATGCAGATGACAGACAATAGAGATGCCATCGCTTGGAGCGATGACATCTGTTTGTAAAGTTTAAATATCTATCGCACCAACTGAAACTTCTTTACCACCACCTGCTCATCGCAAGTAATCTTTGCAAAGTAAATTCCCGATGGTTGAGCAGATAGATAGATACTGCGGTGGTTACTTGACGAAGTGAGATTGTTTTCTCCGGTCAGCTTCTCCCCTATCGCATTGTAAATTTCGTAGCTGTAATTCTTACCGTTCTTTACCTGTGCATTTAAATAAATAGTACCGGTTGAAGGATTAGGGAAAAGCTGAATGGTTTCGAAATTATTCTCCGCATTTTTAATACCGGTACCGGTTACTACAGTAGCTACACCCGCACGCGAAGTTTGGAGCATAGCGTGAATAAGTCCTATCTGCTCTTTGGTAAACATATTTACACACCGGTCATCAGAATAGTCCATGTAGTTTTCAATCATATCATGAAAATCGGTTGGCGCATCGGGGCATGAATTAATAACTGTATCGCAGGTTTGTTGCGAAGCATCGGAAGCATACGGTGTATCGTTAATACCATCATCATTGTTGCAACCGGTGCTATCGCCCCAAATGTGGCGCAGGCCGAAGTAGTGTCCGAGTTCGTGTGTTAAAGTTCTGCCACCGGCAACTGTTTGGTCAATAGGCTGCGAGAAGTTTCTGCCCACCGCAGCATAATGTAAAGCCACTCCTTGAAGTGCAGAATCAGTTGATAGAGAAAGACTATCCCAGTTAGGAGCATTAGAAGGTGGGTAAGAATAGCCCAGCACTATTCCAAAGAAAATATTGCATACCCAAACATTTACATACCGGTCAGTTGGCCACGGAGCTTTGCCGCCCGGTTCTTTTTTTACATCATCGGCAAAAGGGCTGTAGCCGATAAAACTACCGCTGCCCGGTGTGCGGGTAATACCGGTGGTAGTGTTTCCATCAGGGTCAGTAGTGGCGAGGACAAATTCAATATGCGGGTCTCCGGCAACCGGTAAAAACTCGCTGCGGGTACGGGCAGTATCTGCATTCAGTCTGCGGTAATCTTCGTTTAATACTTCCAGTTGCGAATAGATAACCGAATCAGGAATATTTTCAAGAGCAGAATTATACACCACATGAAACACCATTTGAACGCGGTAAACGGTATCGCTGCCTGAACGATTGGCTTTGTTGGCATCGGCAATTTGCTTGGCGTTTTCGAAACAGGCTTGGGTGCGTGCCAGGTAACCGGGTTGCTGCTGCTCGCGGAATTGTATAGCATTAAAAGTGCCGCAGCGGTTAAGGTTTGCCTGTGCAAAACAGTTGAAGGAAATAAATAGAGTTAAGACAAGCGTAAAGAGTTGTTTCATGCTGATTGGCTTCTTTATGATGAATGAATACAAGATTTCTCACTTCGCAAAGCCTACGCTCGAAATGACAAACCTTTACTTACTGATAAGCAACTTCTCAGTTTGAGAACTCTTCTCTCCTTTCAAATGCAAAAGGTAAAGACCGTTAGCGAATTGATTAACGGGAATGATGATAGCGTTATCGGTAATGTTGGTTTCGTAAACCAGTTCACCCATGCTATTGATTAACTGAATCTGCTCAAACGGATGATTAGCCGGTAAGCGAACAGCTACTAAGTTATTAGCGGGATTAGGGAAAATTTTTACATCGGCTTTTTCTATTTCGTTTACGGTAAGCGATGTATTGTTCTGCACATTAATGTTGTCTATATACATAGCATTTCCCCAACCGGTAACATTCTCAAACTTAAAGCTCACTTTGTTTTGCAGCGAAAGATTAACTACCGGAACTGTAACTGTTTTCCATTCGGTAGAAGTTGGTGTAAACAAAGTAGTTTGGTCGGGTGCTGTGGCAAGTGCGCTGCCTTTCTGGTTCCATATTTTAATCCAGTTGCTTCCGCAATCAAGGCTGTAATAAACTTTCAATGAATCTGCACGGCTGGCACTGTATTGCGCATACGCTACATCAAATTTTAATTCTGGGTAAGCAATAGAAGAAAAATCGTAAGCGTCTGTAATCAGCGCGTCTTTCTTTTTGTTTGGATTGGCACCGTAAGCGGTGTTATCTATAACTACCGAACCGCTGCTGCTACCATAGCCGCCATACGAGTTACTCTTCTCCCACGTTACATCATTGTTCGGATTGTAAATGCTCCAGTTAGCGGCAGGGAAAGTGGCTTCAAAAGTTTCGGTAAACGGAACGGCACTACCGGCTACGCCATTGTAGGCATAAAAGGTTATGCTCTTGCTATCGTTACCCGAAAAGTTATCTGACGCCTGTCCGTTGGCGTTTCCGAAAGTTATATCGAGCGTATGCACATCTTCAATAAAAACCAGCTGCACCGGAAGCGTTATCTGCACTTCGCCCTGCGTTGGCAGCGAGCCATTCCAGTTATAAATCTGTACTACATCGCCATCTACCTGGTAATAGAATTTGCCGGAAGTAAGTGTGGTGGTTCCTTCGTTCTTAATCGTTACAACCGGACGAAAAGTAAACGAGCAGATAGTATCCTTTGGAAAACTGATATTGAGCACCGCAACATCAAGATTTAAAAAACAAGAAGAAGAAGCAGTTAAAATATCGGGGCGAAACTGGCTCAACACGGAATGAATATTATTTGACTGACCGGCAGAGAACATATAGCTACAAGCATCGTCAGCATAATCCATGTAGTTCATAAACATATCTCCATTAGGCCCATTGTTGCAACTGATGTGCGGAAACGCTGGACAACCAAAATTCAAATCCGCTTGGTCCGGTGTATCATCTACATAATCGCCTGCATCGCCACAGTTAGCATCGGTTCCCCAAGTATGTAAAAGTCCAAGCCAATGACCAGCTTCGTGCGTAATTGTTTTGCCCAAATTATGACCGGTAAGTAAACTACCGGTGGTGCCAATAGTATTAAAGCGCGCAACAATACCATCGGAATTTGCCGCACCAAAAAAAGGCAGCGATGAATAAGCCAATACGCCATCACTGATAAGTGTGCCGCCCATACGCACGCTCCAAATGTTCATGTATTTGGTATGGTCCCAAATAGTTGAAGGCTTTAGAGTATTGTCAATTGTTGTTTCATCATTCCACGTAGCGGTAGAAAGCTGGTGACGAATAATACCGGTGGTCGGGTTGCCGTCCGGGTCGAATTTTGCTAGACAAAATTGAATATTGCAGTTGCCTATAAGCGGTGCAAATGCAGCAGGAACATTCACAAGATTAGCATCTTGCGCAGTGTAGTGCAGGTTCATAGCCGTAAGTTGCGACATAATTTGCGCGTCCGAAATATTTTCACCGGTACCCAGCGCATCGCCATTATGAACAATGTGAAACACTACCGGAATGTAAATAGTTTGAGCGTTAGCATCAGTAGCCCGTTGAGCATTGCTCTGATTAGCTTGATAAAGAAAAGTCTTCATTCCTTCATACTGCTGAGCAAACTGCGGATTGCTTTGCAACTGACGGAAGGTATGTTCCATAGTAGAACACCAGCCATTTGTTTGCGCTGTAGCTAAATCGTATAAAAGAATTGCTGATAAAAGAAGGAGAAGATGTTTGGTGTTTTTCATAGCAGTCACAAACATAAAAACAAAGAGCAAATGACAACAGGCAATGAACATGAGTAACTCAGATGATGGGCTGTGTATTAAAACTCAAAAAGCGACTCCGAAGAGCCGCTTTTAAGAAGGAAATGGACATGAAAAAAGTTTATCGAATAATGGTCAGCGAGCCTTTCATATCGTTGCGCGAATAACCATTGATGAATACAATTTTAGCGGTGTAGATGTAAACTCCTTGAGGTGCAGCCTCGCCCTTATAAGTACCATCCCAGGTAAACTTATGGTTGCTGGTTTCAAATACCTTTTCGCCCCAGCGGTTGAAGATGGCAAACTCAAGGAACTGAATAGTGTTTACATCGCCAAACAGTTGGAACAAATCATTGTTGCCGTCATTGTTCGGTGTAAATACATTCGGAATGAAAATATCGGTAACCGAATTTACATTTATACTCACCGTGTCTGACGCTTTGCATCCGTTCGCATCTACCACATTTACGGTATAGAAAGTATTGCTAAGCGGAGAGGCCTCGGTGCTTGCACAGTTACCGCAGCTAAGCGAGTAAGCAGGTGACCATGAGTAAACATTATTGTGTTCAACATTGGTAACCGCAGTAAGTTGAATGGTTTCGCCTAAGTTAATTGTAGAAGAAACACCGGCATCTACAGTCAATTCATAACCGGATATAATACTGTAGCTGCCCTGAACAGAACAGTTGCGTGAATCGGTAACGGTTACAGCATAAGTTCCCGGAGAAAGATTGTTTAAGTCTTCGGCAATATCACCGGTGTTCCAGTCAAAATTGAAGGCAACAGTTCCTCCTGTAACAGTTAAATCAATAGCTCCGTTCTGCACCTCTGCACAGGCACTATTATGCACCACCGGTGTAATTACAAGTGGCGCAGTAGTTCCAATAATATAACCGCCCGAAGCAATGCATCCGTTGATATCGGTAATGGTAATATCATAACTACCCTCAGCAACGTTGGTAATGCTGGAAGCAGAAGCGTTGTTGCTCCAGTGATAGCTGAAAGGTGAATTTCCTCCGGTTACCTGTAATACCACACTGCCATCAGCATGACCGGTACAACCCACCGGAGTAATAACCGATGCAATGTTTAATTGCTGCGGCTCGTTTACTACTATGTCTCCACTTGCGGCAGTGCATAAATGTGCATCTGTAATGGTTACCGTGTAATATCCTCTTTGCAGATTAGCAATGCTGGCCCCTTGCGCTGAATTGTTCCAGTAGAAAGTATATGCGGGAACACCACCGGTTACAGTAATATTAACAGAACCATCAGCCAAACCATAGCAAGTAACATTGTTAGCGGTTGCGCTAATTACTATTGGTGAAGGCTGAATGATATCTGCACTATCAACTACGCTGCAATTATTAGCGTCAGTTATCAGCACACGGTAGTTAGCTGCTGTAAGGTTAGATAGCGATGCATTCATTCCGCCTGAATTCCAGTTATAATTATAAGGAGCTGTTCCGCCTTGCACCTGCACACTAATAGCTCCGTTGTTGCCACCATAGCAAGTTACAGCAGTAGTTTGAATAGTTGTATTAATAGACGGCAACTGATTAATGGCGGCACCGGTACTCGCTACACATCCACGGGCATCGGTCACGGTAACTAAATAGTTTCCAGCTGAAAGATTCGCTACATCCTGTGTAACATTGCCACCTGTCCAGCTATAGCTATAAGGGGCAGTTCCACCGGTTACAGTTAAGTTAACAGCCCCGGTAGCCGCGCCATTGCAGGTTACATCAGTTGCCACAGTGCTTAAAGAAATGAGTACCGGTTCTGAAATACTGACAGAATTTAAGGCTGTAGCGCATAGGTTGGCATCGGTTACAGTAACGCTGTATAAACCCGGAGCCAGTGAAGTAACATCCTGCGTAACAGCATTGTTGCTCCAGATATAGGTATAAGGAAAAGCCGCTCCGTTTACACTCAAATCAATACTGCCGTCATTCGCTCCATTGCAATGTACGTTTTGGTGTGTTTCAAGAACTGCAATAGCCGATGGCTGCGTAATATTGAACGACAACATAGTAGCACAGTTAGTCGCATCGGTTAACGATAGCGAGTAATTACCTGCAGTTAAATTTGAAATACTTGGTGCTGTGCCGCTATTACTCCATACAAACTGATAGCTACCATTTCCACCGGTTGCGGTGGTAGTTATAGAGCCATTGCTTCCTCCAAAGCAGGTAACGTTGGTTTGAGTAAAGCTAACTGTAATAGGTGTTGGCTGTGTAATAGTAGCTGAAGTTGTTGCGATGCAGGCATTAGCATCGGTTACAATTACCGAATAAGTTCCGGCACTTACACCAGATAAATCCTGCGTAAGAATATTATTGTTCCACTGATATAAATAGTTGGTGGTTCCACCGGTTACAGATAAATCAATAGTACCGGTAGCTGCGCCTGCGCAGGTTACATCTGTTTTAGTAGTAGTAAGTGTAAGCGCAGCTGGTTGTGTGATTGCTGAAGTCAAAGAAGTTGAACAAGCGTTTGCATCAGTTACCGTTACCACATAGCTTCCTGAAGTTAAACCTGTTCTATTCTGTGTAATAACAGAATTGCCCCAGTTAAACGAATAAGGAGACACACCACCCGAAGGTGTAGTATTAATAGTAGCATTGCTTCCACCATTGCATGAAACATTAGTATGTGTTTCAGCAACCACAAGTATAGCAGGCTGACTAATAGCAACAGTTGCAGTAGCCGAACATGAGTTGTTATCGTTTACGGTTACAGTATAGTTTTGTGCAACAAGAACAGAAACATCCTGTGCGGTTGCACCGGTGCTCCAGTTATAAGTATAACCGGAAGTTCCACCGGTAACACTTAAATCAATGCTACCCGTATTGCCACCGTTACACAATACATTTACATGCGTATTTGAAAGCACAATCTGAGTTGGCTGAGAAATAGTTGCCGTTGCCAATGCGGTGCAGTTAGCAGCATCTTTAACGGTTACATTGTAAGTATTCGCCACAATGTTTGAAATATCCTGAGTAGTTGCCAGGTTGCTCCAGTTGTAAGTATAAGAACCTACACCACCACCCACTGTTAAATCAATACTGCCGTTGGCAGAACCAAAGCAAGTAGTATTTACAACAGAAGTAGAAGTAGTAATTTGTGTTCCTTGAGTAATAACGGTCGAAGTATTTGCGGTGCATAAATTAGCATCCGTTACACTCACCGAGTAGTTTCCTGCCGGAATACTGTTGTTGTTTTGCGTTGCCGGTCCATTGCTCCAGTTGAAAGTATAAGCACTTGTTCCACCGGTTACTGTCAAAGCAATGCTTCCGGTAGATGCACCATAACAAGTTACGTTGGTTGGTGTTGCGCTTAACGAAATAACTGCCGGCTCGGTAACACTTGCTGCTGTTGAAACAGTGCATGAGTTATTATCAGTTATTGTTACGTTATAGCTGCCAACCGGTAAGTTCGTTCTATTTTGAGTAATAACTCCTCCTCCCCAATTGTAAGCGTAAGGTGAAGTTCCTCCGCTTGTTACAATATTTATTGAACCATTGCTTCCACCATTGCAGGAGATATTAGTAACCACTGCTGATGCAATAAGTGCCGCAGGCTGAGTAACAGTTGAAAGTAAACTGCCCGAACATCCCGCATTATCAATAACCGTTACGGTATAATTTCCCGCAGCCAGTCCGGTTCTGTTTTGAGTTATAATTCCTCCGCCCCAATTATAATAATATGGAGTTGTTCCTCCGTTCGATGTTAGTGTAATAGTTCCGTTGCTTCCACCGTTACATGTTGCGTTAGTATTAACAGATGTAATACTAAGTGATGCGTTTTGCGCAACAGTTGAAGTGCTATTCCTAGTGCAACCCGCATTATCAGTTACAGTTACGCTGTAAGTTCCCTGTGCAAGACCGGTTCTGTTTTGCGTAACAACTCCACCACCCCAGTTAAAAGTATAAGGAGATGTTCCGCCACTTACAGTAAGATTAATAGCACCGGTATTACCACCTGCACAAGCCACATCGGTCATAGCAGGAACAATTGAAATAACTGCGGGTTCAGTAATGGTAGTTGTGTTAGCGACTGTGCAGCCTACATTATCAGAAACAGTTATTGTATAAGCACCTGCCGCAAGACCGGTTCTGTTTGGTGTAATAATTCCACCGCCCCAGCTATAAGAATATGGCGTAGTTCCTCCGGTAACGGTTGTGTTTATTGCTCCTGTAGTTCCGCCAAAACAAACCACATTAGTTTGAGTAGAAGAAACACTAAGCGAAGTTGTTTGACTAATAGTAGCCGTGTGAGTAGTTGTACAAGTTGCGTTATCGGTTACGGTAACTGTATAGTTGCCCGAAGTAAGTCCTGTTCTGTTTTGTGTAATTACTCCACCGCCCCAGTTAAATGTATATGGAAATGCTCCTCCACTTACAGTTAAGTTTATAGAGCCGGTGCTTCCGCCATTACAAGCAACGTTAGTTGTAACGGAAGCAACTGAAATAGCACTTGCCTGATTTACAGTTGAAGTATTTGAAGCCGTGCACAATGCATTGTCAGTAACCGTTAAAGTATAAGAACCGGCAGTTAATGCTGTTCTGTTCTGCGAAACTACCCCCCCACCCCAGTTAAAAGAGTAAGGCGAAGCTCCTCCGCTTACACTGATATTTATTGCGCCATTATTTCCGCCAAAACAAGTGGCGTTGATAACTGTTGGCGTAACAGTAATAGCTGAGCCTTGGGAAACTGTAGCAGAACTTGTCATCGAACAACCGGTGTTATCGGTTACGGTTACTATATAAGTTCCTGCCATCAATCCTGTTCTGTTTTGAGTTGTAATTCCACCGCCCCAGTTAAAAGTATAAGGCGAGTTGCCTCCGCTTACACCCATATTAATAGCACCATTGCTTCCACCAAAACAACTTGCATTGGTTGCAGTAGGTGTAACAGTAATTGCTCCCGGCTGATTAACGGTTGAAGAATTAATTGCCGAGCAACCTGCATTATCCGTAACTGTTACACTATAAGTTCCCTGCGCAAGACCGGCTCTGTTTTGAGTGATTACTCCACCGCCCCAATTGAAAGAGTAAGGAGAAGTTCCTCCGCTTACAGTAATATTTATTGCACCATTGTTTCCGCCATTGCACGAAACATTTGTAACTACAGCAGAAGCACTTAAAGTAGCAGGCTGTGTAATAGCTGTTGAGTAAGTGGCTGTGCAACTTGCGTTATCTGTAACAGTAACATTGTAAGTTGCTGCAGTAAGCGATGCGCGATTTTGTGTAATAATTCCACCGCCCCAGTTAAATGTATATGGAGAAGTTCCTCCGCTTACGCTTAAGTTAATAGCTCCGTTATTTCCTGCATTACAGGAAACATTTGTATTTACAGAAGAAACCACAATGGCTGTTGGTTGAATAACAACCGATGTGTTGCTTGTTGAACATCCTGCATTATCAGTTACCGTAACCGTATAGCTTCCGGCTGCTAAGGCAGTTCTGTTTTGTGTAATTACTCCACCTCCCCAGTTATAAGCGTAAGGAGAAGTTCCGCCCGCAACAGTACTGTTTATAGAACCGGTGCTGATATTATTACAAGTAAGATTTACAACAGTTGGCGAAATAGTTATAGCTGCAGGCTGACTAACCGCAATACTTGCAGAAGCTGTGCATGAATGATTATCGGTTACAGATACCGGATAAGTTCCTTGTGCAAGTCCGGTTCTGTTTTGGGTGATAATTCCACCGCCCCAGTTGTAAGCATACGGAGCAAAACTTCCGGTTACAGCTAAGTTGATGGCACCGGTGCTGGCTCCAAAGCAAGTAGCATTAGTAACCGTTGGTGTAATAAGTATAGGAGTAGGTTGATTTACAGTAATAGAAGTTGAAACTGTGCATGAGTTATTGTCTGTTACCGTTACACCATAATTTCCTGCACTAAGACCGGTTCTGTTTTGCGTAACAACACCACCGCCCCAGTTATAAGTGTAAGGAGCAACTCCGTTCGATACCGATAAATTGATAGCACCATTACTTCCACCATTACAGGTTACATCGGTAACGGTCGAGTTAATTGTAATAGCAAAGGCCGGTTGAGTAATAGTAACCGTTCTGGTTGCCGTGCAAGAATGATTATCGCTTACTGTTACTGTATAACTACCAGTAGCAAGTGAACTAATATTCTGTGTAGTTGGCGAATTGCTCCACACATAAGTGAATGGCGACCATCCGTTTGCCACACTTAAATCAACTGAACCTGTAGCGGCACCATAACATAAATTGTTTACCTGTGTGCTGGTAAGGTTCATAGGTGTATAAGCAGGAACGGTTGCGCACGCAGTAGTACTGCATCCGTTGGCATCGGTTACGGTAACACAGTAGTTACCTGCATTTACGTTGTTCTGATTGGCACTGATTACACCTGCACCCCACCAATACGAATAGCTTCCCATTCCGCCCACAACCGTAGTGGTTACCGAACCGGTTGGGCCGCCAATACATGCTTGTGGTAAAGGAACTGCTGTTATGGTTAATTGCAATGGCTGAGGAACAAAAGTAGTTTGTGTAGCAGTACATCCTCTAAAGTCTGTTACGGTTACCGTATAGTTTCCGGTAGCTAAACCTGTTCTGTTTTGTGTAAATATTCCATCTCCCCAATTGTATGAGTAAGGAGAAGTTCCACCTGTTACAATTGTATTAATGGCTCCGTTATTACTTCCAAAACAGGTAAGCTGAATGGGGTTAAGTGTAATATTTAATTGTGTTGGGGAAGTTAAATTAACTGTAGCGGCTGCCGTGCAACCGGTGGTTGAAGTGGCTGTAACGGTATATGAACCCGCACCCATGCCGGTTCTGTTTTGTGTAGTAGGACCATCGCTCCAGCGGAAAGTATACGGACCAACACTGCCTATTACAGAAATAACCGTAGTAGTTCCGTTAGCACCGCCAAAACAACTTGGGTTTACTGAACTTGTATTCACCGCCATACCTGCGCCAGACTGACCAACTGTTGCCGAAGCAGAAACACTGCAACCGGTTATATCGGTAACAGTTACTGTATATGTTCCGGCAGCAATGGCTGTGCGGTCTTCGGTAATTGCTCCATCGCACCACGAAAACAAGTAGGCCGGAAAACCAAATTGCACAGTCAAATCAATTGCTCCATTCACACCACTTCCGCAGGTTACATTGGTAATTGTTTTATTAATAACCATGCCAGGTGGCTGAGTTACGTTAGCTGAATCAACTTTTGTGCAGCCCTTTGAGTCGGTAATGGTTACATAGTAATTAGCCGCAGTAAGGTTGGCGCGGTCTTCGGTATAAACAAAATCGCTCCAGGCATAAGTATAACCTGGGCTTCCACCTAAAACAGTAAGGTCAATAGCACCGGTGTTTCCACCGCCACAATAAACATGCGTAATGCTTTTCAGCGTAGTCATGGGAGTTGGTTCCGAAATAAAAATGAGAATAGAATTGCTGGCACCTAAATTATCCGTAACGGTCAACCAATAATTTCCGGCTGATAGACCAGCTCGGTCTTCGGTAATAGTACCATCGCTCCAGTTATAAGTATATGGGGCAGTTCCGCCACCGGGTGTAATATCTACTGCACCGGTTGCAAAACCGTTGCAATTTACGTTGGTATGGGCTTCCAAAATAACAATCGCTGCTTGTGTTTCCCAAGGCACCATAAACAGCGAAAGCAATAGCAATACCCCGAGTAATTTTCTTTTCATGTCGGCTCTTTTAGAGGTGCAGCAGGCTCCTTAATTCCTGCAACACCCTTCTGTTTACGTTAACAAGGCTTGGTTTGTTTCAGCCTTATAACAGGATGGGAATTGTAGACGACAATGAAGGGTTGTTGCTTACCTGTTCGAAACATCGTTTGATGTTAAAGTGGTTGACTCCGATAAATTTATATTGCAAAATATGAGTAGCACCGTATTCTTCTGAGGATAAATAACGTAACCTGCACAAATGCCACATAGCTAATGCGTAGTGTTCTTGCGCCATGAAGCAATTACTTTATTATTGCGGAGAAATAATTTGTATGAAAAATTTACTCCTCGCGTCTATCACCTTTCTCCTCTTCATTTCTGTTTCTGCACAAACACCGGCACCTACCAAACCAAAACTGGTAATAGGTTTAGTGGTTGACCAAATGCGTTACGATTTTCTTTACCGCTATGCCGATAAATATTCTGTTGGTGGTTTTAAACGTTTGTTGCGCGAAGGTTACAGTTGCGAGAACACGCATATCAACTATTCGCCTTCTTACACCGCTTGTGGACATACCTGTGTTTATACCGGCTCAGTTCCCTCCGTTCACGGTATTACCGGTAACAACTGGTTTGATTTGAAAGAGAACAAATATGTTTACTGCACCGAAGACATCACAGAAAAAACAATCGGCAGTGCTTCAAAAGCAGGTTTGATGAGCCCGCGCAGAATGTTGACTTCTACCGTTACCGATGAGTTGCGCCTTGCCACTAATTTCAAAAGCAAAGTAATTGGCATTGCGCTAAAAGACCGCGGCTCCATTCTACCGGCAGGACATTCCGCTAACGCGGCTTATTTCTACGACCCAAGTTGCGGTAACTGGATTACTTCTTCGTATTACATGAACGATTTGCCTTTGTGGGTGAAACAGTTTAACGATTACAAGCTGCCCGAAAAATATTTGAAAGATAACTGGGCAACCCTTCAACCTATTGAAAAGTATTCGGAGAGCGATGTAGACGACCGGCCTTATGAAGATGTGTTCCCAACCGAAACCAAACCTGTGTTTCCCCACAAAGTGGGCGAAGTGGTAACCCCTTCATACAAAATTTTGGCGGCTACTCCTTATGGCAACTCCTTCACGTTGAAATTTGCTGAAGGCGCTATTCTAAATGAGCGATTAGGCTCTGGAACAGTGACCGATTTTTTAGCCTTAAGTTTATCTTCTACCGATTACATCGGTCACCGGTTTGGACCCAATAGTGTAGAAGTAGAAGATTGTTACCTGCGCTTAGATAAAGACTTAGAAGCGTTCTTTACTTTTTTAGATGAGCATGTAGGCACAGGTAACTATGTTTTGTTTTTAACGGCTGACCATGGAGCGGCACACGTCCCCGATTTTTCGAAAGAGCATAAAATACCTGCGGGGGTGTTTCCTATTGATACAGTGATGAAACAATTGGAAGCCAAACTAAAAGAACAGTATGGCGAAGGCGAGTGGCTGTTGAGCTACGAGAACATGCAGTTCTATTTGAACAATAAACTGTTGAATGAAAAGAGAATTGACCGCACCGGTTTCAAACAAACTATCCGCAATTTTATGTTGCAGCAACCTGGTGTGGCAAAAGTGCTTGACTTAGAAAATCTATCGGATGAATTAATTGAAGCGCGAATGAAAAGCGATATCAGCAACGGTTATTATCCTAGTCGCTCCGGTGAGATGTATGTGTTGTTTGAACCGGCCTGGTTTGAGGGTATGACCAAAGGTACCACACACGGAACGGTTTATCCTTATGACACGCACATTCCTTTATTATGGATGGGCTGGGGTGTAAAACATGGCGAAGACCACAGCGATATTCACATGACAGATATTGCTCCTACCGTGGCGGCTCTATTACATATTCAGGAACCTAATGGAAATGTAGGCAAGGTGATAAAGGGAATTTTCGAGAAATGAAGTCAGGTGTATTAACACTTGACTTAGTAATCTGCTTACATTAAATTGCATTGAATGCTTTTTGTAAATTTGTTCATTCAAAAAATACTCACTAAATAAATTGATATGAATAATCTTCGACTTTTAGCTATGGTTATTCTTACAGCAATGGTGTTTACTTCCTGCCGCAGAGAGTTGGCGGAGAGTATTCAAAGTGCTGAAGACAATGCCGCTATTGAAACCGAGTATGCGCAAGTGTATGATGTAGTTGCTGACTATGCTTCTACCGATACACGTACCGGTAAAACAGATGATAATATTTTGCCTAGCGGAGCCTCAGTATCTTTTGCCGATACTACTTTTACGGATGGAGATGGAATTGAATTTACTATTGATTACGGTGTGCTTGACCATGGAGCAAGTTTCAAAGGAATTCTCTGTAAAGACGGACGCTACCGCGCAGGAAAAATACATGTAAGTATGGACCACCATTGGAGCGATACACCGGTTACCATCAATATTACTATTTCTACTGCCGATGAATATTATGTGGGCAACGGAACTAAAATGTATAAGCTATCTGGTTTAAAAACAATTACCCGTAGCAGTGCTACTTCGTATTCAGTAACCGTAACCAATGCTACTTTGCAAAGAGATAACGGAACAATTTCATGGAGTTCAAACAGAGAAATTACTCAAACACATGATGCCGGTGCGGGTTGGTATGACGATGAATATGAAATAAGCGGAAGTGCATCGGGAACCAATGTAAACGGAGTAACATTTACAGTAAACACTGTAACACCGCTTAAGAAAAAACTCACGCTTGGATGTTTGTCAACTTTTGTATCGGGCGATTTGATGCTGACTAACAGCAACGGAAAAATGTTAGAAATAAACTACGACAGTTATAACAATGAAGCATGCGATAAATCAGTAACTATTACTTATAACGGCACAACCAAAGTGATTCAGGTTTGGTAAGATTATGATAAGTGTTCAGGAATTATTCTTCAAATATTTTCGCACCGTAACTATTCTCTCGCTTCGCTATTTAGTTTTTGCAGGAATTTTATTTCTGCTATTCTACATCTGGAAGAAACGCCATTTCTTTCGTTTCAAAATTCAGCAGAAGTATCCTGACAACAAACACGTTTTGCGCGAAATGGGTTACTCTTTTCTTTCTATTGCTGTTTTTGGAGCAGTAGCAACCACCATGTTCACCCTACGCAAGCATGGTTACACGCAAGTTTATACCAATTTTAGTGACCACAGCGTAGCGTATTTTATTTTCTCCGTCATTGCTTTCGTCCTGCTGCACGATATGTATTTCTATTGGACTCACCGGATCATGCACTGGAAACCTATTTATCCTTACGTGCATAAAATTCATCACCTCTCCACCAATCCAACTCCTTGGGCTGCCTTTGCTTTTCACCCGCTTGAGGCATTGATCGAAGTTGGCATAGTTCCTATCATGATGTTTCTTATGCCAATTCATCCTTATGCTATTCTTATATGGGTGCTTTACCAAACGGGTATGAATGTAATTGGGCATCTAGGCTTCGAAATGTACCCATCGGGTTTTACCAACGGCTTCATTTCTAAATGGAATAATACTTCTACTCACCATAACATGCACCACAAGCATGTAACCAGCAACTATGGTCTGTATTTTAATATTTGGGATAGACTGCTGGGCACTAACCACCCAGAATACACTAAGCAGTTTGAAGGGACAAAGACAAGAAGCAAAGAGATGGAAGGCGAAGCTGGGGAAGTTATTGGGACATTTGCAAAATAATTTATCAAAGGCAATTAGCTGTTGATAAGATTCACTTCTCTCCTACTCCTACCTACCGAAAAATTCTATTTTTGGTTCGAATCGAAAAATTCGCAATGAAGTATTTATACCTATTTGTGGGGCTGCTCATCTCCACTTCTGTCTTTAGCCAAAAGGTAAAACTTTACGGATCCGTTACAGATGAAAAAGACAGTGCCATGATTGGTGTTGCGGTGGCGGTAAAAGGCACCAGCACAGGAACTGTTACCGATATGGATGGCAAATACCAGTTGGAACTTGAGGCAGGAACTTTCAATGTTCAATACAGTTATGTGGGTTACGAAACGCGCAGCTTTTTGATTACCACTATTGGTTTGAAGGAGAAACGGCAGGATTTGCAAATGAGCGAGGAGGTAACAGAAATGGATATAGTGGTAGTTACCGGAACTAAGTATGAGAAGAAGTTGAGCGAGGAGGTGGTTTCGATGGAGGTGTTAAAAGCATCGGTGATTAACCAGAACAGCGCGAAGATGGATGAGGCCATGAACAAGGTGCCGGGGGTAAACATGCTGGGCAAAACAATTTCGATACGCGGGGGTAGCGGCTTTAGCGATGCTACCGGTAACCGTGTGCTGGCATTGCTGGATGATATGCCGCTTATCAGTCCGGAAAATGGAAGTATCCGTTGGGAGACTGTTCCTATTGAAGCTTTGGAGCAAGTAGAAATTATTAAAGGTTCTTCTTCGGCTTTGTATGGTTCTTCAGCTTTAAACGGAGTATTGAATATACGCACCATTAATCCTAAAAAAGAGATGGTAAATAAGGTGTTATTGAACTATGGATTTTACGGTCAGCCTTATCAGCACACATGGAACGCCTGGTGGACGCGTAAAGTAATTAAACACAATGGCGATACGGCTCGGCATGTGCAACGCCCAATGTTTGGCGGTGTGCAGTTTTTGCATGCAAAACAGTATGGCGATTTTGGTGTGGTGCTTTGCGGTGGTTATAATCAGGACCAGGGCTTTAGACAGAATAACGATTACAAGCGTGTGCGGATGACTGCCAAGTTGCGCTACACCCCAAAGAAACTTTCTAATTTAACTGTGGGGATTAACATGAACTTCTTTCACGAAAACTTGAAAGACTTTTTTACCGGTGCTGGTGTAGCTACATATATGTATGTGCCAGGGCAAACGGCTTTAACACGCACCCGAACCCTAACTGTTGACCCTTACATTAACTATTACGATAAGAAAGATAACCGCCACAGTTTAAAGTTCCGCTGGTATAATACGATGTTTAATTCTACTACGGGTGATAGTTCGGAGTCGAATCAGGTGTATGTTGATTATAGTTTTCTGCGCAAGTTCAGCGATATAAATTTGGTGCTTACGGCCGGTATGAACGGCTACTACAGCATTATTCGCGGTAAAACTTTTTCAACGGCTGCGCCAAGTGCTTACTATACCACGCGCACGGTAGGCAACGTGGCAGCTTATATTCAAGTAGAAAAGAAGTTCTGGAAACGACTTACGCTTACCGGTGGTATGCGGTTAGAGTATATGATGCTGGATACTTCACAAACATATTATCCATTTCATGCTCTACATTTAATTACCAAAACCTACACGCTAAATGGTGCCATTGCCCCATTATTCCGTTTCGGGTTAAATGTTCAGGCTACGGAGGGAACATTTATCCGCGCATCTGTTGGACAGGGTTTCCGCAATCCTTCAATGGCGGAAAAATATATTCATACCATGCGTAGCGGGGTTGAAGTTTTTCCTAATAACAGCTTGCGCCCAGAAACAGGTTGGAGTGCAGAGGTTGGTATAAAGCAAGGCGTAAAAATAAGTAAGTGGATGGCGTATTTCGATGCTGCCGCTTACATTATGCAGTATGCCGATATGATAGAGTTCCAGCAATACACTACTGATTCAGGTGTAGTAGTTAACGGTATTCCTTTTCAGGCGGTTAACTTAGAACATGCGCGGATAATGGGCGTGGAGGTTTCGGCTGTTGCCAATGGTAAAATTTTTGGTGTGCCGCTTAACTTTTTGATTGGCTACTCTTATTTGTATCCGGAGAACTTAGATTACAATCCGGCTGACCCTAACTCGGTGAAGATTTTGAAATACCGTATTCAGCACTCCGCAAAAGCAGATATACAAACCAATTATAAAGGTGTAACAGTGGGCATTAGTGCTTTCCTAAACAGCTTTATGAAAAACATTGACGAAGGTGCTATTGGCTCGCTGAAGGTGGTAAAGGATTTCAGAGCCTCGCACCATCATCCTGATTTTGTAATGGATATACGCGCGGGCTACAGCTATAAAGAGAAAGCTACGTTTATGTTCATTTGCAAAAATGTGCTGAACACCGAGTACATGCTTCGCCCGGCTTTGATTGAAGCACCGCGCAATTTTACTTTTCAGGTAGGTTACAATTTTTAAGACATAAAATATAGATGCAGACTGAATATCTGCTTACAAAATCTATTTTTGCGCTCTTAAAAAATTAGGATGTCAAAAATTCAATCTTTTCTTGACGAATATGGTTCGAGCCATCAAAACGCCACTAACAAACTCATTCACTGGATTTGTGTACCGGCAATTTTTTTCAGCATAGTAGGTTTGTTCTATATTGTTGAATTACCTTTTGCTATTACTCCAACTATGAACTTTAATTTAGCAATTATTATGCTGGCACTGGTTACGGTTTATTATTTCACCCTTTCGCGCACGCTTTGGATTGGCATGTTGCTCTTCTCGGTTATCTGCATGATTGTTTGTTACGAAATAAAAGCGGCTGATATTCTTCCGTTATGGGCAGTATCTATTATCATTTTTGTTGCAGCATGGATAGCGCAGTTCTACGGTCATCATATTGAAGGAAAGAAACCATCGTTCTTAAAAGATGTGCAGTTTCTGCTCATAGGACCCGCATGGATTATGAGTTTTATTTACAAGAAATTAGGAATAGGACTTTAATCTTGGCATCATTTTTACAATTGCAGTGTTTCAACTAAAATCTCATCAATGAAAAATAGCGTTCTTCTTCTCACAGTAATCATCATGGCTGCCTGTTTTAATTTTTCAGCAGCACCGGCACCCGAAAGCCAAACCCGCACTATCGTAAACAAAATGCTGGCAGCAATTAATGCACACAAAGGAAGCACCTTTAACATGCGCAGCGAGGAAAGAATTATCGGCATTAAAGGATTACGCGGAGGTTTGATTCAAAACAAAATCAATGTTTCTCCTAAGAAATTGTATTTAAAAATGATTGAAGACCCGAATAAGGGAACAGAAATACTGTATGTAGAGGGACAGAACGGTGGCAAAGCAGTAGTGAACCCCGGCAAGTTTTTGCCTACACTTAAATTGAATCCGTTCAGTAGTTTGCTTACCAAAGACCAGCACCATACTATGCTGTCGTCAGGTTTTACCATTGTGGGTAAAATTGTAGAGCAAGGAGTAAAGAAGGCAGATGCACAGGGAAAATTTGACGAAGTATTTAAATATGCAGGAGATGTAACCTGGAATAACCGCGCTTGCTATAAATTAGTAATCGAAGACCCTACTTACGCCTATACCAATTACACCGCCAAGAAAGGCGAGAACATGTATAACATTGCTTTGAAATTTTTGGTACCTGAATACTCTATGGTAGAAACAAGCGGTATTAAAAACTTCGAAGAAGATTTAGGCGGAAAGACCGTAAAAATTCCAACTTCTTATTCAAAGAAAACCGTGATGTATATTGATAAAGAAAACAACTTCCCTATTTTTCAGGAAGTGAGTGACGATAAAGGAATTTTTGAACGCTACTCTTTCTACAATCTGGTAGTAAATCCGGCTTTTAAAGCCGATGAGTTTACCGAAGATTTCTCGGATTATAATTTCTAACCCAATTTCTGTTTCTCCTTACTGAACTTCGTCAGTTAGCTTGCAACAGAACATTCAAAATTTTAATATTGGCGCATGAACCGGGTGGTTATAACAGGTATTGGAATTTGGTCGTGCATTGGCAAAAACACCGATGAAGTGCGCGATTCGCTATTTAAGGGAAAGTCAGGAATTATCCTTGACCCTGCGCGTAAAGAATTTGGCTACCGGTCGGGCTTAACCGGTGTGTGCGAAAAGCCGGAGCTTAAAAGTTTGTTAGACAGGCGTTCGCGGGTTATGCTTTCCGAACCCGGTGAGTATGCATACATGGCAACACTGCAAGCTTTGCAACAGGCTAAAATAGATCAGGACTTTCTCGACCATCACGAAACAGGAATTATTTATGGTAACGACAGTACGGCACAGGCGGTAGTAGAATCTACCGATATAATGCGCGAGAAAAAGAATACGCAATTTGCCGGTAGCGGTGCGGTGTTCCAAACCATGAACAGCACGGTGAACATGAACCTGGCTACTATCTTCAAGTTTAAAGGAATCAACTTTACCGTTAGCGCGGCTTGTGCCAGCGGTTCGCATTCTATCGGGCTTGGTTATTTTCTCATTCGCCACGGTTATCAGGATAGAGTAGTTTGCGGAGGCGCGCAGGAGTTGAATATTTTTTCGATGGGAACTTTTGATGCGCTGGCAGCTTTCTCTACCTGCGAAGACGATCCAACCAAAGCATCGCGCCCTTTCGATAAAAGCAGAGACGGGTTAATTCCAAGTGGAGGAGCAGCAACGGTAATTATAGAATCGCTGGAAAGTGCGCAGAAGCGCGGAGCAACAATTTTGGCTGAGGTAGTTGGCTACGGATTTTCTTCTAACGGAGGACATATTTCAAACCCTACAGTTGACGGACCGGTGCGTTCGTTGATGATGAGTTTGAAAGATGCGAATGTAAACCCTAATGAAATTGATTACATCAATGCTCATGCTACATCAACTCCGCAAGGCGATGCTAGCGAGGCGCAGGCAATTGGAGCGGTGTTTGGTGCGTATCAGCCCTTGGTTAGTTCAACAAAATCAATGACCGGTCACGAATGCTGGATGGCCGGAGCCAGCGAAATAGTTTATTCGCTACTGATGATGCAGAATAGTTTTATAGCTCCCAACATCAATTTCGAAAACCCGGATGAGCATTCTGCTAAGCTGAATATTGCAACCGTTACTAAAGAGAAGAATATTGATGCATTTTTGTCCAACTCTTTCGGCTTTGGCGGAACGAATTCGACATTGATAGTAAGAAAATGGAAATAGAGAGCAATTAACTCAACCCCGATTATGACAAACGAAGAAATAATTTCAAAAATCAACGAGTTCCTGACTGAGGAATTTGAAGTAGATGGAACAACCATTACACCGGATGCTTCATTAAAGGAAACGCTGGAGCTTGACTCTCTTGATTATGTTGACCTGGTAGTAATCATAGAAGGTAATTTTGGTATTAAAGTAAAACAGGAAGATTTCACGGGTATCCTCACTTTTCAAAATCTATACGATTACGTTATCAGCAAATCGCAGCCACAGGCTTAAATAATGGCAGAGTGGAAGGGAAAATCGCGAGGGAATAAAATCGGTTACGCCATTTTCATTTTTATTTTCAAAAACTTCGGAGTTCGTCCTGCTTATTTCATTCTGTATTTTGTTGCGCTCTATTACTTCCTTTTTTCTACCGAAACATCAAGGCATATCTACCACTACTTTAATCAACGTATCGGTTACAGTAAAGTCAAGTCGTTTTTTAGAATTTATATCAGCTACTACCGGTTAGGGCAGATGCTGATTGATAAGACCATGATTATGTCGGGCATGAAGGACCAGTTTACTTCCGAATCTTTTGGCGCAGATAACATGAGAAATATAGTAGCGCAGAAGAAGGGCGGAATTTTACTTGGCGCACATCTCGGTAATTGGGAAATTGCCGGGCACTACCTAATGGGCTATGGCGATACTATCAACATTCTGGTTTACGACTGCGAACACGAAGCCATCAAAAATTACATGGATGAAGTAACCGGTGGAAGAAAATTCAAACTCATTCCCATCAAAGACGATCTTTCGCATATTTATGAAATTGGTGAAGCGTTAGAGCGCAATGAAATAATTGCCACCACAGCCGACCGGTTTTTAGGCGAAGGCAAAACGCGTAGCTTTAAATTTTTAGGAGAAGAGGCACGCTTTCCACTGGGTATTTTTCAAATCATCAAAACTTTCAGGGCTAATTATTCGTTTGTATACGGGGTTAAGCGCAGCGCTACGCATTATAATTTTTATTGCCGCCCGCACCGCACCATTACCAACGAAACTACGCTGGATGTGATTATGGAAGATTATGTTCGCGACCTTGAAGGAATGGTGAAGGAGAATCCGGAGCAGTGGTTTAATTATTACGATTTTTGGAAAAAGGCATAAATGAAATTACCTATCACCGGACAACGCCTTATTGACTTGATACCACAGAAGCCACCTTTTGTTTTAATCAGTTCGTTGCTGCAAGTGAGCGATACTCGTTCTGTTACCAAGTTTACTTTTAATGAAAGTCATGTGCTTTGCAACTCGGGTAAACTAACTGTTGCAGGAATGATGGAGAACATTGCCCAAACCGCTGCCGCAAAAATGGGTTATGAATGTAATTTGCTCGGCAAGAAAATTCCAGTAGGCTTTATTGGCGATGTGCGCGATTTTTCATTCACTAAATTGCCGGTTGTGGGACAAGAAATAGAAACAGAAATAATTATTACCAACCAAATTTTTGATGTAAGTATCATCACCGGTTCAATAAAATTAAACGGTGAAGAAATTGCGCATTGCAAAATGAAAATATTTGTAGAGCCGGAGGATAAAACAGCAAAAGCCGTATGAGCAACGCACACGCATCATCGTTAACAGCAGTTGCACGATTTGAAGTTCGCTTTAATGAGTGCGACCCCTTGGGTATTGTGTGGCACGGTAACTACGTCAACTATTTTCAGGAAGGAAGAGAAGCCTTTGGTAAAAAGTATAACCTCAACTACATGCAAATGTATCACCAGGGTTTTGCTACACCCATTGTGCATTTGAATACAGATTTTAAGCGCACGCTTCAGTATAAAGATATTGCCTTGGTAGAAACTACTATGCGCAATACACCGGCTGCAAAAATTATTTTCGATTATGTTATTCGCAACGAAAGCACCGGTGAAGTAGTTTGCAAAGGAACCACCATACAGGTTTTTGTTACCGGCAAACAAATGGAGTTGTCATTAGTCATTCCATCGGTTTACGCGGAATGGAAAAAACAAAACGGATTGCCATGAGCCCGGTATACATAGCAGCAGATAATATTTTTTCGCCACTTGGAAACTCTACCAAAGAGAATTTCGAAAAGGTGAAGAATGGCTTATCTGCTATCCGGCAAATCTCTGACCCTTCGCTTTCTCCTGAACCTTTTTATACTTCAATTTTTGAACGAGTAATTTCCGTGAAAGGCTTTACAAGATTCGAAAGTATCTGCATCGCTTCTATACAAGATGCTTTATCGCAAACAGAAATCAAATTTTCTTCGCACGATACTCTCTTTATTCTTTCTACTACCAAAGGGAATATAGAATTGATAGAAGGTAAAGAGGTAACCGAAGAAATACGCAGCCATGTTTCGCTTTTTAATACAGCTAAATTTATTGCTGAATATTTCAACTCGCCCAATAATCCACTCGTTGTTTCTAATGCCTGCATCTCCGGTGTTCTTTCGGTTATAATAGCAAAGCGTTTGTTAGAATCGGGTAAATACAAACATGTAGTCATCACCGGTGCCGATGTTCTTTCGCGCTTTGTCATCAGCGGATTTCAATCGTTGAATGCCATGAGCAAAAATCCTTGTAGACCATTTGATAAAAACAGAGATGGAATAAATCTTGGTGAATGTGCAGCAACTATTATTCTGACTACCGAAAAAACTCTTTCGAAAGGTGTTTTGATAAACGGAGGCGCGAGCAGTAATGATGCGAACCATATCTCCGGTCCTTCACGCACTGGTCTGGAATTATCTTTTGCTGTAACGAAAGCCATGAAAGAAAGTAAAGTAAGTGCCGATGATTTATCTTTTATCTCTGCACACGGCACTGCTACTTTGTTCAACGATGAAATGGAATCGAAGGCATTTGCCGGTGCATCGCTTTCAGAAATTCCGTTACACAGTTTGAAAGGAAATTTTGGACACACTCTTGGCGCAGCCGGTGTATTAGAATCTGTTTTGACATATCGCTCGTTACTCGAAGGAATTATTCTGCCAAGTAAAAATTTTGAAAGCATTGGCGTTTCAGAAAATGTAAATGTAAATCAATCGCTTTTAAAAAGCAGTAAAACACATGCGTTAAAGACCGCCTCAGGCTTTGGTGGTTGCAATGCATCGCTCATATATTCGCTCATGTAATTTTTTAGGAAATGAAAACAGAACAGGTTGACGTATTAGTGATCGGTGCAGGTCCATCAGGAACGGTAGCAGCATCTATCATCAACAAAGCGGGGTTCAAGGTTAAGATTGTAGAGAAAGAAAACTTTCCCCGCTTTGTTATAGGTGAAAGTTTATTACCGCGTTGTATGGAAGCTTTGGATGATGCGGGCTTTCTGCCTGTTTTAAAAGCTCAAGGGTATCAGGAAAAATATGGCGCCAAGTTTACGCATGGTTCTGATGGCATAATGGATTTTAATTTTAGCGACCAGTTTACAAAAGGTTGGAGTTGGACATGGCAGGTGCCGCGAGCTCACTTTGATAATGTATTAGCAACTGAGGTGCAACGAATGGGCGTAGAAATTAATTTTGAAACTACTGTTACAGCTATTGAGTTTAATGGAACTGATTCAACTACTACAGTAGTGGACAAAGATGGAGGAGAGAAAAAAATTGAAGCCCGTTTTATTGTAGACGGCTCCGGCTATGGTCGTGTTATTCCGCGTTTGTTTAAACTTGATAAACCATCCAATCTTCCACCTCGTAAAACTTTGTTCACACACATTCGCGATACGCGCAGAAACGATTACGTTGAGCCAAACCGTATTCTCATTGTTGATCACAAACCGGGTGTATGGGCTTGGTGCATTCCCTTTTCGAGCGGAATTACCAGTTGTGGCTTTGTAAGTGATCCTGGTTTCTTTGATGCCTTTCCCGGTGAACCGGAAAAACAATTGCGCGATATCATTGCAAGCGATTGGAGCATTGCTCCACGTTTTAAAGATTGCGAATTTTTATTCGAACCACGCGTGTTGCAGGCATGGTCGGTAAGTACCGATAAATTTTTTGGTGATGGTTTTGTGCTTACCGGTAACGTAACAGAGTTTCTTGATCCGGTATTTTCCTCGGGTGTTACATTGGCAACAACTTCTTCTCAAATTGCAAGTAAATTAGTAGTGCGTCAGTTAAATGGTGAAACAGTTAACTGGCAAAAGGAATACACCGATGTTATGATGCAGGGAGTAGATACTTTTCGATCGTATGTAATGGGATGGTATGATGGCACTTTGCAGAAAATATTTTTTGCTGAAGAAAGAAATCAAGAGCTTATTCGCCAAATCTGTTCAGTCCTTGCTGGCTATGTTTGGGATACCGACAACCCATATGTGAAAAATCACAGCACTTATCTTAAGCGTATGGTAAGACTCATAAACGTGGGTAAAAAATTGAAAGATTTAGAGAAAACCGAAGGAGATAACAATTGAATAAACCCTATACAGAACCAAATATTGTCACGTAATTTTTAAAATAATGAGCAAAACGAAAAACAAAAAAGGGTTCCGCAAGATTTGCGGAACCCTTTTGCTTGGAGTGGGAGATACAGGGTTCGAACCTGTGACCCTCTGCTTGTAAGGCAGATGCTCTGAACCAGCTGAGCTAATCTCCCATTTTAACGGAGCGCAAATGTAAAATCCCAATCGGTATTTTCAAATTGCTGCCGAGAAATATTTTCAGTCGCTTTTCTTGGCTTTCAAATTTGAGTGGTAACCGCACTTCAACAGAAAAATATTTTATACTTGTAAAACAATCGTTCATCTATGAAACTAAGCATACTTACCCTTTTTACTTTCCTGATGCTTCATTTATCTTTTACCGCCAGTGCGCAGATTGCATACCCGCGTTTTCAAAAACACATGGTGCTGGATGGCGAAACTGCTCAATCTATTGCCGAACATTTTAATGTTTCGGTAAACGATTTTTGTTTGTTGAACGATTTTCCGAAAGATGTAAAGTTGAAATACGGACAAGTGGTTCTTATTCGCCAGTTAAAAGATGGCGAAAAAGAAATAGTGGAAGATGCGCCTTTGCAAAAAACAAAAACTGTAAAGATGGAAGCCGCTATTAAACCGGTTGAAGAAAAGCAAAAAACGGCAACTACCAAATCAACTACTACTACTGAAAAAGCTAAACCGGCACCTGTTGCTACCCCGGTAACTAAAAAAGAAACTGAAGAAAAACCTTTTGTGGTTCCGCCACCTTCTACCAAAGCTGTTGAAGTGGGCCCTGGTGGAACTAAATACAATGTTTCGCAAAGCGAGTACCATACTGTGGCCAAAGGACAAACTTTTTTCCGCATTGCGCTTATTTATGGCTTATCGGTTGAAGAATTAAAGGAACTGAACGGGCTGGCAAACACAACCATCGAAATAGGGCAGAAACTGAAAGTGAGAAAATAACTTGAAATGCAGCATGCGGAGTTAAATTGCACTTTCCTCATCGCGAATTCGCTAACCTTACTTCATGGCTGAGAATCATTTAAAGTGGTATAACAAAACATTGCATCACTATCTTAGTAACGATGAGATTAAGTTCATTATGCAAAAGAGCGACTGGAAAGCAGCCTTCGAAATTTTTCATACTTGGGCATGGATTGCTTTTGCTTTCGCAATAGTTGGTTTTTTTCCAAACCCGTTTACGGTTATTGTTTCGCTTTTTATTCTTGGCGGTAAGCAACTTGCCTGCGCTATCATTCTGCACGATTGTTCGCATGAGTCTATGTTTACTTCGCGTAAGGTGAACCGGCTTGTGGGCAACTGGTTTGGGGCATATCCTATTCTGCACGATGTAGATAAATACCGTCCTTACCATTTGCAGCATCACATCAACACTGGTTTAGATGACGATCCGGATGTTCCGCTTACTACCGGTTACCCTACTTCGCGAGTCAGTATGCTGCGTAAATTCCTTCGCGATTTGTTTGGCCCTACGGGTTTTAAAGGAAATGTAGCTGTTCTATTAATGCAATTAGGCGTTTTAAAATATGCGCTAAACGGCAAAGCAGAATGGATTTCGTTGAATGGAAGGAATGCAGTTGAGGTGTTTACATCTGCTGTAAAAAATCTTGCCGGACCGGTGGCGGCTAATTTTATTTTGTTTCTTATTTTTTGTGCTTTCGGACAGCCGTGGTTGTATTTGCTTTGGATTGGAGCACTACTTACAACCAACAACTTCAGTTTACGTGTGCGTAGTATCGCAGAGCACAGCATGGTTGAAGACCGGACCAATCCGCAAAAGAATACGCGTACTACTTATGCTAATTTCCTCGAGCGCATTTTATTTGCCCCACACCATGTAAACTACCATGCCGAACATCATTTGTGTATGGGTGCGCCTTCTTATAACCTTCCAGCCATGCACAAACTTCTTCTGGCAAAAGGTTTCTACACCGAAGGAACAATGGAAAAAAATTACATCAATATTGTAAAGCGCGCCATTGTCAACAACGAGCCTAACTTAGGGGTATAAACCATTTATAGAATTTCCCAAAAAGCTGACAAAAATATATGCAACTAAGTGACATTTTAAGTTACTCAGATTCGTTGTCTTATTCCGGCTATCAAACAGTTTACCATACAACCCCAACTGTTAACTTTACTTCTATATATTTGTCAACCTTTAAATCAAAAACATAGAATGAAAAAACTATTACTTCTCTATTTCGTACTGTTATGTGCGGCTTATCAGCAAGCCGAAGCGCAGTGCACGCAATGCACTCCGTTAGATTGCTCTGTTCAAAAACCTGCCGGTGGCTTATGCAATCAGGCACCTGACGATACCGCAGGAACTCCTTACGATGCAGTTATCTCTTTTTACATGCCACGTATTCTTAACGACCCTGCAACACTGGCACAATGCTCTGGTTGCAGCTACGTTGAATTGCACCACATTAAAATTGTTGGTATTCAGGGTTTGCCAACAGGCGTAAACTCAACTCCAAATCATGCTAACGGATATTACGATGTTTGGGCTGGCGATTCTTTGGGATGTGTAAGCTTTTGCGGAACTCCCGTAGCACCCGGTGTATACTATATTATAGTAAACTTACTGGCCGATGTAGTGGCAGTAGGTACTCCGATTGGTAACGTTTCCGTTAACGGACAAGCGCAAACTTACCGCGATACTATTGAGATATTTCCCGGAACTTCGGTATGTCCGCAAACCTTTTCAATTGGCAATGGGCCTTGCGTTTTAGAGGCCTGCGATTCTGTTTCGGTTAATTTAAATGCAACGCTTACCAATGCTAATTGCCCAAACCTCATTTCTTATTCATGGGCATATGGCAACGGAGGAACATCTCCTGCTAAAACTCCAGGTGTAGTTAACTACTTAACTCCCGATACTTTCCCGCTTTCGTTAACTACTACTTATTATACTTACCGCATTACTGAGGTTACAGCCGAAATTACCGGTGGTTATACCGGTGATGTAGAAGAGTTAACCAGTTTATCGAATCCCGACCCTTATATTATTATTCCTTCGTTAGGGTTTAACAACACAGGAACAGGAAACGACCAGGATTCTAAAACATGGACAGGTTTGAATTTAGTAGTACCGGAAAACAATTGCGATGACCCTATTGAAATTCAAGTATGGGATGAAGATACCGGCCCTCCACAACACAGTAACCCGCTTGGCTCACAAGATGATAACTGCGGTTCTCACTTTATAACACCGGCAGTTCCTAATCAGGTTACACACTCAGGCTCTAATTCAAAAGTATGGGTTAGCTTCGATACCGTAGCTACTTCAAGTGTAACCGAAACTGTAGATGTAATTGTATTCCCACATCCACCGGTTCCTGCATTAGTAGCTACAAAAGACAGCCTTTGCAATGGCGATTCAGCTGTTCTTTCACTTACGGTAGCAGTTCCGGGTTACGCCTTTACTTGGTATATGAACGATACTACTGAGTTAGCATCGACTGATTCTGTTTTAACAGTAAAAACTTCGGGAGACTATAAGGTAAAAATAACCAACGTAGTTACCGGTTGTGTAGAATGGTCTGCCCCACATGCTGTTGCAGTAGGTACTGCAGCACCCGGCAACATCAATATCATTTTCAACGGAACATCGGCTTTTGTCTCTCCTTTCCCATCCAGTGGCTTTGCTGTTGACTGGTATTTTAACGGCAACTTAGTAGTTGGTCAAAATGGTAAGTTCCTTGCTTTCCTTGGTAATGGAGAATACAGTGCCGAGGTTTACAACATCAACTTCCCGTTCTGCCGCACAGCAAGCGGTATCGATACTATTGTTTCGGGCTTAAACGATTTGGTTGACCATTCTATTTACGATGTAAGCATTTTCCCTAACCCGAACAATGGAAAGTTCAAAGTAAACTTTACTACCGATGAAACACAGGATATCCGCTTTGTAATCTCCAGTGTTGTTGGTCAAACAATCAGCGATAGAAAAATGGAAAATTTCAGTGGCAACTTTAACGAAGAAATTGACTTAAGCGAATTGAGCAAGGGTGTTTATTTTGTTACCATCGAAACTAAAAACGGCAGACATAACAGTAAAGTGGTTGTGCAATAAAGCAATCACTTTACCTTTAAAATTTGTGAATAAGTTTTGAGTAAAACTCAACAGCTTCTTTATATTTGTATCATTACATTAAACTAAAACTAAACAACGCATGAAAAAAGTAATTTTTACACTCTTGTCTTTCGGCTTACTTTCGGGTAGCATTTTCGCGCAATATTGCGGTAACTCAGGCCCTACTGTTTGCCAGGCATCTGGCACTTTGTCACAACCAGGATTGTCTCCACCATCTGATAGCTTACCTTCAGTTGTAAACGGAACAGCACCTAACACTGTTATTCAATTCAAAAACTTCAATACGTTCGTATTCGGAGGCCAGCAAGTAACTGTTCAAACACTTAGAGTAGATACTTTACGTAACCTACCTTCAGGTCTTTGCTGGGCAACCAACAAAGCAAACAACACATGGGCAAACCAAGAAGATGGCTGTATTAAAATCAGCGGAACAGCTTGCGATAACCCAGGTCAGTATAAACTGAAAATTATCGTTACTGCTAATATCGGTCTTGATATTCAAACAGATGCTGATGCAGCTGGTTTGAAATATTTTGTAAGATTGATTAACTCAGGCGATTCAGAAGTTGCAGTTGATACAAACCAAACTGTAGGTTTTGCAAAACCTGCCGGCTACAGTGCAACAGCTGTATGTGGTAACGGAATTTTTGATAGTGAATTGTTTGACAATTCATTACGTGTAACTCCAAATCCATTTAACAGCAAAGCACTTGTTTCTTTCAACTCTGATAAATCAGGGTTAATGACAGAAAGAATGACCAACATTATTGGCAGCGAAGTTTACAGAAAATCTGTAGAAGTTAGATTAGGCGAAAATACTTCATTGATTGAGAGAAATAACCTTCCTGCAGGAGTTTACTTCTACTCTATCAGCGATGGAAAATCACTTGCTATCAAACGTGTAGTTATTTCTGAGTAATTACTTGTTGAAAACTTTAACGGGAAAGTCCCACCGAATTCGGTGGGACTTTTTTGTTTTACTGCCGCGAAACATTCGCTATTATTCATTTAAAACCAAAACATGAAAAAATTAATCTTTACACTTTGTATTCTTTCAACCTCTGTATTTATGATGCAGGCAAGTGCCCAAGCCTGCGGAACCAACGGACCAAACGCCTGTAGCACTTTGGGAGGACCAGCATCAGGCGGTTTTGAATCACCTGACACAACACCTTGTGTTATTCAGGGAGCAGCTTATAACCACGCTATTCAGTTTACCATGTTCGCTTACTTCGATTATCTAGGGCACCAAACGGTAGATAGTATAGAGATTGTAAGCATCGAAAATCTGCCTTGCGGTTTATGCTGGGCGGTGAACAAAGTAACCAAAAGATATGCTGCTAATGAGGACGGCTGTTTGAATATAAGCGGAACTACCAACGATGCAGTTGGTCAGTATAAACTTGCTCTTTCGCTTAAAGCATGGATTAACGGACAAACCACTCCGGGTTTGGTTATTCCTGCTTCTACAGTTGACCAAACGGGCATCCGTTTGTTTTTACGTGTAAAATCTGCAGGTGGAGCTTGTGCTTCAACAGATACATCTGCTAATGCAACTAACCTGAATGCTTCGTTAAGTTGCCCATCAGGTATTAATGAATTGAACAGCGGTGTTTCTTCGTTAAGCATTGTTCCTAATCCAATGAACAGCGAAGCAGAGCTTAGCTTTATAGCAGAAAAGAATGCGGATTACACGATCAGAATTACAGATGTAACAGGTAAAGAAGTTTCAGTTAAACAATTGGAAGCGAGAACCGGTGAGAACCACACTACCATCGAAAGAAACAATCTGCCTGCAGGCGTTTATTTCCTTTCGCTTACAGATGGAAAGAATGCTGTGACTAAGAGATTTACAGTTACTGAATAAGTGTATTCAAGCACTAAATAAAAAGGGTTCCGCAAAATTGCGGAACCCTTTTTATTTACACTCAAACTGCCAATATTCTTTAGCAGTGTATAAGAAGAACTTAAACGCGTGCGCTGTTATGCTTCACTTCATTCTTCGAATACGTAGGACAAGTGTGCTTATCACAACTTGAAAGAGCGAAGAAACCGATGGCTACTGTCGCTATAACTATTTTCTTGATTGTAGTTTTCATAAGATTTAGTTTTAAGGATTAAAAATTGTTTTATGATTGCTTTGCTAAATTTCGAACGCGAATTTATGAGATTTATTGTGAGAGCAAAATTAGAATTTTAATATGAAGATTCATTTTATAGCTATTGGCGGTGCGGTTATGCACAACCTTGCCATTGTGTTAAGCCGGAAAGGAAACACCGTTACCGGCAGTGACGATAAGATTCTCGACCCCGCCAAAGCCAACCTTGAACGTGAAGGCATTTTGCCAAAACAAATCGGATTTTTTGAAGAAAACATTACAGCAGATTTAGATGCAGTCATATTAGGCATGCATGCCAGAGAAGATAATGCAGAACTGAAGAAAGCGCAAGAGTTGGGTTTAAAAATTTATTCGTTTCCGGAATATCTTTATGAAGTTTCGAAAAAGAAACTGCGTGTAGTAATTGCCGGAAGCCACGGTAAAACGACCATTACCTCGATGGTAATGCACGTGCTGAAAGAAAACAATTACAACTTCGATTACATGGTGGGCGCAAAAGTGAAAGGCTTTGACACCAGTGTAAAGATTACCGAAGACGCGCCTATTATTATTTTAGAGGGCGATGAATACCTTGCCTCTCCCATTCACCGTGATTCGAAATTTTTGTTCTATAAGCCCAATGTAGCTCTCATTACAGGCGTAGCATGGGATCACGTAAATGTTTTTCCGGATTACGATGAGTATGTAACCCAGTTTGAAAAGTTTGCAAATAGTGTAGAAGAGTGGGGCTTTCTGACCTGGTTTGCTGAGGATGAGGAATTGAAGCAAATTTTCAATCATTTCGAATCGAAGGTTCGCACGCGTGCTTATAATACGCATCCATATGTACTTAAAGGAAACTACAGTTATCTGCAAACAGATTTTGGAGAGATATCATTGAAAGTATTCGGAGAGCACAACCTGCAAAACATTGCCGGTGCTAAAAACGTTTGCAACGAGTTAGGGGTGACAGATGAAAACTTTTACAAAGCTATTTCAACGTTTGAAGGAGCTGCTAACCGTCTACAATTTGTAGGCAAGAACGAGCAGACTTCTATCTATAAAGATTTTGCGCACTCGCCTTCTAAACTGAAGGCAACCGTTCACGCCATGAAACATCAGTTTACGAAAGTAGAATTGGTTGCGGTAATGGAGTTGCACACCTTCAGCAGTTTAAACAAAGACTTTTTGGAACAGTATGCCGGAACAATGGACGATGCCGACATACCGGTGGTGTTTTTAGATAAAGAAACATTCGCGCATAAGAAGATGCCGATGCTCGAAGAGAGTTTTGTAAAAGATTCGTTCGGCAACCATCATTTGAATATTTTCACCGATAAGGAATCGTTACAAAATTTTCTTTTAAGTCAGGATTGGAATGCAAAGAATTTACTGTTGATGAGTTCGGGCAATTTTGCCGGAATGAATGTGGAAGAAGTCTCTAAAAAAATCCTCAATCTCCTCTAAACAAGTTTAGGGTTTAAGTGTTGTAATCACTTTAATTACTACCCTAACCGCATGAGCAAAATAAACATAAAGCCCTATTACGATGTGGTAGTAATAGGCGCTGGCATGGGCGGTTTAACTGCTACTGCTATGTTGAGCAAAGCCGGATATTCAGTTGCAGTAGTTGATGCTGCAAATCAGGCCGGTGGTTACTTAGCCGGTTTTCATCGTAACAAATTCCGATTCGATACTGCTATTCACTGGCTCAACCAATGTAATGCCGGTGGTATTATTCACACCGTTTTCGAAACTATAGGCACAGATTATCCCAAAGCTATTTCACAAAAAAGAATTAAACGTTTCATCGGTGACGAACACAGTTATCTGCTCACCGATAATCCCGATGAATTAAAGATAGAACTACAGCAAAAAATTTCCACACGAGAAAGAAGGCATTGAACGTTTCTTTAAAGATGCTAAACAACTCGGACAACAGATGAACACCTGGGGCAGCAATGTTCGCGCAATCGAAACATTTCGCACTTTAGAAAAGCCTCAATACTTATTCAAGACAATTCGCTTCATCTTACCTTTTATAAAACACATTCGTTTTGTGGGCGAAGAAGGTTTAAAGAAAGGATTGAACCGTTATTTTAAAGACAAAAAACTGCAAAGCATTTTCTGCACCGAGCCCGATTTGCTTTCCTGTTTAGTTCCTATCGGGTGGGCTTACTTTAAAGATTTTCAAAACCCGCCCAAAGGTGGCGGTCAGGCTTTCCCTGAATGGTTAGAACATGTTGTAAAATCTTACGACAATGATACTTTCTACCACAGCCGAGTAACTAAAATTAAATTAGAAGGCACTACCGCCACCGGTGTAGAAATAGATTGCCGGGGAACAAAATATGAAGTAGCGAGTCGCTATGTAATTGCCGCTTGCGATGTAGAAACACTCTACGAAAAGATGTTGCCGCCTGCTTCCGTTCCGCAAGATTTCAAAGACCGGTTGCGCAATGCTAGTTTATATGGCTCTTCATTTACTGTATCGGTGGCGTTAGATTGCAAGGCAGAAGATTTAGGTTTTTCCGAAGAAGCCATTCACATCACTAAACAGAACATTAGCCGCAAAGAGCAAACTGCCGCCAATCCGAAAACTACTGAACTTATCGTCCTCGCACCTTCTTATCGCGATGCCACTATGGCTCCTTCCGGTCAAGGCACTATCACTATTTTTATGCCTGCCGAAATGGAGCAACATGATTATTGGAAAACCGAACGCGATGCCGCAGGCAATTACATTCGTGGCGAAGCCTATAACAAATTCAAAAACGAGGTAGCCGAAATTTTATTTAAACGCGTAGAAGAAAAAGTTGCTCCCAATTTACGTTCGCATATTTTGTTTTTCGAAGTAGCTACACCTTTCACCCACCAGCGATACACCGGCAATAAAAACGGTACCATGATGGGCGCGCGTCCGGGCAAAGAAAACATGCAGGCGAAAGTAGCACACTACCGCACACCGGTTAAAAATTTATTGCTAAGCGGACACTGGGCAGAACTTGGAGGTGGAGTTCCTATTGCTGTAAAGTCCGGCTTTAATGCCGCTCTGCTTATTTTTAAAGATGAAAAGCCCGATGTATTTAATTGCTACGTTAACTATATCAACCATAAAATAACTGCCACCCAATTTCGTGCGTTGCCTGTTTTCAAACATTACAGTAATGATTGGAAACAAAAGCAAACCCCTGCCGAACTACTGGCAATAAGAAGAAGTGATACAACTTTGTAATTCTTCAAACTCATACTTCTATTCTTTCCCTGCCTTAATTATTATTTATTTGCGGTAGAAATATCTTTTCGCCTCAACCACAAATAAACAATGGAACAACTCGGCTTATTCGGTGCAACCGCATCTAAACTAAAACTAACACGCCCGCTGGCAATTTTCGATTTAGAAAGCACCGGTATAGATGTGGTGAAAGACCGCATAGTTGAAATAAGTGTGCTTCGCGTTAACCCCGATGGAACTAAAGAAACTAAAACGTATCGTGTAAATCCAACAATTCCTATTCCTATCGAGTCATCAATGATTCACGGTATTTACGATGAAGATGTAGCCACCTCTCCCACCTTTAAAGATTTAGCCAAAGAACTTTTTGAATTTATGAACCCGTGCGATTTGGCAGGCTTTAACTCCAATAAGTTTGATGTGCCAATGTTGTTAGAAGAATTTATTCGTGTAGGAATCAGTTTTAGTATTGATAATCGCGCATTGATAGATGTGCATCGCATCTACACCTTGTTCGAAAAACGCACACTCGAATCCGCTTACAAATTTTACTGCGATAAAACTTTGGAGAACGCTCACAGTGCTGAAGCAGATACTCTTGCTACTTACGAAGTATTGATGGGGCAATTAGAAAAATATGCTGGTGAACTGAAAGCCGATGTGCAGTTCCTCCACGATTTCAGCAACGAAGAAAGATTCCTTGACAGCGGACGTAGATTTATCTTCACTGGTGGCAAGGCATGTTTCAACTTTGGAAAATACAAAGGCAAAACAGTTGAAGAAGTGCTTCGCACAGACTCCGGTTATTACAACTGGATGATGCAAGGTGATTTTGCGCAGCACACCAAGCAAAAACTTACTGAGATTAAACAGAGTTTAAAGAGGAACTAAAAAATCATAATGACGTGAAAAAAGTAATTTCTAAAATTACTTTTGCCCCTCTTTTCCATTACAGATAAAACAGGTTCTTGAGCGACTCGCTGGTTATTATTCCTACTTATAATGAACTGGGCAACATTGAGAAAATGGTGCAGAAGGTTTTCTCATTGCCCAAAGCATTTGACTTATTGATAATAGACGATGGCTCACCGGATGGAACAGCACAAAAAGTAAAAGAATTACAACAACAATTTACCGGTAAGCTTTTTTTGCTTGAACGTAAAGGTAAACTTGGATTAGGCACTGCTTACATTGCAGGTTTCAGATGGGCTTTGGAGAGAAGCTATCAATACATCTTTGAAATGGATTGCGATTTCAGTCACAGCCCTAATGATTTACTTCGCCTTTATAAGGAATGTGCTGAGAACAATTTTGATATCGCCATTGGTTCGCGTTATGTAGATGAAGGTGGTTTTGTCAATTGGCCTAAGGAGAGAATCCGCCTTTCGAAGAATGCTTCGCGTTATGTAAACTTAGTTACCTGGATTGGCATTAAAGACCCTACTGCCGGCTTTATCTGCTATAAAAGAAATGTGCTCGAAACAATCGACCTCAATAAAATTCAATTCGTTGGTTATGCTTTTCAGATTGAAATGAAGTTTGCTGCACGCAAACTCGGTTTCAGTTTTGTTGAAGTTCCCATCATTTTTACCGAGCGTGTAGAAGGCGTATCTAAAATGAGCCGCAACATTATTAAAGAAGGTATACTCGGTGTGCTCAAAATTCAATGGAATAGTTTCTTTTCCAATTACAAGAAAAAGTAAAGTAGTCGTCATCGCAAGGCTCTCCGAAGCAATCCCTTTACGCATGGAGATTGCTTCGCCCGCAAAGCCGTCCTCGCAATGACGTCTTTCATTTACGGAATAAAATATACCTCATACTCGTAGCTCAGTACTTTTTTATCGTTGGCACCGAGTTTCACTTCCCATTTAATTTCAGAAGCAGGGTTAATGTAGTTATATGAGTTTTTCTTTGTCACTTTCCCATCGCTGTTTTGCGAGAGTACCGTACCGGTTAACGATTTAGTAACGGTAACCGTTACTTCTTTGCTCTGGTAGTTATCTACATTAACCGTTCCCTTTAATACTACTTTGCTGTAATTTACTTTGCCAATCTTCTTCGCGTTGTCTTCGCGCGTTTTTTCTTCTTCAGCATTCTTCATTAAAATATCAATGGCTTTTGATAAGCGAATATTATTACTCGAACCCACCGGTGTGTATTTTAATTCATCCTGAGCTATAAACTGCTCCTTATCGTTTACCACCATTACCGAAGCTGTGGTAAGCGGAACAGTGGAGACATTTTTGATTTCGAGTGAATGAAAAATATCGAATGTTTTTTCCTCGGCAGGAACATAGCGGGTATTATAGTAATTGGTTACATCGCCTATGGTACCTTCGTATTTATCTTTGTATTCAATAGTGCTTGCGAAAATCGGAAAACTTCCTTTCGCGTTTTCAGGCAAAGTTATTTTACCGAGTTTGTAGATATACATATCACCGGTCTTCTCCCCTTCTGTAGCGAAACTTTCCTCAAAATATCCTTCGGCATTACCGTCTACATATTTGAATGCTCCTGCATTGCTTTGCATAATACCCATCGTTCTTCCGACTATATTGTTATCGTAACCAGCTACGGAAATGTAATCGTAGGTCATAGGGTCGGCTTTGCCGCTGTATATCATTTGTGGTGAGCCTACCACTAATTCCGTTTCCGTTTCCTTTAAATCCTCTGCATAGTTTTCTACCAATGCTTTCATTTCGAGGCGGGCTGTTTTATCGTCTTTCAACCGTAAATAGTAAGAAGGAATCCAGTTGATACCACCGGTCATGTTTATTTGTTGTAACGAAATATTATCTGCGGCTTTTTCAGGCTTTAAAATAAGCATGCGTTTGATGCTATCGGCTAAATAGAATGATGAAGGGTCTTCTTTAAAATCGGCTTCATATACACTGCCTACATGCATCACTATATTCTTTCCGGCATCGGTGGCAAATTTTAGCATACCATTATACAAATCGTAAGCGGTTACTTTACCGGTGACACTTTTATCTATACCCTGTGTTGGGGTATAATAAATAGTAACCTGTTTGTTAAGGTTACCGGCTATGTATTGCCAAACTGAAGAAGCCGTTGCTTTCTTTTTAAGCGTATCGTTTTTAAACACCATACTTTTAACCGCATTATCTTTTGATGCGCCTATAAAGAAAGTTCCGAAACGCGTTTGCTCAGGAATAGGAAGTTTAACCGCACCGTTTGTAACCGGTAAGCTACCCTCCTTAACCACCATGGCGGTGGCGTTTTTAAACACGGTTATCTTTTTAATGGGCAACGTGGTTTGCGCACTGGCAAAAAGCACAGCAAAAGCGAAGAGAATAAAGAGTTGTTGTTTCATGTTCGGTAAATTTTGAATTAAAGATGCGCGAAAGCAAATATTGCATAAAATGCCAAACGCATTTAAACATTAGTTAACGGATGGGCATGAAAAATATACCCGATTACTTATGTACCTGCTACTGGTCTTTGTATTTAGCAATCATCGTCTGTATCCTGCTATGCATACTTTGAATATCCCTTACAAACATGTGTTTAAATTCCTTCAATTGTTCTGCATCACCATCTACCAGCTCGGGATAAACTTCGGCAGCGGTTTGTCTTATCTGCTTTTCTACTGTTTCGCAAAAACGATAGTATCTTTTTTGTTCATATTTCATTAAACCGGCATTCATACCTAAGCTCGCTACCACTTTATCGGCTCCTTTTTTGGTTTTAATTTGCTCTTGAACCGACTCACTTCTTCTTCGCTTTTCCAATTCATATAATTCCGGTACCCAGTCTGTACAAAGCATAAACTCTTCTAAATAGTTATAGAGTTGTTGCAGCGCCTCCTCTCCCATTGCTTCAAGAATCCTTGGTTCACATGGTCCCCAGCCATCTATACTACCGCGCACACTTTGCAGGTAAGCATGAAAATCAGGATGCTTGTCGCGGATGTAATAAAACAGGCTTGAAAATGATTCGAAGTATTTTATCACCGTCAGCTCTTCGTGCTCTGTAAAATGAATATCGAAACGAAAATAAATACAGTCGTCATCAAGGTCGTGTACCTCGTGGCTGATGTTTTGAATAGTATAGCGCATACCCCCAAAATAAATACGAAATATTTTTCTGTGCAAATTTTATAATGAGTAAGGCGTTTTATGGAATTTCAGCAGAACTGCATCTATAGTTTAAACCTAAAACTATGGCAGAGCTAACCAACACTAACAGCGGAGATAAACACCAAACCGGCAAAAAACCACGCAGCAAAAAACATTCAGTACGAGTAGATATGACCCCCATGGTTGATTTGGGTTTTCTGCTCATCGCCTTTTTATGCTTACTATGGTTATTGACCAACCGCGCGAAATGAAATTGGATAAGCGTGTGGATAGAATACAAGAACCGGTAAGCGAGTGCCGTGTGCTGAATGTGCTGATAGATTCAGGTGATGCGGTTTACACGTATGAAGGCAGCGACCTGAACACGATAAAGCCAAGCTCGTTTGATGCCGCTGATGGTATACGACAGGTGATACTTGCTAAAGCCGCCTTGGTGAAAGCTACCTGCGGTAACGATAGCTACGGAAAGCCGCGCGAAATGATATGCCTTATAAAACTACTGCCCGGGGCGCATTACAAAAGCATGATTGATATTTTAGATGAAATGGAAATAACCGGCACCGAACTCTATTCCATGCAGGAACCGGTTGCTGAAGAAATAAATGAATTAAAACAACAGCGGTTGCTGGCGGCTAACTGAACATGACCCTTTGCCCTTCTTTCTTACCTGTAAAAGAGTGTAGGCAGAAAATAATTTTTGTAAATTCTTTTTTATTCCAAACTATATCGCAATATTGCAATATACTAATACAATATGGGCGCATCTAAAACAGAACACTTTACCGATAAACAGAACGCCATTGCTATAATGGCAAAAGCATTGGGGCATCCGGCAAGAGTGGCAATTATTGAATATCTGCTCAAGACAGATAGCTGCATTTGTGGCGATATTGTAAACGAACTTCCGCTGGCACAACCTACCGTATCGCAGCATTTAAAAGAGCTGAAAAATGTAGGGCTGATAAAAGGAAGTATTGACGGAAACGCTATTTGCTATTGTGTAGATGAAAAAGCATTAACCGTTCTGCAGAAGTTCTTTACCCATGTAACCACCAAAATGGGAAAGAAGAAAAACAATTGTTGTTGAGTATTAAAAATTTAAAAACATAAAATCGTAAACATGAAACTATCAGAACTAAAAAACAACCTGAGCACAGTAAGCACTTTAACTTTTGTGCAACCAGACGGAACTTTTGTTCCGCGCCATTTTCACATTACCGAAATTGGTTTGGTAGACAAACACTTTATTGATTGTGGCGGCACCGTTCGTAAAGAGCAAACGGCTACCATGCAAATTTGGGTTGCCGAAGACTACGAGCACCGGTTAAACCCTTCGGTCTTGCTGAAGATTATTGATATTTCGAAAAATATTTTGGGCGATACCGATTTGGAAATTGAAGCAGAGTATCAGTCTGAAACTATTGGCAGATACAGTTTAGAATTTACAGGCGAAAATTTTACGCTGGTTCCCAAGTTTACAGATTGCCTGGCTAAAAGCAATTGCGGAGTTCCTAAGGAAAAATTGGAATTAGTTGAAGCTGAAACAGAAACCGGTTGTTGCAAACCCGGTGGTGGCTGCTGCTAAAATTTGTGCCCGATGAAAAACATCCTCTTCGTTTGTATCGAAAACAGTAACCGGAGCCAGATGGCGCAGGCGTTTGCCATTACTCATGGTAAAGATAAGGTGCAAGCTTACAGCGCAGGCTCCCGTCCTTCGGGTAAAGTAAACCCTAAGGCAATTGCCGCCATGCGTGAAATAGGTTACGATTTAAGCATCCACGATTCTAAATCTTTGGAAGAAATACCCAAAACCCAATACGAACATGTAATTACCATGGGCTGTGGCGATGCCTGCCCTTTTGTGGCGGCTAAGCACCGGGATGACTGGCAAATACCCGACCCACGCGATATGAATGAAAAAGATTTTAGAAAGGTGCGCGATTTAATTGAGCAGAAGGTGAAAGAAATTTTGGAGAAAATGGGTGACCATTCGTAATAAGGCAAAAAATATCTTCCCAACTCACCGAATCTTCACGATGTTTTGCAGAATTGCTGATAGATTCTTCCAATTCATGTGTGTTTCGAATCAATCCATGTATGAATCTATTCATGTATGCTTCGAATCAATCTATGCATGAATCGCTCCTATCCATGTATGTTTCGAATCAATCTATGCATGAATCGCTCCTATCCATGTATGTTTCGAATCAATCTATGCATGAATCGCTCCTATCCATGTATGCTTCGAATCAATCCATGCATAAATCGCTCCGATCCATGTATGTTTCGAATCAATTCATGCATGAATCGTTCCTATCCATGCATGAATTGATTGAATCATCGCAATAATTGCAGGCTTTTTATCTGTTTCCGGTAAAAATCAGGTAGTTGCTTAGAAAAATGTGCCTTTAATGAGTCACCACCATGCGTTTAAGCATCTGTTTTAAAACACCAATGGTATAATCAATCTCGGCTTTAGTGTTGTATTTACTGAACGAAAAGCGAACAGCTTTGCGGCTGTGGTCAGCTTTAATACCTTCTAAAACATGTGAGCCTTTTTCGGACCCGGAACTACAGGCACTTCCCCCGCTGGCGGCAATACCCGCCATATCAAGGTTAAACAAAGTGAGTTCTGCTTTTTCATTTGGCGGTAGTGAAACACTCAGCACTTTATAATTGCCCCCGGTATCGCTGGTATCCCCATTAAATTTTACATCGGGCAATTCTTCCCGAAGTTTCTCCATCATGTAGGTTTTAAGCCCGCTTAGGTAAGTGCGGTTTTCTTCCATCTGCTCCAGCGCAAGTTCCAACGCTTTGCCTAAGCCCACAATGCCCGCCACGTTCTCGGTGCCTGCCCGCATATTGCGTTCCTGCGCGCCTCCTTCCAGAAAAGGTTTGATGGGCGCATCGCCACTAATGTAAACAAAGCCAACTCCTTTGGGCCCGTGAAACTTATGTGCCGAGCCACTTACAAAATGCAGTTTTACTTTCTGTACATCCAATGGATAATAACCGATAGTCTGCACCGTATCGGAATGAAAGAAGGCGTGGTATTGTTTACACAACTCGCTCACCCGTTCTAAATCGAGCAGGGTACCTATCTCGTTATTCGAATGCATTAAACTAACCAGCGTTTTTACCGGAGAAGATTTTAAAAGTTGCTGGAGGTGGTTGTAATCTACACGCCCCACTTCATCTAAAACAACATAATCTACCTGCACACCCTGCTGCTCCATAGCCTCCACAGAATGTAACACACAGTGGTGTTCAATACGCGAAGAGATAATGCGCTGCACGCCCAAATCGCGCACGCTGCATTTAATGATGGTGTTGCTGCTCTCCGTACCGCTGCCGGTAAAGAAAATTTCGGATGTAGAAGCGTTCAGATACTTAGCCACTACCTTGCGGGCTTTCTCTACCGCGCTCTTGGCTTTTCTGCCAAAGCCGTGGATAGAAGACGGGTTGCCGAAATGTTCCGTTAAGTAAGGAAGCATTTCCTCCAGCACCTGTTTATCTAAGGCAGTTGTGGCAGCGTTATCTAAATACACTTTCATGCGGCAAAAATAGTTTTCAAAAACAAATGATTACGTGTTGTCCACATTGAGAAAGAGGAACTATAGATACTCAACCTTTACATTCAATTCTGCAAATTTCTTAACCATGGAACTAACCCCGCAGTATTTTTCCTGCGAAAGATTAACGGCTTTCTCCATTTTGCTTTTGTCTTCTTCTTTCACTTTAATGAAATAGGTAAGATGAACGGTGTGATAGGTCTTCGGATGTTCTTCTGTCAGCTCACCTTCCACATCTATTTTAAAATCAGAAAACTCTACACGCATTTTGCGCAAAAGGTCAACCACGTCAATACCGGTACAACCGGCAAGCGAAGAAAGAATCAACGCCTTAGGGCGCACACCGGTGGAAACATTTTCTTCAGCTCCGTCAATGCGAATGGTTTTATGGTTTTGAAGAAAATCAAATTTATCTTCTTCAAGGTGAGTGAGCGATATTTTGTGTGGCATGGTTACATATTTAAAAATGCCTTCATTGGCTCCCAGTAATACTGTTTCCAGCCATCGCTTAATGCTTTGGCTTTATGCACCGGTATACCTGTTTGTGTAAAACTGAGTTTAGTTCCTTTTCCTGCTTTGGCAAATGCAAATGTGCAGATAGAAAAATGCTCATCATCCCATCCGTCTTCGGCAAAGTGCCATGCCTGAACTATTTTCTTTCCATCCTCAAGTTCAATGTTGTAGCCATTACAATATCCATCGTATGTGGTGAATTTTCCGTTTGGTCTCTTACTCATCTTTACTTCGCTGCCTGTAAAGTCGGAATGCTTTTTGGCATTCATCAGCAGTTCATAAACTTCTTCAGGCTTTGCGCTAAAAGTTACCGTCTGTTTAATGTTCTTTGTTTTCATTACATTTTCTTTACATCAATGTATTCCAAATCATCGCGCACTATAAATCCTGATTCTTTCTTTAACTGAATAGTAGTGGTTTGAAAATCGTTATTGCCCTTCAAAAATTGTTTAGCATTTTCCGGTGTAGAAACAACTACCGGCATAGTAAAGTTCGGCACATCAGTTACCCAGCGGTAAGTCAGTTCAAACTCTCCTTTCTTTTTCTTTTTCAGCTTGTATTCCAGCAAAGGAATGGATGCATACTTTAAATATTGCTCAAATACTGAGCTCAAACTAATCCCTGATTTTTTATTGAAATAAGTCACTACATTTTCGTAGTTGATATTCTTCATTTTAAAAGTAGTGTCGCACATTCCCTTAATCATACTCCACCAGAGTTTATCATCATTCACTAAGGTGCGTATTGTATTTAAAAACAACGAGCCTTTTGAATACATATCACCATCCCCTTCTTCATTTAATCCGTAAATACCTACTACAGGCCCTTCATTTCCTACCTGTGTTTTATGCGCATTGATATACTTCAAAGCCGTATCGCGCCCGAACATATACTCTACATAAATAGATTCAGAGTAAGTACAAAAACCTTCATGAATCCACATATCAGCAATATCGCGGCAGCTCACACTATTGCCCCACCATTCATGTCCGCTTTCGTGAATAATAATATAATCGAAATCTAAGCCAATGCGCGAGTAATCAATACCGGCATAACCGGTCAGGTATTTATTGCCGTAAGCAATAGCACCCTGATGTTCCATTCCTAAATAAGGAGTTTCAACCAGGGCATAACCGTCTTCCCAAAAAGGATATTTGCCCAGATATTTCTCGTAGCATTTCAACATTGGCTTTACCTGCGTAAACTGCTTCTTCGCTTTTTCCAGGTTGTAAGGCATTACATAATAATCAATCGAAAGCAGCGCGCCATCATCGGCTTTATAGTTATCGTGAAAAGTAACGTAGTTCCCTATGTTGAGTGTTACGTTGTAATTATTGATGGGATAATGAACAAACCAGTTATATGTTTTTGTACCATCAGGCAATGTTTCCGCATCTTCTTCTCTTCCATTTGCTACACAACGCAACGAGTCGGGAACATTGCAGGAAATACGCATGCTGTCCGGTTCATCGCCTAAGTAATCTTTGCATGGCCACCAGCAACTTGCTCCCATTCCCTCGCACGAAACCGCAATCCATGATTTACCGTTTCTGTCATAACTCCACGAAAAGCCACCATCCCAGGGAGCGCGTTTGGCAACTGTTGGGTTGCCGGAATAGTTTACGGTTATTTCACCTTTCGTTCCACTTTTCACCGGTTCATTCATTTCAACAAACACCGCGTTAAATTCTCTGCGGTATTTCAATTCATTGCCGTTAGCAGTAATGGAGTTGATTTTCATATTCTCAAACAAATCAATCTGCATAGTTTGAAAATCTTCTACTGTAGCAAAAACAATCCTGTTCCTCCCGGTTATCGCTCTATCTGCGGTATCTACCTTCACATATAAATCATAAAAGGTAACATCATAGCAGGTGCGCTCCGGGCGCAAAGAACCGCGCAAGGTATCAGCGCGTGTGTATTGTTTCTTTTGGCCAAGCAACGACTGCGCAGATAAAAAACAATTGGCAAAAAGCAATTGGCAAAAAAACAGAATAGACAATCGGGTCATGTATAGGTTGTTTGTTTCGTACTGACCACGAACATAAAACAAGTTCTTATAGTTCCATTTACTCATTTGCTAATTTTCTCATTTACTAATCAGCATTTCAAATAAATTGCCGGCCTATACGTGATAACCTAAATGATTTAAGAAAAATGTTACAGCAGATTATATTTATAGCTATTGCTCTTACTGTATATGGCTCGCTTGAATATTACGGATGGCAAGGAATAAAAACTGCCTTTCAACCCGCGAATATCAGCAGGGCGAAATGGATTTACTGGTGTGTTTCCATCAGTTTGTTTCTTCTCTTTATTTCTTTCCGTCCGTTTTTATACAAGATTTTACCAAGAACAGTGGGCATGTATTTCGGGGTAATTTTTGTGATTGTTCTAATCTCCAAACTTATTGTGCTATTGTTTTTATTTCCCGAAGACATCACTCGTCTTTCCCGTTTCATTGCCTCTAAGTTTTCATCCGCGCCACCGGTAGCAGGCGGAATATCGAGAAGTGAGTTCCTGAGCAAAGCAGCTTTAGTTGCCGCAGCTATTCCTGCCGGAACTTTAATTTATGGAGTGCTGGTGAACGCTTACAACTATAGATTCCACAAAGTATCTGTCAAATTACGGAACCTGCCCGATTCGTTTAACGGGTTTAAAATTATTCAGCTATCAGATATTCATTCAGGAAGTTTTACGCGCACCGAGCCGATTGAAAAAGTAATTCAAAAAATAAATGAAGCCAATGCTGACTTAATTGTGTTTACCGGTGACCTTGTAAACAATGTAACCAGCGAAATGGAACCGTTTATGAACGTGTTCAATAAACTAAAAGCCAAGCACGGAGTAATTTCTATTACCGGTAATCACGATTATGGCGATTATGTAAGTTGGGATACCGATGAAGCCAAGAAAGAAAACTTCAAACAGTTTATAGCTACGCACAAAAACTTAGGCTGGGATTTGTTACTGAACGAACACCGGGTTCTTGAGCGCAACGGAGAAAAGATTGCCGTGATAGGAATTGAGAATTGGGGAGGAGGAAGATTTGCGAAGTATGGCAAATTCCCTGATGCGTATAAAGGCACCGAAGAAATTCCGTTCAAGATTTTGCTGAGCCACGACCCTTCGAGTTGGGACAGTAAAGTGCGCGTTGAATATCCTGAAACAGATTTGACTTTAAGCGGACATACCCACGGTGCGCAATTCGGAATAGAAAACAAATGGCTAAAGTGGAGCCCTTCTCAATACATCTATAAGCAATGGGCAGGTTTATATAACGAAGGCAAGCAATTCCTGTATGTAAACCGCGGCTTTGGCTTTCTCTTTTATCCTGGTCGCGTAGGTATATTACCGGAAGTGGCAGAGATTACTTTACTGAAAGGATAAAATCATCTGATGAAAATAAGGGCAATTATAACCGGTACCACTGGCATGGTGGGTGAAGGTGTATTACACCAATGCTTATTAAACAGCGATGTGGGGCAGGTACTGGTGATTAACCGCAAACTTTGCGGAGTTACTCACCCCAAGCTAAAAGAAATCATTCATAAAGATTTCTTCGACATAACTCCCATCGAAGCACAACTGAAAGGCTACAACGCCTGCTATTTCTGCCTCGGTGTTTCTTCGGTTGGAATGAGTGAAACGGATTATCATCACATGACTTACGATTTAGCTTTGCACGCTGCATAGATTCTGTTGAAACAGAATTCCGATACGACCTTTATATATGTATCGGGTTCCGGTACTGACAGCAGCGAGAAAGGAAAAGTAATGTGGGCTCGTGTAAAAGGAAAAACAGAAAACGATATTCTGAACCTCGGTTTTAAAGATGCGTACGCTTTTCGCCCCGGATTTATGAAACCAACACCGGGGTTGAAAAACGTATTGGGATTCTACGCCTACATCAACTGGCTTTATCCGGCATTCCGGTTTCTTGCCCCCAGTCTTGTTTCAACTTTAAGTGAAGTAGGCGTTGCAATGATTAAAGTAACCTTAACCCGTTCTTCCAAGAAAACATTAGAGGTTAGAGATATTGTAGCAATAGCAAAGAGTTAATTACCCGTTACTTCAAATCTTACAATGTTGTAAAACTACTGGTGCAAGTTTCTGCTTTTACGGTTTTATCATTAATAACACGCATCTCAACCTTGTAGTTGGTACCCGATTTTAATGAAGGAATAATAAAATCTGTAGCACCATTGTGGGTTCTGTTGAACCTGTCCACCACTGAATCGTTACGAATAACGGTTAGTTGAATACCAACCCCTTCTTTAGCCGGGTCTAACGTAGATTGAATAACCGCTTTGTTAGCTTCTACTAAAGTTACCTTACAGGTTAATTGCAAACTTGTCGTTTTTGTGCAACTCCATACAGTAGTGCTGGCAATAGCTACTAAAAAGATAATTAATAATTGAAACGGTTTGATAGTAATTCTATTCATAAAATATTTACAGGTTTGTTATTAATGATATAAACAAAGAACTAAAAATTACGTTATCAAAGCAAGTTATTTTGTAAATGATTTCCTCCCTCATTCCATTCTTCCTACTTTATAAAAATGCCGCTTATAATACGGTTCGGTAATATCGCTGATTATAACACCGGCTTGTGTGGAGGCATGAGCAAACTTTCCGTTTTGAAGGTAAATAGCAATATGCGAAACTCTTTTCTTCTTAATTCTAAAGAAAACCAAATCACCTTCTACCGCATCTTCTATTCCCTTCTTTACCACTTTGCATTGTGTAAAAATAGAAGCCGAACTGCTATTCAGACGGTGGCCGTAGATTTTTTCGTAAAGCATGTTTACAAAATGCGAGCAGTCAATTCCTTTATCTGAATTTCCGCCATACCGGTAACAGGTTCTGTACCACCGGTAGATTTCGTAATACATTTCAGGCTTATCACATTTCGTTAAATCAATGTTTTTAGTTGTGAAAAACGAATCTACTTTAAGAGAATCGAGGTCTGTAGGGAAATTGGTGATTGGGAATTGGGAATTGGGAATAGTGTCTTGCGCAGAAACATTACTGATAAAGAACAAAACAAATACCATTAAGAAACAATGAAATCCAGTCAACATCGCTATTAAATGATTAGTTAAATAATACCGACAAAGTATAACCCTATTCCTATGCTAGTAATAATACTCATCAATACAAGAATCAAAACTTGCTTTACTGTATTCATCGGTTTTACGAAAAAATAAATCAACCCGATAATTGGTGATAGTAGCAACAAAACACGTTGAAGCAGAGCAAATTTGCTATCCTGTTCACCTTCGTTCAATTTACTTTTTTGCCAACCATAAATTGCATATACGTCAAAACCTATAACAAGCCATACCATGAATCGCGCCCAATTGGTCGCTCCTGATTCTGCTAACAAATAGCTACAAGCAAGCAGTCCCAGCACCGGTATAAGTGAGAATTTTTTCCAATACGAGCCGATTGATATCAGCAAGCACAGAACAAAAAAAGTTACGTATGGAACTTTGTGCTTCAACTCACCCCATCCTCCATCTCCTAATGAGAAAAAATGTTTTACCCCGGGCGAGTTAAAATGCCAAAGCGCAACAAGTCCTGAAATAAATAAAATTGGAACAATCCACTTACCGTTAATGTAAGGCACTTTGAATTTGCTTTGCGGTGGGTTCGGAAATAAACTCATTCGCAAAATTCCTCCGCACACCAACACGAATGCAAATAGCGTTCCTACACTGGTTAAGTCTATAACCACATTCATGTTTAAGAAAAGTGCAGGCACGGCTACTACCACACCGGTGAGGATGGTAGAAAACGAAGGAGTTTTATACTTAGGGTGCATTTTCGAAAATATCTTTGGCAGCAATCCATCGCGGCTCATCGCCATCCATATTCTCGGCTGACCTATTTGAAAAACCAACAACACACTTGCTGTTGCAACTACGGCACTTACCGCTACTACACCGGCAATCCAGTTCAGATTTAATTGTGCAAACACAAACGAAAGCGGGTCGCCCACATCGAGTTTGCTATAGCTTACCATACCGGTAATTACTAAAGCAATCAGCACGTATATAACTGTACAGATAATGAGCGAGTAAATCATTCCTCTAGGTAAATCGCGTTGCGGGTTTTTACATTCTTCAGCAGTTGTTGAAATAGCATCGAAACCTATGTAAGCGAAAAAAACTGCTGCTGTTCCTTTCAGTATTCCGCCAATTCCATTCGGCATAAACGGACTCCAGTTTGCCGGTTGTATGTAAAATGAACCCACTACAATTACAAGCACTATCACAATCAGTTTTAGACCCACCATCCAGTTGGCGGAGTTCTTCGATTCTTTAATACCGATGTAAGTGATGTAAGTGATGATACAGACAATACAAAACGCAGGAATATCGCAAATGAAATGAATGCCGCCTATAACTGGTGCGGTTTGCCAGGCAAGCTTTGCCGCTTCGCTGCCCATGGCTTGTGCCGTCCAATAGTCCATAGTCAGGTAATCCGGTATATGAATACCGAAGCCTTGGAGTAAAGATGTGAAGTAATCGCTCCAGGAAATAGCTACGGCAATATTTCCAATGGCGTATTCCATCAGTAAATCCCAACCTATAATCCAGGCAATCAACTCACCGAAAGCAACGTAAGAATAGGTGTAGGCACTTCCACTCACCGGTACCATACTGGCAAACTCGGCATAGCAAAGCGCGGAGAAACCACAAGCTACAGCTACAAAAAGAAAGAGAAAAATAATTCCAGGACCGCCATCGAAACTTGCTTTGCCTATAGTAGAAAAGATACCCGCGCCAACAATAGCCGCAATACCAAAAGCGGTAAGGTCGCGCACGCCAAGGGTTTTGTGCATACCTCCGCCTGTTGCTTCAGCATCACTTAAGCCCTGCGCGGCATCCTGTAATACTTTAGCTACATCTTTCTTCCTAAATAAATCTGCCATTGGGTTGGGTTTAGTGTTGCGAGTTTAAAATAAAGTAACCAGTAAACAACAGTAGGCAATAAGCAATTTGCTCTCCCCAAAAATCGGGATGAAACAAGTAGGCAAAAAATACACAGAGCGCAACACTTTGCCTACTTTCATTTGTTTACTGACTAATCCTCATCCTCTTCTTTCATATTATAATCAAGCCGACCACCCCATAAATTCATTTGGTGTAGAATGGCTGACTGACGTTTGAATACATAAGCGGTAGGGCTGCCTGCGCTAAACTTTCTTGGATTAGGCAGACAAGCAGCAATCATTGCCGCCTGACCTGCTGAAAGATTTTTAGCATTGGTATGAAAATAATTCTGTGCAGCGGCTTCTGCTCCGTAAATACCATCGCCCATTTCAATCACGTTCAGATACACTTCCATTATGCGCTCTTTGCTCCAGAAAATTTCGATTAATGCAGTAAAGTAAACTTCAAGCCCCTTGCGGATAAAGTTACGGGCAGGAAACAGAAAAGCATTTTTGGCGCATTGTTGCGAAATGGTAGAAGCTCCCCTTGTGCGCGGATGTTTCTTTTTCTTCTGCTGTTTTTCGTTATACTTCATCGCCTTTTGTATGGCTTCAAAATCGAACCCGTGGTGGAAGAGGAAGTTCTGGTCTTCGGAAGTTACTACAGCTAATTGAAGGTTGTTAGATATTTGTGAAAGCGGAACCCAGTCGTTTTTCAGTTTCATTTCCTTACCATCAAGCTTTTGTTCTACACAACGCTGAAGCATGAGCAAGGTAACCGGCACCGGAACAAAACGAAAAATAATAACCGCCAGAATGGTGGAAATAAAAAAGAAGAGAATAGCCTTCTTTAAAAACGTCCAAAGTTTTTTAAACATAACGGGCGTGAAAATAAAATTACTTCGCTGTGATTACACTGATGGCGCAATTACACATGAGCAGCGCAATTTATTTCTGGGCTTCGCGTTTTTAGTTGTAAATTTATCACACTAAAACCTTTAGCCATGAAAACTAACCTGTCACTCATTGCTCTGTTTTTTGTTTCCTCGCTTGCCTCTGTTTCTCCTACCGATAACCAGACTTCTCCTAAAGCAGATCAAACGTATCCGTTGCAACTACTTCCTAAGTTGGATGAACTTTACTTTAACCAGACCATAGATTTTTTACTCCCTGAAAATTCAACTACTGTTATTGACCATGTAGAGTTTGAACACGGGCGAACCGAGATGATTGAAAACGGATTCCGCTTGTGGGTAGAATATGCCAATGTGCCGGAAGCGGCTGAAGAATTACGCGTATACGTGCGCAATACGGAGGGCGATGTTCAGCTTGCTTACCAACGCAAAATTTCATTGATGCAGAAAGTAAATAAATCGGTAGCAGATGATGAAGACTTGTTTAAACTGGATGATGAGTTTCAGAGTTTAAGCAGTTTTATTTCGCGCGAAAAATTATTCAAGGCGCATCAACTGAAAATAAATGCCCAACGCTTTAATGCTCCCGGAATAGAGTTGAAAGAGTTTGATATTGAAATATCAACCGGCAACGGTGTAAAGAAACTTCACAGCCCTAACGGAGGAATAACAGAAGAAATGAAAGCCGCCCTACGCAACTTAAGCGATGGCGATTTTATTTCTATCAGTAATATTATTTCGGAATACAAGGCAGACAGCCAACGTGTAAAAATGAATATCAATTACACAGTTAAGCTGACTATCGGCAACGTTGGCTAATTCTTTTCAGGAGTTACTTCGCAGGGATAGTCGAACAGGCAATTCTCTTTAATTATATCGGCAACTGTATCGGGTACCATTTCTTCCCAACCGGCTTCTCCGGTTTTAATCATCTGAATAACCTTTGGCGAAAATATCTGTAACACACTCAAATCATAGCCTTCTAAATCTACCAGAAAGTTATTGTCCTTTAAATGCTGAAAAAGCAACTTCAAATTTTCCGGAACATCTAAGTTGGAAGTTGTAATAACCGGACGGTATGCATCGGGCTGATACGGATAAACCAACATGCGCGTGTTACGCATGAATATTTCGCCAAAATAATGCATCAACTCTCCTGCTGCATTCTTGTAATATTTTTCGTTGAACAACTCCACAATATTCAGAATGCCGAGAATGATGCCAATACTGTTTGGCTTGCATCGGTTAAGATAATTAACCAACACATCATGCTTATGGCAATTTGAAATCATTACGGTGTGACCTAAACTGCAAAGAATATCGGCACGGTCTAAAAAGTCTTTACTGTCAAACTCGCCATCGCCACCAAGATTATTGAGGGTGATTTCTGAAAGCACAATCAAATCATCAGTATTGCCCACTTCTTTTTTGTAATACTCCAAGCCGCACTTCAACATATCCTCATTCACATTCGTAACAGGACGGAATCTTCCACGAAGACAGAGAATATTTTTCTTATATAGAATATCTTTTGGCTGATACACTTCCTTATCGGCACCGAAAATTGTTCCGTCAGTAAAATTCTTTTTTACCAATTCAAGAGCGAGCAAACGGTTATCTACCTTTTCAAAATCCGGTCCCTTTACGCGTATCATATCAATCTCTAACTGGTCGTTAGAGAGGTTGTCCATTAAGGAAGCAATAAAATCTTCAGGCTGGTCGTAATACCAGTAGCAGGCAAAAAGCAGGTTGGTTCCTACACCACCCAACACGCGCTGTTGATACAAACTATCTACCCCTTTTAACCGAACGTGAATAATTACTTCGTTTGGTTCGGCATCGGGTTTTAACTGAAACTTTACACCCATCCAGCCGTGTGGGTCATTATCTTTTTTAAAGTTTAGTGTAGTGCAGGTATTGGAATAAACAAAGAATCTTTTCTTCTTGTATTTGTCATCGGTTAAACGCTGCTCTAACAATTCGTATTCATGGTCGAGCATTTTGTGCAGTCGCGTTTCGCTTACATATCTTCCTGAACCATCAGCGCCATAAATGGCATCGGAGAAAGTCATATCATAAGCACTCATTGCTTTTGCCACTGTGCCCGATGCTCCACCTACCTGAAAAAAATTACGGACTACTTCCTGACCGGCACCTATTTCGGCAAATGTGCCGTAGATGTTTTGGTCAAGATTAATACGGAGTGCTTTCCGCTTTATTGATATTATTTCGCGTTCCATGTAACGAAATTAGTAATTCGCCCCTTTATAACGTTTCGTAAAGGTTAATGTTATTAAAAACAAGAAAAACATTGTCGGGAAATGAATACATAAAAAAGCCCTTCCAATTGGAGGGGCTTTTTAAGTCAAATGTGACCCGGACTGGATTCGAACCAGTGACCGACAGTTTAGAAAACTGTTGCTCTATCCAGCTGAGCTACCGGGTCGGTTGAGCGGGCGCAAAAATAAAAAGTTTGATGATTTTTTTGAGAGATGGCTCATATCATTGCCGTATTCTTAAACTTTTCAAATGTCTGGCTGTTATATTTTTCTACTTTCACCATTACAAAAACAAACTATGAAAACAATTTACACGCTTTTTATTTTCTGCCTTTTTGCTATTACAACAAAAGCTCAACTTACCTTTCACGATTATTCGGCTTTGAGTATTGACCACGACACGATTAACCTTTCGCAGTTTTATGGTAAGAAGGTAATGGTGGTAAATACCGCTACTTATTGCTCTTACACCCCGCAGTTTACCGCGCTTGAGCAGTTGTATACCGACTATCAGCAATACGGCTTTGAGATTATTGGTTTCCCGTGCAACGATTTTGCCGGACAAGACCCGCACAGCGATTCGGCTATTAATGAATTTTGCACCGGCACTTACGGAGTAACTTTCCCAATGATGTCGAAAGTGAAGACTGTTGCTACTCCAATAGACCCTGTTTATCAATGGTTGGAGCAGGCTTCTTTGAATGGTGTATCTAACGCTACTGTTTCGTGGAACTTTAATAAGTTTTTGATTGACGAAGCGGGACATTGGGTAAAACATTATACGCAAGCCACTGTGCCTAACGACTCTGCTATTATTCATTGGATAGTAGACACCCCTTCGGTTGTAAGCGGAATAAAAGAACATGCAGTAGATAATTTAATTGAAATGAAATCGGCTAACCCGGGTTCTTCTATTGATTTTGTTTTGAAGAATACTGTTCCGCAAAACCTGAACATCAATTTATACAATGCAGAAGGAAGATTGATTCAGTCTATCTTCTCGGGAAGTGCTGATGATAGCCAGCCTATTCACAGCGATGTTTCTTCGTTGGCTTCGGGAATTTACTTTGTGCGCATTATCGGTAAGGGTGTTCAGCAGACGTTGAAATATGTGGCTGTGAAATAATGGCTGTTGGTCAGGCGACCAACAACAGCAACAAAAAAGCCTCCGGATAATTTCGGGAGGCTTTTTTGTTTGAGAGGACAAAGAATTATCTCATCAACTCCCTAATTTCTTTAACCGGTGCTGAGCCGAAGCTTAAGAACTGCTCGTGGAATTTCTTTAAATCGAACTTGTCGCCTTGCGCTTTCTTTAGCTCTTCGCGCAACTCATATATTTCGGTTAAGCCGGTGAAGTAACTGGTTAACTGCACTTGGGTAAGCGAAGCGCGTCTCCATTTTTCTGATGCTTCTTTCTTTTGCTGAAAGGCTTGGTTTACTAAGAAATCTGTTGCCTGTTGCTGGCTCCAGTTATTGCACTGCACATTGTAGTCGAGAATAAAATTGCAGGTTTCGCGCAGGTTCCATTTGTAATAAAACAGAATCATTTCGGGTGACGGGTTATAGCCTTCTTCTAACATCATGCGCTCCACATAACATGCCCAGCCTTCTATAGTTGCTCCGTTTCCGAAAATGGCTTTGATAATACTTGGCGACCGGTTGGCATAAATACCCTGTGTGTAATGACCGGGTATTGCCTCGTGAATGTTAAGAATCTGCAATACATAATCGTTGTATTCGCGCAGGTAGCTTTCGGCATCTTCGGCTGTGTAGTTATTTAGCGGAGTTACATTGTAATAGGTAGTTGCTTCTTTATCGTAAGGGCCGGGCGAGTTAATTCCTGCACCAGCAACACCGGCAGCATAGTCAGGTGTTTTGCGCACTTCAAGAGGCTTAGTTGAATCTAAATCAATAATGTGATGCGCATTGATAAAGGCAGTTAACTCCGGCAGTTGCTTTTCGATAGTTTGCAAAAACGAATCGCGCTTGCAATGCTGTAAGCTGATTTTATCTATCAGCATTTTTATTTTCAGGTTTTGGCTGTCGGCAGTTGCATCGCCTTTAAATACTGCATCGCCAAAATATTTTGACCACAGTTCATCTGCCAACTTGTTCATTTCCTTATGCAAATATTCTTTCCGCACTTCGGCTTTGGCATACATTTCGGCAGCGGTGTAACGCGAATCTACATCGAGCAAAAACTTTTTGGCGTATAGCTCCTTCCCTATTTTAAAACTTCTGAACTTAGTGGTATCGGTTGTTGGATAAGTTTTCTTTAGCCAGGCTATATAATTTTCTACCGCCTTTTTTGCAGCCGCTGTATTTTGAACAAAAGCGTTGCGTTCTGCCTCTGTTAGTTTAGATGCTTTAAGCGAATCGGGAAGCACGTTATTAAACAGATAGAACGAACCTTCATTTTGTTTAATAGCAAGTTCGGTATGCTCTTTAGTGGGCTTGTTGATGCTGGCTTTTGCGGCTTCATAAAAAGCCGGCACGTTGGCTAACTTCTTAGTTACTGTTCGCAGTTTATCGTCTACGTTCAACTGTTTGTAATCCATAATATCGAAAACCATTCCGCCTATATTGTAGTTGGATGGATCCCATTCGTGGCTTTTAAATTCGAGAATATTAAAACGCACGCCTTCAATAAAATTACGAATGAGTTTGTAGTCGGTTTTGTTGTTGGCATCTAAACCTTCAAAAGGCATGGCATCTAAAGCAAGTCCGGTTTTATCGGCAAAGCGAAGTTCTGCATTTCGTCTTTCTTCATTAGGTATCATCAGCACAGAATCGTATTTGTGATAACCCATACCGGTTGCCCAGCCCGGATAGGTTTGCCAGAGTTCTTCTACAAATTCTGTTTTAAATTTTTCAAAATGTTTGTTAGAGTCTGCGGAACTATTACCAGAACCGGTTCTGTTTTTGCAGGCTTGTAACAGGAATACGGTTAGCGCGAGGAAGAGAATTTTCTTCATGAGTATGGTTTGATTGATGAAACAAGTTTAAGAAAAAATAGTTGTTGGTCGACCGACTAACAACAGGCCAATCTTATAGCAAATTTGCAAAAGCCGAAGGAAAAATACCGGCAAGAACAGTAAGCAGAATACAAATTGCAATTACAAAGCCGTAAGCAGGTTTAACGGTAAATGAAACCTCTTTACTCTCTTTGGTATACATGGCAACAATTACCTTAAAGTAATAATACACACTTACGATACTTGCAATAACTGCCAGCACTACCAAAGCGAGGTGACCGGTTCTTACTGCCTCGCTGAAAATGTAATACTTACCAAAGAAACCTGCAAAAGGCGGAATGCCTGCCAATGAAAGCATAGAAATAGTAAGCGCAGCAGAAAGCAATGGCTTAGTCTTTCCTAAACCATTAAAGGCTTCAAATTTTTCGGAGCCAACGTTAGCTGCTACAATAATTGCCACAGCAAAAGCAGCAATTGACGAAACTCCGTAAGCCAGCGAATAATAGAAAATGGCATTATCGGTTTTGCCGTAAAGCGAAATAATACCGAGCATTAAATAACCCGCATGTGATATACCCGAGAAGGCGAGCATGCGTTTGAATGAATCCTGATTAAGCGCAGAGAAGTTTCCGATGATAAGGGTAAGTGCCGTAACTGCCGTAAGCACCCATGCGTAATGCGAAAACGCAGGAATAAAACATGCGCTGAACAAGCGATAGAAACCTGCAAAGGCAGCAATTTTTGCAATAGTTGCCATGGTAGCTGTGGTAAGTGTTGGCGAGCCTTCATATACATCCGGTGCCCAAAAATGAAACGGAGCAACACTTGCTTTAAATAGCACGGCAATTAAAATCATTCCTACACCTATGTAATAAAGTGGCGAAGGAGAAGCTGCTGCGGTGCACTCGCTTATTTTTGCAACATCAAACGAGCCGGTTTCGCCATAAATCAGGGCAATTCCAAAAAGTAAAACACCCGATGCAAAGCTTCCCATAAGGAAATACTTCATGGCAGCTTCGTTGCTTTTTGTGTCTTTACGCTTGCTTCCGGCAAGTATGTAAAGCGAAATTGAAAGCACTTCAATTCCTAAAAAGAACATGGCCATGTTTCCGAAACTGACCATAGCCAGGGCACCACATAAAGTAAAAATGATAATGGCGAGATAATCGGAAATTTTCGATTCTTCGTTTTTATAGAAATTACCGCTGAGTATTAAAATAAAAATGGCAAGCAGAATCAGCAAACCGGAAAATGCAACAGAGTAATTATCTATCATCACCATGTTATGGTAATAACCCTGATTCACTCCCCAACTCATAGCGTTTAATCCGAAAATAATGCACAAGCCTAGCACCGCCACCGGCAAAATAAATTTGCGCAGGTTGAACATTTCTGCCAACATGCAAACCAAACCGAGTGATGATGTGTATACTATGGTTTTCATTGTCTATCTCAATGAGTAATTCAAAATATTATCCAACGCAGGCTGCATCATGCTCATTATTTGTTTCGGTGCTAAACCGATTTGGAAAATAGCAACGATGATAAATACAAACACTACTAACTCTTTCCAATTCAAATCTTCGAAGGTGGCGGTGACAGTATTTGTTTCACCTAACATTACATTCTGATACATACGCAGCATATACACCGCACCAAAAATTATTGTTAAGCCGGTTACAACTGCTAACCATGTGTTGTATTCATAAATTCCAAAAAGCAATAAAAATTCTCCTATAAAAGCATTTGTTGTAGGTAATGCAACGCTTGCCAAAACAACTACCATAAAACATGCGGCAAATTTTGGTGCCACATTTCTTATTCCTCCTAATTGCGAAATAGAAAGTGTGCCGGTGCGCTGCCAGATAATTTCTGCGGAAAAGAATAAACCTACCACATTAAAACCATGGGCAAACATCTGCACCGCTGCTCCTTGAAATCCCTCGCGCGTAAGTGTGAATATTCCTGCAGCAATTAAGCCAACGTGCGCAAACGATGAAAAGGCAAACAATTTCTTTAAATCGTCCTGCTTAATAGCAATTACAGAACCGTAAATAACTCCGATAGCCGCCAATGCAATTACAAGCGGAGTCCACAAAGTAACTGCTTGAGGCACTACCGGTAATAGCCAGCGAAGCAAACCGTAAAGACCCATCTTCAACATGATTCCTGCCAACAACATTGTTCCGGCTGTTGGTGCTTCTTTATAAGTATCGGGCTGCCAAGTATGAAAAGGGAAAACAGGAATCTTAATAGCAAACGCCACAAAGAAAGCCCAGAAAATAAAAGACTGCTCTTTGCCTGAAAGATTTAAACCATACAACTGAGAGATTCCGAAACCTCCTGCGTGCTGATATAGATAGATAAAGCCAACCAACATAAACAGCGAACCGGCAAGTGTGTAAACGAAGAATTTGAAAATAGCGCGGTTGCGGAATTCCTGGTCTTTGTTCTCGCCCCAAAGTAAGGCGATGAAGTAAATAGGAATCAAAGCTAACTCCCAAAAGATATAGAATAAGAATCCGTCATTGGCTAAGAATACTCCCAACAAACCAAACTGCATTAAAAGAATAAGTGCGTAGAATGCTTTAGCGTTTTCAATAGTCTTGCGAAAAGTAGTAAATATGATAAGCGGAACTAAGAAGGTAGTCAGCGCGAGCAGCATAAAACTCAAGCCATCAAGCGATAAGGAGAATTTTATAACAGGGTTTGAAATCCAATCGTGAGTATAGGTAAGCGGAGCTAAGCCACCAGCCATAAAAGGCTGCTTTAACGAAGCGCAGAGGAGGAACGCAATTACTCCACCGCCAAATGCCGTTAATTTTGCATACCTATCGCCACTTAAATAAGTAATTAGCGAAAACAGAAGAGGAATAAAAAGCAGAGCCACTAAAATCATAAGCGGGCGCAAATAAGCAGAATTATGTTTCAATTATAAAACCTGCCAAAATGATTTTTAAACGAATTACTAACAACCGGTAATGAAAAAACAGATTTTAGATTTCAGAAGCGAGATTTACGATTGTCCCCTAAGATTCCTCCGTTGCCCATAGCTATACAAACAATAGCGTAAATGTTAGTAAATGAATCACCTTTGAAGCAGTTTCTAAAGCCCTTATGTTTTTATTTGCGCAAGAAGCTATTGAAACTGACTTGCCACAATTTTTAACCTGTATTTTACCCGCTGGATGTGCGAAATGGATTGAAACATTTTGAATTCGATAGCAGTTTAAACAGGTAGGAAACCGAGGAAATGTTTTATAAACGATGCAACAGTTACACCCGTAATGAGCATCTAAATTAAAAATACAAACTAAGCCGTGAGAAGGATAATTACACTTTTTTTAATGCTGGTATTGGCAAGCGGAGCAGCAAATGCTCAGCTAAACGCTCAATTTACTGCATCGCAGCTTTCGGGCTGCCCGCCTTTAGTGGTAAACTTTACCAACCAATCAACCGGAGGAGTAACTTCCTTGTCGTGGGATTTTGACAATAACAATCCCCCTTCCACACAACAAAACCCTACAGCATCGTTTGCACAACCCGGTATTTACAACGTGCGTTTAGTAGTTTCTAACGGTTCAACTACCGATACTGCTTATCAGCAAATCAGAGTTTTTCAACCGGCTACGCCTAACTTTACTGCACCCGATAATCATGGCTGTGTTCAGCCATGTCACACGGTTCACTTTACTAACCAAACTATTCCCGGAGAAAGCCCTGTTACCCAATACGTATGGGATTTTGGCGATGGCACTTTACCGGTGCAGGGTTATAATGTAAACCATTGTTATAATCAGGTGGGAAGTTATCCAGTAACATTAGTGGTACGCGATAGCAACGGATGCCAAACCAGCCAGATACTAGCCAACTATGTAATAATTGGACCTGGTCCGACTGCAAGCGTTACTGCCACACCTGTTCAATCTTGCACTTCTCCGCTTACAGTAAACTTTACAGGCACAGGCTCATCGCCAAATGGGGCTATTAGTTATGCCTGGTATTTTGGCAACGGAAATACATCGGCACAGCAAAATCCAATTTCTGTTTTTACTACCGGAATATATAATCCGGTGTTGATTGTAAGTGATGCATTTGGGTGTCAAGCCAGCGATAGTGTGCAGGTAGCTGTAACCGTTGTGCAGGCATATTTTGGAGTTTCTTCCCTTAGTGGTTGCGCCAATATTCCACTTCAGTTTACCGATTCTACTAACTATGCCAATACCTGGAACTGGGATTTTGGCGATGGCACTGCTCCTGCTACCTCAAAAAATCCAACTCATTCTTATGCAGCTAACGGCAACTACACGGTTACTTTAACTGCGAGTTATAATGGTTGCACAGATACTTACACCATGCCGGTGTCTATCAATATTACCACTCCTATCAATTTTACTTTTAGTGCAGACGATACCTCCACTTGTGCGGCTCCACTAATTGTAAACTTTAGCAATACTGCGGTAGGCGCAGCCAGTTACGCTTGGGATTTTGGCGATGGCGGAACTTCTACCATTTCTTCGCCTTCGCACACGTATACTTCGCAGGGAGCTTTTCCGGTTACTTTATCTATTGCTAACGGGCAGGGTTGTGTGAACACTATTACTTATACCAACTACATTGGTATAGGGCAATTGAATGCAGCGTTTTCAGTTGATTCTATGCAGGGCTGTACACCGCATACCGTTCATTTTACTAATTCAAGCACCTCCGATGTGCCTGTTACTTCTTATTTCTGGGATTTTGGTGACGGCACAACCGGCACTACCAATAACCCTACGCATGTTTATACTACCAGCGGAAATTTTATCCCTTCGCTTGTAATTACCAATGCCGATGGCTGTATGGATAGCGTAGATTTAAACGGAAGCATAAATGTAGGCACAACACTCAATCCAAATTTTACCGCTACACCGTTAATTCAGTGTATTAACCAGCCTATAGATTTTTCAAACCTTACTACCGGTGTAGGTGCGCAAACTATTTGGTTATGGGAATTTGGCGATGGCACTACCGAAACGCAGTTTGAACCAACACATGCTTATTCAGATACCGGTACTTATACTATTACTTTGACAGCTATTAACCAGGGCTGCGCTAACGATACGGTGCGCTTAGATTACATTTTAATAGTAGTGCCTAAAGCCGATTTCTATTTCAACTTTAATTGCACCAGCCCTACCAATGTTGCCTTTCACGATACTTCGCAAGGAGCGCAAACATGGTTCTGGGATTTTGGTGACGGAACTTCTTCTACTCAACAAAGTCCAACGCACAACTATCCAACACAAAGCAATTATACCGTTACGCTTACGGTTTATAATGCCACTACCGGTTGCACCGATTCTATAAAGAAAATTTTGCCAATTGGAACGCCAACCGCACAATTTAAGGCAGATACTACGGTAGGCTGTGTTCCTTTTGCGGTTCATTTCTCCGACAGTTCTGTATTTGCTAACGCATGGCACTGGGACTTTGGTGACGGTGGAACCAGTACACAACAAAACCCAACACATACTTACACCAATACAGGTTTCTATACAGTTATTTTAGTAGTTAACCCAACCGATTCATGCTCTGACAGCATTGTTAAGGTGAACTACATTGCCGCTTACGGAGTAAAAGTTGGCTTTACAGCTTTGTCAACAACCGGTTGCAAGCCTATGACGGCTTTGTTTACCGATACATCAAGTGCTTTTATGAGTACCATTGTTGGATGGAGATGGGACTTTGGCGATTCGGTTACCAGCGATACCAGTCATCTACAAAATCCTTCTTACCTGTATGGTGAAGAAGGTTACTATTCGGTGCAGCTAATTGCTACAGACGCACGAGGATGCCGCGGCTCGGTAACATGGCCAAGTTACATAGCGGTGCAGCAACCCATTGCTGATTTTACGAGCGATACAGCTGTTTGTCCAGGCGAGGCTGTTAGCTTTACTAACCTTTCGCAAACCGGAAGCATTACCACCAGTTTCTGGGATTTTGGTGATGGAACTACTTCTACTCAAAACAATCCGGTGCATGCGTATGCTGCTTCGGGAACTTATACCGTAACTTTAATTGCTGCCACCGGCTTTGGATGTACTGATACTTTGGTAAAACCAAACCTGATGAATGTAGATACACCGGGGGCCGATTTTTATGCCGGTACTACTTTTGCTCCGTGCCCTCCGTTCCCGGTTCAGTTTACTAATAGCACTAACCGGACCGATTTAGAATGGCTGTGGTATTTTGGCGATGGCGATACCAGCTCTGCTTATAACCCGCTGCACGTTTACTTCTTCCCTGGCGATTATGATGTTACCCTTATTGCTTTCGATTCTTCGGGTTGCCGCGATACCACTACTTATATCGATTATATCAGAGTTCGCGGACCGGTTGGTAATTTTATTGCTACACCAGATAGCGGTTGTGTGCCACTGGAAATTTCGATTACCGGAACTACGCAGTCAACTGTTTCGAGCGTGCTTGACTTAGGTGATGGACTTATTTTAACCGATACCTTAGGTATAACACATACTTATACTCAAGTAGGAAATTACTACCCTGTTTATACACTTACCGATAGTGTGGGCTGTGTAGTAGCTTATGCCGTAGATACTATTGTGGTAGGGTTAATTCCTTACCCTGGCTTGCCTACAGATACAACAGTATGTAAAGGAAATTATGTTGGGTTCAATTTGCCTTATGGCGACCATTTTATCTGGACATCTTCGCCTTCGCCTACTTATTTAAATTGCGATACCTGTAAAAATGTAATGTGCTCGGCACCCGATACTGTAACTCTGTATGTTACAGCCAGCACCAATATTGGCTGTGTGGCAAGCGATACGGTGAGAGTAAACGTAGATAAACTTCCTCCTATTTTCCCGGGCATATCTTTCCGTATTTGTGCAAACGATTCGTTACAATTAAGTGCCGGAGTAGGGGTAAGTGCTGCTACCTGGACACCGGGGCTTTACATTACCGACAGTACTTCGGTAAATCCAAAAGTATTCCCGCCAGATTCTATGACTTACCGCGTTACCGGTGGCAACTCAACCGGTTGCACTATTTCGCGTATTGTAAAAGTATATGTAATAGATAAGGTACAGGCAGATTTGAATATTCACGATACCCTGCTTTGCGAAGCCGGTGTGTTACCGCTTGAAGTTACTGTTTATGAAGCTTCATATAACGACACTTCTTACAAGTGGACACCACCAACTTATTTAAGTGCCGATGATATTCCGAATCCTATTTTGGCTCCACCACCTGGCAATTATAACTATCAGGTAATTGTAAGCAGCTCAACCTGTATTGCCGATACCGAAACGGTTCACGTAACCATTGCGCCAAATCCTACCGTGCAAGCCGGTGACGACCAAACGGTAACTCCGGGAACTACTATTCAAGTATATGCTTCTTCGCCAGATAATGTGAGTTACCACTGGCAGGATGTTGACCCTATGACCTGTGTAAACTGCCGCAGACCTTTCCTTACAGCTACACAAAGCCAAACTGTTTTTGTTACCGTGACCAACCAATACGGTTGTTACAAGACAGACTCAGTAAGAATACGCGTGGTGGGTTGCGAACCGGAACTTATCTTTATACCAAATACCTTTACCCCTAATGCCGATGGTTTGAACGACCTGTTGCTGGTGCGCGGCATAGGCTTACGCCAGTTAGACTTCTTCCGCGTTTACGACCGGTGGGGTAAAATGGTATACGAAACGCATAATCTTAACGATGGCTGGGATGGAAAAACTCCTGCCGGTATTGATGCCGATGTAGCTACTTACGTTTACGCAGTAAAAGGTATTTGCTCAAGCGGAAGTACTATCGAAAAATCAGGGAACGTTACTTTAGTTAGGTAATTTTAATTACCGCCTACTTTATACAAACGAGCCACAGTTAAAAACTGTGGCTCGTTTGCTTTTTACTGTTCCTGATAACGTCACAGCAGGTTCTTCGCTTTGCTATAGCGTTGCTTCGAGAGGAACTGTCGAGACAAAGCAGATGAAGTAATACATGCCGTGCTCCCGTTTGCGTTTGTGTGCTTTACTTGAGAAAAAAGAAGTGAACAATTGCCCGCACACTAACCCTACTTTTCAGCGTTTGCCAATTGGCAAATGGCATTTGCACCAATTTAATGATGCCAACCGGTTAGCAATCGTCAACTGCTGACAAACGCTAACTATTGGTAATCTGTAATCGTTGTCTTCTGTCACCCGCTGACGATTACCTGCTTTATATCGTTTACAAATGTCAACCACTAACGATTGGAGAACAGGAAACGTTAACGGGTGTCAACCGCTAACGCTTAGCATTCGGAAATAGTTAGCAGGTGACAGCAGAAAACGTTTGCCGACCGGATAGTATTATCACGGAAGTTGCGGAGGTAATAAAGGGAAAGAAAAAAGCTGTTACGAACGTTTTTTGCGAAAGGCTTCTAAGTGTTCTGCCTTAGCAAACACCTCATCGCCAATCAGCCAGCCTTCCAGCCTGCCGTTAATAATGGTGTCCAGAAACGGATAGCAGCGAATCTTCTTGCCGCATCACTAAATAAATATTAAAAGCAGTTCACAGTGCTATACTCACGCACCTGCTCTGTTCTTTTTGAAATAGATATGCTTATGAATTTGCTTGCCTGCAGGGTCTTTCTGCTTTGAAAAGACCCTGCCAGTTACAGTTTCAAACTTTACTCCTTCACAAACTTAATAATCTGCATACTTCCGTTTACCTGAATTTGCACCATGTAAACTCCGGCAGCCAAACGGCTTACATCCACTGTTTCGGTGCCTTGTTTAAAGCCGCTCAAGCTCTTCGCCCAAACCTGCTGACCAATGTTGTTATACATTTTTATTTCCAGGCTCTGCGCCTTGTTCAGTTCTAACTGAATATTGCAAACATCGTGTGCGGGGTTAGGATAAACCTTTATTAAGGCAATATCCGTTACCTGCGCAATACTGCTCGGGCTGCTTAGAATAACAGAAGAAATACGCACACAACCGGTTTGGTCAGTAATGGTTACCGTGTAAGTTCCGGCAGGTAAATTAGAAACCGTTGCCGAAGTAGAACCGGTACTCCAGCTATAAGTATAAGGCGAAGTTCCACCGTTAGGATTAGCCGTTATAGAGCCATCGCTGTTGCCGGTAGTAGGGTTCTGGCTGTTAAAGGTAACGTTCACCGAGCTGTTATCGGTTACCGAAGTGCTGCTGATACTCTTGCAGCCATTGGCATCGGTAATAGTAACCGTATAAGAACCGGCAGTAATACCGGTTAAGTTTTGCGAAGTCGCACCGTTGCTCCATACAAAAGTAAACGGCTGTGTTCCGCCCAAAATTGTTAGGTTAATTTGCGGAGTAATCTGACATGTTCCGTTAATAGCGTTTAATACAGAAGTAGGAGCCGCAGAAGAACCCACCTGTGCTGTTGCCATAGATGTGCATTGATTATTATCGGTAACTGTAACAGTAAACGAACCGGCACCAAGGTCAATATTGCTTACCGTAGTATTACCGTTGTTCCAGAAATAAGTATACGTTCCGCTACCACCGGTGGCTACTGCAATGGCTGTTCCATTCTGGTTTCCGCAAAGCGCGTTGGTAGTGGTAATGCTTACATTGATAGCCGCAGGGTTGGTAATAGTTACCGTTTGCACCGCCAAACATTGAGCGTTGTCATGCACGCTAACTGTATAAGTTCCCGCACCTAAACCGGTTACCGAAGTTGCTGTTCCGCCACTGCTCCAGCTGTAAGTATAAGGTTGAGTTCCACCGGTTGCACTTACTGTTGCACTTCCGTTAGTTCCGCCAAAACAAGTTGGCGAAGTTGGTGTAGCAGTAGCAGTTGGTCCACCGGTATTGCTGATACTCGCAGTGTTTACTACAGAGCATCCGCCATTATCAGTAACCGTTAAAGGGTACCCTCCTGCTGCCACATTCGAAATAGAATTGGTAGTAACATTGGTACTCCAGTGGTAAGTGTAAGGCGAAGTTCCACCGGTTACGGTAGCTGTTGCTCCACCGGTGCTTTGTCCGCAGGCGGTTTGTGTAATGCTAAACGTAACCACCATATTAGATGCTACATTTGTAATAGTAGCCGAAGCCGAAGCAGTGCAACCGGTAGGGTTGGTTACGGTAACGGAATATGTTCCAGCCGCCAAACCGGTAATAGAACCGGCAGACGAGTTATTGCTCCAGTGGTAAGTTACACCGGTAGGGTTATTAGGCAAAGCAACAGCTGAACCATTGCTCTGTCCGCACGAAGCGTTTGTTGCATCAATACTAACTGCAAAATTGCTGGTAGCATTGCTAACCGTAGCCGAAGTTGTAACTGTGCAGGCATTAGCATCAGTAACCGTTACAGTATAAGTAGCAGGGTTTATGTTTGAGAGTGTTTGTATAGTAGCACTGGTGTTCCAAAGGTAAGTGTAGTTACCCGCACCACCGGTAGCAGTTACCGTTGCTGAGCCATTTGCCTGACCACAAGCTGCATCATTGGCACTACCGCTGGCAGATAAAGCGGATAGAGGCTGCGTAATATTTACCGATGCCGTTGAAGAACATTGATGAGCATCAGAAACTGTTACGGTATATGTTCCAGCAACCTTGTTGGTTATATTGAAGGCAGTTCCTCCACCACTCCAGCTAAAGGTATAATTAGGTGTGCCGCCAACAGCTGTAACCGAAGCTGAACCGGTTGAACCGCCATAGCATAATACCGGTGTAGCATTAGTAGTTAAAGTAGGTTTAGCATAAACAGTAATGAAACTGTTTTGAGTAGAAGTGTTACTTCCGTTACCGTTAGAAGCCGTTAATGCAACCGCATAAGTTCCCGCAGTATTATAAACCACCGAAGGGTTTTGTGCCGAAGAACCGGTAGGAGTTCCACCGGTAAACGTCCAGCTATATGAAGTAGGGCTGCCTGTTGTAGTGCTGGTAAAGTTAACCGTTGAGCCTACGCATACTGCTGTATTGTTAGCTGTAAACGAAGCGGTAGGTGCACTGCCTGTCGAGGTAGTACAAAGTATAGGAAGAATAACATTGCTTGTTCCGTTGCCAAAACTTGAATCGTAAGGCCACCAGCTGTTATCGCTCCACTGCTCCCAACCTTTACCGCCAGATGGCGAGTTGAAGGTAGTAGTAACAATGGCTATACTATCGCCATTAGCGTAAGTCATTTCAAAACCTATATAGAAGTTTCCGTTTACCGTTGGTTGAGTTGGGAAACTAACATAGGTTAAATCCTGATTAACCACATCGGTTACAATAGTATTTATCAATACCGTTTGCGAAGCCAGCACATTGCCCGGTGCTCCGTTCACTGCATTCGTTCCGGTGGCATCCCATACCTTTGCAGTAATAGAAGCAGTTCCCGGGTTCAGCGTTTCGGCATGGCCGAAATAAAACATACCACCGGTAACTTTTGCGCCCGGTGTAGGGTTTACATAATATTCTGCTTTAGCCTTATCGTTATAGCTGTTATGGCCCGATAAGTATCCGCTGGCAGTACCGGTGAAATTGTAAAGCGTAAGTGTATCTGCCGCAAAAATATTTGAAAGTGTATCGCAGCTTTGTGTTCCGCCACCGCTTTGAATTACGGTGATGTAATTTGTTTTAGTAATGGGATTGCCTCCGTTGGTATTGGTTGCTGTTAAGGTAACTGAATAAGTTCCAACTGTGCTGTAAGTAATAGTTGGGTTTTGTGCGGTAGATGTTCCCGGTGTTCCTCCTGCAAAAGTCCATGCCCATGAAGTTGGCGTATTGGTAGAAAGGTCTGTAAACGCAACAGTATTTCCTACTACTACGGTGGTTGGTGTTCCTACAAAATCTGCCACCGGTGCTGAGCCGGTTTGTGCCGAAGCGTTGTAGATGTTCACGTTATCTAAGAACACGTTGTTACCATACTGGCAGGCGTTCTTAAAAGCAAAACGCACATTCGTTTGTCCGCTAATTGCCGCTAACGAAACTGAATCCTTTTTCCATTGTGCTGCTGTAGGCACAAAGTTATTTCCGGTAGCCGTGGCAGTTCCTAACTGGCTTCCGCCTTTTTTCCAAAGCGAAGTCCAGGTAACGCCACAGTTAGTGGAGTAAAGCACTTCTAACGAATCTGAATATCCCGCAGTGGTATATGGCGCGTAAGCGTAATCCCATTTAATTCTTCCGCTGCTTACTCCTGTAAAATTATACGAAGGTGTAATCAACCAATCTTTTTGCCCTGCTGCGTTGTAGCTATAGTTGTTTACATAAGCACTGGCAGCCGAAGTTCCAAAACCGCTGGCAGATGTTGTTCTTGCCCAGGTGGTAGATGCATCTACATTGTTCAATGCCCAACCGGTTGGAGGAAAAGTAGTGGCATCAAAACCTTCGGTTAAAGGCAAGGCATTGCTTCCTGAAACAGTAATGTAACCGGTTTGTGTTTTCGTATTATTCCCGTTGGTGTTGGTAGCTACAAGAGTGACTGTATAGGTTCCGGCTGTGTTGTAAGTAACCGTTGGGTTGGTTGCAGTAGAAGTAGAAGGTGTTCCACCAGCAAATGTCCAGCTATAGGTATTACCGCTGCCGGTTGAGGTATTGGTAAAGGTTACTGTTTGCCCTGTGCAAATTGTAGTAGGCGAACCGGTGAAGTTGGCTATAGGTGCACCTGTAGTGCTGCAAACATTTGTAGTAGTCAGCAAGGCGCGACTTCCGCTTAATACACTGTTCATATAGTTTGCCTGCTGAGTGGTAAAGAGTACCGGGCAGTCGCTGTAGTCCATAAAGTCTTCGAGCAAATCTCCGTAAGCTGAGTTACCGGTGCACGAAACCAATGGAGTGCAGCCAAAGTTTGCCGCTTTTGAATCGGGGGTATCGCTAAAGCCATCATCGGTGTCAGGGAAAACGTTGCCGCATGCATTGCTTGATAAATCTCCCCAGGTATGGTGCAAGCCGAGGTAGTGACCTACTTCGTGGCTCCAGGTGTGGCCGCTCATCATTCCCCAGTAGTAATCAATTACCACCCCGTCAATACTTGCTGTAGGCAGAGCAGATGCTGTGGCTACATACGCATAGCCTCCAATGCCTGAAAACTGTGTGTTGCCGCAAAGGCTCACAATCCAAACATTTAAATAATAACGTCTGTCCCATGTATTCAATCCACCGGTGGTGGTCGATTTCATTTTATCCGATTCTGTATTCGGGTCCCAACATGTTTTGGTAGTAGAGAGCCGCTCGATACCGGTTGTAGCGTTACCGCTTGGGTCTTGCTGGGCTAAACAAAATTGTATTTGCGCATTAGCTGCTAAAGGCTGAACAACTGAACGGGCTGAATTTAAATCTGTATTGGCTTTGGTGTAATCTAAATTCATTTGGGCAATCATCTGCTGAATGGCCGCGTTAGATACATTCTGCGCACCGGTGTTATAAATAACATGCACAACCACAGGAATTGTTCTAACCGCACGAGCAGCAAAATTAGGGTCCTGCTGACCAGTAGCTACCCATTTGCGTAGCACATCTTCACTTACTTTCATTTCGTTATCGTAAGCAGCATCGGCTGTGCGAAGTTTTTCTGTAACTTCTGTAGATAAACAAGTGCGCTGTGCAAATGCAGAAAGACTGATGGCGGCAACGAAAGCAGAGAATAGAATTCTTTTAATCATGATGTTTGGTTGGTTGAAAAATAGGCGACAAATGTAACCGTTAGACGATAACAGCAAAGCGTAACTGCGGGGTGAATGCGGAATTGTGAATAGTCGGTTGAGAGTGCAGAATAAGATGTGATAGCGAACCGTTTGGATGCTCTTTTCAATTCGGTCAATCCGTGTATTTTAGCCGCGCGTAAAACAAAGCAATGGCACAATTTGAATTGATTATGCCCAAAATGGGCGAGAGTATTACCGAGGCAACCATTTTAAAGTGGCTGAAGAAAGAAGGCGATGCTGTGCAGTTAGATGAGGCAGTTCTTGAAATTGCTACCGATAAAGTGGATTCGGAAGTTCCTTCACCTGTAGCAGGTGTGCTGCAAAAATTGCTTTATAAGGAAGGTGATGTAGTGGCGGTTGGTAAAGCAGTGGCGGTTTTGGAAACAGAAGCGGGAGAAGCTCAAAGTTCAAAGTCCAAAGTTCAAAGCCCAAAGGTAGAACCACAGCCGGTGAAGTCAGAAGTCAGAAGTCAGAAGTCAGAAGTAATATCTGCTGCTATCAATGTTTCTTCTGATAGATTTTATTCTCCGTTGGTTTTAAATATTGCGCGTCAGGAAGGAATTAGTATGAGCGAATTGGAATCGCTTGCCGGTACCGGTGCAGAAGGAAGGGTGACTAAGAAGGATATTTTGAACTACGTTGCTAACAGTCAGCAGACATCGGACAACGGACAACAGACACAAGATACAAGACAACAGACGGTAGAAATCAGAGAGCAGAAATCAGAAACTACGAATGTTGTCGCTACAAAATCTTACAGTGGCAATGTGGAGATTATTGAGATGGATAGAATGCGGAGGTTGATTGCTGATAATATGGTGAAGAGCAAGCAGACTTCGGCTCACGTTACCAGTTTTGTTGAGGCAGATGTTACCAATATTGTTTTGTGGCGCAATAAGGTGAAGAAGAAGTTCAACGATTTGTATAACGAGAACCTGACCTTTACTCCTATTTTTATTGAGGCGGTGGTAAAAGCCCTGCGCGATTTTCCGATGGTGAATGCCTCGGTGGATGGCACTAATATTATAGTGAAGAAGGATATTAATGTAGGAATGGCTGCTGCGCTTCCTTCCGGCAATTTGATTGTGCCGGTAATTAAGAATGCCGATTTATTGAATATGGTTGGTCTTGCGAAAAAGGTAAACGACCTTGCCGCCCGCGCGCGCCAGGGCAAACTGAAACCCGATGAAATTGAAGGCGGCACTTACACGGTTTCAAACGTGGGGACTTTCGGCAATGTAATGGGAACTCCTGTTATTCTTCAACCACAAGTAGCTATACTTGCAACCGGTGCTATTAAAAAGAAACCGGTTGTAATTGAAACTGAACAAGGCGATACTATCGGCATACGCCATATGATGTTCCTTTCGCACAGCTACGACCACCGCATTGTTGACGGTGCGCTTGGCGGCTCGTTTGTGCGCAGAGTAGCGGACTACTTGGAGCAGTTTGATGTGAATAGGGATATATAGAACCGGTGAACTGTTAACGGCTAACAGTTCACAGCAATTACAAGAGCTGACATTACTTCCAGATGTTTCTATCATTTATTTCCTGATAGTTTGCTGTAAATAATTTTCCCGAAAAGAGTAAGCACCGTCAGAAGAATTACAGCAATCAATACAAACTTGATGTGCACGCACCAGTAGTAAATACTGAAGGTGCTTTCGCTTACCGTAGCAGCATCGGCATACAGAAATTTAATGAGCAAACAATTCTCCACCGCATCGAACAATGCCGGCAAGGCAATTAACCACGAAACAGTTTTAAGCATTTCTGCCTGCTTGAAATCTTCGGTTAAAGTGCGGAAAGCAAAAATGAGTGTGGCTGTGTAAGTAATGAGGAAGAGGAAATCTAATTGCGTGTTGCGTTCAATCCATTCTAGTTTGCAAGTGCTTATCAGCAATGCTTTGAAGGCAGTAATTGAAGATGCCAGTTCAAGTGGAATAATAATCTCGCTGCCGCAAGTGGCTTGCTTTTCTGTCCAGAGCATGCCTGCCATTACTATCAGAAAAATAACGAAGCTGAGGAAGAAGAGATTTTTGTTTTTCATAGGTATGTTTTGGTGTTTAAATATTCAGCCGCTAATTGCACAAATTAAAGCAAACAATAATTTGCATATATAACAGCCTGCGCTGTTTAATTCTTCCATTTCCCTCACATACTTACTTTCTTACTTTCGCGTTTAATGCGCGTGAAAAAACTCGATTGGTTAGTCGTTAAAAGTTTTATCGGTCCGTTCATTCTTACTTTCTGCATTGCACAGTTTGTTTTGGTTATGCAGTTTTTGTGGAAGTATGTAGATGATTTAGTAGGCAAAGGTCTCGACACCTGGGTGCTGATGGAGTTGCTTGTTTATGCTTCTGCCCGTTTGGTTCCTCTCGCGCTTCCCCTCGCGGTTCTTCTTGCTTCTATTATGACCTACGGGGCATTTGGCGAACACTTCGAACTTACGGCAGTTCGCTCAGCTGGTGTTTCACTTTTCCGCTTTATGCGCTCGCTTATTATTACAGTAACCTGCATCAGCATTTTCGCTTTCTTTTTTTCGAACAATTTGTTGCCGATGGCTAATTTGAAATTCGGAGCCTTGTTGTATGACATCCGGCATCAAAAGCCAACGGTGGCGCTCAAGCCGGGAATCTTTTATAGTGGCATTGACGGGTTTTCTATAAGAGCAGGTGAAAAAGATGATGAAACAAATACGCTTTTCGATATTGTAGTTTACGACCATACCAGCGGCAAAGGAAACGACCATGTAATAACTGCCCGGAGAGGAATGTTGACACAGGATGATGATGCTCTGGCACTTTCGCTAAAATTGGATACCGGTAAACAATACCGCGAAATTGACCCGAAGGATGGAACGAAAGGAAACACTTATCAAATGGTGAACACGCAGTTCTCTTCATGGGAAAAACGGTTTGACCTTTCGCAGTTTAAGTTAGCGCGTACTGATGAAAATTTTTTTAAAGACCTGAAACAAATGCTGGATTTAAAACAACTTTATGGTGAGATTGATACAATAAATATTGAAGCGGAGAATCTGAAAAAAGGATTTGCCGCTTATACCGTTCCTTATTTTAATTTAAAGAAATTTGGACTGGATACGGTTACCGCGGCATCGAAAGTGACACCGGTTAAGTTTTATAAACCCGAAGATTTGCTCGCAGAGTTTGATAACACCAAGCGCATTCAGGTAATGGAAATTGCCATGACGCGTTCGCGCAACATCAAGAACTTTTCGGATGTAACCAGTAAGCAATTAGAATACAAAGAGCGCGATTTTACTACGCACATGGTAGAAGTTTACCGCAAGTTTACGCTCTCCATTGCCTGTCTCGTTTTATTTTTTATTGGTGCTCCGCTTGGCTCCATCATCCGTAAGGGCGGTTTGGGCTGGCCGCTTTTTTATTGTGTTATTTTCTTTATTGTGTATCACGTTACGTCTATTATTGGAGAAAAGCTTTGCGAGAATAATGTGCTTACGGTGTTTGGCGGTATGTGGCTTTCTACTTTTATCCTTACGCCTATCGGTTTATTCCTTACGCTTAAAGCCACCAACGATTCTAAAATTTACAGCACCGATTATTACCGCAATCTGTTTCGAAAACTTGCTCCGAAAAAATCTATTGCTTGAAGCCGTTTATACATCAGAATAAAATCTTCTTAGCTCTCTATGTTTTATTTCTGATACTTGGGGGAATACTGATAGCCACGATGGAGAGAGGAACTGAAATTCTATATTTCAATTCGTTGCACACGCCATTTTTCAATTCGTTTTTCAAATACGTTACGCAACTTGCCGAGGCTCCTCTTTTATTGATGTCGCTGGTTATTGCACTTCGCTTTGGTTATGGAAAAGGAATTATTCTTTCGCTGAATGCGCTGCTTGTTTTTGCAGTAGTGGCAGCATTAAAGCATCTTGTTTTCCAAACGCAGGTTCGACCTTCTGTTTTTTTTGAAGGAAAGACCACGCTCAATTTTGTGCAAGGGCTTGAAGTGTTGCGCTATAACAGTTTTCCTTCCGGTCATACGGCCGGTGCGTTTGGTTTTTTTTGTATGCTTTCGCTTTTGCTGAATAACAAAAAATGGAGTGCGATGTTTTTTGCTCTTGCTTTGTTGGTAGCTATATCGCGCGTTTATTTATTACAGCATTTTTTTCGTGATGTTTATTTTGGTTCAATGATTGGTGTGGGCATCAGTTCTGTTTTTTATCTAACTTTCGTCCGCTCCGTTTTCTATAATAGTTTGCACTGGAAAGATAAAGCCTTGTTTAAATGGTAAACGAAATCCGCAAACACATCACACAGTTTCCAACGCAACTATTGCTGGTGGCAATTGGCGCGATGTTGTTTATTCCGTTTATAGGCACAGTTCATTTGTTCGACTGGGATGAAATAAATTTTGCCGAGAGTGCGCGCGAAATGCTGTTGACGCACAACTACCGGATGATGCAAATCAACTTTCAGCCGTTTTATGAAAAGCCTCCGTTGTTTATTTGGCTACAAGCATTAAGCATGAGTTGTTTTGGTGTAAACGAATTTGCTGCGCGTTTACCCAACGCTATTTGCGGAATAGTTACCATGCTTGTAGTTTTTAATGTAGGCAGACATGTTTTCAAATCTCAATTAGGTGTGTTGTGGGCGTTGTTATTTGCCTGCTCTATTCTTCCGCAAATTTATTTCAAGAGCGGAATTATTGACCCGGTGTTCAACCTCTTTATTTTCCTCGGTATCTTTTTCATTTATAAACTAAGCATACAAAACGATTTTGAAGATTTTAAAACAAGTAAAAGAAACCGCAGATGGAATCTACTTCTCTCTGCTCTCTTCATTGGCTTAGCCACGCTTACCAAAGGACCGGTTGCCATTCTGCTATTAATACTTACTGCTTCTACTTATTTTTTTGTGCATCGCGGCAAACTAAAAATTGAATTAAGTGAAATGCTTATTTGGTGGCTGATAGTTGCCGCGGTAGTAATTACCTGGCTAAGTTTCGAAATACGCGCCAATGACATTACGTTTATAGATGAGTTTATTAAATATCAGATTCGCTTGCTAAGCACAAAAGATGCAGGACATGGTGGCCCATTCTTTTATCATTTTGTCGCGCTGCTCATTGGTGTTTTTCCGGCTTCGGTATTAATTTTCGATTCGTTCAGAAAGAATGACCATGATGATTCTACCCAGCATTACTTTAAACGCTGGATGATTTATTTAATGGCAGTAGTGCTGATTGTGTTCAGCATTGTGCAAACAAAAATCCTGCATTACTCATCGCTTTGCAATTTCCCAATTACGTTTCTTGCCGCCTATTACTTAAGCCATTTGTTTGATGGAAAAATGAAATGGACATGGAAGCAAACAGTGCCGCTGGTTACCATCGGTATTTTAATTGTGGCAGCCATAACCGGAGGCATTTTTGTAATGCAGCGACCGGATGTGTTTATCAGTTATATTAAAGATGACTTTGCTAAAGACTGTTTAAAGGCAACTGTTTACTGGACGCGCAACGATATTATTTACGGCATTGTATACTTAGCTTGCATTATCACTTCCATTTTTATGATGCAAACCAAACATGTAAAATGGGGCGCCTATCTTTTAATTATAAGCAGTGGTTTATTTGTAAGCACGGTAATGACTTTTGTAGTGCCTCGCATTGAAAAATATTCTCAGGCAGGCTTGATTGAATTTTTAGAATCGAAGAAAAACGAACGTTGCACTATTGAAACCGCAGGCTTTAAAAGCTACGCGCATTATTTTTATGCCGCTAAACCTATTCCCGCGCCTGATGATTCTTTAAACAAGACTTACATAATTACCAAAAGCAACAAGGTAGAAAAAGTACGCACCTGGTATAGCGAAGGTGCATTGCAAGAACTTTACCGCAAAAACGGTTGGGTATTTTTTGAGAAGGTGAAGTAATTCACAACAGCACGACATCCTAATTCTACAGCTAAAATACTCCTCAAAACCTTTTTTCTATATTGCGCGCCTCAAAAAAAATGGAATGAAAAAGCTCTTCACTATACTTCTCTTTTTTATCACGGCTACCGCTTTTGCGCAAAACCAAAAAGGTTCGGTAAAAGGATTTGTTTACGATAAAACAAATGGCGAAGGCGTTCCGTTTGCCACTGTAAAAGTTGAAGGAACAGAGTTTGGTGCAGCTACTGATGACCAGGGGTTTTTCTTTATTCCTAACTTAACTACCGGTGCATATAAACTCATCATCAATTATGTTGGCTACGAAACACAAACTGTAGAAATTGAAATCAAGAAAAACCAAACGATTAACCTCAAATTATACCTTGTTACAAAAAGTGTAGAATTAAAAGATGTAGAAATTAATGCAGAAAGGCAGCAACGCAAAACAGAAAGCCGCGTTTCGGTTATTTCTATTTCGCCAATGGAAATGCGCAGAATACCAACCGTTGGTGGCGAAGCTGATATAGCTCAATACTTACAGGTATTACCCGGTATAATTTCCACCGGTGACCAGGGCGGGCAAGTAGTTATTCGCGGAGGAACACCGATACAAACAAAATTTTTATTAGATGGAATTACCATCTACAATCCGTTTCACTCTATCGGTTTATTTTCTGTTTACGAAACCGACATTATTAAGAACGTAGATGTTTACACCGGTGGTTTCCCTTCGCAATATGGAGGAAGAATTTCTGCCGTAGTAGATGTGACCACACGCGATGGTAACCGGAAAAAATTTAGCGGTAAGGTAAGTGCAAGTCCGTTTATGGCACATGCACTTTTAGAAATTCCGATTGTAAAACTTAAAGAAGGAAGAAATACTAGTGCTTCGCTTATATTAAATACAAAAGTGTCATACCTTGACCGCACTTCAAAAGCTTTGTATCCGTATGCCGATAAGAATGGTTTGCCTTATTCTTTTTACGATTTCTACGGCAAGTTTTCGGTAAGTGCGGGCTTGGGAAACAAATTCAGCATAACCGGTTTCAACTTCCGCGATAATACCAATTACGATGTAGCCAAATATCAATGGAATACCTTCGGTATCGGGGCTAACTTCTTAGCTGTTCCTAAAAATTCAAATCTCTATTTCAACACACACGTCAGCTATTCGCAATACACTATTCAGTTAACCGAAAAAGATGGAGCACCGCGTAAAAGCACCATTGGCGGTTTTGATATTGGAATGGATTTTTCCTACTACATAAAAAACGGAGAATTGAAATACGGTTTGGATGTGGAAGGCAGTAAAACCGATTTTTCGTTTACCAATCAATACGGACAAAAGGTTGACCAAAACCAAAACACTACCGACTTAAGTGCTTATGTCATGTTCCATAAATACATTAAGAAGTTCGTGATTGAAGCCGGTGCGCGTTTTCAATACTATGGCAACATTCAGGGCATTTCGCCCGAGCCGCGTTTAAGCATGAAGTATAATATTACCGATATGGTGCGCCTTAAATTTGCCACCGGTATGTATTCGCAAAACTTTATCAGCACCAAAAGCGACCGCGATGTAGTAAATCTTTTCACCGGCTTCTTAACCGGACCTGAAGAAGCAGCACAAGATGCTTCAGGTAAAAGTTATGATAAGATTCGCAACTACCAGCGTTCTGTTCACGCCATATTTGGTTTAGAGTTAGACTTGCCGAAAAACGTAACGGTAAATATTGAGCCTTACTACAAATACTTCTGGCATTTATTCAACATCAACCGGTTCAAACAATTCACCAGCGACCCTGATTTCTTAATAGAAAAAGGTGATGCTTACGGTTTAGATATTTTAGCCAAGTGGCAATTCAAAGGAGTTTTTCTTTATGCAACTTACTCGCTCTCTTACACGCACCGCAACGATGGCGAGCAGGTTTATGCTCCGCACTTCGACCGCAGACATAATGTGAACTTAATTGCCACCTACACCTTCGGCAAAAAACGCGATTGGGAAATAAGCGCACGCTGGAATTTGGGCAGCGGATTTCCATTCACCAAAACACAAGGCTTTTACGAAACCAATCCGTTTGATAATGGCATAAACACCAACGTTACCGGCACCAACGGAAATTTGGGCGTGCTTTACGATTCAAAAATAAATGGCGGACGTTTACCTTACTACCACCGTTTAGATATGGGTATCAAGAAAATATTCGATATAAAAGATAAAGTGAAGATTGAAATCAACTTGAGCGTATCGAACGTTTACAACCGCAAAAATATTTTCTACTTCGACCGCGTTAGCTTTAACCGAATAAACCAGTTACCGGTATTGCCGAGTTTGGCTGTGTCGTTTGCTTTTTAAAATCACCTCATCCTAAATCCTTCTCCGAAGGAGAAGGATTTTAACGGCCGCACTAGAGTTTTGCTTTGCGTTGCTTCCACATGTATTTGTAAAGCACCGGAAAATAATAGAGGTAAGAAATTATCAATACTGCTAATAAGCCGGTATAAGCATTCAATACGATTCCAGCTATTACCAATGGTGTAATCAGAATCAACCACTCACCAGTAACTCCTAATGGATAAAGCACAATAAAAAAAGAATAGCGCATCCACAAAAGTGCTTCGGGTTGCTTATCGAAAAGCGAAAGAAAGTAAAGTGAATAACGAACCAGCTCTGTAATTCCCCATGCAAACGAAACAATAACAACACCGGTGCGAAACAGGGCTGTGTTAAAATGGTTAATAATAAACAAATCAATACACACCAATACCAATATGCGTGAAAAAACCTGCGCTACCGTAGAGCCCACAGGAGATTTTACCCATTTTAGTAAGGCATGAACTATTTCTAACACTGCCATACCCTGCGCAATATTCAGCAGCAACAGATATGTGCTGATTTCAAAACCCGAATCTATGTAGCATACCAAATAAAGCAGCCAAAAAACAAAGGCTATCAGGTTATAAACTGCCAAATAATATTTAACGGACTTGCTCATTACTTACCACGAATACTGAAAGTAAACATGCAATTCAAACTTGTTGTGGTAAGCCGTGGTATCATTCATAGTAATAGAACCAGGAAAACCACCGGTGCTGGAATACGGAGTAAAATTAAATCCATCCATATAAGTATCGTTGCCGCCACCGCCATCATAATCCCAAAGTTCCATTCGGTATGTCGAATTAGTAATATCGTTAATCGTAATTGAATCACCACCTAACACATACGTGTACCAAGTGTTGTAGTTTGCTTCATCTTTCCGGTATGGAGAACCATCGTATAATACTTGAGTGCCGAGTTTTATAATAGGGTAAATATCCGGAGGGCTACCGTTATCCCACAACACACCATTTGGGTCGGCAGGGTTAAATTCTCCAATAGCTAATTTGTTTATGACCATGTGCAAAGGAGTTTCCTGAATGCTACAATCGGCACCAGATGTATGTACCGGGCAACCGCAAACACCATTGTTGCAAGTGCCGCCATTGTAGCACGGGGTAGTGTCACAGGGGTTTGTGCGAACATCACAGGCAACACCAGTCCATGCAGGAGGGCATTGGCAGTTTCCTTCTTCGCAGGTTCCGGCATTGTTACACACCACACCTTCACATAAATTTCGTTTACACGATGTTGCCGCAACAACTATAGCAAGAATAAAAAGGGGTATTATTTTTTTCATACTCAAATAGGTTTGTTCTTTCCAAATGTAATTTCCTTTTGCATATATTTTAAATTTTCAGATGCAGAGTAATTGAGCTAAGTATTTTGTTTTTTTAGTTTTGGTACAATAACATTTACACTTCTGAACACCTACAATGAAAAAAATATCCATTACTTTCTTAAGTATCTGTTTCGCTTCTTTTCTTGTTGCACAAAACCCAGAAAAGCCAAAATTGATTACCGGTCCAATAGTAGGCTCAGTCACTAAAAATTCTGCGCGTGTTTGGATTGCTTACAAAGGTGATGGGCAAAACATGATGTGGCTGATAGATACTGTAGATAAAACTATTTTTTACCCAACCGGCTATAACAAGATAAATAATAACAAAGGAGTAACCGCACTCAATATGGATTTTACCGGCCTTCAACCCGAGCATGTTTACAGAACAGTTTTTATCAAAGAAGTAGGCTTACGCCCAAAATGCGTTTTTACTGCGCAAGCCGATTCGGCTGTAAAAGATTTTGATTTTTTAGTGGGCTCCTGCGCGTTGATGAATACCGATTTTTCCCGTTTTGTTTTCCCCGGCTTTTCAGCTTCCATATTCGAAGTAATGCGGAGAAAAAATCGGACTTTATGTTGTGGCTGGGGGATAATATGTACTACTTAGGAAAACAATATCGTAGCTACGATAATATGTTTGAGCGCAATCTTAAAGTCCGCAATTACTTTCCGGTATTGCAGCTTTTTTTAGCACAGCAACCCAACTACGCTATTTGGGATGACCACGATTACGGATGGAACGATGCTGACCGTAACTTTCCGTTAAAAGATACTGCCTTGAAAATTTTCAAAGGCTTTTGGCCGAATACTTATAACACGGAAGATACTTTCAGAAACACCTGTTTTACTTACCGGTACTACGATGCCGAATTCTTTATGACAGATGACCGTTGGTACCGCGACCCAGAAGGCGACACAGCCGGTTCGTATTTTGGTCCAAAACAAGTTGCCTGGTTAAAAGATAAGTTGAGTTCGAGCAACGCCACCTTCAAATTTATTTGCAGCGGCTCGCAGGTTCTTAATGATAGCTACTATGGAGAGTCTTATGCCAAGTATTCGAAAGAGCGGAATGAACTACTTGACTACATTGCCAATAACAATATTAAAGGAGTTATTTTTCTTTCGGGCGATAAGCACTTTGCAGAAATGAGCAAGCGCGATTGGAAAGGATATCCGATGTATGATTTTACTTCATCACCACTTACCAGCCCGGTAATTAAATTGCGCACCAGCGGTTTTGTAAATACTTATTCTGTACCAGGCACCTTGCTTTACCGTAAAAACTTTGGCAAGATTTCTATTAGCGGTGAACCCGATAATCGTGTTTGTAAAATGGAAATATTCGGCAAAGGCGGTGATAAGAAATGGGAGTACGTGTTGAATGCAAATGATTTGCACCGGAAGTAACAAACAAAAAGCCCATTCGTTTTAACCGAATGGGCTTTCAATATTTCATTTTAAATTTTACTGCTGAACAGTAATCTTAGTTCTTGAAATCAGTCCATCTGCTTTTACTTCTACCACATACATTCCCGCATTTATTTGATTCATATTAACGTGAATCAAGTTCGAATTTTCTTTAGCCGAGTAAACCAATCTTCCTGTAAGGTCAAATAATTTCACATCAGCATTGTCTGAAGTATTCTTCAATTCAATTACAAAAGTTCCGTTATTCGGGTTCGGATAAATGCGGGCAATATTATCCCCTACAACATTTTGTGTGCCAGTAATTGGCGTAAGCGGACAAGCATTTACATTGATTGGTCCGGTATGTGCCCCTAAGAAGAAAGTATCTATTGCGTAAGAATCCCATTGGCTAACGGCAACTGTCCAGTTTGTATTTCCTTTCTTAACAGCCGCGTTGCGAACCAAGGTGTGATTCGAAGTTGAACCGGTACCTACTGTCCATCCCGAACTAGTAGGGTCGAAACCAATTACACCAATTAAATCTAAAGTATCTGTGCCATATAATAAAGCAACGGCATCGTTACCGTTAAAGTTAATGCTGCCACTAGTTGTATCTGCCAAAAGTTTAATCAAACTATCAGCCTGAGAAGCCGCTATTACATATACATCACCTGCCGCTATTGTGCCACTTAAATTAAAGTTAGTGCTTGGGGTAGTACCACCGTTGCTATATAACTGCACTTTGTAGCCTGTCAAATCTACAGCAGTAGCCAAAGGATTATAAATTTCTAAAGCCTTGTTACTGGCAGAGCCTTCTACATATTCCGAAAAGAAAAGTGTTCCACAGGTATCTGCTGCTACCACCGCGGGAGCATCAAGCGTAAGAGTGAATACAGAATCTACACCAATTACTAAACCACCGGTTGCATTAAACAAGGTAAAAGTAAGCGTGTGTGACGCGCCACCTGTTGTATCATTAGTAATAGTAAGGGGTAAAGTGCCCTGTATAGAACCTGAGGGGAAACTAAGCGTTTGAGTAGTATAGTTATTTACCCATGCTGCATTGCCACCGGTAAGTTTTACATCTACTGTCATTGAATCGGTATGTAGAAGACTTAGAGCAGTATGCAAATTAAAGTTTCCGTTTACACCGGTAAAGTTTCCGCTTGTTGGAGAAAACACTAGTACAGTGTCCTGAGGAGTAACAGAGCATGGAGCTAAATTAGTTGGTCCGGTGTGAAAGCCCAAACGAGTGGTATCTTGCGCAAGAGTATACCATTGTGCGGTATCCCAATGCAATACACCTTGCTGAACCGTGCTTTTACGAATAAGCGTGTTGTTAGTAGTATTAGCCGTATCAACTACCCAACCATTTGCTCCGGGGTCGTTACCGATAATTCCTATTACATCAATTGTATCGGTACCGTAAAGGAGAGCAACCGCATCGTTACCATTAAAATTAAGTCCGCCACTTACAGTATCGGCTAAAAGTTTAAAGGTTGAATCTGCCTGACTGCTGGCTACTACATACACATCGCCTGCGGCAATAACTGCGTTTAAATTAAAGTTAGAACCGGCTGCTGTGCTACCGTTACTGAATGTAGAAATTTTATAGCCGAACAAACTTACAGGAACCGAAGTCGGATTATAAATTTCAACTGCTTTACGGCTACCTCCACCCTCTACATACTCCGAAAAGAAGAGCTTGTTACAAGGTTGCGCAAATACCGATGCTGTTGCTACAACAGCCATTATCATTAAGTAGAACTTCTTCATAGTTTAATTTTTTTGAGAGCGTAAATGTATCAGAATAATTAATTGAGATATGAGGGAAATGTTAGCTAATTGCTAACGAACAATAAGAAACTTACGGTAGGCAGATTTACCAGTCATCGAAATTTTGAGAAGGTAGTTTCCGGTTTCGAAAGACGAAGTGTTGATTGCAGAATGCTGAATGAGGAATGATGAATGATGAATTTCTCTTCCATAAATATCAAACACAGAAATCTCTGCTTGTTGAAATTCAGCAGCCAGTAACTCAACATTCAGCATTTCGCTAGCTGGGTTTGGATAAACATTCACACCTACATTCAATACCTCATCTTCTATTCCCGAAACTGCGCCACACAGATTTGTTTTTACAATACTATCGAAGTTGATGCAGGTTGCCCAACCCGGATGGTCGATAAACGGATTGCGGTTGTGCTGAAGCGAATTGATGTATTCATTTTTAGTGCGCTCAAATTTATCTGGCGGGTCTTGTTGATTCCAAAGCTTTAAAACATTCTGGTCTTGGTCACCGGCTTCGGAAAGTAATTCATTCAATCCCCAGCCTCCTTCTAAACCATCGTAACAAATCATTTCGTAAAACATGGCCCGTGCGGCATCGCCTTTACGGTTATTCTTCGGTTCAAAAACAGAATTGCCGTTATTATCGGTTCCGTATTTGGTTTCTCCATAAGTAGAAGCCACGTTAATTACAATACCCAGAGGATTGTTGGAGCGCACTTGATTAGGTGTGCTTCGGGTTAACAACAGATTATAATAATCTGCGCCTTCAGGGTAGTTAATCAGGTTGTTGGCACCGAGCTGCGCGGCTGTTTGCATCCAGCTTTTGCAGAGTGTGTGTTCGCGGTTGTATGCCTGTGCAGTAAAGTCGAAAGGAGCTGTATAGACTGTTGTTTCGTTGCTGTATTCGCAATTGATGACAACCTTACCACCGGTGGTGTCGCGCTCGAAAATTGCGGGAACGATGTTTGATTTATAAGCGGTGTATGCCACCATAGTGTGGCTGTTTATGAGCGAGTGAAGGTCAGCTAAGAAAGTGCCGCTGCCTGAATCAACTGAAGCGTAATACGAACCGGCATTGCTAAAAGGAGTTGTTGTTGAACCGGTAAGGGGATTAACCTGCAAATAGTTGATTTGATTACCTGTGCCGTTGTAAGCAAATACTCTAAAATTATAAGTAGTATTTTCTAAAACCTCGCGCACACTATGAATGTTATTTCCGCCCACATACATTACCTTACAGGTAGAAAGCCCTTGACCCTTTTGGTAAGTGGTTCCATCTACAGGAACATCAGTAATGTTTTTATCGCTTTTTAAAATCAAATAGCCATCGGCAACGGTAGGGGTAAAACTCATTACCATACTGTATGTTTTTACCGAAGCAAAACTGATTGCCGTTGGCTGCGTTGCCGGTTCGGTTGCAAGAGCAAAAGTGAGAATATGAGAACATGAGAATATGAGAATTAAAAAAAACTTCCCGGTTAACCTGCCTGTCATTTCAAATTGTATTTCATTATCAAATCATCAAATCCATTCATCATCCAATTATCACTTTACTTCTTTAAGCATTACACAGTATGTAGGAAAGTGGTCGCTATAGCCTCCGTTATAAATTACACCGTCATACGTGCGCATGGGGTAGCCCTTATACTTTCCAGTTTTTGTGACCATAAAGTTGCGGTTAAAGATATGCGCTTTACTGAAGAAGAAACCATTCTGCTCTTTCTTCAAAAATCCGCTCGATAACATTATCTGGTCAAACAGATTCCACGAATCCTGATAGGCAAGTGTGCCTATTCCTTTCTTTAAAAAATCTGCCCAGGGGTTATACAACCCTCCATCTTTTACATCAGCAACTTTTCCTTTTGCTCCTAAAACCTTCGCTACGCTTGGGCTTGTAGGGTCATCGTTCAAATCGCCCATTACAATTACTTTGGTGTTAGGGTCAATCAGCATAAGAGAATCAATTACCCGCTTGCTTACTGCTGCTGCAGATGCACGAGCCGGTGCACTTGCCTCCTCTCCTCCTCTGCGCGATGGCCAGTGATTGACAAACACGTGAATCATTTCGCCATCATACAAACCGCTTACCCAAAGTACATCGCGGGTATAGTGGAGCGAGCCATCAGCATTTGCCATACGCACAAACAATGGCTCGCTGTGTTTTACTTTGAAGTATTTCGGATTGTAAATAAGTGCGGGGTCTATACTCCGTTCGTCCGGTCCATCGAAGTGAACGATTTTTAAATGGCGGTTGGCGAACTCAGGTTGTGCGACTAAATCCTGCAATACTTTATCGTTCTCTATTTCTGCTACTCCCACCATAGAGAAACCATCGGGGGTTACGTCTGTTCCTATTTGTGAGAGAACTTCTGTGAGCTTTCTTACTTTATCTTCATACACTTTAGCAGTATATTGGTTGGCCCCTGCTGGGGTGAAGTCTTCATCGTTCTTATCAGGGTCATTAATTGTATCAAAAAGGTTTTCGAGGTTGTAAAATGCAATTACGCCTACCTTAAATTTCTTTTCCTGCGAAAATGAAAGCAGGAAAGTGAAACAGAAAACAGCAACAAACAATTTCTTCATAGTAATAATTTGGGAAGGCGAATGTATCAGAAATCTCTTTTGACTAAGTTAAGAGATGTTTACGGTAACGGGAATAAAATCAGTTAGAGAAAACGTAGCGGATAATGTTTGCTCCCATCTTCAATGCTTTTTCGCGGGCTTCGTTGGTGTCTTTGTGCACGCTTTGGTCTTCCCAGCCGTCACCTAAATCACATTCGTAGGTGTAAAGAACAACTAATCTGCCTTCGTGAAACAAACCGAATGCTTGCGGTGCGGTGCCGTCATGTTCGTGAATCTTTGGAAGACCATTAGTGAAATCGAACTTTTGGTGAAACACCGGATGCGAGAAAGGAAGTTCTACCAGTTTGGTTCCGGGAAAAAGTTTTTCGAGCTGCGGACGTATAAACTTATCCATGCCATAGTTATCATCGGCATGTAAAAAGCCTCCGCCTGTTAAGTAGGCGCGAAGGTTCTCCAGTTCCTGCTCGTTGAAAACAACATTGCCGTGACCGGTCATGTGAACAAACGGATAGTTGAACAGTTCTGTACTTCCTACTTCTACGGTTGGTATATCTATTTCTATGTTCATCCGCAAATTCTGATTGCAGTATTTGGCAAGGTTGGGCAACGAGGTAGGGTTGGCATACCAATCGCCTCCGCCATTGTATTTGAGCAAGGCAATTTTGAGGGGCTTATCGACCGGTGCAAACGAAGTGGCAATGAGGAAGAGCGAAAAGAGAAAAACAAATTTCTTCATAAAAAATAAAGCTACTATTTATTGGTTGGCAAGATTAAAAATACTTGCGGCAAATACTCCGGCAGTTTCTAAACGCAACCGGCTTTTGCCCAGCGACACTGTTTCAAAGTCGTTTTTCTCTGCCAGCAGCACTTCCTCTTTTGTAAAATCGCCTTCCGGTCCAATCATTATTATGGCATCTGAGCCACCGGTGTAAGCAGTTTTTAAATGAATGGCTTTTTCATCGCAGTAGGCTATATACTTCCTTGCATTACTATCCGGTGAGGCCACAAATTCTTCCAGCTTTATCATCGGATTTAACTTAGGCACCGTAAGTTTTAAGCTTTGCTTGCAGGCACCCAGCAGTATCTTTTCTATTCTGTCTAACCGCAGTTCTTTACGCTCTGAATGTTTGCAGCGGATGGGTGTTATCTCCGTTACGCCAATCTCGGTTGCTTTTTCTACAAACCATTCAAACCGCTCTATGTTTTTTGACGGTGCCACCGCCATGTGCAGCTTAGGCAGATTGGTATCATCCACCTGCATCAGGCGCACTACGTGAACAGTAATTTCCTTTTTGCCCAGAGTTTGAATGCGGGTATCAAAAAGATTCCCCTTGCCATCAAACACAAACAGTTCTTCCCCTTCGCGCTTGCGCAACACGGTGGCAATGTGGCGCGATTCGGTTTCGTCTAACAGGCAATATTCGTTCAGCACAGCATCGGGGCAATAGAAAATGTTCATGCCGCAAAATGAAAAGAAATTTTTATAGTAAAGTGTTTTATATGCCTAATAGCTTAAACCGGTGGCATTTTTTTGCAGCTACCGGTTAACGCTTCTTCTTTTTAGCCCCCACCGAAGCACTGCCAATTACTACATCAAAGCCATATGTGCTCAAGGTTTCTTCCACACCCCTATGAGCATTCAGCAGTTGCATTTTGATGCTTTCGAGCATGTAATACAGGGTGCCCTCGGTGTTAATGGTTTGCCCGAAATCGGTTCCCAGAATATGTTTTGCCTGGTTCATTTTTGTTTCTGCGGCAGCCCTGTGCGCTATACTTTCTTTGCGCAAAGCATCAGCCTGCTCCAGCTTTTGCTTAAACACAGGCATATTTATTACCGAGGGGTCGTTTAAAGGACTGGAGGCACCCAATTCTTCGTGCTTTTCAACAATATCCTTCATTAAGTCAATGAATTTATCGGGATAACCCTTGGGTAATGGAACACGGACAGTCTTACGAGCCATAAAGTTGTTGTTTATAATACAAAACTAATATACTTCTGTATATAATTAATATATTTTGTTATAAAATTGATTAAATTTTTTATATAAATTTTAGAGTTATTTGAAAGTTTATAATTATTTTATTTAAAACTACTTAAATTATATAATAAACTATTTAAGTTTTATACTAAACTTTAATATTTTTGTATAAAAATAATGCAATTTATTTTAAATAAGTGTTACTCGGAAAGAACTTATGGCTGCCTTGCCTGAACTTTAGCTTCCCTCCTTTTAATAAACTGAGCGCTTGTTTAAACACAGCGTCAAATCCTATTAACCTCCGGTGGAATTGTAGTCAGTTATACCGCCCACGTGCTGATATATGGCTTACAGCTTGGAACTGATTAAACACATAGGTGCATAGACCACATAGTTAGGAAAACTGAAAGCTAGAAAGAGATAATTGAAGGTTGGCAGCAAATAAAACCCGAACGCTTAGAACATCACCGGACAGTGACCCGGACGAGGTTTCTTACGTGCACAGCCTTGATACATTAGCGATACTTCAGGCGCACCGATAGTTTTTGAAGCTACCAGGAGTTTAGATACGTTGATATCGTAACTCAAACCGGCACTGAAACCTTTAATGTCGAACTTAGCGTGAACGATTACCGCATCTAACAAACCGCGATATTGAACACCGAGATGTAGGGCAGTTGTGCTTCTTGACGCATCGTTACCCAAAGCTGTTTTAAAATTACAGCCTACATTAAACTCGTAAGCGGTCTTCTGAACTAAAACCAAAAAGTTAGGCATAATGGTTAACCGCTTTCCTGTTGGTATAGCCGCCCCGCCATGTATGGTTACTTTCATATTCAAACGCTGGTTACCGGTAGTGCTGGCATCTTGCCCGCTTGGGTAAAAAGAAATTTTAGGCTGGTTGAGGTGACTAAGTGCAGCGCCCATGTAGAAGTTGCTGTTCTGGCGCGTCATGGCACTAAACAACAAACCGAAGCCCGCATCGCCAAACATTACTCTGGTTCTGCCAAAAGTTTCGCGCGCTCCGTTAGGGTCAACCGTTCCGTTGTTAGGATCGTATTGCGAATCGAAAGTAGCTTTTGAAGGATTGATAGAGCGGTGATTAAACCCAGCCTGAAGACCGGCTGAAATCTGCATGGTTCCTTTGCGATTAAGCATAAAGTGGTAAGCAAACGAAAGGTCTACACGGTTAGAGTTAAAGTTGATATCGCCCGCCTGGTCCGAAAAGAAAGAAATTCCTAAACCGGCAAAGCTGTTGTATTTGGTAATTTTCCCTATCGCCATATCGGCACCACCGGCAAAGGTGCGGTAAGTGTTACCCGAAGAAACGGTCATCCATTGCGTGCGAAAGTTGGCGTAAACACGATAATCGCAAGTGTTCATTCCGGCTAAGGCAGGGTTAAGCGCCAGCGGAGACTGGTTGTATTGTGAGAAGTGAATATCCTGCGCCTTGGCATTGGTTAAACACAATGCAATACTTGTTACAAAAATTGCTTTTAGTAGATGTTTTTTCATGGTTCCTTCCTTTTATCTGACTAAAGTTACATTGCCGTTTCCAGTGACAATATCCCCGTTAATACATTCAATTTCGTATGTATAAACGAATACTGCCGGATTTAGTTTCTCACCGGTGCGGTCTGTACCGTCCCATCCCCACAATGTTTGGTTCGCTTCACCGTTCAACGATTCATAAACCAATTTACCCCACCGGTCGAAAACACGGAAGTAATTGACGCGCGTGGCGGCAATACCTCTTATCATAAATATATCATTTATTCCATCGCCATTAGGAGTGAAGGTGTTTGGAAGATACACGATACTTTCGTTACAAGAATTTAAAACAGTAATGGTAACACAGGCAGAGTTGAAACAGGTAACTCCGTTTTTACCGTAATAGATAGTGGCGCAATAGGTAGTGGTTTGGATAGGCGTTGCCACCGGATTTAAACAGTTGCGACAATCTAATGTGGAGTCAGGAGTCCAAACTATGCTATCGATTGGTGCAGGAATTTGTGAAGTAATATTTGAACTCAAGCCTAAAACTATTCTATCCGGAACAGCCATTACATCAATAGGAATTGGCTGAATAACCTGAATGGCAAATGTATCGTTATCGGAATTACAAACTCCGTTTACTGCACTTATTATGTAACCCACATTGCCAAGCGGTGTAACGGTAACTACTGCCGAGTAAGGGTCGCTGAGCCACACACTTGGTGTCCAAACTATGTTATCAAACACTCCGCTTACACTATAATCTACTGATGTTCCAAGGCAGATGGTAGTATCACCCGGGTAGATAACTAATTGTGAAAGAGAATCGGTAAAGACAGTTTTTACAATTGTATCGAGACAACCATTTAAATCGTGGACTATCAATTGCACATCGTGGTAGCCCGGAGGGAACAGGAAGCTTGTGTTGCAATTGTAATCGTTTACCGGAGATGGCGCGCCTACCCATAATAACCAAGTGCATGAGTCAATAGCTCCATCGCCATTTGCCGAGGTGTTGGCAAGCGGCATGTAAGTGTCCTCGCACGAAGTTGACCAACTGAAATTAGCCTGAGGTGTTTCGTTTACCGTAACAATAATTGATGCTGTATCAAGACAACCATTTTGGTCGGCTATTGCCAATACAATGGTGTAATTAGGCAAATATGGCGGGGTGTATAAATGGCAAGGAGGATTTTGACCTGAATAGCCTACCTGATTAGCACCAAAGTCCCAAGTCCAGTTTTGGATAGCTGTTATGCTGGTAGAAAAGTCGGTATAGCAAACAGGCGCATTGCTACACACTACTGTATCGTTTAAAGAAAAAGCCGCCATAGGCTGAGGGAAAATAATAACGGGACGAGAGGTTGTATCTACACAGCCGTGATTATCGGTTACTGTTTCGAAAATGCTATAAATAGCCGGTATTGAATAGAGATAGCAACTGTTAGCACCGGTGGTAGTTCCTCCATCGCCAAAGGCATAAAGCCAGTTAGTAATTACTCCGTTAATACTTGCCGAAGCATCGGTTACACAAACACTGTCTTCTAAACAGGCGTTAGCCGGTACCGTGAAATTGGCAAACACTCTTCCTACTAAAACATTCAGCGTGTCTACTCCTATACAACCATAAACATCGGTAACAGTTAAAATAAAACTGGTATCCTGAAACAGAATAGTTGTTGGATTACAAATAGCCGGATTGGAAACTAAATTAGGTGGCGACCACTGGCAGGCAACTGCTCCACTTCCATTAAGTTGCGCCTGCACACCGTAACAAAAAACAGTATCAGGTCCGGCATCAGCAATTGGTTTTGAAATAACTTGTATTACAAAACCGCTATCGCAATCGCCACAACCTATGCTATCATAAAGGCAAAGATGTACGGTATAAAACCCACCGGCCATATAAGTATGGCACGGATTTGCACCGGATACACTGTCGGTGTTTCCATCGCCAAAATCCCAATACCAAAATTGCGGACCCGTAACAGAATCTACATAGGAAGTATCGTGAAAGCAGATAGGCGTTTCGGCACATACCAGCGAAGCATCGGCATAAAAACCTGCAATAGGGAATTTAGGTATGACGACTACACTGGTGCTGACAATAGAATCGTAACAACCAAAATTACTTGTTACTCTAAATGTAACAGGGAAAGCACCGGGTTGTGAATAATAATGCGTTGGAGTAGAATCTGTGCTCGGTGTAGGGTCGAAAGGGTCACCAAAATCCCAAGACCATTGTGTGTTATACGAAATATTTGGCGGTAAAGCAAAAGTTGTCGCATCAAAGAAGTTAACTGTACCTGACAGACAAATGCCGAAATTATTGAAAGCAATTGCCACCACAGGTGAATCAACATAAAGGATAGAATCGTTATACAAAACGTGGCAACCGGTAGCATCGCCAAAAGTTACTTGTGGCAAACAAGAATCGGTTAAGCAATAAGGGATTCGGTAATTAAATGTATGCGGATTAAGGTCTGTTCCAATAGGGAAAATTGGATTCTCTATTTTAAACCCTTGATTACAACCGTATACGAAAGTGAGTTCTGTAGCCTTAACAGACGACACAATAAAATCAACAGAATCTTTACACGAACAAATTCCCATAGGCGAATGACCTATACTTCCGTATGGACCATCAACACAAACACTATCTATAAATACAGTATCTCTACAACCATTATTGGTTACTACAGAAAGTGTTACCGGATAACATCCAGGAAAGCCATAAAAATCGCAAGGATTTACTTCCAGGTATTCTCCATTTCCAAAATCCCAAGTATATATATCGGTTAGTTGATCCACCCATTGCGAAGTATTGGTAGCACAAACCGGTAAGGGAGGACAAGAAGCATACGTAGTATCCAGATACCCTGATAGAATAGGGTTATGAACGTGCATAGTAACTGTGTCAGAACGGTAACAAGTCCCACCCGATACGGTATAAACAAGCAGATAATCTCCTGGTGTGTTGTATGTTAAACTTGGTGGAGTATGCCCATTATAAAACGGAAAATTACTGCCTGGAAATTCCCACGTTTCGATTAATGAAACCCCGCTGGAAGTGCTATTTGTTACGGCAACCGTACTGCCAGGGCAAATATTGGTATCTACATTCCAAAGGGCATATACAGGAGTTCCGGAAGTAACAATTTTTACAATTGTGGCAGTACAACCAAACGAATTGGTAATAGTTAACCTTACGCTATGCGCACCTAAAGGAAAGGTGCGAACCGGAAATTGGGTACTATCTAAATCGCCACCGCCAAAATCCCAAGCCCAAGCTACAATTGTATCGCAACCCGAAACACCATGGTTATCGTACCCAATAGGCGCAAAATGAAACGAGTCGGGTAAGCAAATTCCGGTAGGCGTAAAGTCGGCTGTCAGTCCACAAACTCTTCTATGTATCCAAACAGTATCTCTGCAACCACCGGGTGCTATGTACAGCATGGCAATATCTCCTTCACCAAAAAACCAGGTCATAGGTGTTGAAATAGCAGATGAAAAAGCGCATGGTGGAACAAAACTGCAACCGGGACTGTAAGGGTTAGTAAACCAATATGTTTGCCCCGAACTTGCCCCGGGAGTTGTATTTGTGTATGTAGCTGTTGATTGATTACAATCCTGAATATACGCAGGCGTAGCAGTAGCATTAACGTTACCACAGGCTGTTTGAATAAGTTGGGTTTTGTGGTGAACGCAATGCGTGGTATCGTTATAGGCGGTAAGTGTTACGGTACAGGTATCGCAATGCGGAAGAATTAAACAGGGGGAAAAAGTATTAAAAGTATCGGGTGCACAGCCAAAGTTCCAATGATACCGGTTGGCACCATTGGCACCATTGGCAAAACAAACGGTATCGCCCGACAAACAACTGGTAGAACTGCTAAAACTTGCAGCAGGCGGATACACAACAATATGTGCCGTCATACTATCGCCTTCACAACTATCCTGAACAGGAACAACCCATGCATCAAACTCTCCAAAACTTTGGTAGGTATGAACAAAAGGGGATGAGGTAATAAAGCTGGTAGCACTAGGGTCGGTTTCATCGCCAAAGTGAACAATAAACCTATCGGCATTACAACCCGGTCCACCAACATTAAATACTACAGAATCTGCCTCATAACACATGGTATCAGGATTTACCGTCATGGAACATACTGGCGGGGTTCCAACACAAAGTGCACTATCTAACCAAGTAGTAGTTACGCATCCATTATCGGTAGTAATTTTCAATTTCAGTTTATAGCAACCAGGAGTATTAAAGGTGTGTGCAAAAGCCGAACCGAACTGATGCCATTCTAAAGCACCGGTACTGTTATTATAAATCCACCACTCGTAATTACTAATAAAATGAGGTGCAAAACCAGCCGGCACGTTTGTAACACTTTGCGGAATTGCCAGCAAAGGAGCGCAGCCAAAACCATTACTAACCAAAATGAATGGAGTTATAGTATCTACTACTATGTAATTGGTCTTTTTCAACAACTTAAAGCAACCGTTTGAAGAAGTGATTGCGAGTGAAACATCTCGCTTACCCAAGCCGCCATAAAAAACGTTTGGAGGGGTAGGGTTTATTGCAGTTGAAGTTAAAGGAACCGCACCAGCTCCAAAGTTCCATAAGTAAGTACTACCGGGTGGAGCAGATGAACAGTTAATAAAGGCGGTGCTCAAAAATGGCTGACAGCTAAATGAATCGCTGGCGAAGAAACATGGGTTAGGGTTTTGTTTTAAATTGAATGCATTGGGTACAACAAGTGAATCTGTGCAACCCGGGCCGTAACTACCAATTAAGGTTACCTGATAAATTCCTGCATTATTTATAGGAATACAGATACTATCACCAGTAAACGGGCCTAAGTTAACAAGCGGATTACCACCTCTAACGCGCCAAATAGGGTTAGGTAAAAAAGGTAGGCTGGTATTTTGCAGGCAGAGCAAACCGGTTTGTCCGGAATCTACACAAAGCGATGTAGTATCTTGGGTAAAAGATAAATGTGGTGCTGCAAAAACACATATAAAATTATCGCGCACCAAAGTATCGGCACAACCCGCAGTATTAGCTGCAATTAGTTTTATCTGATAACAGTTAAAGGCTGCAGGAAAAGTGTGCTGAAAAGTTAAGGATGAACTGCTTTGTTGTTGTGCCCCATTAACATACCAAGTATAAGTAAAGCCCGGACCGTTGTAGGAAGCAGTAAAATTAGATGTTAAACTGTTAACACAAACACCAGAGGAAACATCAACTGTAAAGTTAGCGACAGGCTTAGCTAAAACACAGACCGCATTCGTCAGCTTCTTTGTTCCTACGCAACCGCAGCTATTTCTTAATACAATATTTACATTATAGCATTGCGGATTGCAAAAGGTAGTATAGGGATGGGTGGTGCTGGTAACAGGCCCGTTAACGGTAGTAATATTTCCGCAGCCCCATTGAATTTGGGTTTGCGTTATAACACCACATCCTGGGCTGTTATTCATATTCAAGGTAACCGTTTGAGGCGCGCAAAATGAAGTAGGAAAAACAACGGGACCAATAGGCTGTGGTGTATCTGATACCAAAATATTATTAACACAATAATTGCAAGTCTGCCCTAATGAATTGGTTGAAGTCATACACAGGTTATAGCAACCCGGAGTAGAAGGGATATAAGAGAAAGTAGGGTTTAAACCCGGTGTAGCATTAAAAACGGTAGGACCTGCACAGGTAGTTAAACTCCATGCACGGCTCACTATGGCCGGAACTGCTGCAGTATCGTTAGCTAAGCCAAGAACGGGAAAAGGAATACAGCCGGTATCTTGCTGCAAGTTAAATGAGCATTGCGCAAACGTTTGCTGACCACCAATTAAAATAGTAAGTAAAAGAAATCCGTTTCGTAGCTTTTTTCGCAGGTGCATCATGTTTTCCGTCAGGTTAAAAAATTCAGTACATCACATCTCTAATAAATTAGAGTTAAAAGATAGAACTTACGTTGCAACATACAACAGTAATTTTTCAACTTTCAGTAAACATAAGTAATTGCCGCATAAAATGGAATCAACAAATAAGGTGTAGATAGTTAAAGATAATAAGATGACACCATTTATAGAACCGGTATTACTTTCGGTTTTATGAAATACGGAATTGCCGGATTAAGTATTATTCCTCTGCGTAAAGAGGCTTCGCACAGTAGCGAAATGGTTTCGCAAATATTATTTGGCGAAACATATGAAGTGGTACAGGAACAAAACAACTGGCGGCTGATTAAATGCATTTACGATGATTATGAAGGCTGGATAGATGTCAACCAACATCAGGAACTAAACGAAAAAGATTTCATGAACATAACCGGTAGCGATGCCGGAGTAGCTTTGGAGTTAGTGAGCAGTGCCGCTTCCGGTTATCATTCTATACCAGTGGTTTGCGGAAGCAGCCTTCCATTTTTTGACGGCATGAATTTTAAGATTGGCAAGGAGAAATTTATTTACAATGGTCAGGCCATTCAAAGCGAAGCTAAAAATATAGTCTTGCTTGAACGTGTGGCTATGCGTTACTTAAATGCTCCATATTTATGGGGCGGACGTTCACCTTTCGGAATTGATTGCTCGGGATTTACACAGGTGGTTTACAAATTTGCAGGTGTTCAGCTTTTACGCGATGCTTACCAACAGGCAGAACAGGGAGCAGTAGTAAATTTTATTGAAGAAGCGCAAGCGGGCGACCTAGCCTTTTTCGGTAACGAAGCCGGAAAGATTATTCACGTAGGAATGATTTTAAAGGACAACCGGATTATTCATTCATCAGGCAAGGTGAGGATTGATAAGATTGACCACTTCGGCATTCATAATGCGGAAACAAAAAAGTATTCGCACCAGTTGAAGGTGATTAAACGCGTGATTTAATGAAGCAGAAAATTGTAGTGCTTACCGGTGCAGGAATTAGTGCCGAGAGTGGCATTAAAACTTTTCGCGATTCGAACGGTTTGTGGGAAGAGCACCGCGTGGAAGATGTGGCTTCACCGGAAGGCTGGGCGCGCGATAAAAACTTAGTGCTTGACTTTTACAATCAACGAAGAAGGCAACTGCTGCAATGCCAACCCAACCGCGCGCATCTTGCTTTGGCTGAGCTTGAAGAAAAATATGAGGTGACTATAGTTACACAGAATGTAGATGACTTGCATGAGCGCGGTGGTTCAACAAATATTATTCATCTGCATGGCGAGTTACTGAAGATGCGAAGTTCGCTGGATGAAGATTTAGTGTATGATTGCACCGGTGATATTTTGTTGGGCGATAAATGCGAAAGAGGCTCACAGCTTCGCCCTTACATTGTATGGTTTGGCGAAGCAGTGCCGAAGATTGAAGATGCTGCACAACTGGTTCGCCATGCCGATATCCTTATTGTTATTGGCACTTCGCTCGTTGTTTATCCCGCAGCAGGGCTCATCAATTATTCAAAATACGAAATTCCTAAATGGTTGATTGACCCGCATGATATGCAGTTGCCGCGTATTCCTAATTTGAAATTTATAAATAAGAAGGCAACTGTTGGGGTTGATTACTTAGTTAAACTTCTGCTTGCCGATGCTTAAAGCTTCTTATCAAAAATACAAACTGCATTTTACACAACCGGTGCTTACATCGCGCGGGGCTATGCCGGTTAAGAACGGTTATTTCATTTCGGTAAACAACGGCACCACCACCGGTGTAGGCGAGTGTAGTTTTATTGAGGGCTTGAGTGTTGATGATATACAGAATTACGAAAGTACCTTGCGCACGCTCTGCAATTTTATAACCAACGAACATCCCGACCTGAAGTTGTTTCCGTCTATGCGCTTTGGTTTAGAGATGGCCATGCTCGATTTAGAGACCGGTGGCAAAAAAATTCTTTTTGAAAGTTATTTCACCAAAGGTAAAAAGCAGATACCGGTGAACGGACTGGTGTGGATGGGCAAACATGATTTTATGTTGCAGCAGATTAAGCAGAAGTTAAACGATGGTTTTAACTGCATTAAAATAAAAGTAGGTGCCATTAATTTTGATGAAGAGGTTTCGCTCTTAAATTTTATCCGCAAAAAGTTTCCAGCAGATTTGGTAGAGATTCGCCTCGATGCTAACGGTGCTTTTGCTTTCAGCGAAGTGTTTAAGAAGTTGGATACGCTTGCGCAGTTTCAGATTCACTCTATTGAGCAACCCATTAAACACGGACAAATTGAGTTTATGAAAAACGTGTGCGCCCATTCGCCCATACCGGTTGCGCTGGATGAAGAATTGATTGGCGTTTACGGCACTGTGCAGGACGATATTCTGGATATGATTAAACCCGCATACATTATTCTTAAACCAAGTTTGCTGGGTGGCTTTAAGGTGTGCGATGAATGGATTGCCAAAGCCGAAGCGCGCAACATGAAGTGGTGGGCAACATCGGCACTGGAAACAAACATTGGTTTGAATGCTATTGCGCAATGGGTGTTTACTAAAAAGAACCCGATGGTGCAGGGGCTGGGCACCGGTTCGCTTTATTCCGATAATATCTCCTCTCCTCTTTATATCAGTAAGGGAACACTGGGGTATAATCCGGCATTAGTTTGGGAGGAGAATTTCTGACTTTAAATCAACAGCCACGAATTTCACGAATTAATACTGAAAATAATTCGTGAAATTCGTGGCTTGTATTACTCTGCTTTCTATTTCTAAATTGCCTTATGTTTTGGATTCAGTTTTCTTCTCTTACCGAAAAAGAACTTGTAGAAATTGCGGCACAAACACTACAAACAGAACTGCCCGATTGGGAGAAAAACATTTGGCAGTTTGTGAGCGATTGGTTTAATCCTTCTATACCTTCAATTAAAGTATTTACCTCAGGCTCTACCGGTGCGCCTAAGCAGATTGAACATACGAAACAAGCCATGCTAAACAGTGCTCAAATGACTTGTGAGACATTACAACTGCAAAAAGGCGATAATGCTTTGCTCTGCTTACCGGTTACCAAAATTGCCGGTATGATGATGGTAGTGCGAAGCCTTCACGCAGGGCTTAATCTTTATTGCATAGAACCTTCTGCCACTCCGCTAAAACAATTAACCGGTGACATACAATTTGCTCTTGCTGCCTTCACACCAATGCAATTGCACAGTGCCACTAAAGACTATCCGCAATTTCTGCAAGCCGAAGCCATTCAAAAAATTATTCTGGGTGGCGAGCGTGTTAGTGCCGAAGTGCTGGATATTGTGCGCAGGTGGAATAATGATGTTTACGCCACCTTCGGCATGACAGAAACCATTAGTCACATTGCCCTAAAAAAACTGAACGGTGCAAACGTAGATGCTCACTTTAAAGTATTGCAGGGCATTAAAATATCTACCGGTGAAGAAAACCGCCTGATTATTGAAGCACCGGAACTGGGGCAGCCGCATTTACTAACTAACGATATTGTTCGCATTGTCATGCCGAGGAACGAGGCATCTTGTATTTCTCCTGCCAATGAAATACAAGATTTCTCACTTCGCAAAGCCTTCGTTCGAAATGACAAAACCCATCTTCCTAACACCTTTGGAGATAATACCAACAACAGCAATCAGGAATTTGACTGGTTAGGCAGAACCGACAATGTGATTAACACCGGGGGCGTAAAAATTCATCCCGAAGAATTAGAACAACTGCTGCAACCGCATATTCAGCCTGCGTATTTTATAGGTGCAGTGCCCGATGAGCGCACCGGTGATAAACTTGTACTGGCAATAGAAATGACGGCACTATCCGAAAGCGATAAGCAGGCACTAAAGCAAGCCTTTGAAACCTTCCCTAAGCTGCAACGCCCTAAAGCGGTCCTGCTTTTTAATCAGTTTGTGCGCACCTCTAACGGTAAGATTAACCGGAAAGAAACCATGCAAAGCACCCATGAAGTAGTTATGCTGGCAGAATAGGGTTTCATCTGCCTTTTTAGCCAAAAACACCTCCTTTTTAGTTCAAATTGCAATAATGAACTAAAACCCATATAAGGATTATAAAATCCTCTAACAGAATTACTAAATTCTATGTCAGGAATACAAAATCCTATTATAGCATTTTGTATTCCTGACATAGAATTTTAATATCTTTTAATAATATTTTATAATCCTTAAACAGTAGATTAAAATCTTTATTAAAAATTTTAATCTACTACTTTAAAATTTCGTTCTTCTTATATAATTTCGTATTCCTTACACAAGTATTATGGGAAAACGAACCGTAAAAGCGAAGCTGAATACCAATAAACCCGACACCTTTCTGAAGCTCTGCGAAGTATAACAATACCCTTGGAGCCACCAGTCCGTTTGCCGATGGGGAGTTTGTAAACATGAAGGACTATGCCGATAAAGTAAGCCGCGCCGGGCAAAAACGCGAAGAGGCACTGGAGCATTACGCCATTGCCGAAGCAGCGATGTTCGAAAGCCGCAAAATTATAGGCAGGGCACCGGGGCAATCAAGCAATACAGAGGGCACTTTATTTAACCTTACTGCCAGTCTTAAAAAAATTCTGCTGGTGCTTAACCGCACAAACCCTGAAGCACTTAGTTTGTGGGGCTTTGATGTAGTAGTGGGCATAGCTAAGAATCCCGGTCGCAGAAAGAAGAAATAAATAGGTTTTACTACAAAGAATTGTCATGCCGAGGAACGAGGCATCTTGTATTTGATTACAAAGAAAATACAAGATACCTCACTACGCAAAGCCTTCGTTCGGTATGACATAAATCCATCTGTCGAAAAATATCACCGGTTGATTAAAAACTCACCACACAATCATCATGCTCTACCATTACTCCGGCAGTCAGGTGAACTTTCTTAACCGTACCGGCAACCGGTGCGGTGATAGTTGATTCCATCTTCATGGCTTCTATAACAAAGAGGGGCTGGTTTTTAGAAACATTGTCGCCCTCGTTTACATATACATTGATTAGTTTACCCTGTAACGGTGCGCCAATCTCACCGGTACCGGATGCCTTGTAGTGTTCCAGTTTCTGCACTTTAATTGTCCGGTCGCGAACCTGCACTGAGCGTGTTTGTCCGTTAATTTTGAAGAATACATCGCGCATACCATCTTCATTCGGCTCGCTCATATACATAAAGCGGATGAGCAGGTTCTTACCGGGCTCAAGCGTAACAATGATTTCTTCGTTGGGTTTCATAGGATAATAAAACGAAGGCGTTGGAAGCATCGAAATATCACCAAAGGCTTTCTTGAACTGGTAGTATTCATCAAACACTTTCGGATACATTTTCATCGAGAGAAAATCTTCCAGCGTTTGCTTGTCGTCATATTTATTTCTGAAAGCCGAAAGCTCGCGGTCGAAATCCGTAGCACCCAAATGCTTGTTCGGCTTATCGGTATAAGGCAATTCATCTTTCAGAATTATCTTCTGTAAATCTGCCGGAAACCCACCGTAAGGCTGTCCTAAATCTCCGCGAAACAATTGCTTCACCGAATCTGGAAACGAAAGCGTATCACCTTTCTTAAAAATATCTTCTGGTGTAAGCCCGTTCGAAGTCATAAACAAAGCCATATCACCAACAACTTTCGATGAAGGCGTAACTTTTACCACATCACCGAAGAGTTGGTTCACCACTTCGTAGTTATGCTTAATGGTTTCAAATTTATCTTCCAGCCCCAATGAGCGAGCCTGTGGCAATAAATTAGAATACTGCCCACCGGGTATTTCGTGCGCATACACTTCGGCAGTACCGGCTTTCAGTTCGCTTTCGAAAGGATAATAATACTCGCGCACCACTTCAAAATAATTCGAATAAGCATTCAGCGATTTTAAATCAACCGGATTCTCACGCTCATGCCCCTGCATCATCGCTACAATAGAATTAAAGTTCGGTTGCGAAGTCAATCCACTCATAGAAGCCAACGCCACATCAACAGCATCCACACCGGCTTCAATAGCTTTAAGGTAAGTAGCCGTTTGAATAGAAGAAGTATCGTGAGTATGCAGGTGAATAGGAATGGTGATGTGACGCTTCAATGCGCCAATCAGTTGTTGCGCAGCATAAGGTTTCAGCAGGCCCGCCATATCTTTTATGCAAAGAATATGCGCCCCCTCTCCTTCCAGTTGTTTCGCCAGCTCCACATAATATTTCAGGCTGAACTTCTGTCTGTCCGGATTGGTAATGTCACCGGTGTAACAAATACAGGCTTCGGCAATCGAGTTGGTTTTTTCGCGCACCGTTTTAATACTCATCTTCATGCCCTCCACCCAGTTAAGCGAATCGAAAATGCGGAAGATGTCGATGCCGTTCTCAGCACTCTTCTCAATAAATTTGGCAACCAGATTATCGGGATAAGCCGCATAGCCCACTGCATTGCTTCCGCGGAAAAGCATTTGCAAAAGAATATTCGGCACCGCTTTGCGCAGCAACTGCAAACGCTCCCACGGGTCTTCGTGTAGAAAACGCATACACACATCAAACGTAGCACCGCCCCATACTTCCATAGAAAATACCTCGGGGTGGTTCTTCGCAAAACCCGATGCTACAGCCAGCATATCGTTATTGCGAAGACGCGTGGCAAACAATGATTGATGCGCATCGCGGAAAGTAGTATCGGTGTAATGAATCTTTTTGTCTGACGCCAAACGTTTAATAAATTCTTCTCTGCCTAACTCATTCAGTAAATCTTTTGAGCCTTTAGGAAACTCATTGCCTATTGCATATTGCTTATTCACAACCGGCACCACCGGTGTGCGGAATTTCCGGTCAGCATCAAAAGCCTTTATATCCGGGTGACCATTCACTTTCAATTCAGCCAGATACTTTACCAGCTTAGTTCCTCTGTCCTTATCATGTCCCCATTTAGGAATCAACAACTGCGGATTCTTAGGAATAAAACCAACGGTAGCCTTACCGGTTTGAAATTCCTCATTCTCCATCACATTCACCAGAAAGGGAATGTTTGTTTTAACCCCGCGAATACGGAACTCCTGCAAGGTTCTATCCATTCGCTTGGTAGCACCTTTCAAAGTCCGGCTCCAGGCCGAAACCTTTACGAGCATCGAATCGAAGAAGGGAGAAATCTTTACACCGCTGTAAGAGCTGCCTTCATCTAAGCGTATACCAAAGCCACCTGCATTGCGGTAAGCTACTATAGTCCCATAGTCCGGTTTAAAATCATTCTCAGGGTCCTCGGTAGTAACCCGGCATTGTATGGCAAAGCCGTTGCACTTCACATCATCCTGCGAGTGCAGAAATATTTGCGAGTGCGTCAACTCACAACCCGATGCAATTAAAATTTGAGAGCGCACAATATCAATACCGGTAATCTCCTCGGTAATAGTATGCTCCACCTGTATGCGCGGATTTACTTCTATAAAGAAAATATTCTCGTCTTTATCTACCAGAAACTCCACCGTTCCGGCATTATTGTATTGAACATGTTTAGCAATAGCTAGGGCATAGCCAAAAAGCTTTTCGCGCGTTTCCTGTTTCAGAATACTCGGAGCAACTTCAATCACCTTCTGAAATCTGCGTTGCACACTGCAATCGCGCTCGTAGAGGTGAACAATGTTGCCGTAGTTATCGCCCAGCAGCTGCACTTCAATATGCTTGGGGTCTTCTACAAACTTTTCAATAAACACCGTATCATCACCGAAAGATTTCTTCGCTTCGTTCTTTGCTTCGGTAAACGAATTACTCATCTCCTCTTCGCTCCGCACCACACGCATTCCTCTTCCACCGCCACCGGCAGCAGCCTTAAGCATCACCGGGTAACCAATGCGTGCGCCTTCGCTCATCGCATCACTCAGTTTCTGTAAATTGATATTACTATCGGGTATCAGCGGAACGTTTACTTCGCGCGCTACTTTCTTCGCAGCTACTTTATCTCCCAGCCGCTCCATCACATCAGGTCGCGGACCAACAAAAGTTATTCCCTCTTCCGCACAACGTTTAGCCAGCAATACATTTTCAGAAAGAAAACCATAACCGGGATGAATGGCATCTACACCATTAAGCTTTGCCACCTTAATTATTTCTTCAATATCCAGATAAGGCTTCAATGGTTCAGAGTTAACGCCAATCTGATACGATTCATCAGCCTTGTAACGGTGAAGCGAATACCGGTCTTCGAAAGTATAAACCGCTAGGGTAGATATTTTGAGTTCTGCTGCTGCACGGAGAATACGGATAGCAATTTCACCCCGGTTGGCAACAAGCAGCTTTTTAAATTTTTGTGCGGGCATAAACAGACGTTAGATATTAGACAATGGACACAAGACAAATAACTGCGCTAAAGTAGAAGTTGAAACGAAAAAGGAAAGCGTTTCTTTTTTAAGTTTGCCCTGTGGCAGAAACAATCGAAAAGAAATCAAAGATTACCAAACCCGACTGGCTGAAGATTAAACTGCCCAGCGGCAGAGAATTCAGTGAAGTAAAGCAGAATGTAGAGCAGCATAAACTGCACACCATTTGCGAAAGCGGCAAATGCCCTAACCAAACCGAATGCTGGGGAGTGGGCACTGCCACGCTGATGATTCTCGGAAACACCTGCACCCGCTCCTGTATGTTTTGCAGTGTAGAAACCGGTAACCCCGAAGTAGTAGATATTACAGAACCGGTGCGCGTAGCAGAGTCGGTTAAGCTGATGGGCTTAAAGCATGTAGTAATCACTTCAGTGGATAGAGATGATTTAACCGATGGCGGCTCAAAAATTTGGGCAGCAACAATCCGCGCCATCCGCAGACATAATCCGGGAGTTACGATGGAAACACTGATTCCGGATTTTAAAGGAATAGCAGAAAACATTCAGCGCGTGATTGATGTAAAGCCGGAAGTGGTGTCACATAATCTGGAAACTGTAAAGCGACTTACAAGAGAGGTGCGCATACAAGCTAAGTATGAAAGAAGTTTAGAAGTTCTTCTACAATTAAAAGAAGGCGGAATAGAAAGAACCAAAAGCGGCATCATGCTCGGATTAGGCGAAACACAAGAAGAACTGTTTGAAGCAATGGATGATTTGCGGAATTCGAAAGTAGATATACTTACACTTGGTCAATATCTGCAACCAACCAAAAAACACTTACCGGTAGTGCGTTACATTACTCCCGAAGAATTCAACCGATATAAAGAAGTAGCTCTCTCAAAAGGTTTCCGCTATGTAGAAAGCGGACCGATGGTGCGCAGTAGTTATCATGCAGAGAAACATTTGATATAACTTGGTGAATTAGTTAATAGGTGATTGGTTGATTGGTTCCGAATACTTTCTCAAATGCTTTCAGAAATTCTCTTTTGTAATCTTCCATTGAAATTTCTTTTCCTGATTCCTTTTTAAGAGAAGTAGTTCCTTTCCCTTCTAAACCACAGGCGCGTATTTTATTAAAGTAAGAAAGGTCGGTATTAATATTCACTGCAATTCCGTGCATGGTTATGTTTCGGCTTGCCTTCACTCCTATTGCGCCTATCTTGTTTTCTCCCAGCCAGATACCGGCAGCATTTTCCACCCGCTCTCCTTTCAACCCATACGTGTTCAGCGATTCAATAATGGTTTCTTCTAATTTAAAAATGTATTGCGCCAAGCCAATCTGCAAAGAATCTAAATCAAGAATAGGATAAACCACCAACTGGCCGGGACCGTGAAAGGTAACATCGCCCCCGCGATTAACTTTGTAGAACTCTGCATTCATTTCTTCATCACTAACCAGAATATTTTCGCGCTTGCCGCTTTTGCCCAAGGTAAACACCGGTTCATGCTCGCAGAGTATTAAATAGTTTTCGGTGGGTTGTTCGTTAAGTTTTGCTTCTATGTTTTTGTTGAACAGTTCTTCCTGCAATTGAAGAACTTCGGGATATGGCTTTAAGCCGACATCAATAACTTTCAACTGAATCATTTTAACTGTTTCAGTTGCTGTTTCAGTTTTCTGCGCTCTTCCTGGACCGAATTATCTAACCGCAAAAACGCCTTATGAAGATTGCGGTTCAGATTATCTACCGCTTTATTGTAATTACCTAAATAAGTCTGCTGATAAAACGGAAATGGTTCACGCAATTGAGCCAGTGAAGTATCAGAAATAAAAATCACGTTGGTAGAAGCCGATGTACCACTTGGCTCGGTGTGATTAACACTTTTGTAATGATACTCGTCTGTAAGAAGGTTAGCGGTAATGCTACCATATTCTGCCAGGAAGAAATACTTCTCGGTGAGTTTAATACTCGTATCTACTTCCATTTTATCGTTCAGAAAAATACCGGTCTCGTTCTTTAGAAGCGCATTGGTGCTTTTAGCGTAGATAAAATATACTTTACTGAAATCGTAGAACCCGATAAAAGCATCCATCAGCTTTTGGTTTTGAATTCTGTTTTCTTCCATCAGTTTATCAGCCAGTTCATTTCGTCCTGACCTTCTGTATGCTTCAATAGATTTATCGTTCGTTTTCAATCGAACCACAAGCGCACCATTCTTCAAATCACGAATTTGCTGTGTGGCAATTGTCCGGTTGGTAGAAGTAGTTTGAGCAGAAGCAAAAACACACAGCACAGTAAGGCAGATAACAATCAGGAATCTATTCATCATTTAAAATCCTTTACAATTTCTTTAGGAACAAATTTTCTAATTTTACCCTTTCCTCTGATAATCTCACGAACTATGGTAGAAGATATAGAAGATAGCTCAGGGCGCGACACAATGAGAATGGTTTCTAATTGCGGAAGCATATCGTGGTTAAGGTGAGCGATTGTTTTTTCGTATTCAAAATCTCCCGCATTGCGGATACCTCTTAACAGGTAGTTCGCTTTTTTCTTTTCACAAAAATTTACGGTAAGTCCTTCATAGCTTTCCACCTTTACTTTCTTCTCTCCTTTAAAAACCACCTCAATCCATTCAATTCTTTTCTCCAGCGAAAACAAACTTTGCTTTTGCGAATTGCTTCCAATGGCAATAATTATTTCATCGAACAACGGCAAAGCTCTTCTTACAATATCGGCATGACCAATAGTGATAGGGTCGAAAGAACCTGGGAATACAGCTATCTTCTTCATGCCGTGAAATTAAATGTAATTCTGTTCCCGATTGTCACAGAATTGTAAAAAGAATGAGGTTATGCAATTTTCTTTGGCTCATTAGTAAAAATGGAAAAGATAGTTGTGCCGTAGTTTCTGCTCTTTAAAAAATGCGGGTGTTGCTCGAAATTATGATTGGGATTGTGCTCTAAGACAAACCAACCTTCGCCATTTACTAAGCCGTGCTGAAAAATCAAATCAGGAATGGTGTTCAGATTAGGCAGCGGATAAGGCGGACCCGCAAAAATGATATTGAACTTTTGATGCGCGCTTGCAATAAATTTGAACACGTCCATTTTCAAAACTTTTATTGCTGTCAGCTTGTGCTTTAGCGCAGTAGCTTTTATAAAATCGGCACACCGGGGAAAAATTTCAACCGTGGTAATATCTTCACAACCGCGTGAAGCAAATTCGTAACTAATGCTGCCGGTGCCACCAAACAGGTCAAGCATCTTAACGTTTTCAAAATCGAAACTATTATTGAGAATATTGAACAAGCCTTCCTTCGCAAAATCGGTAGTGGGTCGCGTAGGAATATTTTTAGGCGGTTCAAAGCGGATGCTTTTCAGGTTGCCTCCTATAATTCTCATGCAGTTAGATTGTAAAGATTAAAATGAAGATGCTTCGAAAAAACATCAAACGACTTAGTAAAATTGATGGTTTCCGGCTTTTGTATAAAACTGATATTGCGAAAATACTTGTAGCACAAATCGTGAATCTTGCTTTGTATATCCACTTCTCCTAACAACACTAATTCAATGTTTTCGCGGTCTATTTTTAATTCATCTGCACAGAGCAAAAGGAAATAAATAAAATCTGTAGCCGCCTGATAATCGTAACGATTCATCAACTTCAACTTCTTTTCACTATCGAAATAAATAATGTCAAGGTGCGATTGACCTACGTTTACAAACAGCTTTTCGCTTTCGCTGTTTAAATATGCGGGAAGCAAATTGAAGTAAGTGGAATTAAGGTGCAGGAATTCCGAGTTACCGAATAATTTTTTCAGCGATTGTATGATTGCTTCTGCACTTTCAAAAACAATTTCTATACCGGCACATTGCTGACTAAGTTGTTCGTTTCGGTTTATCATAAACGAAAACTCCGTTGGCACTAAAGAATATTTCTCATCCAGCGCAATCAGAATTTCTGAATACGGCAGTTGAAGAATTTCATCCTTCTCAAAAATCTTCTCGATGCGCTGCGCTAACTCACTGGCATTGGCTACGTGATGCAAAGTATAGTCGCCATAAAAAATAATCTGCTGGTGCGTTTGCGATAAAACAAAATACCGCAGCGAACTGTTAGTAACAGAAAGTTTAATTACCAACGCAGAAGGAGAAACGCTTGCTTCTACTTCGCCAATACTGCTGAAAGAATTTTTAACCTGAGCCGGTGTCACGGGGCGAAAATACAAGAGTAAATGGTTATTGGTTAATCGGTGATTAGTAAATTGGCTTTGTGTGTTTTTAAAATTTAACTCGGAGTTTGTATTTACCAATCAACTAATAACCAATTAACCATTCACTTTATTATGTTTGAAAAGTATGAAGAAGTTAGAAGCAAGAAACCCGAAATTCAAAGAATATACCGAGTTGATGATTTCGCGGAATAAGTTTATCCAATTTCTGGGATTCACTATTACCAAAATTGAACCCGGTTATACAGAAGGAGAAATGGAGTTTAAAGAAATTCACCATCAGCAAAACGGATGGCTGCATGGCGGAGTAACGTCTACTATCCTTGATATGGTTCAGGGATTTGCAGCTTACTCGATGGTGGAAGAAGGACAAAAAGTATTTACGGTAGAAGCAAAGATTTCATATTTCAATCCCGGCACGGCTGATAAATTTTATTCACGAGGCGGAGTAGTTAAACCGGGCAAGCGTTTTCATTTCTGCGAAGCAGAAGTTTATTATTTAAAAGATGGACAGGAAATAATCGTAGCAAAAGGAAGCTCCACAATGGCAGTAATTTAATGGCTCAACTAAAAGCAACATACAAAGAGATTCTCACCATATCGCTTCCGCTGATACTGGGCAATGTGGCGTGGACGAGCAATAGCGTGTTCGATACAATTTTCGTGGGCAAACTTGGTAAAGTAGAATTAGATGCCATTGGTTTTGCGAGTGTTTTCTACTCGGTGCTTTTTATGGCGGGCTTTAGTTTTACGCGCGGTACACAAATGCTTATTGCCCGCAGAATGGGTGAGTTGAATAAGCATGAAGTCGGCAACATTCTCGACACCACCATTATTGCCATGCTCGGTGTTGCACTTGTCTTTTTTACGCTGATTAAACTTTTTACGCATGAAATTCTCGGCTTCATGCTCACCAACGAAGATATTATTCAGAAGTGTGAAGCATTTTTAAGTTACCGTATATGGGGGCTGATTCCAAGTTTTATTAGTTTCGTTTTCATCGCGTTTTATTCAGGTATCGGGCGCACACCTATTCTTGCGGCATCTATTGGCGTGATGACTTTCTTCAATATTATTTTGAATTATGGATTGGTGTATGGCAAATTCGGCTTGCCTGAAATTGGCATTGGCGGCTCGGGAATGGCAACAGCCATTTCAGAAACACTTGCCGTGCTTGTGTTGTTTCTTGGAACATTTTACAAAAACCGCATTCACGATTTCTACTTGTTCCGCTTCAAGAAATTTGACACGGTAATGATTAAACAAGTGAGCAATATGGCGGTGCCATTAATGCTTCAGTCGCTGGCAGCCGTTGGAGGTTGGCTGTATTTTTTTGCGCGTATTGAAACTGTTTTAGGGAAAGATGCGCTTGCTGTTTCTTCTATTTTTCGTCAGCTGATTTTATTTTTTACCATACCTGCGTGGAGCCTGGGCTCAACTACCAATACGCTTATCAGCAATTTGGTTGGTCAAAGAGATTTTAATGGAGTAAAAGATGCCATACGGAAAATAAGCTTAATCAGTTTGGCGTTTGCGGTTCTGTCGTGCGCTATTATTTTTTTTTTCCCTTCGTTCTGCATAGGCATTTTTACCAGTGAAAAAGATGCGGCTCTAATTATTCCGATGGCGACTGAAATTGTGCCGGTGATATTTGTTGTATTTATCCTCATGTCGTTCACTAACATTCTTTTTAACGGTGTTATCAGTTTAGGCGACATTTATATTGCGCTGGGAATTCAGCTAATAGTGGTAGTTATTTACATAACCTACTTTCAGTTTATGTTCACCCTTCCTTTTGTGAGCACCTTCTGGATTTGGACGGCCGAATGGGTTTATTGGATTTCGATTCTTGCGGCTTGTTTGATTTTCTTTAAATACAAAAAATTAGATATTGTATGAAAGGAAATACGAAACATGAAATACTAATTACGAAATGTTAGTAAAGGACTTTCGTTTTTCATTTCGTATTTCCAACTTCGTATTTAGTAAATAATAACAAGATGGAAGAAAACGTAATCAGTTACAGCCACGTAAATGTTTATCAGGGTGGTTCGCTTATTTTAAGCGATGTAAATTTTGAATTGAAACAAGGCGAGTTTGTTTATCTGATTGGCAAGACCGGTGCCGGTAAAAGCAGTTTTATAAAAACACTTTATGGTGAAGTGCGGGTGAACGAAGGCGAAGCAAATGTGGTTGGCTATAACCTGAAAACGATTAAAAAGAAAGACGTTCCATATTTGCGCAGAAAACTCGGCATTGTGTTTCAAGATTTTCAATTGCTGAATGATACAACGGTGCAAGCAAACTTAGATTTTGTTTTGCGCGCCACCGGTTGGGAGAGCAAACCTAAACGAGAAGAAAGAATTGCCGAAGTATTGAATGAAGTTGGTCTGTCGCACTTATCGGGTAAAATGCCTTTTCAGATTTCTGGAGGAGAACAACAACGTTTGGTTATTGCAAGAGCGTTACTCAACAATCCACCGGTGTTTATTGCTGATGAACCCACCGGCAACCTTGACCCTGAGACTTCGGATGATATTGTAAAGTTGCTGATTAAAATAAACCGCGAACACAATACTGCTGTGTTAATGGCTACCCACAATTATCAATTGATTGATAAATATCCTGCAACTATTTACAGTTGCACCGATAACACCATTAACATGGAGAAAGGAATTACTGTAAAGATGTAATTACCCAAAAATCTCTTTTATAATCTTCAAAGCATTTGCTCTGTTGCTGAAACCGGCACCGAGAATACGTTCGCGCTTTTCAATTTCGTGTTGAGTGAAATCTTCTTTCATCAAATCGGTGAGGATGCGTTTTGTAGCTGCAGGATTATCTTCAATATTGCAAAGTGTTTCGAGACCGGTATTGTTTACCATTTTGCCGTTTACTACAATGTAACGTCCGCGATAAAGCGAGTTGAGGAGTTTCAGTTTTATACCGGTGTTTTGAAAAGTAACAAGTAGATTGATATGCGCTTCGCGCATCAACTCTTCCATTTTTTCGAATGGCGGATTTTCAATCAACTTGATGTTTGGAATGTTTTTGATTTCTTTCTTTAAAGCAGCAGTTGGATTTTTACCGGCTATCACAAATTTGAAAGGCATTCCTTCTGCAATCTTTTTAGCAATAAACATGGCAGCCTGATTGTTTTCTGCTACACTCAAATTTCCCTGATACAGAATGAAATTTCCTTTACCGGTTTTGCTCGTAATTTCTTCATTGTTATGAAAGGCTGGAACGTAGCTGATAGTTTCGTAGCTCTGGCGTAGATATTCATAATCGCTGCGGCTGATAGCAAAAATTCTGTCGGCATTCTTTAGTTCATCTTCAAACTTCTTTAGCTTTTTCGATTCGAGATTGAAGTAGAATTTGATGAGGTAATTGCTCTCTGCTTCTTTTAAACTGCGGTAGTAATCCCATTCTACATTGTGCATGCGAACGGCTTTCAGTTTTCCTTCAAGCGCAGGGTGTTTAAGGTAAAAGCACGTATGCAACCCTTCAAACAAAACAGGATAATTGTCGTTGGTGAGGTTGGTGAGCAACTCTCCGCTTTGCCTTGAGCCAACAATGTAAGGCACATTGCTGTAAATTGCCTGATAGAATTTTTTGCGCGGATAGTAATTTACCGTTTCGCAAATCTTCGCCAGTTCTTCGCTCTCATCTCTGCCATAATTAAAACAGTGCAGATGAATTTTTATTCCCAACTGACTGAGTGCTTTTATTTTGTAAAACACATCAATTACTCCACCGTAATCGGGCGGGTAAGGAACATTGAAAGAAACTATATGGAGATGCTTATTAGAGTAATTCATTATAGAGGGCAAGTAATTTCTTCTCTTCGTTTTGCCAGTTCAAATTTTCGCTGCAAACCTCACAATTTTTCTGTAACCGCATATAGAGTTGCTTGTCGGTAAGTAGACGCTCCACGGCAGTTTTTATTTCTCGAACAGAGCAATCTTTTACCAAAAGAGCTACTTCGTATTCATCGTTAATCTTTTTGTATTCGGGAAAGCCAATGCAAACCTGCGGAACGCGTGCGTGGATATAATCGAAGAATTTGTTGGAGAGCGAGTAGTAATAACTCAAGCCTTTATTTTCCAACAGATTTATTCCAATAGTCGCTTCAGAAGTCAGCTTTTTTAAATCCTCAGGCTTTATGAATCCGAGAAATTGAACTTTACCTTCAAGATTCAATTTCTTAACTAAGTCACGTAACTCGTTCGATAAATCTCCTTCACCTGCTAAAAGAAGTTTTGCGTTAATGCTTTGCATGGCTTCTATCAAATGCTCTAAGCCTCTCGCTTCGTTTAATGCGCCTTGATATAAAAGAGTGGCGAGTGGTGAGTGGTGAGTGGCGAGTGGTAAATACAAAGGAGCATTCATTATTACTTGAAATTGCTTCCAATATTTCTTTGAAGACAATTCTGCTAGTGCAGGTGATACGGTATAAGCCAAATCAAACTTTGGAACAAAAGTTTTTTCTATCCATTCCCAAGCTCGTTTTACAGATTTTCTTCTAACTACTTCAGGGACTTCGGTGAAGTATTCGTGTGCATCGTAAATGAGTTTTGCATTTTTGGATTTCCCTGCCACGTAAACTGCACTAATTGTATCTAAATCTATAGCACAAACCGCATCAAATTCGTGTGAGCGTAAATAGAAGAGTAAACGCAGATTGTATTCGAGATAAAACAGTTTTCCTTTATTGAACCAACATTTTAAACGAGTTTGATTAAACGGTTCAGTTGCAAAGGCAACAGAACTTTCTCTTTCTCTTCCTACCAATTCAACTTCATAACCTGCTCCCGTCAGGCTTCTGCAAATTTTCTGCATCCGCTGATCGTAGGTTAAATCATTGGTGACGGTAAAGATTATCTTCTTGCTCAATGCCATTTTACTTTTCCGTCAGGTGTTGTGTTTATTTTCCCTTTATCCAATAAATAATCTACTGCTGTATTCGCGTATTCCGTTTTTAAATTCAGTTTTTGAACAAGTTCTGCTGTGCTTAACGCAGATTGCTTTAATTCATTTTCTACTGCTGCTACAATTTTAGAGAATTCTTCTGCGCTTAAGCCGCTTTTCTTTTGCGCTACGCATACATCGCAAATGCCGCAGTTTTCAGCTATAGTTTCTCCAAAATATTTTACTAATAAGCGGGTGCGGCAAACATTGTTATCCATAACATAATTACGAACAGCAGTTAATCGCTTTTCAAAATCTTCTTTGCGTTTATTAATAAAATCACGGTCTAAACGCAAATCGGTTTTCTTAACTCTGTTTTGAAGAAAGAATATTTGCGGCTTATTCTTTCGTGGCTGGTAGTTGAAGATTTTGAATTTATGAAGCGTAGTGAGCTGATTGATTACTTCTTCCGTTGTGATTTTTAATCGAGGAGCATACGCCTGTTCATCAACCGGAACAAAATCTTCAAACACCCCTTCGGATGTTCGTAAAACAAATTTGACAACCGGTTCCAGTTTTTTGTTCTGCTCTTGAAAACGGGTAAGCGTTTCTTTAGAACAAACACATTTAACCTGCGAAAGCTGAAACACACTTTCACTGATGTAAAGCAGTTCCTGTTGTTCGAGAATTTTTAACGCACTCATTACCTTTATCGGATTCTGTTTTGTTGCATCCGAAAAACTTCCTAAATCAAAATCGTAACCACGATTTATTCCATCGTTTAAAGCAATGCGCAAATGATTGCAAAGGGATTCGTAAACTTCCTTTATGAAATCAACGGCAGGAAAGCCTTCTTTTATTTTTCTATCCAGTTCAACCAAATCATTCTTCTCGTGAACCTGAACTGCATACGCTTTCTTTTCATCGCGCCCTGCTCTACCTGCTTCCTGAAAATAGGCTTCAATGCTCTCTGCTAAATCCATGTGAATTACCAAGCGTACATCCGGCTTATCAATTCCCATTCCAAAGGCGTTGGTGCAACAGATAACGCGTGTTTTATTCTTTATCCAATCTTCCTGCCTGCGCGAACGTTCATTTGGTTCTAAACCGGCATGATAAAAATCTGCTTTTACTTTATGCTTGTTCAAATAATCGGCATACTCTTTTGCTTTCTTTCTGTTGCGCACATAAACTACTGCGGTGCCTTTTACCTTACTAAGAATTTCAAGCATGGTTTGCTCCCGGTGGGCAGTTTGCCTTATTACATAACTCAGATTCTTCCGCACAAAACTTTTCTGCAAAACATTCTTCTGTTTAAACAGAAGTTTTTCCTGAATGTCGGTTACTACTTCGGACGTTGCAGTGGCGGTAAGTGCTATAACCGGTATCTTTTTCAGTTGCTCTCTAACTTCTGCAATCTTTAAATAAGGCGGACGAAAATCGTAACCCCATTGCGAAATACAATGCGCTTCATCTACAGCCAGTACACTGATTTTCATTTTAAGCATCCGCACACGAAAATCTTCGCTAGCTAAACGCTCCGGTGAAATGTAGAGGAATTTAATCTTGCCATACACTGCATTATCCAACAAAGTATCAATCACTCTATTCGGCAAACCCGAATAAATAGCTGTAGCTTTTATTCCTTTCTGGTTAAGGTTATAAACCTGATCCTTCATCAACGCAATCAGCGGAGAAATAACCAGACACATTCCCTCCATTGCCAACGCAGGAACCTGAAAACAAATTGATTTTCCGCCACCGGTTGGCAGTAAAGCAAGTGTATCTTTTCCATCTAAAACCGATTGAATAATTTCTTCCTGCAATGGTCGAAATTGCTCAAAACCCCAATACTGCTTTAAAATTTGATGAATGTTCGGCACAGGGCAAAAATAGAAATTCAACGTTGCCGAAAATGCGTACTGCGTTATTTCAAACGCGCTGGCACTTCAAAATATTTGAATAGCTCCTGCATTGCCTTTAGCGAGCCGCCAGCATCTTTGGCACGTTTGTAATTTGCTTCTAATTTAATTACGTATTGATTGCTGTGCGATTCAAGCCAACGAGAGAGATAATAGTAAGTATGAATACTTATATCGTTGCCATCATACACCGGTTTATCTTTAATTACTTTTTGGTATCGCTTAAAGGTATCTGAACACTTATCGTATTTCTTTACAGAGAAATAACCAATCATCAAAGCAAGAAAAACACTATCAGTGCTTCCTGATAAATTGAGTTGCTGGTAAGAAGTAAGCAACGACTCCAACACTTCAATTCCATTCTTGATTTTATCTCCTCCTTTCAAAATAAGTAAGGCTCCGTAAAGCATTTGCACACTTACTAAATCATTTTTATAATGCTTATCCCAAATATTCAACGCCAACAGTTCAGCGCATTTATCAGATAACTCATTCAATATTTTTTGATCAGCAGCCGATACCAGAGTGTGATAATCGCTCCGGTGAACCAGGTAGTGATAAGAGGAGACAAACCGCGTAGACTGAACCGCAATAGAAAATATCTGCGGCATGTTCAGGTAATTTTTCCAAAACTTAACCGAGTTGTAATGCTTCGTTAACTCTTTAAAATGGCGTTTGCCTTCAGGCGTATTAATATTTGCAAGCGGTGAATTCAGCAGCAGAAATCCGAATATTCCTTTTATATCGAACAGGAAAGGAAATACTACATGACTGTTGTTGACCAATTCTTTTTCGAACTGTTTAATTAGAGCTAAATCTTCTTTATTGTCAAACATTCCCGGATTGAAATAATAAACAGTATACAGGTAAGCGTATTGGCTCAATATGCGGATAGACGCTGCGGAATGGGTGTGAAATGGTTTATAAAACTCTTTCAGTTTGCCCAGCATTGCAGGGCTCTTTGTTTCTGAGGGAACATAAAGTGTGTTACGCAACGACTGCACAATGCGGTTAAATATCTGTTCGCTTGCCAGTGTTTCTTCCAATTCTGAGTTGAGTTTAAAACCGGTAGTGGAATCGCGCGTTAGAAAAGATTGCTGCGCCAAAAACTTTAAAACAAAAACCAGCGATTGATAATCTTCTACCTGTCCGGCTATGTCGAGCAGGCAGTAAGCTCGAAAGTCAGCTTCTTCGGTTTTTGCTGTATTTACCCATTGTTCAATCAGCGAAACATTATGATGCAAATAGTTAGGATAATTCTGCCCTAAAAGATGAGAGAGTTTAAAAGTGTAAGAGGTTAATTGATTGAAATTTTGCTTTTGCATAAAGCTTCTGTAAATTTTCACGCAAAGCTCCTGATGACTATCAAACTTAGGTAGTTTATTACGTATAGTTTCTATTAGCTTTAAAGGAAGAGCAGCATTAGCAGAATCAAGATTAGAGCGAAATTCATTGTAATGAAAATCGTCAAGCAGGTAAACAAATTTTTGAATGGTAAGCAGTGTACTTTTATCCGTAGCCATATTGTTTTACGATATTACTAAATCCCCTGAGCGAATCAACAGAATTTTTGCCGGATGTTGAAGATTCTTTAAAGTCAATTGAAATTTTGATTGACTTCTATTTCAAAAAAAACCGGATTCATTATGTAGTCTGCCACTTTGGGGGGGGTATAAACTTCAATAGCAAATGACACTATTGCCATATAAGTTCCTAATGCTAATTTCCCTAAACCAAACTCTATACTTATACAGGGAGGGATATTATCCATCACCTTATGTGCTGCTGCATTGCATTTTTTGCCTAAAACCAATTATACTTTTTAGACAAGCCACAAAACAATGATTTCAAAATTCGAAAACACACAATCTTAACTAAACATATTGCTCATGATTTGACTTAATATTTTGTTTTTCGACTAACTCCTCTATTTTCCCATCTGTTATAAATGACTCCATCAGTTTCCATTTCTTCTTACGTTATTCTTCGCAATAGCCAAATTATATTAAATGGGGAAGTGATTTTTGAAAATAAGGAAGCTACTACTCTTAATTTCCTTCAAACTGCTTACGACCACTTTCAAATCAACTATCCAAAATTTTTCAAAATGGATAACCTGTGTAAAACAGGTTTCCTTGCAGCAGAGCTTTTGTTGAGAGATAAAAAACTGAACGAAAAATTTCCATCTGAAGAAATCGGAATCATTTTCTCTAATGCCAATTCGAGTTTAGATACCGACATAAAATACGAATCAAGTATTTCAACGGCACCAAGCCCATCACTTTTTGCCTATACGCTTCCCAATGTTCTCATTGGCGAAATCTGCATCCGTCACCGTATTAAGGGCGAGGCAGCATGTTTCGTTTTTGATATATTTGACGCAACGTTTCAAACAGATTATGTGAACACGCTTTTTGAAACGGGAAAAGTAAAAACGTGTATTTCGGGCTGGGCAGATTATTACAATAGCAAAGCAGAGACATTTTTTTATTTAGCAGAAACAGGGAAAGAAAATTTAGAAATACATAACTCTTCAAACGTCAATAAAATTTTTCAAGGACTATGAGTGAACTCATCGCAATGCTTAAAGTGCAAATTATAGAGCAACTGAACTTACAACATCTAAAGCCCGAAGATATTGGCGATGACCAACCTTTGTTTGTAGAAGGGCTTGGGCTTGATTCGATTGATGCGCTGGAATTGATTGTGTTGTTACAACAGAAATACGGAATCAAACTCGCTAACCCGCAAGATGGTCCACTGGTTTTTAAAACCGTGCGTTCCATTGCCGATTACATTACCGAGCACAAAAAGTAATTCTCCAATTGCCTTTCATCTGTGTAATCATAACGTAGTTATCTGTGAAATTGAACGAAGTAATATTTATTGCAGGTAAAGGAGTTATTTCTGCTATCGGCAACAACGTAGCAGAAAATTTTGCATCGCTTGTAAATCTGCAAACAGGAGTTTCTAAGATTACTATTCTGCCTACCCGTTATGCAGAAACTCTTCCGGCTGCCGAAGTAAAACTGACGAATGAAGAACTGGCGCAACTTTATAATTTCAGCAGTAATGAGCCTCGCACAGCTTTGTTGAGTTTAATTGCTGCCAAAGAAGCAGTTGCCGATGCCAACATTCCTGATTTCAAAAAATGGAGAACCGGTTTTATTTCTGCCAACACCGTTGGTGCAATGGATAAAACCGAAACCATTTTTAAGTGTTATATTGAGGATAGTAATACTGATAAATTAGTTGAAGAAGATCCCTATGATGCTGGTTATATAACTGAGCTTGTCGCGAATCAACTCGGCATTAAAGACCACATCACCACTATCAGCACAGCTTGCTCTTCATCGGCAAATGCAATGGCTTATGGTGCGCGCTTGATCAAATCTAACCAACTTGATATTGTAGTTGCCGGTGGTTGTGATGCTATGAGCCGATTCACCTTAAACGGATTTAACTCATTGATGATTCTCGACAATATGCCATGCACTCCTTATGACGAGAATAGAAAAGGGTTGAACTTAGGTGAAGGCGCAGGATATGTGGTGTTAGTTTCAGAAAGAGTTGCAGCAACATTGGTGAAAAAGCCGACAACTGTTTTAAGCGGTTACGCAAATGCGAACGATGCATTTCATCAAACAGCATCATCGCCCGAAGGCAAAGGAAATTTTATGGCCATGCAAAGCGCACTCGAAATGAGCGGACTTACTACAAAAGATATTGATTACATTAACCTGCACGGCACCGGGACACCAAATAATGATTTGTCGGAAGGCATTGCTGTGCAACGCATTTTTGGTGAAGTGCCAAAGGTAAGTTCAACTAAACCTTACACCGGTCATACTCTTGGTGCTTGCGCGGGAATTGAAGCAGTGTATTCCATTCTTTCTATCGAAAACGGAATCATCTTTCCGAACCTTCGTTTCCAAACTAAAATGAAAGAGCTTGATTTTACTCCAGTGACAGAGTTGTTGGAAAACGTAGAAGTAAATCATGCAATGAGTAATTCGTTTGGTTTTGGTGGTAATTGTTCATCGGTAATTTTTTCAAAAGCAAACTGATGGCACTTTATATAAATGGCATTGGTTGTATTTCGCCTCAACATACTTTCGATAACTCGGTGTTTCTGCCGGAGGTTAAAGAATATACCACAAATCGCTTGGCTTGTGTAGATGCCGATTATTCTAAGTTCTTCGATGCCGGTTCTTTGCGCAGAATGGGAAGGCTAATGAAATACGGAACTGCTGCGGGAATGATTGCCTTGCGTGATGCAGGAATTGATGTTCCCGGTGCTATCTCTACCGGAACGGCTCTTGGCTTACCGGAAGTATCGCAGAAATTTTTGAGAAGTTTGATTGAAGTAGATGAAACGATAGTAAGTCCCACCACTTTTATTCAGTCAACACACAATACGGTCAGTTCGAATATTGCTTTGCTGTGTAAATGTTTTTCGCACAACAATACTTTTTCGCACAAAGGCTTTTCGTTTGAAAGTGCTTTGACCGATGCGCAACTATTGGCTCTTGAAAACACGGATAACATTCTTGTGGGTGCTTATGATGAGGTCAGTGATTACAAGTATGCGGCAATGAAGAAGACCAATGAACTTCGCCACGAGCCTTGCAGCAACTTAGATATTTACGGGGCGCAGAACCATGGCATTATAGCAGGAGAAGGGGCAGCGTTTTTTGTTTTATCTAAGCAGAAGAACGAAAATACTTATGGAAGTTTTATCGGCAATAAAGCTTTCTACAAACCGGAGAATAAAGAAGAAATTAGAAATCACATTCTCTCCTTTCTAAAGGAGAATAATTCATCTCTTGAAGAAATTGATGTAGTACCAGCCGGCATTAGCGGAGCTAAAGAAGTTGATGAAATGAGAATTGAATTAAATAAAAACCTCTTCTCGGCTCAAACCATTCTTGCCTACAAGCATCTTTGTGGTGAGTATATGACTTCCTCTGCTTTTGCGTTTTGGTTAGCTAGTAAAATCCTGAAGAGCCAACAAATACCGGATGCAGTTATTCTAGAAAACCGAAACCGCTTACCCAAAAATATTTTACTTTACAACTCGCATAAGCACAACCATTCGCTAATGCTTTTTAAAGCATGTTAAACGCGCGCAATACAAGAATTGTCTTTTTAGTTCTCCTGCTTCTCACTCTGTTGCTTGATTGGAAATACGGAGTGCCGCTTTGTATTTACCTGCTACTGCTGCTTGGTTATTTACTGCTACTGTTCTACGGTTCCTATTTCATTCAATCCGATTTTTTTCTTCGTTCGCTTTGGAAAGGAAGTAAAAACCGCAAAGCCATCGCCATTACTTTTGATGACGGACCGGTGAAAGATTTTACACCCCGTTTACTTGATTTATTGAAGTGTGAAAATATTCCAGCCGCATTTTTTTTAATTGGAAAAAGCATTGAAGGAAACGAAGCATTGGTTAAGCGAATGGTGGATGAAGGGCACGTTATAGGCAACCACAGTTATTCGCATACCTATTGGTTTTCATTGAACAAAAGCGAAACGATGTTTAGTGATATGAAGAAGTGTGATGATGAAATTTTCCGTGTAACCGGTAAGAGACCTAAGTTCTTTCGTCCGCCTTACGGAGTAATTAATCCAATGGTGAAGAATGCTATTGAAAAAGGAAGCTACGCCTGCATTGGCTGGAGCATACGCACTTACGATACCAATGCGAAGAGTGCAGAACAACTTCTCCAAAAATCTCTTAAAAATTTAAGCAATGGCGATATAGTTTTGTTTCACGACTGGGGGCAATTCACTATTGGCATCCTTTCTGCCTTTATTAAAGAAGCTCAAGCGCATGGATTTGAGATTATTAGAGTGGATGAGTTGTTGAATACTAAAGCCTATTACTGATTGAAATGAAAATATACAGACTACTGCTATTCTTAATTTCACTTTCTGCAATTCAAAGATTGGAGGCACAAACTTTTACTTATGTAAAGGATGCTGCTGCACTTCAAAAGAAAATTATTGAAGCGTCTAACAAGATTACGAGTATTCAATCCGATTTTACGCAAGAGAAGAAGATGAGTATGCTGACTGATAAAGCAATTTCAAAAGGCAAATTTTATTTTAAGAAAGAGAGTAAAGTGCGTTTGGAATATTTGGTGCCGGTTAAAAATTTGATTGTAATGAACAGCGGAAAAATGCTGATGAAAGATGATAAGAAGACTTCGCAAATGGACATGCACCGCAGCAAAGTATTCCAACAACTCAACAATATTATTGTCGGCTCTATCAACGGAAGTTTGTTTAACGGTAAAGATTTTTCGGTGAGTTTTTCTGAAAGCAATAATCAGGTGAGAGTAGAATTAAAGCCGCTTTCGAAAATGCTGAAGAACTTTTTAAGCACAATAGTGCTAGTGTTGGATAAGAAAGATTTTACAGCAGTAAGAATTGAAATGAATGAAGCCTCGGGAGATAATACTATTCTCTCCTTTTCATCTAAACAAATAAACGAAGCAGTAGATGATGCTTTGTTTGCCGTGAAATAGTTCCTTTATTTATCGCACAAATACTCTCAATGCTTCTAGGAAGTTTCTACAACATTATCGAATCAAGTAAAGAAGGGCAAACCTACCGTGCTAAGGTGAGTTTTAATGCCGCACACGAAATATTTAAAGGACACTTTCCTGATTTGCCAGTGGTGCCCGGTGTTTGTCAAACACAAATGTTGCAGGAAACACTTAATTATGTTACCGGTAAGAATTTCGAAATGAAACTGGCGCATCATATTAAGTTTCTTGCTTTGCTCAATCCCACCAATGTAAAGGAGTTGATGTGCGAGATTAAAATTGATAAAGAAGAGAGCGATAAACTTTTTGTAAGTGCCAGTTATTCTACACCAGAAGAAATGTTTTTCAGATTCAAAGGCGAGTTTGTAAATGGATAAAGGAGCTTACAAACAAAAGTTTAAAGAACTTAGCTGTTGTGTTCTTATTCCAACCTATAACAACAGCACTACTATTGAACAGGTAATTAAGGATGTGCTGGAATACAGCGATGATGTTTGCGTAGTCAATGATGGCTCTACTGATAACACACTTGCTCTTCTCTCTAAGTTTTCTCAAATAAAATTGCATTCGTATCAAAAGAATGTAGGTAAAGGCTGGGCGTTGCGCAAGGGGTTTGCCTTTGCGCGAAAACACAATTACGATTATGCAATTACCCTTGATTCAGATGGACAACATTTTGCAGATGATTTGCCGACTATGCTGGATGCCTTAGAGAAAAATAAAAATGCTATTGTGATTGGCTCGCGGAACATGAATCAAAGTTCAGTGCCGGGCAAAAGCAGTTTTGGCAACAAGTTTTCTACGTTTTGGTTTACGATGGAAACCGGTATCACTGTTCCTGATACACAATCAGGTTACCGCTTATATCCGGTTAAGGCATTGGAAGGTATCGGGTTTTTTACTTATAAATACGAATTTGAAATTGAAGTAATTGTTCGCGGCTCGTGGAGTGGTTTAGATGTAATTGCCGTGCCGGCTAAGGTTTACTATCCACCAGCGGAAGAGCGCATTTCGCACTTCCGTCCGTTTAAAGATTTTTCCCGAATAAGTGTATTGAATACCGTTTTAGTGTTCTGGACTTTTGCGTGGATAAAACCCCGCGATTTCTTTCGCCACATCTTTAAGAACGATTGGCGCGCTTTATTAGAAATGCACCTCATTCGTTCGCATGAAACACCGAGCGTAAAAGCATGGAGTATGGCAGTAGGTGTTTTCTTCGGCATTACTCCTTTCTGGGGTTTTCAAATTTGGTTTGTCATTTTTTTTGCGTGGTTGTTTAAACTCAACAAAGCACTTTCCATACTTGCTTCAAACATCAGTATTCCGCCTATGATTCCGCTTATTGTTTTTGCTAGTTATCAGGCTGGAAGAATATGGCTGGGCGGCAATGCCATGAGTTTAAGTTTCAGCGAGAACATGAAAGCAGAAATGATTGGCAAAAACTTTCTGCAATATGTAGTGGGTAGTTTTACGCTGGCAACTGTAGTTGCTTTTGCAGTTTGGGTGCTTACTTATTTGCTGGTGCTTGGCTACAAGAAATCGAAAGCATAGTTCCTCTCACGCCCTTCTATTCTTTTTTATTTTCGCGCTCTCAATACTTAAACATGGTTAAACACTTGCTCTTTCCTTTCGTTGCTTTTAGTTTTCTTCTTTCCGCCTGTTCATGTGCTAAACTTCCCATAGACCCTGCTTTTCGCGGCATAGAAGTTCACCACCCCGCTGATACCGCCATGTTTGCCATTATTGGCGATTACGGACAGGACAGCCCCAAGGAAGCTGAGGTAGCACAAATGGTGAAAAGCTGGAATCCCGAATTTGTGATTACCGTGGGTGATAACAATTATTCAACCGGTAATGCCGGTACTATTGTAAACAATATTGGCAAACACTATGGCGATTTTATTTACAATCCCGATGCACCGGCCGACCGCGTCTGCAACGGTAAGGCTGCTGCCGATAAAGTAAACCGATTTTTCCCTGCACCGGGGAATCACGATAATTATTCATTACCTGCGCTGAAACCTTACTTAGATTATTTTACACTGCCCGGTGATGAGCGCAACTATGATTTTACATGGGGACCAGTTCACTTTTTTTCGCTGAATACGGGTGCCAGTGGCAACATAGCATCAGAAACAAAAGACTGGCTGAAAGATAAACTGGCTCAAAGCGGCAAACCTTTCAAGTTGGTTTACTTTCATCATCCGCCTTTTTCACCTGGCCCTCACGGAAATGCCAGTGGAACTCAACTGCCTTATGCCGATTGGGGAGCCGATGCAGTGCTTGCCGGACACGAGCATTTTTATGTGCGTGTAACAAATAATAATTCAGCAAAGCCTGCTTACATGATAATAGGCAATAGCGGAAACGAAAACCTTTACGCTTGCAATGCTAATCCGCTTGACCCAAACAGATTTACTGTAAACATCTGCGATAACAGCCACTTCGGTGCGCTTAAAGTGACGGTTACAAATAACAAAATGCTGTTCGAATATTTTACAGTAGATGACCTTGTGCATCCTAAAGATGTTTATGCGATAACTAAATAGCACTGGTATGATTATTAACGTCAGCATTCAGGTTATTCCGCTTACTAATGTTGAAATTGCTTTCCCTATAGTTGACAAAGCCATTGCTATAATTCGGCAATCGGGTTTAAAGTATACTGTGGCTGCTTTTGAAACTACTATTGAAGGCGAATACGAACCGGTGCAGCAGTTAATACGGCAAATAGAAGACTTCTGTTACGCTCAAAGAGAATTACAATTTCTGGTTTATAAAAAACTGCATGTATTTGGAGCAGAAGATATTCTTGCTGAAAGCAAGACAGGAAAATTCAAGCAGTAATTACTGTAAAAAGAAAAAGGCGACTTAAACAGTCGCCTTTTTTATTGTAGCGAGGGGGGAGCTCGAATCCCCGACCTCAGCATTATGAGTGCTGCGCTCTAACCAGCTGAGCTACCTCGCCATCATTCTTCTAATGAGGGGGCGCAAAAATAAAAATCCTGTTCATATTTCCATTTAGCAGGCAAAGAATGAATAAAAATATATCAAGCAGCCGCAACAAAATTCTATTCCCCCAAATGGGGGATAACAACAGGTTTCATTAAGCCGTTTACAATACTAATTTCGTAACAACAAAAAAAAACAGACATGAAAAAATTATTCAGCATTATTTTAGTTTCTCTTTCCTTCTCACTTTTTGCGCAAGAGGTAACCGAGCAATACGACAAAATCGAAAAATTTAACCAAGGCGTGGCCATTTGCTGGAAGAACGGCAAATGCGGATTGGTAACACAAGATGGCAAAGAAATTATTAAACCGCAATTTGAAAGAATATCTGGATTTGGAAGAGACGGTATGGCTTATACTACTAAGAAAGGATTGATTGGTTTAATTACTATGACCGGTAAAGTTATCTGCGATAATATTTATGGCGACATTGGTCACTTCAACGGCTTCTATGCAATTACCCGTAAGAACGGATTGGCCGGAATGATTAACAAGCAAGGCAAAGTGCTTATCGAAAACAAATACGAAACAATTCGGGTTGAAAAGGGTGGTGTCATTCGTGCAGTTATCAGCGGGAAAGAAGTGATACTGACTTTGAAAGACGAATAAATAAAGTCTTAAAATTTTTAAAAGCCGTTTAGAATAGTCTGAACGGCTTTTTTGTTTCTGAACAGGAGTGAATAATCTGCACTTCACCATTCCGCCAATTTCTATATTCGCGGCATGACTGAAAAAATTCTGATTATAGATTTTGGTTCGCAATACACTCAGTTAATTGCGCGTAGAGTAAGAGAGTGTGAAGTTTACTGTGAAATTGTTCCCTACAACAAACTACCCGAACTTACTAAAGACATTAAAGGAATTATCCTCTCCGGTTCTCCTGCCAGCGTGCGCGACCCTGAAGCACCTAAAGTGGATATTGAAAAATTGTTGGCATTCCGTCCGGTGCTTGGCGTTTGTTATGGCGCGCAATTAATGGCGCAAACCTTTGGAGGCTCTGTAGAAAAAAGCAATACGCGCGAGTATGGACGAGCACATTTGCAGATAAAAGATACGGCTGATGTATTGTTGCAAAACGTGACCGACAATTGCCAAGTATGGATGAGTCATGGTGATTCGATTAAAAGCATTGGCGATAAATTTGAATTGATTGCCGGGAGCGATTCGATTGATGTGGCTGCTTTCCGTGCTAAAAAAAATACGTTTGCCAATCCGGTGTATGCGTTACAGTTTCATCCCGAAGTTTATCATTCTACCGAAGGGCATAAGATTCTTTCCAACTTCTTGTTTGATGTTTGTGGCTGCTCGCACAAATGGACTGCTGCAAGTTTTGTAGAAGAAACCATTAAGAGTTTGAAGAAACAGATTGGTAATGAAAAAGTAATTCTCGGTTTAAGTGGTGGTGTTGATTCATCGGTTGCTGCCTTGCTTTTGGAAGAAGCTATTGGCGATAACCTGCTCTGCATTTTTGTTGACAACGGTTTGTTGCGCAAAGATGAGTATGAAACTGTAATGAGTAAGTATGTAGAGATGGGATTGAATGTGCAGGGGGTGCGTGCCGGTAACCGGTTTTTAAATCAACTTGCCGGAGTAAGCGACCCTGAACAGAAGCGAAAAATTATCGGACGCGTGTTTATTGAAGTGTTTGAGCATGAAGCCCATAAGCATCCCGAAGTAAAATGGCTGGCACAGGGAACTATCTATCCGGATGTTATTGAGAGTGTTTCTGTTGGTGGTCCATCAATGACTATCAAATCTCACCACAACGTTGGTGGTTTGCCTGATATTTTAAAACTGAAAATTGTTGAGCCTCTTCGTAATTTATTTAAAGATGAAGTGCGTAAAGCAGGAAAGGAACTTGGATTAGTGCCGGAGATTCTTTTTCGTCATCCGTTCCCTGGTCCCGGTTTAGCGGTGCGTATTCTTGGAGATATTACACCAGAGAAAGTGCGTATACTTCAAGAGGCTGACCATATTTATATTGAGAATTTAAAGAAGTATAATTTATATAACGAAGTGTGGCAGGCCGGTGCCATTCTTACACCACTTAAAACTGTTGGTGTAATGGGCGATGAAAGAACTTATGAGCATGTAGTAGCTTTGCGCGCAGTAAATTCTACCGATGGTATGACAGCGGATTGGAGTCATTTACCTTATGAGTTTCTCGCTAAAACTTCTAATGAAATTATTAACCAAGTTAAAGGAGTGAATAGAGTGGTGTATGATATTTCGAGTAAACCACCGGCAACTATTGAGTGGGAATAGAACACCACTAAATCCCCTAAAGGGGACTTGAATACAAAATGAAACTTCTTCAATCTTCAATTTTCAATTTTCAATCTTCAATCAGGATTTTTGCTTCTGTTGTCTGTTGTCTATCGTGTGTTGTCTCTTCAGCACAAACTGATTCCATTTTCCGCATTGGTTTAATTCTTCCTTTTCAGGCAAGCAGTACCGTAGATAGATTAGAAGCCTACTCGAACGCGCACGATTTATTTACAGCGCACAAAATTCATTTGAATGAAGATGCTGTTACTTCGCTCGATTTTTATCAGGGCGTTTTAGAAGCACTAAGCGAATCGAAGGACAGTGTTAAAATTGAATTAAGCATTTATGATAACTGGAACAGCGATTCTGTTACTGCAGAGATTCTCAAGAATCCGGAACTAAAAAAACTACACGTCATTATAGGTAGTGTTTCTACTTCATCAGCCAAGTTGGTGGCCGATTACTGCAAGCAGAATAAAATCGTAAACATTCAACCTTTTACGCCTTCCAAAAGTTTAACTGTAGAAAATCCTTACCACTTGAAGCTTGCACCTACTATCGATGCCCATGCCGATGCCATGTTCAATTCCATAGTTGATTCATTTCCTGCTGCCAACATTATTATTTACACACCTGATGCAGAAAAAAGTTTAAGTGTAGCTAAACGTTTCGATTCGCTTTTCTGCACTTACAATAAAACTGCTGTTCAAAAATTTACCGTTGCTTTTCTAAATACTAAAGACATGCTGCTGAACGGAAAGAAAACCACTGCGGTTGAGCAATTGAAAACAGATAAGCAAAACATCCTAATCATCACTTCTTTCGATGAATCGTTTGTAAATGGAAATCTGCGTTTACTGCACGAACAATTAGCGAAAGATTCTACCATTGTTGTTTACGGAATGCCTACCTGGCTAAACGGAGATATTCTTCGACTGGATTATGTAAACGATTTTAATACGAGAATCTCCGATGCGTTTAATCCTGATTCACCACATTCCGAAACAATTGTGTTTAATCATTTCTACACCGATAATTTTGGTACAGAGCCAAGCCGTTATTCTTATTTAGGATTTGATGTAATGAATTTTGTGTTCTACAATTTAAAGAATTACGGAAACGATTTCCTCAATTCTATTGCCACACAACATTACACCGGTGCGGTTTACAAATTCGATATTGCAAAAAACACTAAAGACAAAGCTACGCTGAACTACTATGAGAACCGCGCAGTAAATGTTTTTATGGTAGAAAATTATTTGCTGAAGCGCGTTTATTGAAAAATGAATACTTATCCGCATATCGTTATTTCGCAGGAGATGATTGACGAAGCGAAACGTTTGATTCCGCAAACAAAAGTAGAGCGCACCGTTGCTTCTAAAATTGATACACTCACCGGACATTTAGGAGAATTTGTTTTCGCCCAGTTTATGTTTAACGACTGGCGAAAAAATTTTGTAGGCAAAAACAAAGGCGAAAGCGATTTTGGCGATTTTGAAATTAAAACTTCGGCTTTCCCTTTCAACGAAAAATTAAACCTGCTGGTGCGTGAAGATTATGCACGTAAACGCAAACCAAAGTTTTATGTGCAGCTCATTATTGACGTAGCTTCACACTTAGCCGATTCAATTCCTGCCAATACCCGCGCTTACCTATGCGGCTATGCTACCAGCGAAGAAGTTGACAAAGCACCCTTAAAAGACTTTGGAAGTAAGTTGAGCGATAAAGGCGGCTACCGGTGTCATTATATTTCTATTAAAAAGTTAAAACCGGTAAAAGAGCTACTGCGTTAACGTCTTATACCCGCTTAGCAATTGGCTGTTTTGTTTGCAGTGTAATAATCTATTTTCACCTGCTTAAAATTTATAAATGAAAAGAATCGTTTGTCTTTTGTCTCTTGCTTTTTGCGCTTTGGTTTTGTTTTCGCAAAAAAATATTTCCCTGCTTGGTCACTTGCCCTATGCCGGTAATGTAGAATGCTCGAACCTTGGTGGCTATGTTGATTCGCTGGGCAGAGAGTATGCTTTGGTGGGAACCACTCAAGGTCTTTCTATTGTAGCTATTGATACGCCAACCAATCCGCATGAATTATTTTTGGTTCCCGGTGCCACCGGTCAGGGCGGTATGTGGCGCGAAGTGCGCGAGTATAAAGGTTACGCGTATGTAACCACCGAGCAGAGCAGCGGATTAGTAGTAGTAAATCTGAAATACCTGCCGGACAGTATTCAATACCACACTATCAACCCTGATGGCATGCATACTTCGCACGATATTTTTATTGATGAACACGGCATTGCATACGTAAACGGAACCGATAAAGGACAGTTGTTTTTAGATTTGAATACAAATCTTTGGAACCCCACTTATCTCGGAAAATTCACCAACAATTATGTGCACGATTGTTATGTGCGCAACGATACCATGTGGGCGGCCTGCATTAACGATGGAATAATTAAAGTGGTGGATGTGCGAAACAAAACAACAGCCGATTTACCGGTAAACAATATTGTGCAATGGGCAACGCCACTCAACTTTGCACACAACTGCTGGCTGAGCGATGACAGCAAATATCTTTTTACTACCGATGAAAAGCCAAACTCTACACTTACCTGTTACGATATTTCTGATTTGAATAACGTAACTGAAACCAATCAAGCGCAAGTGCAACCGGGTAGCAATACAATTATTCACAACACTTATTTTTTGAATAATTACTGCGTTACTTCTTATTACACTTATGGTGTTGCCATTTTTGATGTATCGCGCAAAAACAATTTAGTAGAGGTGGGCAACTTTGATACTTCACCCGGCTTTTCGGGAGATGGTTTTAATGGGCAATGGGGAGTTTGGCCTTTCCTGCCATCCGGCAATTTAATTTGCTCTGATATGCAAACCGGTTTATGGATTTTAAAACCAACCTACAAACGCGCTGCTTATATTGAAGGAGTAGTGAAAGATTCTATTTGCCAAACTTTTCTTACCGGTGTAAAAATTGAAATTCTTGGCGACTCGGTTATTGATTATACCGCATCTTTCGGTAAATACTCTACCGGTACGGTTGATAGCGGCACCTACACCATTCGCTTTTCAAAAAATGGTTATCAGTCTGTAGATATTCCTAACGTAAATCTGACAAACGGAAGTCTGCACACGTTCAACATTAGTCTGTTTCCTGTTTCTACTTCTAACTTAGTTGTAAAAACTGTTGATGCTTCGAGCGGAAATGCGCTGCCTAATATACAAGTGATAATACAGGACAGCACCGGTGTTACTTATCAGGAAATAAACACCGATAACAACGGGCAGTTTTCTTTCTGCGATTTTGTGCAGGGCAAATACAATTTTTACGGAGGCAAATGGGGGCGCGTAACTACACTGATTGCAAAAACTGTTTCATCAAGTGTTGATACAGTAATTATTGCCCTGCCTAAAGGATACTATGATGATTTTATAATGGACTTTGGATGGACAGAAACTTCCACTGCCACAAAAGGAATTTGGGAAAAAGGTGAACCAATCGGCACCGATTACAATGCCTCCGGTGATTGCAATACAGATAATGATGTTACCGGAGATTTTGGTTTGGAATGTTATGTAACAGGCAACAACGGTGGCGACCCGAGCGAAGATGATATAGATAACGGATACACGCTGCTCAGTTCACCGGTGTTTGATTTAACCGGTTATGCTGACCCTTATATTAGTTATTACCGCTGGTTTTTTAACGATGGCGGACAAGGAACTAATCCTAACGATTCATTAAAAGTTTTTTTGACCAACGGAACTGATACTGCATTGATTGATATGACAGATGTTGATTCCACGAAAAGCCAATGGGTTTATAGAAATTTACGAGTAAGCAATTATATGTTTACCTCAGCCAACATGCACGTTATTTATAAGGCAGGGGATGCAAGTCCCGGTCATTTAGTGGAAGCTGGGCTTGATTTATTTCAGGTAGTTGACTCAGGCGCAACGGCTATTGCGGTGTTGAATAACGAAAATGAGATTTCATTAAAGGCTTTTCCAAATCCTTTCAGCAGCGAATTTTTTATTCAGGTAAAGAATGTAACGGGAGCTAATTGCTCTGTTGAAGTTGCAAACTGTTTAGGGCAAACTGTTTTTACACAAAAAATAAATTCGGTAAACCAGATGGTGCAGATGGATAAAGAATTTTCTTCCGGCATATATCTGGTTAAGCTGATGCAGCAAAGCAGAACAGTAAAAACATTAAAACTAATCTGCGTTGACTGATGCTCCTATTCAACTAAGCACATCGGGTAAATTTGCGGCTGATAATTTTAGTTGAATTCCTATTTTAGCGTAGTTCTAAAAACACATGGAAGTAAGAAACGTTCGAAAATCTTTCTTGAAGGTACTGATGCTGGTGAGCATTTATTCGCTGCATCTGTTTTTTATTCAGGTGTTGATGGCAGTGCCATCGGCAACTACGTTTCAGCATTTTAAAGTTTACTTTTCCAATACCAAATCAAAGCAAAATCCACGCCCACCGGTTACCGATTACTATCAACTGCATAAGCATGAGAGTAAACAGAGCCGCACTGAAGTTTACTGTCCGGTAACCGCACTTGAGCCCTCTCCCGTTATTGTTTGTCCGGCTCAGGGTATTCCTGCTTTAACTACTACAGTTTCTACTTTTTTTTCTTCGCTTTCTGACGATGCTTTCAAACTGTATCGAAAGCACCGCAGTTTCCTTATTTAGACATTTCCTGTTTCAGCGAAAACGATTTCGCGCTCCGGTAATTACACAATTTAATGAGCGGATTTCTATAGATATGTTTTTTGAATTTGAAAGAACTCAGCTAATGAATAAGGATTTGAAAAAGAAAAAAGATAAAGGACTACTCGATTTTTTCTGCCCCGTGTGCGGCCACAATAAATTTGACCGAACACCAAGAACGGTATTCGAAAAACTAAAATTCTATTTATCGTTTGGCAAAAGCGCCAACAAGAAATTTGTATGTAAAAGCTGCGGCTGGGAGGTGTTGTTAGGAAAAAGCAACCGCTGATTACTCCTGCTTTACTACTTTCTTAACAGACGTTTTTGAGTTGGCAGTAACATATATCAGATAGGTGCCGGTAGCGCAGTTACGATTTGCAGCATCTCTTCCATCCCACATTACCGGTTGGTTGTTTTCGGTTTTCAGTTTTCTAATCAGTCTGCCGGTTATGTCAAAAATTTCAATCTGCGCTTCGCCCTTTAGTTCTTCGCCAAACGAAATGGTAACAGTGCTGCTAAACGGATTGGGGTAGCAGTTCACTTTCAATTCGTCCTTCTTAATTTCTGCTACCGATGAAGGATTGAAGACTTTATTGGAATACATACCGTTGCCATGAGTAGCTACTACAATGGTATTGTCGAAAGTGCGTGAGGTAATCATGTTGATAGATACATTGCCGATGGTGTTTGCTCCTTCCATCACCCAAACGGTGTTTGTTCCATTTAAAAAATCGGTGGAATAGAGACCGGTGCTGGTGCCCACATAATATTTTACTGCAGTGCCATCGTTATAAATATGTCCCCAGGTTACCGATGGTCCGTTGCCGGTGCCATCCGGGTTTTGTTCCAGATTACCGCTTACGTCTGTCCAATTAGCTCCGCCATCGGTGGTGTAGAAAATGCTTTTTACCCCGTAGTTAGAGAAGGTAACCATTACGTTATTCGCATTCAGCCTGTCGGTTTCAATACAGCTTACGTATGCACCGGTTGGGAAATTGCTACCGGTTACATTTACTTTAGTGGTGGTGTTTAGTTTGCAGCTATCTAATTTGTAAACCGCACCGGCATCGGTGCCGAAGTAAAGGCGGTTGGTGTTGGCTTCGCTTACATCGAGTGCGGTAATGTTTGGCGAGGCAATACTTACACCGGTGGTAGTGCCGTTCATTTTGCTCCAGCCCTGTGAGATGAGCCCGTATTCATCGCCATTCATTACAATGGCACCGAGCGAATCGTTGCGCCAGATGCTTTTGCCTGCGCAGAAATACATCCGGTTATCATCGAGCGGGTCCATAATAAGCGGGCTTATAAATATATATCCGCCACCACCGGTGGGGCTGATGTTGCGGAAATTGTTGACCACACCGTTATCGCTTACATCGAGCTTAAACGCTTTGCCCTGCTGTATGCTGAAATAATAATTGGTGCGGCCGCGCGTAATAGCGCAGTAGCTGCCATCGCCTTTAAACACCTTGGGCCAGTCTTGTGTGTAATCGAGTGTGTTGGTGTGGTACGTGCCGTTATCCTGCAGGCCGCCAATGATGGTGTTGCTGGTGGTGTTGCCCGGTTCAATGGCGCAGGTATAAAACTGCCCGGTGTTGTAACCGTTGTTCATCCATTGCCAAACGGTTTGACCGGTGGTAATATCATTGGTCTTCATCACGCCCCCATCGTTTCCTGAATAGGCTTTGTTGGTGTTGGATGGAAGAAAAATAAGTTTGTGCTGGTCGGGGTGGTGACCGGGGTAAACATAGTTGGAGATAGTGGCGGTGTCGCACCAGTAGCCGCCTATCCAGTCATAAGCAGCGGTGGCAAAGCCATCGTATGAGCGGTAGATGTCGGTGCCGCCCAAGAAAACAAGATTAGGGTCGGTAGGATGAACGACCATAAACATATCGTAAGAGCTTTGCGAATTGTATTTGCGGAAATCGAAATTGTAGTAACCGGTGCAGTGGTCATCGGGAATGTTAGCGGTGCGGTTGTTCCAGGTACCACCGGCACCGGTGCCATCGCCCGAGTTGTATTTATATTTCCACAGCGCGTGACCGGTGGTGCCGGTGCCGGGTGCCTGTGCTATAAAGTAAACCTGCGTTTCATCGCTTGGGGCAATGCCTATTTCTATACGGGCGTAAGAAGAAGGGAAACCGGAGGGTGTAATTTTTGTCCAGGTAATGCCGTCTTCGCTGCGCCATATTCCTTTGCTGGGGGTTTCGCTGCTGATGGTGGCGTATAACACACCGGTTGAGGTAATGGCAATATCGCTGTATTCAGAAATACCAACTGCTGCGCTGGTATCTAAACCAAGCACCGGTGACCATGAAGTGCCGCCATTTACACTGCGCCAAATGCCGTTTACCACGGCAGCGTAGACTTCATCTTCTGCCGCGTTACTTGCATCAGTAACCATATCCCACACAAAATCGAAATCGCGCTTTTGGTAAAGCGTTGTTGGCGAACCGGAGGTAGTAGAAGACAATTGCGCCCAGGTAATACCGCCATCGGTTGATTTAAAAATACCATCGCCACTAAACTGCGAGCTGAAACTGGCGGCACTTACCAAGCCGTAATGCTCACCGGTTCCGTAATACCATACGTTGGTGTGACCGGTGCGCCTATCCTGCACCACACAGTTGCAGGAGTGGAGCTGACCCGGTTGGGTGCATTTGGTAAAATGGTCACCGGCATCGGTGCTGCGCCACATGCCGCCACTTACCTGCCCTGCCAGAATTATGTTTTCGTTAGTTACATCGAGCGCGAGTGCGCGGGTTCTGCCGCCTAAGTTGTAGGGGCCGCGGTTTTCCCACTGGGTGCTGCGCTGTGCCTGATTGAACGTTGGGAGCGTAGCGGCAAATGCCAGTTCGTTCTTCCTGAAATCCTGCGGAATTAAACCGGTGGCGGGATTGCGCAGGCGCATAAAGTTATAGGCATCGGCTCCTTCTTCGTCATCAAAGCCACCGTTTTCGTAAAGCGTTCTTTCGTTTTCCTTTTCTGCTATATGGTTAGCTGCCGGTTTAAACTTTGTTTGTGTAACAGCGCATAATACCAATACACTGAACACCAGCGATACAATTACGGTAGGGGATATTTTCATTCAAATATTTTGAGGTGCCAAAATAGCGGATTAGTTGATGGAGAGAAGTGCGCGCGCAACCAGCCGCGCAACCCTCTAACTCCCTAAAGGGAGAACCGCAGCGCACATCCTTCTCCCAAGTTTAGGCTCCACCGTTGGCATTTATCTTCCACCGCTGGCGTTTGTGTTTCCACCGTTGGGGTTTTGGTTTCCACCGATGGGGTTCGCGGTTCCACCGATGGCATTTTCGTTTCCACCGCTCGTGTTCGCGATTCCACCACTGGCGTTTTCGTTTCCACCGATGGGGTTCGCGTTTCCACCGATGGCATTTTCGTTTCCACCGCTCGTGTTCGCGATTCCACCGCTGGGGTTTTCGTTTCCACCAATGGGGTTCGCGGTTCCACCGATGGCATTTTCGTTTCCACCGCTCGTGTTCGCGATTCCACCACTGGCGTTTTCGTTTCCACCGATGGGGTTCGCGGTTCCACCGCTGGCATTTGTGTTTCCACCGTTCTTTAGTTTTTAGTTAAAATTCATGTGTTTTGGATGGAAAGTGAGGTTTTGGGCGAATTTCATGGGGAAGGTTCGAAGATGTCTTTGGAGTACTGCCTCATCCGCCTCGCTTTGCTTGGCACCTTCTCCATTGGAATGGAGAAGGGATGGAATGAAAGGCAGTCTTTTTATCCGTCAGCTGAAGCTGACGGCAATGAAGGGGAAATTTGTTGTTGGTCAGGCGACCAACAACTGCGGAGGAATGGAATGAGAGGCACTCTCTTTTATCCGTCAGCTTCCCGCTGAGGCGGGATGAAACAGAAGCTGACGCAATGAAGGAGGGTCAGAAAGAGAAAATTTTATATTCGCTCACAACAAAAACAGAATTGTTATAGATAAAATTTAAGAACAAAGACATATAAGAATTTGCGTTAGCTAATTCTCCACTACCGAAAACTGGCAGTTTTTAAAACAATGGAGAGACAAAGCGAAACGCTCACGCAATGCGTGGGCTTTCTCTTATCTCCATTGCAGGTATGCCAGTACCTCGGTAGTGAGTAATTGAAATAACCCACGCAGATTTTTTGTGGCTGGCACTACAAAAAGTCAATGAAAAAAGAAAAGTATGACGGCTATAGCCGTGAACAGCTAATTGCTGAGTTGAAGAAACTGAACAAACGTAAGAAGTACGGCTTGGTTTGGGAAGAAGAAAAGACAAAAGAAAAATTTGAAGACGAGTCCTCAGGGAAGCTGCCTGTTTTAGTAGAGGACAAGAAGCGGGAAATAAAAACCGCTGATGATAAGCCCACCCATATTTTAATTGAGGGCGATAATTACCACGCACTCTCTGTTTTGAATTACACGCATGCCAAAAGCATTGATGTAATTTATATAGACCCACCATATAATACCGGTGCAAGAGATTGGAAATACAATAACGACTATGTCGATAAAGAAGATGCTTATCGACACAGTAAGTGGTTGTCCTTTATGCATAATCGTTTGGTCCTGGCAAAGAAACTCTTAAAACCAAATGGAGTTTTAATTATCACGATAGATGATTATGAACTTTTAAGTGTTTTAGGATTGCTCGAAAATTTGCGAGCAAAAACGCTCGGAAGAGTTTCAATATGTATTAAACCGGAAGGTAGAAGACAAAGCAAATACATAATGGAAGCCCATGAATATGCAATATTTGTTTCGTGGGGTAATCCAATAACTAGAAACCTGAATTCAGACTTTGGATTAGATTTTCCAGAAGAAGATAAAGTATCAAAATTCAGATGGGAGGGTTTAATGCGAAGAGATGCTGGAAGAGAGGACAGAGGTTCGGATTATTGGTATCCATTTTATGTAGATGCTGAAGGGAACTTAAGTACGGAATACTTTAAAGGAAGTAAGGAGCTTTTACCTATAAATACAAAAGGGATTGAAAGAGTTTGGTTGTGGGACAAGGCGAGGGCAAAAGAAAATATAAAAGAGTTACAAGCCGTAGTCAGAAAAGAAAGAACTACTATTTATTATAAAAGGCGGGAACAGGGAAGGGTAAAACCAACATCATTTTGGTTCGGTAGTAAATATAATGCGAACGCCTATGGAACTCGATTACTAACGCAAATACTCCCTGCTAACGATTTTGATTACCCCAAGAGTTTATACTCAGTATTAGATTGCATAGACCTCTTTTTACCCGAAGATGGAATTGTGGTCGACTTTTTTGCCGGTAGTGGTACAACCGGACATGCAACATTAGAACTGAATAAAGAAGATAAAGGCAGCCGTCAGTTCATTATTTGTACAAATAATGAAAACAATATTTGCCATCATGTTACATATCCGAGAATTGAAAAAGTAATTAAGGGATATAAAATACAAAATGGAGATACCGTAAACGGCTTAGGCAATAGTTTAAAATACTATAAGACCAACTATGTCGGTTCGGAGCCAACGCACCGTAATAAAAAAATGCTTACTGAGAAGAGTGTGGAAATGCTTTGCATGAAAGAAAACACTTTTGAAGAAGTAGTAAGCAAGCGGGACATTTTTATTTACAGAAGCAAAGAAAAATACACTGCTATACTACTTAACGAATTAAAGTTAGGAGAGTTTAAAAAGGAAGTTGCCAAACTGAAATTTCCTGTTTCGGTTTATGTGTTCTCATTAGAGGGGGATGATTTTGCGGAAGACTTACAAGACCTTAAGAACAACATTACTATTTGCTCGATACCCGAAGCTATTTTAAAAGTGTACCGAAGAATTTACGAACATGCTAAACCCAAGAAATAAGCTATGATTATTAAGACGTTACAATACAAAGAGAAAGCTATTGGTGAACTGCTGAACAAAGCCAATGAGTTGCTTGAAAGTAAATACAACGACAGTATTATTTTTAAAGCACCAACCGGTGCGGGGAAAACAATTATAATGGCTGATTTTCTGTTACGTTTTGTAAGCAACAGAAAGGACAGCCGCACCTTTTCGTTTATATGGGCAGCTCCGCGCAAACTGCATTTGCAGAGTAAGGAGAAACTTGATGAGTTTTATAAAGAAAATCGTGTGTTGGAGTGTTCGAATATTGAAGACCTGACAGACAAGAAAATTGCGGAGAACGAAATACTGTTTTTGAATTGGGAGAGCATCAATAAAAAGGACAATGTTTTTATAAAGGAAAACGAATCTGATTTTAACCTTACAGCGATTGTCAATAATACTTTAGAAGACGGCAGGGATATAATTTTAGTTATTGACGAAAGCCATCATACCGCCAGTGCTGAAAACACAAAGGGGTTGATTGAAATAATGAACCCGAAGATTACTATTGAGGTTTCGGCTACGCCACATATGAACTCGGACAATGTTGTGAAAGTGAAGTTTGAAGATGTGGTTGCAGAAGGAATGATAAAAGAAAAAATAGCCCTTAACCCGGATTTGAAAGAAGATAAGTTGGAGGGAGAAGGCAGCGATGAGTTTGTTTTGCGTGAAGCACTAAAGAAAAGAGAAGAATTACTGCAAAAATTTGAAGAAGCAGGAAGGGAACACATTAATCCGCTTTTATTAATTCAATTACCGGATAGCAGCAGTTTAGATTTTAGCGATAAGCAAGATGAAATAGAAAATTTGCTGGCGAAGAAGTTTGGAATTACTACAGAGAATGGAAAACTGGCGGTTTATCTTTCAGAAGACAAACGAAACCTGGAAAATATTTCTAAAAATGATAACGAGGTAGAGGTTTTGCTTTTTAAACAGGCTATTGCCCTTGGTTGGGATTGCCCACGCGCTTATATTTTGGTTTTATTCAGAGAGTGGCACTCGGAAAAGTTTTCGATACAAACGGTGGGAAGAATTATGCGTATGCCGGAAATTATGCGCTACAATATTGAAGCGTTAGACAAGGGATATGTTTATACAAACATTGCTAACAACAAGATAAAAATTGAAGAGGAGTTAGCACGTGATTATTTTACGATTTATACCAGCCGCAGAAAACCAAGTTGGGAAGATATAGACCTTGTTTCGTATCACATCATGCGACAGAGAGAAACCACACGTTTAAATCCTGTGTTCATCAATTTGTTTTTGAAACATGCGAAGGAATTTACGCTCGCGAAGAAATTAGATGTCAAGGTTGCCAGCATTACAGACCATATACCTATTGATGGTGTTATTCATATGGAGAACGTGGGAACATATACCGAGCCGTTTGAAGTTTATCAAAACATTTCGTTGGCAAAGACTAATACAGAATTAGAGTTGGCATTTAAATATTTTATACAGGAAGCATTACATGCGGGTGGCATGTTTCCGGAGCAAAGGTCTGTTGGAAGAGTATGTACTGCTATTTATGAATTCTTTAATGATGAATTCAAAATGGATTACACGGAAGTGCAGCGAGAAATAATGACGGTAGTGTTGAGTGAAAAGAATGAGCAGCATTTTAAAGATGTTATCAATGCTACGTTAGACGAGTACAAACTGATGCACCCTAAGGCAAAGAATAAATCTGTGGAAAATGATTCGCTTTGGAATGTTCCAGAGAAGATAGAACTGAATGCTAACAACAAAGAACGAGACCCAAAAGCTAAAAAAGCGATAGTAAACCCTTATTACGAATCGACTTCACCTACCAAAACGTGGGAGACGGAAAAATCTTTCATCGAGTTTTTGGAGAATCATAAATCGATTGAGTGGTGGTTTAAGAACGGTGAACGTGACGGAACTTATTTTGCGGTGCCTTATAAAGATGATGAAGGAGAAGACCAATCTTTTTATGTTGACTTTATAGTAATGTTTAAAGACGGTAGAATTGGTTTGTTTGATACGAAATCAGGATGGACAGCGAAAGAAGCGGGAAATAAATCGGATGGTTTGCAGAAATACATTAAAGAGCAAAACAAACAGGGCAAAAATCTTTTGGGCGGTATTATACAGCCTAAAGCCGATTCGTTTTATACATATACAGCTATACCTTATAAATGGGATAAGGCTTTGACCGGATGGAAGATTGTTGAGTTTGAAAAGTAATTAAAGGCAGAAGATTGCTTCGTTCCCCGCAATGACGAACCGGTGAGTGGAGGGCGGCTGTTTGCGTTAGGGATTGGAGCGGAAATCTTTTTTTGCTTTTGGCGTAACAGTTACACTTACAATTGAGGGGATTGCTTCGCGGAGCCTCGCAATGACGATTGTTGGGGGAGCAAAAAAAATTGGAGCGGAAAGCCCGACCGCCTGCCTTGAGGCGGGAACGCCCTTATCTGCCCTTATTCAAAAAACCTCCACTTAACCCCTACCTTAAAAGAGATATCGGGAGCCGGATAAGCATAAAGCGATTGGTAACCCTTAGGCCCGAACGAGCCACTGATATTATCTACCTTCAAGAACACGCGCACCGTTTTAATTTTCAGGTTCAAAAAGAAATCGAGCACCGGATACGATTTGCTGGTGGCATAAGCCGGGTAGAAAGACGCGAGGAAAGGGTCGTAATAAGGCGCGTTGTTTTGCAGGTTGTAGCGCAAATCGAACCCCACGGCAAACCACAGAAACTTTTTAAACACTCTGCGCTCGTAATAAATACTGTGTTTGGTGACCAGCATAGGGAAGGTGCGCTTTACTACACCCTCGTTAGGCGCAGCGGTAAACCAGATATCGTTATCTAAATGAAAACCAAACCAGCCGTTGCGGTTGGCAAAGTGCGCCACCAGAATATTCTCTACACCGGTGGTTATGTACGCACTGCCGGCATAAGGATAAACCGGCAGATGGTCCACCACATAATAATTTACATCGGCCGTTAAACCGTAAGGTATGTTCTGATACTTACCACCCACCACAAACTGCTTGGTCTTTGGCAAATCAACATGCCAGTCCACCGGATGCGAAGTGTAACGCTCAAACATATAAGGCGCCTCCTTTAACTGGTAAGTAACATTGCCGCTGAACATTCCGAACTTGCCAAAATCGTAACCCACATAGCCATCGGCAAGCAAATCGTTTTGGTTCCAGCCGTAAGGAAAATACTTTACACTGCCCCGGTAAAACAAATGCGAACCCGATGCCGCATTACTGCGGAAAGTTCCGCCCACATATAAATTGCTGGTATTGCTTTTAAACCGGTTCTGCTCCAGCAGATAATAGTCAAACCCCGCTTCGGCTTCGGCAATAAAATTCTTTTCAACGTAGGCAGAATCGGAATTGAGTTTGCGCGCGTGGTAATCGAGCAAGAGCGAGTTGCCAATCTTCACATAATTCATATCGTTAAACACGGAATCGGCTAAATAGAAATCCTGATAATAATTCGGGTCAGGGTCGCGGTCGCGGAATTTATTTTTGTTGCTCTCCACATTAAACTGGTGCGATATGCGGAAGATAGGCATGAGCATTTGCGGTCGCGTGCTATCTACTCTTGCACCAAAATATTTCTTGCCAATGTTGTAAGAGCTCTTTAAATAAAAATCAATGTTCACGTATTTGTTTTCGGCAATCCTTTCGCTTAATCCATCCAAAGCCACCGGTACCAGTTTTTTCTGGAAGAAAGAAGAATCGAATGGGTTCGTAAGCACGCCTCCGTTCTCGTGCACCTTAAACGAATTAAAAATTAAATCGGCCTGCACATTCCAGTGCTTGTTCTTGGAGTTAAAAATACCGTAGAGGTTAAAACTGTTGTCGAGTGCTTTCTGGTTCAGGTAAGTACCGGTAGAAGAAATTCTGCGGAAATCAACTCCGTAATAAATAATACCCTTGTGCTGGTTGGCAAACTTGCCCTGAAACATCTGCTCCTGATTTAAACCAATCAGAATACTCAGCTCGGTATAAGGACGAATTACCTGATAATACTTCACCGAGTCTTTGGTGTACCGGTAAAGGTCAAACTGATTATAGCCCAAATTAAAACCGGCTGACCGGTTAGCCGAAAACACCAAAGGATGAGCAGCCGTGCCGGTGTTGCCAGCGTTGGCATATTCCACACCATTGCGCTGCGCCTCGTTGTAATACTGAATACCAAAAATGGAAGAATCAATTACATAGTGCGTCTCCGGTTCGGCATTCAGAAACCAGGTATCGTTTTTAGTAGAGGGAACCATGCGCTTGGTAATAAGCGACTTTACGGAATCAACGGGGCCGGCAATTGAAAATTGAAAATTGAAAATTGAAAATTGAAAAACCAGTAAGAGCCCAAGAACTTGTTTAATGCTCATCAAATATTCAATCTTCAGTTTTAAATATTAAATACTTTTCAGCAGTTCTGTAATCAACAGCGTCATCTTCGGCTCAGCCTCTGCCGCTTTCTTCAGCACAAATTCGTGCGTCACTTTATCAGCCTTCTCAAACGGATAACCGATATCGCTGATAACCGAAATAGCGAATACATCCATGCCGCCATGTCGCGCCACTATTACTTCGGGCACTGTGCTCATGCCCACCGCATCTGCGCCAATCACGTGCAGCATTTTATATTCTGCCGGAGTTTCGAAAGTAGGTCCCTGCAAACCGGCATATACACCGGTGTGGACCTCAATATCGTTATCCAGTGCAACCTGCAATCCTTTCTTCACCAGTTCCTGGCAGTAAGCATTATTCATATTCGGAAACCGTGGACCGAGTTCTTCATAATTCTTTCCGCGCAAAGGATGCTCTGCATGCAGATTGATATGGTCGGTAATAATCATCAAGTCGCCCACTTCAAAATCCGCATTCATTCCACCGCTTGCATTTGAAACCAAAAGTGTTTCCACGCCCAGTGCTTTCATCACCCTCACCGGAAAGGTTACTTCTTCCATTGAATAACCTTCGTAGTAGTGAAAGCGTCCGCTCATAGCCACAATATTTTTTCCGCCCAGCTCACCAAAAATCAAACTTCCCCCATGCCCCTTTACAGTTGACACCGGAAAATTCGGAATCTCCGTGTAAGGAATCTTTACGTGGTTCGAAATTTCCTTAGTCAGGTTTCCAAGGCCTGAGCCCAGTATAACTCCGTGTTTATAATCGCGGTCAATCTTTCCTTTTAAAAAATTGCTTGTCTCTTTAATCTTCTCTAACAGATTGGCCATAGTTGTATTTTGGTTTTTATTTTTTATTCCTGTTTACTCTTTACGTGTTCAATATAACTCAGCACATCCGCATTAAACTTATCTCCGTCATCGTCAATAAACTTCACGGTTATCGGCTGCACGAATATTTCAATTTTATTTTCTGAAAACCAATTCGTGTGCTCTTCCAATCGCGCGGCATCTTTTTCTGTCGTCACCATTATCTTATTAACGTCACCTAAGTTACTGAACGTTTCGCGTATGGCGTCTAAATCGTACCGGTCAAACCGGTGATGGTCGCGGTAGTCGCGCACATATACGTTCCGAGCTTTCGTTTCCAGATAGGTTTTCAATTCATCATGTTTTGCAATTCCGCAAACCAGCAACACATCTGCTTCTTTATTCAAGGCTAATTTCAAATGCACATCATAAAACGAATACAGCGGAGCATATTGTATGACAGAGAAATAAACTTTCTGATATTTAAATGGTTTTATCTCTGCTATAATCTTCTCCCTCTCTTGCTTCGAAATATCCATCGGACACTTGGTAACAATAATAATATCAGCGCGATGATAATTGCTTTTTGCTTCCCGCAACCATCCCACCGGCAGCAATTCATCCTGCGTAAACCGGTTTGAATATTCCGTAAGCAGAACTGATAAACCAGCACGAATACTCCGGTGCTGAAAAGCGTCATCTAATAAAATCACATCAGTATCAGGGCGTTCGTGCAGAATTTTAGGTAAAGCCAGAACCCTGTCCTCACCAACACCAATAATAGTCTCCGGAAATTTCTTTTTAAACTGTCGCGGTTCATCTCCAATTTGCGAAGCAGTAGAGTTTTCATCGCCCAAAACAAATCCGTGCGATTTCCTTCCGTAGCCTCTGCTGAGTGTTGCCACTTTAAGAACATACTGCAGGTGAAAAATCAAATACTCAATGTGCGGGCTCTTACCGGTTCCGCCTGCCGAAAGATTTCCTACACCAATCACCGGAAAATCGAAACGGACAGATTTCAGAATTTTCCTGTCGTAAAGAAAATTGCGAAAGGCCGTCACCAAACCATAAACCACTGCCAGCGGATAAAGAAGTATTTTTGAAATTGTATTGATATTATTGACTTTGAAATCAAAAGTATGAGAATTAAAGACATCACCGACTACCTCGAAACTATTGCCCCGCTCAGCTATCAGGAAAGCTATGATAACAGCGGCCTTATTGTAGGCGATAAAAACTCACCGGTAAAGAAAGTACTCATCACGCTTGATGCTACCGAAGAAGTAGTGGATGAAGCCATCAAAGAAAAATGCCAGCTCGTTATAGCGCACCATCCCATCATTTTTGGCGGACTGAAAAAACTCAACGGCAAAAACTATGTAGAGCGCGTGGTGATTAAAGCCATTAAAAACAACATCGCTATCTACGCCATTCATACCAATTACGATAATGTTATAGAAGGAGTAAATGCAGAAATCTGTAAGCGAATAGGTTTGGTTGATTGCGAAATTCTTGTTCCTAAAAAGCAATTGCTGAAAAAGCTTTATACGTTTATTCCGGTGGCCTATCACGCAAAGGTTACAAAAGCTGTATTCGATGCCGGAGCAGGTTACATCGGCAATTACAGCGAAACAAGTTTCAATATGCTGGGCATCGGCACCTTTAAAGGCAACGAAAAATCGAATCCCTTTATTGGCAAAAAGAATGTTTTAGAAAACGCGGAAGAAGTAAAATTCGAAACCATTTTCCCTGCACACATCGAAAACAAAGTGATTGCAGCTTTGCTCGAAGCACATCCTTACGAAGAAGTAGCTTACGATATTGTTTCGCTGGATAATGCCTTTCAGAGTGTGGGAAGTGGCATGGTGGGCAATTTAAAAACACCTTTAGATGAACTCGCTTTCCTTAAATCGGTTAAAAAAGGTTTAAAAACCGACTCTATTCGCTATACCAAATTGCTTGAAAAAAAGGTAAAAAGAGTAGCCGTTTGCGGAGGCTCGGGCCGGTTTTTGCTCAATAATGCCATAGCGGCAAATGCCGATGTTTTCATTACAGGCGACTTCAAATACCACGATTTTTTCGATGCCGATAACAGGATAGTGGTGGCGGATGTCGGACACTATGAAAGTGAGCAGTTTACCAAAGATTTACTGTTGCGCCACCTTTCAGAAAAATTTCCTATACTTGCCGCCCTAATTTCAAGCATAAATACAAACCCGATTAAATATCTATAATAATGGCAGCAAAAACAGCAGTAAAAGACATTTCAGTAGACGAGAAATTGCAACAACTTTGGGAGCTTCAGGAAATTGATACCAAGATTGACAAAATTCAGATTCTGAAAGGTGAACTTCCAATAGAAGTAAAAGAACTGGAAGATGAAGTAGAAGGTCTCCGCACACGTTTGCAGAACTCAGAAGTAGAAGCTGCTGAGATGGAAGAGGAAATCAAGAACCGCAAGAACGCTAAATCGATGGCGAAGGAATTGATTACCCGTTACGAAAAGCAACAGGATAACGTAAAGAACAATCGCGAATACGATGCGCTTTCGAAAGAAATAGAATTACAGCGTTTGGAAATTCAGTTGTGCGATAAAAAAATTGGCGATGCTACTGCAAAAATTGATGCTAAACAGGCAACACTTGAAGCTACAGAAAAGACAATTAAAGAGCGCGAGAAGAACCTGAAGAACAAGAAAAAAGAACTCGAAAAAATTATCGAGGAAACAGATAAAGAAGAAAAAGAACTTCAAAAAGAATCGGCTAAAGAAGCTAAGAAAGTTGAAGAAAGGTTGCTAAAAGCATACGTGCGTATTCGCGGTGCTTACAAAAACGGATTAGCCGTAGTAGCCGTATTGCGCGATGCATGTGGCGGTTGCTACGCAAAAATTCCACCTCAACGTCAATTAGAAATTCGTCAGCACAAGCGCATTATTACCTGCGAACACTGTGGAAGAATTATGGTGGCTTGGGAAGAACCAGCTAAAGATTAGAAAATTAAAAACCCTCTCCAATCGAGAGGGTTTTTAATTTTACGCCATCCAAGTTTATCTTTCCGCTGTGTTTAGAAAAATCCCTCTTCTTTTCCTTCTTCTCGTTGCTTTCAATTCTATTCATGCGCAGGTTTTCGATTTCAACGAAAATTGCCGCAAAGCATACAACGCTACTATCGCTTTAAAACTTAATGAGGGCACTACGCTGCTGAACGCAGAGGAGAAAAAAAATCCCGATAATCTTATTCCGGTTTATCTCGAAAACTATGTTGATTTTCTAAATGTTTATACCACCGATACGCGCGCAAAGTATGAACTGCTGAAAAAAAATAAAGACGTTCGGCTCACCCAATTAATGGAGGGCGACCCGGGCTCACCATATTATCTGTTTACTCAGGCGGAAGTTAATTTACAGTGGGCTGCGCTGAGTATTAAGTTCGGAGAATACCTAAACTCCATTTTTGAAATTCGCAAGGCATACAAACTGCTGGAAGAAAATCAAAGCAAGTTTCCTGATTTTAAAGCCAACAAAAAATCGCTCGGAGTGCTTTATGCATTACTCGGCAGTGTGCCAGATAAATATAAGTGGGGAGTGAACCTGTTAGGAATGGAAGGTAGTATTGAGCGCGGAATCAATTATTTAAAAGAGGTAACTGAATACGGTAAGAAGAACGACTTCATCTATCACGAAGAAACAGTTACTATTTACGCCTTTCTGCTTTTGCATTTGCAAAACGATGGAGAAACTGCCTGGAAGGTTTTACAGGAAAACGGTTTTCCGAAAAAAGAAAACCTGATGAATGTTTATACCTGCGCGCATATTTGTGTGTATGGAAAACATACTGACGAGGCTTTGAAAATTCTCGCTAATCAGCCAACCGGTGGGGCTTTTACTTCTTTCCCTCACCTTAATTATTTAACCGGTCTGGCTAAACTCAATAAACTCGAAAACGATGCTGATTCGTTTTTCAAAAAATATGTGGTGGAGTATAAAGGGGAGAACCACATTAAATCTTCTTTTCAAAAAATTGCATGGAGCTATTTGATAAAGGGTGACACAATCAACTATTTTCATTTCATCAACAAAGCAGAAAACATAGGCGGCAGTATGGTAGATGCTGATAAGCAGGCATTAAAGGAAGCACAGAGCAATCGTATTCCTAATATCAGTTTACTCCGCGCACGTTTATTGTTTGATGGCGGTTATTATCAGAAAGCCGCGAATGAAATGAATAAGGTATCGGAAGGGTATTTTAAAACGGCTGAACAACAAACAGAATATTTTTACCGCACAGCAAGAATTTACGATGAATGGAACAAGAAAGATTCTGCACTTATACTTTACAGCAAAGCCATAGAAAGCGGAAAATATCTTCCGCGCTATTTTGCCGCCAACTCTGCTTTTGAAACAGGAAAGATTTACGAAGAGCGCGGGGTAAAAGAAAAAGCAATAGAGTATTACAATCTTTGTTTAAGTTTCGAAAATCACGAATACAAAAATGGCTTAGACCAGAAAGCGAAAGCAGGATTGAACAGAATTAGTAAATGAGTAAATTGAACAAATCTGTAAATGAAAATTGAAGAGAATAAAGCGCTTGATGATTTAAACACTTTCGGCCTTATTGTCGGTGCAAAATATTTTGCCGAAGTAAAATCAGTTGATGAGTTCAGCGAATTAGTTCAAAACGAAACTTACACCGGGAACAAGAAACTTATTCTTGGAGGCGGCAGCAATATTCTTTTCACCGATTGCTTTGACGGAATCGTAATAAAAAACTCCATCAAAGGAATTTCAGTAGTAAGTGAAACCGAGAGAGAGGTAATTGTAAAAGCAAATGCTGGTGAAGTATGGCATGAGTTTGTGCTCTGGTGCATTGAGCAAAATTATGCCGGCATCGAAAACCTTTCTTTGATTCCGGGATTAGTTGGAGCCGCGCCTATGCAAAACATTGGGGCTTACGGAGTAGAGATAAAAGATGTATTTCAGGAGTTGGAAGCATTGAATATTGAAACCGGTGAGTTGACTGTATTTAATCTAAACGATTGCAATTTCGGCTACCGCGAAAGTGTTTTTAAAAATAAATTCAAAGACAAATTCTTTATCGCATCAGTTTCTTTCAAGCTCACTAAACTTTCTTCGCCAAATGCTTTGTATCGTTTTAAAACCGATTATGGTGATATTAAAAACACGCTGAGCGAGATGCAGGTGTATGATTTGAATTTAAAAGCAGTGAGCGATGCGGTAATTAAAATTCGCCAATCAAAACTACCGGACCCTAAAGTGTTGGGAAATGCCGGAAGTTTTTTCAAGAATCCTTTGGTGCTAAAAGAAAAGTATGAAGAATTGATTGCTAAGAATCCGGTAATGCCGAACTATCCCCAAAAAGACGGCACAGTAAAAATTCCTGCCGGTTGGCTGATTGAGCAATGTGGCTGGAAAGGAAAGGTTGTAGGCAACACCGGTTCGCATAAATCACAGGCACTTGTTCTTGTCAACTATGGAAACGCTTCCGGTAATGAAATATGGAACCTTGCTCTTGAAATAAAAAAATCTGTCCTCGATAAATTCGGAATTGAAATAACTCCCGAAGTGAACGTGGTGTAAATAAAAACGGAACCTTTTCAGGTTCCGCTCTATGAGTAAAGTAAACTCTTAATGTCTCTTAATCATTCCTCCATTCTGCGGTGCAGGTGCAGGAGTAAAACTCTTTTGTTGAGGAACTGAACGCGGTTGCTGTTGTTGAATGCTCGGGCGCGCCTGTTGTTGCGGCTGCACATTCATTCGCGGTTGTTGTTGTTGCGGTTGAGTATTTACTCTTGGCTGCGGTGCATTTTGCTGCTGCGGTTTACTCCAGTTGCCATTATTGTTTTCGTTGCGCGGCTGCGGTGCATACTGCGGGGTAGGGTTACTTCTCTGAGGCTCTGCATAATTATTTCCTCTCGGCTGTGCAGTATTCTGATTCGGCTGCGGTTGAGGTTGCTGTTGCGGTTGCGTTGGCTGTTGTGTTGCTGTCTTGTTACTCCATCTGTCAGGCGGAGCGTTATACCAACCAACCGGTTGTTGATTGTTTTGCTGCACAAAAGGTTTTGTATTCGCAGGCTCGCTTGACTTACCTGTATTGTTAGTACCGGTGTTCGTATTGGTTGGCTGCACATTGCCGCCATTAAAAGTCTTAACCGGTTCATCTTTCTTATCCCCTTTAGTAGGATTGTTGTTGTAGACCCCGGCATTACTTTCGTTTGGCTTTACAACTACGCCCGGCTTGGTAGTGCTGGTTGTTGCACCGTTCTGGTTTACATAAGGCTTTGCCGTATTCGCTTCTACTTTAACTCCTCCGGTAGTAGCCGGGTTATTATTCGGAATAAACGGTTTGGTTATTCCTTCTTTCGGAATATCTGTTTTTACTATTTCTCCATTGGGAGTATGCGGCTTGCCAAAAGGTGTTGTTGGATTAGATGAAGCCGTAACCGGTATTCGGTTATTGTTCTCCTGATTCCCTCCATTGTTATCGCCTTGGCGATGGTGCGGATAATATCCACCACCATAACCATACGCACTGCTATTCCATCCATCGTTATAGCCGTTCCAGTAACCGTTGTTGTATCCGTTATTGTAGCTGTTGTAATAGCCGCCACAAAATCCACCATTGTTATTTCCCCAGCCGTTGTAACCCCAACTGCTGTAACCACCGTAGTAATTGCAACTGTTATAACCCCAGTAAGGGTTGCTCCACGAGTTATAATAAGCGCAACTGTTCCAGCCAAAATTCCAATCCCAGAAAGGGTCGTACACAACTACAGTAGTGGTATGGCGGCCTCTGTTCCATCTCCACCAAGGGTCTTGATACCACGGGTTGTACGAAACCACATAACTTGTTCCCCACGAATTATAATATGCGGGTGTATACCAATAGCTGTAATAATCTACACCGTAGTTAGGTCTGTAGTACCGGTGAAGGCGATTGGTGTAAAAATAAGTTTCGTAGTCATCATCATAATACCCTGCATCGGTAGCGTAAGCATCGCTATTGTAGGAGTTTGAACTGTAATTATCGCGCGGGTCGTATTTATCGGCAGGGTTTCCGTAGCCATCTGTTTTATCTGCCTCCGGTTGCGGAGTATTGTTTTCGCTGATGGTAGAATTCTGATTGCTGTTATCAGCAGGCTGCGAAGTATTCTGTTTGCCCGGGTCTTTATTCGGGTCGTAGTACTGGTCGTCTTGCGCAAACGAATTTGCAACGAACGAAAAAGTAAAGAATAAAACAGCAGAGAAAATTGCGAATGACCGTTTCATGTTTTCGGTTTTTATTATGACAAATTTAGTTCTATTAAGTTTAAGCGTGCGTGATTTTGATATTTTAGCGCGCACTTTAACATTCATCTAAACATCGTACCACAATCTGTTATGGCAAAGGAAATCACTTCGAGAGTTAACGATTATTCACAATGGTATAACGACCTTGTAATTAAAAGCGGCATGGCCGACCACAGCAGTGTGCGCGGCTGCATGGTTATTAAACCTTATGGTTATGCTATCTGGGAAAAGATGCAGGCGGCACTCGACAAAATGTTTAAAGAAACCGGTCACGTGAACGCTTATTTTCCGCTTCTGATTCCTAAAAGTTTTTTGAGTAAAGAAGCAGCGCACATTGAAGGCTTTGCAAAAGAGTGCGCTGTGGTTACGCACTACCGATTAATCAACGACCCAAACGGCAAGGGATTAGTAGTTGACCCGGATGCTAAACTAGAAGAAGAATTAATCATTCGCCCCACTTCCGAAACTATTATCTGGAATACTTACAAGAACTGGATTCAATCGTATCGCGATTTGCCTTTGCTGATTAACCAGTGGGCGAATGTGGTGCGCTGGGAAATGCGCACGCGTTTGTTTTTGCGCACCGCTGAGTTTCTTTGGCAGGAAGGACATACCGCGCACTCTACCGAAAAAGAAGCCGTTGAAGAAACCGAACGCATGTTAGAAGTGTATGCCGAGTTTACCGAAAAGTTTATGGCACTACCGGTGCTGAAAGGAAAGAAAACACCAAACGAACGCTTTGCCGGTGCTATAGATACCTACTGTATTGAAGCCATGATGCAGGACGGACAGGCATTACAGGCAGGAACCTCACATTACCTTGGGCAGAATTTTGCCAAGGCGTTTGATGTAAAATTTGCCAATAAAGAAGGTAAAGAAGAATTTGTGTATGCCACTTCATGGGGTGTTTCTACACGTTTAATTGGCGCATTAATTATGGCGCACAGCGATGATGAAGGACTGGTGCTGCCTCCTATGCTTGCACCTTTACAAGTAGTTATTGTTCCAATAGGAAAAGGCGGTGAAGACTTTAAAAAGATTTTTGAAAAGTGTGAACCGGTTATTAAACAACTGAAGGCGAAAGGAGTTTCGGTAAAGTTTGATGATGATGACACCAAGCGCCCTGGCTTTAAGTTTGCGGAATATGAAATGAAAGGCGTGCCCATTCGCCTGGCAATGGGTATGCGCGATTACGAAGCAGGAACTATTGAAGTGGCGCGCAGAGACACCAAAGAAAAATCGGTGCAGCAGTTTGAAGGCATTGGCAATTATGTAGAGCAATTGCTGGAAGATATACAGGCAAACATTTACAACCGCGCTAAAACTTTCCGCGATAGCCACATACGCGAGGTAAACACCTGGGAAGAATTTCAGAAAGCTATTGAAGAGCCGGGCTTTATCTCCGCCCACTGGGACGGCACACCGGAAACCGAAGAGAAGATTAAAGAACTGACCAAGGCAACTATCCGTTGTATTCCTTTAAACAATCCTCAGCAGGAAGGCAAGTGTGTGCTTACTGGTAATGCAAGTAAGGAGAGAGTGGTGTTTGCGAGAGCGTATTGAAAAGGGCAGGCAATAAATACAAAGCGCGAAGGGTTTTTCCTTCGCGCTTTTGTTTTCACTTTACTTTAGGTGCCTTCATTCACGTTGGTGAATCATTTAGACAGGCTCGAGTCAATTAGGGGAAGATAAATAGGATTGACTGAATAACAACCACGAGAACTCTTTTTGAAGTAAGGTGTGTATTCTCCAGGATTGCCAATGGAATGCTTAGAAAGAAAACTAGGACTTTTATGTAAAAAGCCAAAGTCGCTAGCTTTAAATGATTTCGGCATTTTATGAATGTTTGTTTGATTTAATATTTGCTTAAATAATTTAGACATAGACGGTATAATTGTTTTGTTATAAATAGTGGCTTATTCATGAAAAATAAGATTTGAGACTGCTTTTAACAAAGTAGTCGATTTTGAATTCTTGCTATCATAAATCTGCCGTGCAATAAGGACATTTCCTAGCTAACCTTGGAATTTTTTTCTGACAAAACCGACACCTACCTGAAGCAATTTGGATGGCTGCTAACTCTGCTCTTTCATCAGCAATTTTCCTTTTTTCCTTCTCCTTCTTTTGCCTTTTATCCCAGTTATCGTCAAGTTCATCTATAATATCATAAGCTTTAACTCCACTCCTTTTTCCCTCTCTTTCAGCACTAGCCCACCTTTTTTCATTATTTTTTTTAATAGAACTAAAATACGTTTTAGCTTTTTTTCTTTCTTCTTTCAACCTATCCCAGGTAAATTCCGAATAATTTTGTTTTGCGACCCTGAAATTTTCATCGTTTGCTAAATTGACAATACAAATCACATCTCTATCACCCGAAGATGTACGGTAAGGTGCACTAATGCTTTCGTATTCTTTTTCCTCCCACCAGTCTCTATCGTATTTTTCCAGTCTATATTCAATAATAAAAGAAGCCGAAAGAGTAATATAGTCGTGTGATTTTTTTTGCTCACTATCCCTCAATATTTCCTGGGATAAAATCACTATGCTATTAAAAAATTGTCTTTCCTTTTTAGCTTTTACTACTAGTTTATATACGCCAAATATACATATGCCCAAAATCGCAAGCATAAGTAATCCTAACAATACGTATTCAACTACACTCCTGGTATCTTCAATAAGCGAATAGCACCCTAAGATTAAAAATATTGAAAACAATGCAACTGTAACCGTTCCATTACATTCATAACACGGTGTTTTTACTTTGTATTTTAGAATTTCATCTCTCTTCATTAGCATAATAGCAGATTTGTTCCCCAAATCTAACCTTCCTTTCCCTTTCCAAAAACTTTATTTGGCTACTATTAGTCATTTTCATGGCTTTCCCCTCATTTTACCCCATTCCGGTCTTCTTCCCATCGGTTCCGGTCTTCTCCCCAACCATTCCCGCCTTCTCCCTAACCGTTCCCGGCTTCTCCCCATCCATTCCCGCCTTCTCCCCATCCATTCCCGCCTTCTCCCCATCAGTTCCCGCCTTCTCCCCAACCATTCCCGCCTTCTGCCCAACCGTTCCCGCCTTCTCCCCATCCATTCCGGCCTTCTCCCCAACAGTTCCTTCCTTACCAAAATCTGCCTTTAAGTAGCTGTTTGCGTTTCGTATCGGCATCCCTTTCCAAAAATTTTATTCGGTTCGCGCAACAAATCAATTTCTGTTTAACCACATCCTTTAGCATCCGCAAACTCGCAATCTGCCCAATAAAACTACTTTCGCGCCATGCTTCGCTACCGTGCCGATATACGCACCCTGCTTACTGTTGCCTTCTACTTTGCCGTGGCAATTACTCCCTGGTTTTTGTGGGAGCAGATGAACTGGTGGCAGGTTACGCTTTGGGTGGCGGTTAACTGCCTGCTCTCTTTCATTTGCGCTACTATTGTGCACAACACCATTCACGTTCCTATTTTTAAAAAACGCTGGCTCAACAAAGTGTTTCAGGTGGTGCTTGGTTTTACTTACGGGCATAGCACCAGTGCGTATGTGCCCGGGCATAATTTCAGCCACCACAAATACACGCAAACACCTAAAGATGCTATACGCACCAGCAAGGCGCGTTTTAAACTGAATCTGCTCAATCAGCTTTTCTTCTTTTTTATTATGAGTGGCGATATTCTGAAAGGCGAAATACGCTTTGCAAAGAAGATGTATACCGAACGTCCGCTCTGGTTTCGCCAGTACCTGCTCGAAATGGTATTGGTGATTGGTGCTAAAGTGGTGCTGGCATTTATTAACTGGAAATGCTTTTTACTGTTTGTTTTTATTCCGCATCAATACGCGGCATGGGGTATTGTAGGCACCAACTATTTTCAGCACGATGGCTGCGATGAAGAACACCCTTATAACCACAGCCGCAACTTTACCGGTGGGTTCTTAAACTGGCTGCTGTTCAACAACGGTTACCACGGTGCGCACCACATGAAACCGAATTTGCACTGGAGCTTGTACCCGGAGTATCACGAAAAAAACCTGCGTCCGTTTATTCATCCTGCATTAGATAGAAAAAATCTGCTTCCGTATCTAATCACCACGCATATTTATCCGGCAAAGCGTATTGATTATCTCGGCAACCCGATAGTGCTTCCCGAACCGGTGAAGGACGAAGACTGGGTAGGCGAAATTAAAGTGCAGGAACACGTAACCGATATGGCAGGCTCCTACTAAATCGGTGTAATTCCAAACATCATGGCACGCATTAAAGTTGACCTTCATCCTATTTACAACAACAGCAAAGCAATTGACAAAGCTTTGCAAGATGCTTTTGAAGAAGCCATTGATTGTAAAATTAAAGAGGTAGAAATTATACCCGGCAAAGGCAGCGGGCAATTGCGCAAGAAAGTAGAGCGGTTTCTGCAACTGCCGCATATTAAATCAAAGTATCACCGTATTGAAAACGACAGCAAGAATTTTGGAAGGCTGTTTGTCTATTTCCGGTTCGATAAATAACATAAAACAGAAAGCCTCCCGATAGCTATCGGGAGGCTTTCTGTTTATAGATTATCGCAATTATTTCTTTCCGTTCATCGAGAACTCGTCTTTCAACAGTTTCTCTTTAAGTAAATCCTGACGTCTTTCAATCATATCAAAAGCTGCCAGTTCGGGAAGTTCCATATTTACATCTACCGTAGTATTTTCTTCGAGGTTTAACTGCAGCTTCAGCGCCTTCGCATTTATAATCTGGTCTTCCCAAATGTGGAGCAGTTCAATAGCATCATACTGTTCGTATTTGCGCGCACTGGCAATTTGCTTTTTAATAAGCTGCAATTTGGTATTAAGCCTGGCTACCGGTAAGTGCGCCAGCACAGAAACTGTTTCTGTGTCAGTATCAAGGGCGGTGGAAATGCGTTGTATGTAATTCATAAGTTAAAGATGATATTTTAATACATTATTCAGACTGTATACGTATTTTAATTATAAACGTTGCCTATGCGAAAATGTATGTGAACATAGACAAGTTTACTCAATCACTCCTTTCTCGGGATGCTTCCCTTTAATAGGACGGTAGAATTTTTTCATTTCTTCCATATCCTTTTCAATATCTCCTGTAGGATAAAACACAGGGCCAATGCCAGCCACCCTTCTTCCAAAATCAATATAGGTGAGCACAATAGGCACTTTTGCCTGTAAGGCAATGTAGTAAAAGCCTGTTCGCCATTTAGCTACATACTCGCGCGTACCTTCGGGAGAAAGGGCGAGAATAAAATGTTCGCGCTCGTTAAAAGTCTTTACCGCCTGCTCTACCATGTTGTGTTTGCTAGCGCGGTCAACCGGTATACCACCAAGTGCCTTAAAAATAAAACCATATGGCGTGCTGAAAATTTCCTGCTTACCGAAAAACGAAAAGTCTAATTCGAAAATGTATTTGGCAAACAAGCCGTATATCACATCCCATGCGCTGGTATGCGGAGCCATGATGGCTACAAACTTCTTCAGCTTAGGCACTTCGCCTTCGGTTTTCCAACCGGTAAGCCAGTAAAAGAAGCGGGCGAGTAGTTTCATCATTCATTTAACTGTGTTCTCTCAAAAATCATATTTAATCATGACAATCCTGATAATTTGCTTTCCATTGTATTCATCAGTTTTCCACACTCACTTCCATTCAAGCGAATTTTTCTCAAATAATCCCATCTTTGCCGCCAACCCGTAAGTAAAGCGGGTTCAAATTGTTCACGAAATAAACCCGCTATGGCTTTATTCGACAAATGTTTTGGTTATAACGATGCTGATGAAACCAAGGATAAAGGCATCTATCCTTACTTCCGCCCCATTCAGGAAAGCGAAGGACCGGTAGTAAAAATGGAAGGGCGGAAAGTGGTAATGGCAGGCAGTAATAACTACCTCGGGCTTACCTCTCACCCCAAAGTAAAAGAAGCGGCTATTGCGGCTCTCGACAAATACGGCAGCAGTTGCTCAGGCTCCCGTTTCCTCACCGGCACTATCGATTTACATATTGAACTGGAACATAAGATTGCCAAATTTATGGGCAAACAGGCCGCCTTGCTTTTCAGCACCGGTTATCAGGCAGGGCAGGGGGTTATCTTCCCGCTCATCAGCAAAGGCGATTATATACTCAGCGATAAAGACAACCATGCCAGCATAGTGGCGGGCAACCTGATGAGCACCGCCATAGGTGCGCATGTAGTGCGCTACAAGCATAACGACATGAAAGATTTGGAGAACCGTCTCCAAAAGATTCCTGAAGGAGCTAACAAACTGATTGTAACAGATGGCGTTTTCAGTGCGCACGGTTTGGTAGTAGATATGAAAGGCATTGTTGAACTGGCGAAGAAATACAAGGCTCAAACTCTGGTAGATGATGCACATGGTTTTGGTGTGCTCGGTCCTTTAGGTAAAGGAACGGTACATCACTTTGGTGCAGAAAACGATGTGGACTTAATTGTCTGCACCTTCAGTAAAACACTGGCATCTATCGGTGGATTTGTGGTGGGTGATGAGCGGGTTATCAATTACCTCAAACACAAGTCACCAGCACTTATTTTCTCTGCATCGCCAACACCGGCAAGTGTAGCCGCAGCAAACGCAGCATTAGATATTTTGATTGAACAACCGGAACTGGCAACGCGCGTTCGCAGAAACGCTAACCGTGTACGCAAAGGTTTACGCGAAGCGGGCTATCATGTAATAGATGGCGAAGCGGCAATTGTCCCTGTAATCATAGGTGACGATGAAAAAACTTTCACCATCTGGAAAATGCTTTACGATGAAGGCGTTTTTGTAAACGCGTTTATTTCTCCTGCTACTCCACCGGGCATGCAAATGCTCCGTACCAGCTATATGGCAAGCCACGAAGACAAGCACCTCGATTTTATTATTGAGAAATTTATCAAAGTGGGCAAGCAATTGGATTTATTAAACAAAGATGTTCCGGTTCTGCATTAGGCTGTTTACCGTCAACTATTAACTATGAGCAAACAACGACACTACTACAACATTACCGGCAAGAACGCTGCCACCGGTGAAATTGAATACACGCAACGCCCGTTAGTATGCGATGATAAGTTCGAGCAGGATTTAGTAATGCTTGCCTTCCCTATAAAAATGCTGGAAGACATCAGCCCGCTTTTAAAAAATTTTAAACTGCGCGATGATGCCGCTTACTTTTTCAGCGAGTGTAAAGAAGTAGTGAGCGTGCCTGAGAAACACGTAAACGAAAAAGGCGAAGGCAAACTCACTTTCATGAGTTACTTCCATCAGTTCCCTCAATCAGTTTCTAATTTTTTTGATGATGCTATTGTGGTTGTTGTCATTCACCCGCTCGGAAAAATAAACGAACAAGGGTTACAAGACTATAACATGATTGGCTACATACACGCCAACATTATTCATTTTAAAGATGCTGACGGAAATGTAAATGAAGGCTACTACTATAATGTGTTGCGCATGAGCGAAGCCACCGTGGAAGGCGAAGCTATTTACCGCAGAAAAAGAATTTTCACCACTGTGTTTAGCGTGCTGCTCGACTTGACTATTGTGAATGATATTCACTTTGTATACGCCAACATGGGTCGCGAGAACCAGGGAATATTAGATGCGTTGAAAATGAACAGCGAACGCACCGGTAAGTTGTATGAAACTTTCCCGATGCGCAACAACACGCATATCAATTTGCTTTTCGATAGCCGCAGTGCTTCTAAAAAACTGATTGATATTTCGAAAGATGAAAAGCGATTGAAAGAATACTATCAAATGATAGTAGCCTCACGTCAGAACTATGTATTTCATCAACTGCACAGCGAAGAAAAATTCTTTAGCATGGTCAATCGTATTCTCAGTTCTTCGCCCAGCAGTAAAATTTATATGCTGCCGGATGCTAACGGAAACATAGCATCTGCAGGGTTCTTTATTAACTGGGCGGATTATCTGCATTTAAAGCTTCAAAACCCAAAAGGGCTGTTCAAGGTGATTGATAACCTTCAGATTATAGACCGTATTCTGTATATTACCTTGATGGTAGGCGATGAAAAAAGCGTCCGCCAATTGGCTAAAGGCGGAGCTTTCCGTTTCAGGAAAGAACATGGGAATTTAGTTACTGTATTAAATGCACACGAAGGCGACCCGCATTTTGAAGTAAAGAAAAGCTTCATCTACGATCCCTTCGTATACTTTGCAATTTACGACAGACCGGAAATGTTCGAACGCATGAAAAACAAAAGCAAAGACGAACATGGCAACGTCCGCATTTTTATTGATACACCGATGCTTTAGATTTTTTTCACAAAATTCGCGCATACTAAAAAGCAGACATACTGCGTTATAAAACTGAAAGCGAAAATTCTTTAACCCCAAACAAAAATCCATCATTATGAAATCGCACCATCGTTTAGCAGTTATCATTGGTGTTAGCTTAGCCCTATTTACCAGCTGTATTAAGCCGAAGAACAATACGATAGCTGACCCTAATGCCAAGCAGCACAATGAAGATATTTCAAATACAAAATCGGAATCGGACAATGTAAACACCGATATCAATACCGTGCTAAACGGTGTATCGGGTTTTGGTAAAACAGATGAAACAACCGGAACTATCAATATTTGCGGAGCTACCATTGACAGTTCGCAGCAAAATGGTTCGCCTAAAACAATCATTATTCACTTTGACGGAGTAACTGCTTGTGGAAGTCCTTCACGCATAAGAGGCGGTGATGTAAAAGTGGAGTTAATAAGCGGAAATAAATGGAGCGATGCCGGTGCAGTGCTCAGAGTAACGCATACAGATTACAAAGTGACTTTCGTAAATCTGAATAATCATTTTGTAACCTTCAACGGAGTAAAATACCTGACTAACGTGGATGGCTTTGATTGGCTTACTTATGCTTTTACAGGTAACGTAACAACACATATCAAAGAAAGAACTGATGGTATAACTGTAACCTTTGAAAACGGACAAACTTCTGTTTGGAATTTTGCGCGACTCACCACCTATGCAGTTACCAACTATTCAACTATTACCGCTACTGTAAATGGTGACACTACAATGGCCGGCAAAACAATTGACTCGTGGGGTACTACCCGCTTCAATACAAACTTTACTACCGAAATGATTACGCCTTGGAAATCGGGAACTGCTTGCGGATGGTGGAAACCGACACAAGGTAAATACACCAGCACTACCGATAATTTTTCTATTACCGCCACCTGTAGCGTTAACTCAAGCGGCAATGCAGTTAGCGGCTGTGGTGCCTACGGATATAAAATAGAGTGGGATTATAACAATGGAACCGCTACCGGTAATGCGGTGGTTCCGTATTTCTAATATTTCAAATTCTTTATAACAAAAAAGTCCCGCTAAGTGTAGCGGGACTTTTTTGTTATAAAGAATTGCCGCATTATCGCAAATTCGCACCCCCATGCAACAAGAAACTATTACAGATTCTGTATTGGCAGAAACGCTTTCTTTTGAAGAGTATCTTCAACTCACGGATGATATTCTGAAAGAAAAGATTCCGCGCGCGGGTATTTACGTGGCAGATAATACGTTTCGTTACACACGGTCTAATCAGGAGCGCATGAAGAAGGTGTTGGATAATATTGTGCTGAACCAAAAATTGTATAATCTGCTTTCAGATTTGCAAGAAAAATGGATTTGGCTTGTTATCAGCGAGCCTTGGTGTGGCGATGCCAGTTGGGGAGTTCCCGCTCTGTGCATGATAGCATCTGCCAGCGATAAAATTGATTTCCGCATTTTGCTGCGCGATAAACATCCTGAGATAATTAAAGCGTATCAAACGGCAGTGAGCGATTCTATTCCCAAATTGATTTGCCTAAACAAAAGCGATTTGAAAGTTTTAGGAACTTGGGGACCACGACCAAAAGAATTGCACGAAATGGTTTTAAAATTTAAAGACGATGTTAATTTCGATTATCGCGAAAGTGTAAGAAGATTACACGCCTGGTTCGAAACTGACATGACAAAATCAACACAGGAAGAAATAATTGATTGCGTAAAAGAGTGGAAAGAGAAACTGTAGAATTTATTAAATCTAAAATCTAAAAATTACAAATGGCAGAAGTAGTAAAGACCTCCGAAATACGATTCAAAATTGGTTTAGATGACAAGAACGTTCCGCTCGATATTAAGTGGATGGCAACTGACTCGAAGAACAACGAATTGCGCGATTGTAAAAGCATTATGGTTTCTATCTGGGATGCTGTGCAAAACGAAACACTTAAAATTGATTTGTGGACCACCGCCATGACCACCGATGAAATGCACTCGCACTTTTTTCAAACCATGTTAAGCATGAGCGAAAGCTATGCCAAGGCAACCGGTAACCCGTATGCTATTGAGGAGGTAAAAAAATTCGCACAACAATTAGCGAAGAAAACCGCTGATTGGGAAGACGTAAAAAAATAATTATCAGGCAGCTGTATTAATTGCTACATCCTCGACCTTTTCTATTTTAGGAAGAATATACTCCGATAAATCCTGAGTAGGTTTAGTAGCAGTTTCGTTGGTACTGGATGGGCACTTAATCATAAAAACGGTTCCTTAATTTTTAAAGCAACGCTGTTTAAACAGCCTTAACTTATTAGTTAAAAGAAGATACGTGTTGCAGGCTGTTGGGTTGGGCTTTTGCAGGAGTTAGTTACAAGCCTCGCATTGTTTGTGTATAAAAAAACAAGTATCAGCAATTGACAAAAGTCAAATTTGGGAAGAGATTTTTACTGTTTAATAAATTTATTTATCAGCACTTGCCCGCCATTCGTAATTTTAAGAAGATACATTCCACGTGAATAGTTAGCTGTTGACAGTTGGCTGTTGGCAACAAGTTTTTGTTCGTCCATTTTCCTACCGGTTACATCAAATACTTCTACTTGACAAATACTGGAACCTTTAATAGCAAACAGGAAACCATCAATCGTTTGTGCAAAAGCAACGTCATTTTTCAAGTCATTTACCGAAGTTGCCACATCAACACTTATAGTAAGCGTATCTATCTCTTTACAACCAAGTTGATTTTCTACCGTAACGGTAATCAGGTATTCTCCATTCTGCGGATATTGATGAAACACATTTGGCGAAGCAACCGAAGCACTATCGCCATCGCCAAAATTCCAGAAATAAGAAACAGTATTGGTAACCGGTGTATAAAAGAAAGCATTGTGACTGTTCAACTGGTAAGTAATACTTGCCACCGGACAAGAGTCAATTGTAAATGATGCAGAGAAAGTATCGACACAAAAATTATTAGTAGCAACAAGAGTTGCCTCATAAGTTCCTCCGCCTAAATAACTTTTAGGAGATGGATTTGTGTCAGCTGAAAAAGTGTTGTCGCCAAAATTCCATTCGTAATTATCCGCAGCAGCAGAAAGGTTTGTAAAAGAAACTTCCAACTCATTAGTGATAAAACTGAAATTACTTTGCGCATGGGGAATTACCTGCGTTTGAAAATTCCTCTCCTCTCCTACTGCCAAAATGTAATTCAACTCTTTAACCGTTACCGAAACCAATCCGGTATCATTCCAAAGCACCGCAATAGAATGGTTGTTGTTAGAAATGACAGTTCCGTTACCGGTAATGCTCCAGCAATATTTACTGCCGGTTGTATTAACCACAGAATAAGTCGCGGTAGTTCCGGCACATACCGTTGTATCTCCAGTAATAGCAGAAGTAACCGGCTTCAGCAAGTCGTAAAGAAACGGGCGGGTGTAATTGTAAATAGTGTCGTTCAATTGCGGTGAAAGCAGTTCCGGTTCATGCCCAAAACCAACTAACGGGTGAAGCACATTTTTTATTCCAACATTGGTTAACCTCGGATGAATAGAGGCACTGCCATAAACCTGTGGGAACACTGGTAACGAAAAAGGATATCCGAAAGTATACGGCACTAAAATATCCTGGTCGCCATGAAAAGAAATAACGGGAGTATTTTCTGAGGCATCAATAAACGAAGTATCCATAATAGCTCCCCACTGGTTTACAATAGCTTTAATATGCGGAATGTGTTGCGCAAAATCTGTATTGCCCGAACAATCTAAGCAGCCCAAATCATCAGGCTCTAAAAAACTTCCAAAAGAAGAAGCCGGTCGCTCGGCATCGCTAGTAAACGCATTTGCGAATGCGCAAAAACATCCGGCACTGGTACCGGTGAGGACAATAAGCGAAGTATCGAACTTAAACTGAGGCGCACGCTGACAGAGATAACGAATAGCAGAACGCTCATCTTGCACACCACGGTAATATGCGCGGACGGTGCTGTTAGTGTCTAAGGGATTTAAACCTATGCGGTAATCAATACTGGCCACTGCATAACCGCATTTGGCAAAGTAATTACAGAAGCCAGGTATATCCGGCTCGCTGCGCCAGCCAATGGTAAAGCCACCGCCAAACTGAAAAACAATCAGCGGACGTTTGCTTAAAGTATCACCGGTGGGTTGATAAAAATCTAAATACAAATCTTGCGGCTGCGCCAGCAAACCATAAGGTGTGGCAGTGCCAAATTTAAATGTGCTTACAGTAACCTGATGAAAGATAGTATCCTGATAACGGAGCGAGTTACACGATTGTGCAATACTGAAAACTGAAACCAGAATAGAAGATACAAGAAGTAAAATTCTCTTCATGTAATAAAGCTAAAAACAAAAAGCGTCCCGCAAAAAATGCGGGACGCTTTTACTAACTCAATCGGTTTGCAATTACTGTTTTACAAACTTCGTATTAAAGTGTCCTTTATCGGTAGTAAAATTCAGCATGTAAATTCCCGAAGCCAGATTATTGAGCCTAACCATGTGTTGGTGCGGTCCTCTGTTCTGCATTTCGTTTGTTACATCTATTACTTTTCTTCCGGTTAAATCAATTACCGAAATTTGCGTGAAAGTAGGGTCGTTTAATTCGTAAGCAACATTCAGCACATCGTTAGCCGGATTAGGCTGAACGGAGAAACTCATGAGGGATGAAATATTATTGATACCTGCGCACACCACCGTATATTGGTCAGAAGTATCAACACAACCGTTTTGAGAAACCACTACTGTATGATATTCTCCAACATCGCCACAGGTAACCGTATCTAATTGTGTAGTTGTAAACTCAACCGAGTAAACGCCATTAGGCTGTGCTTGAAACAACCATTGGTAAGTAGCATTTGAAGGACTTGCCTGCAATAAGGCATAACCGTTTGCACTTCCCAATTCGGCAATAGTTGCATTTGGAGTTACGTTTACAAAAACCGTTGGCGGATTTAAAGAAATACCGGGACAACTGTTTTGAGTTACTGTTACATTATACGTACCGGTAGAATCAACTGCAATAGTTTGTGTGGTTTCTCCATTGCTCCACAAATAAGCCGAATAACCTGCCCCGGCATCTAAGGTGATAGTTTGACCCGAACAAATATTCTGCGTGCCTGCCGGTGATATAGCAGGAGTTGGCAGCGATGTTACACTTACTACAATCGGATTTGCCGAAGCTCCATCACAACCATTCTGCGTAACAGTTACACTATAACTTCCGGCCGATGATACAGAAGTAGTTTGTGTATGGTCGCCATTGCTCCACGAATAAGCAGAGTAACCGGTACCGGCATCTAAAGTAATACTGCTACCGCTGCAAATAGTTTGGTTCCCCGCTGGGGTTGGAGATGGTGTAGGAAGGGTATTAATAGTAACTATTGTACTTGCAGTAGCACTGCATGCGTTATTATCTACAACAGTAACCGTATAAGTATTTGACGAGCTAACATCAATATTTTGACCTGATTGATTGGTACTCCATTCGTAAGAGTTATGCCCAGCACCGGCATCTAAAGTAATTACATCACCGGTGCAACCCGATGGATTATTAGGAGTAAGATTTACAGTAACCGGAAAATTGCCAATGTTTACAGTAGCTGAAGCTGTTCCTGTACAAGCCCCCTGCGAAACAGTTATTGTATAAGTGCCCCCGGTACCCGTAGTTACTGTTTGGTTCGTTCCCCCGCTATTATTCCAGGCGTAAGACGTATAACCCGTACCGACATCTAATACAGTGCTTCCGCCCTGGCATAAATCTAAACCGTTATTAGCTGTAATAACTGGCGAAAGACTGCTGCCCGAAACCGTAACGGTAATTGAATTTGAAGTTCCGCTGCAACTGCCTTGTGTCACGGTGCAATCATAACTGCCACCTGCTGTTACCACTTTGGTTTGTCCGGTTCCTCCACCGCTCCATGCATAAGCAATATAGCCCGCACCGGCATCAAGCGTTACGCTTCCACCAGTGCAAAAACTTACCGGCCCGTTGGCTGTAATAGTTGGTGTTGGGTTACCAACAGTTACCGTAGCTGTATTAGAAGTTCCGCTGCAGCCGTTTAGCGTTACAGTGCAATCATAACTGCCTCCGGCAGTTACCACTTTGGTTTGTCCGGTTCCGCCACCGCTCCAGGCGTAAGTAGTATAACCGGCACCGGCATCAAGTGTTACGCTTCCGCCACTGCAAAAACTTACCGGTCCGTTAGCTGTAACGGTTGGCGTTGGATTATTATTTAAAGTAACGGCAACTGTGTTGGTAGTTCCGGTGCAGCCGTTTTGTGTAACCGTACAATTGTAATTGCCGGTTGCATTGTAAGTAGCTGTTTGGCTGGTTCCTCCACCATTGCTCCAACTGTAAGCCGAGAATCCGCTGCCCGCATTCAAGGTTACACTGCCTCCGGTGCAAAAGGTAGTTGGCCCGTTTGCCGTTGCAGTTGCCGAAACGGTAGTAGTAGTAATTGTTTTAGTAGCCGTAGCCGATGCACAGTTAGCATACACGGTAACGGTATAAGTGCCGGCACCGGCAGTAATAGTAGAGGTAAGTGCACCGGTGCTCCATTGGTAAGCATAATAGTTTCCTCCGCTTAAACCTAAGGTGGTGGTTGCCCCTGAGCAAACTGCACTGCTGCCTGTAATAGTTGGCACAGGTGCTGTGCCCGATGTATGCGCGGTAAGACCAGGTGAAAGCGTATCAACCGGTACGCAGATGCCGCCCGCTTGTTTTACACGCAGGTAATATTTCAAATTCATTACCGAATCAATATTCAGGTTGCTCAGTGTAATTGGAAAAATCCCTACAGTCACGTTTACATCGGCATATACTATAATGTTGTATTCGCCCGGTGCATCGTAGGTAATTCCCTGAATACGAACGCAACCGGTAGCATTGCCGTTCACCTTATCCTGACTATCGTTACTGCGCCAGCACATACCGCAAGGCGAGTTATCTATGTGCAGAATTTTAATCCAGTTTAAGGTATAACCCTGCGCTGTTGGCGGTGTATGAAAATTAATAACCGTATCGAACGGCTGACCGATAATCATGCACGGCAAGGCGGTGTCTGGCGGATAAAACCCCAGTTGAGTTAAGCCGGGTGTAGGCGTACAAACACCGGAACCCGATGCCTGCGCACAATGTTGTGCGTTAATAGTTGAGGAAAATAGAAGCGTGGTAATAAGAACTACCGTCAGGTGGTAAATCTTCTTGTTCATGGTGAGGTTGGTTTTGCGTGTAAACAAATATATAAATCGGTTTCGGCTTTTTTGCTGCTGTTTATGATTGGTTGGTAAGGGCGAATAAGAAAGCGGTAACAAGAAAGACAAAGCATGTAAAGTGTTCTGTTTAGAAAAGTCTATTTACTAGGAAAAAGGAAGCCACTTTTTGTTTATTATAGTTATGTGGCTAAAGATTCTCCACCTCCGGAACCTTTAGCCTATCCGCCTGATAGGTTCCCTGCCTTGCTCATGCCTGCTCCAGAAGAACCTGTCTGGCCTCAAAGCTGAAAGACCCCGCATTAGGAATATTCCTCTTGTTAAAACATTTCCCTTAATTACACTTCAACAACAAACCACCGGCATTACCCGGGCGTGAGTGCAGAATTTTTGAGGTTACGGGCTTCTTAAACTTAATGTCTTTCTTATCGCCTTCTGCGCCACATTCATATACATCTATGCGCAAAGTATTCAACCCGTAGCGACCGGTGTTCCAAGCTTTTGCAATTAAGTAATTCTGCTCACCGGGTATAAGAGTTACGGTGCGCTTAAAGGCTCCGTTTTCTTTCAGCCGTATCATATCGCGGTTTACAATTACTTCATCGTTAAAAATAATAGTTACCGAATCGTTGTCCTGCTCGCCATCGTCATAAATTAAAAGTGTAAGCTCGCAATTGCTTACGGTAGCGTTATGCTCGTAGTGTACCGAGTCGTTACCAAGGGCAAGAGCGGCATCCAGTTTCTGTGGCGGTGCAAAGTTAGCCAAGGTGGCATCTTCTTTTATAATTACGCTGTAGGTGCAAACCTGAAAGTTACCGGCAGCATCGTAGGCTTTAAAAATAAACGGGTGCACACCAAGCGGTAGAAAGCAACCGTCTTTGGTGCCGGCCATCATTACCATACTATCTACACCCACGTTATCGGTAGCCACCGGTGTTTTGTAATGATAAATTAAACCCTTGCGGTTTGGCGGAAGCAGAATAAGCGTATCGCCCGGGCAGGCAATGCGTGGAGCTTGAACATCTTTACGCGTTTTAATTTTTGCAATGTGCTCGCGCGCTGCTGTTTCTTTGGCTGCTACAATGGCATCGGCTTTGGCATTTTCTAAACGTTCTTTTTCTACTGCATCTTTTGCTATGCGTTCTTGCTCCTCTTGTGCCTTTGCTTTGGCAAGGGCATTGGCTTTGGCTTTATCTAAAAGCTCTTTCTCTGCCAACACGTTTGTCAGTCGCTCTTTTTCTGCAATGGCTTTTTCTTTTTCCAGTTTCTCCCTTTCTATCGCAGCCTTTGCTTCGGCAAGCGCATCGGCTTTAACTTTATCTAAAAGCTGTTTCTCTTCCAGCATTTTTGCAAACCGCTCATTTTCTGCATTGGCTTTTTCTTTTTCAAGCCGGTATTTTTCTGCTTCGGCTTTTGCATCGGCTTTAGCTTTATCTAAGCGTTCTTTTTCGGCTGCTGTTTTTTCCCGGGCAATGCGTTCTCTTTCGGCAGTTTCTTTGGCGGGGTCTTTAGCTTCGGCTACCGGGCTTATCAGCAAATTGGGTTCATAAACTACTGCAGGGCTTTTTCTTTCTTCCTCTTTAATATCGTTTACGTGTGTCTTCGGTTCTTCTTTAACCGGTGCGGCATCGGCTGTTACAGTTATTTTAAAACTGCATTGCACTTTATTACCCGCTGCATCGGTTGCCTGATATTTTACCTGCGTAACACCCATAGGAAACACCGCACCGGATGGCAGCCCTTCCAGCAATTCTAATTTTAAGTTGGGGCAATTATCGGTAACCGACAGGCCGGGGTAATCAACCTCCACACCGGTAGTGTTGGCGTGTGCCTTAGCCACAGCATCAGTAATACAATTGAACACCGGTGGCTCGTTATCAATTACCGTAACCTGAAAACTATCCACCATTTTTTTATCGCCAACCACCGCTTCGTACACCAAACTATTTCTGCCTAAACCAAAACGCGAACCGCTGGGCAAACCGGTTAGCTGTTTCATAACCACCGAGCCGCAACCCATAGTTACTTCCGGTTCCTTGAAGAAAGCAATAGCCGAGCAGGTTCCGTTATCGGTATGTTTTTCTATGCTCTTCGGAAAGCTCACTTTCATTTCCTCCGTAATCGCCTTACCGGTTTCATCTTTAAACAGCGAATTAATTTCGGCAAACGATAAACCGCGGCTGTAAATGCGCAAATCGTCTAAGCAACCGTTGAAATACCTTTTGCCGGCAACAATATCGCGCCCTATTTCAAGTGCAAAATCGTTTGGCTGAAAAGGTTTGTTCTTCGGTGCCTGACAAATCAACTTACCATCCTGATACACCTGCACAAAATTTTCTTCGTACGTAATGGCAATAAAATACCATTGGTTATACTCCATAGGGTGGTTGTTATACAACTTATCCTGAAATGAGAAATCGCTGCTAAGCGAAATGGTGCTGTACGAATCGCCAAAGTTTCTTTTAATCTGAAAACAATACTGCGGTTTAATATCTGTTCCGTTTTCAATACCGGGCTTGGCAAGCAAAATCAAGTTCAAATCGTTCGAAGAATTATTTCCTTTTTCCGGTTTAACCCACGCAGTAACGGTAAGCGAATTAGCCGGTGCTTTTAAAGAAACTGAATTAGGTGCAGATACATAACAACCGGTGCCTATAAACCGAAATGCCCCGCAAGGATTCCCGAATCTATCGGCAGCAGGGGCTACTGCGCCATAAATCTGTCCGTCATTTTTATTGCCGCTTTCGTCAGCCGCATTGTTGTTAAACGGATAGTAAGCAGACAACCCCCCGGTGGGCAACTGCGCCTGAACACAACTGAATAACAGCATAAAGCACACAGCAGCAATAATTCTCATATAGCAAAAGTCGCACTTATGTTCCAAACACAAGCGTTTTTTAACTCAGGTTCCACCCTGTAAATGTTTAAATCTTAAACGAACAGTATACAGTTTGTGTTTCAGTTTGGAAGCAGAGAGATTATCAGCTTTACAAGAAATAAGTTGTTATGAGGTGCTATTAAACACAGTTCTGAACGGATGAACCTTTGCAGTCATTACTCCATTTGTAACACAAGGGTCGTTTTGCATTATGCGGTTTGCCTGTTCTTCGTTCTCCGCTTCAAAGATTGAAATGCCGCGGTTATCGACATGGTCAATATCGTATTCTGTTTTGCCAACAAACTTCACCACGCCTTGTTCAAACAGATTCTTTAGGTAATTAAGATGCTCTCCAACAATGCGATTGGTATCGTCTGTCCAGTTTTCATGTTTGGTGTATTGCGCTTGTAGCTGAAGAATGTATATCCACTGTTGCATAGAACAATTTCAACGAAGATAATTCCATGTTCGGTTTAGCAAAGTTCATTACCGCCAACTTCTCTGGTTGCTACTCCTCGCCTACTGCGCTTTTTCCTATCATTGCCGCTGTGAAATATTTTGCCATACCCGGAGAGCATCTGACCAATTACCGCATGGTGGCCAAAACCATTTTTGGTTTAGAAGAATTATGCGCAACAGAATTAAAGTTGCTGGGTGCCGAAAGCATAGAGATACATAACCGCGCAGTAAGTTTTACCGGCAACATGGGCGTAATGTATAAAGCCAATTTACTGTTGCGCACAGCTTTACGCGTGCTGGTTCAGTTTGCCGAGTTTGAAGTGGAAGATGAACACGAGTTATACAACCAGGTAAAAGCTATAGCGTGGGAAACGCTGATTACCCCGGCTGAAACCATTGCCATTGATACCGTACTGAACACCGAAGTATTCACCCACTCGCAATACATTTCGCAAAAAACAAAAGATGCCATCTGCGACAGGTTCCGCGAAAAGACCGGTGTGCGTCCTTCCGTAGAATTAGATAAGCCTACGTTGCGGTTGCACTTACACGTTTCGCGCAACCGGTGCGTGCTGGCATTGGATAGCTCCAGCGACTCGCTGCACAAAAGAGGCTACCGCGAAAAAACCAACCTCGCTCCCATAAACGAAGTACTGGCTGCCGGTTTGGTGCAGCTAACCGAATGGGACAGGCGCAGCACTTTCGTTGACCCTATGTGCGGCTCCGGTACTATTTTAATTGAAGCAGCTATGCTTGCGGCAAACATCCCTTCAGGTTATTTCCGTGACTGGTTTGGCTTTATGAGTTGGAAACAGTTGTTGCCATTCAACGAAGAACTGTGGGCGAAGATTCACACCGCTGCTATTGAAAGAATCTCTACCGAAAATATTTCGCTCTACGGCATTGAGCTTTCACCAAACGTAGCGCGCAAGGCAAAAGAAAATGTAAAACGCTCCAAGACCGAAGACATGATTAAGATTCGTTCTGCCGATTTTCTCACCAGCGATGCACCGCCATTAGTGGGCAACAAACCGGTGCTGCTAATGAACCCGCCTTATGGCGAGCGGATGGACCAGGAAGATATTGGCGAGCTTTACCACAACTGTGGCGATACCTTTAAAAAGAAATACGAAGGTTACGATTGCTGGATGATTTCTTCCAACCACGAAGCATTAAAGTTGGTAGGACTTGCTACTTCAAAACGCTTAACCGTTTACAACGGGCAGTTAGAGTGCCGGTTCTTCCGCTACAGCATGTATAAAGGAACAAGAGTGAAAGAGAAGATTAAGAAGGATGATGATACTACTTCTGCTTAATCAGCTTTTGAGTATACCGGTGTTGTGAAGTTTCTATAGAAACAAGATAAATTCCCTCTGACCAGTTTTCTGTTTTAATTGTTGCTGCTCTGTTCAGCGTTTTATCTTGATACACTTCCTGCCCCAACATGTTCAGCACTTTTATTGTTACCGGTTGATTTTCGAAAGCCGATAAATCAAGATTTACAATAGCGTTTGCCGGGTTTGGAAATAATTTGAATTCCTGACTGTTTACATAAACATCTTTAATACCTGTTGATGTAGAAGTATCAATACCCCAGGCATACTCAACAGTTGTTGAGTCAACAACAATCTTAGAGTAATACACCACCTCGTTTGTCAACGTATCGAAATACCATTTTGTTTCAAATTGCGATTGCTGAATAACCGTTTCGAAATTATTGAAACTGCCATACATATCGCTGTCACCCACCATAATCACCCAGCTTTGTCCGTCAATTGTATTACAAGCCGCCACGTTACTAATAGTATCTAAACAATTTCTTCTCACTGCCACATAACCGGTGCCTTGTCTGCCAATTAACCAAGAACTATCATTTCGAACTTCATCAAAATCCTGCGCTTTAAAATGCAGTGCCACATCTTTGTTTTGAAAAGAAACACCGATAAGTGCAGGCGTTACTTCCGGACGATACATGAGCAATGCCACATTCTTCTTTTGCTTTACCTGCGGCAAATGCACATTGGCGTTGTTCGGGCTACGGTCCCCCCAATCGGCAAATACCTCACCGGAACCAAGATATACTGCGGTAGTGCCAACATTTGCCACACAAGTGTGTTGCTGAAAGCCAACCTTGCCTTTCCAGAAATCGGGAACAGAAGCAAGGGTTACAGAATGATGTTTAAAGAGATTAATATCCTGCCCAGATATCACCGAGCTTTTAGAAATGCAACTAAGTGAGGTTGCAAGAGCCGGTGCCGATTGCGGAGTAACAATAGAAGCCACAGGCTTTAGTAAAGCAAAATCAACATGGTTCCACATGTTTGAATCTATTAGTAACTGAACCGTTTCTGACACTACCTGCGGATGAAAGTAAGCCCCGGAACTCCATTGAAACACTACTTTATCAACCGGACTCATTCCGCTGTTTAATATAAAACCGGTATCAAGCGAGTGACCAATATGAAATAAAGTATCAAGCACAGGTACCCACGAATTAATAATAGTATCAACCGGTAAGGTAGATGAAGAAAGAAAAGGACCGGCTGCCGATGCCCCATAAGGTGCCTGCCCCATACCGGTTAGCAGATAAATTAAGTTGTTGTGATTTTGTCCGTAAGCAGATTCATACTTACCGGGATAGTTGCGACCTGCCACAGGAAAGTAAACACCTTTATCATTAGTAAAGCGCAACATATCTGTCAGTAAACGTTGGGCAGCTTGTGTTGCCAGGGTTTTTATTTGTGCATCCTGCGCAAAATCGGCAAGGTTAAGAATCCCGCTAAGTGAATAAGGAGAATACACTGAAGAGAAAAATTCATAATAGCCGTATTGCACTTTCAACTGAAGGTAATGCACTACCCTGTTGCGCAAATTGGCATCTATGGGTTTGTTGTATTTTTCATGCAGCAACCAATCGCTGCTCATCCACATAATCATGTGGTTCTCGCTCCAGTAATTGCGAACAGTGTCGTAATTATTTATCCAGTAAGGAACAGAATTGATGACCGGTAGTATTTTTGAATCGTAAGTTCCGCTGCTTAAATACAGAATGCGAACCATTTCTATAATATCGAAATCGCTGGTTTCACCGGTGGCAATGTTGTTGAGTTTTGCGTTCAGCGCAAATGTATCAACCGGTACGCCTTTGTATGCCTGCAACACAATTTTAGCTCCGGTGTTGGCTGAAAGTGCAGAGTCAATATAATCAAGCCTGCGCTGTTCGTAGGTAGCGTTGTTGGCTTGTAGGTTGTAAGAAATAAATACCAAAGAGAGTAAAAGAAGAATAGTAGAACTGCGTTGCATTACTTAGATTTTAAGTAAATATAAAAAACACAGTTCAACCAAAAACTACTTAACAGAACTTGTATTGGATAAATCTACACCATCAGCTTTCTTAATCGGATGATAAATGCGTTCAGCTTGCTGATAAATTTTGGCTTTATCAATCGTCATTAGTTTTAGCTTCTGCTCTACATACATCTGCATTTGGTCGGTTGAGTGTGGAGCACCGGGTTTAGAAGAAGCACCAAAGGCATTCACAGTTTCTATCTCCAAAGTATCTTTTGAGTAGCGCACTAACTCAATGTAAGACTCCCCTACAAAGGTTTTCCGCATTCCGTTTTTATAAGGTTGAGTAACGTTAGCTGCAAGCACTTCGGGCATTCCGCCAAAAGGCAATTCAACATTTCCGCGCACATGTTTTTGAACATCGCCTAAAGAAATTGTAAGCGTACTGAAATATTTGAGCATGTGCTTCTTCGCGCTTCGTAAAGCGTCAACATATTCCTTCTCCGTAAACGAATTGGCTTCATTCTCTCTGCCACGAGAAGTTATTTTATCAATCAATGGATACATCGTGAAGGTTACCAAAGCCGCTTCTTTGTTGTTTACATCGCTGGAGCGATTCCAGTTTTTTAATACAGCAATGGCATCGACTAAGTCAGGATACTTTTCGGGGCTGAGATTAAAGAGCACCGGTATATTATTCAACCCGTATTCGTAAAGACTATCGTTAAAGCTTTGATTGAATTTTATTTTCTTGAATTCTTCGTAGCTGAATTTATCTTGTTGAGCTAGCAGATAATGCCCCATAATACTCCGGTTGTTTCTTTCCGTTCCAAAACCGTAAGTCGGGTTTATCTTTTTTATATCCGGATTATCACCGGCACCCGAAACTTCAAAGCAGGAGTTGTTGGTGTTAAGCAAATACCCGCTCTTCGGATTCAGCACTTGCGGCAATTCGCTAAAAGGCAGAAAAGGTTTTTGCCAAAGTGTTTGCGAACTGTTGCCGGGCAATACTTTCTCCCAATCGTATTTCGGATTACGGTCGGCAAACTGTCCGTTGCTTACGTAAAAAGTAGTATCAGTTCTATCAGCATAAATAAAATTCACACCGGGAAAAGCATTCTGCGCCATTACATTTTTCCACTCGGTAAAGTTACGCGCTTTGTTCAGATGATATAAAGCTTCGGAACCGCGAATATCCATGTTGGCGGGAAAGCGGATGGAGTAGAACCCATCTTTGTTCTTCAGCGTAGTTCCGTATTTGCTCCAATAAAAGGTTTTAGTAAACGGAATGCGGATGGCTCCGAGCTTTACGTGTATCGTTTTCTTCCGCACTTGTAAGGTTTCCCATTTGCCATCGAATTTATACTGCAACCGGTGCTTCGGATTCATTTCTAATTTATATACATCGTCTAAATCGGGACTGTTGAGTGTGCATGCCCAACCAAGGTTTGGTGTGGTGCCTAAAAACACATTCATACCACCCGGGAAAGTTCCTCCGAGAATATTCATGCCCTCATCGCTCACTATGTGCGCTTCATACCAACTGAACAAACCTTCGAGCGGCTGATGCGAATTGATGGCGAGATAAGTTTGTCCGTCTTTCGTTCTGCTTGAGCTAATGGCAAAAGCATTTGAACCGGATGGCAGATTGGTTTCGTATTTCTTTATATCGCCTAAAAATATTTTCTGTACATCAAGGTAAACACCGGTGAGCAATACGTTGGTGAGAATGTATTGTGCAATTACATCTCTAGAGGTAACCGGAAACAGTTTAGGGCGCACCACTTCTTGCGGATTAGCAGCCGCGTAATCGTTTAAGCCTTGCGTGTAGGCTTCTACAATTTTCTTGTATTCGGGCGAAAACGTAGATTCATACGAAGTATCTACTATTTCCTCAGCACCTGAGATGAACGAAATAAAATCTAACACCGCACCGCCCTTGCCATCTGTTTCTGCCAGCCTTCCTTTTACGGTCAGCAACATTCTTTGAATGGTGCCGAAATCATCTTCGCACACCGCCCACGCTAAGCCATAGGTAGCATCGGCATCGGTTTTACCATAAATGTGTGGCACTCCCCATTTATCTCTTACTATCTCAACGTTCTGCGGATTGATTTGCGCATACCCTGTAAACGAAAAAAGCAAAGCGACAATAGCTGAAAGATAGAATTTGCGTAGGCATGAAAACATAATGCGATTCGGGTGGTTTTGTTGCTTAAAATTTAAGGCTATGTGAAGGTGTCGAATACAAAGAGAAAAAATTGCAGGTGGTTGAGTATTTATTTTCATCAGAAATTTTCGTCATTGCGAGGCTCTGCGAAGCAATCCCTTCATTACGTAAGGAGATTGCCTCGCAATGATGACACTTTTTTATATTCATTTTATGAATGAAAAACTGCTTCACTTCATCTGGAAGTTCCGGCTGTTCGAACAGAATAATCTTTTTACTACCGAAGGTGAGAAGGTGGAAATTGTTCATCAAGGAACACACAATACCGATGCCGGTGCCGATTTTCAGAATGCTAAAATCAGGATTGGCAAAACACTTTGGGCGGGTAATATTGAAATTCACATCAACTCGAAAGACTGGTTTGTGCACAAGCACGAACAGGATGCTTCTTATAATAATGTAATTCTTCATGTAGTGAATGAGAGCGCAGGTAAAATTGCTTCGCGCAAGAGCGGTGAGATAATTCCAACACTGGAGTTGAAGAGCAGAATAAACTCTAACACACTTTACCGGTACGAAGAATTAGCCAAACGCATAGCGTGGATTCCCTGTGCTAAGTTTTTTAAAGAGATAGATGAGTTTACAGCAAAGAATTTTCTTGAACGTTTACTGATTGAACGATTGGAAACCAAAGTAGAACAAATCAATCTTCTTCTTGCAGCATCTGAGAATGATTGGGAGAATGTAATGTTCCAAATGATTGGCCGCTACTTCGGTGCCAGCATCAATAAAGAGCCTTTCTTCCTTCTTGCTAAATCGTTACCGGTTAAGGTTTGGGCAAAGCATCAGAACGATTTGTTGCAGATGGAAGCTTTGCTATTCGGGCAGGCCGGATTTTTAGAAGAGAAGTTTGATGATGAATATCCTAACCAGTTACGCAAAGAGTATTTGTATTTAAAACGCCTGCATAATCTTCAGCCTTTAAAGAAAGAAGTTTGGAAATTTCTTCGTCTGCGACCTTCCAATTTTCCTACGCTACGGTTTGCTCAGCTGGCGGCTTTAATGAATAAGGAGGTAAAACTCTTCTCTAAAATTATGGATGCAAGAAATGCCAAAGCCATTCATCAACTCTTTGATGTTGACGTTTCGGCTTACTGGCAAAACCATTATCAGTTCGACAAGCCTTCTAAGAAGGTGAACTCACATCTCGGTTCTTCGATGAAAAACATTTTACTGATTAACGCAGTGGCACCGGTGCTGTTTGCTTACGGCAAATACAAAGACAACGAAGCCTATTGCGACAAGGCAATTGCTTTGCTGGAGAAATGCGAAGCCGAAAGTAATTCCATCGTCACCGGTTGGAAGAAATTGAACTTAACTGCTGCCAACGCGTATGAAACACAAGCCATGCTTCAACTCAAAAATGAATACTGCGATAAGTTCCGGTGTTTGAATTGCGCTATCGGCACTAAAATTTTGAAATGAAAATCTTTTTATCTTCATTAAACAAAACCGTGAACTATGCCTATTGAAACGTTTAAGTTTTTAATTGAATCTCATGCATTCGGAGTTTGTGAACGAATTGGCGAGCGGCTTAAAATGCCCGCTAAAGACATCCGTATGTTTTTCATTTACGCCAGCTGCATGACCATCGGTTCTCCCGTTATCATCTACATGATTCTCGCCTTCTGGATCCGCATGAAAGATTATGTGAACGGTAAACGAAGCACCGTTTGGGATTTTTAACCTCTCCCCTACCCTCTCCGAAGGAGAGGGAGAGAAAATCCTTCTCCTTCGGAGAAGGATTTAGGATGAGGTGGTTATTTTCGTGCAATAAATATTCAACTCTCATCGTTTCATAACTAATGAAAAAACTTCTTTCAGTTCTTCTTCTTCTTACCGTTACCCTTATTTCTTTCTCGCAGCAACCTGTAGGTAAAAGCAAAAGCAAAAAACCGGTGGCAAATCCCGCTATGAGCAAAGCCGATTTGCAAAAAGTAAAACTCATCGAAGATTCCCTCCACTTGCTCTGTGTTCAGTTCACTACCGATACTTCTATCCAAGCCCGCATAAAAGCCTGCTACGCTTTTATTCCAAAACTGGTCAGCGCGCTTAAACTCAACAACTCCTTTTATTATCATTTCGATTCGCTCGAAACCGTTTCAACCGTTTACCCGCCCGATAGCTCCTTCCGCATTCTCACCTGGCAACTGGTTTTGCCTAAAGGGCAGTTCCGCTATTATGGCGTAATGCAGCTAAAGAGTTCTAAAATGAAAATCTACCCCCTGCACGACCTCAGCGACACCATGCAATACCACACCCAGCAGCAAACCACCAACGATAACTGGTATGGCGCGCTTTACTACAATGTTATTCAGCAGCAGGTGGGCCTGCCTGCCGGTCAGGCAGGCAAGCAAAACATTTACACCCTCTTCGGTTTCGAGGCTGCCGACTACATCACCCGCAGAAAAGTGGTGGAGATTCTCACCTTCTCTCAAACCGGCAAGCCGCAGTTTGGCGCGCCCCTTTTTCATTTTAAATACGACAGCACACACATCAAACTGCTCGACACCATGAGCCGCTTTTTTATCGAATACAAATACAAAGCCCCCACCGTGCTTAATTACGACCGGCAAATGCAGATGATTGTGTTCGACCACGTAGCCCCGCAAAACGAAAAGGCAAAGGGTGCCACCTTTACCTATGTGCCCGATGGAACCTACGAAGGTTTCCTCTGGACCAAAGACCACTGGCAGTGGGTGGAGAAGGTTTTCACTTTCAGCATTGACGAGAACGATAATCCCCCTATTCCTCAGCCTTTGTTTGGGCAGCCGGGGCGACAGCCTGAAATGCCTAAGTAGAAAAAAGAAATGTCATACTGAGCGGAGTCGAAGTATGGGGTTCCCGGTGCACAGCCACCGGTCGGGCTATCCGTTACAAGTCCTCGTGCCACGCAAAAAAGGCAACGCACACTGCGGGCTTTCCACTACTATCCCTAACCCAACAGCCGCCTTCACTCACCTGTTCGTCATTGCGAGGCACTGCGAAGCAAATGGAGCGAAGCGGAATTCATGAATACCCGTAAAAAATATACGTGTATGAATAATCCCCTCTTTACGCAGGGAGATTGCTTCGTAAACCTCGCAATGACGTTTTTGGCGAAAGAGCCATCCGAAAGGGTGGCTTTTTTTATGTTACCTCTCCAAAACACCAAAAAGCCATGTAGTTTGCCTCTTGCTTCATGTAGGTTGGCTCTTGCTTCATGTAGTTTGCCTCTTGTGCCATGTAGGTTGGCTCTTGCTTTATGTAGTTTGCCTCTTGTGCCATGTAGGTTGGCTCTTGTTTCATGTAATTTGCCTCTTGCTGCATGTAGGTTGGCTCTTGCTTCATGTAGTTTGCCTCTTTCAACAAAATATTTGCATTTTATATCAGTTTTTTCTTGTTTTACCTTACAATTTTTGGTTTTCAGGCTAAGCAACTCTGTTTCTCCCTGTTTTAAATCCTGCCTGCCGGCAGGCAGGTCCCGGTTGCCACGCCTTTTGCCTCAAATTGTTTGTTCACCAACTCATTTCACATGGCTACAGCACAAATTAACGAAGAACGTTTAGGACATTATATGGGAGACCCCGTGTTTCTCGAACACAACCGCACCATTCACGCGCACTAGCTGTTGCTGGTCGCCTGACCAACAACTACTGCATCAATTCTTCCCTGCTCTTAGGTCTCCGGTCTATCTGCCAGTTAAAGTCTTTCAGTTTATACTGCTCGGGCTTGAGCATTTTTATAGGAGTAAAAACCGCTTCGGGCTTCTGTATAAAAACAATCTTGTTAATCTTCTTATCCTTAAAGTATAAAGTAATGTCCGTGCTCAGCGCCTTGTTGTTGCCTATGTATTTGTTCTTCTCGTCCTTGCCAAAATAAATGCTCTCGCCATTGCCCTTCACATCCATGTAGTCCAGCTCGTTATCCTTAAAGTATCCGAAAATATTAATGCCCTTTATCTGGTCGAAGTATTTATCGCTACTGGGCGAAATAATAAAGCCCGCTTTAAAAATGCTCAGCTTCTCGGCCTTCTTGTTTTTCGTTTGCAGGTGAATAGTGTCGCCACTCATCTGAATATTATCGCCCCACATAACAGGCTTGTAATACATGCGGAAGGTAGAATCCTCGAAGGAATAAAACAGCGAGTCGCACGCGCCCTGTATGTCTTTCATAAACATGCGCACCTTATGGTAAGCAAAAAAATTGCGGATAGTATCCTGTGCGCTCTTGCGCATACTCTTTAAAGTATCGCTTGTAAGAAACAGCGAGTCTTTATCCATCTTGTAAATCAGCAGCGGCTTTTGCGTAGCCATAATGTATTGCTGCGCATCAATAAACTCACCGTAGTGTCCGCGTATCTCCACATCCATACTCGAGTCAACCCAGGTAAAGTTGCCTATGGCTTTACCAAAGCCGCGAAACCTTTCGTAATACAAACTATCACCGGTAAGCCGCTGCGGAGGATTCACCACCACGGTATTCCTGCCAAACGAAGAAACATCGCGCTGACTATCATACCATCCGTTGTTGCAATAGATGCGGCTGTCATCATTCACAATAACCGTATTGCCGTAGAAGTTCGAAATCTTAGTCTCCACCTGATACATCAGTGTATCGGAAGTCAGATTATAGTTCGGGTCAAGCATCACTACGCTGTCCCTGAAAAACACTTCATGCGTTTTGCTGTAGTAATAACCCTTGCGGCTGGTAATAATGGTAGAATCTTTATACACCTTGCCACCGGTGAGGTAGTAGCTCATTTTATTCTTTACATCGTAATACAACTCATCGGTGTAAAGAATCATTTTGCTGTCCGTAAGCTTTACATTGTTGTTCAGCTTCGAAAACTTTTTATTGCCATCGTGGTGCAGCGTTTGCGAGTAAGCATCAATCGTATCTTGCCGAATGTGGACATGACCGTAAGCATCAACCGAGTTAGTTTCTTTATCCAACACAGCACTATCGCACCACATTAATATTTCATCTTGCTTTAAGGCTACGTTGCCTACAAGGCGCGTATACTTCTTGCCGTCAACTTCCTGCATCTTCAAATAATCGGCATTGATTATTTCTACTTCTTTTTGTTCGGGTTGTTGGGAAAAGGTGAAGAGAGGAAGGCAGAATAAAAACAACATTGTCATGCCGAGGAACAGCCTGTCCCGATTTTTTATCGGGAAGGCATCTTGTATTTTAAATCTGTTCCATACAAGGTTCCTCACTACGCAAAGCCTGCGTTCGGAATGACAAAAAGAATGAATTGATTTAATCACAAAAGCAAAAATGAGAAAAAGGTAAAGAACAAAAAGTAAATATTACCCGAATGGCTTTGTGATTTTGTATTTGTCTAACGTCTTGTGTCTAACATCTAACATCTATTTCCCGCTCTCATCATACTTCTTCGCTCTGCGCTCTTCGGCTTTCTTTGCGCCTAACACATTGATAGTAATGTAGCGGTAAGGACGTTGTTTTACATCTTTCAGCAACACGTTCAGGTTAGTAACCGCAGAATCAACCTTGGTGTAAAGTTCATCGTTCTTCACAATTTTGCCGAGTGTTCCTTTGCCTGCATTTACATCTTTCAGCACTCCATTCAACTGACCAATTGCGCTGTTCAAATTCTCCACCATCTGTTTCAGGTTTGCCTGTTGCAATGAATCGGTCACGTTCTGTGCGTTCTTCAAAATAGCTTCAATAGCTCCGTTATTCTTTTCAATGTTACCGGTAATGCTTTGCAGGTTCTTCAAAGTAAGTTGAAGCGTTTCCTGATTTTGTTGCAGTATCACATTAATACTTGCAATAGCGCGGTTAACACCATCAAGCGTAACATAAATACCCTTCGGATTCTGCTGGTCGAACAAATATTTAATACCGGTAATAGTGGTATCAAGTCCGGGAAGCATGTGGCGCACATCGCCCATAATCGGGTCTATCTGCTCGCCCAGTTGCTCGGTCAAATCTTTTTTAAAGAATGTATTGATGGTGTCGCCATCTTCATAAAATGTGGTAGAGTTACCAAACACCAAACGCACTTTTTTACTTCCTAAAAAATCGGTAGAAATAAGTGAGGCATACGTGCTATCTGTTTTCGGTATCTGAACTCCTTTATCTAAATCAAGCTGAACTACAATATCTCCGGTTAACGGATTGCGTTCCATATTGCCCACCTTACCCACCGGAAAGCCATTTACATCAACTATGTTCGATTTATACAAACCATCTACACGTTTGTAAACAGCGTAGTAAACATTCTTGCGAACAAAAAGGTTAGTGCCTTTCAGGAAGTAAAAACCGAGAACAAAAATGATAATAGAAGCGGTAGAAAATATGCCAACCTTAGCCTGATTTGTCACAGCGTATAAATTTTATCAAAAATATGATTTAGAAGTAGAATACAAAATGAAGAGCGAACAGGTTTACTTCTCGAATGCTTTCATTTGTTCTATGCCCATCCGGTTGCCGTCTTTAAATCCGACTATGTAAGCATCGGGGTATCCGCCCGCTTTGGCAATGTCCAGCAATTTCTTTGCACCGGCATACGAGTTCGCTTTACCACCGTAATAGCGCGTATAACCGTTTGATAAAGCTTCGGTGCTAACGGTGCTTAAAAGTTTTTCTGCCTTGCTGTATTCCTTGCTATTTACTTCGGTTTTCAAAGCAAACAATTGAATCTTGAACACTACCGCAGTTTCTGCTTTAGGTTCAGCTGCAACAGGCTTAGGTTCTTCTTTCTTTTCAACTACTACCGGTTTTGGTTTCGGCTCTTCTTTTTTATCCACTACAACCGGCTTTGGCTCTTCTTTCCTTACTACCGGCTCTTCTTTTTTAGTCAACACCGGCTCAGATTTAGGCACAGCCTTTCCACCGCCACTGGAATGCTCTATAGGCTTCTTAATATTCTTTCCGCTTTTGGTCATAACAAAATCAGGGTTAGCAGCAGTTTTAGTTTTAACAGGCTCTGCTTCTTTCTTTACTACAGGTGATTCTGTTTTAACCGGTTCAACTTCTTTTTTAACTACAGGAGCCTCTGTTTTAGTTTCTGCCTTAACCGGTTCTGCATCTTTCTTCACTACCGGTCCTTCGGTTTTGGTTTCTGTTTTAACCGGAGTAGACTCTTCTTTTTGCTCAGCAGCCATTTTATCGCCTAAGCCGCCTTCCATTTCTGTTTTGTAATTACGGAAAGCATTCAACAACGCAGTAGCCAGTTGGTCTTGTCCTTTCACGCTTCCCAAAAACTTTTCTTCCTCGGGGTTGGAGATAAAACCTATTTCTGCCAGTAAACTCGGCATAGTGGTTTTGTATAAAACATAAAATCCTGCTTGCTTTACTCCTAAACTTTTACGCTTGGCATAATTCTCAAACTGGTTTTCAACTTTCGATGCAAGGTCAATGCTCTGGTCTAAAAATGCATTCATCTTCATGCTCATGATGATGTGACCTTCCGGTGAGTTCGGGTCGAACTCGTAATTCTTATCGCGGTCATCTTCCAATAAAATTACCGAGTTCTCGCGCTTGGCTACTTCTAAGTTGGCTTCGGTGCGATGCAAACCCAACACATACGTACTGGTTCCGTAAAATTCAGGATTAGGCGAAGAGTTGATGTGAATGGCAATAAATAAATCAGCTTTTGCTTTGTTGGCAATTTCAGCGCGCTCGTGTAATTCGAGAAACACATCGGTCTTGCGGGTGTAAATAACGTTAACGTCAGGAAAATTTTTGGTGATGTAGTCGCCCAGTTTCAGTGCAACTATCAGCGCAATATCTTTTTCGTTGGTTTTACCCGGACCGGATGCACCAGGGTCTTTGCCACCATGTCCTGCATCTATCACCACTGTTTTGATAGAAAAGTTGTTATTCGCGTTAGCGTGAGCAAAAAGAAAGAAGGACGTTATAAACAATATGCTTTTAAATCTCACGTTTTGGATTTTTATTTTTGATGCTGTTTAAATCAAATTCCATAACAATTACCGCTGTAACAAATTTGTTTTAATCCCACTAAGTTTGAATTTGCTGAACCAAATATATCCGAACATCAAGTGTTATGCGCCAGGTATTGCTTTGTATTTAACAACAGTATTTATAGGTCTGTCTAATATTCTGAATGCAAATTCTTCTATCGTAGCTCCTGCTCAAAAATATGTTTTTGCCGCGCCTGCCGATAGTTTAATTGGAAAGAAGCTTTCATTCGGTTCAGATTCTCTGCAATTAAACGATTCTTCCTACACAGTTATTGCAGATACCATCAGCAGAAATGATACTATAAATAAAGCCGATGACGGAGAAATTAAAGATGTAATTACTTACAAAGCGGCTGATTCGATTGTGTATGATATGAATACGAAGAAGATGTATTTGTATAACGGCAGCGATGTGCATTACCAGAAAATACAGCTCAACGCCAACCTGGTTGACTTTGACTGGAACACATTTACGCTCACCTCTCAGGGAACGATAGACAGTTCCGGTGCGCTGGAAGGAAATCCGGTTTTTACCGATGACGGTAAAGAGTATAAAGCCAAGAAGATGAAATACAATTTCAAAACAAAAAAAGGAATTGTGTTTGAAGTGCTGACGAAAGAAGGCGAAGCCTATATACATAGCGAGGTTGTAAAGAAAAATGAGTTTGACGAATGGTATGGGCAGGGAACAAAATACACCACCTGCGATATTGAAGACCATCCGCATTTTTATTTTAAGGCAAAGAAAGTGAAGATGGTTCCGGGCAAAGTAATGGTAACCGGTCCGGCTAATTTGTGGGTGGGCGATGTACCTACTCCGCTTTATCTTCCGTTTGGAATTTTTCCAGTTAAGCAAGGTAAGCGTTCGGGAATTGTTTTGCCTGAATACGGACAGGATGCTATCCTTGGGTTCTTTATTCGCAACGGTGGTTACTACTGGGCGGTGAACGATTACCTCGGTTTAAAGTTCACCGGACAGGTTTCTACTAACGGAACAGTCGGTGCAGGATTAAATGCGCAATACGCTTTGCGGTACAAGTTCACCGGCTCGCTTAACTTCTCTTATCTCCGCTCGCGCCCATTTGACCCCGATTTGCCTAATGCAAAATCAACCAACGCTTACAGTTTAAGTTGGTCGCATACACAAGACCCTCGCTCGTTGCCCAATTCGAGTTTTGGCGCGAGTGTGCAAATGCAGACTGCCGATTTTTATCAGGCAAGTAGAATTACCGATACACGCTTACTGAATACATCTTTCAATTCATCGGTCAATTACGGACACGTTTTTGTCAGCACTCCGTTTTCTATTTCGGTAAACATGAGCCATCAGCAAAATTTGTTGAACCGCACCATCAGTTTCGGACTTCCTACTGTTCGGCTTTCCATGTCGCGCGTGTCTCCTTTTAAAAGTAAAATACAAAGCGGTGCGCCTAAATGGTATGAGAGTATTGGCTTTACTTATGCTTTTGAGTTTCAGAATCGCGTGAGTACGTATGATTCTATTCTTTTCCGTGCAGAGACCGGTGATAAATTTCGCTTTGGTATCAACCAAAATTTTAGTGTAGATGCTCCATTGCGCGTGTTGAAGTATCTCAACATTACTCCTTCATTTAATTATCAGGAGCGCACTTATTTTAAAGGTATTGAAAAATCGTGGGACCCTGATACTGTTTATGTAATAAGAAGCGACAGTAAAGTAGATACACTTAACGGGCAGATAAAAACCGATACTATTTGGAAGTTTAATTCATCGCGTAATTTCTCTGCTTCCATTTCTTTCAGCACTAAGGTGACCGGTATTTTTAAGTTCAAAAGCAAATACCTCAGAGCCATCAGGCATACGTTTACTCCGGGTGTTTCGTTTGTGTATAGTCCCGATTTTGGAAGCGATTTCTGGAAATACAATAAGTATGTACAGGGTGATGCCAACGGAACACGAAAAAAATATTCGGTATTTGAACCGGATGCCATTTACGGAGCACCGGGCTACGGACAGGTAGCGCAACTCAACTGGAGTTTGAATAATAACTTTGAAATGAAAACCTATTCGAAGAAAGATACGGTGAATCACGAACAGAAAGTTGGTTTGTTCGACCAGGTTAATTTGAGTGGTGGGTATAATTTTATTGCTGATTCGTTGCGACTGCAACCATTTAATTTATCGGTAGTAGCTGCGCGTATTTTTAATCTCATCAATTTAAACTTCAGCGCACAGTTTGACCCTTATGCAGTGGATTCTTTCAACCGGAAAATAAATACGTTTCAGTTTTCTAAAAACCGTCAGCTGCTTCGCTTTGCTACGGCTAATATCAGCGCGAGTATGTCATTACATTCTAAACAGCGGCCGTCACTTACCGGTAACGATGCACTACCAAATTTTATGGGCGATTATGTTTCGTACAACCCCGACCAGATTTACAACTTCGATATTCCGTGGAATTTATCGCTGGGCTATAACTTTAATATTTCGAAGGGAACTACCTATAATCCCGATACTATTCTTACTGTGCAATCGCTTCGTGGTGCAGTTGATTTTAATTTAACTCCGCATTGGAAAGTGGCGGTAAGCAGCGGCTTCGATATTTCGCGTAAACAGATTACGCTTACCAATGTAACCGTAGTTCGCGATTTACATTGCTGGGAACTTTCCTTTACCTGGACTCCGGCACTGCCCACTTTCAATCAGCAACAGTTTACCATTATCCTTCATCCTAAATCGGCAACGCTGAAAGATTTGAAATTGCAGAAGAAGAATTCGTTGCAGAATTTGTAAGCTTGAACGCTTTATAGTTCCATTATCTCTTCCCACTCCCTAACTAACTGTTGCCTGTGCAATAGAAGCACCTCAATCATCTCTTTATTATTTTGTGCTAAGGAAAACAGATTCCAGCACGCATAAGTTTTTTTCATAAACGAATAAAACCGCAGACTATACAAACCAGAGGCGGGAATAAATAAGGCAAAGGCGAGCGTAATAGGATTGCTTTTTATAAACAGGGCAATAATTAGTAACTGAAAAAGGTAATAGCCAATCCAACCGAACATACCAATCACAAAATTTACGGAAGCATGAAAATGCACTTGCTTTACTTTTGTATCAGCCGTGTTGTAAGCAAACCGGTAAGGCAGATAGTTGAAGGCGATGCTCAGAAGATGTAAAGGCATGCCCAGTCCAACAGCAAAAATATTTTGAGCCGCAGCAGCAAAATTAAGCTGCTCCACATTTTTACGGATAAACAAACGATGCGGAATTTGTAATTTATCAAGTGCCTCGTGATAATCGCGCAAGCGATGTTTAAATTCTTTTAAACGTTCGTGATTGTTATTATGAAGACGGTTGATACTATCTGCTATTTGCCGGTTGATTTTATAATCATCCTGCAGGCTCTTTGTAGTTGGCTTATACAACGCGAGCACATCTTCATACAACCGGTCGTTACTGTGTTGGTGAATATCTACTACAAGCGTGCGCATTTCACTTTCAATGTGTTGCGTAAAAGCGTTAATCGCCTTCACAGGGTCTTGCGCATACTGCTCCTGATACTCTTTCAAATAAACAGGCTCTCCAATATTGATAAACAGGTTACTTCTGAAATTTTTGGCAGCCGAATAATTGAGTCCCACTTGCAACATGCGGAGGTTCAGGTCGAAATTGTTTTTTGCTTCAGTGCGTAAGGCAATTCGCGCGGCTCCTTTCTTCAGTTTGCGCAGTCGCTTTTCAGTTACACAATCTCCTTCGGGATACATGATTATAGATTGTCCTTGCCCGAGTAAATCAACACACCTTTCAAAGGTAACTTCGTTCATCTTCATCATTTCATCCGCTTCACCTTTGCGGTAAATAGGAATAATACGCAGGGCACTCAACACTTTTCGGATGAACGGTTTCTTAAACATATCGCCCCGGGCTATCGAATAAATCTGAGGCTTGGCAAACATCTGCACTACGAGCGCATCTAAAAAAGCATTGGTGTGATTCGATACAATTAAGGTCGGCACAGCTTCGTTCAACCGCTCGCGGTTTGCAATTTCTATCTTCTTGTAGAAGATATGAACCGCAGTGGTTACAACCGGTTTTAGAAGCTGATAGAGTATGGACACGGAAACTAAATTAAACCGTTGAAGCAGTTTGCCAAATCCATACGCATTTTAAGCATCATATTTTAATATTGTAGCCGCAATGAGTATTACACGCGCAAAAGAAATTCTTAAACATCAGTTCGGTTACGATTCATTCCGCATGAATCAGCAGCAGGCTATTGAAACTGTGCTGCAGAAAAAAGATTGCGTGGTGCTGATGCCCACCGGTGGCGGAAAATCTTTATGCTATCAGATTCCCGCGCTGATGTTAGATGGATTGGCGGTAGTTATTTCTCCGCTCATCTCTTTAATGAAAGACCAAGTAGATGCATTGATGAGCAATGGAGTGAATGCTGCGTTTCTTAATTCAACACAAAGCACCTCGCAGCAAGGCGAAGTATTTCGTGCTATCAGTAACAACAAACTAAAATTACTTTATGTGGCACCGGAGCGTTTAATGCAAACCGGTGACCAGTTTATTGATTACCTGAAGCAACTAAACGTTTCGCTTTTTGCAATTGATGAAGCACACTGCATTTCAAGTTGGGGACACGATTTTCGCCCCGAGTATATGCAGTTGGCAAAACTGAAAGTTCACTTTCCGAACATACCTGTTATTGCGCTTACCGCCACAGCAGATAAATTGGTGCGGCAGGATATTATGGAGAAACTGGAGATGCACAATCCGGATCTTTTTATTTCCAGTTTTAACCGGCCTAATATTTTTTACAATGTCGAAGCCAAGCGGAACTCGTATTCGCAGTTGATAGATTATCTGTCGAAGCATCGAAATGATAGCGGCATTATTTATTGCCTGAGCAGAAATTCAGTAGAAAATTTAGCTGAAGATTTAAAGCAGGATGGATTTAATGCTTTGCCCTACCATGCAGGCTTGGAAAGAAATATCCGCGAAAAAAATCAGGAACTCTTTTTAAAAGACGAAGTGAAAATTATAGTAGCCACCATCGCTTTTGGAATGGGTATTGATAAATCGAACGTGCGCTTTGTGGTACACATGGATTTGCCTAAGAATGTTGAAAGCTACTATCAGGAAACCGGAAGAGCAGGCAGAGATGGATTACAAAGTGAAGCATTGTTGTTTTTCAGTTGGGGCGATGTAATTAAGATGAAGAAGTTTGCTGAGGTTGAGAACAACGAAGGGCAAACCAAAATCATGTTGAAGAAGCTGAACCAGATGGGCGAGTTTGGCGATTTAAAAACCTGCCGCAGAAAATACCTGCTCAATTATTTTTCGGAAGAAACAAAAGACATTTGTGGAAGTTGCGATAACTGCAACACGCAATACGAACGTTTTGATGGCACCATTGTAGCGCAAAAAGCATTAAGCGCAGTAAAAAGATTAGAGCAGCGATGGGGAACAACTTATGTAATAGACTTTCTGCGCGGAAGCAAATCGGAAAAGATACATGGTGAACACAAGGAGATAAAAACTTACGGTGTGGGTGCTGATATTTCAAAAGATAATTGGTTCGGCTACATCAAAGATTTAATTGCGCAAGGCTATCTGAAACAAACCGATGGACAGTATCCGGTGCTTACGCTTACCGAAAAGAGCGAACCGGTTTTAAGAGGAGTAGAGAAAGTGGATTTAATAAAGGTGAAAATTAAAGAAGAGAAGAAAGCATCGCTGGTGAGCGAAGAAGCACAGGATTATTTCCGCGATTTGTTTAGCAGTTTGAAACGCGTTAGAAAAAACATTGCGGAGCGCGAGAACCTTGCGGCCTTTATTGTTTTTTCTGATGCTACTTTAATTGAGATGTCGAGTTACCTGCCTTTGTCGCTGGAGGAAATGAAAAAGATAAGCGGAGTGAGTGATACCAAAGCGGAGAGATACGGTGCTGCGTTTTTGAAAGAGATAAAAGGTTATTGCGAAGTAAATCAATTGGAGTCGCGGATTCATTTGAAAGTGCCTAAGCGCGAACGCAAAAGCCGTCCGAAGAAAAATTCGAATGGCGATGATACTTACAGTATTTCGTTCGATATGTTTAAGTCCGGTTTGTCAATTGCTGATATTGCTGAATCAAGGGGATTGGCAAAGACCACTATTGAAACACATTTAGTCCGCTTTATTGAAAGCGGAGAAATAAAACTGGAGCAAATTGTGCCATCGCATAAAATTGAACCAATCAGAAAGGCGATTATAAAACTGAATGCCGGTTTTGCTACCGCACCGGTTAAAGAATTTTTAGGAGATGATTACAGCTATGGAGAAATACGCGCTGTAATGACGAGCATGAGTAAAGAATAATTCAACACAAAAATGAAAGCAACCGTAATAACCATTGGCGATGAAATTTTGATAGGGCAGATAGTTGATACCAACAGCGCGTGGCTCGGGCAGAAGTTTTCTGAACTTGGAGTAAAACTGCATGAAATAATTTCAGTGGGCGATGATGCTGTTCAGATTATTGATGCACTTAACCGCGCAAAATCTTCTTCGCAAATTGTTTTACTGACAGGTGGGCTGGGACCAACAAAAGATGATATTACCAAAAAAACATTGGTAGATTATTTTCAAACGGAACTGGTGTTGAACGAAGAAGTTTGGGAAAAGATGAAACAGATTTTCGAGAAGCGCGGATTGAAGGTTCTGGAGATGAACCGGTCGCAGGCAATGATTCCGAAAGCCTGCACTATGCTGCCGAACACGCGCGGCACTGCGCAGGGTATGTGGTTCGGTATTGAAGGAGTGGTGTTTGTATCCATGCCCGGTGTGCCGCACGAAATGAAACACTTGATGGAAACACAAGTGATTCCGAAGCTGAAGGAGAAATTTTCTTTCCCTAAAATTATTCATGCCACTATCATGTCGGCCGGGGCAGGTGAATCTGTTATTGCTAATACGCTTAATGATTTTGAAAATGATTTGCCTTCAAATATTAAGCTGGCTTACCTGCCCGATTTAGGAACGGTAAAACTGCGTTTAACCGCCAGCGGAGACGGTGATGAATTAAAAAATGAAGTAGCTGCACAAAAAGAAAAAATGAAAATCCTGCTTGGCGATTTTGTATATGCCGAAGGCGAAGAAAAACTGGAAAGTGTAATTGGAAAATTACTTATTGAAAGAAACGAAACAGTAAGCTGTGCCGAAAGCTGCACCGGTGGCTACATTGCGCACCTGTTTACCTCTGTGCCCGGAAGCTCAAAATATTTCGATGGCGGAGTTGTTTCGTATTCATACGATGTGAAAGAGAAAATTCTTGGCGTAAAGAATTCAACGCTTAATTCCGTAGGCGCGGTAAGCGAAGAATGTGTGCGCGAAATGCTGGAAGGCTTATTGAAAGCCACCGTTACAACCTATGGCATTTCGGTAAGCGGCATTGCCGGACCCGATGGCGCAACGCCCGATAAACCGGTAGGCACAGTTTGGATTGCAGTTGGCTCTAAAGAAAAAATAGTAGCAAAGAAATTTCAGTTCTTCCCATCGCGTATGGAAAACATAAGGGTGTTTTCTAATGCTGCACTAAACCTGTTGCGGTTATTTATTTTAGGTAAGCTGAATTGATTATTTTAAATCAATCCGTTTCACTTTATCAAATTGCAGAATAAAATCTGCCCCGAAAACAGTTGCCGGTGTAAGCGTGCCGTGTGGCGGTTCTTTCTCCAGAATATTTTGCACAATTTTTACAGCGGTGAGTGCTGTTAATGTATAGCCTTCAGGCAATTCGAGCATAGCGCGAACGTGTGCACCAAAACTGTTTTTTACTTCGCCCCAAACTACACTGGTTGAAGTTTCTCTTTCTTCATTGCTCGGTCCAGCCGGGCGTTTTTTTATGCGATTGATGATAAAATTCTTCACCGGTCGCCACTTTAAAATAAAGCCTATGCGGTTGCTCATTTTCATGCTCGCGATTACTTTATCTGGCAGACAATTATAGATGGTGATGTTAGGAATACCGGTGGTGCGGTAAGCAGTTGAAATATCACCCCACGGAATAGCTACTCCTTTCTTTTTTCTTCCCTGTTCAAATTTTATTTCCCTGACGAGGGTTCCATTTGGTATTTTTTCCAGTTTCCCGTTTCTGCGCACCATTCCGCTTTCGCCTAAATTTTCAGCAACTGTAATTGCTGTGCCGTGCGAAATTCTTCCACCGCGCATCATCAACGCTAATTCAAGAGTATCTGCTGCGCCTGCAAGCTTATTTTTCAAATAAAGCGCGAGACAATCGGTAGGCACTACATCGAAACCTACTCCGGGCATAAGTAACACGCCTGCATCCTTCGCTTCATTACCCATAGCAAAGAGGTTTTCAAACACATCAAACTCACCGGTAATATCCAGGTAATGAGTTTTTGCTTTTATACAGGCTGCTGCCATTACTTTAGAAGTAAATTTAAACGGACCGGCACAGTGCAAAACAACTTTCACATCACCGATGTTCTGAATTACTTTTTGTTCTTCGTTTAAATCGAAAACACGAAACGGAAGGCTTAGCTCTTTCGCAAGCGATTCAACTTTTGCTGCGTCTCTGCCGGCAAGTATGGGTTTTAATCCAAGTTTTGCAGCGTGTTCGCTAATCAGTTTACCGGTGTAACCGTTGCAGCCGTATATCAAAAATCCATTTTTCACAAAATCGCACATTTATTAGGCGTTCAAACTTACAGTTAGTTTCGGTTTTAATAAAAAAGGTTGCGTTAATTTGCATTATTAATGATTTTATAACAATAAGATGAAGATATACCTGATACCGGGACTGGGTGCTGACAGAAGAATGTATCAGCATCAGTTGAATATTTTTCCGGATGCCGAAGTGCTGGAATATTTTCTTCCTACAAAAAGAGAGCCGCTTACTTGCTATTCGAAAAGAATGGCAGAGCGGATTGATACTTCTTCGCCTTTTATTCTAATCGGCACTTCTCTGGGTGGCATTATTTCTATGGAGTTATCGCGCATTCTTAAGCCCGAAAAAATTATTCTCATTGCATCTATCAAGAACCGCAGCGAAATGCCTTTGCTTTTCCGCGTTATGAAATACCTGAAACTTCACCGCGCTATTTCGGGTGAGCGGGTTAAAAGCTTTAATAAGCTAATGGTAAAGCGACTTGATAGCAGACGCGATTCGGAAGTGGCAGATATTATACGAGCCATGACCGAAGATGTGCCCGGTGAGTTTATTGAATGGGCGATGGACGCAGTAGTTAATTGGAATCCTCCAGAGGAATATCGCAGCGATATTATTCACCTGCACGGTACCAACGATTTGTTGTTTCCCATCTCGAAAATTAAGAATGCAATTGCGATAGAGAAAGGTTCGCATGTAATGAACATGAGTTCAAGCGCAGAAGTAAACAGACTGCTGCTGAAGGAAATAAATTAAACCTGATTTTATTTTTCACCAGTTGGTGTGCAAAAAGAAATCAGATTTTAGTTTCTTTAGCCGCATGAAGAAGTGGTATGGATTATTTGTAAACAACTGGATGGAGGCTCTATCCGAAAGGCATTATGCAATCAAGTTCTTTATCAATCTCATTACCTGTTATTCGCTTTATATTTATGTTACTCATTTGCTGGTAGCTAACCGGTTTAGAGAAGGCGGTATTCTCTGTGACCCTATTCAACAGCTTTTTACCCCAGTAGATTTATCGCTTCCTATTTTTATTCTTACCTATTCCTGTATTGTAGCTTTTCTTCTTTACATCATTCCTCGACCTAAAGATTTTTACTTTGCTGCACGCGCCTTTCTGGTTGTTTTTCTTTTACGTTTTTCGTTTATTTACCTTATTCCGCTTTCGCCTCCTAAAACTATGATTGTTCTCAACGACCCGGTGCTCGACTGGATTGTGGGCAACAACAATGAAATTTACAACGACCTTTTTTTCTCGGGCCATGTGGCCGATGTGTGTATTTTTATTTTTTGCTGTCGCAATAAATGGCTTACTTATTTTATGGTAGTTAGCGTAATTCTTATTGCCGTTATGCTGGTATGGCAACAAGTGCATTACACAGCCGATGTTCTTGGCGCGCCTTTTTTTGCCTACGCAAGTTACAGGTTGTTTGCTAAAAATGGATTGGAGATGAAGACTCCTTTATCGTACACATTTTAAGTAGATACTTTATTATACTCTTGTTTTAACAAATGAGAACTTTGCCTTAAACTTCAATATTTTTTTTTCGAAATACTCATACGAGATTATAGAAACCCCGATGGTAAGTGTGAGTGAAAGAATGGCAAGCAGAAAATTTTGAGCAGCATTTTCGCGGTAACTCAATTTTAAAAAATCGAACGCTATTTTCGAAAATATAATTATGAGCGGATGATACAGATACATCCCATAAGTGTATTTTCCCAATTTAGAGAACATGGAAACTGAAGCATCGTTATTTCGATGCACTAAATTGATTACCGTATAAATGTAAGTCAGCGGCAAAACAATTAAGGAGATATAATTTATAGCTCCACTAAGTTTAGAACCTACAACAACCAGTATTGCTATAAAAACTGCAAGATACAACAGAGGTAGATTAATGAAGCGATTAATGTATGGATTCATCTTATACTTTGCATAAAGTATAGCCCCCATACAACCGGTCATTAAAAAATTGATATTTCCTAAAGTATGAAAGTAAGAGGAGACAGGGTTCTGTATAATGTAAACAGTAGACAAAATAAACAAGCTTATACTCACTGTAAACAGGTATAACTTATTTCTAAAAAGGATAAATAAAACAGGCCAAAATAAATAGAACTGCTCTTCAATAGCCACGCTCCATGCAATGCTAACATTCGCTACGGAGTGGTCTTCATCAAAATTATTGAGAAACAACAAGTTCTTTATTGCACTGCCGGAAAAGTGGAACGTGTTAAACAAATGCGGGAGTACAAATATTCCTAAAATCATAACCAAATAGTAAAGTGGCCAAATGCGTAAAACACGTCTTACGTAGAAAAATTTCAGATTCATTTCACCACTCACTTCCTCTTCTTTTATCATTAAGAAAGTGATAAGGAAACCACTAATAACAAAGAATATATGAACGCCCAGCCCACCGGTTAAACAAAGGGTTTGAATAATTTTATTTACCTCGTTGTTACTGCTAAGCGATGAAAATGAGCTGGCAAAACCATGTTGCCAAAAAACAAGAAAGAAAGCGAAAAATCGAAGTGCATCAAGTTTTTTAAAGTGTAATTTGTTCTCCATTATAGTTTAATTAAAATCAGGCAAGTGCGGTGGATTTCAAAAAGGCGGATTGTTTATTTCAGTTTCAGCAAACGCCTTGCTTCTTTCTCTCCATCAAAGCGGAGAATGTATTCTCCCTGTTGAAATAACATGACGTCTATTTTTACAATCTCGAAAGTTTTGTCGCGCACATAAAAATCGAGGTCATAAACTTTTCTTCCCTGCAAATCGAATAACTCAATTTTGTGTTTCCCTGGTTCTTCGTTAAACAGAGAAATGTTTAGCTCTGTAGTAAATGGGTTAGGGAAGACCACCACGTTTTCATCTACCCGCAAAATGCCGCCATTATAATTTGTTTTAAGAAAAAGATACGCGTTGTAAAAATTAGGAATACCGTAACCGTGCAGACTATCCGGTGACCAAAAATGGTCAGCACTGATAACAATGGCATCGTAAATCTCGCGTGCGCTTTTATCAGGAAAAGCACTCCACAAACTTGCCGCGCAACCCGCCATTATAGGACAGCTAAACGAAGTACCGCTGCTATAACCTGCAAAGCCGCTCGTGGTAACTACAGCCGAGTTTTTTCCTTGCGAACAAATGTCAGGTTTAACTCTTCCTGCAGAGTTTGGTCCGCGGCTGCTGAAATCTGCTACTGCTTCGGCAGAATCTACTGCGCCAATTGCCAGAACACTATCCCCATCTGCCGGTGCAGCTATATGAAGCCAAGGATGCTGACCTTCGTTGCCTGCAGAATTCAACACCAATATTCCTTTGCTAAAAGCCATGTTGCTGGCTTTGGTAATTACAGTAGTGTGCCCGTCCAAATCAGCATAAGCGTGGTCGCCTTCTCCGTTATCAAATTCAGTATAACCAAGTGAGGTGGAAAAAATTTGTGCGCCAGCACTATCTGCAACATCGGCCGCTGCTGCCCAGTTGTATTCTTCCATTATCCATTCAGCACTATTATCTTCTGTTACAAACAAATAATAATTGGCATCCGGTGCTGTGCCGATAAATTCGTGCGGCTGATTAGCCGCCATGCAAGAAAGAGTATTTTCTCCGTGGCTTCCATCGTTATAAACGTTTAACTCGTTGTTTACAAAATCCCATGTTCCCAAAATTCTGTTTCGCACCGAGTCGTAAGCTGCAATTAAATCGGCACGGTAAAACCCATTGTCCATTACCGAAACAGTAATGTCTTTTCCGCTGTAACCCATTTGGTGTAACAAATCGGCATTCAGCATATTAATTTGATGATAAGCCGCCCCATATTTATTTGGATAAACAATGTGCTGATCAACCGGTGGCACATCTTCCAATTTATTATTGCCGAAAGTAGAACGGGTTGGGTTTGATTGAATTTCTCCAACCGTGTCAACAAACGAAAACTGTTTAATCGAATCAATATTTATTGAAGTATCAATTTGCACCACAATAATATTGAACCACTTAATGCGGAGATTTAGCTGCGAGATAAAAGGAGTAACGCTGTCAATATAGCTTTCGGTTAAAGGCAAATCGGTTTCGTTCAGCGGAATGTGCTGTTTGGTTCTGCGGTCGATAGATTTTTGCGAAAGAAACTGCTGAGGATTGGACAGCGAAAATGAATTGTGGTTCTTGTCCTTAAATCGTATCCAGTATTTACTTTTCTGAGAGAACGAGAAAGTAGAAATAAACAGAAAAGAAAAGAGTAACAGATTTTTCATAATTCTTCAACAATAAACAACAAACGAAAAAACAGGAAACTTAATTGTGGTCAATCATTCTCATACGTATGCTGAATCCATTCCAGTCACCGGTGTCCCATGAGGTAACTGTTTGTTTGGTTTTAATTTCAAATTCCTGATAAATCATTCCTGCATTTTTTGCATAAATCTCTTTCCGCAAACGTTTATTTACAAATGATGAATCGTTTACCTCCGACACACTAAGTGTACTATCTAAACTGAATCCGTTGATAGAATAAGGAACATCAACACTTTCGTAATGATAGTCCCAGTTTTGGTAATCGCGGAAAGGCTCTGCTGTTGAAACGTAAAGATTTCCATTCCACGCTTTATTCTGCTCGGGCTGAAAAACAAGTTTTATAAAACGAAGATTGTCTTCAATCTTCTGCACATTGTATTGCGTTTTTATTACAAACCACTTGCGGTCAAACACCCAGGGCAAACCCGCATCTTCTCTGCGGTATAAAGTCAGCTCGTAGTTTAGCTGGTTTAGGTTATCGTAAAAAGTATCGGTTACTACCTCCATCAACTGGTAATGGGCAGTATCTTTTGTAAAACTTGAGTTGTAAGAAAAAATAGAATCCACATCATACGTTACATAGTGACCTGAGTCAAGTCGAAAGTAACCGTATTTGTAATCTATATCGAGAGTGTCCTGTTCATCTTTACAGGAAAAAAGCAGAACGCAAATAGCAAATGGCAAAAGGTAAAAAGCAACCAAGTGCTTTAGTCTGTAACTTATCATTTGTCTGTAGTAAATCATTCAATGTTGAAATTAGAAAAAATAACGCCACCGCCAATCACATCGTTTTGTTCATAAAACACCGCGCTTTGTCCGGGTGCTATGGCAGATACCTTTGTCATAAACTCAACTTTCACTCTGTCGCCAATCTGGTTTAGTATGCTCGACTCGCCATCATGCTTGTAGCGCACCTTGGTAATAGCCGGTGTGTTTGCGTCTAATTTTTCATACTTCTGCAAATTCAGTTTGCCTACCCACATGCCGTTGCGCTGCAAATCTTCTTCATCGCCTAACATAACTGTGTTTGTATCAGGAAATATTTCTGTTACAAATTTTGGTTTACCAAACGCCACACCCAATTTGCGCTGGCCAATTGTATAAAACGGATAGCCCTGATGCTTGCCTATAACCTTACCGGTGGCATCCACAAAATTTCCCCCATCAACTTTAGTTTCAAGTTCAGGAAGCCTGCGCTTTAAAAAACCGCGGTAATCGTTATCGGGCACAAAGCAAATTTCGTAGCTCTCACTTTTGTTTGCTAATTCCAAATACCCCATATCGCGCGCCATTTGCTTAATAGCAGATTTGTGAAACTGCCCCACCGGAAACTTAGTTCTGCTTAAACATTGCTGGCTTACTCCCCAAAGCACATAGCTCTGATCCTTGTTTTCGTCCAACCCTTTAGAAATAACGAACCGGTCCTTTTCTTTACGCAACTGCGCATAGTGACCAGTGGCAATAAACTCGCAGTCCATCATGTCGGCACGCTTGAGCAATGCTTCCCATTTAATATGGGTGTTGCATAACACGCAGGGGTTAGGAGTGCGCCCGGCTACATATTCGTTTACAAAATTGTCGATAACAAAATCGCCAAACTCTTCTCGTATATCAATAATGAAATGGCTGAAACCTAAATCAACCGCTACCTGCCGCGCATCGTTAATTGAATCGAGCGAACAACAGCCGGTTTCTTTTTTGTTTCCACCGCTACTGGCATAGTCCCATGTTTTCATGGTAATGCCCACCACTTCATAACCCTGCTCATGCAGCATAACAGCAGTAACGGTGGAATCAATTCCACCGCTCATTGCTACTAATACTTTTCCTTTTTTACTCATATCTCATCCGCCCTTTGGGCACCTTCTTTTCAAGAAGAAGGAAAACTGAAAATCATTATTAAATAGCGCGAAGATAGCAGAAATGATTTTTGCTAAAGATCAAACAAACTACAATCTCAATTAAACAGGAAATGCAGTTTGCTTTAAAAAATTATTACTTCCTCTTACCATGATATAAAAATTCCGCAAATGTAAATCTGCGAAGCAAACTAGTAAGTTGTAAGTTAGGCATTAGGCAAAAACAAACCCTTCTGCTTTTTTTTGTTAATAAAATAAATTACCACCATACAACCGTAAATGATATTTTCAATTCTTTCTAACAAAGAAAGCCCCACAGGAATGAAATTGTCTTTACGCTGTTTTGCTGTATTGGTAGTTACGTTTATTATTTCAGAAAGCATTTTTGCGCAGTGTCCGGCTACTCCGCCACTTACGGTTCAAAATCCATCGTTTGAAGGAACCCCTGCTCCGCATGTTACCCCTTCGCCCTGGAATAATTGTATGAACGGACAAACACCCGATACACAACCAGGCAGTTGGGGTGTAAATATGCCTCCTACCAACGGCAACACATATCTGGGTTTGGTGCATCAGGTTTCTGCCAGTTGGCAGGAAGGAGCCTCGGAGCCTTTGAGCGGCCCCATGGTAGCGGGTGTTCAGTATACGTTTACTATGGATATTGCCAACTCTTCGGCAACAGGTGGAGGAATAATACCCGGTTGTGCGGAATGTTTGGTATGGGGTGGCTTTGGCATGTGCGACCAGGCAAGTTTGCTTTGGAGTTCGGGCGATATTACTCCGTTTGATGTTTGGCAGTCGTATACTGTTTCTTTTACCCCTGCACAACCTTATACCTGGATAATGATTCAGGTAAGCAGTTTGGGCTGCACCGATTTGCCTTATATTCTGGTAGATAATATTTCGCCTATTGTGCCGGGCAACGTGTATATAGTAAGCAGTGCCGTTGACCAAAATATTGCCTGTCCGGGTATGAATAACGGACAGGCTACAGTTCACGCCAGCGGGCAGTTTCCTCCATTTACTTATGCGTGGAGCAGTACACCGGTGCAAACCGATTCTGTTTTAAGTAATGTTCCTGCCGGTACGTATTCGGTTACGGTTACCGATATTAATGCCTGCACTACCACCACCAGTATTACCATTACACAACCTTCAGCTATTACTTTAACCCCTACCGAGGTACCGGCTACCTGTTTTGGTTTCAGCACCGGTTCGGCTTATATGAGTTATGCAGGAGGAACAGAGCCGTTTACTTTTATTTGGAACAACGGACCTACTACGCAAAACGACAGTAATCTTTTTGCAGGCACATATAATATTACTGCTACCGATGTTAACGGTTGCACAGCTACCGCCAATGCGGTTATTACAGAACCATTGGCACTTTCGGTTACCGGTACTGTTACAAACCCTACTTGTATTGCAAGCGGTTCAATTGCCACTACGGTAACTAACGGCACTACTCCATACGGTTACGCATGGAATACTGTTCCGGTGCAAACTACTTCAACCGCTAATAATCTTTCTGCCGGTTCGTATACCGTTACGGTTACTGATGCTAATACGTGTAGCGTAAGCACCAGTTTTAATGTGGCGGCACCGCCCGGTGTTCCATCTGTTTCGCTTACACCGGTTGATGTCGTCTGTTTCGGGCAAAGCAATGGGTCGGTCAGTTCCACGGTAACCGGTGGCAACCCCGGTTATACTTATAGTTGGAACACCACACCGGTGCAAACATCGGCAAATGCCACTGCCGTACCAATAGGCACTTATGTGGTAACTGTAACCGATGCTTTACTATGCACCGCCACAGTAAGTGCAATAGTGGCTGCCCCAACGGCATTAACGGCATCTACTACCAAAACAGATGTGCTTTGCTTTGGTGCCAACACCGGCACAGCAACGGTAACCGCCATCGGTGGAACATCAGGTTATACCTATAACTGGAACAACACTCCTGCGCAAACCACTAGTACTGCTACTGCGCTTTCTGCTATCAATTATATAGTTACCGTAACCGATGCCAACAACTGCACCGCAACAGCTAATGCGGTTATCAATCAACCGGCATCTGCCCTTTTGCTTTCCGAAATACATACCGATATTTTATGCTTTGGCGATGCTACAGGAAGTGCTAACGTAACTGCCACCGGTGGAACCCCCGGTTATACTTACAGTTGGAATACCACACCGGTTCAAACATCAAGTTTTATCAATTCAGTTATTGCTGCAACTTATAGTGTAACGGTTATTGATGCGAATAACTGTTTTGTTACTGTTCCCTCTATTATTTCTCAGCCGCCTTCGGCAGTTAGTGTTACCGCATCGCTTTCCGCTCCGTTGTGTTTTGGTCAGCCTTCTGCTTCAGCTACCGCGACCGCTACCGGTGGAACAACCGGTTACAATTATTCTTGGAATACCACACCGGTGCAGAACACACAGAATATTTCGAACATTCCTGCGGGTTCATATACCGTAACCGCTACCGATGCTAATAGCTGCACCGCTACTTCTACTATTGTGGTTGCCACTCCGCCTACAACATTAACGGTTACCACTACACCGGTTAATGTTTTATGTTTTGGCGATGCAACCGGAAGCGTAACCGCTAACGCCAGCGGCAGCTATGGCAATTACTCTTACAATTGGAATTCGAATCCGGTGCAAACTACAGCTACTGCCTCGCAGTTAATTGCGGGAACATATAACGTAACCGTAACCGATATACAAGGCTGCACCGCTACTGCAACCGATATAGTAACACAACCGGCAACCGCTTTAAGTATTTCTACCGCCAAAACCGATGTGCTTTGTTTTGGCGATGCCACCGGTAATGCCACAGTAACCGCCAATGGTGGAACCGGTGCTTACAATTACGCATGGAATACTGCACCTCAACAGACAACTACTACAGCCACTGCGCTTATTGCGGGCAACTACACCCTAACCGTTACCGATGCCAACGGCTGCACGCAAACAGCCAATGCAATTATCAACCAACCGGCTGCTCCTCTTGCTGTCGCTTCAGCTATTACAAACATTAATTGTAATGGAGCAAGTAACGGAGCTATCAGTATAACTTCTACAGGCGGTACTGTTGTTTATGCTTATCAATGGAGTGTTGTTCCTTCTGCCAATACTCCTAACGCAACAGGTCTTCCACCGGGCAATTATGCTATGACGGTTACCGATGCCAATAGCTGCACTACCGTTTTGAACAATTTGATTATTGCAGAACCAGCTGCACTTTCATTAAATCCAGTGGTTACAAATGTATCGTGCCCGGGTGCCGGTGAAGGAAGTATTGATGCGAACGGAAGCGGTGGAACAAGTCCACTTACATACAATTGGAGCAATGGAAATGCCGCGCAGGTAAATTCGAATCTTGCGGCAGGAAATTATACCGTCACAGTAACCGATAATAATGGATGTACACTCACCGCAACCAATCCGGTAATTGAATTGCCGGGAGTAACCATGAATGCAACGGTTACGAATGTTCTTTGCTTTCCGCTAACGAATGGAGCAGTTGATATTACGGCTTCTACCTCATTTCCACCATTACAATATTTGTGGAGCAACGGAGCGGTAACGCCAAACATAGCTTCGCTCGATACCGGCACTTATTCCATTACCATTACCGATTCGCATAACTGTCAGGCAGATTCTGTTTTTCACGTAAGCAATGATGATATTTTCAGCATAGATGCCACACCGGATACGGTAACCATTGATTTAGGCCAAACTGTAAACCTGAATGTTACACCAACAGGAAGCACCTTCGGCAGTGTTATCTGGACTCCTTCTAACGGATTGGATTGTTCAGATTGCGCCTCTCCAGTTTCATCGGCTCTTTCAAGCATTACTTATTATGTAACCGGTACGGATGTAAACGGCTGCGTTGCCACCGATGTGGTACACGTAAATGTAATTCCTAAATACATTGTGTTTATTCCAAATGCCTTTACACCTAATGGCGATGGTGCAAACGATTTCTTCGAGGTGTTTGGCAATAAAGAAGCGTGGAAACAATTTGAAGTAAATGTGTTTGACCGGTGGGGTGAGCGCGTTTATCAAAGTAACGACATGAACTTTAAATGGGATGGCATGTATCATGGCAAACTTCTCAACCCTTCGGTATTCGTGTATATGGTGAAAGTGATTTACCTCGATAACTATTCCGAGAAATTATTTAAAGGAAGCGTAACGCTTATCAGATAGCAGACTGCTTATGGCTTGCCCTCCACCTAAAAATGACTTATTCTATTTTGATGCCAACGGCTTGATGGTGATGACAGAGAAGTATCATCAGAATCGCGGCTTTTGCTGCAAGAACGGCTGTCGGCATTGTCCTTATAACTTTAAGGACGAAAAGGACATTGAGGAAAAGAAAGAAGAAGAGCCTAAGTAAAATATTCTGCGTAACCGCTCAAGCCTTGTAACCCACCGGTGTGCAAGGCAACTATTGAAGAACCTTTAGGAAAGTAATTCTGCTTTATCAAATCGAACAAACCGTAAAACATTTTAGCGGTATAAACCGGCTCTAACTGAATGTCATGCTTCTGTTTAAACTCTTTAATAAACTGAATCAATTCCGGTTTTACTTTTGCGTATCCGCCAAAGTGATAATCGAAATTTATAGAGAAATTAGAAAACTCCACACCGGTGTAGGCTTTCACAAGCTGGTTCACGTTTGCCGTTAATGTATCATCTCCTTTTAGTGAACTGAAACCAAGAGCCTGCTTCTCTCCTCTTAAGCCGGCCACTAAACCGGCAAGTGTTCCACCGGTACCACAAGGGGTGCATACATAATCGAAAGGCACATTCAGTTCTTCAATAATTTCTTCTGCCCCTTCCACCGCATGAACATTGGTTCCGCCCTCGGGTATGTAATAGAAATCGCCAATCTGCACGCGCAGGCTTTCAATGTTCATCGGGTCATCTTTCTGTCGATACGTTTCCCTATCCATGTAACAGAGTTCCATTCCTTGGCTTGCAGCAAATTCAAGTGTGGCACTTTTCACTACCGGTTCCTCTCCTCTTATAATTCCAATGACTTTAAAATGAAAAAGCTTTGCCACAGCAGCCGTAGCGTAAATATGGTTGGAGTAAGCTCCACCAAAAGTGAGCAAGGTGTTTTGTTTATTTAGTCGCGCTTCATACAAATTGTATTTCAGTTTGCGCCACTTGTTGCCTTGTATGTGTTCGTGAATTAAATCATCGCGCTTGATGTAAAGCGTAATGCCTTTATCGCGCAATAAATCATCTTCAATTTTTTGAAGCGGAGATTCTTTGAAAGGGTTTTCCATCAGAACTTTTTCAACTCCTGATAAACACGGTTGATGGGCAGACCTACCACATTAAAGTAATCACCTTCAAACTGGTTAATGGCAACCGCACCAATCCATTCCTGGCAGGCATAAGAACCGGCTTTGTCAAACGGCTTGTAGTTGTCTACATAAAATTCTATCTCGTCTTTATTCAACTCGTTAAAATAAACCTTTGTCTTTACCGAGAACACCACTTCCTTCTCTTTCGAGAGAATACATACACCGGTTACCACTTCGTGCATTTGCCCGCTTAAAGCCGAGAGCATTTCAATGGCATCGTTTCTATCTACCGGCTTTTCATAAATTTTTCCATTCAGAATAACAATAGTATCAGCACCAATTACCACTTCATTCTCAGTAATTTCTGCTAAAAATGCTTTTGCCTTTTTAGCTGCCAAGTGAGCAGGAATTTCTTCGGGCTTTATTCCCACCAGATGATTCTCATCGACATTCTTCGACTTTACTTCAAACTCAAAGCCCGCCATAGTCATCAGTTCCTTTCTCCGGGGCGAATTAGACGCGAGAATAATATTGCGTGGCATGTTTAGTTAAGCAGCAGGTTGAAGGTTAAATAAGTAGAACGCAGGAATGGAGAGAATGCCGAGGAGCATAATGATTTTAAGAAGCAGGCTGATACGGGCATATTGTTTTTTCTCATTAGCCAAAAACAATAACACCATCGCTACCACAACCGGAATAACAACTGCTATGCTCAGATACACAAACTCTTTTACCGCACCTGCAGCAATAAACCCATTCATAAAAAAGGCAAGACCGGTAAGCAGCAAGCCAAGCACCATTGCCACTGCAATTTTTGCCACCGGTTCACCAAATTGAACAGGGAGTGTGTTGATGTTATGCTCAGCATCTCCTTCTTTATCTTCTATATCCTTTACAATTTCGCGAGCAAGGTTCGTTAGAAAAGCAAAGCCTCCATAAAACTTCACTTGCAACAACAGTATACCAAGCACATATTTCGAACCTTTAAAATAAATGGTATTCAGAAAATTCACTTCGAACAACATAAGGAGCACAAAGACAAAACCGGTTAAAGCCGACACTACAATATTTCCCGCCAGTGGCGTCTTCTTTAAAAACGCTGCATACACATACAACATTAGCGTGCAGATGATATAGATGTAACCAATTTTAAAACTGTTGGCTTTGTAACCGAGGTAAAAACCTAAACCTATTCCTGCAAATGCCAATATCGCGTGCAAATACATAGCAGTATCCAGCGAGAACGCTACGCTTGGTAGCGGACGTTCGGGTTTAAACTCCTTGTCTAAATCAAAATCGAAGTAATCGTTAATAATGTTTCCTGCTGCTGCAATCAGAACAATAGAAAGAATAAACCACACAAATTCAACAGTAGTGAACGGAAGAAGACTAGTAAACAGTTTGTAATGATGAGCGGGAACAAGAATGAGCCAATAAAAAAGCGAGACACTTAAACCGATGATAAAAAGATTAACAAAGCGGATAAGTTTAAGGAAGTCGGTAATTAATTTCATGGAGGGTTTTAACAATAACGCAAAACGAAGTTATTTATGATTTTGATTTGCAGAAGCAATGATGCTCTGGCTCAGTATTTCATAAATCCTTTGCAGACGGATATCATCTCCCAACAACATTAAATGTTTTTCGATGGTTTGCATATCGCCTCTGGCAGCCGGTCCAGTTTGAATATCTGATGGAGAATTTTGTTGTAGGTTTTCAATAGAACGATAGATAAGCGGTTTTAGAATATCAAACGACAAACCATGACCGAGCAACAAAGATTCCGAAACGCTGTAAAGATGGTTGGTAAAATTATTGGCAAACACAGCTGCTACATGAATCCATTGCCGTTGCTCTTCATCTACTTTGTAAACGTTCTGTGAAATAGTTTTTGCAAGTGCTTCAAGTTTCGAAACGGTTGCTTCATCATTCCCTTCTATCAAAACCGGAACGTTTTTAAAATCAACTTCCGAATTCTTCTTCATGGTTTGCAACGGATAGAAAATACCTACATTAGCAGAAGCAGTTTTCAGCATTTTTTTTGAGTTGGTGCCGGACGTATGCGCAATAGTTTTATCGCCCAGTTTTAGTTGTTCAGCAATTTCTTCAATCACATCGTCCTTTACTGCCATTATGTAAACTTCGGCATCCAGAATTTGCGAGGCATCGGAAGTAAATGAAGCGGCAACTGTTCTTGCTAATTCTCTTCCCGCATCATCGCTACGGTTGTATATCTGAACAATTTCGTGTCCTGCTTTTTTAAGAGCAAGTGCGAGATTGGTAGCCACATTACCTGCACCGATGATAGAGATTTTCATACCGTATTAATTGCTCTTTACAAATCTCTTTGTAATGGTCTGCTTACCGCTGTTCAGGGTAAACATATAAACACCGTTTGCAAATGAAGAAACATCCAGTTGCCATGAACTGTTAGTGTTCAAATGAACATTTTGCGCAAGCAGTGTTTCTCCCAATATATTCTGAACAGAAATTTTGCCATCGCTGTTTGTTTGAAGGGAATTGATTTGCACGTTCAGTAAATTATTGGTTGGGTTAGGTTGCAGAGAAATATTGTTTGATAATTCTGTTTCGTCAATTCCCGAAGTGCAACCAGTAGTCAACACATTGACCGTTACCGGCACGCGTTCTGACACACAAGGGGCTTGCTGCAATTGCCAATTGTAGAAGAAATAGAACCTTCCTAAGTCAGGAACATCGTTAGAAGTAATGACCAAACTGCTATCATTTGAATAATACGGATAAGAAGCACCGGAACTGTTACGATACAAATCTTTAGTGCCGCCCCAAATACCAAGGCGTAAACCATTTTGAACCGGAAGGTCGTAATTGAGTGTAAGTGTTTGAACGCCTGATGTAAGATTATATACACCAGTTGATAATACATTATCGCTTGCATCGCGCAAGCTGATAGTACGGTTACCGGCAGCACCTGCATCAACTAATATAGAAACTAATTTCTGTGGTTTCGAATTATTGAACACTGTATAGTGGTCGTAAGAGTTATATCCACCTGCTCCAAAATTTTGTGTGGCTGGTGCTGCATTACCTGCAAGGCCGGGAATAATATTCTCTGCATAGTAAGTTGCGTTCTGAGTAAGCGAAGGCGTGCTGAAAGGATTACCGTTATGCAATAAATTTCCACCTGTTGATGCATCATACCAGTTAATGTTACCTGTGCCGGTTGCATTTATTGTAGTAGCGGTTCCTACACAAATTGTAGCATCCGTTGCAACAGGGCGGTTATCCTCTATGTGAATCAATTGTGTTTTTGTAACAGAATCGGCACCGCAATCAGGACTCCACGACATTAGTTGAACTGAAAAATCGCCATAAGTAGTATACGTATGTGATGGATTTTGTTGATTGCTTGTGGTGCCATCGCCAAAGTTCCATACATAGTAAATAGCATTTGTGCTGGCATCGGTGAAAGAAACCGCTGCCGGAACGGAGCAAGCTTCTGTAACCGGTGCTTTAAAATCGGAAACCACGGCAGGATTAAATTCTGCACCTACACCTACTGCATACCAAGCATTAGCTGTGGTAATTACTTCGGGTGAACAAGCTCCATATAAATCCTGCGCGGCAATTACAGAATATGTGCGCGCATCGGCATACTCAGAACTTGGTGTTAAATAAACAGTTAAGTTGCGATACGTTATTGCTTGAGCTTTCTCAAGTGTAATCCCGGGCACGCTGTAAACATCTCCATTATCGTTAGTTCCATTTTCACCTTGCGCAACAATATAAAACCAGTGATTTTGCACTCCGCTGTTGGTATGCACTCCACCGTCATCTGAAGTGCCGGTGTACCAATACTGACCCAAATAAGTATCCGGCTGACCGTATGTTTTAGGTGTGCGCATAGAGCGGAAAGGATTTCCGTTATCGTTACCAATATTATAGATTTCATTGAGTTGGGCAGTGGTACCAGAAGGCAATTGCTTTACTGATTGACGAATAGCAGCACCCATACAGTCGCTGAAAGACTCATTCAAAGCACCGCTCTCATCCTGGTAATTTAAATCTGCTGTATATTGAGTTAGACCATGCGTAATTTCATGTCCTCCAATATCGAGTGTAGTGTAAGGCGTAGTTCCATTGGAACCATCACCATAATACATTGCGCCACCGTCCCAGAATGCATTGTTCAAGTCCACATCATAGTGCACATAGGCGGCAAGCAGTAATCCGTTGTCGTCTAAACTATTGCGATTAAAATTAACCTTGTAAAAATCATAAGTCATTTCGCTGGCAAAATGTGCATCGGTAGCGTATTCATCTTTTGCCGCGTTTACATTATTCCAAACTTTTGTTGTATTCGTAAAATCAGTATTGGGAGGATTGGTAGAAGTCTGCGCGTTATATGTTCTTATTCCGTTACCACGGCCTATTTCGCGCAAACGGTAACTAGTGCTGCTGAGACTATCTGTAGTAATAGTTTCTACTCCGCTGTATTGTGTAGTTGCGGTAGCCGGAACATCAGAATGTTCAATACGGTTTTTGGCATAAATTACCTGACCGGTTACCGCATCAACAAAAACATAGTTTCTTGACAATGGCTTAACCGCATAAACATCCATTTTATAAGCCAAACGAAAACTGTTTGAACTCAATTTGTTCTTCTCTCCTACGTAAACTAACTCCGGTTGAGGATAATAAGTGGCGTTCGGATTGCCTGTATTTTCTTTCAGTGCTTCTTCTGCAGAAGAAGATTGCCATTTGTATTCATGTGCATTTACATAATTAAGTGCGGCATTAAAAGCTGATGTTTTATTGATAGCGGGTAAAGCTGGAGCCGAAAGGTGGTCGAGCAAATCACCATTTATACTTTGTATAATTCCGTTTTGAGTATGCACAATATACATAGTGCCTTCTACCGGAATATTATTGACTGTTTGCTGATAACGGTAATGCACCATACCAAGTTGGTCTCTTTCGGTAGAAAGCAATTTAAAACCGTTACCGGAAGGAAGTGAATAGTGCTGATTCATCCACAAACCAAATTCGTCAACCGGAATAGTTTCGTTTTTTGAAAAGCGCATGAATTGCGGAATAGAGGAATACTTGCCAGGGAGTGTTTGTGCGGTAATAAACTGCACCAACAACAACATAACAAGCACAGAAACAAATCTTGAAAAACTCTTTAGCATAACTTCTTCGTTGTTTTATGAAGTGTGAAAGTAGGCATTTACTACCATAAAGTTATTGAAGGTATACACACTTATATGAGGCAAGGAATAAGAAGCAAGTGGCTTAGTAAAAGTATGCCTAAACATAGTGCGCTTTGTTTTTTCGCTGCCCAAACCCGAAACTCTTTAGCTAACCTTGGCGTATAATTAAGCATGATAAGTTTTGCTGACATATTGAAAGAAACCAACCAGGTAATGCAAATGCATACTGAGTTTTCTGCTACCCTTTTGACTAATACGCAACCCAAACAAAACGCACCTTGCATAAGCATTCCTGCTGTAGAAACTACGCAAGGCGAACAAAAGGCTCCGGTTGCAAAGCCAAATGGTGTTACCCGATAAACAAAGACTATAAACTAACTATAACAAAAAAGTCCTGCATAATAGCGGGACTTTTTTGTTTACGGGCGCACTTAAATATCAGCGCATTTGCTTCATAGCATCTTCCACTGTTCTTACAGGCAACCCGCAGGTTTTATTCCGGCAAACGTAAATGAGAGTTTCCTCGTTAGGGTTTTTATCTTCAAGTAAAGGCAAGGAAGATTTACCACCTGTGCCGACAAAAATGCAATTGGGCAAAAACTGTTTGTCGAACTGTTGTTTCAACTCAAAAGCCTTCTCTCCCACTATTGCCACTTCGTAAGGTTCATCTGTAAACCAATCTAGCATAATAGCCCAGTTACCATAATACGAAGGGTAGCCGACAATATTATCCTGCATGTTTTGCAAAGCGCGTTTACTCTTTTCGTAATAATCTTTGTTATTGTAAATCTCAGCAAGAACAAAAAGCACTTTAGCCATAGAGGAATTAGAAGCGGGAATTACATTATCGCTCATCTCGGTCTTGCGCGCAATCAACGGTTCATCGCTTATACTGGTATAGAAAAACATACCTGTGTTTACATTGTAGAAATGCTGAATAACATGGTCGGTGATGTTTTTAGAAAGCGTAAGCCATTGTTCATCGAAAGTAATGTCATACAAAGCGAGAAACGCTTCGCAGGTAAAACTGTAATCATCAAGAAAGCCGTTGATGGTAATGCGACCGTTTTTATAATTGCGTTTAATGCTGTAGTCGGGTTGCAACATTTTGGTTTTAAGGAACTCTGCGCACTTTAAAGCGCGGTCTAAAAATTTCTTCTCACCAAAAGTTTTGTACGCATCACAATATCCTTTCAGCATTAGAGCATTCCAAGAGGTCAGCACTTTATCATCTAATGAAGGACGTATGCGTGTAGCACGTTCTGTCAACAGTTTTGCTTTCCATACATCTAATTTGGAATTTGGAATTTGAAATTTGGAATTGCGTGTGAGGTTATTTTTTTCTTCAAAGTTGCCATATTCAGTTACCTCATAAATTTTACAGAACTCATCGAAATCATTACCTATAAGTTTTTTCAACTCTTCATAAGTCCAAACATAAAACTTTCCTTCTTCGCCTTCGCTATCAGCGTCAAGGGCAGAATAAAAACCACCTGCTTCATCACTCAATTCTCTTTCTACAAAGTTCAGCGTTTCATAAACAGTTTCTTTATAACGTTCGTTCTTAGTTATTTGATAGGCTTCGGAATAAAGCGAAACAAGCTGCGCATTATCATACAACATTTTTTCAAAGTGCGGAATCTCCCAACTGTCATCTACGCTGTATCGCGCAAAGCCTCCGCCCATTTGGTCGTAGATGCCACCGTTCATCATATTGTCAAGTGTAACAGTTACTGCTTGCAACGCTTTATTATTGCCGGTATAAAAATAGCTGCGCAACATATACTGCATATTCACCGGCATCGGAAACTTGGGTGCTCCTCTCCTTCCACCTTTCTCATAATCCCAAACTGTATCAAACTTTGCGAATACTGCATCTCTGTTAAATTCAGCATTCAGAATTCTTCCTTCAGCATTCGCAATCGTATCCATTTGCTTTATGCCCTTCGTAATTTCAGTAGCACGTTCTAATGCTTCTTCGCGGTGGTTCTGCCAGTAATCGGTAAAGTAATTCAGCACCTGCTTCCAGTTCTCTTTCGGAAAATATGTTCCGGCATACACCGGTCTGCCATCGGGCAGAGCAATAGCGTTTAAAGGCCAGCCGCCTCTGCCGGTAATTAACTGCACGGCATCCATGTATATCTGGTCAACATCCGGTCGTTCTTCGCGGTCTACTTTAATGCAGATGAAATGCTCATTCATCAGCTTCGCCACACCGGTATCTTCAAAGCTTTCGTGTTCCATTACATGGCACCAGTGGCAGGCGGAGTAGCCTATGGAGATAATCACAAGTTTGTTTTCTTCTTTAGCCTTCTTCCAGCTTTCCTCATTCCACGCACACCAGTTAACCGGGTTATGCGCGTGTTGCAAAAGGTAAGGACTGGTTTCGTTAATCAGTTCGTTTGTAAAAGCATGTTCCATAGCAGTGCGCGAATTACAGGAATAAAGATGAATCAACATCCATAACAACAAAACAAAATTCAATATTCTATTCATCAAGCAGTAACCACATTAAAACCACGCTAACTAAAGATTATCTTGCACCCATTATAAAAATAAGATACTACGCTATAGATGTTTCTACACCGGCTAAAATTACTCGCTGCTCTTTTATTGTTTTCTCTAAGTTCATGGTCGCAAGCAACGCAAACTTTTAGCGGTAGTACCGGCTTAATACCCGATAACCAAACCTGGCAAATGTTTCCGGTTACGGTTTCTAACTTAAATCACAGTCCGCTTGATACTACCTGGGGCTTTGAAAGAATAACCATCAATATTACACATACCTGGGATTCAGATTTAGAAGTCTGGCTTCAATCGCCCGATAGCACACAAGTGTTGCTCTTTAGTGGTATAGGAGGGGATGGAGATAATTTCAGCAATACTGCTTTCCGCAACAGTTATACTAATCCTATCGCATCCGGTTCTCCGCCTTTTACGGGTGGCTATATAGCCATGGGCGATTTAGGCACATTCAACAATGGTCAATCAGGCAACGGAATATGGTATTTGAAAATATACGATTCTTATCCGCAAGACCAAGGCAATCTGGTAGCGTGGTCTGTTCGTTTCAGCACTAGCCCTTCGGTGCCATATCCGCCTATTTCCAGCAACCTGCCTATCATTAAAATAAACACCGGCAATCAATCTATACCCGATGACCCGAAGATAGCAGCTGACTTTATGATTGTAGATAACGGTGCGGGAAACAGAAATCATTCTGACGATACCGTTTACTCTTACAAAGGAACAATAGGAATAGAATTGCGCGGCTCATCTTCTAACTGGAGTTCATCACCTAAAAAATCTTACGGTTTAGAAACATGGGATGCACAGCATAATACTATTGACACTTCGCTGCTTGGCATGCCTGCTGAAAACGATTGGATTCTCTCGGCAAGCTACTACGACAAAACGCTGATGCGTAACGTACTCTCGTATCACCTCGCCAACCAAAGCGGACATTATGCAGCGCACACGCGTTATTGCGAGTTGTTTTTAAACGGACAGTATCAGGGTGTTTACATACTGATGGAGAAAATAAAACGCGATGATAACCGCGTAGATATTGCCAAACTTACTTCTTCCGATACTACCGGTGATGCGTTGACCGGTGGCTACATTATAAAGATTGACAAGTTTACCGGAAGTGGTGGTGAAGGGTTTTACTCGCGTTATTCTCCTTCTAACCCAACCGGTGACACTATTTACCTGCAATATGAGTATCCAAAGGCAGCCGACCTTCAGCCGCAACAGGCGGCTTATATTCAACAGTATGTTGACAGTTTTGAAACTGCCCTCTTTGGTCCGAACTTTCAGGACCCGGTGGATGGTTTCAGGAAATACGTTTCAGAAAAATCGCTGATTGATTATATGTTCTTAAACGAAATGAGCAAGAATGTTGATGGTTACCGGCTGAGTACTTTCATGTATAAAGATAAACAAAGCAAAGGCGGCAAGCTAAAATTTGGACCAGCTTGGGATTACGACATTGCCTGGTTTAATGCTGATTATTGTGCGGCTACAAGTGTAAACGGATGGGCTTACGATTTGAATTATGTGTGTCCGGGCAATGCAGTACCTGCTTGGTGGGAAAGGCTGCGGCAGGATTCTCTTTTTAATCAACACATTCATTGCCGGTGGCAGTATTTGCGCCAAAATGTTTTCAGTTTCGATTCCATCTTTACTTATATCGATTCAACAGCTTCTTACTTAGAGGAAAGTCAGCAGCGCAACTTTACAACCTGGGTTGAGTTGGGTGTTGCCACCTGGCCGGAGCCTACTCCTCTTCCACAAACTTATGGCGAAGAAATTCAGCGATTGAAAGACTGGATTACCATACGTTTTACCTGGCTAGACTTGCAGTTTGATTCTTTAGCGCATTACGATGTTGCTGTTACCTTAGGAAACGATACCGCCTTTTGCGGTGGCAATACTCTACAATTATATCCGGGAGAGTATGATACTTATGCGTGGAGTAGCGGTAATACTTCTGGGGTTACTTACGCTTCGCAAACCGGTAACTACACAGTAACAGTAAGCGATAACTTTCAATGCACCGGAACCGGTGATGTAAATATCACAGTTCATCCGCTGCCCGATGCTACTATTCAGATTGTTCAACAGTTAGATACCCTCGTTCAGTTTGCTGCAACAGATACTACTGGCACTACTTCTGTTTGGTATTTCGGTAATGGAGACAGCAGCTTTGTTATTAACCCATTCTATAATTATTTTCCTGACTACGGCACTTTCATAGTTACGCATATAGTAACCGATGCTTTCAGCTGTTCTTCTACCGATACCGCAACGGTTACCATTTACAATACAGGAATAAACAACACCGGTGCTGATAATATTCGCGTTTATCCTAACCCTGCCAAAGAGCAATTGATGTTAAGTAGCGAAAAACCGATTGATGAAATTTTGATTATGGATGTAATAGGAAACATTATTTTGAAAGAGCAAAGAGCAATAAGCAAAAAGCAAACAATACAAATTTCGCAATTCGCATGCGGTGTTTATTTTATACAAGTGAGAACCGGTGACAAAATGGTTACTCTTAAGTTTGTGAAAGAGTAGGATAGGCTGCCATGCCGAGGAACGAGGCATCTTGTATTTGCACCTTACATTAATTCTCACTTCGCAAAGCCTACGTTCGAAATGACAATGGCAATGACGGTTTTATTATTTTCACAAAAGGATGAAACATGTTTTACTGGCTTTTGTTTTACTGAATACGCTTGATTCCTATTCTCAAAACCTTACCGGTTCTGTCAGCGGAACTATAACAGGAGAAGGTGAAGTGTTACCGTTTGCTTCTGTGTTATTGCTCAAAACTTCTAATTCAGTAGTAGCGGATAGTAACGGACATTTTGAAATGAATAATGTTGCCGAAGGCAGATACCAAATGCGTATTGGCTATGTAGGTTACGAAAACTTTCAAACAGAAATTGATGTAGTGTTCGGAATCAACGTGCTTGTAAAGGCTGAATTGGTTCCCTTAACTTCTAAACTGAAGGAAATAGTAGTAACCGGTACGCTGAAAGAAGTAAGCAAGCTGCAAAGTGTAACACCGGTAGATGTTTATACCAGCGGATATTTTCTGCGCAACCCCTCTCCCACTTTGCACGAAATACTTTCTAATATAAACGGGGTTTTTCCGGATATAGATAATGGCGTATCGAATACTACCGATGTGCAGATAAACGGATTGGAAGGCAACTACACTATGTTTTTAATTGACGGAGTGCCTGCCATGAACGCACTGGCAGGTAATTACGCGCTCAATTCTTTACCGGTGGCAATGATTGACCGGATTGAAATATTGAAAGGTGCATCTTCTACTTTGTATGGTTCGGAAGCCATTGCTGGTGTTATTAATATTAAAACAAAAAATCCGGCTACTGGTCCGCGCTTTTCGCTGAATACTTATTTCGATTCTAAACTTGCTGCCAATATTGATTTAACGGCTTGTGCTAAAATGAAGAAAGTGAATGCACTGTTTGCGTTCAGCGGTGCTGCGAGCAATTACCGGTGGGATATTGACGGCAATAAGTTTATTGATTTACCGCTGACCAACCGCGCTAACTTCTACAACAAATGGAGTTTTGTGCGACCGGAGAACCGGATTGCAAATATCTACGCGCGCTATCTTTTTGAAGACCGGTTTGGCGGAGAAATGAATCTGGCTTCGAAAGATAGAGGTAGCGATACACTTTATGGCGAGGCTATTACCACGCATCAATGGCAGGCTGGTTTTCAGTATCAGTTTAAGGCGGCAGATAAATGGCTGTGGCTTGCCGATTATAGTGAGCATAGGCAGAAGGCTTATTATGGCGCAAATTATTTCAAGGGTATTCAACGCACGGGTTTTGCTCAGCTTACGTGGAATAAAAAAGTGGATGCGCAAAACGAATTGCTGATAGGTGCTTCTTACCGGTTGAATTATTACAGCGATAACACCGGTCTTTCTGCCGATACAAACACCGGTGGAAGGTTCAATCATATTGGCGGGGTGTTTATGGAAGATGAAATTTCTATTGCGCGGCTGCACAAACTTTTGTTGGGCGTGCGCTTTGATTACAGCACGCGCAGCGGACCTGTATTTACTCCGCGCGTTTCTTACAAATGGAATTCGAAAGACGAGAACAATGTTGTGCGCCTTGGTGTTGGCACCGGTTACCGTGTTCCCGATTTAATGAATGAAGGCTTTGGTGCGCTCAACGGTTCGCGGAAGGTGGTGGTAGCAGAAACCCTGAAACCCGAACTTACTATTAACGCCAACGCCAATTATACGCGCGTGCAAAAGCTCACCGGTGGTATTCTGAATATTGATGCTTCGGTGTTTTATACTTATTTCTTTAACCGCATTGAGCCCGATTACAACGAAGACCCTGAATTGATTGTTTACGCTAATAATAAAAACGGTGCTATGGCAAGCGGCTTTAGTATTTATGCTGATTTTACTTTCAGCTATCCGCTTAAGGTGGGGGTAGGTTTTACGTATACCAACGTGTTTGAAATAGAGATTGACGAAGATGGCGAGAAGGAAAAAGAAGTACCTGCTCACGTTCCGCCATTGGTGGCTAATTTTTATTTAAGCTATACGTTCCCTGCACCACAACTTTCGCTTGACTGGACAGGCAATTTAGTAAGCCCGATGTTGCTTACTGCTGTGCCAGATGATTTCCGCCCTACACATTCATCATGGCATACTATTCAGAATATTCAGTTGACTAAAAAGTTCAATAATGGTTTGGAGATTTATCTCGGTATTAAGAACCTGTTCTACTTTGTGCAGAAGGAACCTATTCTTCGTCCGTTTGACCCGTTTAATAAAAACGTAACGGTGGATAACCCGAACAACTACCGGTTTGATACTACTTATGGTTTTACTTCTACCGAAGGTATTAAGGGGTTTGTGGGGTTGAGGTATACTTTACAATAAAGTTCAAAGACCAAAGTCCAAAGAGCAAAGACCAAAGAGCAAAGAGCAAAATTCAAATAGTATGTTCAATACAGTCCGAAACTTATTGCCTGCAACAAATTTTTTGCGCGGTTATGTGGCTGTTATTCTGGTTAGCAATATAGCCGGTTGTATATGGGCTATAAGCCCCGATGCTATGGGCATTTACATTGCCTTGTTTTTGTTGCTGCCGCTCAATTTTCTGTTTATGTTATTTGGTTTGGTTAGTGTTATTACCATGCAGATAAAAAAATATCCTATCAGTTATATGGCGCATTATTGCACCGTGGTTTTAGTGCCGGTAGCTGCACAAATCATCTTAATTATACTGGTAGATTTATTTGCGCCTAAGATTGGATGCTAAAGCAAAACTCAAAGAGCAAAGAACAAAAATCAAAGTTCAAAGGGCAAAGAATAAAGCTCAAAATTTCTTTCCTAAAGTCTTCTGCTGAGAAGAACAATTAAAATGTTTTCTTGCACCTTATTAAGTAAAACACACTATGGCAAAATCGCAACAAACTTTTGGTAAAAAAGATTTAGAGAAAACCCGGTTAAAGAAAAGACAGGAGAAACAGGAGAAGATGGAGGCGCGTAAAGCCAATCCTAAAAAAACTGATTTTGAAAGCATGATTGCTTACGTAGATGAATACGGAAACATTACCAATACTCCGCCCGACCCTACTAAGAAGAAAGTGATAGATGCCAGCACGATAGAAATTGGTGTGCCTAAACGCGAAAAAGAAAGTGTGGATGCGGTAAGAACCGGTAAGGTAAAATTCTTTAATACCGATAAAGGCTTTGGCTTTATTGAACAAACAAATACCGGAGAGGAATTTTTTGTGCACGTAAACGGTTTGCTAGATAACATTAAAGAAAACGATGCCGTTACTTTTGAACTGGAGCGCGGAAACAAAGGCATGAATGCTGTGCGCGTGAAGAAGCTGTAAGAACAAAAATAAAAGCTCAAAGAGCAAAACCCAAAATAAAACCGTCATTGCTTCGCTAAGCCTCGCAATGACGGTCAGGCAGGTTAGCAATGACGCATCTATGGTTTATTTACTCCGCCACATTAGTAAACGTAATTTTAATATGACCGGGACCTACTCCTACCAGACGTACCATTAAAAAATCGCCAACGGTTCCCAAACCGGTAGCTGCGGCAAACTCTGCGGGCGATAAATCTTCGTTACCTATGGCTAAATCCAGCAGCGGGTCGCCCATATTATACAGCGCGGCAGGGGTAGCACCTGTATATACCCTGTAAGCCTGCATCTGGTTACGTTTTACAAACAAGCTTTTTTCAAAAACAAAACATTACATTAATACAACAAGTGTTTTTAAATATTACTAAGAATACAAGCTTTACAAACGTTACCGGTAATTAAAAAACTCAATGCAGGTTTGTGTAGGTCAGTCGCTAATACAAAATACAAATGGGCCGTTAAGCTAGCGTTTTAACGCCTTACCGTAAGCTGCCATTACTTTGTCTTTGGCAAGTTTGTGGTCAACAACAGGGGCAGGATAATCACCGGTGCCAAACTCAGGCACCCAATGCTTTACATATTTCATTTCAGGGTCAAAGCGTTCCATTTGCAGCTGCGGGTTAAACACGCGAAAGTAAGGAGCGGCATCGGTACCGCAACCTGCAGCCCATTGCCAGCCGCCATTGTTAGCCGCTAAATCAAAGTCTAAAAGCTTTTTGGCAAAGTAAGCTTCGCCCCATTGCCAGTTAATCAGCAAATGTTTGGTAAGGAAACTCGCCACCACCATGCGCACCCGATTGTGCATGTAACCGGTGGCATTCAACTCGCGCATACCGGCATCTACTAAAGGGTAACCGGTGCGCCCTTCGCACCAAGAGGCAAAATGCGCTTCGTTATTCTCCCATTCAATCCGGTCATACTCTTTACGGAACGCTCCCTTTGCCACATGCGGAAAATGAAAAAGAATCTGCTGATAGAAATCGCGCCAGATAAGTTCGTTCACATACGTTTGGTTTCGCTGCCCGGCATACTTCAGCAATTTGCGAACACTTAAAGTGCCAAACCGCAAATGAAGCCCCAAACGCGAAGTGCCGTCAACAGCAGGAAAATCTCTCCGCTCCGTATATTTTGCAATTGTTTCACTTTTAACTTTCCGTTCAGGAAATCGAAAATCAGAAATCGAAAATCCAAAATCTTTTATAGCAGGAATTATAAACGAATCTGTCTTAAAGAAATTAGCGGAGTATTTCAGCGTAGGATAACTACTGCCGTAAAACTCATTCAGTTTCAATCGCCATTTGCGGCTGTATGGCGTAAACACGGTGTAAGGTGTATTATCGTCTTTCAATACTTCGCTCTTTTCAAAAATTACAATGTCTTTATAAGTATGAACACGCACACTGTTATCTTTCAGCAATTCGTTTATGCCGGCATCTCGTGTAATTCCATAAGGCTCGTAATCGCGATTGGTGTAAACAGTGTCAATAGAATATTCGCTCAACAACTCTTTCCAAACCACCCACGGCTTGCCAACTTTAACTAAAAGCGAAGAGCCAAATATTTTCAGTTCCGCACTAAGTCGCTCAATCTCCTGGTAAATAAACTCAACGCGCCTATCGGTTTTATCTTCCAGTTTGTTCAGAATGTCTGTATCGAAAATAAACAACGGCAGCACCGGTTTACCCGATTTAAGCGCGTGATACAATGCCGCATTATCGTCCAACCGCAAATCTCTGCGAAACCAAAACACCTGAATTGACGTATTATTCACCATACCTTAAGTAACAAATGAACACATATTTGGTTCATTAAAATTTCTACTTTAGCAACACTAAACCATTAAAATGAAAAAACTACTTACTACTGCGCTTATTACTTTCTCTGTTATGGCATTTTCCTTCGCTCAACAAACCGTTGCTTCCGATTTTTATTTAATGAAAACACAGAAAGATGCGGAGTATGTGTTGAAGGCAATAAACACAGAGTTACACCTTTCCGAAACCGATTTCAATAAAGTGAAAGAATTGCTTTTTACCAGTGCTAAAAGCCAGGAAGAGCAATTGCGCTCGCAACCGGAAGTGGAAAGAGTAAACGTTATGAAAAGCCGCCAAACGGCTCATATCGAGAACAGTTTAAGAACAATTGTAGGAATTGACAAATACAATATCTACCTAAACAACAAAGCGGCTATTGAAGCTAAACTGAAAGAGTTGAAGAAGAACTAATCAGCAAGTGATAATTCTTGATTTAAAAAAGCGGTGAGTTCCACCGCTTTTTTATTGCCGTAAACTTTACCTTCGTACTCGCGCACCCATTGTATGCCACGCACCGCGGTAGTCAGTAAAATTTCATCGGCCTCCAGCAACTCCTTCACTCCTAACAGAGCCTTGCCACTAAAAATATTTTTTACTCTAAAATCGCCTTTTTGCTCTTCTGTTTGCTTTACCAACACCCTGTTAATCTTTTAATTCGCTCTCCGTCTTGCTCATTTACCTAATCGGAATAAATTTGCAAAACCCTTTTAATCAATGGCCAAGTATATTTTTGTAACAGGCGGTGTTACATCCAGTTTAGGTAAAGGAATTTTTGCCGCTTCTCTCGCCAAACTTTTGCAAGCAAGAGGCTACCGCGTAACCATCCAAAAATTCGACCCTTACATTAACGTAGACCCAGGAACACTCAACCCCTACGAGCACGGTGAATGTTACGTAACCGAAGACGGTGCAGAAACCGATTTGGACCTTGGGCACTACGAACGTTTTCTCAACATTCCAACTTCGCAGGCTAATAATGTTACCACCGGTCGCGTTTACCAAACGGTAATAAACAAAGAGCGCGAGGGTGCTTACCTCGGTAAAACCGTGCAGGTAATTCCGCACATTACCGATGAAATAAAACACCGCATGCTCATGCTCGGCAAAACCGGAGAGTATGATATTGTAATTACCGAAATTGGCGGAACTGTGGGCGATATTGAAGCACTGCCTTACATAGAAACACTTCGTCAAATTCGTTGGGAATTAGAAGAACACGATACGCTTGTTTGTCACCTTACCCTCATTCCTTATTTAAAGAGCGCGAAAGAATTAAAGACAAAACCAACGCAACACAGCGTTAAAGAATTGCAGACCATTGGAGTTCGCCCGGATATTTTAGTATGCCGTACCGAAATGGAAATGACCGATGAAATGCGCAAGAAACTCGCCCTCTTCTGCAACGTTGACCGAGACTCGGTAATTCAAGCACTCGATGTAGATTCTATATATGTAGTGCCGCTAGAAATGCAAAAAGAAAAAGCGGATTTAACGGTACTAAAAAAATTACAGCTAAGTGCAGAGAAGCCAAGCGACCTTGCTAAGTGGAACGTATTCGTAGATAAACTTCGCAACCCTAAACACGAAGTACGCATAGGCTTAGTAGGAAAGTATATCGAGCTACAAGACGCATACAAGTCCATCCACGAATCATTCATTCATGCCGGCACCCTGCACGAGTGCAAAGTAATTGTAGAGCCTATACACTCCGAGCATATAGATGCCGATAACGTAAAGAGCAAACTCAGCCACTTAGATGGTGTGTTGGTAGCACCCGGTTTTGGTAACCGTGGTATAGAAGGAAAAATAGAAGCCATTAAATATGTGCGCGAAAACAATATTCCATTCTTCGGTATTTGCTTAGGTATGCAGTGTGCAGTTATTGAATTTGCCCGCAACGTGTTAGGCTTAAAAACCGCTCACAGTACCGAAATGGAACCCAACACAACCGCACCGGTTATTGATATGATGGCAGAGCAGAAGAAAATTAAGAACAAAGGCGGCACCATGCGTTTGGGTGCCTACCGTTGCGACCTAAAAGCTCCATCGCTTGCTTTCTCTCTTTATAAGAACGAACACATCAGCGAGCGTCACCGCCACCGCTTCGAATTCAACAATACCTACCTGGAACAATTCGAAAAAGCAGGCATGATAGCCACTGGGAAAAATCCCGACAACGGCTTGGTAGAAATTGTAGAAATTCCATCACATCCATATTTCATAGGTGTTCAATTTCACCCCGAACTAAAGTCTACAGTTTACAACCCGCATCCGCTTTTTGCCGGTTTGGTGCAAGCTGCATTAAAACATAAAGGAGCTAATTAAATTACGTGTGCCACTGCTCTTAACCGTGGCACACGTAATTTATGGAAAAACCACAATCCTGCATCTTAGTAAAGCTTAGTTTCGGCTTCTTTGTTCTTTTCTTTAAAAAACTATTTTTGTCAAACACTAAAACTACTGTATGAAGTTCAGATACTTTCTACTCCTCGCTCTAAGTTCTATTTCCTTCAACATTTATTCTCAAAACGGCAAACTATCGGGCAAAGTATCCGAAGAAAATGGCGAAGCCCTTATATCTGCCAACGTGGTAATTGATGTCAGCAAAGGTCAGGCAGCCATAACCGATTTTGATGGTAACTACGAAATTAAAGACCTTCCTGCCGGTACCTACGAAGTGTTGTATAAATACGTGGGTAAAACCGAGCAAAAAATAAGCGTAACCATAGTTGCTGGCGAAACCAAAACTCAAAATGTGGTATTGAAGGAAAAGGCCAGTATGATAGACGTGGTGGTGGTAACAGGTAGCAAGTACGAAAAAAAGATGAGCGAAGAAACTGTTTCAATGGATGTGATAAAAGGAAGTTCGCTGCAAAGCCAAAATATCACCAGTTTAGATGGAGGTATGGCACGTGTTCCCGGGGTAACTATTGCGGATGGTCAGGTAAATATTCGTGGTGGTGCAGGGTGGAGCTATGGTGCGGGTAGCCGTGTGCAGGTATTGGTAGATGACCTGCCTTTGCTTACTGCCGATGCCAACGATGCTAAATGGAGTATTGTTCCAATGGAGAACGTAGAGCAGGTAGAGGTAATTAAAGGAGCCGCCTCAGCTCTGTATGGTTCAGGCGCATTGAACGGTATTGTGAATGTAAGAACTGCTTACCCTGTAAATGAACCCTACACTAAGGTATCTACTTACTTTGGTATCATGGGACCTCCGAGCAAAACTCCTAAAATGGCTTGGTGGGGAAGCAACAATCCAATAGGTGGTGGTGTTAACTTTGCACACCGTCAAAAATTTGGACAGAACGATTTAGTACTTGGTGGAGCCTTTGATAACAGCACCGGCTATCTCGATTCAAGCGATGGGCATGCTGTTCGTGGGAATGTAAAATTCCGTCACCGCTTTGCTAAAGTGCCGGGCTTAAACATGGGTATTAATGTAAGTGGTTATTACAGCTGGGGTAAAACCTTTTTCTTCTGGAACGGTTACGGAAACGTTGACATGGGCGGAGGAAACATTAAGAACGTAGATTCCCTTGCTTACAAACCGTTCCCTAATACTATTACCCAATACAAAACTTACCGCTTTACAGTTGATCCGTTTATTGATTACTACGATAAGAAGAACAATCACATCCGCTTTACAGCACGTTTCTTTAATGCTACTAACACCAATAATACAGGCCAGGGTTCAGTGCCTAACGTATATTATGCCGAGCTTCAGTATCACCGCAAATTCGAGTTCAAAAAATTTGACTTTAATATAGTAGGTGGTGCAGTAAGTAATTATGGCGATGTAAACCCACCTAAGGGTGCCACCGGAAGTTTATTCGGTAAAAACACTTCTTACAACTTTTCGGTTTACGCACAAACCGATTTTAAATTCTTTAAAAAGCTGAACATAACATTAGGCGCACGTTGGGAATATTTTCAGATGAAACACTATGTTACCGATTCAACGGTAGCAATAAATGGTGCTGATACATCGGTTACCTACTCACAGCGCCATGAAGACCAAAACTCTCTCAAGCAATTGCCTTATCCTTTATTCCGCATAGGAATAAACTATCAGGCGGCAGAGGCAACTTTTATCCGTGCTTCGTTTGGTCAGGGTTTCCGTTATCCTACTATTGCTGAAAGATATATTACTACCAGTGTTGGTCCGCTTACTATTGCTTCAAATCCTAAGCTGAACCCCGAAAAAGGATATAGTGCAGAAATAGGGTTAAAGCAAGGATTTAAACTGGGCAAAAACTGGACTGGTTTTGGAGATGTTGCTTTCTTCTGGAATCAGTATGAAGATATGATGGAGTTTACCTTCGGCCAGTTTGGTCCTGCGGCCGACTGGTTTAACCTCTCTAAAAATTTTGGCTTTGGTTTCTCTTCACAAAACGTAGGCAAAACAAGAATTCTGGGAACAGAAATTATTTTTGGCGGGCAGGGAAGTATAGGTCCTGTTGGCTTAAGCTTTGTAACCGGGTACAATTTTATAGACCCGCGCTCGCTGAACTGGAAAGATACCATTACACTTTACAATTACGAAGGAATAAAACTTACCAATCAGGGGACTGCTATCAACGCCTATAACCAGGCGAACAATCCTGACGGTCTTACTTCAATTACTTACGCTCAAACTTCTACTTCATCTACTAATATTCTTAAATACCGTCACCGTCATTCATTTAAGTTTGACGTAACGCTTACTTACAAGGGCATAGAGTGGAATACCAACCTGCAGTATGACAGTTACATGGAGAACGTGGATTATGCGTTTATTAGCCCTCTCTTCAAATTACTCGGACCAACCGCCTTTGGAGGCTTAGAGCAATACCGTAAACAAAAAGAAGCTACAGCCATAGGTAAAGGACGTGGCGATATTGTTTGGAACATGCACTTAGCATACAACTTTCAGCAAGGTGTGCGTATAGCCTTTATTGTAAAGAACATGTTGAACTGGGAATACACTCCGCGCCCTGCTTATTTAGAAGCACCGCGTAACTACACCTTCCAGTTGAGTTATACTTTTGGAGGAACCGGTAAGAAAAATAAAATTGTTGCCGAATAATTTTTCAATAGAAATATAAAAAGCGAGAGGCGTATCAACTGATACGCCTCTCGCTTTTTATATTTCCTTGCTCACAAAACCTGCGCATTACTTAATTTCTATTTTAGCCACCGTGAAAAAAACAGGTGCGGTTCTTCTACTTTTAATAGCTCTCCAATTTCTTTTTGCTCAAGCTGAACCCAAACCCAAACTTCTTGCTGGTCCGGTGGTTGGTTCCGTTACTAAAAACAGTGCACGGGTTTGGATTGCCTACCGAGGCAAAGGGCAAAACATGCTCATACTGGGCGATACAGCCGAGAAGAAAGTTTACTATCCTACTAACGTAAATTATATAACCAACAACAAAGGTGATATTGCTTTAACAATGGATTTTACAGGCTTGAAACCTGACCGCGTTTACAATATCCTAGTTTCTATTGATGGTTGGGGTGCCAACGCTCGTTATTATTTCCGCACTCAGGCAGATACGACTGTAAAAGATTTCAATTTCCTTCTCGGCTCTTGTGCGCTTATGTTGCCCGGTGTTGGGCGCACGGTTTTCCCTGGTGCTGCAACTTGGATTTTTCATCGCATGAAACAGAAGCAAAGCGACTTTATGGTTTGGCTTGGCGATGATGTGTATTATCTTGGCAAAGATTATAAGAGCTACGAAGGAATGTTTGATTTGAATATTCGCTTGCGAAAATCGTTCCGAAAATATCGCACTTTTCTTGCCAGCCAGCCGCACTACGCCATTTGGGACGACCACGATTACGGCCCCAACGATTGTGGAAAAGAATACTCACTGAAAGATTCCTCATTGAAAGTATTTAAAGGTATGTGGCCCAATACCTACCCCGAAGGTGTGCAGTTCAACGGCAACTATTTTAATTTTCGTTATTACGATGCGGAATTTTTTATGACCGATGATAGGTATCACCGTGATGTAAGTGGCGACACTGCCGGAGCTTTTTTAGGCGAAACGCAAATGATTTGGCTCAAGAGTAAATTGATGATGAGCGATGCAAGTTTTAAATTCATTGCCATCGGCTCGCAGGTTTTAAACGATAATAATTTTGGAGAATCGTATTCAGAGTATCCGGTTGAACGTGCAGAGTTGCTCGATTTTATTTCGAAGAACAATATCAAGGGCGTTATTTTTTTAACCGGTGACAAGCATTATAGCGAACTGAGTAAGCGCGAATGGAACGGTTATCCGTTTTATGATTTCACCTGCTCACCGCTTACCACTCCACCTCTACCGCGCAGATTACTTGGTGCGTATCATAACGGCAATCGAGTAAAACATTTCGATTATGGTAGAAGAAATTTTGGCAGAATTTCTTTTAGCGGAAACACCGGCAACCGGAATATGAAAATTGAAATTATTGGAAGAGGCGGTTATAAGAAAAGGGAGATTACTTTGAATCAAAATGAACTGATGAAAAAATGATTCTGTATTATTTAGTTGTCCCTATTCTTTACTTCTTTGCTTACTTCCCTTCACCGGTGTTATATAAACTGGCTGACGGCTTAGCTTTTCTTTTGCGCGATATATTTAAGTATCGCAAAACTGTTGTACTCACTAACCTCCGCAATTCTTTTCCAGAAAAAAACGAAAAGGAAATTGAAGCAATTGCAAAGGAATCATACACACACCTTGCCGACAGAGTAGTAGAAAACATTAAATGCCTGACCATAAAACCAGAAGAGTATTGGGCAAGATGCACGGTGGAGAACATTGAATTGCTTACCAAACTTTACGATGAGGAAAGAGATGTAGTATTGATGATTGCGCACAGCAATTGTTGGGAGTATGCCGGATATGTAGCACACACACTTACTAAGTTTAAAATATTCGGAGTTTACAGTCCGGCAAAAAATAAATACTTCAACGATTTAATTGTTAGTACTCGCGGAAAATTAGGCATGCATATGATTTCGATGAAAGATACTTCTGCCTATTTTAAAGAGAAGCCAGAAGAAAGAGCCTTTCATGTTTTCTTTACCGACCAATCACCATCTAATCCTAACAACGCTTACTGGACAAAGTTTATGAATCAAGATACGCCTTTCTTTTACGGAGGTGCGCGATATGCCGTGAAACATAATTGCGTACCGGTATATGCAAAAATTGTTCAGTTAAAACGAGGCTACTACCGTGTTTATCTTTCTAAAATTAAAGAAGATGCAACCGGTTGCACGCCCGATGAAATTGTGGAGGGCTTCTCGAAAAAACTGGAAGCGCAATTAAGAGAGCATCCGGCACAATGGCTATGGAGCCATAAGCGATGGAAACACAAACCCCTAAACCTCAAAAAGAGGACTTAACAGCCGTTTAAGTGTCATTGTAAATCGCTTTCGTAAATTCGCCACACATTTAATTTTTCATTACTAAATACTTTTCGTCTTTGACTTTCGCTGAACTTAACTTTGAACCCACCTTAATGGAAGGCTTATCTGCTATGGGTTTCAAAAATCCAACTCCTATACAAGAACAAGCTATTCCTGTTATTATGAGCAAGGCAGACTTGATTGCCTGTGCACAAACCGGTACCGGGAAAACAGCAGCTTACCTTTTGCCTACAATTAACGATGTAGTAAAGAACCAAGGCGACTATGTGCATACGCTTATAGTTGTGCCTACCCGTGAACTTGCCATACAAATAGACGAAGCACTTCAAGGCTTTGCTTACTTTGCCAACGTAAGCCACATTTCCATTTTTGGCGGCACCGGTGGAATTAATTTTGAACAGGAGAAGAAAGCGCTTACACAGGGAGCGAACATCATTATTGCCACACCTGGCAGATTACTCGCTCACTTGAATATGGGTTATGCGCGTTTCGAAAAACTACAGCATTTAATTTTAGATGAAGCCGACCGTATGCTTGATATGGGTTTTAGCGATGACCTAAATAAGATTATAAGTTTTCTGCCCAAGCAGCGACAAACGTTAATGTTCTCGGCTACAATGCCGCCAAAGATTCGAGAACTGGCGAAGAAGACTTTGAAAGAAAATCCTGCGCAAATAAATATTGCAGTAAGTAAACCAGCTGAAGGTGTTACTCAAGGAGCGTATGTGGTGCATGATGCACAAAAAATGGAATTGCTGAAAGGGATTTTGAATGAGAAGAAAAATCTTTCGAGTATGCTTATTTTTTCTTCTACTAAAGATAAAGTAAAGCAACTTGACCGCGAATTGAAGCGTATGCGTTTTAATATTGCCGCTATACATTCCGACCTTGAACAGGATGAACGCAATGAAGTGCTTCGCAGTTTCAAAAACAAAACATTACAAGTATTAGTTGCTACTGATATTCTTTCACGCGGTATTGATATTGATTCTATCGGGTTGGTAATTAATTACGATGTGCCGCGCGATGCGGAGGATTACATTCACCGTGTAGGAAGAACGGCAAGAGCAGAAACAACCGGAACAGCTCTTACGTTTGTAAATCCTGAAGACCAGCGCAAGTTTCAGCGCATTGAACAACTCATCGGTTCAGAAATAAACAAGCTTCCCATCCCTGAAAAACTTGGTGCGGGACCAGAATACAATCCGGCAAAGAATGCTGAAAGACGCAAGGGAAGTTTTGGAGGTAAACCTAAGTTTGGCAGCAAGCCAAAGTTTGGAGGAAATAAAAGAAGCAGTTAGGCGTTAGTAGTTGCTCGTCATTGCGAGCGTAGGTTTCCGTAGCGAAGCAATCCCCTAAGCGCGTGGAGATTGCTTCGGTCGCAGAGCCTCCCTCGCAATGATGGTTCTATTTTTATCACTTCGTTTCACCTTGTTATTATGTCAGCCACTCTCAAGTTCACCAATAAAAACAAAACCGATTTTCATAAGGTAGTTACGCAACGCGTAGAAAACTACTTTGCCGAAAAAGGTATTTCAAAGAATGCCGATTACCGGATGGTGATTAAAACCATTGTGATGTTCTCGCTCTACTTTATTCCATACGCTCTTATTCTTTCCGGCACTATTTCTATTTATGGCATGTGGCTTTGCACCGTTATCATGGGTTTAGGATTAGCGGGAATAGGCATGAGTGTAATGCACGATGCTAATCATGGTGCGTATTCTGGCAAGAGTTGGTTGAATCAAGTTATTGGCTATTCGCTGAACATTGTAGGTGGCGATGCTTTTAACTGGAAAATTCAGCACAATCAACTGCACCACACTTACACCAATATTCACGGGTTCGACCAGGATATTCGCCCGCGCATGAATTTGCGTTTAACACCGGCTGTAAAACGGAATTGGTTTCACCGGTTCCAGGTATTTTATGCTTTTATGTTTTACAGTCTTCAAACTTTCTTTTGGGTGATAGTGAAAGACTTTATGCAGTTTGACCATTATCTGCAATTTCATTCTGCTGAAAATAATAAGAAGCAAAAAACAAAACGCCTGCTCAACATTATTCTCTTTAAAGTCATTTACTATTTCTACATACTTGTTATTCCCGCATTGGTGTTAGATGTTGCGTGGAGGCAATTGCTCATTGGCTTTATGACCATACACATGGTAGGCGGCCTAACGCTTACAACAGTTTTTCAATTAGCGCATGTAGTAGAAGGAACAGATTATCCAGAGCCGGTGAACGGAACTATTGAAGCCGAATGGGCGGTGCATCAAATGCATACCACTGCTAATTTTGCTCCGCAGAATAAACTCGTTACCTTTTTTGTGGGCGGCTTGAATTATCAGATTGAGCACCATCTTTTTCAGCGCATTTGCCATGTGCATTATCCCTCCATTGCACCTATTGTGCAGCAAACCGCAGCGGAGTATGGCATTCCGTATATAAAGAACGATACTTTCGGTTCGGCAGTTGCCTCGCATGTTCGCCTGCTTAGGGAATTAGGCCTGAAGGAAACCTTGAAGATGGCCTCTGATTTCTGATTTTTTTTCAAAATGCTCACTTTTTAGTTTCGTTAATGCGTTTCCGTTTTCGGAAATGCACCTCCTAACCTTAGGAGCCCCGTTTCTTTTTTCGGAAATGCGTCTCCTTGCATCGGAAGCACCGTTTCCTTTTTAGGAGATGCGCCTATTGACTTAAGGTGCTACTCAATTTATTTCTACTTTTGCAGATATGCAGGAAGTAAATTTCACCATTGTAAAAAAACGCGCTTCTCCGCTTGTTCAGTTTGCGCTGGCAGTTTTAATTGGCTGGGCGGGTATGGGAATTTGCCGGCTGCTTCATCTAGAAAAGGGAACAGAATATTTCGCAGCTTTTATCGCCATTATTCTTTTCTGCCTGATAAATGTGGTTGTTTCGCTTGCGTATGAAAGTTTTTTGCGTTACACCGTTCTGTGTTGGTATCTGTATATTCTGTTAGTAGGACTGCTTCTGCTTTCGGCAAAATTTTCTTCGGGCATCAGCATCTGGAATTTATACGAATTCAGAATGATGCTTATTTCTGTTTCCCTTTTTTATCTGCTTTCCAGCACTATGGTGCGCGGCATACGCTTAATTTATTCGGCTGCCGAACAGGGATTTTGAGTTACGAAGCAGAAACTACAAAGCCTTTTTCTGTTTACTGTAAGGGCGAATTATCAACCGCATATTTCTGTCGTAGTTAATGTAACTCCATACCCAATTAATAAAAACAACTACACGGTTACGGAAACCAACCAGCAGCATTAAGTGTAAACCCATCCATGCTAACCAACCAAATAATCTTCCGAAAGTAAAATTGCCTACTTCTACCACCGCGCGGTTTCTGCCAACTGTTGCCATAGTGCCTTTATCAAAGTAGCTGAACTTATCAAGCGTCCATTGCTTGAATGTCTTTTTCAAATTGCTTGCGACCAAGTGCGCCTGCTGAATAGCCACCGGTGCAATTTGCGGATGTCCGTTCGGAAATTTTTCCTGCACCATGCAAGCCACATCGCCAATGGCAAAAATGTTTTCGTGTCCTTTTACTTTGCAGTAATCATCAATGATTATTCTTCCGCGTGCGTTGATGGAATCTTTATTCAATCCATCTATTAATACTGCCTTAATACCCGCTGCCCAAATTAAACCGGAGGTGTGAAGTTGTTTGCCTGTTTTTGTTTCTGCAATTGTTCCATCATATTTTACAACACCGGTGTTCAGCCAAACTTCGCAACCCAGTTCTTCTAAATAAGTGCTGGCGCGTTTTCGGTTGGTTTCGTTCATGACTTGCAAAAGCTCGCCACCGTTTTCAATCAGTATCACGCGCATCTTTCTGAAGTCGAGTTCGGGATAATCGTTTGGAAGAACATGCTTCTTCAATTCGCACAAAGCACCGGCTAATTCCACACCGGTGGGTCCGCCACCTACTACTACAAAAGTCATCAGCGCTTCCTGTTCGTGTAAATCTTTAGTGAGCAATGCCTTCTCGAAATTCTGCAGAATTAAACTGCGCAGGTCGAGCGCTTCGGTTACGCTCTTCATGGGCATAGCGTTCTGCTCAAAATCTTTTATACCAAAGTAATTGGTTGTAGAACCGGTGGCAATAACGAGATAATCGTACTTCAATTCGCCAATGCTGGTGATAAGTTTGTTCTCTGCTGAAACAATCTGCTGCACTTCGCCCATGCGGAAGTGAAAGTTCTTCTGCCCTTTAAATATTTTACGGATAGGGTAGGCAATAGAATCAGCTTCTAAACCCGCAGTAGAAACCTGATACAGCAAAGGCTGAAAGGTGTGGTAATTGTTTTTGTCGAGCAGCACAATCTGCACTTCGGCTTTGCGCAATTGCTTGGCTAACTCTAAACCACCAAAACCACAACCTATAATAACTATGCGCGGAACTTTTACTTCGGGAACATTGATGAACATGGTGCAAATGTTGCAATAAGTAGCGCACAATTGCAACTAAAAACCGAAAGGTTCACCAAAAAGGCAAAAAGGTGCACCGGAAACGCAAATGGGTTCACCAGAAATCAAAAAGGGTGAATCAAAAATGAAAAAGGAAGAACCCTTTTGCGAAAAGGGTAGACCAAAATCGAAAAAGGGTGAACCTTAAACGAAAAAGGAAGAATCCTTTTGCGAAAAGGGTTCACCGAAAACCGAAAAGGGTGAACCAAAAACCGATTAGGATGAACCAAAAATGAAAAAGGAAGAACCTTTTTTCGAAAAGGGTGAACCTTAAGCGGAAAAGGAAGCACCTTTCACGAAAAGCTTGCAAATTCCTTTTCATTGTTTTATAACCTTTCCGTTCCTGATTACTCCTTTGCTGTTGCGCAACTCATAAAAGTAAATGCCATCTGCAAGTTGCGCGGTGTTTATGGTAGTGGAATTTGTAAATGCCTGCTGCAAAACCTGCTGACCGAGAAAATTGTAAATTTGGATTGTTGGTGATAACACGAACGGCACAAAGTGAAAGACAGATAAAGAATCCACACAACTAACAGCCAAATATCTTCATCCTTATGTGGCAAAAAGAGAATCTTATAAAACCTTTTCCCTTTTTCAATCATCTCATTATATCATCAAGGGCTATCTCCAACCACCCCCCAATGCCTTGTAAACGTTTATCTCGGCATTCAGTTGTTTCTTCTTTATCTCAATCAGTTCCATTTTAGATTCCAATGCTTCGCGCTGGGTGAGCAACACCTCACCATAATCTGCACGGGCAGATTTAAAGAGGTTATCGGAAATTGCAATTGATTGAGTGAGTATTTCCACTTCGTTGCTTTTGGTGTCGAAACTCTTCGAGTAATTATCAATACCCGAAAGTTCGTTCTGCACTTCGGTGAATGCTTTTAAAATAGTTTGTTCGTATTTATACACCGCCTGAATTTGTTTTGCTCTCGAAGATTTATAACCCGCTACAATAGCATTGCGGTTAATAAGCGGAGCCATCATATCGGCAAAAACATTGTAGAGCAGAGATGTAGGGTTAAACCACACCGCAGGATTAAATGCCTGAAAACCTGCCGATGCAGAAATGCGAAACGTTGGAAAGAAATTTGCCTTCGCCACTTTAATATCCAGCTTAGATGCAGCTAACTCTTGTTCTGCTTGTCTGATGTCAGGACGATTTTCTAACAACTGACTTGGAACACCCGAAGCAATAGAATCGAATACCGTAGTATTAAACGAAGCATCGTTACGCGTAATAGGCGCAGGGAAACGACCGGTTAAGAAGTTGAGTTTGTTTTCTGTTTCTACAATCTGCTGTTGAATTTCATACTGCAAATTTTTTGTGTTGAGCAACTGCGCCTCGAAACGGTTCACCGCTAATTGCGTAACACGCGCGGCATCTTTTTGCTGCTTCACAATGTTCAGCGCGCTTTGTTGTATATCAATGTTTTTGCGAATAATTTCCCACTGGTTGTCGAGCGCAATCAACTCGTAGTATGAATTCGCAATTTCCGAAATCAAATTCGTAACCATAAAGTTCTTGCCTTCTACACTCGCGAGGTAACGAGCCACTGCCGCATTCTTTCCATTGCGCAGTTTTTTCCAAATGTCGAGTTCCCACGAAAACACTGCGCTAATCATAAAATCGCCAATGTATTTTGGTTTGCTCTCGGCTTTTTCCCAATCATGTTCCGATTGCCCGTTCCATGTGTACTTGCCTGATTTATCAGCACCAGCACCCAATTGAATTCCACCGTAAGGAAGTTGTTCGCCTTTTTTTGCTTTTACTTCGTTGCGTGCAATTTCAATATCCTGACGAGTGATATTCAACTCTTGATTGTTTGCCAAAGCAGTATCAATCAGCGCAATCAAATTTTTGTCAGTAAAATAATTGCGCCAGATAACAAGCGCGGTGTTCGTAGTATCCAGCGAAGCATGATAGCTTGACGGAACTGTTTTGTTTTCTGTTCTTATTGGTTCTTTAAAAAGTTTGCAGCCACCAACCGATATAAGTATAATGACTATAGCCACATACTTTGCAAATAATTTATTCTTCATTTCTCTTTTCTCTTTAAAAATTTGGTGATTAGTTTTCTGATGTTTCGGGTAAGCGCAACTTGTTCTTGAGATTCTACAAAGTCTTCGCTTAATGGGTTTTCGTCTTGGTCATTAATCAATTGTTTGCCTTCCGAAAGTTTTCCGAAAATGAAGTAGAGACCCGGAACAATAATTACTCCGAAAACAGTTCCGAACAACATTCCTCCCAATGCCGATGCACCAATGGTGTGGTTACCCACCGCACCGGGACCGGTGGCAATTACCAGCGGAATTAATCCAGCTATAAATGCGAATGAAGTCATTAAGATAGGGCGGAAACGCACTCTCGCTCCTTCAATAGCTGCTTCCAAAACAGTTGCTCCTTGATTGTGTTTTTGCACGGCAAATTCCACAATCAGCACCGCATTTTTACCGAGCAAACCGGTGAGCATAATCAAGCCTACCTGCGCGTAAACATCATTGGATAGACCCATCAATTTCAACAACATGAACGAGCCGAATATTCCCGGAGGAATTGATAGAAGCACCGCAAACGGAAGAAGAAAACTTTCGTACTGCGCGGCAAGAATTAGATACACGAAGAAGATTACTACAAGGAAAATATACAAGGCTTCGTTTCCTCTTTTTGCTTCGTCATACGAAAGACCTTCCCACGCAATGTCGTATCCGCGCGGCAAATTTTCTTTGGCAACTTCCTGTATGGCTTTAATGGCATCACCGGAAGAGTAACCCGGTGCAGGCGTTCCGTTAATTAGAGAAGAGATATACAAATTGTAACGCGAAATTTCATTGGGTCCCTGCGTTTTCTTTATAGTCATAAAAGCCGAGTAAGGAACCATTTCGCCTTTATCGTTTTTAATAAACATGTTCAGAATATCCGATGGTTGTTTTCTGAATTCAGGACCGGCTTGCGTGTAAACTTTGTAGTAATTGTTGAAGCGGATGAAACCTTGTTCATACGTACTGCCAATCATAATATTCAGATTCTCCATGGAGGCTCCAATAGAAACTCCCTTTTGCATAGCCTTTGCATTATCTATCAGCAATTCGTATTGCGGATATTTGGCAGAGTAAAAAGCAAACAATCCGCTCAACTCTTTTCTTTTTTCCAAAGCCTCCACAAACTCTTTATTTACTCTGTCAAATTCCTGATAATCTACATCGCTGCTTTTGTCTAACAAACGCAACGAGAAACCATCGGAAGTTCCATAGCCCGGCACAGCCGGTGGTTCAAAGTATTCAATGTTAGCGGCAAGGTCTTTCGATTTTTCTTCCAGTTCAGCAATTACCTGCTTTACATTATGTTTTCTATCCGACCAATCTTTTAAGTTAATCAAACAAGTTCCTGCATTAGAGCCTCTGCCTTCGGTAAGAATTTCGAAACCAGCCAACGCAGTTACTGATTGCACGCCTTCCACTTTCTTGGCAATAGCTTGAAGTTTTCTTGCTATTTCGTTTGTTCTTTCGAGTGTTGTTCCCGGTGGTGTTTGAATGATAGCATAAATCTGCCCCTGGTCTTCGTTAGGAATAAAACCTGCGGGAAGAATTTTGTTTATACCTACAATACCGAAAGCAAAGGCAAGGAGTATTCCGTAAGTAACTACTCTGCGGTCAACAATTAGTTTTAGCAATCCGGTATATTTTCCTGTAATTTTTTCGAAGCCTTTGTTGAACCAATCAAGAAAAATACTCACCGGTGTTTTTCTTTTCGGCTGGCCGTGTGTGTTCTTTAAAAGTATGGCACATAAAACCGGAGTAAGCGTAAGCGCAACAACACCGGATAGAATAATGGCTGTTGCCATAGTAATAGAGAACTGCCGATAAAGAACGCCCACCGGTCCGCTCATAAATGCAACAGGAACAAACACAGCGGTCATTACTAAAGTGATGGCTATGATAGCACCGCCTATTTCTCCCAAGGCTTTTTGCACCGCTTTGTATGGAGATAAATTTTCTTCGTCCATTTTCACATGCACCGCTTCCACTACCACAATGGCATTATCTACCACAATGCCGATAGCTAAAACAAGTGCGAAGAGCGTTATCAGGTTTATGCTTAACCCAAACATTTGCATGAAAACAAATGTTCCAATCAGCGACACCGGTACTGCGAGAATTGGAATAAGTGTAGAACGCCAATCGCCTAAGAAAATAAATACAACTATGGCAACCAGAATAAATGCTTCCAATAAAGTATGTAATACTTTTTCGATAGAGGCATCAACAAATTTTGAAACATCGTAATTGATTTCGTAATCCATGCCCGGTGGAAAATCTTTTCTTAATTCTTCCAGCTTTGCTTTTACATCGGCAATTACCTTGTTAGCATTACTGCCAGGGTTTTGTTTCAGCACTATTGAGGCAGAAGGAAATCCATCTTTGTTAGAGTAGATATCTACAAACTCGCTACCAACTTCTACTTCGGCAACATCTTTTAGTTTAAGTATTTCGCCTTCTGCATTTGCGCGGATAATAATTTCCTTATACTGTTCCGGTGTGTTATACCAACCTTTGTAAGTAAAAACATACTCCTGCGATTGTGCCGTTTTTCCTGAACTCAATCCTACTCTTCCCGGTCTTGCCAAAACGCTTTGTTCGTCAATAGCTTTCAACACATCTTCTGCAGAAATTTTGTACGCCATCATTCTGTCTGGGTTCAACCAAACGCGAATAGCAAAAGCGCGGCTACCTATTGCCTCTGCATGACCCATTCCGCTTATCCGTTGAATCTCCGGTAAAATGTAAGTATTAGCGTAGTTGAATAAAAATTTCTCGTCTGTATTTTTGCTGGTGCTGTAAAGGTTCAAATACATCAACATGCTCGGTTGTAGAGGTTTGATGATTACACCCTCTCGTTGAACCAATGGAGGAAGGTTGGTCATTACCTGATCAACCCTCGATTTTACTCTGGCTGCTGCAATGGTGGGGTCAGTACCGGGTTCAAATACTATATCAATACTTGCCTCGCTGGCACTGGTGGCATCGGATAGCATGTATTGCATTCCCTGCACACCATTAATTTCTCTTTCTAAAATAGTTAAGGTAGACTTCACCAACAGGTCGGCATTGGAACCCGGAAATTCGATAAAGATACTTACCCTCGGAGGAGCAATCTCGGGAAACTGAGCTACCGGTATGGTATTTATTGCCAGTAGTCCCATAAAAACTATGGCAACGGATATGGCAATGGCAAGAACCGGTCTTTGAATAAATTTATTAAACATCTTGTCTGTAATTTTTTGGTTCCTGCCTACTCAGCATGTAAATTATTTAGATCCTCTAACGCCTTTTCGAAAGACACAAACTCAGTTTCAATTTTCTCGTTGTTTTTCACTTTGCCCAAACCTTCTAAAAGGATTTTGTCGTTCGGGTTAAGACCAGCTGTAACAACATATAGATGCGGCATTTCCTGCGCTATGGTAATTTGTCGTGACGTCAACACACCTTTTTCATCCACCACATACACAAACTTTTTATCGAGAATATCGAAGGTTGCTTTTTGAGGAATGAGGATGGCATTTTTAAGATACGCAGGCATCAGAATATTTCCTGTTTCGCCATGGCGCAGTATCTGTTTAGAATTCGGAAATGTGGCGCGGAAGGCAATGTTTCCTGTTTCGTTATTAAAGTCGGCTTCAATAGTTTCTACAATTCCTTTCTGGTCAAACATTTCGTTGTTTGCCATTTGCAACTCTACTTTTTGCTGACTTTCTTTTTTTGCACGGGTGATGTAGTCTAAGTATTCCGCCTCCGGCACATTGAAGTAAACCCACATTTTACTGTTGTCAGAAAGCGTGGTGAGCAATGCTCCTTCATCAACCAAACTTCCGAGCCGCTCGTAGAAGTGGTCCATGATGCCATCGAACGGTGCGCGAATTTCGGTAAATGATAAATGCGCTTGCGCTAACGATAACTCTGCTTTCTCTTTATCTAATGTTGCCTTGGCTAATGCCAATTCGTTCTTTGATACAATGTTGCTGTCGGAAAGATTTTTTGTGTTTTGATATTCAATCTCCGCAAAGTTTACATTGGCTTGTGCCTTTTGCATTTCTGCCTGATAAATAACCGGCATAATCTGAAACATCAGTTGCCCTTTTTTTACAAACTGCCCTTCATCAACATAAACATTTTGTAAGTATCCTTTCTCCTGCGAGCGCAGTTCAATGTGGTTATAGGCATGAATCTGACACACATAATTTTTATAAATCATGGTGTCCATTTGCATGGGGCTGGTTACCAAAAATTTGGCTTCCGCTTCCTTTTCATGTTTTTCAGAATTACAACCATACATCAATACGGTTGACAGGCTAAGGAGAATGAGTATCCTCTTCATTACAGTTTTTGTTTTAGTTGATAAATGACAAATGGAAAGCATTAACCGGAGTGAAGGTTGAATGCAAAACCGCAACCCTAAAAGAGGGAGCGGGTAATTAAAAAGTTAAGACAAGTACGTCTTCCAGGAATGGTAGAGTACGAACAAAGGAACCGAGGAACGGTTTTGAATGAAAGAGGAATAGTCTGCAGTCCAATTTTCCGTAACAACTAAATCGAATATGTTGAACGAGGTTTGTTCGTTCGCCATCGTATTTGAATCGGAGTCTAAATCATCTTCTTGTTCATTCTCGCTCGGAACTTCGCGGTCATTAGGCACCGGTGCAGATTCAACAGGCAGATGAAGTTTGAGAAAATTATCTACTGAAGAAAAAGAAGAAATATTTTTTTGAGGGAATGAATCAGACGCATCAACACTTAAATTTAGCCCAAGTGCCGCTACTAAAACCAAAAAGTAATAAGAATTTCTTCCTGACATTTTTCTAATTGCCGTGCGAATATCAGTTATGGTTTGGTATTTATAAATCGCTTAACAATTGTTGAGAGATTGCCGTGAATTTAATTGGCAGGAACCGGTTTAGTTTTTGTATAAACATACGCCCACCAAATCAACAAAAACTGAATAGGCAAACGCAAGTAAAGCGCAAAGGCGGAAAAATTCCAATCGGTTGAATGCAATGCCATATTAATGTTGGCAGGAAAAATTGCCACAAGCAAAAGGATAATTCCCCAGGCAGAAATTTTTCTTGTTTGCGGTAGCATAACACCAATACCTAAAATAATTTCAATTGCACCACTTATGATATTTAACTCATTAGGGTGGGGAAGAAATCCAATAAGCATCTTCAAATAAAAATCGGGATGCAAGAAGTGATTGATGCCTGCAAGCACATACAAAATCCCCATTAAGTAAACTGTATATTTTTTCATATTGATTTTCCGGTTAGTGAATCCTATCTCCTCTTACGTCTATCTTCTGCATTATTCCTGCTTCAAACTCTAACCATTCTTCCCAACGGGCTAATACTTTTTCTTTCTCGCCAATTTCGCAAGCCATATCTAAAAACAACCGGTAGTGACCGGCTTCACTCACCATCAGGTTTTTGTAGAACTGTTTTAATTCTTTGTCTTCAATATTTTTTGAGAGCAGTTTAAACCGCTCACAACTTCTTGCTTCTATTAAAGCGGAGAATAAAAGTTTTTCACTCAGTGAATCCTTACGCGACCCACCGTGACGAATAAATTTCAACAACTCGCTTACGTATTTATCTTTTCGCTGCAAGCCCAATTTCAATCCACGCTTTTTTAAATGTTCCACTACCAATTCAAAATGCCCCCATTCCTCTTTTACAATTGGAGATAAGGCAACTACTATATTTTCGAAATCGGGATAATTCTGAATTAAAGAAATAGCCGTAGAGGTAGCTTTCTGCTCGCAGTAAGCATGGTCGGTAAGAATTTCCTGAATAGATTTTCCGGCAAGGTCAGCCCAGCGAGGGTCGGTGGGAAGTTTTAGTCCTAACATATTAGAGGCGAAACTAAAAATTCATTTCAGCCGAAGAGTAATCCACTACGCTGCTTTAGGTAAAGTGAAATGGAACGTACTGCCTTTTCCCTTTTCGGAAATAGCCCAAAGTTTACCTCCGTGCTTTTCTATAACCTTGGCGCATATACTTAAACCGATACCGGTTCCCTGAAACTCTTCATCGGTATGCAAGCGTTTAAAGATTTTGAAAATTTGCTCAGCATATTGCTGGTCGAAACCGATACCGTTATCGGCTATTGTAAAATGCCAGTCGTTCATTTCATCAGCTACCTTAACGGTTACTTTCTTAGCCGGTGTAAGATTATACTTCAATCCATTTTCAATCAGGTTCTGGAATAACTCACCCATCATGGTTTCGTTGCAGGTAATTACCGGCAAGTCATCTACATCTACAGTGCCGTTGTTCTTCTCCATGATATCTTTCAAGCCTCCTAGCACTTTCTTCACCATATCATTAAGCGATACGTTCTCAGCCATATTAACCGACTGTTCCATTTTAGAATACTGTAGAATATCGCGAATAAGGTCGCTCATCTTGTTTGCACCATCTATACTGAAGTTCACAAAGTCCTGTGCAGCTTGTGGCAGGGCCTCAGAATATTTTTTCTTCAACAAGGTGAGATATGAAACGATAGTGCGTATCGGCTGTTTCATATCATGACTTACTATGTATGCAAACTCTTCCAGTTCCTTGTTAGAGCGTGCAAGGTTCTTGGCTTTTACCTCCAGCTCGACTTGTGCTTCTCTCAAATCGGTTACATCTCGAATAATGAGCAAGTACTCGTTAGCCTTAAACGGAGCTATAACCACTTTAAAGAAATTGTCTTTGTGGTAAGTGGTATCGTGGTATTCAAACGAAGCCGACAAATCAGATTCTATTACACTATCTAAAGTTGCCGAGAAAAGTTCAGGTGCATCGCCCGGTAGAATTTCGCTGAAGGTTTTACCCATCAAATTCATATCCTGCATAAAAGGATCCATAGTGGTAAACTCGTTGCCACCGGTAAACTCGCCATTCTTATTAATAATGTACAACCAGTCCGGCAAGGCGCGGAGGATAAACTCGTTGGTCAATTGCGCTTCATGTAAGCGCATTTCGGTTCTTAAACGCGTAAACGCGTTGGCTACCATGTTACCTATTAGGGCAAAGAAATTAGACTGCACATGTTTTACGCGCACATCGAACACAAACACCACAAACCCGTTAACCACATTACCGCTTTGCAGTGGAATAATGTAGAACTGCTTATCCGTAACATTGGCTGTGCTGATAATTTGAATTTCGTTCAACTGGACGGGCAGAATGAAATGACCGCGCGATGATTTTTCGCCACGTATGCTGCGCAGGAACACCACCAGCGGCTGGTCTATCTTTACTACCAGATTAAATTTAGCTGCGAGGTTTTTATCGGCACCGCCAAACCATTGATTGGTTGAACGGAATTCATCGCTCAACTTACCGTGCATACGGTAAACCAATACAGCATCGGCCTCCAGCATCATACCAAACTCGCCCAGGGCTACATCTATACCCGATTGAATTTCCGCACGGTCAACATTTATAAACTGATTGGAATGGCGAATAAGCATTTCCTCCACAATCATCTGCTGCTTTATTTCTTCCTCCTGCTTTTTGCGCTCTTCTATATTTCTTGTTTCAGCAAATATCAATACCTGCGAGCTACCTTCTTTGGCAGCAAAGGTGCTGAAGATACTTTCTACCCAAATGTAGTTTCCTTCATCATCCTTTAAGCGGTATTCTAATCGCTCACGGCTGTTTGTTTGGGCCACTACACTCGCAGCCACTTTCTCTATTTCTGCAAAATCTTCCTCGTTGGTTACTTCTTTAATTGATCTCTTCGAAATCTCCTGCATTTCATAACCTGCCAGTTCTCTGGCAGCAGGGTTGATGTAAACAAAGCACAATTGGCTATCTAAAATAATTTGTGCATCACGCGCATTCTCGCTTATTACTTTAAACTGAATACTTACATCTGACGAAACCTGCGAGAACTTCATTCGCTGCACATTGATCATATAGTTACCTGCCAGCACAATAGTAAACACAACCATGTGCATCGGGTCTTTCAATAGCGGATCAAATTGCCAATTAATACCTACTGCAACTGCAAAGAGTAATACTTCACCTGCCGAAAATAGCATCAACTCTCTGCGCGAATCCAACCCAAAACAGATAATTACAAACAGGATGTAACTAAATATCATGTAGAACATTTCTCCCTGTAGCGCCTCTGTAAATTCCTTTATAGGAAGATTTGGGTTTACATGCAAAAACTGCGTATTGGTAGAGTACGCATAAATTACATTGAAGTTTAAGTAGAACAAAAAGAACTTAAAAGCTGCAGAAGTATTGTCCTTATACTTAGGATTCCTTAAAACAGAAAGCACAACTACTACTGTACCAATCAACACACCGGCTATCCAGATAATTGGCGAGTCTTTAGCTTCTTTCCCGCTCATCATTTCTACCATATTTCCTAGAAGCAATCCTACTACCATGAACAAAGAAATGGCCCGTTCTTTCCAGTAAGATTCACCCGTAATGCGATTGATAAGTGATTTTTTCGGCATACTATTTCTTGCTGTAATGATATAGCTATCCTGTTATCCTAACAGGTAACATCTTCACACTTGTTTATAGCAGAAGAATATTTGAGTAGACACTCTATAAGACGAGCGTTGATATTATTTGTGACTATTAGCCGTTTACACAGGTAAAATACAAGTTATTTCCGTTGCCATTTATAGCTATTTTATTACCGGAGAGGATATTTTTGTTACAAGATTTTAATTCACCTGACTGAAATCATGAAAAAAGAATTTACCGATGTTATCAACAAAATCTTCAACAAGAACCGCGAGCTTGGTTTAATCCATGGTTCTACCCAAGATGAAATTTTAGATGGCAAGCATGTAACTGTGCGGGGCAACAAAATGGTTTACTACGGCTCTTGCAGTTACCTGGGCTTAGAAACCGATGAGCGCTTAAAGAAAGCCGCTATTAATGCCGTGCAGCGGTATGGTTCGCAGTTTTCATGTTCCCGTACCTTCCTGCAAATGGGCTTGTACGAAGAAGTGGAAAGCATGTTAGGTGAGATTATGGGCAAGCCGGTTTTGCTGGCTCCTACTACCAGTTTAGGTCACGTATCTACTATACCCGTAATTATTGGCGAGCGCGATGCCGTTATTGCCGACCAACAAGTACATAACAGCGTGCGTAACGCCATACAAATGGTAAAAGGCGATGGCACGTATGTAGAAACACTTCCGCATAACCGTATGGATTTGTTGGAACAACGTATTGAAACTCTTCAAAAAGAATACGACCGCGTTTGGTACTTTACCGATGGTGTTTTCTCGATGTATGGCGACACTCCTAACTTTAAAGAAATTTGGAGATTGCTGGATAAATATGAGCAGTTTAACTTTTATGTAGATGATGCACACGGTATGAGCTGGGCTGGCAAAAACGGTCGCGGTCTTACCCTTAGCCGTATGCCTCACCACCCCCGCATGATGGTTACTTCCTCCCTGGCAAAAGGTTTTGCTAACTGCGGTGGTGTATTAGCTTTTGGTAGCGAAGAAGAAAAGAACACCATTAAAAACTGCGGTAGTTCATTCATCTTCTCTGGTCCATTACAACCTGCTGTACTAGGTGCTATTAAAGCGGCCGCCCAAATTCACTTGAGCCCTGAAATTGAAACATTGCAGAATGATTTGTATGAGCGCATGTTATTCTTTGTAGACAGAGCTCAATACCATGCACTGCCGCTTATCAGCAGTGCCATTACTCCTATCTTCTACATTGGTGTAGGTAAACCCGAAATTGGTTTCAAACTTTCTGAAATACTGAACAAAGAAGGTATCATGTTCAATCTTGCGCAGTTCCCTGCCGTATCGGTTAAAAATGCAGGAGTTCGAATTGCATTAACCAACCACCACACACTTCAAGACATTAATAAGCTATTAGAATCTATTGCTCACTACCTACCTAAATTAGTTGAAGAAGCAGGCTATAGCTACGAAGAAATTTACGAAGCATTCGGCATGAAACGCCCGCAAACAACTTCTATAGAAATGCCATTAAGAAAAATTGCTTAAACCCGGGAAGGGCTAAGCAGCAAAGGCACTCGAAAGAGTGCCTTTTTTTATGCATCATCCGCCTATGTGCCTTTCAGTAAAACTTATATTAAATAGTATTTGATGCATTTAGAAACAATTCCATACATTAATTGTGAAGATTGCCACTGTGAATTAGATGAAAAAAATCCCGTGCCAGGTAAGCCGACACGGGATTTAATTTTTAAAGCGAAAACTGATTACTCAGGGCTTTTTTCTTCAGAAGATGATTCTTCTTTTGCTGCTTTATTATCGGCAGCAGTTTTGTTATCCATTTTTTCTTTCAAGTCGCTAAGTGCGCTCAAATCTCCAAGGGTTGCTTTTTCAACACTCTTCTGAAGATTCTTAACGGTCTTAGCTGTTGATTCGCGTTCAGCTTTCTTCTCTTTCTTTTCGCCTTCAATAACTTCGTTCTGAACCTCTTCCCAAATGCGGGCGTGAGATACAAGAATGCGCTTATCGTTACGATTGAATTCGATAACCTTGAACTGTGTTTTTTCATCAGCCGCTACAAAACCACCGCTTTCTTTAGCTAAGTGTTTTTTAGGTGCAAATGCTTCTAAACCGTAAGGAAGAAGAACGATTCCACCTTTATCATCACTGTGTAATAAAGTAGCTTCGTGAACTGAACCTACCGGGAACACTGTTTCGAAAGAATCCCATGGATCTTCTTCAATTTGTTTGTGTCCGAGGGTAAGCTTGCGGTTTTCGTTGTCAATATCAAGAACAACCACATCCAATTCGCTACCTACTTTGGTAAACTCAGTTGGGTGATTGTAACGCTTAGTCCAAGAAAGGTCGCTGATGTGAATCATGCCACCGATACCGTCAGTTAATTCAACAAACACACCGTATGGAGTGATGTTCTTAACGGCACCTTTGGTTTTAGTTCCAACAGGGAATTTGTCAGCAATCTTAACCCAAGGGTCTTCTGTCAATCTCTTTAACGAAAGTGACATTTTTCTTTCTTCGCGGTCAAGTGTCATTACAATAGCCTCATGCGTATCGCCAGACTTGAAATATTCGCGGCTGTTGATAGGCGTGTTGCTCCAAGAAACTTCTGATACGTGAATTAAACCTTCAACACCCGGAGTAATTTCGAGGAACGAACCGTAATCCTCAATATTTACGATTTTACCCTTCACCTTGCTGCCAAGTTCAATTTCCTTGTCTAAAGTATCCCATGGGTGCGGCTGCAATTGTTTCAAGCCGAGGGAAATTCTCTTCTTGTTATCATCGTAATCCAATACCACCACGTTCAATTTCTGGTTCAACTCAAGCACTTCTTTCGGGTGACCAATTCTGCCCCACGAAATATCAGTGATGTAAAGTAATCCGTCAACACCTCCAAGGTCAATGAACGCACCGAAGTCGGTGATGTTCTTGATAGTTCCTTCAAGAACCTGTCCTTTTTCCAACTTACCGATAATTGCTTCGCGTTGCGATTCAATATCTGACTCAATAAGAGCTTTGTGAGATACTACCGCGTTTTTAATGGCTTCGTTAATCTTCACAACTTTCAACTCCATAGTTTTACCTACATAAACATCGTAATCGGTAATTGGCTTAACATCAATTTGCGAACCCGGAAGGAAGGTATCCACTCCGAATACGTTGGCGATAAGACCACCTTTGGTTTTAGAAACAATTTTACCCTGAACCACCACACCTGTTTTGTGTGCATCCATAATTTCTTCCCACGCTTTCATGGTGCGGGCGTTTTTACGGCTTAGTTGAAGGATACCTTTTTTGTCTTCTTTGTTTACTACATACACATCAAACTCATCGCCTGCTTTCAAATCTTCCACATCGCGGAATTCGGAAAGAGGAACAAGTCCATCGGATTTGAAACCGATATTTAAAACTACATCTGTGTTAGTAAGCGCTACTACAGTTCCCTTTACAATCTCATCGTTTTCGATGGTCTTTAAAGTGGAAGAATACTGTACATCGTAGGCAGCTTTTTCTGCATCGGTATAACGTACTACGTTACGTTTATCTACCGTCCAGTCAAAATCGTCATGGGCTGTACTGGTGTTAGCCGTTGTGTTTTCTAAAATATTTTCAGACATCTGAGTATACGCGGTTATTGTTTATTCTCACCCCGTGTGCGTGAGTTTAGTTTGGTTGAAATTCACCCATGGCGGGTGAAAGGGGCGCAAATATAGAAAAGAAGATGAAAGTTTATAGCAATTAAATGTTGTTGGTGATAACACCAACAACGGTTCGAATGTTGTTGCCAACGCCAAGAAGTTTGTGCGCCAAGAGAGAAGTTTTTAGTGCTACGTCAACTAATTTGTTTGACACGCTGCTCGTTTAATTTACCAAGCGGGTTGAGTTGTCCGCCAAGTGATGAGTTTTGTGTGCCAAGCTATTCGTGTAATTCGCCACGCGACTTGTGTTGTTTGCCAAGTCAAGAGTTTTGGTTGACAGGCTAACTTAACCAGGCTGACCGACAGGCAGGTTTGTGCGCCAAGACAGCGATTTAATTTGCCACGCTACTCGACTTTTTTGCCAAGCGATTGATGTTGTTTGCCAAGACGGACGTATAATTTGCCAAGTCACTTACAAAGTCGGCAAGTTTGCTAAGTAAATTGTCAAAAATGCTTCTGTTTTCGATTGTTCACACGTTGTCCGGTGTAGAAGGATTTAAAAGTGTCGCACGTTGGGTGGTGTTTTAACCACCCCGCCTGTTAGGAGAGGAAACCTCATCCGTTCCGATGAAGAAACATCGGAACACCTTCTCCGACAGGAGAAGGGAAGCGGAATAAGAGATACTTTGTTTGAATTGTCATGGAATTGTAAAATTTTCTTAACGGGATAATCTGCAAATAATATTTGATGTGATAGAAGCGTTAGAAAGAAAATTAATTCACAATTAAAAAACAAATGTCATGAAAACAGAAGATTCAAACCGCGTTAACATGATTAACGCTAACATCACTATCTGTGATGCGAATACAGCAGCTACTGCGGGTATTCCTTCCTTTGTAATCGTTTTGGGAAGTGTAAAATCAAAAATGGTTTTAATTAATTCGCTGAACCAAATTGGCGAGGGAGGTACTACCGGTGTTACGCTTGATACAAATGTTTTGCGAAGCGAGATGACGGCACGCGCATTTAAGTGCGCCAATGCTACACTTGCTTATGCTAATTCAACCAACAATAATACGCTTGCAGCGTTGGTGAATTACAGCGAAACGAAATTGAATAGTTTAAAGAAAGAAGTTGTGGATGATGTATGTGAAGCGATACATGATGCAACAGATGCGAATATTGCAGGAGCAACAAATTTTGGTGTGAATGCTACTGATGTAACGGATTTGCAAACTGCGATTGATTTGTATAGAACGGCTTCGCAGAATCCAAGACAAGCGATTATCAGTAAAAGCCAAGCGAAGAAAAAAGTAACGAGAATGATTCGTGAGGTGCTTGATGATTTGTTGGTGGCGCAATTGGATAAGATGGTGAATACTTTGAAGTTGACGAACAAAGATTTTTTTGATGCTTACAAACAGTCGAGGGAGATAATTGATTTAGGAAGTACTTCTGCCAAGGTGCGCGGAACTGTTTTGGATATAAATGATGCACCGGTGAAAGGTGTTGAGTTTGTGATTAGAGAAACAGGAACATTGACGAAAGTTGCGGAAACTGAAACGGATATAAAAGGTAAGTATGGCGTAAGCAAGTTACCGGTTGGTGATTTTGATTTTGAATGGAGTAAGGATGGTTATAAAACAGTGACGGAAGAGAATGTTCACATTAGTGCGGGAAAGGATTTGAGAAGAAAGATTGTGATGCGTTCTGTGATTGTTGCGGAAGGTGATTTGATGATGATGATGGTTGGGAACATTGTTTTGGGTTCATCGGATGTGAACGGAGATTCGCTTATAACTATTGAGGCGATGAATAGCCCTATGCGTTACTATACTTCTAATTCTCCTGCCGGTTTATCGGTTGCGCAGTTTTTTGATGTGCAGGCGGGACAGAGTGTTACTAAAACTGTACAGGAGTTTATAAATCTTGTTGGGCAGGAGCAGTATACGAATGTTCAGAATATTGGTGGGGTTATGGGGCATTGGAGGGTGACGGTGGAAGTCTAGTCCTCTCCCTGACCCTCTCCGAAGGAGAGGGAGCTATAACAATAAAAGCCGCTCACGCGGCTTTTATTGTTTTGCAAACTTTGTTGTTGCCACTATTTGATTGTTGCGTTTGATGTATGTGGTGTAAAGACCAGTGGCAAAGGAAGATGTTTCTATTTTTTGAAAGCCGCTATACATTGGTAGTTTTTGCTGATGCACTATTTGCCCTAACTCGTTTGTGATTTCTAAACTAATCTCGCCTTTACTCCAATTGGTGAAGCCGTAGTCTATGGTTACAAAATCTGTAGCAGGATTAGGGTATATTTTTAATATTTTTTCCTTTTCTGTTCGTTCTACTTCGTTTAAACCGGTGAGTGTATCGCATGGGCTACTGGTTAATGCACCGAGGCGGTAGTTGGGGAAGTTAGGAACACCCAAACTTGGACTTGGCAAACTCAAACTGTGTTGCCTAAATAAGCATGAATCACCTTTTTCGTCCGGTCTTTCAATTATATGGTAAACCGTATCGGCATTGCCGCAGCTAATGTAAATTTTGCCATCGGGGGCTAACTGTGCGGTATGAAATATGGCATCAAAAGGCGCTTTGGTGCCGTCAAAAACACCAACGGTATCTTTGCTTGCCAACACATCTGCCGCCTGCATATCGAACTGATACAATACATGATAAAGGCTTAAATAAAGAAAACGGCTATTGGGCGAAAACGCAACTCCCATTGCAGATGAAAGTGGAAACGATGTATGCAGGGGATTACTTAGCTCTCCACTGCACCTGTCAAAATCAAAAATATCTAAGCCCCCGTAACCCACAAACACCGCGTACTTTGTTCCATCGGGCGAATAACAGGAATTACTGACATTACCAAATTGCCCCCCCCCTATACATTGTTTGGTTAGGGCAGTTGAAATGCCATTACTTGAAATTAGCGTTTTGTAATAGCAGTTAGTAACATTTTGTTTGGTCAAAAGCCACCAATCTCTGCCGTTAGCGTGTTTACATGTTTTTACATCCCAATTAATTGAGTCCCGTATCTGCGATTGGTTTTTATAAATAACTCTGCCATGTTGTGCATTTTCATTCATATCCAACAAGGTTGTAAGAATATTCATACAACCAAAGAAATTGTTATTGCTAAGTGTATCTAAGTAAGAGTGTATTAAATAAAACTGGTTTGCGTTTGCAGGGTTGGCAATAGCAAGTATACCTTGTGGGGTTCTATAGCCTTCAGTGTCTATGCCTGATAAATAATAAGGGATTACCGGACCCCAGTTCATACTATCACTGTTTTCTATTTTTTCATTTAGTCCGTTAGCAATGTATATTCCATTAGTATAAAACAGCAAATTGCCGTCTGCATTACAATAGCTGGTGGTGGTTTTATCAAAATTCATTGCCAGCGAATCTCGGGTAATAGAACGGGGGCTGTTATTAAAATTGAGAACCGTAGTACCAAAGTAAAATCCCCATCCCGGGTCAAAGCCCCCATAACTATAATGCCCAGATAGCCACATGTAATCTTCTTTCTGCGCTTTTACATTTATACAAGCGGCAACAAATACAAGCCATAAAAAGCATTTTCGCGCACGCATCATTTTATAACACTTAACTTACCGCCATATATTTTTTTGCCCTTGTAATGCAGGTTTACATAATAAAAACCGAATGGGGGCCAGTAGCCAACAAAACCAGTATCGTTGCCCATATAACCTGATAACCACACATAGTCATGCTTTTGAGAATAACCTTGAAGAGTAGAAATCAAGATGATCAGCAAACAAGCACAACTTTTTCCATGTTTCATTATCGCAATATACTCAATTTGCCGCCAAATAGTTTGTCTGGACCCGAGGCAGAGACTCTGCGAGGGGAGAAGTTTATAGCCCTTGCTGGCTGTTTTGAGCAGGCATTAAAGCTACACAAGTTGGGTTGGACTAACTCGGCTATTTAATCACCAATGTCCTCAGCATCTTCTTAGTAAAGTCAATATATGTTTGCTGGTCTTCGGGGTAAGTAAACATGCGCAGTTCCATTACATCTTCGGGCAAAGTAGTTTCATATAAATAGCGGAAGTAATTAACCTGCACAAAAGTAACCGACTTGCCATCGGCACCGGGCAACAACAATAAAACAGTTAGCCCCGATTGCAGGGGTTGAACATCGTGAATGAAATAAATTTCACCGGCTCTGCCTTCGTTGGTGGTAAATGCTTCGCTTCCGGCAATCATGGCGTTTGTTTGTGTTGCCAGTTCTTCTTTGGTTACCGTTTTACCGGCTTCTTTATAATAAGCAATTAAATGCTTTTGAACTTCGGCTAATACCAATTGTTTTTTCTCAGCAGCGGTTTTTTTAATGGTATTCAGATTGATGGTTAAGCCTTGCGCTAATTTTTTATCGGGTAAAGGGAAGGTTGCGTTCAAAGGCTCCACATCGCACTTCAGCATTTTATATTCAATAATACTGAGTGTTCCTTTTTCTTTCCAAAGCGGATGAACTTCAAAGGATAGATTATCGTTGATTAATTTGTTGGCATTGGTGTCTTCTGCTGCTTCGGGTTGTTTAATTAAATCTTCGGGAAGGTTCTTAATGGCTTCTTTAAATTTTTCGCCTTTGGTTTGCTTTTCGGGTGTCTGAGCATTTGCAAATACTACAACACCGGCAATACATAAAGTAGTAAGAAGGAAATTTTTCATACCGCAAGTTTAAAAAGAATTTACACCAAGGCACGAAGACGCAAAGATGTTATGGAAAAATAAAGTCTATGTTACAGGTCTACATAAATCAAAGTGCCTAACCGGTTATTGTCTTCACCGGTCAGCACTCCATGATTAAAGAGTGCGTGGGCGTAGAGAATCATCTTCTTATCATCATTTTTAAACTCCATTTGCCAGGTGCCCCATTGCTTAATCTGTTTTGCTAAAGTGGTAAAGTTTATCCCTTTCTCTATTTGAAGCACATCGGCTTCGGTATAAACATCTGCGCCAAGCAATTGTATTGCATCAGGGTTCTTGAATTCGAAGAACCGGTCGAAGTTTATTAATGCCATGTGTTCTACCAAAGCTACTGACTGGTTGTCGTAATCGTATTTCATTTCTTTGTGTAATGCGCTGCGGATAAAACTGCCGGGGGCACATACTTCGCGCACGGTTCCCTGGGTAAGGTCAGCCACCTTAATAACAGCAAAATATTGCACGTTGCTTTTGTTTTTGACTGCTGCTGCAAAGTGCGCATATATTTCGGTAGGATTAACACCGCCAAACGACATGGTGATTAAAGCAAAGGAAAGCAGAAGTATGTTTTTACGCATCGGCAATTGGTTAGGAAGATGCAAATTTGGTATTTCTTCTTTTATAATAGAATAACTATTCTTGCCCACTTATTTTTTAATGAACTAACCATACATGGCAACTAAAAAGAAAGCAGTAGTAAAGAAGAAAAGTATTCTGACAAACGAAGACAGAAAGTTTTTCGAAGCATACATCAACAATCCATCGCCAACAGGTTTTGAAGCTGAAGGGCAGAAGTTATGGCTGAATTATATTAAGCCTGCCATTGATAAACATGAGGTAGATAATTACGGAACGGTTTACGGCATTGTAAACCCTGATGCAAAATTCAAGGTGGCCATTGAAGCACATGCCGATGAGATTAGCTGGTTTGTTTCTTACATAACACCTGAAGGTTTAATTTATGTAAAGCGCAATGGAGGAAGCGACCATCAGATTGCTCCTTCCAAAAAGGTTTGGATTCATACACGCGATGGGAAAAAAATTCCTGCTGTGTTCGGCTGGCCAGCCATACATACCCGTAAAGATGGCAAAGAGCAACACCCGGAGGTGAAAAATATCTTTCTGGATTTAGGTTGTGTTACTAAGAAAGAAGTAGAAGAGAAGGGTGTACATGTAGGCTGTGTTATTACTTATCAGGATGAGTTTTTTGTATTGAACGAAAGATACTTTGGCGGACGCGCACTCGATAACCGTGCCGGTGGTTTTATTATTGCCAAAGTTGCGCGCTTATTAAAAGAGAACAACAAGAAACTTCCTTTTGGGTTATACATTGTAAACTCGGTGCAAGAAGAAGTTGGTTTGCGTGGAGCAGAGATGGTAGCGCATACCATCAATCCGGATTGTGCCATCATCACCGATGTTTGTCACGATACTACCACACCAATGATTGACAAAATTGTTGAAGGCGAATTTGCATCGGGCAAAGGACCGGTGCTTACTGTTGGTCCTGCGGTACACAACAAGTTGCTTGACTTTATTATTGCTACAGCAAAAGATAAAAAGCTTCCTTATCAGTTAGATGCTGCTTCGCGCTCGACCGGTACGGATACTGATGCATTTGCTTACACAAGAGGAGGAATTCCATCGGCCCTGATTTCATTGCCGCTGCGTTATATGCACACTACGGTTGAGTTGGTTTCAATTGATGATTTGGAAAACGTGGTGAAACTGATTTATGAATCGTTGTTGAAGTTGACCCCGAAGTTTAACTTCAAATATTTGTAAGAACTGGTTATTGGCTAAAAGAAAAAAGGCGACAAGTATTTGTCGCCTTTTTTCTTTTTATGAAGCCTGAGCTAAGCCAAACTCGCTTACCACCTGTTCCACCCATTGCAATGTTCTTTGTTCGGTTAAGTCATCCTGATTATCGGTATCTAAACACAAACCAACAAATTGGTCGCCACGCTGAGCTTTGCTAAAATCGTGCTCGTATCCGTTAACGCTTGTAAGCCCGATGAGCATTCCGTTTTTCTTTTCTACCAGTTCGGCAAATAAGCCGAGTGCATCGCAGAAATAAGAAGCGTAGCCGTATTGGTCGCCTAAACCGAAGAAGGCTACTGTTTTGCCGGTGAAGTCAATCTGCTCCATTTCGGAGATATAGCTTTCCCAATCACCTTGCAGTTCGCCATCGTACCAGGTGGGCATGCCGAGAATAAGCAGATTGTAATTTGCCATATCCTCTGCCTTCTTCTTGTAAATCTCCTGCACGTCAACTTCGCCAGCGCCAATTTTGGCTTCTACTAATTCTTTGATTCTTTTTGCGACTCTCTCTGTATTACCGGTATCAGTACCGTAGAACAATCCAATCTTTGCCATCTTGTTTTATTTTGTTACAACTTTTACTTTATGTTTTGTTTTTTCCTTTTTACCGATTTTCGGTTTTTCGGTATCTTCTTTTAATTCTTCTTTAGGTTTAAGCACTTCGAATTTGCGGTTGTTATTCATAACCTCTACAGCCTTTGCAAAAACATTATTTACGGTAGAATTTATAACCCGGTAAAACATACCGGCATCGAATAAGTTTCTGCCGATGGTGGCTTTTAAGCGCGCCTTAATCAGTCTGTCAGATTTTGCAAAGTCGCGCTCGAAGTTGATAACAGAATCGTTCTTCACTGTTCCGAAATATTGCCAGAAAGTTTTCGGGTTCATGCCTTCTTTCAACTTAAGCGCACTGTCTGCTACAGCAGCATTCAGGTATTGAGCGAGAATGATGGTGTCAATTTCAAATTGATAGAAGAACGAATCGGCAGACGGATATAGCTGGTGAAGTTCTGCGCGGTTCTTATCTACAAACTCTAAACAGAATTTGTTTTCAACTCCTTTGCGGATAAGCTGATTGAAAAGCGGAGAATTAGCGCTGGTATCTATAGGCACAAAGAAATCTGCCTGCACACCACCACCCCCATAAACATCTCTGCCGTTACCGGTGTGATAACGCAGTGAGTCAGCATACTTGAAAGTATCTTTTCCGAAAAGCTCGCCCGATTCTAAACGCTCTTTGTAGTCATCGCGGTAATCTTTGTTACCAGTGCCGTATGGTTTTTGAATACAGCGTCCGCTTGGGATGTAGTAGTGAGCGGTAGTTAATTTCAATTGCGAGCCATCGGAAAGTGTAAATGGTTTTTGCACTAATCCTTTTCCGAAAGTTCTTCTGCCTACTAATAAGCCACGGTCGTTATCCTGAATGCAGCCGGAGAGGATTTCTGCTGCTGATGCAGAGCCTTCATCAATCATCACCACTACTTTGCCATCTTTAAAGAAACCGCGGTTGTTAGAGAAGTAAGGCTGATAGCTGGAGTGAACGCCCTGTGTGTAAACAATCAGTTTGTTATCACCTAAGAACTGGTTGCACATATCAACGGCTGTATAGAGATAGCCGCCTACGTTGCCTTGCAAATCAAGAATCAAATCTTTCATGCCCTGCGTGCGCAGTCTGTCGATTGCCTGACTGAACTCTTGAAGAGAAGTAGCGGAGAATCTTTCTAAACGAACATACCCCACACCCGGTTTCACCATGTAAGAAGCAGTGATACTGTAAATAGGAATTTTGTCGCGGGTAATGGTAAACTCAATCAGGTTGCGTTCGCCCTGACGCATCATGCTTACGTGCACTTTGGTGCCTTTAGGTCCGCGGAGTCTTTTAATTACTCCTTCGTTTTCAATTTTTATTCCCGCAACGGTGGTATCGTTTACCTTGATTATTTTATCACCGGCATGAAGTCCCACTCTTTCAGAAGGTCCACCGGGAATAACTTCCAGCACCATGATGGTATCTTTCAAAATCTGGAAAGTGATACCGATGCCTTCGAAGTTTCCTACTAATTGTTCTTCGCTGCGCTTTACATCTTTTGACGGAACATAAGAGGAGTGCGGGTCAAGGTCTTCGAGTGTTTTGCGAACAGCATCTTCTACTAACTTCTCTTCATTTACAGTATCGGTGTAATAAGTGCGGATAAGGTTCAGCACTTCTATAAACTTATCGCCTTGGTCGTATTTGCGCTTAGGCTCTTGCCCAGCAACCTGAGCAAATGAAAAACTACCGGTGCTGCAAAGTATAATGAGGAGAAAATAGCTTAATCCTTTTTTCATTCGTTGGGTTTCGTTATTCGCGTATTAAACGGGGAGCGAAAATAGCAAAATACGTAAGTTGTGAATTGGTGATTGGTTGACTGGTTGATTTTTGCGAGAATAAATAATTGGTGTTTATTCGTGGTTTTAATTTTACAGAGAGAAAATGGAATATAATTTCAAGAAAATAGAAGATGATTGGAAGAAGATTTGGGAAAGGGATGAGGTTTATAAAGTAACTGAAGACCCTACTAAACCCAAGTATTATGTGCTCGATATGTTTCCGTACCCGAGCGGTGCAGGTTTGCATGTGGGGCATCCGCTGGGTTATGTGGCCAGCGATATTTATGCACGTTACAAAAGACTGAACGGTTACAACGTTTTGCACCCGATGGGTTGGGATGCCTTCGGTTTACCGGCAGAGCAATACGCCATTGAAACCGGAACGCATCCGGCAATTACTACCGATGCAGCTATTAAACGCTACCGCCAACAGATGGATAAGATTGGTTTCAGCTTTGACTGGAGCCGCGAGGTAAGAACCTGCGAGCCGGATTACTACAAGTGGACACAGTGGATTTTCTTAAAGCTTTACAACAGCTGGTACAACCGCGAAACGAATAAGGCGGAATCTATTGATACATTGATAGACAAGCTAAGTGCCGACAGCACATGGGAGGCTAAAACCGTTGCCGAGAAACAACACGAGCTGATGAACTACCGGTTGGCTTTTCAAAGCTATAGTGAGGTGAACTGGTGTGCGGCTTTGGGAACTGTTCTCGCTAACGATGAAATTAAAGACGGTAAGAGCGAGCGTGGCGGTCACCCGATTGAGCGGAGGAAGATGCGCCAGTGGTTTTTGCGCATTACGGAATACAGCGACCGTCTGTTAGATGGTTTGGATAAACTTGACTGGAGCGATGCCATGAAAGAAATGCAGCGGAATTGGATTGGCCGTTCCGAAGGGGCAAGTGTCCAATTCCAAATTCCAAATTCCAAATTCCAAATTGAAGTATTCACTACACGTCCCGATACCATCTTCGGTGCTACCTTTATAGTTATTGCTGCCGAGCATGAACTGGTAGATGAATTGACTACCGTAGAGCAGAAGGTAGAAATAGAAAAATACATTAGTTACGTAAAGAGTAAAACGGATGTTGAACGCCAGCAGGAGAAGAAGGTAACCGGTGTGTTTACCGGCTCGTATGCGGTGAACCCTTTTACCAAAGAAAACATACCGGTTTACATTGCGGAGTATGTGTTGGGCGGATACGGCACGGGCGCTATTATGGCTGTGCCTGCCGATGACGAGCGCGATAAGAAGTTTGCCGAAAAGTTTGGCTTGCCTATAATTGAGGTAATTGACAAGAGTATGCACCCCGGTGCCACTATTGAGGACAAGGTGGGCAAGATGATTAACTCTGGCTTTGTAGATGGCATGGAGGTAAAGGATGCCATTAAAGCGGTGATTGCCGAAATAGAAAAGCGCGGCATTGGAACCAAGAAGGTAAACTACAAACAGCGCGATGCCGGTTACAGCCGCCAGCGTTACTGGGGCGAGCCTTTTCCTATTCAATATAAAATAGTAGGACAGCCCGACCCGCCTTTTGCGGGTGGCGAAACCGATGATATACCCGTGCCTTTGCATGGGGACAAGCTGCCGCTCATTCTCCCCGAAGTTTCTTCTTACAAGCCCTCAGGCGATGGACGCGCACCTTTGGCGAACAACAAAGACTGGGTTGCCGCAGGCTACGAAACCGATACCATGCCCGGCTATGCCGCCAGCAGCTGGTATTTTTTGCGCTACATGGACCCGAAGAATAACAACGAGTTTGCCGCTAAGGACAAGATGGAATACTGGCAGAACGTGGACATTTACTTTGGCGGTGCCGAACATGCCGTGGGGCATTTGCTTTACAGCCGCTTTTGGAACATGTTCTTATATGACCTGGGCTTAGTGCCTTTTGAGGAGCCGTTTAAGAAGTTGGTGAATCAGGGGATGATACAGGGGGTGTCGCAATTTATTTTGAAAGATAAAAGCAACGACCCATCGAAAGAAACGAGAACAAACTTTGCGAGGTATGTCAACCACAACAAAATTCTTTCGCTACATAACATTGATCCAAATAAAATTTATCCGGTTTATTATTCATCAGATATAGCAGTGGATTGTAGCGATTTAGCAAAGAAACTTCCTTATAATTTACCCGATGGTCTGCCTTACTCCAGTTATCATGTTGACATTAGATATGTAAAGGATAACATTCTAGATGTTCCATCATTAGTTGCAGCGAATCCAAAATATATGGGCTCTGTCTTTGCAACAAAAGCTGGATATTATCTCGATGGAGAATTTTATTCATACAAAGATGCACCTCAAAATGCAAGCAGGGACTTTATAACTGACTCTGCAGTCGAAAAAATGTCCAAGTCCAAATACAACGTGGTTAACCCCGATGATGTAATTGATAAATACGGGGCAGACTGTTTCCGCATGTTCGAGTTGTTCTTGGGGCCAATTGAGCAAAGCAAGCCTTGGGACGATAAGGGCATTAGCGGGGTTTCTAACTTCTTAAAGAAATTCTGGCGCCTGTTTTATGACGAAAAGGGCTGGAAGGTTTCGGACGAAACCCCTACCGATGCCGAGTTCAAGATTCTTCATAAAACCATTAAAAAGATAGGAGAGGACATTGAGCGGCTGAACTTCAACACCTCGGTTTCGGCATTTATGATTGCCACTAACGAGCTGGGTGCGCTTAAGTGTAACAAGCACGCCATCCTCGAACCGCTGCTTATTACCCTCGCCCCTTTTGCCCCTTTTATTACAGAGGAGCTTTGGTCGGCCTTGGACAACAAGGGCAGTATTCATCAGGCAATGTTCCCTAAAGTAGAGGAAAGCTACCTGACCGAAAGCGAGCATACCTACGGGGTTTCGATTAACGGAAAGGTTCGTGCGGAGATAAAGCTACCTTTAGACATAACAGCACAAGAGGCTGAAAAACAGGTGTTAGAGTTAGAGTCGGTAAAAAAGTGGACGAATGGCAACGCGCCTAAGAAGTTCATCTTTGTGAAAGGGAAGATTATTAATGTGGTGGTGTAGTGTTAACTTCTAAAGTTTCGGTTATGACTTCTAAGTTTAAAGTCATGACTCCCAAAGTTCTGGTCATGACTTCCAAGTTTCAGGTCATGACTGGAAATCTTGCGAACATCACTTTTTGAAGTATTTTTAATAAAAGCATCGCCAAATCACATGCATTTCTTCCGCAACAAAACCAACCGCCTCTATATTATCATGAGCGCGTTCTTTATTGCCAACGCCATGGTAGCCGAGTTTATGGGCGTTAAAATCTTCAGCCTCGATGAAACCCTCGGCATCAAAAAGCCGGTGTTCGACCTCTTCGGTTTCCACTTCGATGGTATCAGCCAAACCTGCGGGGTGCTGCTGTGGCCCTTTGTGTTTGTAATGACGGATATTATCAACGAATACTTTGGCGTAAAAGGCGTGCGCTTTATTTCGTGGATTGCCGCTATTATGATTTCGTATGCCTACCTCATGCTCTTTGCCGCCATGCAAACCGCGCCTGCAGGCTGGTGGGTAAACAGCTCTAATTACGGAACGGAACTTGACTTCAACAAAGCCTATCTGGCGGTGTTCGGGCAGGGCACTAACATCATCATCGGTTCGCTCATCGCCTTTATGGTGGGGCAACTGATAGATGTTTCGGTGTTCCATTGGATAAAGAAGAAAACAGGTGACCGGTTCGTATGGCTTCGCAGCACCGGTTCTACCCTCATTTCGCAGTTGGTAGATAGTTTTATTGTGCTCTTTGTAGCTTTCTACTTGCTCAAACAAGGACAACAGGGGCAATGGACTTTGAACATGGTATTTGCCGTAGGCATAGTGAACTACATTTACAAATGCACAGCCGCTTTAGTGCTTACACCGGTCATCTATGTCGTTCATAAAATTATCGACAGCTACCTCGGCAGCGAGCTTGCACAATCGCTCAAGCAACAAGCGGTGGAAGGTAAGTTGGAGTAGAAGGAAACGCGACTTTGTCTTTTGTGTTTCTCTCCCACTACCTGCTTAGTATTGCTCGTCTTTATTCGGAAAGTTCTTCGCCTTTACATCATCTACATATTGCTTTACGGCATTCTGTATTTCATCGGCAAGGTTCAGGTATCTGCGCAGAAAACGCGGTTTAAACTCTTTAGTAATGCCCAGCATATCGTGGCTTACTAATACCTGTCCGTCTGTTCCGCCACCGGCACCTATACCTATGGTGGGTATGTGCAGTTTTTTTGAAACAGCAGTTGCCAACTTTGCAGGAATTTTTTCTAAGACCACGGCAAAGCAACCGGTCTTCTCTAACAGCAATGCATCGCTCATTAGCTTCTTGGCTTCGGCTTCTTCTTTGGCGCGTACGGTATACGTTCCGAATTTGTAAATGGATTGAGGCGTTAAACCCAAATGCCCCATTACCGGTATACCGGCAGAGAGAATGCGCTGCACGCTTTCACATATCTCGCTTCCGCCTTCTAATTTAACCGCATGTGCACCGCACTCTTTCATTATGCGTATGGCACTTTCTAACGCCACTCGCGAGTTACCCTGATAATATCCGAAAGGTAAATCAACTACCACCAGTGCTCGGCTTACCCCGCGCACTACCGATGCACCGTGATAAATCATTTGCTCAAGCGTAATAGGCAATGTGGTTTCGTGTCCTGCCATTACGTTGCTGGCACTGTCGCCTACTAATATTACATCAATGCCGGCACTGTCAATAATGCCCGCCATCGAAAAATCATAAGCGGTGAGCATAGATATTTTTATTCCCTTGTCTTTAAACTCCTGCAGAGTATTGGTGGTAATGCGTTTTATTTCTTTGTGGATAGACATATTGTGTTTATTGGTAACAGGCGCAAAACTCCGCATAAGGTTTTGAATGGCAAAATAAATTGAAGAATAGTTAAAGAGCTATCCTTCCTTCTGCATTGAAAACCTTACTATTTTAATAGCCTGTACCGGTTATCGGATTTTTCGAACTAACTCGACTATGTAAGGGACGGGATACATTGTCAAGGCGAAGGGTTTGTATTATTACAAATGCAACAAGAAAGGATGCAAGTGCAATTTAAGCGCATCCACGATGCATGAAGAGTTCAAAGAGTTGTTGGCGCAATATGAAATCACCCCGAAAAACATCGGGCCA
>CANJLD010000002.1 GCA_947475165.1 Bacteroidota bacterium
CACCGCCTTTCAGCTCCCCCTCCTGGGCTCGAACCAGGGACCCCAAGATTAACAGTCTTGTGCTCTAACCAGCTGAGCTAAGGAGGAATGTTTTCCGTCTGCCTGTTTTCGGCAACCAGCCGGAAAACATCCTTTTTACTCTAACTTTCAAGCCTAAACTGTTGCTTTTTGGTGTTGCAACCTTGCTAAGGGACGGCAAATGTAAATTTCTTTCGAAATTTTGCCAATATCACCACAAGTTTTTTCAATGCAGCCACCCGAACTACATATTATTTACGAAGACAAACAACTGCTGGCCATAAATAAACCGCAGGGGCTGGTCACCGAATTTGAGCATCATTTAAATTTTACGCTCGAGTCGCTGGCATTAAATTACATCCGCAGCAAAGAAAAATACCCGCAGAAATGTTTCATCGGAGTTCCCCATCGTTTAGACCGACCGGTGAGTGGCGTTGTGCTACTCAGCAAAAAGAAAAGCGTTTTAAAAATGCTGATGGACATATTTGCCAAACGCGAAATAGAAAAAACGTATTGGGCTATAGTAGAAAACAAACCGGCAAAAGAAGAAGACGAATTAATAAACTGGTTAGTGAAGAATACGGAGATACGAAAAGCCATTATTCACAACAGCGAAGTAAAAGATGCCATGCGCGTAGTGCTGCGCTATAAATTCATTAAACAAAACGAACAGGGTTCGTTACTCGAAATAAAACTCATCACCGGTAAGTTCCACCAAATACGCGCACAGTTAGCGCACATGGGCTGTCCTATTATTGGCGATGCGCATTACGGTTCAACCAAAGTTTACAAAGAGAATGCGGTTTGTCTACACGCACGTGAGTTGAAGTTAATTCATCCGGTTACACAAGAACCGCTAACACTAACTGCGGAAGTTCCTCATGATGAAATATGGCAGCCGTTCGTATTATAAAATACAAGCCATGAATTTCACGAATTGAAAAATATTCTTTCTGCATTTAATTCGTGTAATTCGTGGCTCAATCAAAAAACTCCATGCCAAACATAAAACTGAAAACTATAGATAGCCGTGCTCCAAAAAAACTCAATAAAGAGCACGTAAAAAAAGAAACACAAAAACTAAAATTCAAGCTCGAAGAATTACAGAACCTGCTGTATGCTGAAAGCAAACATGCATTATTGATAGTACTACAGGGTATGGATGCATCCGGTAAAGACGGTGTGGCAAAAAATGTTTTTGATGCGGTAAACCCGATGGGTTGTCGCGTTATTCCCTTCAAGAAACCAACTGAGCTTGAAATGAAACATGATTTCCTGTGGCGCATTCATCAGCAAGTTCCTGAAAAAGGAATGATAAATATTTTCAACCGCTCGCATTATGAAGATGTGCTTATTCAGCGCGTTCATAAATGGGTAGATGAAAAAACTATCAAGCAACGTTTCGCGCATATCAACAATTTCGAAAAGCTTTTAAGCGAAACCGGAACGGTGGTTTTAAAATTCTATCTGCATGTTTCTAAAGAAGAACAATTGATTCGCCTGCAGGAACGTCTGAGCGACAAAACAAAAATGTGGAAGCACAACGAAGAAGATTTGAAGGAACGCGAATTCTGGAACGACTACATGAAAGCATACGAAGATGTTTTCGATAATTGCTGCACCGGTGCCGATTGGAATATTATTCCGGCTGACCAGAACTGGTATAAAGAATATTTAATAGCCAAGAAAGTAGTAGAAACACTTGAATCACTTAAAATGAAATTTCCCGGACTTAAAGTATAAACCATGACACAAAAAACAACCGACCTCTGCGACAATCATCCCGACAAAGTGCGCATAGCCGAGCCTATAGGCTTCAAAGATTTTGGAGGAGCAAAACTCTTCAACGGTAAAATTGAAACCGTAAAATGCTTTGAAGACAACAGTTTTGTGCGCAAAGCCCTCGAACAAAATGGCGAAGGCAAAGTTTTAGTAGTAGATGGTGGCGGCTCCATGCGCTGCGCACTACTGGGTGATATGCTCGGAGAACTTGGCGCAAAAAATAAATGGAACGGTATCATCGTTTACGGCTGCATCCGCGACTCAGCCGCTATGGCAACACTACAACTTGGCGTAAAAGCCCTCAACACAAATCCATTAAAAAGCAATAAAAGAAACGAAGGGCAACAAAACATACCGGTTCATTTTGCAGGAATAGATTTCGATCCGGGTGACTTTGTATATGCTGATGAAGACGGAATTATTACAACTGCAACACCCCTAAGTCCCCTTTAGGGGATTTAGGGGTGGCTGTTCTATCTCACCAAAGTTACAGTCCCTTTCTTATCCGTTTTCTTATCGTTCAAGAAAACAATTTTTACAGCGTAAGTAAATACCTGCGGCAATTGCACTTGCCCTTTGTAAGCTCCATCCCAACCATCGAACTGGTTATTGCTTTCATAAACTAACTCGCCCCACCGGTTGAATATTTTCAAATCCACGGTTTTAATTCCCTGTCCGTAAATCTGAAATACATCATTGTTACCATCACCGTTTGGAGTAAATGAATTTGGAACATACACGGGTGGAGGGGGCAATACATCGGCATGTAAAGTTGCAGAACCGTAACAGGTAGCACTGCCGTTTACCATACTTATGGTTACCACATAATCCTGTCTGTAAAACGGACTCACTAATGGATTCGGACAATCGGTGCAGCTTAAACCAAGCTCCGGTGCCCACGCATAAGTTACGTTAGCCGATGCGTTGATATAAACTACCTGCACTTGCTCTGCATCGCCAAGTGGCACAATAACCGTATCAGGAATAACATCTACCACAATCGGCAGCGGTTCTAAAACTACCACCGGTATAGTGCTTACACAACCGTTAAAGTTAGTAGCAGTAATAGTATGCGCACCGGCAGAGAGATTAAAGAAATCTCCCGAAAACTGAGGAATGCTTCCATCAATATTAAACTCATAAGGTCCATTCTGAATAGATGTTGCCGTGATGTATGCAGCACCATCATTATAATCAGCACCGTAACATGAAGTAGAATCCGTTGCAGTAGTGAAGTTGTCAATTGTTGCATTCGGCACAGTCGCCAAAACTGTTTTTGTGCAACCGTTGTCGTCAGAAACTATTACTGTGTAAGTTCCAATAGCTAAACCAATAATTACACCGTTGGTAGCAAAAACAAAATTCGCTCCGTCAAGTGTAGCCGAATAATTATATGGAGATGTTCCACCGGTAGCAGTAACCGAGATAGTTCCGTTGGCATCGCCAATACATTTTACTGCGGTAACGCTAGTATTAATAATCATGTCAGCCGGTTCATTTACTACATCAGCATCTGATACAGTGCAGCCGTTGCCATCAGTTACCACACAGGTATAAGTGCCTGCCAATAAACCGGTAGCGGTTTTAGTTGCCTGGCTACCCGGGTCTGACCAAGAATATGAATACGGGAGCGTTCCACCGGTAGTGGTAGCATCTATACTTCCGTTAGGTGATTGATAGCAAGTTGCATCTATCGTCTGCAAAGTAGTTGCAAGTTGCGATGGCTCAGTAAGCGTATATGTTTGCGATGCGGTGCAGAAATTTGCATCGGTGCAAACTACAGTAACTGAACCAGCCGGAAGATTAGTTGCTGTAGCACCAACTTGCGGAGGATTAGAGTTCCATGCAAAAACATACCCGGCACCACTGCCACCGGTGGCACTTACCGTTACTGTTCCATCGGTTCCGCCAAAGCACGACACATCTGTTTGCGTTGTTTGTGCAATTACAATTTGTGCTGGTTCGGTTAAGTTGAACGTTGCAGTTGCGGAGCAATTGGCATCTGTAAATGTAACGGCTGCTACTCCTGCACTCAATCCATTTACAGTGGAATTAGGAGAAACACCGGCTCCGTTCCAATCATAATTGTAAGGAGGCGTACCTGTAGAAATGGTTATAGTTGCCGTTCCATCGCTTCCGCCAAAACAAGAAACATTGGTTTGAGATTGAGTAAACGCCAAAGCCGGAACAGCCGTAATTGCATAGCTGGCAGTAGCTGAACAACTATTAAAGTCAGTAACCGTCAGCGAATAATTATCTGCCGCCAAACCGTTAATAGTTTGTCCGCTGTATACCTGGCTGTTTGATTGCTGCACCCAATCGTAAGTATAGGTTTGTGTTCCTCCTGAAACATTGGCTGTGATAGAACCGGTGGCCACACCGCCACAACCTATATTGGTAATGTTAGGCGCATTAATAACTAATTGAGTTGGCTGGGTTACATTATACGAACCGGTTGCCGTGCATCCTGCACCATCATCAACCGTTACATTGTATTGTCCGGCAATTAGATTTGAAATTGTTGCTCCTGCATTTACCGGACTCCAGTTGAATGTATACACTCCACTTCCACCGGTGGCTCCTGTAGTTATACTTCCGTTGTTTCCGCCAAAGCACAAAACATTTGTAATAACCGGATTGTTGAGTGTAACGTTATTTCCCCCTGCATTGATAGTAAGGGTTCCGCTGGCTGCAATTGAGCAACCGTTAACATCTGTAACGGTAACTGAGTATGTTCCTTGCATTACATTATCTAAAATAGAATCGGTTTGCACCGGAATCGAATTCCAACTATATAAATAGGGATATGTTCCTCCGCTTGAAGCACCTACCAAAGTGCCGGTGCCGTTTCCTGAACAATTAGTTTGGCTTACACTTGGAACATTTGCCGCTACTTGTGTTGGCTGTGTAATTACCACGGTATCTGACCGCACACAAGCCGAAGCATCGGTAGCGGTAAAAATATATTGCCCCGGTGAAAGACCGGTAATGGTTAACGTATTCTGACCATTTGACCAACCGTAAGTTAAGCCTGCATTAGAGGTTGTAGCGTGCGCATAAGCTGTTCCGTTGTTTGCACCAAAGCAGGTTACGTTATGCGAAGAATCTATACCTGCCTGCAAAGCACCGGCAAGGTTTACGTTTACGTTATCAGTTACCACCACCGGTGTTCCTCCGGCACATGGAAGGTAAGTTGCCTGTGCCGTATAAGTAGTATTACTGCCTGGACAAACGTTTACGGTAGCACCGGTGCCTACCAAAGTTGCTCCTTGAAACCAATCTACTGTTACAATAGATGGCCCGTTAGGTGTAAAACGCCAAGCATCGTTGTTGGCTGTCCATACTGAATTGTTTCTTCCTGGAACGGTGTAGGCTATTGTTTGCCCGGCATTTTGAATTCCTTCAACCGCTAAACCATCGTTCCAGCCTGGGTTACCAAAAAATCCTCCTGCATCCGGGCAGGCATCTTTGTGCGCTATATAAACTTCAATAGCATTAGTGGTTTCGTAAATAGCAATCTGGTGAGTGGCATCCATTCCATTACAGGTAGAAAACAGATTGTCTGAATTATACATGGGCACCTGATAATACGACACTACAAAAATTCTGCATGGTGCACTTCCAATAATCTGGTAAGTAATTGACCCGCCTAAAGAAGGGTCAATATCATGATACGGACCCATAATACAGTTGCCATAGAGATTTGCTGTGGGCATTGCACCCGCTGTTGTAATATCCCAAACGCAATATTGAGTTGCCTCAGCTACATCAAACGTTATAAGACCGTTGGCTCCAATAACCGCTTGCGTATACGAGTTTCCAAAAAAGCAAAAGGTAAAAGGAAGATTGATTACACTAGACCATATATCATCCGTATTTACTAATACAGATGTTCCAGCAGTATAAGAGAAAGGAGTGTAAGGAATAGAGCCTACGCTGTAGCTGGTGGTGTTACCACTTGGGAAAAAAGTAGCATTTAAGTTCGTGCAGTTAGTTCCGCATGGCAGCGAAACATCGCTACCAGCATTTACACTGGGGCACCCTGGCTGTGCTATTAAGGAAGTAGTTAAACAAAATAAAAGACCAGCTAAAAGAATTTTACAAGAGGAAAAAATTTTCATTTATACGATAGGCTTTAGGTTGCAGTAAAGATGAAATTTTTCGCGAAACAGTTGTTTGGCAATTTAGAATAAAAAATAACTGGTTACGGTTCAAAAATAATGCGCCTGCTGTGGTTGGAGATTAAGGTAGGGAAGGCAAGAAATTAGGGCAAAGATGAAACTTCTACATCAATCGTAAGCAGCTACAATTTTTTCTATCTCTTTCAGGTGCTTTTGCTTTTCTGTTTCGCGGTGCTTTTTACAGAAGTTGGTGTGATAGCGGTGACCTTTCAAAAAGTTCATCTGAATAATATTCCATTGCCGCTCGCTTTCCACATCCAAATAAATCTTGATTTCTTCAAACAGTGTTTTTCCTATTCGTTCAAAATCATCGGTACCCAAATATTCTAAATCAGCATCGGCAATAATGTATTCGAGTTTTTTCTGCGGGTTTTGCGGAATCTTGGTAGCGCGAATCATTCCGCAGATGGTTTCAACTTCTATTTCATTAAAACCAAAGCCGGGCAAATCTACTTTCGCCATTTCGCAGGCTACTTCTTCGTGGTTCCGGTAAACTTTAATAAAACCAGCATCGTGATAAAGCACCGCTACTTTCAGCAACAGCATTTCTGCTTCCGTCAGTTTTTCCTGCCTGCCAATCAGTTCTGCTGAGCGCAAAACATCCATAGTATGGTGTAAGCCGTGGTAATAAAGATTATTTGGCAAATCACGCTTCAGAATACTCACAATATGTTGCTCTACCTCTTTAAAATTTCTCATTCCTGAAGTGAAATTATCTTTTGCGCTATATTATGCAATTGCTTTTTCCACGAAATACATATCTATTTCTCCTTTGTTTTTCGCTTCTACTTTTCCGCGATAAATACAAGCAAACTTATCTTTCACCAATTCGTAAGTAGCACCTGAAATATTGATTTTGCCAGCTTCGCTCGATTGCTGCATGCGTGCAGCCATGTTCACTGTATCGCCCCAAATATCGTAAGCGAATTTACGTATTCCAATAACGCCAGCCACTAACTGACCGGTGTGTATGCCAATACGAAACTCAAATGGAATTTTGCCTTGCGCTCTGCGCTCTCTGCGCAACTTGTCAATTTCATATATAAAATCAAGAGCCGCCTGCACTACTAAATGCGGATTGCCTTCGCTCTTAGTAGGCACGCCACCGGCACACACATACGCATCGCCAATGGTTTTAATTTTTTCTATATCATACTTCTCAATCACCTTGTCAAAGCGTTCGAAATATGCATCGAGTCCTTCAATCAAATCGTCCGGAGAAAGCTGCTCGCTGATGGTGGTAAAATCTTTTATATCGGCAAACAGCACCGTTGCTTTCGAATAATTTTTTGCCGTGGTTTTGCCGTGTGCCTTTAATTCGTGCATTACTTCTTCAGGAAGGATGTTCAATAAAAGCTCATCGCTTCTTCTCTTTTCTTCGTTGATGATTTTGTTTTTCTCTTCCAGTTCCCGCAATGTTTTTTGGCGAGCAAAAAACAACAAACCAATTACGGTAAGTAAACTGAGCGAAATAGCGGCAACAATTATGTAGAGGTTGTTCTTCGCTTTTTGTGCGTCTAATTCTAATTCTGATTTTTTCAACAAAAGGTCTTGTAGTTCTTGCTCTTTCTTCAAAATTTTCACGCTGTCCTCTTGAAATTGCAACCGCTCTGCAATGCGCTTCTTCTGCATTTCGGACGACACCAGCATTTCTTCTGTTTCGCCCAAAAGTTTTCTAGCAGAATCAATTTTAACTTGTGTTTCGGCTAATTCACGCTTCTTGTTTTCTAATTCAGCCTTAGCACGAGCCGCTTCACCTTTGGCGACTTGCGCTTCCTGTTTAGTACTCGCTATTTCAAAATTTTTCTGCTGGTTCTCTTGATTCAGCTTTTTAATTTCCTGCTGTGACGATTGGTTATTCCATTCGTTTTGCAGTTTTTGTTCTTCCATCTGTTGCTGTTTCAACAAACGAATCTGTTCAATCTGCTTTGCTTTAGCATCTCCACCCGTTTGTGCAACGGACGCAACTGAAATGAAAAGCGATAAAAAGAGGAGGCTGAAAAATTGAAAATATTTTTGCATCAGGGTTGAATCAAAATTGAAATTAAGAAATGCCGTTGACAAAATACATATCTATCTGACCTTTATTCTTGGCTTCTATTTTTCCGCGGTGCGTACAGCTTACTTTTCCTTTTACCAATTCATAAGTGGTACCGGAAATATTGATTTTCCCTTCCTCACCGTGTTGCTCCATTCGCGCAGCAATATTTACGGTGTCTCCCCAAATATCGTAAGCAAATTTTCGTAATCCAACTATACCGGCAATAAGTGGTCCGGTATGAATTCCAATTCTGATTTCGAAATAAATACCACCAGTTTTCTCCTTCTCTTCTTTAGTGCGCTTCATAAACTCCTGCATTTCGAGAGCCGCACAAATTACGTAGTAGGCATTATCTACATCAGCCTTTGGCAAGCCGCCCACACACAGATAAGCATCGCCAATGGTTTTTATTTTTTCAATTTTATACTTGCCAACTATGTCATCAAAATTTTTGAAGTAATAGTCAATTTCTGTTACCAATTGGTTCGGACTCATCTTTTCAGCCGCACCGGTAAAGTTTTTAATATCGGCAAACAACACGGTTGCCATATCGTAATTCTTTGCTTTGGAGTGTCCGCTTTCTTTTAATTCGGCAGCCACTTCTGCTGGTAAAATATTCAGCAGCAATTCATCCGATTTTCTTTTCTCCACAGCAATCAGTCTTGTATCGTTACGTTTTTGTATGAAAGCAAAAATGGCGAGCGAAGCAATTACAGCCAATAAACCAATGCCGATGAACGAAGCTTTCTTCACCAGTTTCTGTTTTTCAAAAGCCGAATTCATTTCCGAATCTTTTTTAGACTGAATTGCCTTTGCAATCTGTCGCTCCTTGTCAAAATTCGTTTGCAACTCAAGTTGCGTCATTTTTTTTGCCAGATCTTTTGTATGATTTGTTTCAGACAGTTCATGAAATTTTACGTGATAATCAAGCGCTTTTGTTTTATCGCCTTTATATAGATATGCGTAGTAAAGTGCTTCTGCTGAACTCTTTTCCAAATCAGTTTCGCCATTTGCTTTCCCTTCTTGCAGCGACATTTTGGCAAGGTCAATAGCCAAATCATATTGTTTATCGCTGAGCAAAACAAAACACATGAGCAATCGGCTATGACTAAACGATGACATTGAACCGGTCTCCTGAAAAATGTCCATTGCCTGGGTAACATTTTTCATGGCTTGCTTCGTATCATTCTTATCGTAGTAGATAGAGGCCAACTGTTGCAAGCAACTTGCTTTGTTATTCAGGTTTCCCGCATCTTCCGAAAGCAGAATGGCCTCATTATATTTTGCAAGCGCATCGTCCAATTTCCCTTTCTTATACAATTGATTCGCCAGTTCAAAAGTTACATTGCCGTACCATTCTTTAAAGTTCGCTTCTTTGGCAACAGCTAATGATTTAGTATAAAGCTCCAACGCCTTTTCATCTTCGCCAAGCGATTCATAAATAGTGGCTTTGCCATCTAAGCAACGAGCAATATTTCTTTTGTCGCCAATTTTTTCTGCAAGTAAAAGTGCGGTTTGATAAAGGTCAAGTGCCTTGCCATATTGCCCCTGATTCAATTCTAAATTTGCCAGCCAGTATTTGCTAAAAGAAATAGCGGAAGTATCATTAAGCTGCTCGCTGAGTGCTTCTGCCTGATTGATAAAAATTCGCGCTTTGGCGTAATCGTCAATTTTATAATTCGCAACGCCCATTAAAACCACCGCCTTTGTCTGCCCTTTCTTATACCCAATATTTTCTGCTGCCGATTTTGCGTTGCCTGCTGTAGCCAAACTTTCTTTAGGCTTTTGGTTCAAAAGCGACTCTGCCTTTTGATTCAACTGATCAACATCATTTTCACTCTGCGCCAACGCAATAGCACAGAAAAGAAGAGAGAGAAAAACAAACGAGGAGAATTTTTTCATCAACACAATTTAAATTCAATATAGGAACAAATCGCCATTAATAACAAACTGAAAGAGGAAATTTGGATTGTGGAATTGACCGGTGATGGTTACTTAATAAGATAAATGACCTATTTTTCGCTGACAAAAAGGAAATCAATTCGCTTCGTTTTGCCTTTGTTCTTTCCTTCAATATAGGCGTGAAGATGAGCGGCATCTTTTAGCTCATACACAATTCGCTGAGGAAAATCGTGCGTGAGGTTTTCTGCCACAAAAGATTTTGAAGTAAACAAAGTGATTTTAAACTCCACTTCCTTTCCTTTGTTTTCGCCTTGGGGTTTGGGGATGTAAAAATAATTTGCCCCTCGCACTATCAGCCGAATTGATTCATCGAAATAAATATCTGTTTCGTCTTTATCGTGTTCTTCCTGCGCATAGTGATAAATAATACCGCCAATCATAGTGTCATTTATAGTCTGCCACTTTTCGTACGCCTGTTTGCCATCCAATTTCCAGCTTCCTTCCAACCACAAAAATTGCTTTACAGAATTTTCCTGTGCGTATGCAATTGAAGTTATCGAGATAAAAAATAAATGCAGGTACCTCATTCTAAATCGGTTTGAATTGTTCGAAGCCTTGTTTGCACGAAAAACAAAAACGAATAGCGCGACAAAGTGTGGAGCCAAATGCAGAGCGCAAAGTAGTATCGGTGCTATGACAATGCGGACAGCGAACTTTGTTGAGTTGCTCTTCTGTGAGCTCACCATCATTAAGCATAACCGGTGGAGCTAAACCAAATTTCTCCAATTTGATTTTTGCAGAAGGTTTCATTCGGTCACTCGTCCATTGCGTTTCAAAATCAACTTTTACTTCAACCTCCTCAAAGCCGAGCTTCAGAATTTCTTCGCGAATATTTTTTTTGATTACGTCAATAGCGGGGCAACCAACAAATGTTGGAGTCATTGTAACTTGTGCGGAATTAGAATCGCGAATTTCAATTCCCGTAATCATACCCATATCCACTATAGAAATTACAGGAATCTCGGGGTCTTTCACGTTTTCCAGTGCAAGCCAAATTTGTTGTTCTGTAATTTCCTGTATTTCCATTCTCGAATTCTCAAATTTGCATCTACCATTCCGCATCAATATCCGTTCTCACCACTTCGCACATTTCATCTAAAAGAGGTTTCAAAAATTCAGAATGAAAAGCTTTGCGTCCTCCGTAAACTATTTTCGATTCATCGGTTGCGGGAACTTTCAAATTTGCCACTTCAAGAATTGGAATGATTTTTTCCTGCCAGCGTTTTTTTAATTCATCTTCTCCGACAAAAATATTTTCTGAAATCAATTCGTTTTCAAATTCACTTTTTTCAAAAATGCCAAGTGACAAATGCCAGGCATAATTCAAAGATGATTGCAAGCGTGCCCTACTTTCTTCTGTTCCGTTGCCGAGTTGCTTTACAAAAGTATCAGCATGCATAACGTGATACTTTATTTCGCCTTTTACCTTCTTAGCAAGTTGCGCTAACGGCTGAAAAGAAGATTGAGTTAGCATATCATACCGAATCAATTCAGCATGGTCGAACAAGAACTGACGAACAATACTGAAATCGTATTCACCAATAGGCTGCTCAACAAACTGACAGCATTTGAATTGCTTTTCTTCACGTTTAAATGCAAGTGTATCCGGATCAGCTTCTCCTAAAACTTCATTCAGAATTTTATAAAGTGCTTGTGCGTGTCCAATTTTATCCTGCGCCATTGAAGAAAACGCGAGGTCTTCTTCCAGCATTGGACCAATACCCGTCCATTCCGAATTACGGTGACCGATGATGAGCGCATCATCTGCCATTTTGTAAAGTAAATTTTTAAGTGCGTTGCTCATTTTCAAACTTTTTGCTTGCTCTGAAATTTTTCAATTTTATCTCTCACCTTATAATATGCCGGATCACGGAAAGTTTTTTCAGGAGTGGTTTCAAACATATCTTCATCATCCGAACCGAATGTGTAAACATCGCTTGTCTTCACCACCCAAAGGTTGGTTGTCTTTCCTCTTCTGCCAAAAACTTCTTTCGCCATCACCAAAGCCATTTCAGGATTTGATGCGTGAACGACTCCTACGTGCGTTACATGTTTCCCTCTCTTTTCCTGATGAAAAACTTCATAGGTAATTAAATGAGAGTTCGTCTTTTCCACTTCGGCAGAAGGTTCTAAAGACAAGCGTTTTATTCTTGGGTCTAACGTGTTCATTGTATTTTGTATTTTGTATTTTGTATTTCATTCTCAAATTCTCCCATCCGCTAACTCCTAATTACGCAAGTGGCACTACATATTTTTCTGTCGGATTCATCAATGCCTGGCGCACCCATCTTCCCGCTTCTTCTGCAAATTTTCTGACTGCAATTCTTTCGGCATTACAAGGTCCGCCACCATTAATTACTTTCTTAAATTCATTCCAATCGGGGTCGCTGAATTCCCAAATGCCATCGTTGTTCTTTTTCAAATTCGGGTCAGGGAAAGTGATATCGAGTTCCCAAATTTTAGGAACGTATTGGTCGAGGAACTGATTTCGCATATCGTCATTCGAAGCGAGTTTCACTTTCCACTTCATCAATTTTTCGCTGTGCGCGCTCATTTTATCTGGCGGACCAAAAAAATGTAACAAAGGAACATACCACCGGTTGATGGCATCCTGCAAAATTGCGCGCTGATGTTTTGTGCCCGTAGCTAGATAAACCACATTATCGTGACCTTGCTTTAAGTGAAAACTTTCTTCGTAACAAATTCTTTCCAACGCGCGACAATACGGACCGTAACTTCCTTTACTATTAATAACCTGATTTACGATGGCTGCGCCATCCACTAAAAATCCGATCACCGCTATATCTGCCCATGTTTTAGCAGGGTAATTAAATACGTTTGAATATTTCGATTTACCATTCAGCAAATCATTCAGCATTTCCTCTCGCGTTTTGCCAAGCGTTTCAGCTGCCGAATAAAGTAACTGACCATGCCCGATTTCGTCCTGCACTTTTGCAATCAACGCCAACTTTCTTCTGAAATTTGGAGCACGGGTAATCCAAGTTCCTTCGGGCAACGCACCAACAATTTCTGAATGCGCATGTTGCTCAATCATACGAATGAGTTGCTTGCGATATTCCACCGGCATCCAATCCTGCGGTTCAATTTTTTCGCCACGAGCAATTCGCGATTCAAACGCTTCCAATTTCTCGGGGTCTTCCACCGTGGTGTTCATTCGTTTTGCATCTTCTTCCGATAAGTTTGTGCTTCCGTACATGGTTTATGATTTAAGTCCTTTCAATAATAAATCAGAAATATCATTCGCAATTTCTTCTTGTGTCAAATTTTCGTTCGAGTTATACAAATCGTAAGTGGCGTTTAGCGCAGAGAAAATTGCGAAGGCAATCAACTTCGAATTCATTTTTTTGAAATCGTCCTTCTTAATTCCCTTGTCAATAATATCGCGGAATTTCATTTCATATTCAAAGCGTAGTTTTTTGAATTTGCCCAAATTCGGCTGTTCTAAAAATACCCACTCATTAAAAAATACTTCCGATGCTTCAAGGTTCGATACAATTACACCAATGTGTGCTTTAATAACAACTTTCAATTTGCGCTGAAATTTTTCCTCAGTAACAACTGCTTTATCAAACGCAGCAAAAAACTGCTGCGCCATATCAAAACAAATTTCGCGTAGCAAATCATCTTTGCTTTTATAATGGTTGTATAAACTCGGAGCCTGTATGCCAACTTCTTTTGCCAACTCACGCATACCAACAGCCGCATAACCGCGCTCGCGGAAAAGCTTTTGCGCTGTTTTCTTTACTTTTTCTTTGGTTGTTTGTGCAACTGCCATAACTCTTAGCAAAAGAAAGCTTTTCTTTTGAAACTAACAAGTGTTAGTTATCTTGAAAATCTTTACTCGCTTAGAAAGTCAAATGAGTATTCATATTTACCCTCACCATCGTAAACTTTAATCATGATAGAGTTGCTGTCTTTTTGCAAAATATCACTCTCATATATTATGCGGGGATGAGTGCTGCAAATAGTATGTGCTATTCGAAGCATTAACCGGTTCCCTTCTAAATGGAAATAACTACATGAATCGTTACTGAAATTATTTGATGCAGTAGAATCATCAAGAAGTAGAAATACGTCCATTTCTATTCTATTGCCCTTCGGAGGATGCTTTTTAGCAGTAACCCTTCCTCTAAATGAAATTGGCTTGATTAGGTTTCGACAATTACTTTTTTGAATTGAATCATGCCGCAAGTAATTATCTCTATCAGCCGAATTACAAATTATATCACGCTGAATATAAATTACGCATATAAAGAGGAATCCGAGTAATATGGAAATTTTGCTTTTCATAAAATTATGTACGCTAACATATAACAAGCAAAGCAAACAAGCTCTACCCATTTTGAAATTCCACTTCTAAGTGTATATTCGCACCGGATTTATTGAGAAAGAGGGGACGAGAGTCCCCTCTCTTATTTTTCGGACATGAACTTTGAAGCAGTAAAGAACAAGATTGAGGAGTGGTTGCAGCCCATACTGAACGAGAAAAATCTGTTTCTCGTGGACATCAAATTCCCAATGGGAAGGCAGATTGAGGTGTATGTGGACAGCGATAAAGGAATCCATATTTCGGAATGTGCCGAGATATCGCGGTTTCTGGAAAAGAATTTAGATGGCAGCGGTCTGGTGCCCGAAAACTACATTCTTGAGGTGAGCAGTCCGGGTATGGATAATCCGCTGCGGATTCCGCGCCAATATAAGCGCAGAGTTGGGCAGGTTTTAGAAGTGACTAAAACAAACGGAGTGCAGGTGGTGGGAGAATTGATTGAAGCGAATGAGGCAAACATAAAGTTGCGCGATGTGCCGGAAGAAAAGAGCAAAACCCAGAAGGCCAAAAGCAAAGAAACACAAGAGCTAAAAGAACACGAACTGAAATTTGAGGAAATAAAAAAAGCCGTAATACAATTCAAATTCTAAAACCAATACTTGCATTTTAAAACTAAAACCATAAATCTTCAAAACAAAATTTAATACCATGAACAGCTTAGATCTGATTGACTCGTTCAGCGAGTTCAAGCAAATGAAAAATATCGATCGCCCGACTATGATGAAGGTGCTCGAAGACGTTTTCCGCACCTTGCTTCGCAAAAAATATGGCGATGTAGATAATTTCGACATCATCGTAAACACCGATAAAGGCGATTTGGAAATTTGGCATAAACGCGAAATTGTAGAAGATGCCGCGGTGGAAAATCCGATTACGCAAATCGGAATTACCGAAGCGAAAAAGATTGAAGAGGATTTTGACATTGGTGAAGAAACCTATGAAAAAATCACACTGGAAAGTTTTGGTCGCAGAGCGGTTTTAGCTGCGCGTCAAACACTGGCATCGCGCGTTGGCGATTTAGAGAAAGACGAAGTTTTCAAAAAATATAAAGACCGTATTGGCGAAATTCTTTCAGCCGAAGTTTATCAGGTTTGGAAAAAAGAAATTCTGTTGCTGGATGAAGAAGGAAATGAATTGTTGCTTCCTAAATCTGAACAGATTAAAACTGATTTCTTTAAGAAAGGCGAAACAATCCGCGCGGTAGTTCGCAAAGTTGAATTGCGCAACGGAACTCCGTTTATCATTCTCTCAAGAACCGACAATGCTTTCCTTGCAAAATTGATGGAAGCAGAAGTTCCTGAAATTTTTGACGGATTGATTGTGATTAAGAACATCGTTCGTGAACCGGGAGAAAAAGCAAAAGTTGTTGTTGAAAGTTTCGATGACAGAATTGACCCTGTGGGCGCATGTGTGGGTGTAAAGGGTTCTCGTATTCACGGCATTGTTCGTGAGTTGAAGAACGAAAATATCGACATCATTAACCACACGAACAATCTTTCGTTGATGGTTCAACGCGCATTGGCTCCGGCAAAAATTACTTCGTTAGATATTAATCAGGAAACAAAAAGAATTTCGGTTTACCTCGCTCCTGACCAAGTGTCGTTAGCAATTGGTAAGCGCGGAGTGAACATTAAACTTGCCAGCCGTTTGGTTGGTTTCGAAATTGATGTGTATCGCGAAAACGAAGAAGGCAACGAAGAAGAATACGATATTGACCTTGATGAATTTGCAGATGAAATTGACGACTGGATGATTGATGAGTTGAAAAAAATTGGTTGCGATACAGCGCGCAGTGTTCTTCAATTAAGCGAAGACGAATTGGTTCGCAGAACTGATTTGGAAGAAGAAACTATCAAGGAGATTCGCAAGATTCTTCAGACAGAGTTTCAAGATGATAAGAAGTCGTGAGTTTTGCGATGAGAACGGGTAAACAACAAACAAATAAGTGATGCGTAATTGGCGATGTAACCAGTTACGCATCGCCAACAAAATTACAAGTCACTAAATAAAATACATGGCAGAAGTAAAAGTATTACGATTAGCAAAAGCCGGAACAACTTATAACGTTTCGCAAGATCACATTGTGGAGGCGTTGCAGAAAGCGAAGTTTGCTCTTACCGGTGGCCCGAATGAGAAACTTTCACCGGAGATGATTGCTGTACTCGACAAAGAGTTTGGTACAGACAAGAGCATCAAACAACAGGCAGATATTACTTCCTTAGCTGAAAAAGCGCAGAAAGAAAGTATTGAAGCAAAGGTTGACAACATTGCTACGCACAAAAAAGAAAAAGAAGACAAAGAGATTATTATTACCAGCAACATTGAACACAAAGAGGAGAAAGCAAAAGTAAAAGTTGAGAAACCAGTAGAAGAAGTGATTACTGCGAAAAAGCAGAAGCTGGAAGGACCGAAGATTGTTGGGAAAATAGAAGAGGAAGAAAAACCTAAGAAAGGAAAGAAGAAGAAAGAAGAAGAAGTTGTAGTGCCACCGGTAGTGGAAGAAGTGGTTGAAGAGAAAAAAACAACCAGGAAGAAAAAAGAAGAACCGGAGCCGGAGCCGGAAGTAAAAATTGAAACCAAGTATCAAACACTTGAAGGAACAAAAGAAGTAGGCAAGATTGACCTTTCTAAATTTGACCCTAAACCGAAGAAAAAGGAAGAACCTGTTGGAGATAAAAAACCTCGCGAGCGCAAATTAGTTAAGAAGAAAGAACGCGCACCGCTTGGTGGCGACCAATACTACGATAAAAAAGTAGAGAACTTCCAACGCAAGCGCGAAATTGGCAGTGGCACAGGTTTTAAAAAACCAGAGATAACACAGCCAGCAGAGATAACTGAAAAGCAGATTGAAGATAAGATTCGCGCTACAATGGCGAAAATTCAAGCGCAAACTTCTAAGAGTGACCGCTCGAAAATGCGCAGAGGAAAACGCGAAGCCATTCAGGAAAAAATAGAAGCAGCACAGGAAGGCGTTCAGCATAATAAGCTACAGGTAGCAGAATTTATTTCTGTTTCCGAATTGGCGAGTTTGATGAACATGGCACCGGTGAAAGTTATTTCTACCTGTATGCAGTTAGGCGTTATCGTTTCAATCAATCAGCGGTTAGATGCTACGGTTATTGAATTGGTAACTGCAGAGCACGGTTATGAAGTAGAATTCATTTCTGCTGCCGATCAAACTGCATTTAAAGAAGAAGAAGCCGATAAACCGGAAGACCTTCATACACGCGCGCCAATTGTTACCATCATGGGTCACGTTGACCACGGTAAAACTTCGTTGCTCGATTACATCCGCAAAACAAATGTGGTGGCGAAAGAAGCCGGAGGTATTACACAGCACATTGGTGCGTATGAAGTTACCACCGGTGACGGAAGAAAAATTTCTTTCCTCGATACGCCCGGCCATGAAGCGTTTACCGCTATGCGTGCGCGTGGAGCAAAGGTTACCGATATTGCCATAATTGTAATTGCCGCTGATGATGCAGTAATGCCTCAAACAAAAGAAGCCATCAATCACGCGCAGAGTGCGGGTGTGCCGATGATTTTTTCGTTCAACAAAATAGATAAAGACGGAGCGAATGCTGATAAAATTCGCGAGCAACTTTCCGGTATGAATTTGTTAGTGGAGGAATGGGGCGGTCCTCACCAGAGCCAGGAAATTTCTGCCAAGAAGGGATTGAACATTGATTTGTTATTGGAGAAAATTTTGCTTCAAGCTGAATTGCTTGAATTAAAAGCAAATGCAAAACGCCTTGCCACAGGTTCGGTGATTGAAGCAACTTTAGATAAAGGTCGTGGTTATACAACCACCATTCTTGTTCAAAACGGAACATTGAAAATGGGTGATATTATTGTTGCCGGTCCGTATATGGGAAGAGTAAAAGCCATGTTCGACCACACCGGTGCTAAAATGAAAGAAGCAGGACCATCGGTTCCTGTGCAAGTTTTGGGTTTAAGTGGTGCGCCACAAGCCGGTGAAAAATTTAAAGTGTTCGATAATGAAGCGGACGCAAAAGAACTGGCAACTAAACGCGCACAAATTGAACGCGAAACCGGTATCCGCACCAAGAAACATATTACGCTTGATGAAATTGGAAGACGTTTGGCTCTCGGAAACTTCAAGGAACTTAGCTTGATTCTGAAAGGGGATGTGGACGGTTCGGTAGAAGCGTTGGCTGATTCGTTGTTGAAGCTTTCGACAGAAGAAATTCAAATCAAAATTATTCACAAAGGTGTGGGGGCTATTTCCGAATCGGATGTGTTGTTGGCAACAGCATCAGATGCGATTGTGATTGGCTTCAACGTTCGTCCTTCGCTTAATGCGCGCAAGATTGCAGAAACAGAAGGAGTGGATATCCGTCTTTACTCAATTATCTATAACGCTATTGAAGAAATTAAGAGCGCGATGGAAGGATTGCTTGAGCCGAAGATTGAAGAGAAAATTATCGGTATGCTTGAAGTTCGCAACGCTATTCACGTAAGTAAATTGGGAACGATTGCCGGCTGCTTTGTGAAAGACGGAAGAGTTTTGAGTCGCTCAAAGGTTCGTATTATCCGCGATGGAATTGTAATTCATACTGGTACTGTTTCAGGATTAAAACGCTTTAAAGATGATGTGAAAGAAGTGGTAAGCGGACTTGAATGCGGTGTAATGGTGAAAGATTATCAGGACATTATAGAGAACGATATCATAGAGGTATTTGAAGAAATAGAAGTGCAACGCAAATTGTAATCGACAAGTTCTTTAACCAAAAGCCTCCCTGACAAGTCGGGGAGGCTTTTTTTCATTTTAAAGTGTTTTGTAAACGTTCATTGTTTTCTCTGCGATTATTTTTCCAGTCATAGTTTGTGCATGAGCGAATCCGTTCTCTATCATTTGTGCTTTTAGTTTCTCATCGTTCACCACTTTCAAGATTGCATTCGCGATTTCTTCTGCTGAGTTTGGGTTGATGTAAAGAGAATCTTTACCGCCTGCTTCTTCAAAGCACCCGCCTTTAGTTGTAATCACTGGCATCTTACTAAAGAGAGCTTCAACAATCGGCATTCCGAAACCTTCATATAAACTTGGGAAGACAAACACACTTGCTCCTCTATATATTGTGGGTAAATCTTCATTTGAAACATTTGAAAGAATTTTCACTCGTTCTTGTAAATTTTTTTCCGCAATCAACCTTTCGATTTCTCTCTGCATATTTCCCGAGCCACCAACTAAAACGAAATCTTCTTCAACTTTGTCTTTAATTAAATCAAATGCTTCAATAAGCGTTCGCTGATTTTTGCGGGGGAAAAACGAACCGACATTCAAAATATATTTCTTCGGCAAGTTCAAATCTGATTTCCAATTTCTGATTTCCGATTTCTGAAATGCCGAATCAACAAGCGGATAAATTACTTCAATCTTCTCTTCGGTTACTCCATAAAATTCCATTAAATCATTCTTCGTTTCGTTGCTCACAGCAATTATTTTGTCAGCATGTTTTGTAGCATACTTTGTTTTCAGTTTGTAAACCTGTCGATCAACAAAAGGATATTGCTCCGCGTGTTTCAGAAAAATTAAATCGTGAATGGTGACAAGAGTGCTGAATGTTGAGTGCTGAGTGCTGAATGGAATTTCATTGCTAAGTCCGTGATAAATATCAATGCGGTGTTTTTGTAAATCATGTTTTATGCCAACCGAACGCCAAAGCGGATGAAACGACTTTTGAAGATTAGTTTCAGGCAAGGCAATTTTAAACTGACCGGTTAACTGATTGAAAAATTCTTCTTTAGCTTTTGGCGCGAAGAGTAAATACTCTTCGTTCGGAAAATTCTGCATCAACGCGTTGAGCAAATTGCGGGAATAGTTTCCTAAACCCGAGCCGTTGTTTAAAGCGCGTTTTGCATCAAAGCCAATCTTCACGAGTAGTTAATTTTAATACAGCATTAAAACTTCTTTCCTTTCTGCATTGCGTACAGTTTTACGTATCGCATAAACACACCTTTAGCCACAAGCGAACAAATAATTAATCCTGCATAACCATCAAGAAATCCCAAGTCAATTACATAGTGTTTGAAAAAGCGAAAGCAAGGCTTGATGATCAAGTGAAACAAGTTAGGTTCTACTGCTTTTTTAGCAGCCTCGTTCGCACTCCATGTAGAATATCGGTCCCATTTTTCGAGGTAATGAAAAATATTTTTGTAGGTATTGTGAAGCAATTTACTTTTCAGTTTGCCGACCTTTCCAGATGTAACAATTTCGGCATGCACTTCTTTCTCCTCGTACCTACAGCAATCACGTTTGAATAACCGGATTACTTTATCGCGCTGCCAACCGCTGTATTTAATTTCCTGTCCTAGAAAAAAGTTTTTCCGGTAAATCCAAAATGCATCATATTCAATACTGTCGGCACTAAGTATTTTTTGTATTTCTTCTTTTAACTCCTCTGTTACTCGTTCATCAGCATCAACCAACAATATCCATTCACTTTGTGCAAGCGGTATCGCACGGTTTTTCTGGCTTGCTGAATTGATGTACTCGCTTTCAATAATCCGGCTTGTATATTTTTTAGCAAGCTCAACCGTGTTGTCTGCACTGAATGAATCTACCACCATTATCTCGCTGCACCACGAAACAGACTGAAGCACCGCCTCAATATTGTGGGCTTCATTTTTACACGGAATAATGGCTGTAACCTTATGCATTTAAAAAATTGGGAACCAGTTTTCTGTCTATATGGTTCTTTACCGAAAGTAAAAGAAATTACAACTTAAAGAATTTAGCCAACAGATTTTTCATTGGTAAATTGGTTGATGAATAACAAAAGAAAGCCAAGATAAAAACCGGTTCCTATTTGCTCCTCTAATGTTGCTTCCGTAAAAAATGACGAAAACAAAATGAGATGAAGAACTACCAGCAACCAGTTTTTATAGTTGCCATTTACCAATAATGGAAATGAAAACGCAAAAAGAAAAAGTGCCAATCCGAAAATTCCGGTTGTTGCTAAAACCCAAATGAATTGATTATGCGGCCGCTTGCGACCGCTTTCTTCAAGCTGCGAATAATGCTCGTTGTAAAATTTATTCATTTCTATTTTTAAATCACCGGCACCCACACCCAGCCATAAATTTTGTTTAGCCACTTCCAATCCGCCTTGCATAGAAAGCAGGCGAGCACCATCTGAAAGATTTCTAACTTCACCACTTTTGAAGCTGTTATAGTCATACTTCATGTACGCTATTTTGTTTTTCAAACTTGGTATAAACTTATAGGCACTGAACGATACAACAACCAACATCAACAAGAAAATTGTTCCAGGTAAAATTTTCTTCTGCACAAAAATGAATCGCAGTAACAGAAAAATTATCCCAACATAAAGCGCAAGCAAACTACTGCGAACAGAAAGTATGTGCAATGCAACAAAAAGAAATACAAGAAGAAAAGTTTGCACCCATTTCTCATTCGCACTGAAAAAAAATTTCTGCCTTTCCAACAGGAACCAACTACAGAAAAATGCAAACGCCACCATAAGCGTATAGCGGATATGGCTATAAGGCATTGGTATTGTATTGCCGCGCAGAAATGATTCGGTAATAGTGCTGTAATTCAAAAAGTAATTGACAAGAACAAAGGCAACACTTATAGAAAGTGTAATGACAAACCCATAAAGCAGTGCAATGAATTTTTGTTCTTCTAATTTTTTAATAGAAGCAAATGCGATTGGCAACGCGAGGTAAGGAAGTTTTATGCGAACCCAATTCAACCAGTTTGTTTTGTCTTCCGAATAAAAACCTGATAGGAAGACTATCAGAAAAAACAGAGCGAGAACCACCAATTCCCTCCGCTGAAAATATTTTTTGAATGTTTCTTCAAAGCCATTAAACAGAAGCGAGGAAACAACAAGTGCAATCATACCAATACTTGCTAATGCCCGCGAACAAACAAATCCAATAAAAATAAACTGGCAGCAAATAACAATCAGCCATTGAAAGTTACCTTCACTCAAAAATCTTTTTGTTGATAATTCTTTTGTCACAATTGGCTTTCGAAAAGGATTTTAATTTTAAAGCATAAACATAAAACTCTTGCCCAACAAAAATTCCATTACCGATTTTAAAACTCTTGCCCGCACTATTTCGCTGGTAGAAAATGAAGCAGAAAACTTTGAAACCATTCTTCAACAACTTCAACCAAACGATATTCCGGTGATTGGCTTTACCGGTCCACCGGGAGCAGGTAAAAGCACGTTGCTAAACGCTGTTATTGGAGTTTTATTGGATGAAAAGAAAAAAATAGGTCTCGTCTTGGTTGACCCGTCTTCACCATTCAATCTCGGTGCTTTGCTTGGAGACCGTCTTCGCATGAGCACTCATTTTACCAATGAAAATCTTTTTATCCGTTCGGTAGCAAGTCGCAGTTCGCTGGGCGGTTTGAGTGATAAAATAATTGAAGTGGTAGAAGTAATGCGCAGCTATGCCTTTGATTATATTTTTATTGAAACCGTAGGCGTTGGACAAAGTGAAGTAGAAATTGCAGGGTTAGCTGACACAACAGTTGTTATTCTTGTTCCGGAATCGGGCGACTCCGTTCAAGCCATGAAAGCAGGACTGATGGAAATTGCCGATGTGTTTGTCATCAACAAAGCCGATCGGGCAGATGCCGAAGCACTGGCAAATTCGCTATCGCATCAATTGCATATTAGCGGAAGAGAAAGTATTCCGGTTTTAAAAACAGTGGCGGTGGAAGCAAAAGGAGTGAAAGAGTTGATTGCTGAAATTTTTACACGAAAAGAATCAAACGAAAACGCTAACAGAAAATCGATACTGCTTACCGAAAAAGCACTACGCATAATTTCTAAAAGCAGAATGAAAAACTTTGACAGTGAAAAACTGAAGTTGGATTTAGGCAAAGAGATGAATGCGTCCAATTTTAACCTCTACAATTTCGTGAAGCAATATCTCTAATCACGAAAATGATTCAACAGCTTTCGATAGAAGATTTTCTGACTCATTCAAAAGAACATTTAACGCTTGATGTACGCTCTGAAGGCGAATTCAATTACGGGCGACTACCTCATGCCACCAACCTACCGCTATTCAATAATGAAGAGAGAAAAATAGTGGGCATTGCATATAAACAGCAAGGAAAAAACGAAGCTGTTCTTCTGGGCTTAGATATTGTCGGGAAGAAGATGGCGGATTTTATTCGATTCGTTCAACCCTTGATTAAAGACAATAGAATTTTTGTGCATTGTTGGCGCGGAGGAATGCGCAGCGGAAGTATGGCATGGCTGCTGAATCTTTTCGGTTATGAAGTTTTTGTGTTAACCGGTGGGTACAAATCATATCGGCATCATGTTCTTGCACTTCTTGCAAAAAAATTTCCTTATATCGTTTTGGGCGGAAGAACCGGTAGCGGGAAAACAGACATATTGAATGAATTAAAAAATCTTGGCGAACAAATAATTGATTTGGAAGCTCTGGCAAATCATAAGGGTTCTGCGTTTGGTGGACTCGGACAATTACAGCAACCATCTACAGAGCATTTTGAAAATCTGATGGCAGAGGAATTAAAATACTTTGATGAAAGCAAAACAGTTTGGATTGAAGATGAAAGCAGAACCATCGGAAAGGTTTTTCTTGATATAAATTTCTGGAATCACTTACGATTATCTCCTTTATTCATCATTAACTTACCGGTTGCGATTCGCTTAAAAAAACTGGTAGGAGATTACGGCAAGTTTTCTGATGAAGAATTGAAAACATCGTTCGGCAACATTGTGCGCAGGCTTGGAAACGAACAATGGAAAAATGCAATTGCTGCATTGGAAGAAAAGAACATAGAACTTGCGGCAAAAATTGCATTGCACTATTATGATAAAGCATACGACAAGGGAATTGCCATGAAAGAAACAAAAAAGATTTTCCGATTTCCTTTTGAAGAAGACAACGTACATTCTATGGCGAATACTTTAATTGCAGAGGCAAACAGGAAATATGGAAATTAAACTCACTCAGTTTTCTCGCGGCAGCGGATGTGGATGTAAGGTGTCGCCTGCTGTTTTGGAAGAGATATTAAGAGATACCGGCGAAAATTTTCTATCAAAAAATTTATTGGTCGGCAATGAAACTAAAGACGATGCTGCGGTTTATGATTTAGGCACCGGCACAGCTCTTATTAGCACCGTAGATTTTTTCACGCCTATTGTAAACGATGCATTTACTTATGGAAGAATCGCTGCTGCAAATGCACTGAGTGATGTTTATGCTATGGGAGGCAAGCCATTTCTGGCTATTGCCATCCTCGGATTCCCTACAGAAAAAATTCCTGCCGCAATTGCTCAACAAATTATTGCGGGAGGAAAAAGTATTTGCAAAGAAGCCGGAGTATCGCTGGCGGGTGGACATACCATTGATTCGCCCGAACCGTTTTTTGGTTTATCGGTTACTGGAATTGTTCCGATTAAAAACCTAAAACAAAATTCAACTGCAGAGCAAGGTGATTTGCTTTTTCTTACTAAACCCATCGGAACGGGAATGCTCGCAACAGCGGTAAAAAGAGAAATACTTTGCGAAAATGAAATTCAACACGCCATTGATTTCATGTGTTCGCTCAATACATTAGGAGAAGAGTTGGGCAAGCATGAATTTGTTCATGCCCTTACCGATGTTACCGGTTTTGGTTTATTGGGACATTTGATTGAATTGTGCGAGGGCACAAATCTCTCAGCAGAAATAAATTATTCCAAAGTTCCTTTGATGAAGGGAGTAAAAGATTTATGCGCCAAGTTCGTCTATGCTGACAATACGATGCGAAACTGGAAGGCTTACGAAGGGAAAGTGCATGGAATTGGCAGCGAGTCATTGCTTACACTTTGCGACCCGCAAACAAGTGGAGGTTTATTGGTTGCCGTTAATGAAAAAAGCGAAATGGAATTTTTATCGCTTGCCGCACAAAATAATTTTCAACTAGAATCCATCGGAAGATTTACCTCACCAAAAGAAAAACTCATTTACATTTTATGAAGGGAAGAAACGTAATTATTACAGGCGGAAACGCGGGAATTGGCTTGGCAACATCTATTGCCTTGGCAAAACAAGGTGCGAATGTTTATATCGTATCGCGCAGTAAAGACAAAGCTGAGGAAGCAGTGAAAACCATTATTGACGAAAGCGGAAACAAAAGCGTAAAGCACTTTGTCGCTAATCTTTCCTCGCAAAAATCAATCCGTCAACTCGCTTCTGAAATTAAAAACGAAATGAGCGTAGTGGATGTGCTTATCAATAATTCAGGTGGAACTTTCTCTGACTTTACTTTAAGTGATGATGGTCTGGAAATGACTATTGCCACCAACCATTTTGCTTATTTTCTGCTTACTAATCTTCTGCTCGACCGCATTAAAAAATCTGATTATGCCCGCATTGTAAACGTTGCCTCCGGTTCGCACTACAAGGGAAAAATAGATTTTGAATCGTTTGGGAAAAAGAAAAGCTATTTCATTATGAAGGCTTACGAGCAAAGTAAATTGGCAAACGTGCTGTTCACCAACGAACTGGCGGAAAGATTAAAAGGTACAAACGTTACCACAAACAGCTTGCATCCGGGTTTTGTAAGAACACATATTGGTAATAAAAATGCAACCTGGTATTCAGATTTATTCTGGTCCATAGCAACAACACTTGGGGCAATAAGTGTTGAAGAAGGCGCAAAAACATCTGTCTATCTTGCGTCATCACCAGAAGTAAAAAACGTAACTGGAAAATACTTTGACAAATGCAAAGAGAAAAAACCTGCCGCATTGGCATTAGATAAAGAGCTCGGCAAACAGCTTTGGAAAAGGAGCGAAGAACTGTGTCCAACCTCTTAGTTCAAATTTGATTTCTAAAGAATAATTCTACTTTTGATTTTGTTAGAGAACGAACGTTTTCACTGCTGAAATCTTCTCTCCTCTCACGTATTTTTTCATTCCAAAAACAAAAAGATGAAGGCAGCACCAAATACAGTTGTAAAACTTACTTATGAATTAAGAAACGAGCCCAACGGACAGGTAATGGACGCTGCGGACAAAGAAAATCCGTTTGCATTTTTATTCGGCCACGGAAATGTGTTAGATAAATTTGAAAAGAATCTTGAAGGGTTGATTGCCGGTAATCAATTCAATTTTGAGTTGAGCGCAGAAGACGGTTATGGCGAATACGATGAGCAAGCTGTAATTCAATTAGACAAAAATGTTTTTGCTGTTGACGGCAAAGTGCAAGATGAAATGTTGTTTTTAGGCAACGTAGTTCCTTTGCAAGACCAAAACGGAAATCCTTTTCAAGGAAGAATTGTAAATATCATTTTAGATAAAGTGACCGTTGACTTGAATCATCCATTTGCGGGCAAGACGCTTTTATTCAGCGGAGAAGTTGTTGAAGTGCGCGAAGCACATGCGGTTGAGTTAGAACATGGCCACGTTCACGAACATGGTGACCATAGTCATCATTAAAAAACCACCCCTAAATCCCCTAAAAGGGACTTAAATACAAACAGCCGAAGAAATTTCTTCGGCTGTTTGTATTTTGTATTCTGTCTTTCAAGTCCCCTTTAGGGGATTTAGGGGGTTATTTCTTACGGGCTTCAAGCTTCGCAATTACATCTTGCAGCTTAAAACCTTTTGCTTGTAGCAGTATTAAATAATGAAAAAGCAAATCAGCTGATTCATTCAGAAATAAATCATTGTTGTTGTCTTTTGATTCTATAACCATTTCTATGGCTTCTTCGCCTACTTTTTGTGCAACCTTATTAATGCCTTCGGCAAAAAGTTTTGAGGTGTATGAATCTTGAGTAGGAGAATTTTTTCGTGTTTCAATGGTTTGTTCCAGTTCTGTTAAAAAATCAAGATTCCCTTTATTGTTTTTTTCTTTCCAACAAGTATCGGCACCGGTATGGCAAACAGAGCCAACCGGATTTGCTTTGATAAGAAGTGTATCATTATCGCAATCCATCTGAATTGAAACTACATTCAGATAGTTGCCGCTTTCCTCACCTTTTGTCCATAACCGATTTTTTGTTCGGCTGAAAAAAGTAACGCGCTTTTCTTTTTGCGTTTTTTGAAAAGCTTCATCATTCATAAAGCCCAGCATCAAAACTTTATTGGTTGTAGCATCCTGAATAATAGCAGGAACGAGTCCGTTCTCTTTGGCGAAATCTATCTTCATAATCTTACGGTTATTGCTTTTTGTTGTAAATAGTTTTTCAAATCATTGATTCCAATTTCTTTAAAATGAAAAATGCTGGCGGCTAAAGCCGCATCTGCTTTACCATAGGTAAAAGTATCATAGAAATGCTCCATTGCTCCCGCACCACCCGAGGCAATAACGGGAATATTTACAGTTTCTGAAAGTTGTCGCAAAGCATCATTCGCAAAACCATTTTTTGTCCCATCATGATTCATAGAGGTAAAGAGAATTTCACCGGCTCCAAGTTGTTCTGCTTCTTTCGCCCATTCAAACAAATCAAGTTCGGTTTCTAATCTTCCTCCGTTTAAATACACTTTCCAATTCGCTGTCTGTTTCGCGTCTATAGCCAACACCAAACATTGACTCCCAAATTTCTCAGCAATGTGCGAAATCAATTCTGGATTTCGCACCGCTGCCGAATTCAAAGAAATTTTATCTGCCCCGCTTTGAAGTAAAGCATAGACGTCTTCTACAGTCGAAATTCCACCGCCAACGGTAAAAGGAATGTTGATGGTGGCTGCTATCCGTTCAACTAATGCGACAAGTGTTTTTCTTTTTTCGTGTGTAGCTGTGATATCTAGAAACACTAATTCATCAGCACCTTCTCCACTATAAATTTTTGCAAGTTCCACTGGGTCACCGGCATCCCGCAAACTTTCAAAGTTCACGCCCTTAACGGTACGGCCGTTTTTAATATCTAAACATGGAATAACTCGTTTGGCTAACACTCAATTGAACTTTGATAAATCTGCTAATGAAATTCTTCCTTCATAAATCGCCTTACCGATAATTGCTCCATGTAAACCGGTTTCGCTCAAAACATTCAATTCATTTAAATCACTTACTCCTCCACTGGCAATTAATTTTAGTGCTGGAAATTGTTGCAGAATTTTTTTGTAGAGAGAAATCGAACAGCCTTGCAACATTCCATCTTTTGCAATATCAGTGCAGATGACATACTGAATTCCATGAGCCACATAATCTTTCAAAAATCCGAACAGATTGATGATGCTGTTTTCTTGCCATCCACTCACCGCTATCATTTCATCTTTTACATCGGCTCCTAGAATAATTTTTTCTGCTCCGTATTTATCAAGCCAGCACAAAACCGTGTCGCGTGACTTTACAGCAATACTTCCGGCAGTTATTTTCTGTGCACCTGAATCGAAAGCAATTTCTATATCTTCATCTGTTTTAATTCCTCCGCCAAAATCTATTTTGAGTTTTGTTTGCGAACTGATTGTCTGCAAAGTCTTATGATTAACAATATGACTTGCCTTTGCTCCGTCTAAATCTACCAAATGCAATCGTTGTAAACCGGCTGCTTCAAATTGTTTGGCAACCTCCAATGGATTCTCATTGTAAATAATTTTCTGCGCATAATCGCCCTGGGAAAGACGCACACATTTTCCGTCTATAATATCTATGGCAGGAATTATTTCCATTATGCTTCAATAAAGTTTTTCAAAAAATCTTCTCCGGCCTGGCCACTTTTTTCAGGATGAAATTGAACTGCAGAAAAATTCTCTTTTTGAATAGCCGCAGAAAATTGGGTGATGTAGTTGCAGGTCATTGTGGTGAATTCATTTTGAGGCACATAATAGCTGTGAACAAAATAATACCAGTCATCGTTGCCATCTGTTTTGTTCCAGCCTATATGCGGCACTTTCAGCTTTGGTTCAAATAGCTTTACACTTTCATTGAAAATTCCCAGACAATCTACATTGCCTTCTTCACTGAACTTACACATTAATTGCATACCCAAACAAATACCAAGCACCGGTTGCTTTAGTTGGGGAATTAAAATATCTAAACCCTTTTTTCTCAACACATCCATTGCCGCTTTTGCATGGCCAACTCCAGGGAAAATAATTTTATCGGCAGAAAGAATTTCCTCTTTACTGTATGATAAAACCGGAGTAATGCCTAATCGCTGAAAAGCAAACTTTACCGATTGCGTATTACCTGCACCGTAATTGATAATAACTAGTTTCATTAAAGCACTCCTTTAGTAGAAGGAGGTTGAAGGTTATTCAAATCACGCTTTACCGCCATTTTAATTGCCTTGGCAAATGCCTTAAAAATGGCTTCAATTTTATGGTGTTCGTTTTCACCTTCTGCTTTAATGTTCAAATTGCATTTGCCAGCATCGCTGAACGACTTAAAGAAATGAAAGAACATTTCGGTAGGAACATCCCCCACTTTCTCGCGCTTAAATTCCGCCTTCCATTCAATCCAATTTCTTCCGCCAAAATCAATGGCTACTTGTGCCAAAGCATCGTCCATCGGCAAACAAAATCCATAACGTTCAAGACCTTTTTTATTTCCAAGGGCCAATGCAAAAGCTTCTCCGAGCGTTATGGCGGTGTCTTCTATAGTATGATGTTCGTCAATTTGCAAATCGCCTTTGGCAGAAATCTTTAAATCAATATTTCCGTGCTTTGCAATTTGTTCCAGCATGTGGTTTAAAAAATTGAGGCCGGTAGAGATTTCTGCTTTCCCAGTTCCATCAAGATTTAGTTCAACCATTATTTGCGTCTCCTTCGTGTTTCTTGAATGAGTCGCTTGTCGCGGTCCGCCTTTTAAGTAATTATAAATCTGTTCCCATTCGCGGGTTTCAAGAGCGATAGATTTTTTCAGTTCATCCTGATTGTCTTTAACTTCAGCAGCTCCAAGACCTCTTCCATCGTTTAAGTAAAAACATTTAGCACCCAAATTTTTTGCCAACTGCACATCGGTAATTCTATCGCCAATTACAAATGAGTTTTTCAAATCGAAGTCAGCAGAGAAATATTTAGTGAGCATACCTGTTCCCGGCTTTCGGGTAGGTAAGTTTTCGTGCGGAAAAGATTTATCAATGTGCGCATCTACAAAATGAATACCCTCATCATGGAATGTTTTGACAATAAAATTTTGCACCGGCCAAAAATCTTCTTCCAAAAGTTCAGGAGTTCCTAAACCATCCTGATTAGTGACCATCACTAATTCATAATCTAACTCGCGGGCAATTTTACCAAGCCAGTAAAATAATTGCGGATAGAAAACCACCTTTTCAAATTTTTCAATTTTGAAATCATCGGTTTCTAAAATTAGGGTGCCATCACGGTCAATGAATAAAACTTTTTTCATGCTGTAAATTTAGTAAGCGCATTTAGCAAGGCGCGGTTTTCAGATTCTGTTCCTACCGTTATTCTTAAACATCCTTCGCATAAGGCTACTTTACTTCTATCGCGCACAATAATACCGAGCGATACAAGATAGTCATAGGTAGCCTGTGCATTTTTCACTTTTACTAAAATGAAATTTGCATCGGAAACATAAATTTTTTCAACTAAAGAGTGTTGCTGAAGTGCATCTTCCAACTTTTTCCTTTCAGCAATAGCCTCGAGAATACGCTGATTCACCCAGTCAATATTATCAAGTGCTGTCATTGCAAGTTGCTGTGTGGCCTGGTTGATATTGTATGGAGGCTTCACCTTGTTCATGTAATCAACAATAATTTGTGGTGCGAAAGCCATACCTAAGCGTAAAGCCGCCAAGCCCCATGCTTTGGAGAAGGTTTGCAACACCACCACGTTTTCATATTCGGTAAGAAGGCGAATAGCAGATTTTTGTTTGGAGTAATTGATGTATGCTTCGTCAATAACTACAATGCCCGGAAATTTCTGAATCAGTAATTCCACATCATCGGCATCAAAAGAATTAGCTGTCGGATTATTGGGGGAACAGATGAAAAGCAATTTTGAATGTTTGTCGAAGCCTTCTAAAATTCGTTCTACATCTAACTCAAAAGAAGGAAGCAGGTTTATCCTCCGAACTTCTACATCATTGATGTTTGCACTCACTTCATACATACCATAAGTTGGCGGACATATAATTATGTTATCCGTTTTCGGTTCACAGAAAATGCGGAACAACACATCAATAGCTTCATCGCTGCCATTACCCAAAAAAATATTTTGAGATGGAACACCCTTTATGCTGCTGATTTTTTCTTTAAGTTTTTTCTGTAGCGGGTCAGGATAACGGTTATAGTTTCCCGTAAGCGGAGAACCAAAACTATTTTCGTTAGCATCTAAAAAAACAGAAGCCTCTCCTTTAAATTCATCGCGGGCAGATGAATAAGGCTTTAAGTTCAGAACATTCTGACGAATAATAGTTTCTACATCAAACATTACTTGTTCTTTAATTTTTTCAAACGAATGCTCACCGCGTTTTTATGCGCTGACAAATTTTCGGCTTCTGCCATTACCTCAATCACACTTCCTATATTCTTAATTCCCTTTGGTGAAATTTTTTGATAGGTAACTTTCTTTACAAAAGAATCTAACGATACCCCCCCGTAAACCCTTGCGTAACCATTAGTTGGCAAAGTGTGATTGGTGCCGCTGGCATAATCTCCGGCACTTTCGGGGGTATAATTGCCAATGAAAACCGAACCTGCATTCACCACATTTTTTAAAAAATAGTCTTCATCCTTTACTGCTAATATTAAATGCTCCGGGGCGTATTGATTTATAATTTCAACCGCTTCTAATTTATTCTTAACCAAAATTATTTTTGAATGTTGAAGGGCTTGCGCAGCAATATCTTTACGCGGCAATTCCTTTAACTGACGAGCAACTTCTACTTGCACTTTTGCAATCAAGTTTTCCTTTAACGCAACAAATATTACCTGCGAATCGGCACCATGCTCTGCTTGGGAAAGCAAATCGGCAGCCACAAAAGAAGGCTCGCAACTTTCATCGCCCACTACTAATACTTCCGATGGCCCAGCGGGCATATCAATAGCCACACCTTCTTTTTGTATTAACTGCTTTGCAACCGTTACATATTGGTTTCCCGGTCCAAAAATCTTTTCAACTTTCGTAATAGCCTTTGTTCCGTAAGCCATGGCAGCTATTGCTTGCGCTCCGCCTGTTTTATAAATTTCATGAACACCGCAAAGATGCGCAGCAAACAAAATAGCGGGATGAATTTCCCCTTCTTTATTGGGTGGCGTGCACAGAATAATTCGTCCACAGCAGGCAATACTTGCAGGAGCTGCTAACATTAAAACAGTGGAAAACAAAGGTGCGCTACCTCCTGGGATATACAAGCCAATATTTTGAATAGCACGGCTTTCTCGCCAGCACACAACACCTTTAGTGGTTTCAATTTTCTTCTCTTTCAGCTCTTGTACCTGATGAAATTTTTTGATGTTACGATAGGCCGTTTCAATTGCCTGCTTTAACTTCTTATCAACTAAACTTTGCGCTTCTTTTATCTCTCTTTCTGTTACACGCAATTCTTTCACTATTGCTTTATCAAACTTCAGCGCATAACTTCTTAATGCAACATCTCCATTCTTCTTCACCTCATTCAGAATTTGCTGCACTATTTTTTCAATAGCCGTGCTATCTGCCGAAGGTCGCTTCAACAATTTTTCTAAATCTTTTTGCTTTGGGTATTTTACAATTTGCATTTCTGTATTTGTATTAAGTCTCACTTTCGGGGAGATGTAGAGGGGATTTTTACATCACCATTTTTTCAATCGGCACCACTAAAATTCCTTGCGCGCCCAATTTTTTTAATCCATCAATCTTATCCCAAAATTCGTTTTCGCTAATAACCGAATGCAACGAACTCCAACCTTCTTCTGCCAAAGGAAGTATGGTTGGGCTTTTCATTCCCGGCAACAAAGCAATTATCTCCTGCAATTTATTGTTGGGGGCGTTTAGCAAAATGTATTTGTTGTTGCGTGCTGACAATACCGCATTTATTCGAAACAATAATTTATCGAACAAGTTCTTTGCCTCTGCACTTAAATTTTTACCGGTTATTAAAACAGCTTCCGACTGAAACAAAACTTCCACTTCTTTCAATCCATTTTTAAAAAGAGTAGAACCGGTGCTTACTATATCGCAAATGCCATCTGCTAAACCAATGTTCGGAGCAATTTCTACCGAGCCTGAAATTTCATGAATCTCGGCACTCAAATTATTCTTCTTCAAAAATTGTTGAAGTGTATTCGGATAAGAAGTAGCCAGTTTCTTTCCATCAAAATAATTCAACCCGTTATAGTTTTCGTTTTTAGGTATGGCCAACGAAACTTTGCATTTACTAAAACCCAAACGTTGAATCACTTTTACTTCATGCGGCTTCTCAATCAACAGGTTTTCGCCAATAATGGCAATGTCTGCCACGCCATCTTCTATGTATTGCGGAATATCGCTGTTGCGCAAAAAGAAAAGTTCCAACGGAAAATTTCTTGCGGTTACTTTCAATTGGTCTTCACCATTATCAATGGCAATGCCACAATCTTTAATCAGCTTGAGCGAATCTTCGTTCAACCTGCCCGATTTTTGAATAGCTATTCTTAATTTTTTCTCTGCCATAATTATTTAATTAAAAAGCCCGCTGATGGTTACAGCGGGCTTTCATTTATTTTTTGCTTGCACAAAAACATCAATTACCTCGCTGTGCGATGATTGAATGATGGTGATGTGTAATACGAATCATTGTTTAAATTATGTGCCGAAGATAAAAGCAGGTTTTATAAAACCAAACCTCAATAAGAAATAATCTTTGAGTTCTTCATTTTCCGCAAATGACCGCGGATAATTTTCTGCACCTCCAAATCATCTTCATCGTGCTTAATTACTTCTTTCAGATTATCGGGAGTATTTGTAGTCAGTTCAGGATTAAAATATCCGAAGCCACGGTAAGTATTGTTCTCAATCCAAATCACCGAATGCTCATCGGGGTGAATGCCTTCGGCAATAATGAAAAAGTTGGGGCTCCGGTATAAATGTTTGCGGATAGCTTTCTCAATTTGCGTATTGTAGTTCTTCAGGTTTTTTTCTTCCAGTCCGGTCTCTTTCATTTTAGAGCGGATGGCAAACCAGCCGTGCAGATTATTATCCTTAATAATCTTTCCCAGAATTTTATTCGCCACGGCCTTCGAGGGAAATTTTAAAATCAATTCTCCTTCAGCCCAGTCGAGCGGATGAATTTTTAGTTGAAGAAATCCCTGTTCATCCTTATCAATAAAAATTCCGTGCGTGTGTGCCTGTATTCGCGGCTTCTTGTTGAACTCCGGTAAATGCGTTTTCAGTTCGCGGTACGAAAGCAATTTTGCTGTCAGCTCATTACCGGTCAACTCATAATCAATATTGCGCATCAATTCAAACATTCTCGTCTTTTCGGGCGAGTCTGCCGGTTTCGAAAAATCGGTGATTACTTTTTTGCGAATGTTCTTTGAGCCATCCAGGTAAAGAATTTTTCCTACCTCATCTTTGTAATAAAACACACCGGCATCTTCGGGCAGCTTTTCAATTTCGGCTTTGCTTAAATAAGGCGGCAGCAAATCAGCATCAATGCCGTGGTTCAATTCTATCTCTATATACTTCTGCGAAACCTGTTTATCTAAAATCAGTTTCAACAGCTTTACCGTTGCCTCCGCATCACCGGTGGCGCGGTGACGGTCAGTAATTTCAATTCCTAAGCTGTCACAAATGTTTCCTAAGCTGTATGAATTAAACCCCGGAATAGCTTTACGCGCCAGGTTCACCGTATCTAACTGCTTCCGGTTATAATCAATTCCCAAACGTTTAAACTCCTGACGAATCATTCCGAAATCAAACTTCACATTATGCGCTACAAAAATATTTTCGTGCGTTAGCTCCAGAATTCTTTCATGCACATCATCAAACAGCGGAGCATTAACCACCATCTCGTTGCTGATGCCCGTGAGCTTGGTCACGTAGGGGTCAATCGGGCGCTTAGGATTAATAAGCGTAGAAAAGGAATCCGTAATTTTTTCGCCATCAAACACAAACACCGCAATTTCTATCACGCGGTCTACAGAAGGGCTTCCGCCTGTGGTTTCTACATCAATAATGGCATACATCGGGCGTGAAAATAATTATTTGCAAAATGCGAGTGACTCTATTTCCACACATAAACGCCTCCCGGTGGTTTATTCGTCCTTTAAAATTTACGCCATCTGCACCAAACATTCTTTATTATCGTGGCGTGAACACCTGCGCCAAATACTTCTGTCTCTTACTGCTGCTTACGGCAACTTACCTTGCCAGCGCACAGGTAATTAAAGAAGATACCACTACCAACGCGCCCTTCTTTGCCGCCAAAAAATTCGACAGTAAATTCAATGTCGGCTTCGAAGCCATCCCCACACAAATTTTAAAAACCAAAGCCGCCATGAACCTCGGCTTTAATTTAAACTGGGTCGTCAACCACAAGTATGTGGTAAGTGCCAAATATTATGTGCTCACCACACCCGTCAACGTCCGTCCACTCGTAGAGCCCAACCGCACCGATACCATCAACCTTACCCACCATTCGGCTGGCCTGGCCTTTAGTTACATTCTGTTCCACAACAAAAAATTCTCTTTTCAGCCCGAGCTGTATGCCGGCTGGGGATTTTTAAAATACGGCTACAGTGGCGGCAATTACTACCGGCATTTCGGGGTTATCGTTCCGGCTGTTTACGGAGTTTACAACGCCCACAAAAACGTGCGCCTCGGCATCGGGCTCAACTACCGCCTCACCGCAGGCGCCATCCTCATTAAAGATTCGCAATTAAGCGGAGTTGGTGGTGTGGTGTTTTTGCGGGTGGGGACTTTTTAAGCTGTAATAATTGGGGCGCGTCTCTCGCAAAGCCTCGGGTCGGGCTATCGCTTCAAGTCCTCACCCCAAAGCGGGCTGCGGACTTTCCGATCTATCCCTCGCGCAAACAGCCGGTTCCGAACTTCTTAATTTAAACTCTGGTAGAAATTCATTTGTGGGCGGTAGAATTTCAATTTGCATCGTTAGAATTTCATTTTGAGCTGTCCGCAAGTCATTTGTATGTCTTTGCTGGCAAAACTGTCCTTCTCTACGGACAGTTTTCGGTTCCACTGGCGTAAGCGTCCGCTCGTGAAAACAAAAAACCCCGCGAGAGCGGGGTTCTTTGTTTTTGTGGTTGGCTGTTATGCCCCCTTTAGGGGGTTGGGGGTGGCATTACTTCTTCAACGAATCTCTTATTTCCATCAACAACAAATCGGTAGAAGATACTGCCGGTGGAGTGGAAGGAACTTCCGCTTCCTTTTTCTTAGCTGCATTCATGCCTTTAATAATCAAAAACAAAACAAAGGCTACAATTACAAAGTTGATAGTTGCCGAAAGAAAATTACCATACTTCACCGTTCCAAAAATGGTCAACTCTTCCAATTTTGTAAGGTGCGCAGCTTCTAAAGCAGGCTTAAGCATCAGCGGTGTAATTACATCATCAATAAGCGAGCTTACAATCTTGCCAAACGCTCCGCCAATGATAACACCAATAGCTAAATCAACAACATTGCCCTTCATGGCAAATTCTTTAAATTCTTTAATCATTCCCATAGTTATAAGTTTTAGGGTGAGGAAATATTAACGTAAAATAAGCGTTGAAACCCGAAGCCGGAATTATTCGGCAGAAAAGTTTTGCACGCTTGTATTTTGTAATTGGTTGTTAAGCCCCCTTCAGGGGGTTTGGGGTGGTATTAAATCTTCTCGAAAAGATTTTTTTCAATCCATCCTACTTTGCCATCGGCTAAACGGATTTTTGTCCAGTTCCCTACTTGGTCGCAAAGCTCCAACTTAAGTCCTTCGTGAATGGTGAAGAGGTCGGTGCCATTAGCATCCGGTGCGCTTTTTAAGCTTACATTTTCAGCCATCAAAATTGCCGTATCCGAATTTTCTTCGGCATAGCTTTGCTTAAAAGCAAGGGCAATTGAAGCAATAGAAAGAAGCAGAAACAAAGAGCCGAGAAATAAAACAAACCCCTTACGAGCAACAAAAAGATAAACGGCAAACACAATCAGAGCCGTCCAAACAAAGCCAAGCGCAAAAATCCCCCAGCCCTTAGATGACTGAGAGGACAAAAAATTATTCCACGAAGTAATAATGCCCAACTGCGGAACGGGAGTGAGGTTGTCAAACGTTTTAAGCTGAGCCAATTTCAGGTTGTGCGCAATGTCTTCATCTTCCGGTGATAGTTTATGCGCACGTTCAAAATTTAAAATGGCCTTACCGATGTTATGCAGTTTAAAATAACTGTTGCCTAGGTTGTAATAAACCTCCGGATTGCGATAGCCCTGCATCAAAACTTTTTCATAAGCCGAAGCAGCCTGCTCAAACTGATTGCTTTTGTAAAACGAGTTTGCTGAAGTGTAAAGTTGCGATGGAGTTTGCGCGGATAAAGAAGAACAAAGACCAAATATCAAAGACCAAAAAAATGCAAACGCAATCTTTGAACTTTGAACTTTGATTTTTGAACTTTGAACTTCCCGTCTCATGTCTAATATCTTGTGTCTATCGTCTAAACTCTATTTCACTTCATCTTCCAAGTCTGCCATCAAATTCATAGCTACATCATAATTCGTTTTCATTTCGCTTCCCTCGCCTACCGGTGAATACAGAGCAAGCTCACAGGTGTTTAATAATCCTTTGAGTTTAGAAATGGTTTCAGCCTTTGCATTTTTCACCAATAATTTTTCTTCTACATTCTCTTTCGAAAGCATTGCCATGTCAATGTTCAGTTTGTCTCCCAGATAACCCCAGGTGGCGCGAGATACTTCATCGTAGAAGTTTTTCTTATCACCGGTTGTCAAATGTTTTTCGGCAACGCTCAATCTTTTCTTCGCCAGCTTTAATGCCCTTCTTCTCTTGGCTCCAATTACATCAGCCGCAAGATTTTCGTTTCTTCTCTTCGCCATCACTAACGTTACAAACAATAAAAACGGAGCCGAATACATAGCCGCAAAACCAGCCGAGGCAAAAAATGAATTTCCTTTTTTGAACTCCGGTGTATTGGTTTTGATGTAACGAATATCCTGACCAACCAAAGCCACCTCTTCTTTATTAATTTCTGCCGGTGTGTTAGTATTTACATTCTTCGAAGGCTCACCGGTTATCTTCACCGCATATTCCGGTGACTTCACCGTAAAATATTTTGCGCTCGAAGGTTCAAACCACGAAAATGTTTTCGATTCAATTTTATACTCACCGGGCTGGCGAGGAATGAGGAGATAATCATACTGTCGCATGCCGCTCATGCCTGCCGTGCTGTTGTTGATGTTTTCTTTTGTCTTAGGGTCATACACTTCAAACTCTGCCGGAAATTGAGGCGAGGGCGCATCAACAAATTTCAAGTTACCGGTGCCGGATATTTTCAAAGTGTAAGTTATCGGCTCATCGGTCTTGGCTTCTTTATTAGAAAGGGATGTTTCGAATTTGTAGTTGCCCACTGCACCGGCAAAGTCTGCGGGCTTACCGGCTTCCGGCAATTCTTTCACGTTCACAGTTGCCGCATTTGTTTTTAAAGCCATAGGCACTTGCTGCACCTGACCGAAAAAACTGCCAAAGAAATTTCTTGAATTAGAACGAACCTGTACCTGCACTACCGTACTTACCTCGCAACTTGCCACCGGTAAAGCACCGGCACGCTGCGGATACAAATTGTATTTTAAAATTTCAATGGTGTTGTATTGTTTTCCATTTATGGTTTCTACAGAAGGTCTGCGCTTAGGGTCGAGTTCAACTTCCTGGCTCCAGTAACCATCAAAGGCAGGTGCCTTACTCACATTAAAGCCTGAAAGATTTTGACGGAAATAAAGTTTGTAAGAAGCAGTAAGCATTTCGCCTTTGTAAACAGAATTTTTATTCACCGATAGTTTTACAAACACATCATCCTTCAATTGCTTTTCTAAATCGGCATTACTTGTTTGCGGTTGCTCTTCTTCACCGCCATTAAAAAACGGGTCATCAAAAGGGTCGTACGGATTTCGATGACGTTGTTGTTGCTGCGCAGCCACCGGTGCAGTTACCTGAACCGTAACTTCGTTGCTCTCCATAGTAACACCGGCAACTTGTATACTTCCTTTGCCAATTTTAAATGTGCCCTGATTTTTTGGACGAAGAATATAATTGTAAGTAATGCTCTGCGTTACGTTACCATTTACCCATTGCATACTGGTAGAAGTATTCGGCCCACCAAGCACCTGAAAATCTGTAATGGCAGGCGGCTTTAAATTACTTCCGTTGCCATTCTCCAATGTATAACTCAACTGAAAATTCGAGTTCTGCGGAACAGATTTAGGGGCAGAAGCAGAGAACCGCGCCTGAGAAAAAGACGATAGACAACCTACAACGGACAACAGAAATATAAATGCAACAATAAGCTTGCACTTATTTACACTTCTAATTTCTGATTTCTGATTTCTGATTTCCATAATAAAATTATACCGCAAATTTCATTGTTCTGTTCCTAATGCGAAAGATGCTTAATTATTTTTCACAAATACCTTTTGCTTACCAATCTTTCTCCTTTTTACTTCCGTTGCTTTTCTGTTGCTGCCGCTGCATTTTCTTATTAGTCTTTTGCTCTTCGTTTTGCAGTGCCTGTAAAAGTTTTTGCGCTTCCTCTTTAGTCAGTTTCAACTGCATTGGTTTTCCGTCTTTCGACTTTTCGTTGCTCAATTGCAAATTGACCTGTTGTTCTTTTTTGTCTTTCTCTCCATCCATCATTTGCTTAATTGCTATCAATTGCCTCACCACTTCGCGCATTTTTTCTGCCGCTTCCTGCTGATGTTGTTGCGCAGAATCGTTTTTCTGTTGTTGTAAATCCTGCTGTGCCTGTTGTTGTTCCTGCTGTGCTTCTTCTAAATTCTTTTTCGCTTCATCGCCTTCCTTGCCCTGCGTTTCGTTCATCTTCTGCAACTCTTCTTTAGCCTGCTCTAATTTTTCGTTCAGTTCTTCCTGTTGCTCTTTTAGCTTTTCCTGCTTTTGCGGGTCGGCTGCTTGTTTATTCTGTTCAGCTTTTTCAGCTAACTGTTCCTGCTCTTTCGCCATCTCCTGCATTTTTTCAATGGCTTCATTCATTTGTTGTTTGCCTTGCTGCTCTTCTTCCTTTTTCTGTTGCTGCTCTGCCTGCTGTTGCATCTGCTGCATTTGTTCAGAAGCATCTTTCATTTCTTGCGCTGCCTGCTTTTGTTGTTCGGCAGCTTGTTTATTTTCCTGTTGTTCGCTGCTTTGTTGCGCCTGCTCCTGCTTTTTCTCCGCCTGTTCTATTTGCTTTTGAATTTGTTCCAATTTTTGCTGGTCTTCTTTCTTCTCCGCCTGCTGTTTTAAATCCTCCACCTGCTTCTGTGCCTCGTTAATATCTTTTTTTACTTCTTGCTGCTTTTGCTGAATCTGTTGTTGCGCCTGTTGATTAGCGCTGTCTTTTTGCGCTTCGGTTTTCTTCGCTATTTCTTCCTGTTTGTTGGCAATGCTGTCCATTTTCTCAGCCGCCTCTTTCATTTTTTGATTGAAGTATTCCAGTAACGCATTGCGCAAATCTTCTTCCAATTCCTTTTTTAAATCGTTGAGCTCCTGCGAGGCCTCGCTCATATTTTCAGCCGCCCTTTCCTGATTCTCAGCCGCTAAATCGTTTTGGTTTTGCTCAGCATTTTTCTGCGCTTCTTCCTGTTGCTTTAATGCACGCTCTAATTTCTTTTCTGCCAGCGAAATTTTTTTGCCGGTTTGTTTTTTCAAATCTGCCAGTTCTTTTTGCGCGCGCTTTAGTTCTTCTCTAAGTTTGTTTTGCTCTTTTTTTATTTCTTCCTGAAGCTTTTTGTTGTTGCCATTTTTATTGGCTTTCGCTTTACGAGCTAAATCCTGTTGCCGTTTCGCAAGGTCTTTTAGTTTGTTTGAAGCAGCCAAAAGTTTTCCCTGCAACTCGAGTGAATTTTCTTTTTGCGGTTTTTCAGCGCGCACATTGGCATAAGCTAGATTGTATTTCGTATCCATGTCGCGCGGATTATTTTTCAGCGCATCTTTAAATGCCTTTTGAGCTTCTGTCCATTTGCCCTGTTGAAGATAAATATTTCCGATGTTATGATAGGCTTTTGCCTTTGTGTTTTTATCTGCACTGCCATAAGCCACCACACGAAATTTCTCCAGCGATTCTTCATATTTCTTCTGCTGATAAAACACATCGCCTAAATTGAAATGTGCTTCCGTCATATCTGCATCTTTGTCCAGAGCCTTCCGGTAACTGATTTCGGCATCGGCATAATTTGCCTTTGCGTATGCTTTATTGCCGTCTCGTATATCGTTCTTTTTAGGCTGAGCAGAAAACGGAATTTGTGAAAACGCATTGAATGAAAACAGAAATGACAATACAATTGTTGCTGCATAAACAGAAAGCGATAAGCGATAAACAGATTTCATTCTCATAACTAAAAACTGAATTTCAATTTGCGTTCGGTAATCCACCATTCCAATAAAAGCAACATAGCCGCAATTGCCAGACAATACTGAAACTTGCTATCGAAAGCGGTAAACACCATTTCATTCATTTCCTTTTTACTGATGCCGCCTAACTCTTTAAAGATGGCTTCAATTTCATCTTTCCCGCTGCCGAGTTGAAAATACTTTCCGTTGCCTTTTACTGCAATCTCCCTTAACATCTTTTGATTGATTTTTGAAAGCACTATGTTACCGTCATTGTCGCGCTTAAAATTGCTGCCTTCCGGTATGGGACCGCCATTATCCGTACCCACGCCAAGCGTAAAAACCTTCACACCTTGCTTGGTTATTTTTTGCAATGCCTCATCGGTACCGCCTTCGTTGTCTTCGCCATCGGTTATAATAATCAGTGCTTTGCTTTTAGGCGTTCCTTCTTTAGGAAAAGATTCCTGCGCCATTTGTATCGCTTCGGCAATATCAGTTCCCTGATAAGTAATTAAATCGGTACTGATAGTTTTCAGATACATGCGCGCTGCACCGTAGTCGGTGGTAATAGGCATTTGCAGCGAAGCTTTACCGGCAAATGCAATCATACCTACACGGTCGTTCTTCAGCGTGTCTATAAAATTGCTGATGAAATTTTTCGCACGCATCAGCCGGTTGGGCTTTACATCTTCGCCTAGCATAGAGTTAGAAACATCAAGTGCTATGATGACATCAATTCCTTTGCGCATTATTTTTTCCTGCCGCGTTCCCACTTGCGGATTGGCAAAACCAATCACCATAAATTCGAATGCCAGCGAAAGCAAAATGAATTTGATTAAATGTTTGTTGAACGAAATATCGGGTGTAAGCTGTGCCAGCAAATAGGAGTTGGCGAACCGGTCAAGGTTTTTCTTTCTCCAGTATTGAAATAGTAAAAACAAAATGAGCATGGGTGCAATAGCACCGAGCAGCCATAAGTATTCTTTGAACTCAAAACGGAACGCTTCTTCGCGCAGCAGTATAAGTACCGTTGCGATAGGAATTGCCAAAATCAGCAACCAGAGATATTTTATGTAATCGCTGCGTTTCACGGAATACTTTTTACAATTAAATAGCGCATTAAAAATTCAAACAGCAACAACACAATTGCTATGAGTGCAAACGGGAAAAAATTTTCTGTTTTCCGCTCAAACGCACTCACCAGAATTTTTGTTTTTTCCAGTTGGTCAATTTGCGAATAGATGTCTTTCAGTTTTTTGTTATCGGTAGCACGGAAATATTTTCCTCCGGTCTTTTTTGCAATGTCGCGTAACAGCGGCTCATCAATCTGCACATCGGCATAATCAAAAATTAATTCTCCGCCCGGTGTCATTGCCACCGGTGTCATTGCTTTGCCGTTAGTGCCAATGCCGACCGTATAAACGCGGGCTTTATATTGTATGGCAATATCAGAAGCAGTGCTCGGGTCAATCAAACCTTTGTTGTTTACACCGTCTGTCATCAGAATTATCACTTTGCTTTTGGACTCGGATTCTTTCAGCCGCTGAACCGCAGTGGCAAGCCCCATTCCTATAGCAGTGCCATCTTCCATCAACCCATTTTTAATTTGTTTGAGTTGAGTTTTTAAAATTTCATGGTCAACAGTAAGCGGGCATTGCGTAAAACTTTCTCCCGAAAAAACTACCAGTCCAATTCTATCGTGCGGACGACCATCAATAAAATTCATCGCTTCTTTCTTTGCTGCCTCTAACCGGTTAGGCGAAAAATCTTTGGCAAGCATAGAAGTGGAAACGTCTACCGACAGCACAATGTCAATTCCTTCATTCGTCACTTTTTCTTCATCGTGTAAAATTTGAGGACGCGCTAAAGCAATAACCAAAAAACTTATAGCGGCTATGCGAAACACCGGAAGAAAGTTTTTCATCATCGCCCGGAATGGAGTTCCATTTCCGGCAAAAGCACTTGTGGTAGAAAGTTTAATTGAAGGGAACGCGCGCTTCGATAAAAAGAGCCACCACAAACCACCCAGCACAACTACTGCTGGGATGAGGTATAAAACCCATCTGTTAGCAAAAGTGATATTTGACAGGCTGCTGAGCATTACTTCTCTACAGTTTTATTTTCGCTTGGTTCAGTAAAATCTATGAACTTTTTTGCGTTCTCCATCGCTTTCATGTTGGCATCTGGCAACGGAATCATCTTCGCAAATTTTACCAAGTCAGCCGAGCGCAAAATTGCAAGCAGATTCTCTTTTGCTTTTTCTTTCAGGTTGTAGTTTTCAATTTCGGTTTGAATTTCCTCGGTAGTTGATTCCATAGCATACCAACCGTAACGATACTCAACATACAAACGGAGAATATCGGTGAGGCGACTGTAATAGAGCTTTACATCATGGCTTTGCCAAATTTTCTCCTCTTCTAATTTTTTCAATTCTGTTCGTGCCCAAATATGTGCAGGAGTTTTTGGTTTTGGTCGCTCCACTATTATCGGTTGCGGTTTTTTTGAACTTCTCCAAAGAAGAATTGCTATAACAAGAATCAACAACAACACAATACCGGCAACGATGTAATAAATAAATTCCTGCCACGAATACGAAACATTAAGCGGGGCTTTAATTGCTTTGAATGGTTTTGTTGTGTCAACATCAAGCGTATTTACCCTTATTGGAATATCGTTTGACAAAATACTATCCAATTCGCCAGCACTGTTTTTAAAATAAATTTTTATCGGACCGGCATGATAGTCACCTGAATCGTACGCTGAAATGGTATAGAGTTGCGAGAAAATTTTGTTACTGCCATCTATAGTTGAATCAACTTTAGAAGCAGAAACAACTTCCAAATTTCCAAGTGTATCGTTACCGGTTGGAAAAGCAACAGCAATATTGTTTGAAGTCTTTACCGTTAAGTGAACGTTGAGATAGTCGCCAATTAAAATTTGAGTAGAGTCGGCACGAAGAGTGGCAGAAACAGATTGAGCATTCGACCACTGACAACTGACCATTGACCATAGCAATGCAAACGCGACTATACGCAAATGTGTTTTTACGATGGTCAATCGTCTATTGTCAATCGTCAGCCGTTTCATCTTTTGCTTTCTCTTTTCTTAAACATATTCATCAGCGAAATCACATAGTTATCTTCTGTTTTAATTGATTCTAACTGCGCTCCGCTTTTGCCGAATAAATCTTTTGTACTGCGTACGTTTTCGTGAAAGTTCTTCGCATACTTTTCGCGAAGCGACTTATCGCTCGTATCAATCCAAAACTCTTTTCCGCTTTCGCTGTCAACTACTTTTGCTAAACCTATATTGGGCATGTTGGCTTCGCGCTCATCATATATGTGTAAGCCAATTAAATCGTGCTTCTTACCAAGTATTTTCAATGACTTTTTGAAATCGTTTTTATCTGCAGCATTATCTGTCAGAAAATCTGAAATCAAAAACGCGATTGATTTTTTCTTCACCACATTGTTGAAATACTTCAATGCTTCAGTAATATTCGTTCCGGTTTGTTTCGGATTAAAATCATATATCTCTGAAATGATTCTCAGAATGTGGCTTTTGCCTTTTTTAGGAGGAATAAATTTTTCAATCGTGTCGCTGAAAAAAAGAACTCCTACTTTATCGTTGTTGGTGATGGCAGAAAATGCAATCACTCCGCTTATCTCGGCAATGATGTGATTCTTAAATTCGTTCTGTGTTCCGAAAAATGATGACTGACTTACATCAATCAGCAACATCACCGTCAACTCTCTTTCTTCTTCAAAAACTTTGATGAAAGGTTTGCGATTGCGCGCAGTTACATTCCAGTCAATCGCGCGAATGTCATCGCCATACTGATACTCGCGCACTTCACTAAAAGAAATGCCTCGTCCCTTAAACGCAGAATGATAACTGCCCGAGAAAATCTGATTAGAGAGTTTCCGGGTTTTTATCTCTATGCGTCTGAGTTTCTTTCTTTTCTCCTCAGTAGTATTTGAAATTTCTTTTGCCACAGATTCACAGATTAGATACAAAACGAATTCTGTATTAAAGTCCCTTTTAGGGGATTTAGGGGTTATGGAACTTCTACTGCATTCAAGATTTCTGAAATTACTTCTTCACTGGTAATATTCTCCGCTTCAGCTTCATAAGTTAAGCCAACACGGTGGCGCATTACATCATAACAAATAGCCCGCACATCTTCCGGTATTACATAACCTCTGCGCTTGATAAAGGCATAAGCTTTTGCGGCAATTGCCAGATTGATACTAGCTCTCGGAGAACCTCCATAACTGATAAGCGATTTCAGTTTAGTCAGTTTATAATCTTCCGGTTTGCGCGTAGCGAATACAATGTCGAGAATGTAGCGCTCAATTTTTTCATCCATGTAAACTTCACGAACAGTTTTGCGTGCAGCAACAATTTCTTCTGCTTTCACCACGGGATTGATTTGTTTATCACTCATCTGCATGTTCTGGCGAATGATGAGTTGCTCCTCCTCTTTCTTTGGATAAGTGATAACCGCTTTCAGCATGAACCGGTCAATCTGCGCTTCCGGTAGCGGATAAGTTCCTTCTTGCTCAATCGGGTTCATGGTAGCGAGCACTAAAAAGGGGTCTTCAATTTTATACGTGTTGTCTCCAATAGTAACTTGTCTCTCCTGCATAGCTTCTAACAAAGCTGATTGCACTTTTGCCGGAGCTCGGTTTATTTCATCTGCTAAAACAAAGTTTGCGAACACCGGTCCTTTCTTCACCACAAACTCATTGTCTTTTTGGTTGTAAATCATAGTTCCTACTAAGTCGGCAGGAAGCAAATCAGGCGTAAATTGAATACGTGAGAATTTTGCATGAATGGCTTGTGCAAGAGATTTTATAGCCAATGTTTTTGCCAAACCCGGAACACCTTCTAACAAAATATGTCCGTTGGCAAGCATGGCAAGCAACAAGCGCTCTACCATATATTTTTGACCAACAATAGTTTTGCCGAGTTCCAGATTCAGAATATCTACAAAGGCACTTTCGCGATTTATTTTTTCGTTCAGTGCAGCAATGTCAACCGTGGTGTTTCCTGATATTACTTCCATAGCTTTTGTTTTAATGGGCGACAAATATATCCGCCTACCTAATTGTTAAATTTGAAATTTTGTTAAGCGAAAACCTTCGTGGTAATGATAGAAATAAAGAAGGGGCTTGCTCTGCCCCTTCTCAAATATTGTGATAGTGTTTTTTAAAACTTCGCAGTTAAGCCAATACCAAACTGTTCGAAAATCTGAATTTTATTAAACGCTCTGATGGAGTTTTTGAATTTATCAATATCCGGTGCGCCATCTGCGCCTTTGCTGCCATCCGAATTTTTGCGCGTATCAATTGGCACTAAAGCGTTGTATTGGTAAGCAAGCTTAACCGACAATGTTGCGTTCAACCACTTGTTTACTTTAAACACAATATCGTTGTCCCATTTTATTACCGGTATATGTTTAGTGTTTTCGCTTATGGTTATCGCGCCTAACGAATCCTGGTCGGTATAGTATTTAGGCATAATGGTATTGTAGCTGGCATTCATATACGCGCCAAACACATTCAGGTGGCTTTTCCAGTTTACATTTTTCACAATATCTTTTTGGAAAAGTAAATCCAATTCCCAACCCAGTTCCCCCATAAAATAGCCGCCACGCTTTAAACCAAAACGCGTTTCATCGATAGTGCTATAGTAAGCATCGCTATATCTTCCATCGGGTAAGGTATCCATGTTTTTGCCGGGCGCATCTTGGCTAACAAATGTCATTTTACCTTCTACCGGTGAAAAGAACATAGTGAAATAGTCTTTCGGCTTATAAGTCAACCCCGGACCAATAGTAAGCACAGCCGGTGCTGCAAATTTTGAAACTGCAAATCTTCTGAATTCGCCATTAACGGTATCGGTTTGCGAGTAATCGTAGGTTGGTGTAAACTGACTTTCGAAGCCCAACTTAGCTGCTACATAAAGCGACTTGCTAACCTCATAACCCACCATTGATTTAATTGCTAACACATCCACATTTTTTTGCAGATTGGTTTGCGCCAAGGCTTTGTTACGAATTAGACCAACGGCTATCATTCCCCACTTAGCATCTAAGCTATTGTCAGAAATTATCTTCCCTTTCTTATAGTTAGCGTAAAAATTTCCTCCTAAGGTGAATGAGAAACTATTGAAACCGCCCGGTCCCCATTGGTAAAGCGCAGTTTGATTGAGCAACACACCGGCATAACCGCCAATTTTCCAAGTGCTGTCGCGCAGGTAAACGCCATCGCCACCGAAAACGGGCTTAATTTTTTTCTTTACCGTAGTTGAATCTTGCGCCATAGTTGCGCACATTAGCATAATTAGCATTGAGAGTAGAAGTCCTTTCTTCATATATCCTGTTTTAGTTGGCTCAAAAATGTGGTTAGAACGCCAAAAAACCATGCTTAGTTTTAAACAAAAGCAGTTTTTTATAGAATAATTTATGCTACGATTAAAAAAGATTAAAATTTTTAACCCTTAAAATCAACCGGTTACAAAATATTTATAAAAAATATACTACTGTGTGTTGCATAATACCATTTAATAAACATATCATTGCATCGTCAAGTAGCTTAGTAAACCACATAAAATAAATTATAATGAAAAAATCAATCAAAACCACCGCCTTTATCATCGGATACTTTATTCTGATGAGCACTTTCGGAATTATAGCCGCTGTTCCGGGAAACATTGAAAAAGCAGCTAAAGAAAATGTTCGCAGAGAAATTATCCGCAACATAGTTTGTCCTGAATTTGTAACTGCGAACACAGAAGCCAACGATGTGAAGGCTTTGATATCGGTAGATGAAAATGGAAGCGTGAATGTGTTCGAAATTACTTCCACCAACGCGGAATTAAAAAATTATGTAGCCAATACTTTAAAAGGAATGAAAATTCAAAATACAATTCCTACCGAAAAGTTTGTGCTGGTAGTAAAGTTCAGAGTAGCCTAAAACAATTCCACAAAAAATAAAATTGATAAAATGAATATAGAAAACACAAAAGCGCAAATGCGCAAGGGAGTGCTGGAGTTTTGCATTCTCTCTATCCTTTCGGATGGAGAACATTATCCGACAGAAATAATTGAGCGGATGAAAACTGCCAAACTCTTAGTGGTGGAAGGAACCTTGTATCCTTTACTTACCCGACTGAAGAATGACGGGCTGCTTACTTACCGTTGGGAGGAATCTACCTCCGGACCTCCGCGCAAATATTTTACGCTGAGCGAGGAAGGGAAAAAATCGCTGACGGAACTGCTTAACAGCTGGACAGAACTTACCACTTCGGTGAACCAAATAATTCAACAAACCAACAAAACCAACTAAGATGAGAAAGACATTAAACATAAACCTGGGGGGCATGGCATTCATTATAGATGAGAATGCTTTTGAATTACTCCACAACTATCTGGAAGCTTTGAAGCGAAAGTTCAGCAACGAAGCAGAGCGCGAAGAAATTCTGCACGATATAGAAGCCCGCATTGGCGAAATGCTGAACCAGAAATTAGCTGACCGCAAAGAAGTAGTAAGCGTTGCCGAAGTTCAAGCGGTGATGGATGCTATGGGTAAGCCGGAAGATATTGCCGGTGAAGAAACTGAGCCAACAACAGTTGGCAGCAGCGAACAGCCGAATACCAATACAGTATTTACCGCACCGGTAAAGAAAAGATTGTATCGCGATGCGGATGATGCTAAGGTGGCGGGTGTAATTGCGGGGCTTTGTCACTACTTCGGTATTAGCGACCCCGTTTGGATGCGTGTGGCGGCTATTGTTTTAATTCCGCTTACATCGGGTTCGGTTATTCTTCTTTATCTATTGCTGATGATTATTGTGCCTAAGGCGGTGAGCTCTGCCGAAAAATTAGAAATGAAAGGCGAGCCGATTAACATTAACACGATTGAAAAAGAAATTAAAGATGCAATGACCCGCACCGGTGAGTCGGCACATAAGTTTATACGCGAGGATACCTTTTTCGAAAAACTGGGCGGCATTATAGTGGCACTCTTTAAAACGTTTTTCAAATTCGTTTTGTTGATAGCAATGCTGGTTGCTATAGCTTCTTTAGTAGGCGTGTTTATCGGCTTTGTGGTATTTTATTTCCTGGGCACTTCGCAGTTTAATGAGGCTACAAAATTATTGGTAGATGCACCGCACGTGCTTACTTATTTCAGCTTTGGTTACCTGTTGTTTTTAGGCGCACCGCTGATTGTGATTCTTTATGGCGGGTTTAGAGTTTTTCTTGGAGACCGCACGCGTATTAAATGGATGAAGTGGTTATTGCTCGGTGCATGGATTGTAGGCATCTGGCTGCTTTCTTTATCGGCTTACAAAACGGCTATAAATTTTAAGGAGAGCAAAACCAACAACAAGCAGGTGATACTGATGCAGCCTACCAACGGAGCTTTACTGGTTCAACTTACGGACTCGACCGGTAAGAAAATAAGCAAGGATGACGCAGAAGAAATAGAGAGTTTTAACATAGATAATGACGGTGTGTTTGTAAACGGAGTGAACCTGAAAGATATGGAGCGCATACCGGTGGCAAAACCTGCGCTGGAAATTATGGCTTCGGAAAACGATTCGTTTTACATACAACAAATAGTTACCGCACGCGGCAGAACGCAACCGGATGCCGGTAAAAATGCCGATGCCGGTAATTATACTTTTAGCCAAACCGATACGCTGTTGAACCTGAGCCCGTGGTTATACATTAACAAGAACGGAAAGTGGCGCGCGCAGAACATTAAAATTCGCATTGCCATACCGGAAGGCAAGAAGATAAGTTTTGCCGATAACATAGATTTTTGGACGGCTGTGGTAAAAGGCAACGAGAGTTATAACGACACCTATTTTGCCAATACTACCTGGACGGTAGAGAACGGAAAGGTAAAATGCATTGCCGGTGAAAACCATTTTAATGCCGATAAGGATGATGATGTGATAACCGAAGAAATATCGGAAGTTGAAATAAACGGCAAAAAGCTGAAGAAGAAAATCCAGATACTAAAAGAGAAGGCGGAAGAACTGGAAGTAAAGGGCAAGAAGCTGGAAGAAAAAATAATTGAAAAAACAGAAACCAAGTAAACCAATAACATCATGCAAGTAATATCAGTAAACAACAATTATTCATCGGGCTTCCGCAGGCTGGTGGCTTTTATTATCGACCACATGCTGGTGGGTGCCATTCTATCTGCTTTGGCCTGGCCGTTGTTCGGTTGGCCTCTTAGCTTTAGCGATTTCAATTTCCCTTTTCACTGGCATAACTGGAACTTCAGTTTTATGAGCCATAATTTCTACAAAGAAATATTCATCATTATCTATTACGCGCTCATGGAGTCGAGCAAGTATCAGGCTACGGTGGGTAAGATTGTGATGGGCATAAAAGTGGTGAACAAAAACAATCAGCCGTTGGATTTTTCGAAAGCCCTGCTGCGCAATCTTTCAAAAATTCTTTCTGCCATTATTATGGGTATTGGCTACATCATGATAATTTTTGACGACCGCAAACAAGGCCTGCACGATAAGATTGCAGATACGTTTGTGGTTAAGCAATAAAACACCGCACCATACAAACAGTTTATCGCAATTTTCTCTTTGATGGTTGGTTGCCCTTCCCGGTTTCGGGAGGGGCTTTTTTTATTTCAAAAAATTTCTTCTTTTTACACCTATAACACACAGCGTTCGCCCTATGAACTCCGCTTTAATAACCACCACTCTTCTGCCGCTAAACAATTCGCTATTGTACAATAGTGTGTGTGTGTGTGTGTGTGTACGCGCGCGCGTAGTATAACACCGGCATTTAATTTTTCAAATACTTTACTGCGAATAGTTACTGAAAGGAATTTCCTTTCACTGTCTTCTACAAGTCAAAGCCCCCAAAAGGAATTTCCTTTTACCCCCTTTTACAAGTCAAAGACCCCAAAAGGAATTTCCCTTCACCCCCTTTTACAGGTCAAAGGCCCCAAAAGGAATTTCCTTTCACCCCCTTTTACAAGTCAAAGACCCCAAAAGGAATTTCCTTTTGCCCCCCTTTACCGCTTATTTTCAGTCATTTAAACCAAAAACAACATAATTATTAAGTAAAAACCCCCTACTATGCCAAAAAGACAACTACCCAACTCAAACGCCAAACGCAGCCGCGCTCTTAAAGCCGCCACCGACCGTAAAAGCATTACCCTGCCAGCCGATATGCCGCTTACTGCGGCTACTGTTACGCGGCTCGATGTGTTTTTTCCGCAATACAAAACCAAGCAATTGGCGGTTAACACTGCCCTTGCGGCTCAGTCGCTGCTTACCGGTCAGGTAAAAGCTGCCAAGCTTACGGCAGGTTATTTTGTGGCCGATATGATAGATGCTTTGCAAAACGCTATCAGGCGCGGAACTTTTAATGAAGGGGTAAGGAGCTTATACAGCCTGCCGGTAAATAAACCGTTGCGCCCCGAAATTATTACAGAGCAGGATGTGCTGGACTGGGGCGAGCGGGTACACGATGGCGAAACAGCGCGCATAGCTGCGGGCGGTACTGCCATTGGTTTCCCCACGCTGGCCGAGGTAGATGCGGCAGTGAATAATTTCAGAACGCTTAACTTAAGCCAGGCAGCGGCTAAAACCACTTACGACAATGCACAGGAAGCGTTGGTGGAAGCAAACATTGAAGCCGATAAGCTTATTTTAAAAATATGGAACGAACTGGAAGCCGCTTTTGATGTGGGCGATAAGCCGAGCGTAAGGCGCAAAGCGCGGGAGTGGGGCGTAGTATATGTACCAAGCCCGGGCGAAACACCAAGCCCCGATGATTACTCTATAATGGGTACCGTAACCGACAGTGCCGCCGGTAACCCGCTGGAAGATGTAGCGGTGCTTATTAACGGCACACCGGTAATTGAAGTAACCGGTGCCGATGGTAAATATTTTATTCCCGTTCAAACACCGGGCACTTATGATATTACTTTTTACAAAGGCACCTATCAGCCAAAAGATGTTTCGGGAGTAGTGGTGGTAGCCGGTGCTATTACCACCGTAAACGCAGTGCTTGACCCTGCCGGGCCTACCGGTACCGTAGCCGGTAATGTAAAACAAGGCGGTATGAACGTAGCCGCAAACGTTAGCATTAACGGCATACCGGGCAATGTAACTACCGATGGCATGGGCAACTTTATAATGACCGATGTGCCCGAAGGCCCGCAAACGGTTAGGGTAGAACTTACTGCAAACCCTGCTATGTTTCAAATACAAAACATTACGGTTATAGCTAACAGCACCAATAACCTGCAGTTTAATTTTTAAAACTAAAGACCCCACTCAATTGAGTGGGGTCTTTTTAATAGTAAGTCAATTATTTAATCATTATAAACCAAACAAAAACCGTGAAAAAGCACTTCTCTCTCTTACTTAGTTTATTTGCCATTGTACTGCTGTTGCCGCAATGTAAAAAAGAAAAAACCGTAGAGGTTTACTTTACCTCTTCGTCTGCTACTGCCACCCGTGGTGGTGGGGTTTCAGTAACCACTATCGAGTTTTCGGAGCCTACCAATGATGTGGTAGAATTAGATTTGCAATCAATAGGCACCGACCCGCTTCACTTTGGTTCTTATAACGATGTTTTTTTACTTGACGATAGCGCAAAATGCCAGGCAACCATCGACAACAATGCCTTTATTGATACTACCGGCCACCTTAAAATAGGTTACGGTGTAAAAAAAGTAACCATCACTTTTACTCCGCAGTTTGATAACTTTCCACATGCAGAGGCTAACTACAAAATAAAAATTACAGCTGCCAAAAATGCCATAGTGCGCTCCGGCAGCAATGAATTTTCTTATCACATTAGCGAGGCGGCAGCGGTTTATAATTTCTCATCCCAAATTGCTTACAACGGCTTAGAGCATGCCAACAAGTTTAACAGCGATACAATTTGTGTAGATACAATAATGCAAAGAGCCGGTTATTTTACTTTGGGTAATTACACTTATACCAAACAGGCTAACGGCAAATTCCATTTAGAGTTGAACTATAATTTTGCATCGGGCAACACGCATGTGCCATACATACAAATAACCGTTAACGATTTGTCGCCATTTGCTTACGGCATCAATAATTTCGATTGTAGTAATGTTTCAATTCTATACACGCCACCTGTATCTTGCGGGCAAACAGGAACTAATGTTGTAGCACCTAACCTAACCGGTAGCTTTACTACCTGCAACAATCAGGCAACGGGTTACCCTAACACAAGTCCGGAGTATGGCAAGTATATAACTCTTACAGGTAACATGAATTTAGGAGGAGCAGTAAACGTAGATGGAGCAAACGGCACCATTTCGCTCAGCGGTACTTTAAATTCAGATTTTATAGTTTACTAAACAGTTTATAATAAAAAAAGCAGTTCCGCTATTGAAGCGGAACTGCTTTTTTATTTAAGAAGGTTATTTTTAAAATATAAAATAATAAGATGAAAAAGGTGGTGGGTTTAGTTGCGGTGCTGGTGGTGTTGGGGTGGGCAGCTAAAGCACAGGCACCAAGTATTGAGTGGCAGAAAACGTATGGCGGGAGCGGTTATGATGAGGCACATTCCATTATTCAAACCTCAGATGGCTTTTTAATTGCAGGTCAAACTAACTCTACAAACGGAAACGTTACAGGCAATCACGGTTCTTACGATGGTTGTCTGCTAAAGCTGGATAATGCAGGAGCTATCCAATGGCAAAAAACTATTGGTGATAGTATGGGTGACTTTATGCGCTGTATTATTCAAACCTCTGATGGGGGATACATTACCGCAGGCTATTCTAGTAAATCCGGCACTCATGGGTCGAATGATTATTGGGTAGTAAAGTTAAGTAGTGCAGGAGCAATACAATGGCAAAAATTATATGGCGGCAGTTCCTTTGATTACGCTTATACTATTATTCAGTGTAATGACGGGGGTTACGCAGTAGCCGGTGCCGCAACTTCCAGTAACGGTGATGTAACCGGCCATCATGCCTCTTATGATTCCTGGGTGATTAAGTTAGATAGTACCGGAAACATACAATGGCAAAAAAGTTTGGGAGGCAACGGTCAGGATGAGGCCTATTCTATTATCCAAACTGCAGATAGTGGCTTTGTCGTAGGTGGTTTTAGTGAATCTACTGATGGTGATGTTTCGCACAACATTGGTTCCCACGATTTTTGGATAGTAAAGCTGACAAATAATGGAGTGATTCAATGGGAAAAATCTTTAGGCGGAACTTATCCGGATTACGGCTTCTCTCTTATTCAAACAATTGATGGAGGTTATGCGCTGGCTGGAATTACTATGTCTAATGATAGCGATGTGACAGGTAACCATGGGTATGAAGACTATTGGGTTGTGAAGACTGACAGTTTAGGAAATATCGAATGGCAAAAAGCATTGGGTGGCAGTGTTTCTGATTATGGTTATTCTCTCGTTCAAACAATTGATGGTGGATATGTGGTTGCTGGTTATGCGGACTCGGATGATGGCGATGTGGTTGGCCATGTAGGTTTTAACGGTAATCTTATTTGGATAGCAAAACTGAATAATTCGGGTGTGCTTCAGTGGCAAAAATGCATTTATCTTACTAAGGCATTTTCAATTATTCAAACCAATGACCTTGGTTATGCGTTAGTTGGTTTAGCGGGTGGCGCGGGTGGAACCGACTTTGCAATAGTCAAGTTAGGTGCATCTACTGACATCGAGGAAACAAGAAGTAATGATTTATTTAATCTTTATCCCAACCCCACTACCACCCAACTCAATATAGAAATTGATGAAAGCCTTACCGGTGCCCAGCTAAACATTTATGATGTAACCGGTAGCTTAATACAAACAGGCAAACTTGAAATCCGCAATTCGCAATTCGAAATCCGCAATCTACCTTCGGGCGTTTACATAGCCGAGATAAAAACGAAAGACACAAGTGTAAAGAATCGGTGGGTTAAAATGTAAAACCCAAAAACAAAAAAGCCCTTCGCTAACGCGAGGGGCTTTTTTTATTCCTCATTAAGCTGCTCGGTATAATCCTGCCAGTAACCGGCTTTGTAGGGGTAGCGTTGCAGGTAAAGCTTTTTCACCTTTTGAAAAAGCAGTTCGCGCAGCTCGGCTGTGTTGCGGTTTTGTATGGCCGAAACAAAAATGCAGTTATCGTGCGTGCGTGCCATCCAGCTTTCTTTCAACTCGGTAAGCATGTTCTTTTTTACATCGGCAGGCAGGTATTCGTCAAACTGGTTTTGCTCATACAAATCCATTTTGTTAAAGATAACGATAACCGGTTTGGTATCGCACTTCAGCTCTTTCAAAATTTCGTTCACCACATTCATCTGGTCTACGAAAGCGGGATGCGAAATATCTACCACGTGCAAAAGAATATCAGCTTCAATAGCTTCATCTAAAGTTGATTTGAAACTCTCCACCAAATGATGCGGCAACTTGCGGATGAAGCCCACCGTATCGCTTAGCAAAAACGGCACGGCATTGAAAGTAACTTTGCGCACCGTGGTATCGAGCGTAGCGAAGAGTTTGTTTTCGGCAAACACATTTTCTTTTGCCAGCAAATTCATGAGCGTAGATTTACCTACGTTGGTGTAGCCCACCAAAGCCACGCGCGTCATATCCGCGCGGCTCTTTCTGCGCGTTATGTTTTGCTTGTCAATTTTTTTCAGGTCTTCTTTTAAGGCAGTAATTTTTTTCTCGGCAACGCGTCTGTCGGTTTCAATTTCTTTTTCACCCGAGCCACCACGCGTTCCGGTTCCTCCGCGCTGACGCTCCAAGTGCGTCCACATACCTTTCAAGCGCGGCAACATGTATTGCAATTGTGCCAGTTCCACTTGCGTTTTTGCCTGGACGGTGCGTGCACGTTGTGCGAAGATGTCGAGAATCAACATACTACGGTCAAGCACACGCTTCTTCAAAACTTCTTCGATGTTGCGCTGCTGCGAGGGAGAAATTTCATCGTCAATCAAAATCAGGTCAATGCCTTTTTCTTCTACATACGCTTTTATTTCTTCCAGCTTTCCTTTGCCTACGTAGCTTTTGTTATCGGGGTGCGCTAACCTTTGAGTAAAACGCTTGAGGGTTTTTACGCCATCGGTTTCGGCCAAAAATTCCAGCTCATCTAAATATTCTGTGGTCTGCTCATCGCTCTGCTCTTTAGGAACAACCGCTACAAGCACAGCCGTTTCGGTGTGCACAATAGTATTATCGGTTCCGAATTTTACTTTGTCTTTCATATATCCGGGCGCAAAATAGAAAATCCCCTTCCGAAAAGTTCAGAAGGGGATTTTGTTTCATCCCGCCTTAGCGGAAAGGGGTCTATCTTACCAAAGTAGCAGTACCTCTTTCGGTAGCATGCACACCATTAATATAAGTTACGTTAAAAGTCCACACATAAGCGCCCACCGGTTGCTCACGGTTGCGGAAAGTTCCATCCCAGCCATCACCGGGCAGCATATTGCTGTTGCTGTAAACCAGTTCGCCCCAACGGTTGTAAACGGTAAAGTCGAGTTTCTGCACATTGCGCATAATGGTTACTAATTTGTCGTTTACGTTATCGCCATTTGGAGAGAAGGCCGTAGGCACCAGTACCACAAATTTATCGGGCTTACAGCTTTCCGGGTCAACAGCAGGGTCGTCTATAAATGTTTGTCCGGTGCTTTGGCAACCGTTTGCATCGGTTACCGTTACGCCATAAGAGCCACGGTGAATTCTTTCTACAAATGCAGCGGTATCAGTTATAGAAGTACTCCATACATATTTCATAGGAGCCACACCACCGGTTGTGCTGGCAGCCACTGCACCGGTTGAATCGCCAATGCAATTAGGAGCAATGCCAATAACAGTTACGGTAAATGGCGAAGGTGCATTTACACCTATTGAACCAGTTTCGGTACAGTTATTAGCATCGGTTACAGTTACCGTAAATGAACCGGTAGCCACCTGCGGATTTTGTTGTGTAGAAGTAAATCCTCCGCTGCCCGTCCAGCTATAACTGTAAGGCGAAGTGCCACCGGTAGCCAAAGTAGTAATAGAACCGTTTCCTGAATCAGCACATAAAGGTTCAAAAGCTGTAAGCTGAATATCAATTTCTGCCGGTTGAGTAATGGTTGATGTTACAATTGTATCACAACCGTTCGCATCTTCAATTACCACCGAAAAAGGTCCGCCATCTAAACCGGTTACACTCGAAGTGGTAGCAAAGTTGCTCCAGAAATAAGTGTAAGGCGAAGTTTCACCGCTTACGTTTACAGAGGCTGTTCCGTTAGTTGCTCCGTAGCATAAAAGATTGGTGGTGTTAAGTGCAATGTTATAAGGAGTAGGCTCTGTAAGTGTGGCAGTAGCGGTAACGGTACAAAGGCTTGCATCGCTAACGGTTACGGAATAAGTTCCGGCAACCACATTATTCAGATTTTGCGAAGTGGCATTACCCGGGCTCCATAAATAAGCATAAGGTTGAACGCCACCGTTCACGTTAATATTTACAATGCCATCGCTGCCTGCATTGCAACGCGGGTTAAACGTAAACGAAACCGAAGTGGTAAGAACTGTTGGTTCAGTAATAGTGTAAGTATTTCCCGAAGTGCAACCAATGTTGTCGGTAACAGTAATAGTGTAATTACCGGGACCAAGATTTGGATTATCTTCTGTTACTACCTGCGCATTGCTCCATGCAAAAGTAAGCGGAGGCTGTCCACCGGTTGAGGTCAGATAAATTCCACCATTAGCCGCACCAAAGCATTGAACGTTTTTCAAACTATCCAGCGCAATAACCACTGTGGTAGTATTAGCTACCGTAGCATTACTTGCCACCGTGCAAAACTTACTATCGGTTACAGTTACTATATAACTTGAAGCGCATAAAAAAGTAGCATTCTGCAATTGCTGCGGAGGAAGCGAGTTCCACGCGTAAGTATAAGGAGGTGTTCCACCTTGTGCAGTAACCGAAGCCGAACCATCGCAAGCACCGCCACAGGTAACCGGATTGGCAGTGGTGGTGGAAGTAAGTTGTGTAGGAACATTGAGTTGAACAGAAGCCGTTGCGTTACATCCTTTAAAATCGGTAACGGTAATGCCGTAAGTTCCACCGCTTAAGCCGGAAATAGAATTCACATTTCCTTGTGCGGGGTTCCAGGTATAAGTAAATGGAGGAGTTCCGCCTTGCAGGTTAGCTGTAATTTGTCCATCACTTCCGCCAAAGCAAGAAACATCCTGCACCGCAGGAATTACGGCAAAACTAAAATTCGGATTATCAGAAACAGTAAGTGTAAACGTTCCAAAATCGTTAGCCGTTTTTCCGTCTACCACTAAATAGTAATCACCGGGCTGGCAGATAGAAAAAGCGAGTGTAGATTGAGTTCCGCCACAGGCATCATCGTTGGCGGTATCAGGTACAACCTGTCCGCAGGCACTATATAAATACAAATAGCTATCAAACTGAGCACCGGTCAATCCGCAAAGCGAAGCGGTAATTCCTATTGGCTGATTTACATTAAATTTATACCACACATCATTGCCCGGTGAAGCGGCATGTGTGTTTGTATAACATTCGTTGCTGTTAAAGTTAGTAAGCGTTCCACCGGTAGTGAGCGTTCCTAAATCAAGAGCCGTGGCGCAGGAAGTTCCATTGGTGTAACGCCAAAAAGTTTCAATGCCAGGTTTCCAGTTATTACCACAACCACCGGCAATAAAGCCTTGGTCAAACCATTGACATGGCGGACCGTTGCGGTAAGGAAGCGAGGTGGCATAAGGGTCAGCATTGCATTGCTTATCATCGCCTTCGTTCAAACCAAAACAAGTTCCAAAAATTGGAATACCGCAACATTGTTGACCATCAAAATTACAGGTCTGTCCGTTCGAACAAAAACCAAGCAAGGCATCTGCCGGATTATCGTCTTCGTAGGCATACATTTTTAAATCGTAAAACTGCGGAACTGTAGCGGTTGGATAAGTGTAGTTGAAAATTATTTCATTAATAGCCGGAGTAATTTGTGGCAAGTTGGCAATGGCAAATGAATGGCAGGTATTTGGACCTTGCCACGCCTGTCCATCTAAGTCGGCATTGTCACGAGCCTGCACACGAATGACTGGTTCATCTGGCGCAAAGCCTACACCAAGCACACCCGCATCGGTTTCGGTAAAGCCTACGTTTACATCGCGCAGACGAACCTGAAGTTGAATAGGACCATCGGTAAAGGTTTGAGCAAAAAGCTGTTGACAGGAAAGGAGCGTAACAAAAATAAAAAACGCTTGAGCGTAAACTTTTTTCATGCAGATTTTTTTGATTTTGTAAATGTAAATTTTTTCGGCATTGTAGTAAAGATTCTATTATCTGAATTTTGGTTGTTTGAACGAAAAGCAAAAGCAATTTTATTTTATCGAAACTTATTGCTAACATTATCGGCTCAAAATTTTGTGTAACACAATCTTCACTTAAAGCAGACATCACATGAGAAAATTTTCCGCTCTTGTAATTGCATTTATTGTTCTTCATTTTTCAGCTAAGGCTCAAATACCAAACGGGCAGTTAGATGATATAAAAGAGTTCAGTACAAAAATTACCGTTCCGTTTGTAATGCCCGATGGCGTTAAATTATTTACCGATGTGTACGTGCCGCGTGTGCGCGATTCGCTGGTGGTAGATTTAGGTACGCTCAATATATTAGGGGCGCAACTGGTAACCAACCCAATTACCTTTATTCCATACGGAGCGCAAATTCTTGTTTATGATTCTATGAACGGTCAGCCGAATCCTAACCCGTATGCTTTGCCCACTATTTATACCAGAACCCCTTACGACAAAGGGGACTTTGATGAGTTAGGCGGCATTCTTCCAATACTTGGCTATAACTACATGTTGCAGGATATGCGCGGAAGATATTCTTCAGAAGGCGTTTACTTTCCCATGTATTCAGATAGCTGGAATAAAAATCCTTACCATCCTTTCGGTCACGTGTTAGATTATTTGCCAACTACCGACCCGAGATATTCAAACAAACACGAAGATGGTTATGAGTCGGTAAAAATTATTTCCATCCTTGACTCTGCTTATGCGGCAAGTGTTGGCGCTACACAACTATCAGAAATGTATACCGGCTATCCGCACGAAAGCACTCGCGTAAACAACGGAACTATCGGAATGTTTGGTGCTTCGGCTTTAGGTAACACGCAGTTGCAGTTAGCCTTGGCTCACCGTTGCTCAGATTCATTGCCGCACTTAAAATGTTTAATGCCGATTGTAGCTACCACCGAGCACTATATTTCTACCGGATATAACAACGGTGTTTTCCGCGATAGAATTGTAACCGGTTGGTTAAAGGGACAAATTTTCAGCGGAACCGATGACGATTTAATGCCGGTTGATAACGACCGCCAAAACACCGTTCACACGTCTATTGATTACGACCTTCCAAAAACTATTACACTAAACGGTGTAACTAAAACGTTCCAGCAAAATAAATTTGACGCAGCCAATCTTTCGATTGACCACTTTACTGCCATGCGCTATTTGAAATTAGACGGAACACTCGGCAATGCGGGTTTCTATCCTAACTCAACCGGCCGCCCCGATATGGATGGAAGTTCAGCACCGGTTAGTGCCAATGGCGAAGCGGTTAATACTATCAATACAGATTCTGCTCAGTTTCCTCTACCGGGTCTTACACATAGCCGTTACGAAAATCAGGATGTTCCAACCCTCCACATTTTTGGATGGTGGGATATTTTTACTGAAGGGCAATTCAATAACTCAAACTTTGCACGCGAAGCACTTACCGGTTATCCTAAATTAATGCAAAAATCAGTAATTGGACCGTGGGCGCACCAAACTATTGCCAGCCGTGTTTCGGGCGATAGAATTTATCCGAAAAATGTAACCGACCTTACCAAGATTGACCTTTCTAATTTCGATATCAACAGCGTGCCTATTAACGAAATTGTAAAATCAGATTTAGTAACCTGGTTCCGTTATAACCTTAACTACAATCCTGATTATTTAGTTGGTGAGCCTAAATTTATTATCCGCGAAAGTCAAAACTGGCAAGCGTTAGGCACCATTCCTGGTGTAGGCGATATTCTTATCCGTGTTCCTTCTGAAGATTATGTAGTGCCGTTTATCAAAATGGTGAATTTCTTAGGAGGAAATGGCTCGTTGTCTGACTTGCCAATTCAATTAAGCGCACAAGGCGCAACTATCAATACCACGCAGAATGTTCCTACTTTAGGTTCAGGTCTTAGCCAGTTTGCCGGACACCCGCTTACTGAAATTCCTTTCCGCGATTTCTTAAACGAAACACCGAATTACCGTTTCTATGTTCCGGGGCCGGATTCAGCTGCTGATGCTACAGCCGGTTATCCAAACAATTACCAAATGGGAAATTACTGGGTAGGCTCTGACCAGTTTCCTCCAAGCGAACATATTCAATGGCAGAAAATGTATTTGCACCAGAACGGAACTTTAAATGGCAACGCACCAGTGCAGGATGAAGGATACAGATTATATGTAACCGACCCGGATGATCCAATTCTTACAGTAGGTGGTAGCAACATGATTGTTCGTTCACCGGACGGCACGAGAAATTCTCAAAGCCAGATGGAAATGACCGACCCTACCAATGCTCCATATACTATGGACAGAGAAGGGGTAATTCAATTCAACAGCGACCCTATTACCGATTCGTTTACCATTATTGGCTTACCGGTTTGTACGTTGTATGCTAAAACAAATCCTACAGGGGTTGCCAGCGGACCTACCGATTGCGACTGGAATTTCCGCTTATGCGATGTATGGCCGGATGGACGTGTTTACTTTGTGCAGGAAGGAATTGTAGGTGCGCGCGGAAGAGACTGGGCGCGTGCTTTGGTTGACCAAATGGGAACACCCGGAGCAGCTACTTATGTAAATGGTATAGAAGACCCGGGCGATAAAGACATACCTTACAGCAACATTAACATTGGCGATATATATGAGTATGTATTTAAGATGATGCCTATTGGTTACACGTTTGCAAAAGGACACAAGCTTCGCATTTTGGTTAACTCAAGCAACTATACCCGCTATCAGGCTAATCCTAATTTGCCTTTGGAAGACGGAGAGTTTTTCCGCAGAAAGCCTGGCGATGGTCAGTTCTATATGTTCCAGGGCCAGCAGATGTTTCCTCGTGTAGCTGTTCAACGCGTTCATTTCTCGCCTGAACATCCTACCAGCATCAACTTCCCGGTTTATAATTCAGATTATCAATACAACGCAGTTAATCCTATACCGGTTGATTCTAAATTCGATATTTCGGTATTTCCGAATCCGGCTTCTGATAAAATTCAGATTTTCTCGAACATGCAGGGCGACCACGAGTTGGTTATTACCGATATTACCGGCAGAACTGTATTTACAGGAAGATTTGATGACAACATTATTTTGAACACATCTACCTTCGGCAAGGGAATTTATTTTGCTACGGTTACTGATAAGAGCAGTAAAACAGCAGATAGAGTAACTAAGAAATTTATTGTTCAATAATTGAATAAAGCGACTGGTGAAACGTCCCGCAGAATTGCGGGACGTTTCTTTTTTATATTCGCCCCAACAAACAAAAATTGCTATGCTGAACATAGTTTTATTCGGACCTCCGGGAAGCGGTAAAGGAACACAGGCAGCCAAACTGGTTGAAAAGTATAATCTGGTTCACCTTTCAACCGGAGATATTTTCCGCGCCAATATTAAAGGCGAAACTGAATTGGGTAAACTGGCGAAGAGTTATATGGATAAAGGACAACTGGTTCCCGATGAAGTAACGGTGGATATTCTAAAGTCGGAGGCATCGAAATATGCCGATGCCAAGGGGTTTATTTTTGACGGCTTTCCGCGCACTACTTTTCAGGCGGAGGAGTTAGACAAGTATATGTCTTCGCGAAATACTTCAATTACCCTGATGCTTTCGCTGGAAGTAAATGAGGAAGAATTGAAAACGAGATTGTTGCTTCGCGGCAAAGATTCGGGTAGACCGGATGACCAGAACCCGGAGGTGATTCAAAAGCGGATTGATGTGTACAATAAAGAAACCGCACCGGCTAAAGAATTTTATACCAAACAAAACAAGTACAGTGCAGTAAATGGCGTGGGTGCTATTGACGATATATTTGGTTCGCTTTGCACAGAAATAGATAAGGTGAATTGAATTTAGATTTTTGAATGCTGAGTGCTGAATGGGTTTCATTCAGCACTCAGCATTCTACATTCAACATTAAAAAGTGGCTTCAGAAAATTTTATTGATTACGTAAAAATTCATTGCAAAAGCGGCAAAGGCGGAGCGGGTGCAAGCAGTTTCAGGCGCGAGAAATTTGCCCCCAAAGGCGGACCCGATGGCGGTGATGGCGGCAGAGGCGGTCATATTATTTTGCGTGGCAATACACAAATGTGGACGCTGTTACACCTAAAATATCGCAAGCATGTAATGGCGGAGGATGGTGTAAAAGGCATGGGTTCTATGTGCAGCGGCAAGGCTGGCGAAGACAGAATACTTGATGTGCCGCTGGGAACTATTGCGCGCGATTTTGAAACCGGTGAACAAATAGCGGAGATTACTGAAGATGGTCAGGAAATTATTTTAGTAGAAGGCGGCATGGGCGGGCGCGGCAACAATCACTTTAAAACATCTACGCATCAAGCACCTACTTACGCGCAACCGGGTATTCCGAATAAAGAAGCGTGGATTATTTTGGAGTTGAAATTACTTGCCGATGTAGGTTTGGTAGGTTTCCCTAATGCCGGTAAATCAACCTTAATTTCTGCGGTGAGTAATGCTAAACCGGAGATTGCTGATTATCCTTTTACCACCATTGTTCCCAACCTGGGTATAGTAAGTTACAAGGGCGGAAGAAGTTTTGTAATGGCAGATATTCCCGGAATTATTGAAGGTGCGAGTGAGGGTAAGGGTTTGGGCTTACGGTTTCTGCGCCACATTGAGCGCAACTCTATTCTACTTTTTATGGTGCCGGTGGATAGCAACGATGTGCTGAAGGACTATAAAATCCTGCTTTCGGAACTTGAAAAATATAATCCGGAGCTGGTTGTTAAAGACCGGATTCTCGCCATTACCAAATGCGATTTGGCAGATGCCGAACTGCTCAAGATGATTGAGAAAGAAATAAAGACAAAACTTAAAGGCACTAAACTCATTTTTATTTCAGCCGCTACCAATTACAATATCGATAAGCTAAAAGATGAGATTATGAAGAAGTTGGGGTAATCAATCCAGCTTAAAACTTACCGGCAAATTAAAATAGACCTTGACTGGTTTGCCCCGTTGTTTAGCGGGTTTAAACTTAGGCAACAATTTTACCACACGCACTGCTTCTTTATCTAAACCGGGGCTCACTCCGCGTGCCACCACTATATTTTCAATCGAGCCATCTTCCAGTATTACGAAACGCAACAAAACTTTGCCCTGAATATTATTATCACGTTCCATTTGCGGGTACTGAATGGTGCGCTGAATAAACTTTAAAAATTCAAAATCGCCATCCGGAAATTCCGCAGGCTGTTCTACTAAGGCGAAAACAGGCGTTTCAGTTTTTTCTTTAGCCTCCGGTTTGGCTACAGCAAAAGTGTCGGTCTGTGCCGAAAGGTAAACCGGAATTATAAAGAAAAGGATGGATAGATATTTCTTCATAACTATAAAAGTATGGAAAGTGAGGAAAGTAACAACCATCAGATGCATATTACATAGGCGTTCTGCTTTTATGTTTTAATTCAATAGAATAATCAAATTATTGCATTGAATGACATAGAGAAGGGATTGAATGATAAGTATAGGGGATTGCATGACCATATTACGGCTTTGTATAAAAATAGTTTGGAGTTGATTGATATCTAGATGGTATAACATAATCATTATATAATATAAAAGAAACAAAATGTTTAATTTAGTAATTAATATTTGCGAAAGTATAACAGAGTAATGGGATAGATTGAGTAACAATAAGGGTCTGATACTGTTCAATTGAGTGCTTATCTGAATAAAAAAATTCTGAGCTCATTCAATGAAGATATGTAGTCATTCAATCACATTATTTAGTCATTCTATCAAATCAACAAATTGTTCAACAGAAGTTCGAAAGCAATTAATTGAGTTTTGGGGTCAATCAGGAAAGATTCGGAGTCAAACAAATGGGTTAGGGAGTTAAACAAATCACCTTTTACCAATATAAACTATGAAAAAGAAGGCCACACTTGAGAAAGACATGCTGCATATCGGCACAATTGTTCGGGCAATAATGAAGGAACAGCGAGTAACCCACCGTAAACTTGGGCGAATGCTGGGCTGGCATACTACCACCGTTACCATGATGCTTAAAAGGCGCATCTGGAGCATAGCCGAACTGGTGCAGGTAGGCAAAGCACTCAATTCAGATTTACTGAAATACTTTTACCCCGTACCACCGGTACCGGTAGTACCGGTTACCCAGCTTGAAGCTGCAAAGCAGGAAAACGAAAACCTGAAGAAAGAACTGGCAGAAAAAAACGAAGAGCTTTTTAAGCTGCGCACAGAGAATGCGCTGTTCCGCGAGATGATGAAAGGAAAAGCGGAGTAAGTTTTTTCTTTCATCTTCGCTCTGTAGTCATTCTCAAATTCTCATATCCTCAATTTGTCAACTTCTTCTTCCCACCATAATCTTCAAAACTGGATTCTTCTTGCGCTGCTCACTATTATTTGGGGCACTTCGTATATCCTTATAAAAAAATCGCTGCTTGGTTTTACGGCTATTGAGTTAGCGTGTTTGCGCGTAAGTATTTCGGGTTTGGTGGCACTGCCGCTGGCATTGCGCGCCCTGCAAACTATCAATCGCGATAAATATTGGACTATACTTTTAGTAGGAATTTTCGGAAGCGGTGCACCGGCATTTCTGTTTTCAATTTCAATGACCCATAGCGGAAGTGCAATCAACGGCATACTCAATTCTCTTTCGCCTTTATGGACGCTCATTATCGGCTTCTATCTATTTAAAGTAGCTATCTCTTCGCAAAAAATTCTGGGAGTTATTATTGGTTTTGTTGGTGCGCTGGTTTTAGTGTTAGGGAAGACCGGTGCGAGTTTAGAAGTAGACGTGCTCTATAGTTTGCTGCCGGTGATAGCTACATTTTGTTATGGCATGAGCAGCAACATCACCAAACAAAAACTGCAAAACCAGAACGCTGTTTACACCACCGCACTTGCCATGTGTATGATTGGCTTGCCCGCGCTCACCGGTTTGTTCTTTACCGGTGCGCCCGACAAAATTGCAAGCGGAACAGTATGGTTTCCGTTGGCGTGCATAGCAGCACTTTCCATTTTCGGAACGCTGATTGCCTGGATGCTTTTTTACCGCTTAGTGCAACGCACCGATGCCCTGTTTGCCGCCAGTGTTACTTATCTAATCCCGATAGTAGCCATAGGCTGGGGCTTACTTGATGGAGAAATTCTTTCGCTCATTCAAATTGGCGGAATGGTGCTGATTTTGGTGGGAGTGTATTTTACAACCAAGCAAGTGGCGAGTGGTAAGTAGCGAGTAGTAAAAGGCCGTTAACCACTTGCTACTAGCTATTCACTACTCGCTGTTACACTAATCTCCACTCTCGCCCCTTTCGGCAATCCCGAAACTTCCACCGTTTCGCGCGCAGGAAAATTACCGGTAAAGTACGAAGCATAAACAGCATTTACTCTGGCAAAATCGTCCATGCTTTTTAAAAAGATGGTTGTTTTTACCACGTTGTGAAAAGTAACATTCGCAGCTTCCAGAATGGCTTCTATGTTTTTCATTACGCGGTGTGTTTCATCTTCAATGCCGGTGGTAATTAAATTTCCTGTTCTGGGGTCAAGCGGAATTTGACCGGAAACAAAAAGTAAATTTCCTGTTTTCACTGCTTGCGAATACGGACCGATAGCCGAAGGTGCTTCGCTGGTTTCGATAATATTTTTTTGCATAGAGATATTTAAGAGAAGAAAAATTATTTTGTGCCGTAAATATAATCCGTGCCACGGTTTTAAACCGAGGCACGGATAAAAAGCAAATATGAAGATTTTAGTAACCGGAGAACCCATACGTGCAGAAGAACTGAAAGCAAAACTTTCTACCATCTCAGATTTGGAAGTTGACTACAGCGATGGCGATGAAGACGAAGATTTTAAAGAATACGACTGCATTTTCGATTTAAACTTTGATGACGACCCTTCCAACCTTCCGGTCTATGCCTCCATGCGCGACAGACCCGTTTTTGTAAATGCAGTAAAGTTAAGTTTAAATGAAGCCGCGTTTGTAGGAGGAGAAAAAGTGAAATGTCAGCTCTTTGGCATCAATGCATTGCCAACGTTTATCAGTCAATCTAAGTGGGAGGTGAGTTTGTTCCGCAAGTTTCAAACGCCCGAATTGGATGCGCTGATGAAGAAGTTTGGTATTGAATACTTACCGGTAGAAGACCGTGTTGGTTTAGTAAAACCGCGCATCATTTTTATGATTATTAATGAAGCCTGCTACACTTTACAGGAAGGCACTGCAAGTATTGAAGACATTGATACGGCTATGAAGTTGGGAACAAATTATCCGTTTGGTCCTTTTGAGTGGTGCGATAAAATAGGCATCACTTCGGTGTTTGAAACGCTGGCGGCTTTGTATGAAGATACAAAAGACGAACGCTACAAAATCTGTCCGCTGCTGAAAACAAAATATTTGCGCAACGAGACTTTTTATAAAAGGAAGAAGGAAGAGAAAGTTGCTAAGGAAGAAGATTGGTTTTAACCCAAATCGTGTCTATGAATAAAGTGCTTGTCTACACCGACCAAACATCTGCCCGCCTTAAATACACGTTCGATTTAATGTTGAGCGATTTGCTCGGGTTGGATTATGAGTTAACGCACGATAAAGATTTGTTTGCTGCTTACTCAAACCCGAAGTTCTCCTATTCTTCATTACCAGTTGGCGATGAACTTTTTTTTGAAGCAGCAGATTTATTGTTTGAGGTAGTCAACAAACCACAGCCCATCAACTTTTGCGAGTATGAGAAATTAAGGGGCTTCTATCCGGTGAGCGAACGTTCCCGTATTCCATTCGATATTTTTGCTTCTACATTTTTTATGGTTACGCGTTACGAAGAACATTTCCCTTACCATAAAGATAAATACGACCGGTTTCGACCCACCGGTAGTATGAATTGCAAAGGCGGACATCTGGAAAAGCCAATGGTGAATTATTACGCACTCGAACTCTCCAAAATTTTTACTGAAAAACATCCTTCGCTTGTTGTCAAAAAGAAGTCTTTTGAATACATCCCAACGTTTGATATTGACATGGCGTATTCGTACCGCAATAAAGGCATTTTGAAAAATGCCGCAGGTTATCTGCGCTCATTTATACTTTCAGATTTTACGGAAATGAAGCAGCGGTTTCGCGTGCATAGCGGAAAAGAAAAAGACCCGTTTGATACCTACGATTACATATTTCAAACGTGCCGCAATAATTTGTTGAAGAGTGTTTTCTTTTTTCTGCTTGGCGATGAATCGCGCTTTGATAAAAGCATTCCTTTCGATAACGAAGCCTATCGTGAACTGATAAAATCTATTGCCGCAAAAACCGAAACCGGAATTCACCTTTCGTATAAAAGCCACACATCAACCGGACGCACGCGCATGGAAATTGAACGGCTTGAAAAAATTATCGATAAAAAAGTTGTCCGCAACCGGTTCCATTATCTGCGCTTTTATTTTCCCGATTCGTATCAGCGGCTTGTGAACATCGGAATTACTGAAGATTATTCCATGGGCTATGCTTCACGAAATGGTTTCCGTGCCGGCATTTGCACGCCCTATTATTTTTTCAATATCCGTAAGAACGAGACCACTGGTTTAAAAATTTTTCCGTTTGCCTTCATGGATAGCACCTTTGCCCATTACCATAAAACCGATTCGGAAACTGCACTGAATGAAATACGACAGCTAATGCGTTACGTGTACGAAACCGGTGGAAGTTTTTACGGCTTATGGCATAACAGTTCTTTTACCGGATCTAAGGAATGGAAGGGCTACCATCATGTCTTTGAAACAGTGGCAGAAGAAGCTTCCTCCCTCATGCAACACGAATGAACGGACTCCGCATTTTAAAGCGCAAAGAAATTGATGAGCAAAAATGGAATGCACTCATTCATGTTTCTTTGCAATCATTGCCGTATGCACTCAGCTATTATTTAGATGCTGTAGCAGAAAACTGGGAAGCTGTTGTGTTGAATGATTACGAAGCAGTATTCCCTTTAGTGTGGTTGCGGAAATTCGGATTCAAATGTTTGTATCAGCCTTATTACTGTCAGCAATTGGGTGTATTCAGTAAGAAAAATTTGAGTGCGGCAACAATGAAAGAAATGCTGATAGCAGCGCAAGCATTTCCCTACGTCAACATCAACTTAAATCCTTCTGCAAAAATCATTGCCGGTGAGTTTGCTTTAAAACAGAAAAAAAATCTGTTGCTTTATTTGAACAAGGAATATACAACTCTCTGGAAAAAATATTCTGAAAACCATCGCAGAAATATTTCAAAAGCAGAAAAGAATAAGTTGAATTTTTTCGAAGATGTAGAGCTGAAACAGTTTCAAAAATTTTATCTCGAAAATGTAAACCGCGCAAAAGAAAATTTCAAACCACAGCACGAAAAAATATTCAAAGCAATTACCAAAACACTACTCGCAAACGGAACAGGTAAAATAGTTGCAGCAAAAAATGAAGAAGGAAAATTAACGGCTGCGGTTATGCTGCTCGTTCATCAAAACAGAATCATTGCCATAATTAATACCTCATCGGCTCAGGGAAAGAGAAACGGAGCTTCGCATTTTCTTTTTGATAAGCTCATTCAGAAGGTTTCTTCTACTGAAAATATTTTAGACTTTGAAGGTTCGTCCGTTGCCACCATTGCTCGTTTTTACGAAGGTTTTGGCGCGCGCGAAGAGACCTTTTATAATTACCACACCAATATAATCAGCAAACTAAGCCAACGTTTTCGATGAAAAACGCATCATCCTTATGAACTGTTTGGTGAAATATTATTTTTATCTACTTTTAGCAGCCCTAAATAAAATCTTTCGCATGAGAAAAATTTACTCTGCCCTGTTTGTTCTGATGTTTAGCACTTGTGCGTATGCGCAAGACATTCACTTTTCGCAATACCAGGCATCTCCACTCACTCTTAATCCTGCACTTACAGCTAATATTAACGGAGTGTTTCGTGTAGCGGCTAATTACCGCAACCAGTGGTTTACTATTCCTACTTTAAATTCTGTGGCTCCGTATCAAACATATCAGTTCTCTTTTGATGCGCCTATTTTGCGCGAGCGTTTAGGTAACGATGGTTTTGGTTTTGGCGGTGCATTTTATGCCGATAAAGCAGGCGATGGCGCGTTGACAACCTTCAGCGGTTTGGTTTCGGTAGCTTATCATAAAGCGGTTGACCGGTATGGTAAAGGAAGAATTTCGTTAGGTATTCAGGCTGGTGTTGTTAGCAAACAAATAAAAATGCAGAACCTGATTTTTGAAAGTCAGTTAGATAATTTCGGATGGAACACTTCACTATCAAATGGCGAAAGCAATTTCAACAACAAAAACATTTTGTATGCCGATGTAAATGTGGGTGCTCTTTGGACACACGCGCCAAAAGATAATTTCCGTTACTACCTTGGCTTTTCTGCCAACCACGTATCGCGTCCTCGCGAATCTTTTTTACAGGACACCCGCAACCGGTTGAATGTTCGTTTTAATGCCAATGCTGGAATGGAAATTTTCCTGAACAGAGATTACTCTTTCAGTTTGACTCCTACCTTCCTCTTTATGATGCAGGGTAATGCACAGCAATATAATTTCGGCTTAGGCTTAAACTATTGGGTAAACGATAACGTAGCAATTTTTGGTGGTGCCTGGTATCGTGTAAAAGATGCCGTGATATTGAACATAGGTGCCGAGTTTTACAACATGCGTGTGGGCTTAAGCTACGATGTAAATCATTCGAACTTACGTGCCGCTACCAAGGCACAAGGCGGTTTAGAAGTTTCGCTGATTTATATTTTCAAGAAAGAAAGACCGCAGGCAATTCAATACGAAAAATATTGCCCTAATTTTTAAAGAAGCTGGCTGCTTTTGTAACAAGAACATTTTATTTGCTCTGAACCGATTTCTCATTCATTGCCTTTAATCTCTTGCAAAGCGTTTTAATAATTCCCTTTGCCACCTCAATCCGGCTTTCCATCAATTCGTAGAACGGTTCCTGGTCAATTTTTAATAGCAAACTTTCGGTTTGTGCGGTGGCACTAGCAGAACGCGTTTCTGTATCAAGCATAGAAAGTTCACCGAAAAAATCGTTCTCCCTTAAAATGGCGAAAGTGTGTTCGCCTTTATGAATTTTCACCTCCCCTTTAAAAATAATATACATACAATTCCCCTCATCACCTGACAGAAAAACCGTCTTACCTTTCTCAAACTCTTCTTCTTCTAAAATTTCCGCCAGTTCCGCCAAAACAGTTTCAGGAGTTTCTTCAAACAGCGAAAGCGATTTCAAGAGCAGCACTTTTTCAATCAGTAAGAGTCGTTGTTCTTTGTGGTTCGTAACAGACATATCAATTCATTTCAGCTAAAACTTTCTGTGCGGTTTCTTTCAGCAATATATCATTTTCTTTTTCTGCCTTTTCAAGCCAACCGGCTTTCTCTTTTCCTGTATAAAAAATTACAGAGTGCAATGCCGCGGCTTTTGTCCACCGGTGATAATGATGATGCTTGTTGTTTAAAATATCATCCACCATTTTTTCGTATGTCAAATGCTCTTTGAAGTAAACCTGCATTGCATTACATTTTTCGCCTACCGTTCCTGGTTCAAATATTTTATTGAACTTCAATGAGATCTCTTTCGGTACTTCAATTTCTATTACTTCCAAAGCATTGGCTATTCCCTCTCTCTTTTTCATTCCGAATGCACTTTTTGCTTTCATCATTTTCTCTTTATCGTAAACAAAAGAAAAAAGCAACAGAAGTGAATCGCGGATTTCATTCAACTCAAGATGCAGTGCGTCCACCAATATTTTTGTGGTCTTAATTTTCTCTGCTTCCTGAATCATGAATAGAATTTTTGTTGAAGAAGAGATGTAATGATTCATCAACTCCACGTGTTGCGCACGGTTGTGCGGCTGCAATTTGAATTCGCATAAATGAAGTGCGTGGAAAATATCTGAACGAAGCGCGGGAGTTTTCCAAACCAATTCATCCAGTATTTTGGCGGCATTTTCAGAGCCAACTCTTCCGCAAAGCAAAATCAATTTTGATTGCTGCTGCCGTGAAAGACTTTCATTAGTAAGCGCATTGCTGATTTCTTTCAGTGAAACATCTCCGGCTTCGTGCAGCGCATCTACAATCAGTTTTTCGTTTTTGTGCTGCAGAAACATTTGCATCAACGGCTGAATCAATCGCTCATTTTTTACTTTTCCTGCGGCAACAATTGTCGCTTTAATTACTTCTTCATTTCCGTCTTTTAATAAATCAAGCAGCGGCTTATAGAAAGATTGCACGCCAAGCTCGCCAATAATATCGGCTGCCATTTTTCGCTCTCCAACACTTGTTGAAGAAATAAGCAATAGCAAACGTTGCCCGGCTGTTACCACTGCACTTATTCCTCCGCTTGTCATCAATCCGGTGATGGCAGATTTCATTAACTGGTGGTCTTTGTCTTCTACAAACACATCTAAGTTTTCCAACTCATCAGGCTGTAACATGCACTTTGCTTTTACTGCTTCGGGCAAGAGTTCGGTATCTGTTCTACCGGCAATTATTTTTTCAATTTGCGGAAGCGCTGCAAGAATTTTTTTCCGTTCAGCAAGCTTGATAGCTTCCATCCGCACTTCCTGTTTCGGATGGTCAATCGCTTTCAGCACCAGTTCCTCCTTATCTTCCGAATATTGTTTCTCAATCAAATTCAAAATGTAAATTGCTTCGCCACGCTCACCGGTCGAAATTTTTTCGAGCAAAACATTTCTTGTTTTATCATCTCTCAAATCAATTTCATTGCCAATGGAGTAGCGTCTGTTAAGTGCGGTGACGAGTGTTTTCACATACTCGCGGTCAACTAAAAAAATCATCACCACCCAAACTACCAGCAACACAAAAAGTAAATACGAAAGCAAAATCAAATCAACTTTGCCCGAAAGCTTTACCAAAGTATAAAGCATAATTCCGCTGAAGGCAAGCGCAAAAGGGTCCATCACACCTTTTACAATCGTGTGTCCTTTCAAACGCAAATGCGATGAAAGTGGCTGCATGAGCGAAAGAAATATCGGGTCTTGAAGCGATGTTTTCAAAACCTCGGTGATGATGAACATTAGCCCGAAAAAATAAACTACTGTATGATTGCTCAACGAGAAAAATGAAAGCACAATAAAACTGATAAGAAACACCAATAGAATTGCAGGGCTAACCAACAACGAACCTTTTGTGCCGAGAATGTTCGCTAACCTACCTGTGAGAATAATGCGAATAAAAATGGCGAGTATTCTTCCGCCAACAAAAAACATGGAGATGGTGCTGTAGAGTTCTGCATCGCTCATCATTTCATGTTTTATTTCGGCATAAAACGAAAAGCTGATGATGGTAACGCAGGTCATTACAATAAAGGAAAGCAAGGCCACAAAGGCAATCATCCGATTGCCGAAAAAGCTTCTGACAATATCGCGCCAACTCTCTGTTGCGTGATTGTTGGTGTGTGCATGTTCATGCGCCACATGCACATCGAGCTTACCGGTATTTTTTAAACGGAAATAGAAAATGAGCGACAGCAGAATTGAAATAGCAGAAAGCGCGATGGTGTTTTCGGCAGAAAAAACTTTGACTAAAAACGGAACCAGTGAATAACCAATCAACTTAGCAGGAATATCACCTGCGCCAATCATTCCGAACAATCGTTTACTTTGACGTATATCAAATTGCAATGCGGCAAGTCCCCAAAACTCCAGATTGGTGAGCAGATAAATAACGTAATACCAACTAAGCATTGCGAAAAGAAACCACGATGAATTGCTGTCGGAATATTTTATGCTGAACAAAAGAATACTGGCGGAAACAAACAGAATGATAAGGGGCACCAGTTTTTTTATGGAGAGCGCATGCTCTACTTTGCTGTATCCGTAGCCGACCACCCACAACAATACTGCAGAGAAAAGATAAACCTTAGGCAGACCCAGCACATTAAAATGCTTAATAAAAAGCGCCAGCACTACCGAGTTGAAAATGGCAACTCCCGCTCCTTGAAAAAATTGAAGCCCGAAGAGATTAATAACTAAACCGGACTCATCGCTGCGGATATTGAAAAGCTGTAGGATGCGGTTTTTCATAGGGGTTGTGAGATGGCTAAGATAAATTTTTCTTCGCCTTATCTGCCAACTTCTTCTTGTAAAAGTCCTTTGTTGCTATATAAACCGATTTGGTAAACGTGGCATACACTTTCCCGTTTTCATCTTCATAATGCAAAGGCAATTCGAAACTGTACTCACCGCGCATTTCAACGTGATGCTTTACATCATCAATTAATTCATCGGAAATAAGAAATCTGCATTTTACTTTTTCTACAATTGGTTTTACAAATTTCATGCTTGCACCTTTGTCCCACACCACATAATTTCTGCCGAGTACTTCCATAAACAGTAACATAAAATACGGGTCAACCGAAGAGTAAATGCTTCCGCCATAAACTGTGCCTACGCGATTGCGCGTGCGGATATTCAACTTCAAACTAACATGCAGTTCTTTATAATCGCCTGCAATAAATTCTACCTTGCTACCGGTGCACCAAATGCAGGGCCAGAAATTAAATGCCCAACGTAAATTGCGGGAACGAGAGGATTCATTTTTATCGGTTGGATACTGTTTCATGTGAAGGATATTTTGAAGTTTATATTTTCGACCGCGCTAAAAAACAAACTCTATGTCGAACCTGATTCGGGAAAAATATGCAAAGCTGTTAGTTAACTATTGTTTGGCTGTAAAGAAGAACGATAAAGTCTATATCAATTCATCGTATTTAGCCGAGCCATTGTTGCAACAATTGGCTAAAGAAATTTACATAGCCGGAGGCATTCCGGTGTTTAATATCGAGCTGCAAGGCATTAATGATTTGGTTTTGCAGTTTGGCGAAGAGCATCAGCTTAGTTGGGTGAACCCGATGAAGAAATACATTATGGAGAATTTTGATTGCTACTTAAATATCCGCGCACCATTCGAAAAGGGTGATGATGAAAAGGAAGCAGCCGATGTAACGAAGTTCAAACTGCATCAAAAAGCGCAACAGGAAATCAATAAAATTTATTTCGAGCGAACCGGCAACGGAAGTATGCGCAGATGTTTGTGTCAGTATCCAACACCAGCCGGTGCCGATGACGCGCGGATGAGTTTAGAGGAGTATGAAAAATTTGTTTACCAGAGTTGTAATTTGTTTGAAGAAAACCCCGTTGACAAATGGCTGGAGGTTCGCAAAACGCAACAGGTTTATGTTGACTATTTAAATAAAGTTGACAAGGTTCAATACCTAGGAAAGAACATTGATGTTTCGTTTTCGGTGAAAGGAAGAACGTGGATTAACAGCGATGGACATGCCAACATGCCGAGCGGTGAAGTTTTTTCTGCACCAATAGAAGACAGCGTGAACGGAAAAATTTATTTTAACTACCCTACCATATACATGGGTAAAGATGTAGCCGGTGTTACGTTGGAAGTAAAAGACGGAGAAATTATTTCGTGGACTGCAGAAGAAGGAAACGATGTGCTGGATAAAGTTTTTTCGATTGAAGGCGCGCGCAGGTTTGGCGAAGTGGCCGTGGGAACCAACTACAATATTCAACGCACATCACGCAATATTTTGTTCGATGAAAAAATTGGCGGCAGTATTCATATGGCGGTAGGGCAAAGTTACCACCAGTGTGGAGGCAAAAACGAAAGCACCGTGCATTGGGATATGATTACCGATATGAAAAATGGCGGACAGATAATTGCCGATGGCGTGAAGATTTACGAGAACGGGTATTTTCTGATTTAAGTTCAATCCATTCGCGCAAGCTCTGCTTCTAACCGGTCAAAGTTTTGTTCGTTGCTTGGCAGGCATATTGGCTTTAGCTGGTTGCAAAGTTCTTCGCTTTCAAAAATCATTCTGAAACCAAATTTTGTTTTTCCTTCTGCTTCTTCAAATGTTATAGCCATTTGAAATTTGGGGTTAGAGATATGGTTGAAAACGATCCTCTCGTTCTCTATAATTTCTACAAAGTCACTTTCGTTTTCATAGTTAGCTCCACTGGGGCCGTGCATGGTAAATTTCCATTTGCCGCCTGCGTGTAAATCAAATTCATAAAATGTATTTGTAAAACCTGCCGGTCCCTACCAGTTTTTTAAATGTTGTGTATCTGGAAATGCTCGGTAAACTTTTTCGCGTGGTGCGTTAATAATTCGTGTTGAAATAATTTCGTTGGCAGAAGATGTCATGATTATTGTTTTATAATTTTTTTGGTTTGTGTGCCAATTTTTACGAAATAAATTCCGTCAGCCAAGTTTACAGTTTCAAGTTTATAGTTTATAGTTGAAACAGCCGCGTTCATAATTTTTCTTCCGCTTAAATCGTAAACAGAAAGTTCTTCGCCAACTAATTCATTAGGAATAGAAATACTCAACACATCGTTCACCGGGTTTGGCTGTATTTTAAAATCTAAAATCTCACTTCTAAAATCTAAAATGTCAGTAGGTATTGCGCATTGATAATTAAAAAACTCCAGCGTGCGTTTATCATAGTCGCAAAAAAACTGGTGGGCAGAATACATTACATCTACCTGAGTAGCCATAAAAAGTTTATCGGTAGCCGCCAGCGTAAGATACTGCGGGTACGAAGCCGGTGAAGCAAGAATTCTTGCACCAATAGTATCGGTAGCATACAGCAAATACTTATCGGCACTCAACAAATTGTTGTTCTGCAATTCAAGATAAAGATTGTTCGACTTAGTTTGCGTAACCGTAGGACTGCGCATAAACCGCTGCGGGTATACTGGCGAGTGGTCGAACAAAAAATAGCGCGAACAAATACCACGGCTTACCAGCGTGTTGTGATTAGCCAGTGCTTCGGCATTGCCAGCCGCGCCCACATTGGGGTGATTATCGTATTTAGCCATGCACCATTGTATAGGCACGGTAGTTATGCTTGCCAGCGCATTGCCTGCCTGCGCGCAATACGAAACCGCTGCTGTCCAGTTAAAGTAGGAAGCCGCAGTAGCCGAAAAGGCACCACCGTTACTCATGCCTACAGAAAAATAATTAGTGGAAGCATTGGTAATGCCGCGTTGTTTAAACGTGTCAATCACAGCTTGAATATTGGCAAAATCAACATTGGTAGCATCGTAAGGCACGTAGTTCCATTGGTTGGTTTTTCCATTTCCGTTCAAATCAGTTTGCTTAGTGGTTTCTTCCGATTCTGTAATAACGAAAGCAAAAGTATCGGCTACGGCATCGTGCAGAAATTGCACATAGTCGAACAGTGTTGTCCAATTAGAAGCTTGACCACCGGTGCCGTGAAAACAAAAAATTACCCCTTTGAAGTTGGGCGGAAAATACGAGTACACTTCTTTCAGTGTATCGCGCCCCATAATGCTTGCGTGATTAATAGTAAACGAAACGATGGTGCGTGTATGACCGGTAACCGAAACATTTTGCGAAGGCATAATTACCGTAGTGTGCCACTCATCGGCATATTCTAAAAACTGCACATCGCCTGTCCATTTATCAAAAACATCGGTAAGCGGAAACTCCTTGCTCCAGACATTTATAGTGTCGCCAGCATTGTAAGTTCCGCCACCGTAGCCATTAGTAACGGTAAGGGTGAATTGCGCGGAGCAGATGAAAGACATTAGACTAAAGACGATAGACAATACTACAACGAGTTGAAATTTTTTCATTTGCCCGAATTGAGTTGTGTTGCTTTGATGCTTTGTTGTAAACCAATAAGTATGTATAAGAGAAATAAGGCTTCCGCTGCTAACACAAAGCCAGAAGAAAAAACTCCTGCATCGGCAAGATTTTTAAAGTAGCCGTCAAACTGCCCGCATAAACTACCTGCAAGTGCCCCGGCTGCTGCGCCCCAAGCTGCTATTAAATACAAAATTGAATTTTGTTTTTGCTTGTAGACTGTGTAAGACGCTAAAAGTAAAATGCTGCCAAGCAAATAATCATCGAACCAACGGAAGAAATTTTGGAAGGCGAGTATTTCGTGTATGCGTCTAACAGTTTCGGCAAGCGGCAAAAACATGCCGAGGAAGACCGCCATGCGCATACTTGTTTTAAGGGATGCGTTCATCTGAGACTAAATAGATGTCTCCGTCCATTCATTAAAAAGCTCATTGATGAAAATGTTCTCTTCGTACGTAATCCGTTTATCGGCCTTGGCTAAACGAATAGCGTATTCTATCAGTTCGTTTCTTTCTTCTTCGGTGCTATCCTGATAAAAGTCGGTCATGCAGCTTTGGAAGTGAATCATGTAGTCATCGGTTTTGAGTTTGCTCAGATACTCGGTTTCTTTATCTAAGTTCACTCGCAACGGGAACTCTTTTTCGAGCCATTGCTCAATTACTAAATCTTCCTCTACAGAAAATTTTCCATCAACGGCAGAGAGTATCATCAAAATGTGATAGCCGGCAATAGGTTTATTCTTCTTCATAAAAATTAATTTTTGAACTTGATAAACTTAATATTTTTTTTGCAGAGGAACAGATATAAACGGCAATTATTTCTCCTGAAAAAATAGCAGCAAAATTCTTTCGCCTTAATTGTTTGGCTACCTTTATTACTTAACCAAACCCAATCATTATGAAATTCAGAGTTAACCACACTATCTCTAATCCACAAGAATTTTGGGGAAGAGCACAGAAAGCATTACCTAATCTTCCCGAAGGAATTAAAATTCATCTGGTGCTTCCGAATGAAGCGATGGATAAAGGAACATGCGTTTGGGAAGCCGAGTCGTTGGAGAAAATTCAGGAATTTTTAGAAGCCGCTACCGGTGATGTGAGCAAAAATGATTACATGTTAATCAACGAGGCAAACGCAATGGGTTTGCCGAAATAGAAATTACATCACAAATGCTTTCCAAACTACTTCATTTGGAACTGGTGCGGTGATTTCTATTTTTTCTTTTTTTACAGGATGGATAAACTCTGCTTTGCGCGCATGTAAGTGAATACTGCCATCTCCATTTCCTCTGCGCGCGCCATATTTTACATCGCCTTTTATAGGGCAATTTATTTTTGAAAGCTGCAAACGAATTTGATGATGCCTTCCGGTGAGCGGATTTATTTCGAGCAAGTGGTAGTTATCAATACTCTTCAACCATTTATAATCGAGTTCACATTTCGAAGTTCCTTTTACTTCTGTATCGTATGCATGAGAAATATTTTTCTGTTCGTTCTTCTTTAACCAATGAGTTAAATGCCCTGAAATGTTTTCGGGTCTGTTCGCCACTACTGCCCAGTAGGTTTTCTTTATATCCTTAGTTTGAAACATTTCGTTCATGCGCACCAACGCTTTACTCGTTCGTGCAAACAAAACAACTCCGCTAACAGGTCTGTCAATTCGGTGGCAAACCCCGAGGAACACTTCCCCAGGTTTGTTGTATTTGTGTGCTATGTATTCTTTCAGCAATTGCTCTAATGCCTTATCGCCTTTCTTATCGGGCTGCACCAAAACACCTGCAGGTTTGTTTACAGCAATAAGGTGATTGTCTTCAAAAAGAATTTCTAACTGATTGTATTCCATGAATAATGATATAAATAATGTAGCGAAGCTATAAGATGGCGCATATCTGCAAGCAAAAATCTTATTTTCGCATCCATTTAATATAAAGATATATTATGAGAAACATTTTACGCCAAACGCATAAATTATTTGTTGCGTTACTGCTGATAAGTTCAGCTATTGATTTAAGCGCACAACTGGTAACTATTCCTGCCGCCAATACGAACGGTACCGGAGTTACCGCCACTAATGCACGTAAACCTTACGGCTGCTATTTCGGTTACGAGCGAACGGCTTTGATTTATCTTCAGTCGGAAATCGGCACTACCGGCAATATTAACTCCGTTGGGTTTTATGTAAACGCCATTGCTGCTCCTGCGGCATCTACTCCCGTTAATATTTACATGAAGCAAACCAGTGTTTCTGACTTTACAGTAAGCGGAACGGATATAGCTACCGAATTTGCCGGAGCTACTTTGGTTTACAGCGGAAATGTTCTTGCATCAGAATTACTAACGGGGCAATGGATTACAAAAACGCTTACCACTCCGTTTAACTATACTGGTGGAAATAATCTTGAAATATTAGTAGAAGCCAATTTTGGTGGTACCGGTGGCGAAGGCTCTGCAGATAAAACTTTTAGATGCGATAATTCATCCACTCCAAATTATCGTTTTCAATACTGGCTTCAAGATAACAGCGCGCCAACCGGTCTTGGTACAACAACCTTTAACAGAACTAACGTGCAGTTAAATTTTGCCCCTTCCGCTGCGTGCACAGGTCAGCCAACTGCGGGAAATACTATTTCTTCTGTGAATCCTGTTTGTCCTTCTCAAAACTTTACTCTCTCTGTTTCTGGCGCTAACAGTAATACCGGAATCACATACCAGTGGATTTCTTCAACAAGCGGAACATCTTATTCAAACATTGGAGCGGCAATAAATTCAACTTACTCAGCCTCACAGACCAACGCTACATACTATCGCTGCATAGTTACCTGCTCCAATAGCGGACTAAGCGATACCTCGGTTGCTTTACAGGTTACCATGAATACACTTGCCAATTGCTATTGCACAGTTACCAGCAATTGCGGTGTAGATGATGAAATTGACACCGTAATTTTTGCGGGTATCAATAACTATACTTCCTGCACAACCGGTGGTTATACTTTTTATAATTCTCCTTCTGCTTCGGTGCAGTTGTCGAACACCTATCCTATTTCAGTTTATGTAACTAATGGGGGAACAGAAAGCGTAGGCGTTTGGATTGACTATGACCACAGCGGAACTTTTGATGCTTCAGAATATACTTTCCTTGGTTCAGCAACCGGTGGCGTGTTTTTCAATGGCAATATTACTATACCGGCTAATGCCGTTCTTGGCAATACGATAATGCGCATACGCGACAAATTCGGCTCAACTACTATTACCAGTGCAGATGCCTGCCAGATTTATACTTATGGCGAAACTGAAGATTACGTAGTGAATATCAGCGGTGCTGCCGTATGCGCTACACCTCCGGTTGGTGGTGTGGCAACAGGTCCTGCTACGGGTGTGGTAGATGCCGTTTACAACTATTCAGTAGCCGGCTCTACAGGAAATATTCAATGGCAGTATTCAACCACCTCCGCTACTGGACCATTCACAGATATTATTGGCTCTAACGCTAGCACTGCACAGCTTATTTTTAATGGTGCCGCTACTTTCTGGATTCGCGCTTACCTTACTTCACCGGGCTGTAGTCCTGATTCTTCCAACGCAGTGCAAACGGTAGTTACCTTACCCGGTGATGATGTTTGCGATGCTGTTACTTTGAATTTTGGAACAAACGGATATTTCAATACTTATCCTGCAACAACACAAGCGGGTGAGCCTACGCCACCGGCTACAGGTTGCCGTGTATTGAATGGCTGGTGCGACAGCACTATTACCAACACGCTTTGGTTTAAATTTATTGCGCCTGCTTCGGGCAGGGTAAGAATTCAGTCTCCTGATTTTGATACGCAACTGGCATTGTGGGATGCACAAAACTGTGCTTCTATCCTAACCGGTGGAGCAATACTTGTAGCAGCGAATGATGATGATTCTCTTGCTGTTAATCACGGTGGGGTAACATGGTCGTCTTATATTGATTCTGCCATTTGTTTAACTCCAGGCAAGACCTACTACGTGCAGTTAGATGCTTACAGCAACCCTGCCAATACTGGTGATTCAACGAGAATTATTCTAACAGATTTAGGAGCAGGACCCAATGCTTCGTTCACTAATCTTGCTGCTACTTATTGTGTTACAGCGCCAGCAGTTACTTTAACTCCAACTACTACGGGCGGAACATTCACCGGTACAGGTATTACAGGAAGCACCTTTACTCCTGCCACAGCGGGCGTTGGTGGGCCTTATATAATTACTTACGCGCTGTATGCTTGTTACAAATCTTCTGATACAGTAACCAATGTAAACAACGGACCTTCAATTTCTGTAACCGGTATTACTGCAGTAAGCTGTAATGCAGGAAACGATGGAGCCATTGACATAAGCGTAAGTGGTGGTTCAGGAAATTATACTTACAACTGGAGCAACAATTTACACACAGAAGATATCTCGGGTTTAACTGCGACTTCTTATACCGTTTCAGTTATTGACAACAACAGCTCATGCTCTGCTACTTCAGGTGCATTAACGGTGAGCGAGCCAACGGCACTTACCCCTACACTTGATTCAGTAGTGAATGTAAAATGCCATGGTGCTGCTACCGGTGGAATTTATATTTCGATTACAGGAGGAACTACTCCTTACACTTATAATTGGAGCAACGGCACGCACAATCAAGATTTAACCGGTGTGGTTTCAGGCAGTTATAGTGGAACTGTTATTGATGCACATGGTTGTACCTACAGCAGTCCAACTGTTCCAATTACTGAACCAACAGCCATAGTTGTTACGCTTGATTCAACGTATAGTAACTTATGCAGTGCCAACAACGGAGCTGTTTATATTACAGTAAGCGGAGGAACTGCAGGTTACTCATATAGCTGGAGCAACAGTGCCACTTGGGAAGATATTACAGGACTTACTTCGGGCACTTATATAGTTACGGTGACTGATGCTAACGCATGTATTGCTGCTCCTGTTTCAGGAACTGTTGTAAGTGTGAACCCTTTAACAATTACTGTTAATGCGGTAACAGATGTTAATTGCCATAGCGGAAACACCGGTGCTATTGATGTAAGTGTAAGTAACGGTTCTGGAAACTATACTTACAACTGGAGCAACGGAACACATAACGAAGATGCCTCAGCACTTACTGCCGGCAGCTATACACTTACGGCTATTGATAATGGAAATACTTGTTCGGCAGCATCAAGTGCAATTGTGGTTACCGAGCCGGATACTTTAATTGTTACACTTGATTCTTTAGTAAATGTAAAATGCCACGGAAGCAACACCGGTGGAATTTATTTGACACTTGTTGGTGGAACGCTACCTTATACTTTTAACTGGAGCAACGGAACACACAATGAAGACTTGACCGGAGTTGGTGCAGGATTCTATTCAGGAACTGTTACAGATAATAAAGGCTGCACCATCAGCAGTCTGCTAGTTCCTATTACAGAGCCTGCCGCACTTACGCTCGCTTACGATTCTGTTCATTCCGTTCTATGTCATGGAGATGCCAATGGCGCAGTGTATATAACCATTGCAGGAGGAACTGCACCTTACTCACCGGTATGGAGCAACAACACAACCCTGGAAGATAACACAGGACTTATTGCCGGAACGTATACCGTTACGGTAACTGATGCTAATGCCTGCACTGTAGCTCCTGTTTCGGGAACAGTGAACGATGCGGTTGCAATTAACTTTACACTCGATTCGGTTATTGCAGTTGCCTGCTTTGGCGAAAACAACGGTGCGGTTTATACTACGCTTAGTGGTGGCACGGGCAGCACTTCAATTGTTTGGAGCAATAGCTCTTCTACCGCAGATATTATTGGTTTGGTTGCCGGAACTTATGTGGCAACGGTTACCGATGCCAACGGTTGCACAGCTACTGTTTCCGGAACGGTAACTGCTCCATCATCAGCTTTAACTGTTTCTTCGGTTTCTACCGACCAAAATCAAGGAACCAATAATGGTGCGGTGAATGTAGCTATCAATGGCGGAACCGGTCCTTACGCCTCACAATGGAGTAATAATGCAACCACCGAAAACATCAGCAACCTAGCTGCAGGGATTTATAGCTGTACTATTACCGATACTAACGGTTGCACAGTTACTATTACCGATACTGTGAACCTGATTACCGGAATCACGAACCTTCAAAACTCTTTTGCGGTAAATGTTTACCCGAACCCTACACAGGCTCAGGTGTTTATTGATTTGAGTTTAACAGCCACCGGTAATGTAAGCGTTGAGGTTTACAATATTGACGGGCAGTTAGTTCGCCTGTTTGAGCAGAAGAATATACTTACTGCTAAATTTGAAGTGAACTTTGCAACGGAAGCTGCCGGAGTTTACTTTGCTAAAATTAAAGCGGGCGATGCCACAATTACTAAACGAATTGTAGTAGCGAAATAGTAACCGATCATTAGTTTTCAAGCACAAAAGCCCGAACTTCAATTCGGGCTTTTGTTTTTAACGCCAATAGTTTTCTATATTACGCATCAAACGAACAGCTATGAAGGGAATATACGTCGTAAAATACGGGGATGCAGAAGAAGCTTTTGAAGTGCGCGAAACTCCTAAGCCTGTGCCCAAGCCGGGCGAGGTGCTGGTAAAAGTAGAGGGCTTCGGGCTGAATTTTGCCGATGTAATGGCACGTAAAGGAATGTATGAAGATGCCCCGCCCATACCAAGTTTGATTGGTTATGATGTGGTAGGCACGGTGGAGCGTGTAGGCTCTAACGTTACTCATTTGTTTGAAGGTGATCGGGTAACTGCCCTCACCCGTTTTGGCGGTTATGCCGAGTTTGCGCTTACCGATGCACGGGCAGCCGCAAAAATAAGCAGCGCCATGACCGTGCCGGTTGCCACAGCACTTACCACTCAGTTCTGCACCGCTTATTACTGCGCAGCAGAAGTAGTGAATTTGTTTGCCGGTGACCGTGTGCTGATTCACTCCGCAGCAGGTGGCGTGGGAACTGCTTTGATGCAATACGCCAAGTTAAAGGGTTGTGAGATTTTTGCTACCACCGGCAGTTCGTCTAAAGTTGAAATGCTGAAACAGATGGGCGCGCAACATGTAATTGACACCAGCAAAGTAGATTTTGATGAATACATAGACGATGCAACCAAAGGCGATGGTGTAGATGTAATTTGGGATGCTGTAGGTGCCGATTTTATTCGCAGAGGAATTAAAATACTTGCACCGGGCGGACGCATTGTTTGCTACGGAGCTGCACAGATGACCGATGCCACCAATATTTTTTCGAAAATTTCGAAGGGCTTGCAGTTTGGTATTTACCACCCTGCGCAGTTTATGATGAACAGCAAAAGCCTGATTGGTGTAAACATGCTTAAGATTGCCGATGGTAAACCCGAAGTATTGAAACGCTGCCTTGAAAATGTGGTGCGCTTAGTAGACGAAGGCATTTTAAAACCACAGGAAGGAAAACTGTTTAAAGCCGCAGATATTGCCGAAGCACATAAATTTTTAGAAAGCCGCAAGAGTACCGGTAAGGTGGCTTGCGAGTGGTAGAGAGAAAACAGAAATAAAAAAGGGGCAATAAACATTGCCCCTTTTTTATTTCTGTTTTACAAGTTCATCATTCCTGATGCAAAATAAACTTACGCATAGCAATTTGCGCATCACTGAGTTTTTCTGTTGATGCACCAATGTAATTATGCATGGTCATGGTGCCTTTTTGCGGTCTGCCCTTTAAAGTTTTAGTTACTCCGTTTCTTTTTATGCCTATGGCAATTTCTTTATCGCTTTCGTTAAACTTAAAGTAGTCGCTGAATTTTTCGCTTACGTTTTCGGCAGTTATATCGCTCCAGTTAATGGTGAGCAATACATCGCCATTTTGTAAGCCGAAAATATTATCGCTTACTCCGCTGAAAACAAGCGAAGATGTTTTCTCATCAAAATCAACTCCAAAGTAGCCGCTCAAATAAACATCCTTCACTTTTTTTACCGCAAACTCCCATCCTATTTTTCCGAACAGTGTTTCCATATCGGGTGTAGAGGTGCCGATGATGTAAGCATCAATAAAGTTTCTGATTTCGGGGTGTGTGAACTGAACTATATCATTAAAAAGCTGCTCATCGTTAAACGGTTTAGTGGCTCCGTATTTTTTAGCCAGTTCAAACATTACACTGCGCAGATTTTTTTCGCCTTTGGTTAAATCGGCAATCTGAATATCGAGCAGCATGGCAAGCACCGCACCTTTGGAGTAAACGCTTTCATACAGTATTTGGTTTTTAGGGGTAATTACATTGCGACTCATATCGGTCATAGAAAAAGGCCCGAAATCTTCAGTGGTGTTTACTTTGCTGCGCATGGTAATTCTGAATTCTTTTTCAGAAACTATTCCGCCTTGCAAAGGAACGAGCTGCGAAAAATATTCGGTAACGCCTTCATACATCCATAAGTGCTGCGACATTACCGGATTCAGAAAATCAAAATTGGCAATTTCCTGACTGTGCAGGTTAAGCGGAGTAAGCAGGTGTAAAAATTCGTGACCGCAAACGTGTACTACGGTTTCTTTTAAATCAGTTTCGTTTTTTGTTTCTGGCAAATAATAAAACGAAGAGTGGTTATGCTCCAGCGCACCGTAGCCGCTTAAGCCTGCCGATTTTACTTTCGCTTCTTTTGCCGGGTCTTCGTAATAAAAAATAAAATGGTATTCGTTAACCGGTAGGCCTTTCAAAAACTCGTTTAGTGCTGTGCCCAGCGGAGTGAGGTATTCTTTTATCTGTTTTGCTTTTACCACACCGGTGGCAGAATACACCGAAATTTTTACGTTGCAGCCTGCCACCAGCATAGAGTTGGTATCGGGCACGCAATACATCAACGGATTATCTGCCAGAAAAACATAATCGGGCGCGTTGATGATATCGGTGTTTTTATCCTTCGGGGTTTTGGTCAGGAAACCGGAGCCATACATTTGTTCGGGTTTGGTAACTTCAATTTCGAAAGGATTCATTTTATAGCCATCGAAATAGCCGAAGAAACAAAACGTGTTTACCGCAAAGTTTTGTCCAGCTTCGATGTTTGAGCCTCCGGGCTGAAACACAAAATTCTTTTTGTTCTTGGTGTCCCAGGTATCGTCAACCAGATACTCGATACGCGCAAGGGATTGCGCGCTGTAGATGTAAAACTTATTGAACTCCTTTTGCTTGGTCTTTAATTTTTTACCAGCATTGTCGTAAGCGGTAAATTTGGTAATGAACCTTCCGTAATCTTTTACCGCATAGCTTCCCTGCACGGCTTTGGGCATAATAAAGAGCAGTTCGTCTTTATCTGTTTTGGGCGGCACCAGCGCAACCTTTACCTGGTCTTTTACCACGTTTACTAAATCAAGTTTGTACTGATAGGTGTTTTGTGCAAATGCAAAATTAGCTACCAGATAAAAGGTCAGAATCAATTTGCTCTTCATGGGCGTGTTGTTTTTGTTGGTATGAAGAAAAATAAAAGCTTGAGAAAAGAAAATTCTCTGAACACATAGGCACATGGAGAAATGGAACTGATTGTCACACCCCGTTTATTGCGTCATTGCGAGGCTCTGCGAAGCAGTCTCGACTTTCGCGCGTAGGGATGAAACCTTCGCTCACAATGACGCTACTCCTTTTCCGCTTCCCGCTTCAACGCCCCCGTCTGTCTTTCAAAACCATCCTGCAGATCGGCCAGCGGAATAAACATTTTCAGCAAACCGGTAAATTCTTCGCGGGTGCTATAGGCAGTACTACCATCCGTTAGTTCTTCTAACCAATGATAGCGCGTGGCGTGCACCAAACTCAGCGTATGCAGCAAACCGGTGAACCGGTAGCTCCAGTACGCGCGCTTTACACCGGTGCTATCGGCATAAGGTAGTTTTGTGTCGGCTATAATTTCGTCAGATGATGCTCCTTTGCCATTTCGCCATTTTACAAACAGTTTCATTTTATTGCCCGGCACAGCCGCATCACCTTCGGCTTCGGCATTTACTACAAACGGATTCCAGGTTTTGTAATTACTGGTATCAAGCAGAACTTTCCATACTCTTTCTATAGGGCCATTAATAATAATATTGACTTCAGCTGCTATTGGTTTCATGCTTCTATTTAAGATAAATCTGTTTTACTTAAAAAACCAAACGTAAACAGTAAGCGAAAGAATGAGGCTCACCATAATGCGCTTCATCCATACTTCATCTACCGTTACGCTCCACCGGCTGGTGAGCCATCCGCCCAGTGAGGTACCGGCACTCATTACTAAGCCGTAATACCAGCTAATATTTCCTTTCCAGATAAAAACAGCGAGAGCTGCTATAGTATAAATAAGCGTGATAGAAACTTTGTAGTAGTTTGTTTTGCTGATGCCGAACCGGTGCAGCAAAAGTGCCGGTGCCATTAAAAAGAATCCGGAACCGGCTTGTATAAAGCCTCCGTAAATGCCTATAAAGAAATAAAGAATCAGTCCGGTTATTTTGTGTTTTAGTTCAACTCTTTCCTTTTCTTCACCGGTAGCTTTCAGCGGATTTACCAGTGTAATAAAAAGAAAGAGCAACATCACCCCTGCCAGTATTTTGTTAAAAACCTCTGCCGGAATTTTTACAGCAAACAGAGCTCCGACAATGGCACCGGGTACACAGGCTATTGCCAGCCACCATTTGTAGCTATCGCTTTTTATCCCCTTGCTCTTAAAACCGCGAGCCGAAAAATAGCTCTGAAAAATAATCGGTATCCGGTTGGTGGCGTTGGCTTCTACCGAGCTAAGCCCGCAGAACATAAAAGCCGAAAGCGAAACCAGCGAACCGGCTGCCGAAATGGTATTAATAAACGCCACGGCAATACCGGCAATAAAAAGAATGAGCAGGTGAATAATTTCCAAGAGGTCGAATATAAGAATGCTTAGAAGTTCCACCTTTTTGAAAAGTGGAACTTCTTCTTCGAATGAATTAGACAATAAATCTAAACGTGTTGAGAGCGGTGAACGCCTGCTCAATTCAATTCTTATTTTTGGACGAATGCAAAAAACGGCTTTAGTAATTGGTGCAACCGGTTTGGTGGGCGAACAGTGTGTGAATGAACTACTGAATTCTGTTGCATACGGAAAAGTAATAGTGCTGGTGCGCAGAAAGCCCGAAATAAAACACCGGAAGCTGGAAACCATCATCACCGATTTTGAAAACCTTGATGCTATAGCCGCGCAATTAAAAGCCGATGATGTGTTTTGCGCTATGGGTACCACTATTGGTGTAGCAGGAAGTAAAGAAGCATTTCGCAGAGTAGATTTTGAAATTCCGCTGAAGGTGGCGCAGTTTGCCAAACAGAACGGTGCCACAAAATTTTTGCTGGTTTCATCTATGGGGGCAGATGCTTCTTCGGGAATATTCTACAATAAAGTAAAAGGCGAACTGGAAGAAGCACTGAAAAAATTGAAATACAACTGGCTGATTATTTTCCGTCCATCGCTTTTACTTGGCGACCGTAAAGAAAAGCGCACCGGTGAAGCCATTGCCCGCTTTGCGTTCGATAAGCTTTCTTTTCTGTTTGCCGGTCCTTTAAAAAAATACAGCGGCACACCGGTTTATGTATTGGGCAGGCTGATGGTAAAATTGGCACAGGAAACTGTTCCTTCTTCGGTAGAAAGAATACCGGTAATACGCATTATTGAAAACGAAGAGATTTTGAAGTGATGGAGAACAGACGACAGACGACAGACGACAGACGACAGACGATGAAAGTTTTCCTTCCTCGTCCTGTTTTCATAGCCCTCATCTTTTTACTTTTTATTCAACCGGTGGTTGCACAGGAGAAAGAACCTCCGCTTATCACGTTCAAGTTGCGGATGCTGCAACAGAAGCACAATGATGATATAGAGAAGATTGATTCGTTTGCCAAGCTGCATTTAATGATTGCAGGCAATATCTACCAAACCGAAAAACACGCTGCTTACGCTTACGATAAAACCACCGGTAAATACGATTACAGAAGTGAGTTGAAATACATTCAGCCTATTCTCAACCTTGGTGATGTTACCATTGCTAACATTAAAACATCGTTCAGCAACAACACAAAAAACATGTTTTCCTCGCCCGATGAATTCGGACTGGCGTTGAAATATGCCGGAATAAATGTGGCGCTGCACGCCAATGTACATACCGCCAACATAAGCAAGGCAAACTTAAAACGCACCGATGAAGTGCTGGATGAATACGACATTCTTCACACCGGTGCTTTTATGGATAATATTCAGCGCAACGGCAACTATCCGCTTATCATCAACAAAAAAGGTTTCCGCATTGCGGTGCTCAATTACACCAACCTCACCTCGCGCCCCACTATCTCGCGCGATTTTGTGATTAACGAAATTGATAAAACCACCATCGACCGCGATATGCGTCTTGCTCACGCTTACAAACCCGATTTCACTATCGTGTATTTCGATTGGGGCGCAAACATGCAGGATCTTCCATCGTACGCGCAGCAGGAACTTGCGCAATATGTTTTTCAGGCAGGAGCAAATCTGGTGGTAGGCACGCATCCCAATACACCTATGCGTATTGATATGATGAACTACAGTTACAATGGCGAAGTGCGCGAAGGCATTATTGCATACTCCCTCGGAAATTTGGTGAGCAGCAACGAAGAAATACGCAACCGGAACGGTTATGTGATTGATATGGAAATTCAGAAAAACAATTTTACTACCGAAACGCATGTAAGCGATTGGGGTGTAATTCCTGTTTATACTTATTACGATACTACCACCATTCGCGGAATAACAAAAGTATTTTCGGTGCCGTGCGCTAATGTGGAGAGCGGAGATATTTTTCCCAACATTGCTTACATAGAAAAACGAAGAGCGGTAAACAGCGCGTATGAAGTGCGTAAACTTTTGGGCAACATAGCCGATGAAATTCAATACAATCTGAACGAGTTGATTGTAAACAACGTAGAGGAAAGCATCAACATTACCAATGCATCGCTCAACAACAAATACAACCCAAAGAGTGAAAATGATGTGAAGCCGAGCGATGCACCGGTGCTGCCGGTGGCTACTGACGGCTCTAACAATCCGCCTTCGCTCGCTTTGCTTTACGAACAACCAACCGAAGCAAAAGCACCGGCACCGGTCAGCAAGAAAGCTGAAAAGAAAACCGAAAAAGATAATTCGTACTTAACCAGCAAGAAAAAAGCGGAAGCTGTTTTTGGAGATGCAAACACAAAAGAAACAGCACCGGTTCAAAATACGGTGGTGGAAAATTCAAACAACAATACTGTTGCCGAAAACTCTCCTCCTATTAAGAAAGAAAAGTCGGTAAAAGAAAAAGTGCAGGAAACGGCAGTCGAAATTTCTTCGCAAGATGCAAACGGAATTTCTACTAATGCAAATGGCGGACTTACCGGCACGGTAGAAATGACGAAAGCAAAAAATTTGGATTTACGGGTAGATACGTTTTACCGCATACAGTTTTACGCGCTCAAAACTTTTATTCCGCTTGATACGAATTACTATACGCACTTAAAAGGCTACGAAATACGCGTAGAAGAAGGCTTGTATAAATATATGCTAGGCATGTACAAGAGTTACCAGGAATGTGAGGCCTATTGGAAAAGCCAGATTCAGCCCCGCTACAAACAAAGTTTTATTGTGAAATTTGTTGACGGCAAAAGAATTGTAAAATGAACCTGGCCATAGACATAGGCAACACACAAATCAAATTCGGTCTGTTTAAAAAAGACGAACCTGACTGCCGTCAGGCAGGTCCGGTAGCTGTTTATGCGGGAGAGGACGCACTTGATGAAATTCTTTCGAAGCATGAAATTAAAAACGCCATTATTTCCAAGACCGGTGCAAACGAAAGCATCGAGAATAAACTGAAACAGAAAGACATTCAGGCGGTTATTCTTTCGTCCAAATTAAAGATGCCGATAACGGTTCTTTACAAAACTCCCGAAACACTCGGGGCTGATAGAATTGCCGGAAGTGTTGCCGCCAACTTTCTTTATCACGATAAAAACATCCTCAAGATTGACTTCGGAACCTGCATTACTTACGATTTTATAAACGCAAAAAGCGAATACCTGGGTGGTGCCATTGCCCCGGGTATGATGATGCGGTTTAAATCGCTACACAATTACACGGCTAAACTTCCGTTAGTAGACCCTATGCAGTTTACTACGTTTGAACTTACCGGCACCGATACCGCTACTTCCATTTTAAGCGGAGTGGTAAACGGAATAAAAGAAGAGGTAACCGGCATAATAAAACAATACGATTCGCGTTTTGGAAACCTGACCGTTGTAGCCACCGGAGGCGATATGCTTTTGTTTGCTACTCTGCTTAATTGTGAGATATTTGCCCGCCCTAATTTAGTGTTAGAGGGTTTGAACCGTATTTTGAATTACAATCTCGAATGAAAAAAGCAGTTTTCAGTTTCAAGTTTCAAGTTTCAAGTTTGCTGATGCGCTGCGTTTTCATTCTCGCATTCTCGTATTCTCATATTCTCACATTTTCTCAGGCTTCATCGCCATATTCTCGCTTTGGCTTGGGTTATATTCACTCCCCGGTTTTTTCGGCTAACAAAGCCTTGGGGGAAGTAGCTGCCCCCTACGCCAGCGGAATAAATATCAATTACGCCAATCCGGCTTCGTATGCATCACTTACCCGCACTACTATCGAAATAGGAATGAATGTAGAAGGCGCAAAAATTCGTGCAGGAGACTCTACTTACACGGCTAATCAGGCGGGCATCAACCATTTTGCGTTGGCGTTTGTTCCCACGCCTAAGCGAAACAACTTTGCCTTCAGCCTTGGTTTGCTTCCTTACTCGCACATCAACTACACCTTTATTCAGAATTTTAATGACACTGCGCTCGGACCATTTCGCCAGTTATACTCCGGCAAGGGTTCTTTGTATCAGGTATATATAGGTGGCGCGTATAAGGTGAAGGGGTTTTCTATAGGTGCAAACCTCGGTTACCTTTTTGGCAAATTAGATTATCAAAAAGCCATCACCTTTCCTGATTCGCTTTATGCCAGCACTACGCGTAACATCACGAGCATGAACGTGAAAAGTTTTATTTACACGGTTGGCGTGCAGTATCAAAAATTGATTTTTCACAGCAGTAATGAACCGGATGCCCGCACAGATATCTTTATGACGTTTGGTGCTTACGGCTCGGGCGGAATGAAAATGAATGCGAAGGTTTCTAACTATTGGGACCGGTACACCATTGACCCGCTGCTTGGCGTGCTTGCTGATACCATAGACGGGGATTTTAATAAGAAGGCAACCGTGAACCTGCCGTTTAATATTGGTACCGGTGTAATGTTTGGCAACGAGCGCTACTGGTTACTGGGAGCCGATTTCAAGTTTATGAACTGGGATAAATATTCTACCCCGCTTAATAATGGTGGCCTGAGCAATAGCTGGAGAATATCGTTTGGCGGACAGATAACTCCGAAGTATGATGAAGTAGATAAGAAGAAATATCTGAGCAAAGTGCAATACCGCGCAGGAGTTTACTACGGCAAAAGCGAAATCAACTTTAACGGAAACCAGTTGAGCGAAGTAGGCGGAACTATTGGTTTGGGAATTCCTTTTAAAACAGTAGCGCACTTAAACCTGACCGGTGACTTCGGCTCGCGCGGTGGAAGCGATAAGGCAACCATACGCGAAACTTACTACCGCGTTACCTTCGGTTTTGTATTAAACGATATCTGGTTTATCAAACGTAAATTCGATTAACGTGACCATTGACCAACGACCATTGACTATTGCTTGTCGGCTGTTGTCTATTGTCTATTGTCTATCGTCTATCGTCTGTCTCTCCTCCTGCAACAACTCTCTTGAAGAAGCCAAACTGATTGTATCGCGTGCTAACGTGAACATTGAGAAAGGAAAAGATGTAGAAATAAATTATTCCGATAATGGTGTGGTGCGCATTCAGGCATCGGGACCAACTGCCACACGCTTTAATACCGAAAAACCTTACCTCGAATTTTCGGACGGCATAAAAATTCTTTTTTACAACACTGCGCATGATGTGGAAAGTACGCTTACCGCAAAGCACGCCACGGCTGTAGAAAATAGCCACTCCATGACGGCCCGCGACAGTGTGGTGGTAGTAAATAACAAAGGCGAGGTGCTGAACACCGATGAGTTGATTTGGGATGAAGAGAAAAAAATAATCTACAGCAACTCGTTTGTAAAAATTTCCACCACCGATGAAATTATTTACGGCACCGGTATGATTGCCAACGAAAATTTTTCCGATTACACCATTAAGCACATTACCGGAAAAATAAAGGTAAAGACGAGCGAGTTGGAGTAAAAAGACCACCCCTAAATCCCCTAAAGGGGACTTAAAAGACCACCCCCAAACCCCCTAAAGGGGGCTTAACAGCCAAAGACAAAATTTTGCATTTCTGTATTAAGTCCCCTTTAGGGGATTTAGGGGTGGTGTGATTTGTCACAGAATTGTCATTTTTTTCTCCCATCGCGTTTTTTTACAATTCTGTGACACTTCTCATTTTTGGGTAACGTAAATTCGTATTGTAATTCGTTCGTTTTAGCTGACCGGCTTTGAACCTATGAAAATTAATGCTGGTCGTCCCCCGGTGAAGAAATTCATCGGGGGTTTTTTAACCCACCACCCCTAAATCCCCTAAAGGGGACTTAAATACAAACAGCCGGTGAATTTTTATCATCGGCTGTTTGTATTTTGTATTGGCTGCTAAGTCCCCTTTAGGGGATTTAGGGGTTGTTACTACTCTACATTAGTAAACGTAATTTTAAAATGCGAAGGCCCTACACCCACATTGCGGATATTTAAAAAATCGCCCGAGGTGTTTAAACCGGTTAGTGTTGCAAACTCGGCCAAGGTTTTGGTTACTGTGCCAATGGCTACATCAAACAGGGGAGAGCCCGGAACGTAAGCTAAGTTAGGCGCAGCGCTGGCATACAACTGCACCGCGTTACCGGTTATTTCAATTACTGCTTCCGATGCCGGTGTTGGCGTTATACCGGTTAAATCTATATACACTATTGCCGGACCAACCACATCGCCTTCGCGCTCGGCATTGTTACCGGTGCCACCTCCGGTTGGGTTATCGTCAATACCGCGGTTGCCTTCGTATTCATCAAACAAATCGTTATCGGCAGTTCCTTTAAGCACGCGCATTTGTGCATCTAAAGTTTCGTTTAAAAAATCATCAGTGTCAGCCATCAGCGCATCTACTTTTTTGCCCTGCGCTGCTTTTGCACTCACTTTGCGCTTAGGCAATTCAAGAATAGCCAGATACTGCTGCGCTTTTAAATTAAGGTTGGTTATATCGGTAGCAGTAATACCGTGCGGTGCCAGTGCCGCACCGGCTAAACTGGCTAACCGGTGAACCTGCATGGCTTGTGCATAAGCCACTCTATCGTGCGCGCTAACAAACTCTGTTTTAGTAAAATAAATTTCGCCCTGGCTACCGGTGTCGCCCAGTGTTTTGTAATACGCAGCTCCGCCTCCGCTTATGCGCAATGCCAGCGTGGTCATTTCATCGCGCTTTATTTGCTTGGCTTCGGTGTAACCGGTAGTGTCTGCCGTGGCAAGGGCATCGGCTTCAAAGATGTCGGCAAGCAAAACATCTAAATCGGTTTTGTAATCGGTAATAATGCTGAAGAGCGCGGCTAACACCGCCAGTTTTTCGGCAAGAAACTGCTGCACTTTTAAATACATGCCCACCTTCGCTTCCTGTTTGTCGTTCATATTGTTATTAGTTTTAGTGAGCCGCAAACATTTGAAAAACGTATTACGTAATTTTTAATACTGTTTTATTTTATGTAGTATTTATTTTTAAGAAATTATTACGGGTTTTCTGCCGCTATCTTTTATTTTCTTAAACCCAACAAGGCTTTAGAACTATTCAGGTAACATAGTTTTGCTGACAGGTCAAATAGTTTTGCTGACAGGTCAGATAGTTTTACCGCGAGGTCAAATAGTTTTGCTGACAGGTCAGGTAGTTTTACCAAAAGGTTGCATTTTTCAACCATTAGGTTTAACTATTCTACCAAAAGATAATATAATGAAACATTAATATTCATTTAACCGACCAAAAGGTAAGCTTGTTTTACTTTTACGCCATATAGTTTTATCAAAACAAGGTGTGGATGTAAAAATATAAGCAGTAGAAATAAAAAAATTGACAAGATGACTTTAAAAACAATGTTTAGCTGTCAATTAAACCGGTATACAATCGAAATGAAAAGTAATTGAACCAGTGAATATCCTTCACCATGCAGAGGAAACCAGTTGTGGTATAGCAAAAATGAATCGCGGTATAACAAAATTCACCTGCGGCATTAAAAAAATAACCTAACCCTTTTATAAAATGAAACTAAACGTAAAACAACTGCTCCGCGAACGACAAGTTTTAAAGCCGCATGGTTTTTTAGTTAAGAACGGTTTTAAAAAGCACGAAGCCGTAGCCCTGCTTAAAGACAAAGCCGACCGCATTCAGTTTAAGCACCTATCGCAACTGTGCCGCATTTTGTGGTGCACGCCCGACCAGCTTTTTGTATTAGATAAAGCCGAAGAAAAAGCACCCCTGCCGCCCAACCACCCTTTGCACAAACTGCAAGCCCGCACCGATGCGCCCGATATAATAAAGAAGCTGCGCCAACTGCCCCTCGAAAAGCTAGAGGAGTTGGGTAGGTTTTTGGAGGAGGGGAAGTAGAAGTTCGCTTTTTGTACTGAACTTTTTTTCAGTACAAAAAGCGCAATAGTTGGGGTGTGAGAATCAGGTATTTATGTTTAGACTTGCGTATATATCTAAGTTAGCGGCAACCTTTGACGCAAATTTTTGACAAGGTTGTGTAGGGTAGTCGCTTAAAGACAAAATACAAAAACAAGGGCAAAGCCCATCGGCTATGCTTCAGCAAAATAAAAGAGATGATGCTCGTCTATTTATTAAACTTGAATCATCCCTTTTATTTTGCGCTGACGCGCAAACAGCCAAATACAAAACAGCCAACAGCCGAACCCTAATTAGTACATTTGGGTTAGCAACAAAATCCTATTTGGTGCTTTCGCAACCGTGCATTAGTATTGCCACTGCTTTGAAAAAGATACTCGCTATATTTTTGTCTGTAATTATCCTCTCACATGTGTTTGTGAATGTAGGTCTTGGGATATATTATCACCTCAACAAAGCGTACATCATCCAAAAACTTTGCGAGAACCGGAGCAACCCGAAACTACATTGCAACGGACATTGCTATTTAAGTAAGCAGTTAAAGAAAGCCGAAGAAGGGGAACAAAAACAATCAAAGAATATTTTGAAAGAGAAAGAGGAAACAATTTCGAATAAAACCGAAACGGTTTCTGCTGTTTACTTTCCAACTTTTTCACACACGGCATTTAAACCTTATCTATTCTCTTTTTTGGTTTCTTACTACAGAAACGATTTGGTAAAGCCCCCCACAGTTTAGAACCCCATTTTTCTTTTTTTGCTACATCCTGTTTCGGCATAATGCTGAAACAGTGAGTTTATTTTTCTAAACTTTTAAATCAATAAAAACATGAAATCTGTTTTCTCATTACGTATACTTCTTTCAATTCTTTCTCTTTCTCTTTTTACCTACTCATCATTTGCCCACTACAGCCCTCGTGGCTTAACCGGTGGCTCTGTTCATGTAGCTATTCAGTATAATGGCATAGTTTATTTAGGCACACAAGATGCCGGTGTGTTCGAAAGCACCAACAACCAGTTGGTGGCATGGAGACAGCGCGCGGTAGGTCTTAAAAGTGGAAACATAACTGCATTGGCACACAGCGGCAGACAACTGTATGCCGCCACTGCCGACAGCGGTATCTTTATTTTCAACGGAGCGCAAGGCAGCGATTTATACTGGAATAAAATCAATAACGGCTTAACTAACCTTAGTATTCTTTCTTTAGCAACAGTTGATACTAACACCATTTTAGCAGGCAGCAACGGTGGCGGTTTATTTAAAACTTTCGACAAAGGACAGAACTGGACAGCCATCAATAGCAATCTTCTTAACGGAAAAGAAATTACTGCCCTCACCAAAGGAGGCACTCGTTTCTTTGCACTTGTAGCTGATGGCGGTGTGTTTGCTTCTGATGACAGCGGTGCAACCTGGGTTGACCTGAATGATGTAAATACTTTGAACATTATTGAAACCGAACACTTCACTTACAATACTGTTACTGATGAACTGTTAGTTTCAAATGAGAATGGCTTGTTTGTTCTGGCTTCAGCAAGTACTACTAATACGCCTGCATATACTGCCGCACAAACCGGATTGCCAACCGGTATTCATATTCACGGCTTAGACAACAACGGAACTAACTGGTTTCTTGCCTCGCATGATGGTGTGTTTAGTGCTGTTACCGGCACTATAAGTTGGTCGGATGCTAATGCAGGTTTGCCAAGCACAGATGTTGGCACTATAGTAGCCATAGGCGATACAATTATAGCCGGCATGCACAAACTCGGTGCTTTTAAATCGAATGCAGCTATTATCAACTGGTCGGCTAACAACGCAAGTTTGGCTAACATCAATGTAAATTCTGTTGCCGGTCTTGGCGACTCACTTGTAATTACAGCTACTGAATATGGAGTAACATTTAGTAAGACTATTGGCTTAAATCCGGTTATCCGCAATAACGGACTTACCGATAGCTTAAACGTAAACGATGTAACTATTGCAGCCGGAAATATTTTCTATGCAGTTACCACTAATGCCGGTGTTTTTGTAAGTGTAGATTCAGGTTTGAACTGGACAACACAAAACAACGGGTTAACTTTGCTGAACATCAAACACATTATTACTGCCAACGGCAGAAAATATATAATTGATGCGGCAGGAAAAGTTTATCAGGCAGATTTAGCTGCAACTACATGGGTAGGTATTAATACCGGACTACCGGTTAATGCAGTTGCCACTTCGCTCGGGTTCTATGCCAACCAGTTAATTTTAGGAACTTACGGTGATGGTGTGTTTGTAAAACACCGCGATTCAACTTCATGGGCTGCATTCAACACCGGGTTAACCGATTTAAACGTTACCGGTGTTACTTCTTCTGCCGGAAAAATATTTGCGGGAACCGATGGCTCGGGCGTATTTGTAACCAATGCAGGCACAGCTGCGTGGGCAGCAACCGCACCTATATCCATTCCACATTTAACTGCCGTTCCATTAGACCCAACGCACATTCAATACGTAACCGCAGTTAAAGATTGGGTAGTGGTAACTTACCGTGGTGGAATTGTAGGAACATTTGATGGCGGTGCTACCTGGGAACCGGCAGGAAATCAGAACAACATACCAAGTTATGCTGATATCAATAAGGTAAGTTTTGTAAGCAGCCGAGTATTCCTTACAACGCCAACAAACAACACGCACAGCGGTGGCATCAGTGAATTGGAACTTGTTGATACGTTATTAGTAATAAACGAACAAACCGTTAATGCGCCAATAGCAGGCATTACCAGTTTCCATGATATTACAAGCAACATCAAATGGCAAATTAGCGCGGCTGATTCATGGGTTACTTTAAGTGTTGATTCCGGCAACTGGAGCAAAACAATTACCATACAGGTAGCGGCTAATACAGGCGCACCTCGCACATCTACAGTTACCTTAACCGATGGCGGTTCGCGTATTCGCACCGTTACTGTCAATCAGGATGGAGCTTCTGGTGTTTCAAATGTTGCAGAAACACACACACAAGTATTTCCAAATCCGTTCAGCAATCAGTTAACCGTAAAAGCTTCAGTTACTGAAAATACTTTTGCGGTATTGCAGGATATAACCGGTAAAACTATCAGCACCACAAGAATGAATGCCGAAGTAACCAATATCAGCACTTCGTCATTAGCTAAAGGTGTTTACCTGTTGAACATAGTAAGCAACGGTAAAATAACCAGCACACAAAATGTAGTTAAAGCCGAATAACAAGTTACTAAAGAAGGGAGAGCAATCTCCCTTCTTTATTTTTTATCCTTACTAAATTGCGGATATGAAAAACAGAATTTTGTTACTGTTCATGCTTGTTTCTGTTGTTGCAATGTTAACCTCAGGCGTGAGAGATATTACTTCCAATGCCGCACCGCTTGGCAGCACCGGTGCACCTGGTGAAAACACATGTGCTAAAAGTACATGCCATACAGGTAGCAGCATCAATTCAGGAAAAGCGTTGCTTGATATTAGTTTCAACAACACAACTTATCAGCCAAACGAAACTTACAACATCACCGTTTCACTTCAGCAAACAGACATTCAACGTTTCGGGTTTCAGTTGTTAGCACTCAATAGCGATAACGAAAACACCGGAATTTTTATCATAACCGACAGCACCCGCACACAAACACAAGAAGGAATTGGTGTTTACGAAGGAAGAAACTACATCACTTACAAATACGCAGGAACGGAACCCTATTTCTCAGGGCTTGGGCGGTGGACTTTTCAATGGAAAGCTCCGGCAACCTATCAGGGCGATGTAACTTTTTATGCCGCTGCAGTTGCAGCGAATAACGATGCAACAGATTTCGGGGATACGGTTTATACCAAACAAGTTTCAATACAAGCTGCTGTTACCTGGGTTAAAAAAGTTACGTCAAATCAACTTGGTATCAATGTCTTTCCCAATCCAACTGCTTCGATACTGCATATTCGTTATGTAGTTTCAAAACAATCAGATACGCAGATTACACTAACCAATTTGCTTACACAGAAAATTTCAGCTTCTGTTTTTCGTGCAGATAATGCAGGAGAGCAAAACGCAACGATAGATGTTTCGCAAATGTCCGGTGGCATTTATCTTCTTACAGTTGTTTCAGGCGATAAAATGGAAACGCAAAAAGTAATGATAGCAAAATGAGAAAACTATACATCGCATTTACACTGCTTGCTGCTGCGCTACTTTTTTCATCGGCTCGTACCGGTGAGCCGCAAGGTCACAGTACGGATGGTTCGCGCAAAAGTGCCGGACCACCCAGTTGCTATGCCGGTGAGTTACCGCTGCTTGCCACCTGTGGTTCTGCGGGCTGCCATGACGACTCACCTTTGAATACAGGCACAGCAAAACTGAATCTTGATTTGGGCGGTGCCAATGTAACCTATACTCCCAACCAGCAATACACCATAACCATATCCCTTTCGCGCAGTGGTTTAGTGCGCGGAGGTTTTCAGATAGTGGCGTTACAGGATAATGACATCACCAAATCACCCGGAATAATTACTCTGTCGGAACCCAACCGTACTCAACGAATTGATGCGGCTCACCCTCATGTGGGACCATGCTCAACACAAAATAAAGTATGGATTGAACATACCGATGACGGAATTGATGATGTAGTAAATGATACTATACAGTGGCAGTATAACTGGTTGACACCTGCTACCGATGTCGGCAACATCACTTTTTATTTAGCCGCCATTGATGCCAACAACGACCTGGATAATACCGGTGATTTTGTATTTAAACTTTCCAAAACCATTTCTGCAAATGCTTTAAGCATTCAAAGTATTTCTAAACCTCGCATAACTATTTTCCCGAATCCTGCTGACAAATTCATTCAGGTGGAAACAGAACAGCCGGTTACTATCTGTATCACTAATTCACTTGGTCAGGTAATACACAAAGAACATCTTCAATCTTCTTCATCAATTGATATTTCTGATTTAGAAACTGGTATCTATTTTCTTCTTGACGAAAACAATGCGCTGCTTACGCGGTTCGTAAAAATCAACTAAAGGAAACAAATACTTATGCTTCACTGGATAAAAGAGAATATAGAAAAAATCATAATAGGGGTAACACTTTTACTTATGTTTCTGGCAATGGTTTTTCTTTCGAAATAGGATTGATAAAAGTTAGGTTCATACGACACAGACGGAAACGCAATTCATTCGTCCACCTTCGCAAACAAGTTGGTCGCTAACGCAATTTTCTCGACTTGGAAAACAGTTTAGTGTGCTTGGACAACAACTCCTATCACTGGACAGACAAACAGCCCGACAAATACATCCACCCAAATGCACTCCCATTTTGTTTTCTCTATTTGTTAGATAAAGGATTTAAAACAAAAAGAGAGCGCATTGCCGCGCAGGGGTTTCGCCTTTCATTTGACAGTGACGCGCTTCGTTGACAGGCAAAGAAAATGTCCGCTTTGATTTTTACGTGATGTCCACCGGTGGACATCACGTAAGGCAGCCGCTAACATCGGGTTAAATGAAATGGCGCGGGAAGTCATAAGGGTTAAGTTTCACTTTCTTATTTTAGTTTAGTGTTTGCGGACAGGAAGCGCGTTTTAATGCGCCACTTCATTAACCCGTCAAACGTTAGCGGTCAATAAAAATCCTCAATACAGGTTTGTGTAGGGTAGTCGCTAATACAAAATACAGGTTCGTCTTTATTTTTAGCCCTTGTTGGTGTTATCACCAACAAGCAGGCGGCACTCAACGAAAGGAGATTGCTTCGCAGCGTCTCGCAATTACGTGTTTCAGTTTTCACTTCTTACCCTCCGCAAAGTTTTATTATCCGGTTAAACTTTTCCCGTTTATTTTCATCTAATAATAAACGCCCCCCTTTTGCGCATAGCCCTTCCTGCCATTTTTCTGCTATTGCTTTTTACCGGTGCGGCAAGTGCACAGGTGCCTGATAGCACCCAATACAAATTCATTTCGCTCGATAGTTTAAGCGATGAAGATTTGGCTTTGCTGGAAGAGTATAAAGATTCGTTTATGCTGGAGGTGAAAGAAATTAAATCGGCAATGCTTTTCAGGAAACGCAAACCTATTGACACTACTGTGGCATTAATGAACCGGAGCAGCCATTTTGAAATTGGTTTGAATGTAACCGGTCCCGTTTTATCTAACGGCAGAAACTCGGGGCTGACCGGTGTCCTATTTACACCCACCGTAATGTATTACCACAAGTGGGGTTTGTATGCGGTAATGGGTATGAGCTTTTTTACCGATACCACTATTACCCATTCTGCAAAAGTTCCTTCGCTGTTTATTTCACCGGGTTTCAGCCGTGTGTTTTTTAAGCGGTGGACTTTCAATATTGCCTACGCCCGCAATTTTATTTTCTATGGTTACGATATACAGAAAGGGCTGCTCAATAATTCGTTTACGCTCTACAACAGTTTCGATTTTTGGCGGTATATCACCGTATCGGTAAATGCGGGAATTAGTTGGAGCAGCAACCTGAACAGCAAAAAATATTTGTTGATAGACCGCCCCACACCGCTACCGGATAAGAAAATTTATTACCGCACTATAACTACCGAAGCCGGACAGAGTTATGCGGCTACCATCGGCATTTCGTTGCGCAAAGATTTTTGTTTTTACAACGTAATGGGCGCAAAGATGTTTACGCTTACACCGGACGTGTATTTTCTGTTCGGGCACGATAACACCACACTCCTGACCCGTGCAGTGCGGTTAAAAGATATTTTAACCTACGATAAATTTTTTGGCTTCTTAAATGTAGAACCGGGCTTTACCGTTGACTGGCGAATACGAAATCTTGAACTGTTTGCATCGTTCCACTGTGCCATTCCTTTTAATGAATACGACAGCGGTTTAAAAACACGTATTGCAAATCCGAAGAAGTATTATCCGTATGGTGAGGGAGGGATAAAGTATCTCTTCACCCCTAAATCCCCTAAAGGGGACTTGAAAGGCAAAAACCTATGAGTAAGTTGAGCATGTTTTATGGGGCAGATGTAATGGTGTTTGAGAATGCAAAAAAACTGCGGGAGAACATGACTGGTGCAGAAAGGAAATTGTTTGAACAGTTATCGAAAAACAAATTAGGAGTAAGATTCAGGGCTCAACATCCTATTTGGCTTTATGTAGTTGACTTTTATTGTCACCGGGCAAAGCTGGTTATTGAAATTGATGGAGACATTCACTTTAATGAAGAAGCACAAAAGGCAGATGATGAAAGAGCGAAGGCAATAGAAGACCTTGGACTAAAAGTAATTCGATTTACAAACGAAGAAGTTTTCAAAAACTTAGAAGAAGTAATAGCCGAAATAACCAAGCTGGTAAACGAACGAGTATCTACGGGATTAAGTCCCCTTTAGGGGATTTAGGGGTGGATTAATTAGCCAGCCAGCCCTGCGGGTCCATCTTATCTTTTCCTTTCCAAATTTCTACATGCACCTTGGTAAGGTTTTCGGCTTTATCTACATGAAGTTTGCCCAGCGATTGTTTGGTAGTTAAAACCTGACCGGTCTTTACCAATACGTTTTCGATGTTGGAATACACCGTAAAATATTCGCCGTGTTTTACAATCACACAGTTTTGTGTGGTAGGAAGAAAAAAAACACTCACCACCGTTCCGCCAAAAACCACTCGGGCTTCGGCACCGGCTTCGGTCTGTATATCCACTCCGTTGTTCTCTACCATTACACCCTTCAGCACCGGATGCTCGTGTTTGCCGAAAGAGGCAACAATGTGTCCGCGCAAAACCGGCCAAGGCAGTTTACCCTGATTACTCGAAAAGTTTTTCGACAGTGCCTGCTCTGCCGGTGTAAGCGGCATGGTTTCGTTGCTTCCTTTTTTAACGGCAACATCTTTTGTAGTTCCCACATTGCGTTTGGCGGCTTCGCGCGCCTGCCGTATTTCTTCTTCAATAATTGTTTGAATGCGATTGTTGAGCTGAGCCATCGCTTTGTTTTTTTCCTGCTGTGCTTTGCGCAGCTTCCTTTCTTTTTCTAATAATAAAGCCACCGCTGCATCTTTTTCTTTTCGCTCGTTTTCTAATTCTGCTTTTTGTGCGGTTTGTTTTACCAGCAAATTTTCTTTCTCCTGTTTGTTCTCCTGCAAATCTTCCTTTTTTACTTCCAGCTCTCCTATATTTTGCTGAATCATCTTCGCCTGACCTCTCCGGTACTCGGCAATTTTCAGCAGGTAATTGTATCTGCGTATGCCATCGTAAAACGAATTGGACGAAAGCAAAAACACCACCTGGTTTTGTAGCGTAAGGTTCTGATAACTCTTGCGAAGCATACCGGCATATTCCGTTTTCATTTTTTCTACTTCGGCAGCCTTCTTCGAAATCTGTTCGGATGTTTCAGTAATGGTTTCGTCTAAATCATCAATCTGGTTATTGATGTTGCCAATCAGCCCCTCGCGCGATTTTATTTTGGCTTGCAGCGCAAGAATTTCGCCCATGCTCTTCTGCTTTTTCGCGCTGTTGTTTTTAATAGCAGCTTCTATCACTTTAATTTCATCCTGCAGCTTTTTCATTTGCTGCTGAAGCTGTTCCTTTTTCTGTTTGGGAGTTTGGGAGAAAGCGGCAGTAGGCAGTAGGCAGCAGGCAATAAGCAGTATGCAATAGACAGTAGGCAAAAGCAGTAGCCTCCTATTTATTTCGTATTTCGTATTTCGTATTTCGTATTTCAATCGACTCTCTTATACTTTTCATTCGCCTCAAAAGGGAAATTTAATTCTTCGTTAACCTGCGCTTTCGTTATCTCCATGCTCAGCATCATCGTTGCGGCATCACGGTGTATGATGATGTTTCGCTTATAACTAAACGGTTTTTGGTTTAAAGAATTATACGAGTCAAAAGTAATCGTCATGTCCTGCTTAAGCAGCTTGTCTTTCAACAGAATTTTTTTGATGGTGTAGCTTACGCTGTCCACCCACACCTTCTCCAGCAGCTTATCCGATTCCATATAAAGAACATAACTACTGTCTTCTTTAGTAACAGATGTGGCTTTTTCGTTTATCGAAATTTTTTGACCGGCAAGTATCTGTTGCAGCATTTCAAAATTCACGGGCATCAAAATCCAGCTTTGAATAAAGTTGTAATCGCGCACCATGTGTTCGCTGGTCATTTTATTTACCAGCCGAAATGAGTCCGGTGATATAAGCACACGCGCACCTTCAAAACCAAACATGCCCAGGCTCATCCAAATCAAACTGTCCTTCCTTAAGCGAATGCTTGCGTTGAATTGTTGCGCGGTGTTGCCGTCATCCCAGGTCAGGTTACATCTTTCCGAAAGTGTTTTGTATTGAATTTGATTGGCAACAACTTTACTATATACCGAATCAAAATTCACCTGCAAAGAATCCTGTGCGAAAGCACCGGAAAATAAAAACAGGAAGAGAAATGTTATTCTGAAATTCATGTGAAGCATTGGATAAATAACGTGCCAAATAGAGCTTACTTTATGTATTTGCCTTCAGAAATCTTCTTATCAATAGTAGAAGAATCGGTGCCGAGGTCTTTTGCCTGCTTCCAGTATTTTAAAGCTTCTTCTTTATTCCCTAATTGAAAAAGAATATCACCGTAATGCTCTAAAATAGTTCCGCTTTTATCGCCACCGGCTTTCATGGCTTTTTCCTGCCATTCTTTAGCACCGGTAAAATCATTCAGCTGAAAAAGTATCCATGCGTAGGTGTCTAAGAAAGAACTGTTGTCCGGTTCTAATTTGTTGGCGTATGCACTCATCTGTTTTGCTTTCTCCAGATTTGCTTTGCGTATGCTCAAATAATAACTGTAGTTATTCAGCACATAAGAATTTTCTGCATCCAATTTCAGCGACCGGTCGTAAGCCGTATCACTTTCGGCAACCTTGCCTAATTCATGATAAACATCGCCAAGGTTTGCTAAAAACTGCGCCCGCACTTTATCATTATGGCCACTCATTTTTTCACCACGAGAAAAACTCTTCACTGCTTTTTCAAGTTCTTTATTCTGCATTTCAGCCCCACCCTTAAACAAATAAATGATGGCCTGATTAGGGAAAAGCTCCATTGCATCGTTGCAGGTCTTATCCAAATTTATCCAGTCTCTTTTCTGATTGTAAAGCAACATTACCTGTTGCCAAACCTGAAACACATCTTTATTAAGCGACAGCGATTTCAAATATGCTTCAAGTGCTTTATCATTTTGATTATCGAGATAATACAAATCAGCTTTTATGGCAAACCCTTTTGCTTCATCAGGATGTGTGGTTGTTAGAATTTCAGCAAGGTCAAAAGCGTCTTGCTTTTTATCTTTCTGCATATCCCAGTATTGCAGATAAGGGAAGAGAATTTTGATTTTGGTATCTACATCTACTTTCTCATTAGCAAAAACCTTCTTAATGCTTTCTAAACTTTGCTGTTCGTTTCCGCTTTGCATTCCCAAATCAGCAAGCGCGAGTGATGCCTGTGCATTGTCCGGTTCTTTCTCCAGAACTTTTTTGTAAAGCTCGGTAGCTTTTTCTTTCATCCGGTTAGCGCGATACAAATCGGCTTGCATCATCAGGTAATCTGTTTCACCGGGAAACTCATCAACCAGTTTTTGAATTTCATTTACCGCATCGTTGAATTTGTTCAGGCGCAAAAACAAATTCTTTTTCTCCATCACCACATTCTCATCCAGTCCAAAATTCTTTTCAAACTGCTCGTATGTTTTTATCGCTGCCTCAAACTGACCTGTTTTAGATTGCAGAAATCCCAAGTTGAGATAGTATTCAGGATTGTTCTGAAATTTCGAGATGAGCGTTTTAAAAACATCAGTCGCTTCTTTCCCCTTGCCCTGACTCATATAAACACTCGCCAGCATTTCCAGATACCATTTATTGTCAGGGTCTAAACGGGTTGCTTCTGTTGCTTCTTGTTCCGCATCAGCCAACTTACTTAAGCCGGTATAAATCTGCGCTAACTGAAAATGCGCGTTTGCATTTTTATCATCAACAGCAAGAACCTCTTTGTAATTTTTGATAGCTGTTTCCCAGTCTTCCGTCACTTTAGCTTTTTCCGCTTCCATGAAAAGGCCTTCTACTTTTTGCTGGTCAGCTTTGTCGAGTGTAGAAACCTGTTCTTTATCGCCTTTCTTTTTCTTCTTCTTTTTTTCTTTCTCGGCAGGCTGAGAAAATGCTTCGCAGGAAATAACGAGAGAAAGAAAAATTAATATGGTTGAGAAAAATTTCATTGAAAACTGATGCAGAATTTTTTACTGCTTTAAAGAATTGTAATCGCCCACACTTAAATCTTCCATTCTGCCTTCAAGTTTAGTATTATTCCCAATCATTGAGTTTTCAATTAACTTATTTTTCAGAATGGTCTTACTTTGAATAATGCAGTTCTTCACCACGCTGTTTTCAATCACCGTGCCTTTGCTGATAGAAACATGCGGACCCACCACCGAATTTTTCAGCACCACATCATCTTCTATATAACAAGGATGCACAACTACTGAATTTTCCATAATCACTTTATCACTCACCAGTTTCTCGTTCTTTATTAACTCCAAAATCCGCTGATTAGTATAAACCGTAGCATCTTTATTTCCGCAATCGAGCCACTCCAATACTTCGCCTTTGTAAAACTTCGAACCTTTCTTCTTCATGTTCTCCATCGCATCGGTCAACCAAAATTCACCGCCTTTCTGAATGTTATTGTCGAGAAGGTATTGCATTTCATCGCGCAAATATTTTCCATCGTTGAAATAGTAAATGCCGATGATGGCGAGGTCAGAAACAAATTCTTTCGGCTTCTCTACAAGATCTGTAATCACTCCAGCCGCATTCATTTTTACTACACCAAATGCCGAAGGATCTTCTACTTTCTGCACCCAGATAATTCCGTCTTTCGAAGCATCAATTTTATAATCGGCACGGAAGAGCGTATCGGCAAAAGCAACAATCAAATTGCCCTGCAGAAAATCGCCCGCGCATAAAATAGCATGAGCAGTTCCAAGCGGAACATCCTGATATTTGATAGTGCCCGGCACACCGGCATTTTTCGCTATCTGCAGTAATTTTTCTTCCACCGCTTTTCCAAAATCTTCGCGGATAATGAAAATGATGTCTTCAATTTTCTGGTCGGTGCTTCTAATTAAATCATTCACCAATCTTTCTACAATCGGCTTGCCGGCAATAGGCAGCATTGGTTTTGGAATAGTAAGTGTGTGTGGTCTTAAGCGGCTTCCCCAGCCCGCCATCGGGATGATAATTCTCATTTTATTTCGTTTGTAGTTTTACTTTCCTGTTGAACCAAATCCTCCTTCACCTCTTTTCGTTTCATTCAATTCTGTTACCTGAATCAATTCAGCCTTTTCGTGCTTGGCAATTACCATTTGCGCAATTCGTTCTCCGGTTTTTACTACAAAGTCTTCATTGCTTAAATTGATAAGCGCAATTTTTATTTCTCCGCGATAATCGCTGTCAATAGTTGCCGGAGTATTCGGCAAACTTATTCCGTGTTTAAAAGCGAGTCCACTTCTCGGGCGAAGTTGCGCTTCATAGCCTTCCGGCAATTCAATAAACAAACCGGTTGGAACCAATTTTCTGTCGAGCGATTTCAATACAATTTCTTCTTCAATAAATGCGCGTAAGTCCATACCCGCAGAGCCGCTTGTTTCGTAAGCGGGTAAAGGGTTATTGCTTTTATTAATGATTCTGATTTGCATTGGGCGTAAATATAAAATTTAGATATAGGCAGATGATGTGGCGCGATTGAGAAGTTTCCTTCCGTCCTCAAACCAAACAAAAATTAAAAATGCAAACATGTAAATGCTGCTTAACATAAAAGGAGGCAATTGTTTTACCATCGGTAAATGTTCGTTCGTCATGGTAAACGAAAAATAGAAAAGCAGCGCGATGAAAAAATATTTAAAGAAGCTTTTCAAATCGTATTCAACCGGATAATATTTTTGACCGAGCACATAAGAAACAACAGCCATACTCGCGTAACAAGCCAGTGTCGCCCACGCGCTCGCCATGTATCCGTATTTAGGAATAAACACAATATTTAAAACAACAGTAAGCACTGCGCCACCAATAGAAACAAAAGAGCCGAGCAAAGTTTTGTCTTTTAGCTTATACCAAATGGAAAGATTGACATACACACCCAAAAACAAATTCGCCATCAGCAAAATAGGCACCACAGGTAAGCCAACGCGAAAATCTTTACCGATAAAATATTTGAAAATATCGATGTAGAGTGTAACCAGAAGAAAAATGGAAACGCAAACAATCACAAAGTATTTCATCACATCGGCATAAACCTTTGTTGAGTTTTTTTCTTTGGCATGCGAAAAGAAAAATGGTTCAGCAGCATAGCGGAACGCCTGAATGAAGAGCGTCATCAGAATAGAAAGTTTGTAGCACGCTCCGTAAATGCCAAGCTGCTCCATGTTTGTATGCGCATCAAACGGAAGAAGAAATTTCAGAATTGCTCGGTCTAACATTTCGTTAATGATTCCTGCAAAGCCGATAATGACCATTGGCAAAGAATACCTCAACATCTTTTTCAAAAGCGCGGTGTCTATTCCACCTAAAATACCTTTCAATTGCGGAGAAAGCAAAAGCAACTTCAATGAACTCGCAATCAGGTTCGAAATAAAAATGTACCCAACTCCAATTTCAGGATTATACAGTTTGCCGAAAAACGAATTCGCATCTGCTTCAAAAGCACGTTTACAAACCACAATGAAAAAGAGATTGAGCAGAACCGTAAATCCAATCTCTGAAAATTTTATCACCGCAAAATGCAATGCTTTGTTCTCAGAACGCAAACGTGCAAATGGGATGGATGCAACAGAATCAAAAACAAGAATCAGCGCGAACCAATAAAAATACTCGTGGTGCTCGGGATATTTGAGCGCGGTAGAAATTGGAGAAACAAAAACAGCAATCAGTAAAATGAAAACAACATTTGCAATCAAAATAAAATTAAGTGCGGTAGAATAAACTTTTTCCTTCGCATCAGAATCTTGGCTGAAACGAAAAAACCCGGTTTCAAATCCGAAGACTAAAAGTGCTCCAAGAAAACCGGTGTAAGCATAAAACTCACTCACAACGCCAAACTCCGCTTTATTAAAAGTGTAAGTGTAAAGCGGCACCATTAGATAATTCAGGAATCTTCCAAGGATACTGCTGAGTCCGTAGATGGCGGTTTGCGATGCGAGTCGTTTAATCGGGTTCACTTAATTTTTTGTATTTCTACTAACGCGAAGTTGTTTCTTTTATGATAAACACAAAGCGCAGTTTTCAAGAAACATATTACAAGTAGTAACTTTTATAATACATAGTCGTATATGTATACTACCGGAATATACCCGTGAACTATTGATACTTAGTGTATGAAATCGCTTTACTTTTTCTTTTTGATGCTTTCCATCTTTTCTGTCTCCGCACAGCAAACGGAATATGTGAATGGAAAGTATGAAGGCGAAACTAAAAACGACAAAAAACAAGGACGCGGTCAAGCAATTTATTACGATGGTTCCATGTATGACGGCATGTGGGCAAACGATATGCGCAATGGTGTAGGTCGCGCAATTTTTAAGGATGGCTCTTCCTATTATGGCGATTGGAAAGATGACAAGAGGCAAGGTCGCGGCAACTATGAATTTCCAAATGGCGATAAATACATTGGTCAGTTTGCGAACGATGAAATGAACGGATGGGGAACTTACATGTATGCCAACGGCAATAAATACATTGGCGATTTTATAAACGGAATTATAACCGGTAGCGGAACTCTTTATTACGCATCCGGTGAGCGTTACGAAGGCAATTTTGTGAACGGAAGAAAAACCGGTAAGGGAGTTTACTATTACAAGAACGGAAACATTTATGATGGATACTTTATTGCCGATAAAAAAGAGGGCTTTGGCAAGATGACTTTAGCCAATGGCGACCAATACACCGGTGAGTTTAAAGATAATTCGCGCACTGGTAAGGGCAGTTTTGTTTGGTTTAATGGCGATAGATACGAAGGCGAATTTCTGAATGGACAAATGCACGGCTTCGGAACATTCGCATGGGCTGATGGAGAAAAATACACCGGCACATGGACAAAAAATATTCGTGACGGTCAGGGAACTTTAGTAACCATAGACGGAGAAGAAAAGATGTTGGTGTTTGCGAATCGAGAAAAACAAAACCCCTAAATCCCCTGAAGGGGACTTAATACAAAATGCAAATCCGCGTATGCGGATTTTTTATTTCGTTCAAGCAAGCACAACATTTTATTTTAGCCATACATCAAAGTCCCCTCCAGGGGATTTAGGGGTTTATGCTACTTCCTTTTTACCAAAACAAATTGATTGAAGCCGGTTGCGATGAAGCCGGACGCGGCTGTTTGGCAGGACCGGTGTTTGCTGCTGCAGTAATTCTACCCAAAGATTTTAAAAATGAAGTGCTGAACGATTCAAAAAAACTTTCGCGCAAACAGCGCGAAGAGTTGCGAATCATTATCGAAAGGGAAGCGATTGATTTTGCAGTGATGAGTATAAACAACAACAAGATTGATGAAATAAATATTCTCAACGCTTCCATCCTTGCTATGCATGAAGCATTGAGCAAACTAAAAAGGAAGTTTCAGTTCATCATTGTAGATGGAAACAGATTCAAGCCGTTCAAAAAAATCCCGCATCAAACAATTGTAAAAGGCGATGGAAAATATTTGAGCATTGCCGCGGCTTCTGTTCTTGCTAAAACATATCGCGATGAATTTATGGAGCAGCATCATCATCAATTTCCCATTTACGATTGGCTCAACAACAAAGGCTATGGAGTAGTGAAACACCGCAAAGCAATTATCGAATTCGGACACACACGTCTCCACCGCAAAAGTTTTGTGCTGAAAGAAATGGAGATAAATCTCTTTACCTGAGCTTTTTTACAAGCTGCACTTTTTGTTTCTTATCGCACCTCTTGTATTTATCACTTTCCGAAATCCTCTCTGAAACCTTTGTTTTTTCATAGCGTTCTCTCAAGTATGAAAAAATATTTCTCTCTGATAGTAGTGATTGTTGTTTGTCTGATGAATGTTTCTGCACAGGATTCTGAAATTATTGTAAACGGCAGTTATGAGGGCGAATACAAAGGCGGCAAATTAGATGGCTATGGAAAAGCAATGCTGAACGATGGCTCTATGTACACCGGTCAATGGAAAAACGATATGCGAAATGGAACCGGTCGCGCAGGTTTCAGAGATGGCTCAGCTTACTATGGCGATTGGCAGAATGATAAAATGCACGGCACCGGAACTTATGAGTTTGTAAACGGTGATAAATACTCGGGAACATTTGTGAATAGCTTAATGCACGGACACGGCACTTACACTTTTGGCAACGGCAATCGGTATGTCGGAGAATTCGTTCACGATAAAATGACTGGCACCGGTAGCATTCTTTACATGAATGGCGACCACTACGAAGGCAATGTGGTAAGCGGAATTAAAGTAGGCAAGGGGAAATATTTCTATCGTAACGGGAATGTATTTGAAGGCTATTTTGCTTTCGACAAAAAAGAAGGTTTCGGAACTATGACTTTTGCCAACGGTGACACCTACACCGGAGATTTCAAAAACAACAACCGCACCGGTAAAGGCGTTTTTGTTTTAGTCAGTGGCGATAAATACGAAGGCGAATTTTTAAATGGTATGATGCACGGCAAAGGAATTTATACCTGGGCAGACGGTGAAAAATACACCGGCTCATGGCACAACAACCAGCGAGATGGACAAGGTAAGTTGATTACAAAATATGGAGAAGAAAAAATTCTCACTTACGAGAACGGAAGCAAACAAGAATAGATTTCCTCCCTATAACAATATATCAGATGCCATCCCGAGCCAAAAGGGATGGCATATCTGTTTTAGGAACTTGCCGCAATTTGTTTAGCCCACTTAGGCAACACAATCAAGCCGAGAATTAAATACAGATAATAAGAATACAGCCGCCACACCAGCGCAATAGCAGTTGATAAACCCACCGGCATAAACTCGCAGTTCAATGCAATGAAAGAAAGCTCTGCCACACCACTGGCACCGGGCGTAGATGGAATACTCGTAAAAATCCATAGCACATATTGTCGCGAAAGCGCGGTGAGAAAACTGAAATCAGTAACTGCAAAAGCATAGAACAGCGACACCGCCAGCATATACCGGCTCACCCAATTAATGAGCGTAGCAACCGACATCTTCATCCAAAATGAAAACGGTTTGTTCTTAAATTCATTAGCGGTCAGTTCAATTTCATCGCCTACAAAAATCAATCTGCTTTTAAACCGTGTTAAAATTTTTACTTCGGCTAGCTCGTGAAAAAAAATTTTAGTAGCATGGGGCATAATAAAAAGTGCCGTACCGAGAAAAGTGCAGGCAGAAAGTATCAGCAGATAGCCAACCCACGCATAATCGGCAAAGCCGCGAATGCCTTGCATAATTTTGTGCCCTTCTAAATCAGCACATACAAACGAGAACGAAAGAATATCATTCCCAATAAAAAAATAGAGCACACCAAACACAATAACAAATGCCAGGTTATCGAAAAAACCATTCAGCATAAGCACCGCCACACTTCTGCCCGAACTGATGCCGCTTTTAATAAGCAGATAAAGTACAAACGGCATCACACTAATTTTGGGCGTAATACAAACACCAAATTCCCAAAGCGTAATGGTTTGAAATGTTTTGAGCAAGCTTAATTGGTTGCCGGTGCTCAGCCGCATTTTATACATAAACGCAGCATCGCGACAAATAACCGTAACTGCTGCAAGCAATAATCCAATCACTAATTGTTGTGATAGATGAACTGAGTGAAGTGCTTCCAGATTAAGATTAGTAGCAATCAGATAAGCCGAAACACTCACCCCGATTCCAATAGGCAGAATCAGTTTCCATAAGTTAATAGGATTAGCGTTTTCGCTCATGCGCTAAAAATAAAAAACCCGCTCGCTTGAGAGGGCTTCTTGTATTTCATTCAGCATTCCGAATTCAGAACTTCGCATTAGTTTTCTTGTCCTTCCAACACAATCTCTTTCTCTTCACTCGGGCTCGATTTCTCTAACCAGAAATTATTGTACCCATCACCGATGGTAATTTTTATTTGCTGCTCCTGAATTAACTCTAACACCGAAAGGAAAACGAAAATTGCATGAACGCGATTCTCCACTCCTTCAAATGCCTGTTCGAAATTTGTTTTGCTGCCGGCTTTAATTTTTTCAAGCAGCACCATCTTTTCTCCGCTAATAGTGTAAGCCGGTGATTCAACCATATGAACTACTTTCTTATTCTTCTCACGTGCTAACCGGTCAAGCACATTCTGGAAAGATTTGAGCAAACGGAACATCGTCAGGCTCTGCATTTCAAATTCTGTTTCAAATAAAGTCGCTATCTCCTGATTTTCATGAAGAGCATTTCCACGCTTAGAAATATTCTGACGGTCTTCTTCCAGCTTGCGCATGGTTTCAGTTGCCTCTTTAAACTTCTTGTATTCAATCAACCGGCTCACCAGTTCATCGCGCGGGTCAAGTTCTTTTCCGGTAGCAGGGTCAAGTTCTTTTCGCGGCAAAAGCATCTTCGCTTTTATCCGCATCAAAGTAGCAGCTACCAAAATAAATTCACTCGCCACCTCAATGTTGAGCGTTTCCATTTTATGGATGTATTCCAAGAAATCGGTAGTCAGTTTAAAAATCGCAATGTCATAAATATCCAATTCATCGCGCTCAATAAAAAACAGCAAAAGGTCAAATGGGCCTTCAAACTGCGGCAACTTTATTTCATATGTATCTTGCATCTCCTGTATTTTGTATTCTGTTTTTTGTTACTCCCCTCTCCATTAAAATGGAGAGGGGCAGGGGGTGAGGCTAATTCGCCAATTCACTCATAAACTTAAGCCGCATCAACTGTAAATTTTCCATTTCTATATCATCGCCTTTAAATTCTTCATAGGCAGCTTCTAACGAATCGGTTTTTGCTGTGCGGAAGTATTCATAAATATCCGTTATCAAATCTTCATCAATTATCGTTTCCAGATAATAATCAATATTCAATTTGGTACCCGAATTCACAATCGTTTCCAGTTCATGAATCAACTCCGGACGTTTCTTGTTCAGCATCTTAGCAATATCATCAATCGAAATTTTCTTATCAATCGCCTGTATGATTCTGATTTTATCGCCACTCTTATTCACCACACCCTTCACCACAAAATCTGTCGGACGTTCAATATCATTCTCCTCCACATACTTTTTTATCGCCTCAATAAACTTCTTGCCGTAGCGTTCAGCCTTGCCCTTACTCACACCACCTATGTTGCAAAGCTCCTCCATCGTAATAGGATACTTGGTTGCCATTTCTTCCAGCGATGTCTCCTGGAAAATTACATATGGAGGAAGGTTCAATTCCTTGCCCACCTTCTTCGTCAAATCTTTCAGAAGGTTCAGTACCTGCTTATCGAGCACACCGCGTTTTTCCGCGCTGTCTTCTACCACCACTTCTAATCCTTCATCCTGATAATTGTGATTCACAGAAACCTTCATTACCCGCGGCTTACGCAAAAACTCCTGACCGCGTGCCGTAATTTTAAGCAATCCGTATTGCTCAATATCTTTTTCAAGCAAGCCCGCCATTAAGGCGTGACGCATCACCGAGTTCCAGTGGTGCTCATCTTTATCTGAACCCTTACCGAACCACGACTGCTTATCGTAATTAAAGTCCGTAACCTCTTTTCCTTTTTTGCCAATCAACAATTTGGTTACGTATGGCAAATCGTGATTTTCCTTCACCGCCTTAATAACCGAAAGTGCCAATGTTGTATCTTCTGTTACATCCAGCTTCTCTTTCGGATTCTTGCAGTTATCGCACATGCAATTGCAATCCTTCGCGTTGAATTCTTCTCCGAAATAATGCAACAGGAACTTTCTCCGACACTCCGCACTTTCAATGTAAGCCACCGTTTCGTTAATCAACTGAATATTGCGTTCGCGCTCTGCCACACTTTTATCGCGCAACAATTTTTCCAGCTTGCCAATATCTTTGTAAGAGAAATAAACCACACACTCACCGCCCAATCCATCTCTTCCACCGCGACCGGTCTCCTGATAATAGTTTTCGAGGCTCTTCGGAATATCGTAGTGAATCACAAACCGGATATCCGGTTTGTCAATTCCCATTCCGAAGGCTATGGTGGCTACAATTATTTCCAAATCCTGCATCAAAAACGCATCCTGTGTTTGGGTGCGCACTTTGCCATCTAATCCTGCATGATACGGTTGTGCCTTTACACCATTCGCACGTAACACCTCCGCCAAATCATCACAAGTCTTCCGGTTAATTACATAAATAATTCCGCTCTTGCCCGGTCGCTGTTTAATAAACTGAACCATGTTCTTAATGGCAAGCTGAGGTGTTTTCTTGGTGCGTACCTCATAAAATAAATTAGGGCGGTTAAAGCTCGAAATAAAAACATTCGGCTTCTTCAGCTCTAAGGTTTTCACAATATCGCTCTGCACTTTGGGTGTAGCGGTAGCGGTTAGCGCAATAATTGGAAACTTCTGCCCCAGTGCGGTAATAATTTCGCGTATGCGTCTGTACTCCGGTCTAAAATCATGTCCCCATTCCGAAATACAATGTGCCTCATCTACAGCAATAAAACTCACCTTCACCTCCTTAAACAAATCAACCGTATCCTGCTTGGTGAGCGTTTCCGGTGCTACGTATAGCATTTTGGTTTTGCCGCTCTTAATATCCTTTATCACCACATCGCGCTGGGTTTTGTTCAGCGATGAATTCAGAAAATGCGCAATGCTATCGTGCTCGCTGTAGTTGCGAATCAAATCCACCTGATTCTTCATCAGGGCAATCAAAGGCGAAATAATAATTGCCACTCCCTCGCTCATCAGCGCGGGCAACTGGTAGCAAACCGATTTTCCGCCACCGGTGGGCATAATCACAAACGTATCCTTACCCGCCAGCACCGACTTTATCACCGCCTCCTGCGTTCCCTTAAACTTGGTAAAGCCGAAAAACTCCTGTAGCGCCTCGGCCGGTGTCATATCTGCTATCTCCATAAACCTGAATTTAAATTACGTAAACCTTCTACTCAAATTAACTGCTGTTTGTTTCTGCCTCAATATAAGAACCTTTTTCAAAAAAGGATGGCGAATTTAAAAACAACTTACGAAGCAAAAAAGAGCTTGGCAATTATTAAGAACCAACAAATCAGATGCTGTAAAACCGAAATAATTATGCTTATTCAAAATCGCCCTCTGGTGAAACCAGCAAAGTCCATCCACAAAGAAGGCTACACTGGATCCACTCCATATTTTTAATTTGGCGTTGTACTAGACAACCGTTTTTGCTTTCTACTGCCTACTTTCCTTACATTCGCGCTATGAAAATTCTCCAATACTTTGAAAAGGCATGGATTGTTGCAGCCGCTTCTTCATTTGTAGTTTGCCTTTATAAGCTAGTTACCCTTCAGGTTTTCGATAACCGCGTTTACTTCCCGCTTTTCTGTGGGCTCTTCTGTATTTTAATTTGGTTCAACATTCGGGGGCAACGCAAATTCCGCGATAAAATGTTTGGAGGTAAAGAAGAAAAGCCGAATGAGTAAACCATTTCCCGTTTTCTGTATTTTGTTTCGTATTTCAAAATTCGTATTTCCTATTTTCGACTAATGGAACCGGTTGCCATTTTTATTGCCTTATTGTTAGTCGCCTTTTTTTCGGGTATCGAAATTGCGTTTGTATCTGCCAACAAACTGCGCGTTGAGCTGCTGAAAGAGAAAGGCTCTTCAAGCGCAAAAATTATTTCCAACTTTAATCAGAATGCTTCGCGCTTTATAAGCACCATGCTCATAGGGTTGAACATTTCATTAGTGCTTTTCGGAAGTATTACCGCTAATTATTTTACGCACGAAAATTTTTCGTTCCTGCCCACCGGTGAAATTGCGCTGCTTGTTGTGCAAACTATCTTCACCACTTTCATCATTTTAGTTTTTGGCGAGCTGCTCCCTAAAATTCTTTTTCGCGTTAACTCCGACCAAACGCTGTTGTTGTTTGCTTACCCCGCACAGGGCGTTTACCTTTTATTAAAGCCACTCTCCGGTTTGTTTCACTCCATGTCGCGCTGGTTAATTAAACTGGTAGTGGGTTACGATTTGGTAGAGGGCAAACAATCGTTCACCAAAGAAGACCTGGAGTATTTAGTAAAGGAAACTGCCGTAACCGATGGCGATGGTCACGATGAAGCCGACCATTTGAATTCCGAAATTTTTGAAAAAGCTCTTTACCTGAAAGATGTAAAAGTGCGCAACTGCATGGTGCCGCGCCCCGAAATTCAGGCGGTGGAAATAAACGAAGGCATTGATGCATTGAAGAAAAAATTTGTAGAGACAAAACTGTCGCGCATTATTATTTACGATGATGTTATCGATAGAATTATTGGCTACGTGCATCATTTTGATTTACTGAAAGCCGACCAATCATTCAAACAACTCGTTCGCCCCATACAGGTAATTCCAGAAACCATGACCGCGCGAGATTTGATGTTGCAGTTTATCCGCGACAAAAAAAATGTAGCCTGGGTAGTAGATGAATACGGTGGCACAGCCGGTATTATCACCCTCGAAGATTTGATGGAAGAAATTTTTGGAGAGATAGAAGATGAACACGATGAGGAAGCACTAACCGAGAAAAAAATTTCGGATAAAGAGTTTATGCTCTCCGGAAGATTGGAAGTTGATTATCTGAATCAGGAATATGATTTGGAAATTCCCGAAGGCGAATACACTACGCTCTCCGGTTATATCATCAGCGGCTTCGAAGATATTCCCGAACCGGGAGTATCTATCGACCTCGATAACTTTCACATCCGCATCCTACGCGCCAGCGATAAAAGAATTGAGCTACTTAGTTTGAAAATTAAGAACGAAGAATAATTAAAACAGAAGCCACGAATTACACGAATTAAAGAGCAACTATAATTCATGTAATTCGTGGCTTGTCTTTTCTCCCTATCTTTTTAACGGCAACAAATCAATTTGAGGACCGGCCTCAAAACGCAGGTCAGAGAATTTTGATAGCCTGCTTCCTATTTGCATATCCGCCACATTGCAGGTAATACTCCACTGAAAAGAAGTACTCGAAGTTCCTCCGTTTAGTTCCACCACATCAAAACCGTGTGTGGTTTTGTTAGTTACATAAACTCCTTTGCAATCGCCTTCTAATTGAACAAACACACGCAAAGGATGCTTTTCGTTTATCACAATATTCTTGGCAAGTATCGGGTCAATTTCAATATGCATTTTTCCGTTCACCAATTGCCCTTGTCCATAATCCTGAAAATAAAACTCTGGTGTTTCCGGTGCATGAAGGGTAACTGCATTGCCGTTTAAGTCCGGAACAGAAGTAGAAACCATACTGGTAACATTGCTCCAAATCTTATAATGATTGTTAGCCGCTGACCATGCCTCAACCAAAGTGGTGTAAGAGCCATTGCTTCCCACAAAATAACCAGCCGCAGTTTGAGTATTTATCGTTGTACTGATTTGTGCGCCAGCCACACCGTACTGAAAACCGGTAAAAGCACCACCTGCACCACCAACGGGGCCAACACCGCCAACGTTGTTGGCAATTCCTACTACTCCATAAGCATTTGAAACATCTGTTGCCTTACCATAAACACCATACCCTTGGCTACCCGGAGCAAAACCATACAAACCGGTAAGCGAACCAAAGAACGCACCGCCCGAGCCACCGCTTACAAGCGTATAAGAAGCCACATTATTTCCTACCCCTAAAATACCGGTACCGGTATTACTTAAATTAGAGCCATAAACACCAAATCCATTCGATTGCTGTGTAGCGCCATAAACACCATTACCGGTGCTTGCACCAACAGTAGCAGTATTCTGACCGGTAAGCCCAATACCCGCAGCATTAGTATTTGAACTTACAACAGCCGAAGTAACGTTGGCTGCACTTACCTGTAATGGATAGGTGGGGGTCGTTAAACCTATGCCCACATTACCGGTTCCTGAAAAACTAAGATTGCGACCCGCCAACGGAATATCTGTATTGGTTGTAAGCGCACCGCCCAATTCAATATCATTGTTAGCTAAAACATATTGAACGCCATTGCTGGCTGCCGAAGTTCCTGAACCAGCCGGTCCGGTAGCACCGGTAGCACCTTGAGTTCCTATTCCTGTAGCCCCGGTTGCACCAGTAGCACCGGTTGAACCGGTTGTTCCATTAGAGCCTGTATTTCCTGTTGCACCAGTTGGGCCCGTATTGCCATTTGCGCCCGTGGCACCGGTTGCACCAGTTGCTCCTCCACCAGAACCCGTTGCGCCTGTTGGACCCGTAGCACCGGTTGGGCCTTGCAAACCAGTAGCTCCATCTAAACCAGTATTACCGGTAGCTCCTGCAGGCCTGTTGCTCCGGTTGGTCCGGCTGGACCTGCTGCGCTGTTTCCCGCAAACAAAGCGTAAGGAACACTAAGTAATTGGTCGGCTCCCATACTAACGTAAGTGCTGCCACCGGTTGGGTCAATTTCTACTTGCAGATATTTGTCTCCACTTCCCCAGTTAATGGTCAGCATGCTTCCGCTAACTGTAGTTCCTCCGCCAATTGCTGCGGTAAACAAACCAAACTGATTAGTGATTTTAGATTGTGTTTCGCTGTAAAGCACCGTACCGGTAGCACTGTTATCGCGGATAGTGAACCGGAGAGAAATATTCTGGTTCGGAATTATAGCTCCGGCAACCGTGCGGGCTACTGCCTGATAATTTACTTTTTGTGGTGCTTGTGCAAAAGCAAATTGAACGATAAAGAATCCCGCGATAGCGAGTAGTGTATTTTTCATTTGTATATTTTTTAGAGGGACGAAAAATAAAACTATTCCTGAAAGTAAACCCGCTTAACACGAGCTGAAATACCGGTGAGCATTTCGTAAGCAATTGTTTCTGCTGCTTCGGCTACTTCTTCTACCGTTGGGTTTTCGCCAAACACAATTACGTCATCGCCTTCCTTTGCATTCAATCCGGTGATGTCGAGCATGGTCATATCCATACACACATTGCCGATTACCGGTACAAGTTTTCCATTCACTAACATTCGTCCGACTTTGTTCGAAAGCTTTCGGCTTAAACCATCGGCATAACCGATTCCAACAGTGGCAATGGTTTTGTCTTTAGAAACTTTTCCTACTCTGCCATAACCAACGGTGTCGCCTTTCTTTACATGCTTGATTTGCGAGATGGTTGTTTTAAGTGTAGAAACATTCATCAGTTTGCCTTCTACTTTCAGTGATGAATCAATGCCATATAAACCAATACCGAGGCGAACCATATCGAATTGCGATTTGGTGTGGCGCGTAATGCCATTGCTGTTTAAAATGTGGTGGAGAATTTTGTAGTCGAACTCATTGCAAACCATTTTGCTCATGGTTTCAAAATTTTTGATTTGTTCTTTGGTGAACTCGTCATACGCTTTGTCCTCACTAGCAGCCAGGTGCGAAAACACCGAAGCAATTTGAAAATGGTGATTTGATTTGATGCGCTCTATTAATTCAGGAATTTCATCTTTAGTAAAACCGAGCCGGTTCATCCCTGTCTCCAGTTCGAGATGAATTTTGTATTTACTGTCATCACCATTTCGCAGTAGCGCAAGCACTTCCGAAAACCGATCGTGTAAACTCAATGAATAAATTTCCGGTTCAAGATTGTAATGAATCATAGTTTCAAAACTCCGCTGCTCGGGGTTCATCACCATAATAGGAAGCGTGATTCCATTTTTACGCAACTCTACTCCTTCATCGGCATAGGCCACTGCCAGATAATCAACGCGCGCAAATTGCAACTGGTTGGCAATTTCAAAACTTCCGCTGCCATAGCTGAAAGCTTTTACCATAGCCATAATTTTTGTTTCAGGTTTCAGCAGCGATTGATACACCTTTAAATTATGTGTAAGCGCGTTGAGATTAATTTCGAGAACTGTCTCATGCGCTTTCTTTTCCAGAAATTTTCCGATTACCTCGAACCGGAACTTGCGCGCGCCTTTCAATAAAATTACTTCGTTGTTGAACGTTGACGAATCGAGTTGCTTTAAAAAATCATCGGTGCCTTCATACGTTTCAACTTGCAGTGATTCATTTTTTTCAAACAGTTTTTTCTGCCGGTTAAGCGAAGTGCCTATTCCTATTAACCTGTTCACTTTGCTTTCTTCTAACAACGCTCCAACTTCTGAATACAAATCAATCTCTCCTCTCCCGCTTTGCAAAATATCAGAAAGAATCACTGTCTTTTTTGGATGTTGATTCTGTTGCTTCAAAAAATCTATCGCAATTTTCAGTGAGCCTATATCCGAATTGTAGGTGTCGTTAATCAACGAACAATTATTAATCGCATCGCGCATTTCCAGCCGCATCTGAATACCGGTAAGGTGTTTCATGCGCTCGCGTATCACTGAAAAATCTTTTCCGAGATATAACATTACACAGACACAATGAATCGCATTTTCTACGCTCGCTTTATCGGCAAACGGAATATCGAAATCCAATTCTTTATTTTGGTAGATGCAATGAATAAACGAGCGATTATCTTTTTGCATCGCACTCGTTACCTGCACATCAGCTTCGCCACTCATACTCCAGCTCATCGCCTTCACCGGTTCATCGCGGAAAGAATTTATCTCGCCTAAACTTTGATTAATATCGGGATAGTCTTTACTGTAAATCAGCACATCGCATTTGCTGAAAAGAGTGAGTTTCTCTTTTGTTTTGTGCTTTATATTCAGAAAGCCTTCACTATGTGCTTCGCCCACATTGGTGAGCACGCCTATTGACGGACGAATAATTTTTTCGAGCTTCTGCATCTCGTCCGGTTCCGAAATTCCGGCTTCGAAAATACCGAGCGTGTTTTCGTTATTGATTAACCAAAGCGAAAGCGGAACACCCACCTGCGAATTATAACTCTTCGGGTTGCGGACAATGTTGTAATCTTCATGCAGCAATTGATAGAGCCATTCTTTTACAATTGTTTTCCCGTTGCTGCCGGTAATGCCTATAACCGGTAAACTGAATTTGCTGCGATGGTTGCCTGCCAATTTTTGCAAAGCGGTAATGGCATCCTTTACCAAAACAAAATTGGCCTCCGAAAAATTTTCGGTGTTCTGTTCTTTGGTAACCACAAAATTGCGGACACCTTTTTTGTATAGCTCCTCTATGTAATGGTGCCCGTCTAGCTTCTGTCCGCCCAATGCAAAAAACAAAGTTTGCGCGGGATGAATGAGTTTGCGCGAATCAAGCAGTAACTCGTTTACAGAAGTTTCTTTCTTGTTCTTCGACAACAATTTTCCGCCAACTGCTTTTACTACCTCCGCTATTTTGTACTCCGTCTTCATCTGTATAAGCCACGAATTACACTAATTCTCACGAATTGTTTTAAAGACAATTTTATCCTTCATGTAAATTCATGTATTTCGTGCAGTAAAAATTTAAGCATGAGCAAAATAAGAAACGCTATTGACCGGATGAAAGCCGGTGAAGATATTGGGCTTGACCGCAGCGGACAATCGGGACGACAAAGAACTGTTAATCCGGATGGCAGCTATAATATGGAGAGAATAACCGGACGTGTGTTCGGAAATTTTAATCCCTTTTATTGGGTTATTACCACTTCGTGGGCACACTATTGGTTAGTGGTTTTTGGTTTTTATGGGGTAATGAATGTAATGTTTGCCTCTGCCTATTATTTTATTGGCGTTGATCAACTAAGCGGAATGCAGGGTAACGATGCGTTTACCCAATGGCTGTATTGTTTTTTCTTTTCGGCACAGTCATTCACCACAGTAGGTTACGGAGGAATACATCCGGTAGGAAAACTGGCAAATGTAGTGGCCACCCTAGAAGCATTCATCGGGTTAATGACTTTTGCATTAGCTACCGGCACGCTATATGGGCGTTTTTCTAAAGCAGTTCCGCGCATTAAGTACAGTAAAAACATTTTGATTGCACCCTATAGGGATATTACGGCTATGCAATTTATGGTAGCAAATGAAATGGAGACTGCGCTGATGGAGGTAAATGCAAAGGTGAATTTAAGCTGGATGGACGAAGATGAAAAAGGTAATCCAATTCGAAGATTTCAGCAGGGAAAACTGGAGTTTGATAAAATTGCCATGTTCCCAACCAGTTGGATAATCAATCATCCTATTGATGAGGAAAGTGCGCTCTTTGAAAGATCGTTGGAGGAAATTAAGAAGATGGATTTTGAGGTATTTGTAGTCATCAATGGTTTTGATGATACCACTTCGCAAACCATTTACAGCCGTCATTCGTTTATTGCCGAGCAGTTTATTTACGGGGCAAAATTCCGCAGGCCGTTTCAGATAAATGAGGAAGGACGGATTGTAATGGACTTAACCAAGGTGGGCGAATACGATTTGGTGCCGATAGAAAAGCAACTGACGGCTTAAACTTTGCAGCCGGAAGAATTTGAGTTGATGGTGTTCAGGTCTTTGTCTTTATCGGCCACGTTTACCTGATTAAAACTTTCGCTTCTTCCCCAACCGAAAAATTTCTCAAAGAATGGCATGAGCTTACTGTCCTTAACAAGCGAAAGAAAATAATCTTCATGCTCACGTTCTTTAATTCCCATTTCGTAGAGAATTTTATCGTGTTTAGTAATGCCCGCTTTGTTGAAGTAATCTTTCATGCGGATGTATTCGCACACATTGCCGCTCTCTAAACGACCCGCAAAATAAATGGGCATAAACCAGCCGATGACATAACAGCCGGCACCAATCACCCGGCCCACCACATGAAAGCGCAGCTCGTACAATTTCGACACCGGAACATTGTATTCATTCATAATGGCAAGCACTTCGCGCCTGTGGTTCCATTCATCAATCTCAATTTGGTTGACTGCTTTTTTTACTTCTTCATTTTTGAGCGAACCGGCATGACCGATGTAAGCAAAGGCAGCAGCTTTCTCGGCAGAGTAAGCCATTTGTAAAAGGTCGGTTAGTTCAGGTTGAAGCTGCATGATTGAAAAGCAAGTGCGAATGTAGAATAGTTTAGTTTGTAGTAAGGTAGGTGTTTAGAGACAGACGGGGCTGTTTTGGTTACTGACAAAGGCGTTCGCGGCTCCAACTGTGTTGATTTATTTAGTGTGAGTGTTCATTGCTTTATTGTGAGCATCAATTTCATTGGTGAAAGCAATGATTCCTTTAATGTAAGCATTGATTTCATTATACGGAGCATCAATTTCTTTGCTGTGAGCAATGATTTCATTAGTTGAAGCGATGATTACTTTGCTGATTATGATGATTACATTATTGTGAGCGTCAATTTCTTTGCTGCGAGCAATGATTACATTAATTGAAGCAACGATTTATTTGCTGTTAGTTTGGCCTTTGCAGGTGTTGCTCTTGTGTTTTAGGCTGTTTTTGCTATACTTTTGCATAAAACAACCGTTTTATGGAGAATAATTTTCATGTGGGAAGTAAAATAGAGCAGCTTCTTGAGGAGCAGCACAGAACCAAACGCGACTTGGGTTTGGATATTGATATGAGCCAGGGAAATGTGGTTTACCTGACGAAGCGTGAGAGTATTGATGTGCAAACCCTGCACAAAATTGGTAACAATTTAAAGTATAATTTTTGGAAACATTTTCCGATTGATGACGGTACGAATGCCGCAACACTTGTTACGGAAAGGGAGAAACAATTAATTACCGAGAAGGATAAAGTGATAGCTGAATTGAACGCGAAGATTGCGGAGCAAGGTAAAGTGATTGAGGATTTGAAACAGAATTTGGTGAAGCAGGAGAATGATTTTTTGAAGGAAATAAATTCTATGCTAAAGAAGAAATAGAGAAGCCACGAATTAGACAGAGAGGCCACGAATTAAATTAAAGGAAGGTTAGATTATTGAAGAGACAAAGTTGTTGGTGACGCATCGCAGAGCCGATGCTAAAACACCAACAACGACAAAGAATTACTCTAACATTTCCGTTTTAAGAATTCCATTTAGTTTGGAAAACGGAATCAACAAATCAAAACTTCCCTCTGCAAATGCACCAATTTCATAAACCTGATATTTGAACACAATACCTTGTGTGTTGAAATAAAAATTATTATAGTTAATGTAAAATTTTTTCTCCCCTTCAAAAAATGAAGGCTTATTTTCAGCGTTAAGCCAAACGCCATTTTCTTTTGCGATTTTTTTCAATGTAATAGTATCCGAAGTGTTTTTAAGGAAGTCTGATAGGCTAAGTGGTTTTTGATTCCTGTAGTCAATGTGGTGATACTCTGTAAAATAAGAACCATGAGTGCCGCCTTGAAAAGTATATTGATAAAAACTAAGCGTGATAAATTTATTGAGAATTGTATCTGCATTAACTTGACCATCAACAAACCAATTAAGCAAAATTTGATCTAAAGATTCTTTATCCAATTCTCCCTTTTTAATTTGCTCGTTTAGGTCTCCATTTCTTTGTGCAAAAAACTCTTGTGGTAAATTGGTGATACTGGTAGCAGAAAATTGCTTTCCATTTTGTTGTATCAGATATGGAGCAGAACAAACCAACTTGCTCACCTCTTTGTTTAAAAACTCCGAATTAGAGCCTGCAAATTTTGGATACCGCATTTTTATATAACTACACTGCTCCTTGTCTGTATTCAAAAGTTTGCAATGGGGGTCATAGGCAACTACCGAATCAGTTGTGTAAGAAAGTTTTGCTTCTATCTCTGCAACATTTGATAGTTTTTGTTTGCATGCTATAAAAAAGAAAAACATTAGCAGGGCAAATAAGTATTTTAAGAATTTCGATTTCTGACTCATGTTTTATGTTTTAAACGAATTTATCAATTTCTATTTCCCAGAACAAAACCACTCAAATCACTCAATCTTTCGTCTGCCTCTTTCATCGTTCTAACTTTCTCGAACGTAAGCACTAAAAACTTTTCTGTTTCTCTTAAGTAAATACCGGTTCGATGTTGTTGTGCATATTCCATAATTTTTGAGAACACACTACTTTTATAAAAACTTGATTCCTGATTAGCTACAAAATAGCAGCGCATGGTTCTTCCTTTCAAGATGATTTGTTCCATACCCAGTTTGGTTGCCATCCATTTCAGCCGCATGGCTTCAAACAATTCATACACAGGTTCCGGTACGGGACCAAAGCGGTCGTGGAGTTGCTCTTCAAACTTCTTTAAGCCCGCTTCATCTTTAATGTCGTTCAGCTCGCGGTAGAGCAACATCCGCTCGGTGGTGTTCGAAACAAATTCGTTCGGTATCAGCATTTCCAAATCGGTTTCGATAGCGCAGTCGCGCACATAGTCGTGTGTGCGTTCCAATTCTTCTTTGTAAAGTTCTTTGAAATCGGTTTGTTTCAATTCGCGCACCGCTTCATCGAGAATTTTCTGGTAAACATCTAAACCAATCTCTGCAATAAAACCGCTTTGCTCCGCACCGAGCATATTCCCCGCACCGCGTATATCCATATCGCGCATGGCAATGTTGAAGCCGCTTCCTAAATCGGCAAACTCTTCAATAGTTTTCAATCGCTGTTTCGATTCGTTGCTTAATGTGCTGAGCGGAGGTGCCAGCAGATAACAGAACGCGTGTTTGTTGCTTCTTCCCACGCGCCCACGCAACTGGTGTAAATCGCTGAGACCAAACTGGTGCGCGTTATTGATGATCATGGTGTTCGCATTCGCAATATCAATTCCGCTTTCGATAATGTTGGTGCAAAGCAGCACATCGTATTCGCGGTTGATGAATTTCAATAAAACATTTTCGAGAGCCTCACCTTCCATTTGTCCGTGTGCCACACCAATGTCAATGTTCGGCACAATCTTCATCAGCATTTCTTTCACTTCGCCAATATCTCGCACCCGGTTGTGCACGAAGAACACCTGGCCTCCGCGATAAATTTCATACTCAATTGCCTCTTTAATTAAATCAGGGTCCATCGGATGCACACTGGTATTTATAGGTTGGCGGTTAGGTGGCGGTGTGTTGATGATACTCAAATCGCGCGCACCCATGAGTGAGAATGAAAGCGTGCGGGGAATAGGAGTAGCGGTAAGTGTTAGCGTATCTACATTCGCTTTTATTGTCTTCAGTGTTTCCTTTGTGCCTACTCCGAATTTTTGTTCTTCATCAATTATCATCAAGCCAAGGTCTTTGAATTTTACATTCTTACCTACCAGTCCGTGTGTGCCGATGATGATATTTATTTTTCCTTCGGCTAAACGTAGCAGCGTATCCTTCTTTTCTTTCGCAGTCTTGAACCGGTTCAAATAATCTATCTCTACCGGAAACTCTGCAAGCCGCTCTTTAAAAACTTTTTGATGCTGCATGGCAAGAATGGTCGTTGGAACGAGCACTGCTACTTGTTTGCCATCGGTTGCCGCTTTGAATGCCGCGCGGATTGCAATTTCTGTTTTTCCAAAACCCACATCACCACACACTAACCGGTCCATCGGTGACACCGCTTCCATATCGCGCTTTACGTCTTCGGTTGCTTTTGCCTGGTCCGGTGTGTCTTCATACATGAACGATGCTTCGAGCTCCGTCTGCAAATAACTATCCGGTGCAAACTGAAAACCTTTCGATGCTTTGCGCTTGGCATAGAGCTGAATTAAATCGAAGGCTAATTCTTTAATCCGCTTCTTCGTTTTCTTTTTCAGGTTGCTCCAAGTATCAGTACCCAGTTTGTTTACTCTCGGGGCTTCGCCATCCTTGCCTACATACTTCGAAATTTTGTGCAGGCTCTGAATGCCCACATACATAATATCGTTGCCTGCGTAAATCAGGCGCACGGTTTCCTGCAGCTGTCCTCCTACTTCAATTTTTTCTAAGCCGCTGAACACGCCCACCCCGTGGTCAATGTGCGTTACAAAATCACCGGGCTTTAATTCGCGAAGCGTTTTCATCATCAGCGCTTTGTCGCGACTGAAACCCTGGCGCAAATTGTATTTGTGGTACCGGTTGAATATCTGGTGGTCGGTATAGCTGCAGAGTTTTAAATCGTCATCGATAAAGCCCTGATGCAAACCAATGTGCACCGGTGTAAAATTTATCTCCGCTTTTAAATCGGAGAAGATGGCATAGAAGCGCTCCACCTGTTTCGGGTTCTCGGCAAAAATTAAATTGGAGTACCCGCGCTCGTTGTTGTCGTGCAGGTTACGAATGAGCAAATCGAAATTTTTATTGAACGATGGCTGAGGTTTGCTGTGGAAAGAAATCACCCCCTGCCCCCTAAAGGGGGTTCCAACAGCCAACTGTGCTCCGCCTTGATTTTCATTTTTAAAAAACTGTGTTCGTCCAAATTCAACAACTCTGAAACGGGAAAGCCCTTTAAGAAATTCTGCTGTGCTTAGAAATACTTCTTCCGGTTCGCCTTCGAGTAGCGGATGATGCGGATGCTCAATGCGGTGTTTCAGTATTGCCGGTTGAATTTTTTTTGCCTTCTCGATACCCGAACCAAAAACATCCATCAGCATCTGCACATCTTTAAACCAGATGATGGTGTTGGGAGGAAACACTTCAAGCACCGAAGTTTTTTGCACATTGGTAAAGTGCGATTGAATATTCGGCACAATCGTTACGCTCGCAATTTTCTTCTGGCTCAGCTGCGTAAGCGGGTCGAAGGTGCGGATGCTTTCAATTTCTTCTCCGAACACTTCCACCCGGTACGGAAACTCGTTGCCGAACGAAAACACATCTACAATATCGCCCCGGATACTGAACTGCCCCGGCTCGTACACAAAATCAACGCGCTCAAATTCGAAGCTCACGAGCAGGTCAATCATAAAATCAATGTCGAGCTTTTCGTTCACCTTCATACGGAGCGTTTGCTCGTTTAGCACATCCTGCCGCACCACTTTTTCGAACAGCGCCTCCGGATAGGTAACCGCCAACTCTGCTTTGCTGTTCGAATTACTCAACCGGTTAACGGTTTCGGTGCGCAGCAGAATATTGTTATTGTTTACCTCGGTAAAATCCTGCGGACGCTTAAACGAATCGGGAAAGAAGAAAACATCTTTAGTGCCGAGCAGGTTCTTGAGGTTGTTCTGAAAATAAGCGGCCTCTTCTTTATCGCTCATTACAAACAGATGATTGAAATCGGTCTGCTTAAAAATGGCGGCCGCCACAAAAGCATCCTGCGAGCCGATGAGGCCGTGCAGAAAAAAATCGTTACGGTCATCACCGGTGTTCAGTTGTTCAATCAGTTGCTTTACCTGTGCGGAACCGGTGTAGGCTTTTAGTATTTCTTCTACGTTCATAAAAAGAGATTGCCCCGACACGGTTATGTGCGGGGTTTAATTTTGTAGGGCGAAGATATATTTTGAAAAGAATTACTGAACTACATTCCAGCTAAGAAGATTAAAAGTGCTTGAATTCGAGTCGTGACGAATTATTTTAACCACGCCCACATTCTTTACCCAAAACATGTCACACACAAATAATTCGCTGCCATTTCCGTCAACCATAGCTGTTTCTATTTGATATGCTTCGCTAAAAGTATTTGCTCCAACGGTCAAAGATGAAACTCCGATCAGACACAATCTATCATCATATTTGCTGCACTGACCCGAAGAAATAGAAGAGTCGAAAATATTTGCCTGAATAGTTAGCGGAGTGTTTGCTATACCTATGTGCGGAGAACTATTCACAAATACTCGAAATGTATCAAGTCGATTTACAATCATCATGTCGAATACTTCATTTTGCGCATCGCCCTCACATCTAACGGGCACAGCACCATGTATAATTTCAGATTTATAACTAACAAGAATGCACATAGTGACTAATAACCGCAGCTCTATAATTATCCGGTCCATATACCCGCAACAAAAATTTCTTGTTCTCCTCAAGCAAGATTTTTGATTCCAGTAATACCGGTTCAATCTTCTTACTCATTTCTTTTTCCTTTTTGAGTTTTGAAAAAGAGGTGCATTAAAAAATTCGGGGATACTGGTACCTAATGCGCCAATAATTTTCTCAATGTTTTGCAGAGAAACATTCCGCCTTCCGTTTTCGAGGCTTGTCATGTAGGTTCTATCTATCTCTGCAATGTTGGCTAACTTCTCTTGTGAGAGTTCTTTTGCGAGTCGCAACTCTTTAACTCTTTGCCCAAATTTCTCTTGAATTGTCATTTGCCGAAAGTATCGGCACGTGACTTATGTCACAACGGACTATGAGTCACATGTTGCTATGTGTAGAAGTAATTCTTAGGTGTGTTGCTACGCTTTAACATGCACATCTGCCATACAGCTAATTTAGTTTTATCTGATGCACGCATGATAAAGGTCATTTAATTTTCGGCACCGGTGCCTTATAATTGCATCGGGTGTTAGTGGTGTTAGAGCCGTCTTTGCAGGGAGCAAGGCGGCTCATTTTTTTTGTGCCAATAAAAAAGCCGCTCCTACGGGGAGCGGCTCTCTGATATTCTTCAACAAAAAACTTATCGGGCAATAGTAAACTTCATACGCTGTGTTTCGCCATTGCTGTAAACTTCAAAAATATAAACTCCGTTGCTCAGCGCATTGGTGTTTATGCTTTGCGTGTTTATGCCTTCGGTAGTTTCGGTTTCGGCAGTAAATACTTTTTGTCCGCTCAGGTTATAAACGCTCAGCTTAGCCGCACCGGTAGTAGTGCTTAAAAATTCTATGTTCAGTTTATCGGTAGCCGGGTTCGGGTAAAGTTTTAATACCGGTTCGGCTACGGCTTCAATAGTAGTGCCTTCATCGCTGCCGTCAATTAATTTAAAGTTGCTGGTGCTGGTGCTAATCTTTAAAGTATAGCAAGCCGTAGCACTGGTAGCTCCGCTGTAACCGTAAACTTTTACATAGTAAGTGCCGGTAGAAGAAGTATTGTATTTAACGCTCTCGCTGGTAGTGCCTCTGTTGGCACCGGTGGCCAGTTTGGTGCTGGCGTTGCTTTTGTAAAGCACCACATCATAGTCGGCAGGCAGGTTGGTTAAATCAACTTTTACACGTGTGCCGCCAGTAGTAGTAGTGGTAAATTTAAACCAGTCTACATCGGTGCTTGGCGTAATAAAGCCCGTAAGGTTGGTATTAAGCACCGGTGTTTTGGCGGTAGAAGAACTGTTATTGCTTTCATAAATATCGGTGCAGGTGCTTGGTGTGGCAGTAGTAAAAGCATAAGCCCCAAAAGCTGAAGTTTGCGAGGCGCAAATAGTTTGCACCTGCCATTCGTAATTAGTGCTTTGGCTAAGTGCGCTTAAAGCCACCGAAGTAGAAGTAGTGTTGCCCGTGTTCCACGTAGCAGCACCTACCGCGCGCCATTGGTAATTATAGCTTACTGCATTGCCTACCGCACCCCAGCTAAGTGTAGCAGCAGTAGTAGTAATACCGGTAGTGCTGCCCGCAGGCACACCGCAACCAACCACCACAACCGGTTGACATCCCAGCGAAGTCAACAAACCAACACGGCTTCCTCCGGTGCCAAACAAGGCATTTATGCGTGCCGCCTGTCCGGTGCTGAACATGTTCATACAGCCGTCATCGGTATAATCCATATAGTTCATAAACATATCGCCATTAGGTCCGTTGCTGCACGAAACCGTAGGAAAGGCAGGGCAACCATAATTTTCATCGGCCTGATTTGGTGTATCACCCACATTATCTGAGCCGGTGCAGGCAGTGCCGTCATCGCCCCAAATGTGGTAAAGGTTCAGCCAGTGGCCTACTTCATGTGTAGCAGTTCTGCCGTAATTATAAGGAGCAGCCGTGCCCGGTGTAGTCATACTTCCTACCGAAGAATACAGAACAACTACGCCATCGGTAGTAGCCGAGCCTCCCGGAAACTGCGCATAACCCAGCAAGCCTCCGCCAAGGTTACACACCCATAAGTTCAAATATTTTGTAGCATCCCAAGGAGCATCGCCACCGTTGGCATTATTCTTCACCGCATCGTTAGTAGAAAACGAAGTAACCGTAGTTGCCTTGCGCACAATACCGGTTGTAGCATTTCCGCTGGGGTCGCGTTGCGCTAAACAAAACTGAATATTGGTATTGGCAGCCAGTGCCGCAAAAGCCGAAGGTGTGCTGCCGGCATCTGTATTAGCGCGGGCAAAATCAAGATTTAGTTGCGCTATCTGCGCCAGAATAAGAGCATCGGAAATATTTTGTGCGCTTGTATTATACACCACATGCACCACTACCGGTATGGTTACCACCGCCCGCGAGCCACTGTGATTGCTTTGAAGAAACAGGGCAGTTTGGTTTTCTATTTCATGCATCCGGTCGGCAAGCGAAGGGTCTGCCTGTAACTGGTCTTGTAAATGTTCGGCCGAAGAACAACGGTGATAATTTTGTTGCGCGCTCAACGCCATGCTGCAAAACAAAAGGCAGATGGCTAAAGCTGAGGAGAAATTCTTTTTCATTTAATCAGGGTTTGGTTTTCAAATAATTCAGAACCTTACGAAAGTAGTAATCCAAACAAAACAGTGCGTACCCTTTGATGGCTGATGTGCGAAATAAAATAAGAGAAGAATAAATATTTTTGATGCCAATGCCAATTACGTTTCACACAGCCGATATTAAATTCTCACTACGCAATCGTATTGCGCTGCGGAAGTTTATTACTGAGCAAGTCACCAAATCATCAAGCTACCAAAGCATCAACTTGTCATTCATCTTTTGCAGCGATGAATATTTATTAAACATCAATCGTCAGTTCCTGAACCACGATTACTACACCGATATCATAACCTTTCCGCTGAGCGAGAGCAAAGAACATATAGAAGCAGAAATATATATATCGATAGATAGGGTGCGCGAAAACGAGCTCAAGTTTAAAGCCAAACAACCCTCTAACTCCCTAAAGGGAGGACCGCTGCGCAAGCCCACACTCTTTAGGGGACCGGAGGGCAGCGTTGACGAGGAATTGCATCGCGTAATGTTTCATGGCGTGTTGCATTTGCTGGGTTATAAAGACAAAACAAAGGCTAACAAACTGGAAATGAGGAAGATGGAGGACGTTTGGATAAATCGTTTTAAAAAGGCTTCGGCAAAGAAGTAACCAAAATGTTCCATGTGGAACATAGATAAACCACAAAAACGAAGTTTTAAACTCGAAACCGGATTTCCTGTTCCACGTGGCACAATTGCACCATAATCAACTAATCAACCAATAACTATATTTGCCGCCATGTTCAAGGAATACGATGTAATAGTAGTGGGGGCGGGTCACGCAGGGTGCGAGGCCGCAGCAGCAGCAGCCAATATGGGCAGCAGCGTACTGATGGTTACCATGAACATGCAGACTATAGCCCAAATGAGCTGCAACCCTGCCATGGGCGGAATAGCCAAGGGACAGATAGTTCGCGAGATTGATGCGCTGGGCGGCTACTCGGGAATTGTGAGCGATAAGAGCATGGTTCAGTTCAGGATGTTAAACCGCAGCAAGGGTCCGGCTATGTGGAGTCCCCGCACTCAGAACGACAGAATGATGTTTGCAACTATGTGGAGAACCATGTTGGAAGAGACCAAAAATGTGGATTTCTGGCAAGAAATGGTTGGCGGACTGTTGGTAAAGGGCGGAAAGGTGTGCGGAATTCGCACTTCAATGGGGATAGAGATACCGGCAAAAACGGTGGTTTTGACCAACGGAACCTTCCTGAACGGCTTAATTCATATCGGAGAAAAGAACTTTGGTGGAGGAAGGGCAGGAGAAAAAGCGGCACATGGCATTACCGAGCAATTGGTAGAACTGGGCTTTGAGTCGGGCAGAATGAAGACAGGAACCCCTCCGCGCTTAGACGGCAGAAGCCTTGATTACTCCAAAATGGAAGAGCAGTTTGGCGATGAAGAAGTAGCAGGGTTTTCCTTTAAGCCCGGAATGGTTCAGCTTAACCAACATAGCAACGGATTAAATCCATTAACCAATAAACCCATAGACAAAGCCACAAAGCAGCTTTCGTGCTTTATTACCTATACCAACCAAAAGGTTCACGATATCCTCCGCACGGGCTTTGATAAAAGCCCCATGTTCAGTGGCAGAATAAAAGGGCTTGGTCCGCGTTATTGTCCCAGCGTGGAAGATAAAATTGACCGCTTTGCGGATAAAGAGAGGCATCAGCTGTTTGTAGAGCCAGAGGGATGGAACACGGTAGAGATTTACGTGAATGGTTTCTCTACCTCGCTACCCGAGGATGTGCAATACAAAGCGTTAAGAGAAGTGCCGGGCTTTGAGGACATGAAGATGTTCCGTCCGGGTTATGCCATAGAGTATGATTATTTTCCGCCTACGCAGTTAAGCCATACCCTGGAAACAAAGCTGATTAAGGGATTGTTCTTTGCCGGGCAGATTAACGGCACTACGGGGTATGAGGAAGCAGCTTGTCAGGGTTTAATGGCGGGTATCAATGCTCACAACTCTGCCAAAGATCAGGAGCCGCTCGTTTTAAAGCGTTCTGACGCCTATATCGGTGTGCTGATAGATGACTTAATTAATAAGGGCACCGAAGAGCCATATCGCATGTTTACGAGCCGCGCAGAGTATCGTATTCTACTGCGCCAGGACAATGCCGACCTTCGCCTTACGGAACTGGGTTACAGCATAGGTTTGGCTGAAGCGGACCGCTATGAAAGAGTAAAGCTGAAGAAAGAAGCCCTGAAGGAAATAAGAACTTTCTTTGCCGAATACGGGGTTGAGCCTAACGATGTAAACGCTGCACTTGAAGAAGCGGGCACAGCGATTCTGAACCAAAAAGTAAAGCTCGATAAGGTACTTATGCGCCCGCAGATTAGTATGCAAATACTCCGCAAAGTAAAAGCGGTAGATGAATTCCTGAGCAAATACGATAAGGACTTTATTGAGTCGGCCGAAATAGTAATGAAATACGATGCCTATATTGAGAAAGAAATGGAGCTGGTGCAGAAGATGGGTAAGTTGGAAGATATAAAGCTGCAGGCCGATTATGATTACAGTAAGCTGAAGTCGCTTAGTATAGAGGCACGTCAGAAATTAGCTAAAATTAAACCCACTTCCCTGGGCCAGGCAAGCCGTATCAGCGGGGTTTCTCCCGCGGATGTTTCGGTCTTGTTGGTGCATATGGGAAGGTAAATTATTAATTGCGGAATGCGGATTTTGGAATGCGGATTGAAATACAAAGTGACTCTTCGGTGGGTTATATTGGTGTTTGCTGCGGTTATTCAATTTGGGTGTGCGAATGAAAGTGTACCGCAGGGTGGGGCGCAGGATAAAGAGCCGCCTAAGGTGAAGAAAATATCGCCTGCAGATAAAACCATCCACTTCAACAGCGATAAAATTGAAATCAAATTTGATGAGTTTCTGAAACAAGGCAGCTTTGCGCAAACCCTTGTATCTCCACCGCTCGAAAAGCGCCCTGAATTTAAGGTAGAGGGCAGAACTCTGACCATAAAACTGAAAAGTGCGCTCCGCGACAGCACTACTTACACCATTAATTTTGGAGATGACATACAGGATTTGAATGAAGGGAATATTGCGGCCAACTTCACCTATGTTTTCTCAACCGGCAGCTACATTGATTCGCAGAAAGTGAGCGGAATGGTAATTCAGGCAAAGGATAATACGGCTGCCGATGGCATTATTGTATTGCTTTATCCTAAAGATTCTGTGGATGGCATACTAAAATCGAAGCCGTTTTACTTTGCAAAAACAGATAAAGCCGGAACCTTCAAAATTGAAAACATTAAAGCCGGCAAGTATTGGATTTATGGCTTGAAGGACCAGAACTTCAACTACATTTACGACCAGCCTAACGAGTTAATTGCCTTTTCAGATAATGCGATTGACCTGTTTGATTCAATTCCCCAAAATGTTAAATTATTTCTGTTTGATGAGAACAAAAGAAGGCTGCGGTTAGACGAAGTGCGCAGTATGGAACCCGGACGACTGCAAATAAGCTATAGCAAGCCCATCAAAAACTTTAAACTGGACTGGAAGGGATTTTCCACGAATGACTTTGCCTATATTTATCCTACCAATGATACTATAACGTATTGGTTTTCAAATTACTACAGCACAAAAGATTCGTTTTACATTACCGCAAACGACACCCTATTAGATACTGTGAGGATGGAATTGAAGTCAATTAAAAAAGATTCCATTTACACGTGGCCGAAATATTCGTTAAGTGTTGTAAATCAATCAAATAAAACAAAGATAGATAGTAGCAACATTGGTCTGCAAGAGCTAAATAAAGCGGTTAAAATAAATTTCAACCGACCAATTACCGGAATAGATGAAAGTAAACTCCTTCGAATTAACGAAGAATCAGACACAAATTTCATAGAACAGAAATTTGTGGTGGACGAAATGACAAAAATGTTTTTACTACTGGATTTTGAGAAAAAAGAAAACACAAAATACAATCTTGAAATTCCTGATTCAACGGTTCAGGATATTTTCGGCATGTGGAACAAAAAGATAATCTACCGGTTCACCACCAATAACAAAACAAGTTACGGCAATCTGCACATTACACTTAAAACAGAACATCCTGAAAACTTCTATGTGATTAAATTACTGAACGCTGCGAATGAAACCGTAAAAGAATTTTTCTTTACCGGTAACGGTGAAAGAAAAGTTACGGTTGATAATATACTTGCCGGCACCTACAGGTTTGTAGTGATTGATGATACCAATAAAAACGGAGTGTGGGACACCGGTGACTTCAGCCACAAAATTCAACCGGAGAAAACATATCCTTACAAGGAAACATATCAATTAAAAGGCGGGTGGGATTTAGATGTAGAAGTAAAGTTTTAATCTTGCACCATGTCGCTCATTCTACCCGTTAACGGAATCTCTCCCAAATTCGGCAACAACAATTTTATTGCAGAGAATGCTACAGTAGTAGGAGATGTAGCAACCGGTGATGATTGCAGTATCTGGTTTCAGGCTGTGGTACGTGGCGATGTGCATTACATCCGTATGGGCAACAAAGTAAATGTGCAGGATGGTGCTATTCTTCATTGCACGTATCAAAAGGCTCCGCTTAATATCGGCAACAATGTTAGCATTGGTCACCGCGCTATTGTGCATGGCTGCACTGTGCATGATAATGTGCTCATCGGAATGGGAGCCATTATAATGGACCATGCGGTGATAGGAGAGAACTCTATTATTGCAGCGGGTGCAATAGTTTTAGAAAACACAATTGTAGAGCCCGGTAGCATTTATGCAGGAGTTCCTGCCAAAAAAGTAAAGGAGGTTGATAAAGGAAATTTTAAAGATTTAATCGAGCGCATCAGCAATAACTATGTGATGTATTCCGGTTGGTTTAAAAAGTAGAATATGGAAGATTTGAATAAAGAGGAAGAAGTAGTCTTGGTAGATGAAGAGAACAATGTGCTTGGCTATATGGGCAAATTAGAGGCTCATAAGAAAGCCCTTCTTCACCGCGCCATCAGTGTTATCATCTTCAACAGCAAGGGCGAGCAATTGATACAGCAACGTGCCTGGAACAAGTATCATTTTGCGGGCATTTGGAGTAATACGTGTTGCAGTCACCCGAGAAAGGATGAATCGTTTCAGCAGGCCGCAGAGCGGAGATTGTTTGAAGAGGTGGGAATTAAAGTTCCGCTGAAAGAAGAATTCAATTTCATTTACAAAGTACATGACGAAAAAAGCGGCTTAACCGAATGGGAATACGATACAGTGTTTACCGGTGTGTATGATGGAGCAGTTGAATTCAACAAAGATGAAGTAGCGGCTGTAAAATGGATAAGCACCGAAGAACTGGAAAAAGATATTGAGAAGAATCCTGAGCAATATTCGTTTTGGTTCAGAACAATTTTAAATGAAATGAGAAAACGAGGAACGCTATAAATATGCATTTAGTCTCCAACGACATAGAAAATTACATAGAACAATTTTCTTCTGAAGAAGATGAAGTGCTGGGCGAGCTCTCCCGTGAAACACATTTGAAGATACAGATGCCGCAAATGGTTTCGGGAAATATTCAGGGACAGTTTTTGGAAATGATTTCGAATCTAATTCAGCCAAAGCGAATTCTTGAAATAGGAACCTTCACCGGTTACTCTGCCATTGCATTAGCTAAAGGATTAAGTGATGCCGGTATTCTTTACACCATTGATGTAAATGAAGAGTTGCAACCGATGTGCGCCCGCTATTTTGAGAAGACAAATCTATCTTCTAAAATAAAACACCTGATTGGTGATGCGCGGAAAATAATCCCGGAACTGAACGAAACTTTTGATTTGGTATTTATTGATGCCGATAAAATCAACTACGCCAATTACTATGATTTGGTCTTTGATAAAGTGCGCCCGGGTGGTTACATTATTGCTGATAATGTGCTTTGGAGCGGTAAAGTTCTGGAAGACAAAAAAGATAAAGACACGCTTGCCATTCATCAATACAATCAAAAGATTGCCTCCGATTCGCGTGTTAAATCGTTTATTCTGCCCTTGCGAGATGGCCTTAACATTGTCCAAAAACTTGGATAACTCACAACATTATGTAGACAGCTTACGTTAAACTGTGGACAGCCTGTTCATAAGTTCGTGGTTCTCTAAATCTGTTGGCAATGAAACACTTGATTCTTCTATTTGCATCAGCGTTGGCTCTTTCTCCCAGTGCGCAGCAGAAAGCCGATATTGCTAAATACATAGAGCAATACAAGCAGGCAGCTATTGATGAAATGGTTCGCTCTAAAGTACCCGCCAGCATCACGTTGGCGCAAGGGATTCTTGAATCGGGTGCTGGAACATCTGTGCTTTCGCGTAACTCCAATAATCATTTCGGAATTAAATGTAAGGAAGAGTGGACCGGTGGCAAGTATTATCATGATGATGATAAGCCGCAGGAATGTTTCCGCGTATATAGTAATGTAAGAGAGTCGTTTGCCGACCACTCTGATTTTCTTTTGACCCGTTCGCGCTATGCGCCCTTGTTTCAACTTCCTATTACCAGCTATAAATACTGGGCAATTGGATTGAAAGAAGCCGGTTACGCTACCAATCCGAAATATGCTTCAATTGTTATTTCCTACATAGAAGACTACAAGCTGTTTGAATTGGATAAACTTGGCGTAGCGATGATTGAAGAAAGAGAAAAGATAATGAAGCAGCCGGTTTTAGCGGAGCCGATGATGGCACAAGCGTCAAGCAAAATGGTGGTGACAGAGGTAACACCCAAAGAACATCACAAGCAAATTGTAACCGAAGTAAAAAATGCAGAAAGCGGAAGACATGAGTTTGCGGTAAACGGTTTGCGTGCAGTAAAAGCTGCTACCAACGAAGACCCTTTCAAGATTGCTTACGAGTTTAATATTGATTACTCCAACATTATGACCTATAACGATATGATAACCGGTGACAGGTTTAAAGAAGGGGAATATGTTTTTTTACAAAATAAAAAGAGCAGAGGTGCAGATGCTACATACACAGTGCTTGCAGGAGAGAGTATGCATGATATAGCACAGAAAACCGGAGTAAAAATGCGTGACCTGTATCTGAAGAACTCGATGAAAATGAACGACCAGGTATTTGCCGGTGAAACGATTAGTCTGCAAGAGAAACGCAGCGAAGCTCCACAAACCATGACATATTATGATTACCTGAAATCGCAAAGTAAATTGTCACAGACTCAAAAAAGCGCACCGGTTAACACTATTGCATCTTCAACAAATGGCGTTCCCGTTTTGCCACAACAAAGTATTTTGGTTAATGCAAGCGAGTATCAGGTTCAGAAGAGCGATACGTTTTACTCTATTGCCAAAAAGTTCAATACTTCTGTAGAGCAATTAATGGTTCTGAACAATCTTGAGGCTTCGGAATTGAAAGCCGGACAGACCCTGGTAGTTGCGGGTGAATAATCTTCCTCTTAAAACTTTATGTGTAAGGATTTGTTTGTTCTTTCGACTAAAGAAAGAAAAATATGCGCGTTCCGGTTTCTAATTTCTTAGTGGCAATTTTTATTCTTGCTTCGCTTAATTCGTGCGGGCAAAAAAATGGTGCTGTAAAAACTTCAACTAAAGATAATTCAACAACAACTATGGATGCAAATGCAAAGTTAGATACCATCACTTTTGGTGGCGGATGCTTTTGGTGTACGGAAGCAATTTTTCAAAGACTGAACGGTGTGGTTTCTGTTGAGAGCGGGTACAGTGGTGGTAAAATAAAGAACCCTACTTATAAAGAAGTTTGCAGCGGTATGACCGGTCATGCAGAGTGTACACAAATTGTTTACGATGCCAATAAAATTTCGTTAGCCGAAATACTACAGGTGTTTTTTAAAACGCATGACCCTACTACTTTGAACAGACAGGGAGGTGATGAGGGAACACAGTACCGGTCGGTAGTATTTTACCGCAACGAGGAGCAAAAAAAAGTTGTCGATGAAATTAAAACCGGTTTAGATAAAAGCGGTGCGTTTACCGACCCCATAGTAACAGAGATTACTGCTTTCGATATTTTCTATAAAGCCGAAGATTACCATCAGAATTATTACAACTTAAATAAAGCCAAGAACCAATATTGCGAGTATGTAATTGTGCCTAAGGTGGAGAAGTTTGAAAAATACTTTGCTGATAAATTAAAGAAATAGCAAGTGGGGAGTGGCGAGTAGTTAGTGGTAAAGACAAAATCAGGCGCCACTCGCCACTAGCTATTTACTATTCGCCTGTCTTTCATATATTTGGCAAAACCAAGACGAATGGAGAAGCGGGTCCGGCTTAACGACAAATCTTTCCGGCTATATAAGAGTGAGAGTGAAATACTAACGGCTGTTAGAAACGTAGCCCACCAAATTAACGAAGACTATATTGGCAAACGCCCCTTGCTGATTCCCGTGCTGAACGGCTCGTTTATGTTTGCTTCTGACTTAATTAAGGAGTTGATGTTGGACTGCGAGTTATGTTTTATAAAAGCTTCTTCTTACGAAGGCACTAACTCAACCGGCACGGTAAACACGATAATAGGTTTGAACCAAAGTATTGAGGGCAGACACATCATTATTATTGAAGATATTATTGATACCGGCAATACACTCGCCAAAATTCTTCCGGTATTTTATGAGCAGAATCCTGCTTCGTTAAAAGTTGCTTCGTTGCTTTTTAAACCGGATGCGCTGAAACACGATTTTAAAATAGATTATGTGGGCATGGAAATTCCGAATGAGTTTATTGTGGGTTATGGTTTAGATTATGATGGACTTGGTAGAAACCTGCGCGATATATATCAGGTAACGGAGGAATAACAGCCACCCCAACCCCCTAAAGGGGGCTAAATGCAAATACAGTGAAACATGTTGTAATTATAGGCGGAGGCGCAGCGGGGTTTTTTGCCGCAATCAATTGCGCGGAAAACAATCCCGATTATAAAATTACGATTCTCGAAAAGTCCTCTTCGCTGCTTAACAAGGTAAAAATTAGCGGAGGTGGAAGATGCAATGTTACGCACGCTTGCTTTGATGCAAAAGAGTTGGTGAAGTTTTATCCGCGTGGTGAGAAACAATTGCTGGGTCCGTTTACCCGCTTCAATCCTTCTAATACTATTGATTGGTTTAACCAGCGGGGCGTTGAAATAAAAAGGGAAGATGATGGACGCATGTTTCCTGCCAGCAATTCTTCTCAAACTATTATTGATTGTTTTTTGAATGAAGCAAAACGATTGGGGGTGAAGATTAGAATGCAATGCGGAGTAGAAGAAATCAGCATTCAGAATTCAGAATTCAGAATTAAAACAAGCACCGGTGAAGAAATTATTGCCGATGCGATGATTGTTACCACCGGTTCAAGCCATCGGGTTTGGAAAATGTTGGAAGAGCTTGGGCATACTATTGTAGCACCTGTGCCTTCGCTGTTTACCTTCAACATAAAAGATGAACGAATAAAAGGGTTGGAAGGATTATCGGTTCCGAATGCAGCAGTGCGTGTATTGGGAACTAATTCAACATTCAGCGTTCCGAATTCGCCATTACTAATTACCCATTGGGGCATGAGCGGCCCTGCCATACTCCGGTTGAGTGCCTGGGGTGCGCGCGAACTTGCAGAGGTCAATCACCGGTTTGAGGTTGAAGTAAACTGGGTGAACAAAGATTTGAATACGGTACAAGAAACGCTGAAACAATTCAAACTAAGTAATCCAAAGAAAGGTGTTTCAACAAACCCTCTCTTCGGTATTCCAAAAAGATTGTGGGAGCGGCTGACAACTTTAAACTTTAAACTTCAAACTCTAAACTTTGCCGATTTATCAAACCAACAAATAGACTCACTCGCCAAAGAATTAACCGCTTCACGCTTTTTAGTGAGTGGAAAAAGCACTTACAAGGATGAATTTGTAACCAGTGGCGGGGTAAGTTTGTCCGAAGTGGACTTTCGGACCATGCAAAGCAAAAAGGTTCCCAACCTGTATTTTGCGGGCGAAGTGCTTGATGTTGACGCTATTACTGGTGGGTTTAACTTTCAGGCGGCATGGACTACTGCCTTCATAGCATCACAGACGATTTGACAGGGGTGGAAAAGTGAAAACTTATGCGCCTTGTTCGGGGTAGGTTTGCCCCCGAACTAAAGTTTCTGTTATTAAAAAGTATCTACAATTTATTGTTCTGTTCTGCACCCTGCTTTGTTCTTTGCCCTCCGAGGCACAACATAAGGATAGTGTGTATGCCTATATAGTAGCCTGTGGCATAAAACACCCCGAGGTAGTTATGCAACAGTGCCTGCTCGAAACCGGACACCTGCAATCGCCTTACCTGATGAAGCGGAACAACCTGTTTGCTTTCCGCGTTACCGAAGAATACATGCGCTTTGATAATTGGAAAGCTGCGGTAGAGTATTACAAACGCTGGCAGGACAGGCATTACAAAAACGATAGGGAGGATTACTACACCTTTCTGAAAAGATACCATTACTCCGACTCGGCTAATTATATAGAGGTGCTGAAGCGGGTGCGCATAAAAAATGTTGCATCCCTGTAAAGTATATGTCACTCCTCGTAAATTAGCTTCAACTAAATTCATTTATATCGGTCGCCTAATAGTTCTCCTTTATGTATTGTTTTCATCTCTGCATTTAAAAGCAGGTATGAAGGACAGTGTGTATGCCTATATTCTGAAAGCTGATATTAAGCACCCCGAAATTGTTTTACGGCAGGCTATTCTGGAAACCGGTTGGTTTCAGTCAAAACATTTAATGAAGCGCAATAATTTGTTTGCCTTCCGCTCTACCAAAAAATATATGTGGTTTGATACCTGGCAGGAAAGCATAGAATACTACAAACGCTGGCAGGATGCAAACTATACCAACCCCGAAGAAAACTACTACAGCTTTTTGGTAAGAATAAAATATGCCCGCACTACAGACTATATAAAAACGCTGAAGCAGATTAGTTTGAAACGGAGCGAAGGTGCACCGCTGCCGGTAAAGAAACCTGCTAAATAAAAGCGCGTCATTGCGAGAGAGGCTCTGCGACCGAAGCAATCTCCAAGCGCAAATTAGGTGATTGCTTCGCAGAGCCTCGCAATGACGAATTAATGCAAACAAAAACGCCAGCCCGAGATTATCGGGCTGGCGTTTTTAATTCGGTCAAACTAAGTTTAGTTAGCTACCGGTGCGCCTGTTGTCTTCTTGCCAAAGTTAGCAAAGTCGAAAGTCCAGCCTACATAATACAGGGCGCCAATTTTGGGTGAGCCAACTGCCTCTATGTGGCGGTTGTTATAAATGTTAGAGCCGCCAATGCGGATGGTAGAATACGCTTTATCAATTTCGTAATAAATCTGCATATCAAGCGTGTGGAAACTCGGCACCGTTCCATCGGCAAACGGACTTTGCCATGCGTAAGAGGTGACCCATTTAAAGTTGGCATTAAATCCAAGCCCGCCAACAACACGCGCAGCCGAAACTCCAACATTAAATTTATGCTTAGGCGTATTGAAACCCGAAAGAACGGTAGCTCCGCTGTTCTTCAAATTCTTATCATCTAAATCCGAATAAGTATAATTTACATAAGGAGTAATTCCTTTGCCCACATAATAAGCAATACTGATAGCTGCACCCCATGAAGGAACTTTGGTTGTTGCATTCACCCACATTTGGTAAACCTTATAAAGCTTTTCGCCATTGGCTTGCTCCGGGTTTGTAGAATCGCTGGTTATAATACAATCGGTTGCTTGCTGATACACGCTAGAGTTAGGGTCAGCATTGGCATCGCCTATGGCAGTGCGCACAACGCGCTGGAAACCGATAAAGTTTGAATAGCGGCTCCAGTAAGCAGAAATATCTATAAATACTCTTTTTGCTATTTCGGTGCGGTAACCAAAATCTACCGAGAACACGCGTTCCGGTTTAAGCGGAGCAAGTGTAGTTGGCTTTAAATAACTAAGAGCCTCTTCCTGATTTGAACCCGTAGCATTAACGTGTCTGTAATATTCAAGCGTAGACTCGCGGGTAAATAAATTAGTATAACCATTTGCATTACCCACCAGGAAAAGCCTGCCTATATCAAGATACAAATACTGGTCTTGTAGTGTTGGTGTGCGGAAAGCCGAAGTAACCGATGCGCGGAATGTATGGTCGCTTTTACCCGCAGTATAGGTATAAACAATAGAACCTCTTGGTGAAACCTGTGCTTTGTAATTCGAGTTTTTATCTACACGAATAGAGCCGATAAGTTTCAAGGCATCGTTCCTTAATAATCTTTTTGTAGCCTGTAAATATGCCCCTACTTCATGCACACGAAGCACTTTTCCGGCCGTATCTTCAAAAATAGTTCCACGAGAGTTAGGCATATAAATACGGTACGATGCACCGGTGATAATGTCTAACCACTTTACAAAATCCCAATCGTATTGTCCTTCCACATGCCACATCATCGACTTGTCGTAGAACTTAGTTCCTTCCAACGAATTTGTTTCATTAATAAATCTGTTGAAACTATCTTTGAACTGTTGCGAACCCGCCTTATACCAAGATGTTTCGGCATAAGCCAACGCTTGTCTTCTCGCCTCATCCACATTTGCCTGACTAATACAATCCTCACAGAAACCGGTAAGGGTATCAATAACGTTAAAGTATTTTGAGATGTAGTTAGACACATATCCGTCAGAACGCAAAGCCGCTCGTGAAATATAAGCACCGGTCAAACCAATATTGTAAGACTTGCCTGCATCTTCAATAGCACCATAAGCTCTTACAAAAAAGTTCTTGCCCTTCAACTCAATTTTAGGTTGGTGAAAAGTAAAGTTCTTAATTTGGTAACGAGCTGTTGCCTGATAAACAGCCGTTCCATAACCAAATTTATACGTGCCACTTAATTCCAAATTCTTATTGAACCGATAGTGCAATTCGGTAGAGAACTTTAAACTCTTAGCATTATAATCGGCCAAATCCTTTTCCATATAACCCGGTGCTTGTATGCGCAAAATTCCCGGACTTGCAATAGGGTTAAAGTCAAGCCAACTGTTCAGCTTAACAATCTTGTCCTTATCTTCCTGCGTAAAATCGGCAGTAACCGGATTATATTGTTTTTCGCGCAAAGCAGATGATGCATTTACATCCGTCTTAATTGCTCCATAATGGTTAAACGAATCATCGTCAGCTACCCAGTCGCTCATCTGCATATACTCACCGGTAAATTTAAAGGCGAATTTTTGTTGCTTGCCATACGCCTGTGCATAGCGAATTTGTGCATCTAAAAAAGGTCCCGGCACCATTGAGCCTCCGCCTTTTAACTGTGCAGAGAATCCCTGAAAATCATACGCGCTTTTGCTGCGCATAGAAATAACCCCTTGCATGGCATTGGCTCCGTAAAGCGAAGATGCTGCACCGGAAATAATCTCCACGCTTTCCAAATCCAAATCGTTAGCCCCTACCATGTTTCCAATAGGAAAGTTCAGGCCCGGGGCTTCGTTATCTACTCCGTCTATAAATTGTTTTGTTCTAAGTGAGCGTGTATCGCCAAAACCGCGAAGGTTAATTACTTTAAAACCGGCAGAAGTTGTTACAATATCTACACCCTTAAAGTTTCCGATGCTCTGATAGAAATCGCCCGATGCAGCAGATTTAATTTCGCGCGATGTCATCTTCTCAATTTGCACCGGAGCTGTCTTTATTGATTCTGCAACGCGAGAAGAGGTAACCACCACTTCTTTACCAAGAATATCTGCTGATTCGAGTGTAACGTTCCAGTTGGTATTATTCACCGAAAAATCGCGCGCGATATAACCTATGTATGAAATTGTAATTGCTTTGGCAGAAGCCGGAACTTCTAACGTAAATTTTCCGTTAGCGTCCGTAGCTGTTCCGGTGGTTGTTCCTTTAACCAAAACCGTTGCACCAGCTAGTGGTTCTTTGGTAGCGGCATCAATAATTTTTCCGGAAATTGTTCGGGTTTGGGCAAAGACTGCGAAAGTGGTTATTACGAACGCAAGAAGGAGTAGAGTTTTCTTCATTTGTTTCAGGGGTTTCTGTTTTAGTTTTTTCGAGCGGTGTCGAAGATAGCAAAATATTGAAACGGCAAAATTTTCACGAAACTTTCTTCTACTTATAAACTACAAGTGTTTTTTAGTTTCGCCCCCATGGCAATTAAAATTCTGATAACCGGTGGCACTTTCGATAAAGAATATGACGAGCTTAATGGCAGGCTATTCTTTAAAGACACCCACCTTCCCGAAATTTTAAAACTTGGCAGAAGCAATTTGAATGTTAGTGTTCGAACGCTCATGATGATTGACAGTTTGGAAATGAACGATGCCGACCGGGAAATTATTATCAGCCACTGCAAACAATGCGATGAAGAAAAAATTGTGATTACACACGGCACCGACACCATGGATATTACCGCCAAACAATTAGGCGATGCCGGTTTAAATAAAACTATTGTGCTTACCGGTGCCATGGTTCCCTACAAATTCGGAAGCTCGGATGGTTTATTTAATTTGGGAAGCGCGCTTGCCTTTGTGCAAACTTTGCCTAAGGGAGTTTATGTAGTGATGAACGGAAAATATTTCAACTTCGATAACGTGCGCAAGAACAAATCATCCGGTGTTTTTGAAGAATTAAAATAGCCACAAAAAGATTTAGTGAATTCATTTCTCTTTATATCTTCGACCGACAGAAAAATAAAATCATGAGTAAAAAAATACTTTCTCTGCTTTTAGTTATTGTGCTTATAGCGGGCTGTAACAAGCAAAAACTTTATCAAGACAACCTGGAGGGCGTTTGGGAAGTTTATAAATATCTGTTGCACAACGTTGATAAAACCGGGCAATTCCAAAGCCAGCACCCTAACTATACCATCACCTTTACCAACGATGGAAAGTTTACAGAGTTTCTTACCAATCCTGATTCGGCTTACGTATATGGTACTTATTCATTTACCGATAATGACGAAGTGATTGTGTTGGAAAATACCTACAACACTTTCGCGCTTGATACTGCGGGCGACACTATTTACACGCCACATCTTATTCAACGCGAATACACAATTTTTAATTTAACTAAAGATCATGTGCAACTGCGCAACGATACTTCGCAGCTGTATTTAGATAAGCCCGAACTTTAAATTTTTAATCAAACCCAATTTATTCCCCGTGAAGAAAACCATCGTTATCGCTATCGGACTTGTAATTTTACTTGCTGCCTGCGACCGCAAAGCATTTGTAAAAAAGATTGTAGGCACCTGGAAACTAGACAAATATCTTTTCAGCGGCTTAGATAAAACTTTGCTGTATGATACCACTTACCGCAACTGGCAACTAACCGTTGGTGACGATCAGGTTTATACCAAAACATGGCAGGAGTTTTTCTTTACTCCGGATTCTTTAACCATTTACGACACGCTCGGTTACGATTCTGTAGCCCTGTCATATACCATCGACACCAATAAATTTTTCTTCATTGATACAGCAATTACTCCTCACTTAGAAATAGGCAAATGGGAATTAATTAACAGCGAAGAAGATTTGCAATTAAGAAATGACTCAAGCCTTGCAGTTGAAATCTACCGCATACTTGATTTAACTAAAAACAATCTGACGGTTAGAAAAGGCAACGAAGAGTTTTATCTCGGAAAGTAAAACTTAGATAAACAAGATTTTAAAAAGCCGCCCAAAACATGAGTGGCTTTTTTATTTGCGCACTGCCTCTACAATAAATCCTTTTTTGCGCAGCAATTCAATCACTCCTTTCTGCTTAGGTAAATGCAGGGCCCCTACCGCTATAAATGTTGGTTGCTCTTTAATAAACTCTGCAATTCGATTTGCCATACGCATGTTTCTGTCGGTAACCAATGCTTTGTAAAACTTCTCCGGCATTTGCACATCCTCATCGTAGGTAGCAAGGCTGTCTAAGTTTTGTTCCAGATAAAATTTTACAAGGTCTGTTCCGGCTGTTGCATTTTCTTCAAATGAGTGAATTTCCTTTATCAGCAAATCTGCCTGCTCCTGATAGCTCAGCGAATTCAGCGCATCAATCTGTTCATCAACTGTTTCAATACCTATTATTTTCTTCTTCTTCTTTTTTGCCAGTTTATGGAAATATAAATCGAGCACATCCTTCTTACTCTTGCCGCCTGCATCACTTAATTCCATTCCGCTTGTTTCAAAAATGGTCATGGTAAGCACCGGTGCCACATTATCAAAAAGCGAAACAGAAAAACCGGTTTCCTTCTTCACCACCGAATCAAGAATATTGTATTCGCGCTCCGGTATCATTTTCTTAAGCGAGTAGCCTTTGCCCATCATAAGTTTCGAAAGTAAACTCATGTCAAGTGCTTCCTTGGGGTCTAATTCCATAGCATACGCTTTAGCCGAATTAAAATAAGACATAGCACTATCGCCCATAGCCAACACGCGCGAATCGCTGGTATGCATGGTGCCATACAGAAACGATGGCTTCTTCAAACCGTTGCCCGAAATTTTCCACAGAAGCGAATTGTATTGCGCCTGCACAAAGGCCGAGCACAACAGAAAAAGAAAAAGAAATAATTTTTTCATCTTGCACGAAAATAAAAAAGCGTGATTGTTATTGACGATAAAACCATCAGCGATGATGTGGTAGAAGAACAATTTGTTTGCGACCTGAACGCCTGTAAAGGCGCCTGTTGCATAGCCGGTGACTTTGGCGCACCGCTCGATAAAGACGAGTTACAGATTTTAGATGATATCTACCCGAAAGTAAAACCCTACTTAACCGAAGAAGGAATTGCCACTATTGAAAAACAGGGCAAGTATGTTTTGGTGAAAGAAAACAAAGAGTACTGCACTCCGCTAATGAAAAAAGATGAAGGCTGTGCCTGGCTGGTGCGCGATAAAAACGGAGTAGTAGGCTGCGGTATTGAAAAAGCTTATAACGATAAAGTGATTGACTGGAAGAAACCTATTAGCTGCCACCTTTACCCCATACGCATTACCAAATACAAAAACTACGATGCGGTAAACTACGAACGCTGGCATGTATGCAAAGCTGCGTGCAAGAATGGCAAAGCATTAAAAGTTCCGGTATACAAATTTTTGAAAGAGGCATTGACCAGAAAATACGGTGCGGAGTTTTACAATGCGCTGGAATTAACCGTGCAGCACAAGGAAAAATAATTGTCCTCTCCTCTATTCAAAAACTTTCCTTTTGTTATAATGATTTTGCGCTGTTAGCGTTATAGTTTACGCATCTGCATAAATTTGTTTCGTGGCAAAATCAAAATCGTCAATAGGCAGCTTCTTCAAATTCAATCCGAACATTTTTAAGGAGGTATTTATCCGCGTTCAGATTTTTTTCTGGTCGTTCGTTGTTTTGGTAATGCTGTTTTTCATCGGGGTTAATTTCGGTATGCTTGGCGAAATGCCCGACCTTGATGCCATTCAAAACCCCAACAATGCTGTAAGCACAACTATATATTCTGCCGACTACGAAGTACTCGGTTCCTATTACAACGAGAACCGGATTGAAATTTCTTATGAAGAACTTTCACCGTACCTCGTAAAAGGTTTAATAGCCACAGAAGACAAACGCTTTTACAATCACAGCGGTATTGATTTGAAAAGTTTGTTCCGTGCTGTTACACTTGCTTTTGTTCCCGGTCAGGATGGTGGTGGTGGTTCCACACTCACTCAGCAACTTGCAAAAAATCTATTCCATCAAAATTTTGAAAAGGCCGGTGCCCTCACTCGTCTTTCGCAGAAATTAAAAGAATGGGTACTCGCTGCAAAAATTGAGCGCACGTTTACCAAAGAAGAAATCATCAACCTCTACCTCAACACCATCGGCTTTCATTACAATTCGTATGGAATAAAAACTGCAGCCTTCACCTATTTCTACAAAACACCAAAAGAACTTAAACCGGAGGAAGCTGCATTGCTCATAGGTATGTTGAATGCACCGGCTCGTTTCAATCCGCGCTTGCACGAAGAGCGCGCTACAGAACGCAGAAACCTGGTAATGCGCAGAATGGTTGAAGCTGGTGCCATCACACAGCATCAATACGATTCGCTTTCAAAACTTAAAATCAAGTTGAACTTTCATAACCCCGATTATCGCGAAGGTGTAGGAACTTATGTGCGCGAATACGTGCGCCAGGAATTAAAAAACTGGTGCGATAAAAATCCGAAACCGGACGGCAGCAAATGGAATGTGTATGAAGACGGGTTGAAAGTTTTTACCACCATCGATTCGCGCATGCAGAAATATGCAGAAGGTGCAATAGCCGATCACCTCACAAATTTGCAGGATGCATATTTCAAAGAGTGGAAAGGTAAAGACCCGTGGAAATTCGGCAGTCGCGCTAAACCCGATTTGCTCGACAAGATGATGAAGCAAAGCGACCGGTACCAGGATTTAAAAGCGCAAGGAAAAAGCGATGCCGAAATCAAAAAGATTTTCAACACCAAAATCAAAATGGAGGTGTTTAACTGGCATGGCGATAAAACGCAAAGCTTAGACACGGTGATGAGCCCGCTAGATTCGCTTCGCTATTATCTGCAAATAATTCAGGTAGGATTTTTAGCCGTTGACGCAAAGACCGGTGAAGTAAAAGCATGGGTAGGCGGACCGAACATCCGGTACTTCCAGTTAGACCACGTGAAAAAAACCACCAAGCGTCAGGTGGGTTCTACCATGAAACCGTTTTTATACGCCTTGGCGCTCGAAAGAAATTACGAGCCATGCACACTCGTTCCCTACTTAGCACCGGAATGCCCGGGCATTGATGCCAACTGGAATCCTGACGGCACCGGTAAGTGGGCGGAGGGAGAAATGGTTCCGATGAAGGACGGTCTTGCCGCATCCGACAACCGGATTACCTCACGCATCATGTGCGACATTGGTGATCCTAACGCTCTCGTAGAATTTGCTCACCGGTGCGAAATTGAAAGCAAACTCGATGCAGTGCCTTCACTTTGTCTCGGCACTGCCGATATTTCTCTTTACGAAATGGTAGGTGCCTACACTTGTTTTGCCAACCTCGGCACTTACAGTAAACCGTATTTCATAAAACGCATTGAAGATAAAGACGGCAACGTTCTCGCACAGTTTGGCGAAGTGCATAAGGAAGCTATTCCCGAAAAAACGGCTTATGAGCTCACCGAAATGCTGAAGGGCGTAATCAATAAAGGAACCGCTGCACGCCTTCGTCCGCAATATGGTTTGCAGATGCCGCTTGCGGGCAAGACCGGTACCACACAGGGCAATGCCGATGCCTGGTTCATGTGTTACAATCCCGATATAGTGGTGGGTGCCTGGGTGGGCTTTGAGCAGCCGAGCGTTCACTTTGCATCGAACAGAAATGGCGCGGGTGCAGCTGCTGCCATGCCTATTGTGGGGGCATTTTTGCGCAAAAGCTTTAATGACCGTGCCGTGCAATTAAAGCACAACGAGTTTCAGGCACCGGCCGATTCTTCCTCTATCAATTTAAACTGGGACTGCACCGCAGTAATGGATACCATTAAAAAAAAACTGGAGCCACAACCGTAAAGAATTGGTTTTTGAAAACGTTTAGCAAAGACACCAACCAAAATCTCTCCTTCAAACAAAGGCGAGAGATTCGGAAATACAAAAAACAACATCAACAAAAAAATTAGAATGTCGTTAGGAAAACTTTTTCTCATACCCTCTTTTCTTGGCGAAGACAATCCTGCCATTATACCCGACCAGATAAAAACCTGTGTGCACGAGCTGAACGAATTTATTGTAGAAGACGCGCGCACCGCCCGCAGATATTTGCGAGCCATCGGCTACAAAAAGAATTTCGACACAGAGGTTACTATTCACGAACTCGACAAACATGCAAAACAGCAAAACTGTCATCTGTTTTTTAAGAATGTTTTGCTGGGAAAAAATGCCGGTGTAATTTCCGAAGCCGGTAACCCCTGCATTGCCGACCCGGGCAGCGAAGTGGTTGCCTATGCTCACCTCTTTAATATTGATGTGGTTCCGTTGGTAGGCCCTTCCTCTATTTTGCTCGCACTAATTTCTTCCGGCTTTAATGGTCAGCAGTTTTGCTTTCACGGTTACCTGCCGATTGATGGCGCACAGCGCACCGGTAAACTGAAAAAGCTGGAATCTGCTGCGCGCAACACCACACAAATTTTTATGGAAACTCCTTTCCGCAATCAAAAATTATTAGACGAAGTTCTGCGCACCTGCAATGACGATACTAACCTGTGCATTGCCTGCGACCTCACATTACCCTCTCAATTCATACGCACCCAAAAGATTGCTACATGGAAAGCAGAGAAGATTGATATCAATAAACGGTATTGTATTTTCTTGCTGGGTTAATAGCTCTATCTATTTAGTCGCAAGGAAAATATTCATTCGTGGGTAGTGCCGGATTAAATTGTGTGCCATCCCATTGTGCGCTAAAAGCGCAATTCTCAAATTGAGCCGGGCAGGCATCAGAGGGCTTCATTTTTGTTTCTCCCATCCAATCAATTACAATAGTTCTTTTAATGTGATAATGCTTGCCCCTGGCATCAAAACACATTTCATATTTATATACATCCAACTTACACCTCTTTCCACTCCCATCATTTTTTCCATCCCATATAAAATCCGGATCTGTTGATTCAAAAACTTTTATGCCTCCGACATTTTTTATTTTGATAGAAAAATTTGATATCAAAACCGAGTCGTGATGAAACATCATGAAATCATTTTGTCCATCTAAGTTTGGTGTGAAGATATTCGGAAGAAAAAACCCTTCCTCAACAAAAGCATCTTCTTTACAACCGGTATGTTCTATTCTGTATTTTCTGCAGGAAGAAATGAGTATTACAAACAATAATAGTGGGAGTAGTTTCTTCATAACTTCTTAATAGAAGTTCGGCTGTATCGTTTCGTTGCAAGCGGTTCTGCATTTTCTATTAAAGAAATCTACCGGTTCCCTTTATTCAGCACTCAACATTCTCAATTCAGCATTCTCTCACCCTTTCAACTTCATCTTCGCCATCTCCACCAGCTCCTTCAAATACCTATTCTCCTGCTCCAGCAATTCCATCTTGTGCTTCATGGTATTCAACTCATCTTCCTTTGCTTTTAATTGTTCGGCACTGTTTCCCTCGTTCGGTTTCTTTGTCACAAACAATTCAAAGAAATTATACTTCAAAAATTGCCCCGCTGCAAGCATCTCGCTTATCCGCCAGTCACTTCGCCTCAAAAGTTTATAGGCAGCATCATTACTTACGTGCATGGCTTTAGCCAAATCCACCGCAGTTAAGTGTTTATTAAACAATTGCTCGCCTGCTATTACGTTCACAAACGGACCCGATTCATTAATTAATCCCATATTTTATACGTTTCACGCAAAATAAAGCATGATTTTCGAAAAAATACAGTTAACGGTAGCTTATTTGCATCTTACAATACATATTACTTAACTAACAATAGCAAATACTTATCTAACAATCTATAAAACTTGTGTTCAAATACATAAAACTTATCTATAAATACCTACTTCTTTACTTACAATTCACAGAACACAATTTTCAATTGAATCTTCTTCACTTACAATAAATTTTACTCATCTTACAATAACAAAAGCTCAACTAACAATATATAAAGCTCATCTTCATAGATTCAGCAAACCTGTCTTTTGCATTTTATTTCTTCAATCTAAAATCGTTAATCCTTGTTCTGAAATCAATTTGCATTTATTTTACTTGCACATCATGAAACAATCCTTCCTAAACACCCAACAACTTCCGCTAATTATCGAACCCAACGGCAATGGAAACTCCAAGCGGGAATTATTGCAATGGATGAAAAGCAACAAAGCAGAACTCGAGAAAAAATTTTTCCAACACGGTGCAATTCTCTTTCGCGGTTTTGATATCGATACTCCAAAAGCATTTGAAGATGTGGCACTGCAAGTCGACAACCGGCTTAAGAACGATTACTACGGCACTTCTCCGCGCAATATTGTAAAGGACACTACTTATATCTACACCGCCAGCGAACTGCCCGGTTACTACCCCATTCCGCAGCATTGCGAAATGACCTATGTAAAGCACCCGCCCATCAGCATATTTTTTTATTGCCACGTGGAACCTGATTACGGTGGCGAATCGCCCTTGTGTAATTTCAGGAAAGTGTATGCCGATATGAATCCGAAGATTAGAGAAGAGTTTGACACCAAAGGCATCATCACCGTGCGCAATTATTCGAACCCTAAAAAATCTTCGCGCCTCAATTTATTTCAGCTCAAAAAGTGGAACGAAATTTTTCATACCGATAATAAAGCCGAAGTAGAAAAACAATGCCGCGAACAGGAAATAGAATTTGAATGGTTAGGTGATGATAACCTTCGTTTGCTTCACCGCACACCGGCAACCATCAAGCATCCGGTAACCGGTGAAACTGTTTGGTTCAACCACGCACAGGTTTTTCATCCTGCAAGCGCACCGGTAGAATATAAATTTATTCACGCGCATCAGCAGCGCACAAAAACTTTGTTCTGGAAATTATTCATCAGTGCCATGGTTAAAATCAAATCACTCCACACCGCACCCATCGACCAAAGCATGAACGTATTATTTGGCGATGGCTCACCGGTACCGGATAGTTACATGCAGCACGTTGAAGAAGTAATCTGGAAAAACCTGGTCATCATCCCTTGGAAGAAAAACGATGTAATAGCCTTAGATAATTTCAGCACCTCGCATGGAAGATTACCTTACGAAGGCAAGCGACAAATTTTAGTTTGCTGGAGCGCTTAAAAACTATTGCGTAGCAATCACAGTTTCTCCATCAATAGTAATATCACCCTTCTTCGCCAACACGGTTACATCATGCGGAAGAATAATGGTTACCTGGCTACCGAGTTTTATTAAACCTATTACCGCGCCTTGTTTTACTTCCTGATTAGGATGTGTGAAGTCGACAATTCTTCTCGCCACAAATCCGGCAATCTGAATCACCTTATATTTTTTTCCGGTAGCGGTTTCCATTAAAAACTCATTGTGCTCATTTTCGAACCGGATACCGAAAGTATTGCTCATCACCACAGCATTATTAAAATTTCCCTTGGTATATCTTTCCGAAACAACTTTACCCGCAATAGGCGCACGCTGAAAATGCACATTAGTCGGGTCCATTTGAATTGAAATTATAGTGCCCGCAGTATCCACATCTTTTGTCCACACGTTGATAATCCCGAATTGCTTTTTAAGAATAGTAAGACTGGCAGCATCCCATCTGTTTACCGAAACCACAACCCCGTTAGCCGGTGCTACAAAAACAGAACTGTTGTTCGGAATATTTCTGTCGGGCATACGCAAAAACCAAATACGGTAATACGCAACCAACGCCACTACAATTACAAGAAAGACAATTAAACTTCGTTTCAGAATCTTCATTCTGCGAAACTAAAAGAAGAGAGTAGAGTTGCTGAAATTATTTTGACGAAGCCGAAACTGAAGCCGGGTCAATGAACTGGTAATAACCGTCTGTGCCTACATAAACTTCCGGTAACCGGTTTGTTTTTTCAAACATCTGGTAACCTTCAGCTATGTTTCTCCAAAGCTTTACATTCTTACTGAATTGCGGTAAGCGGGTGTAGTAGTCCATGTTTTCCTTACTCGGCTTAAACGGATAAACCAGCACAGGAATTTTTTGCTGACCGTTGTTTTTTGCTTTTACAGCGTATATGTAAATATCCTCTATGTAGTAATTACTCATAGCTAAACAACCTGCGCTGGCCTGGGCACCGTGAATATAAATATCACCGCCCTTCTTAGCCGCATTACTCAAAAACATATCCGACTCGTTAGGATAACTAACCCCCAGCGACAAATGATAATTACTAACCGGATTAAAATCGTTGATGTAATAATATCCTTCAGGCACCTGACAATCGCCCTGCTGACGTTTAGGTCCCAGCGTACCGCTCATGGCGTAAATCTTAAACTCGTTAAACTTCACATATTTTCCATCAGGCTTTTGTACCCATATTTCCATCATTTGCTCCTGTTTAAAGGCGCGCAGGAAAATATTTCCAAAAGTTTCTTCCGGAATTTCCTTTGAACGGCACTTCATTTTCACGTATTCCTCTTTGCGAGAGTAGGCATCAGCCACCCGCTCAAAGTTCTTCTGAGTTTCTTCAAATGTGAAATTACTCGGCATAAAGGCCGTAGCAATTACAAAAACCAGTAAAAAAATACTCGATTTAAATCCGTTCATATTTATAAAACGCCCTCTTAGGTTCTTTTATTGCGGGTGAAATTTCTCTATTTTATACGTAAGTTCTATGTATTGTGGTTCTGAAAAAACTTGTTTTTTACACAACACACATACTGTATTAGTAATAAGTTATTTTAAAAAGTACTTAATCCATTATTATTAGCTGTGTGAATTGTTAGATAAACTTTGCCGGTTAAAGTTTTGAATTCACATTTTTGAAAGAAGATAAACAGCAGTTCACATACCTTGTAGATTCAAAACCCTTGCTGTACTTGAAAACTTCGAGTTTATACACAAGCTGTGGATAGCGATGTTGACATCAGAAACGGGATAAGTTTCTGCTAACATGGTGTGGATAGGAGTGTTGATTACCGAGAGTTTATGGCCATAAAAAAATTTCGAAACTGCCCCCTGTTTTTATTCCGCATTTCCAAAAATAATTTTGCGCCACTTACCCACCGTTTTCAACCTGTATTAACAAGGGTATTGTGGGTAACCAAATTTACTTACGGTAAAGCTTGCTTTCGTCAATATATTTCCAAACCGGCTCGGGTAGAAAATACTGCATCGAAATTCCTTTGCGCAGGTTTTCGCGAATAAAAGTGGCAGAGATATCGAGAAAGAGAAAGTCTAAAAAGTGAATGGTTTTGATTTTTGGAAAAGGATTGCCTTCTGAGCCCCTACGATTGTAAACGTAAATAGGATAGTTATTCAGAATCATCTCGTAGTTCTTCCATTTATGAAGGGTTTCCAGATTATCGCTACCCATAATCAGCGAGAATTCGTGCTGCGGATACTTTTCTTTAAGATAAGTAAGCGTGTCAATGGTATAACTCGGCTTGGGTAGTTTGAATTCTATACTGGAGGCTTTCAGGTTTTTATTGTCTTCAATAGCCAGATTAATCAAATGCAGCCGGTCGTATTCGCGCAGTAAAGTTTCCTTTTGTTTTAAAGGATTTTGCGGACTAACCACCAACCACACCTTATCCAAATCAGTGGTTTCGCAAACATAGTTGGCAATAATTAAATGACCATTATGAACCGGGTTGAAAGAGCCAAAGAAGAGACCGATTTTCATAACATCTATTTTGCCCCTCTGAAATCTTTTTTAGAAATCCAGTTGCGCCTGATGGCGAAGCCGACCAAAACAATTCCGAGAATTCCCATGCCGGCTAAAACTTCATAGAACCCGTACGGGTCGTTAGAGCGGGGAATAACCGAAAAATTCATACCGTAAATACTGGCAATAAAAGTAAGCGGCAGCAACACAAACGAAACACTGGTGAGTGTTTTCATTACGTTGTTCATTTTGTGGGTTTGCAGCGAGTAATATAAATCCATGAGCGAGGTTAGTTGGTCGCGCAGAAAATCGAGTTCTTCTACATTGCGTGTCATGTGGTCTTGCAAATCGCGGAGGTAGTATTTGTTGTCGGCATCAAAGTATTGAATCTCGTTGCGGATTAAATTAGTGATAAGGTCGCGTACGGGTACAATGTTTTTGCGCATGTAAAGCACTTCGCTTTTCAGCTGCTGCATGGCTACCAATTGCGAATCGTGTGGATTGCGGAAAATTTCGACCTCTAATTTCTCCACCCGCTCTTCCACACTTTCTATTACAAAAAAATACTGGTCAATAATGGTGTCGAGCAAAGTATAAAGCAAATAATCTTCGCCTTTCTTGCGTATTCCAGCGGTGTTGTTAATCAGTTTATCGCCAATCAGTTTTTTAAAAACACCAAATTCGGTTTCGCGAAAAGTAACCAGCACATTATCGCGCAGCACCATGCTTACCTGTTGGTCTTCCACTTCGCCATTTATTATGGCAAACATGCGCAGCACTATATAAAGTGAATCGTTATAGTCTTCAATCTTCGCGCGCTGATTGGGGTTTTGAATATCTTCTAATACCAAGGGGTGCAGATTAAAAAGAGCAGCCGCCTGTTTCAGCATTTCTTTATCTTCTATGCCCAGAATGTTTATCCAACTTACATGGTTGCTGCTATCTTTTGAGGCGCAGATTTTGAGCGAAGCGTTTTCTTCGTAAACACATTCGCTTTCGTTGTAGTGGTATAAAGAAATTTTTGATTTTACCGGTGTCATAATTGCGTAGCGCAAAATAATAATAACTGATAGATTCGTGCGCGATGGAAAAAATCAGCAGCCCACAAAATCCGAAAATTAAAAACCTGAAGAAGCTTGAAAAAGCGAGCGAGCGCAGAGAACAAAATTTGATTTTGATTGAAGGTTTGCGCGAGACAGTTTTAGCGCACCGTGCGGGCTATGAAATAGAGTCGCTTTTTATTTGTGAAGAGATTTTGAAAATGGATGGAGAATATTCTTTAGCAGAAATCAGAAATCAGAAATCAGAAATCAGAAAATTCGAAATAACCAAAGCAGTTTATGATTCACTCGCATATCGTGAAACTACCGAAGGCGTTATTGCTGCTGCAAGACCAAAAAATCTTTCGCTCGAAAATCTTCAGCTGAAAAAAAATTGTTTGGTGCTGGTAATAGAAGCAGTAGAAAAACCCGGTAACCTCGGAGCCATGTTGCGCACCTGCGATGCTGCCGGTGTAGATGCCGTAATTATTTGCGATGCAAAAACAGATGTGTACAATCCAAATGCAATCCGTTCGAGTGTGGGAACAGTATTTACCAATCAGATTGCTGTTTGCGAAACAAAACAAGCGATTGAATTTTTGAAGAAGAACAACATAACCACCTATGCCGCTGAGTTGAGTGCCACAAAATTTCATTACCAGCAAAATTTTAAAACAGCCACAGCCATTGTAGTAGGAACCGAAGCCACCGGGCTAAGTGACGAATGGATAAATGCAGCGGAGGAAAAAATAAAAATTCCGATGCTGGGAGAAATTGATTCGCTGAATGTAAGCGTAAGCGCAGGTATACTTTTGTTTGAAGCGGTGAGACAAAGAGCATTTTGATAATGAAAGAAAAAAAAGACGCATATGCAGCATTAAAAATTCCTGCCTTTCGCAATTTTCAACTATCGCGGTTCATGCTCACGTTTGCCATACAAATGGCGGAAACTATTATTGGCTGGAAAATTTACGAGCTTACGCACGACAAACTTGCCCTTGGTTTACTGGGCTTAAGCGAAGCACTCCCGTTCATCATCACTTCATTTTACGGAGGGCACGCTGCAGACACCTACAACCGGTACAAAATTGCACGCAGAACAATTCTGGGTATCACTCTTTGCTTTGCCGCTATTGGAATGATGCTGAGTGGCGATGCGGTGCTGTTTCATGAATACGGTGCTTTGCCTATTTACTTTATTATAGGCATCAGCGGAATTATCCGCGGGTTTATGGCACCGGCTTATCAAAGTATTTTTCCGCAACTTATTCCGCGCGAGCTTTATCCGAATGCTGCTACCTGGGGGAGCAACACATGGCAAACTGCAGCGGTACTTGGCCCTGCACTTGGCGGAATTGTTTATGGTTTTACCAGCGTAGAATTTTCGTTTGCGCTGGCAGTAGTGTTTATGCTTATTTCATTTTTCATTTTTCTGCGTGTACCGGTTAAAGAAACACCACCGAAAGAAAAAACAGAAACGCTTTATCAATCGCTTACAGCCGGTTTGCGCTTTGTTTTTAAAAAACAGGAAATGCTCTCGGCTATTTCGCTCGATTTATTTGCAGTGCTGTTTGGTGGTGCAGTAGCTTTACTTCCGGTTTTTGCAAAAGACATTTTACATGTAGGTCCACAAGGCTTAGGCATTCTGCGCGCATCGCCATTTTTCGGAAGCGTGGTGATGGGATTTTTCCTTGCTTACAATCCACCCACCCATAATGCGGGGCGAAATTTGCTGTTTGCGGTAACCGGTTTCGGATTGGCCACTATCGGATTTGCTTTTTCTGAAAGCTTCATGCTGTCGTTTATCATGTTGTTCCTAACCGGTGCGTTTGATAATGTAAGTGTGGTCATCCGTCAAACCATTGTGCAAACTATGACACCCGACCACATGCGCGGAAGAGTAAGCGCGGTGAATCAGATTTTTATTTCGTCAAGCAACGAAATTGGTGCGTTTGAAAGCGGGCTTGCTGCCAAACTTATGGGCACCGTGCCCTCCGTATTTTTTGGCGGATGTATGACCTTGGCGGTAGTGGCTACTACTTATCTGTTTGTTCCAAAGATGAGAAAATTGAAAATGTAAAAAGCCCCGCGCAAATCCAATACGCAGGGCTGTGAGGATACAAAAAAGAAAATTTAAAACAGCGAAGGTTGCGCAGCAATATTTCGCTTCTGCAATTCGTCCTGCATTTTTTTAATCAGGTCTGGCATTTTTAAATCGTAAAAAAAACTCGAGGAGTAAATATTTTGCAGGTCATCGTTATTCAGCGTTTGCAAATAATCGTTCACCGTTTTTTTAGGTCCGTTGATGAGGTTATATTTTAAAGTATTCATGGTTCTGTATTTTATTGGTTAGAAATATTTTTCAGAAAAAATTTTTTCGTGTGTTGGGAAAAGGAATTACCTGCTCTACAAAAAGTAGCTCACGACTTTCGCTGGGTTTTAATTCACCGGTTTCGTCTTCGTAAAAAGGAACATCTAATTCAATATTCGCAGCCCAAAAAATTTGCGTTGTACCGAATAAGTCAATCAGATTAATTGATGCGGGCGCTTGGTGTGGCTGCACGAAAAGGTTTTCGATATGCCACAAAATTTCAAATCCGGATTTGTTTACGCTCAACAGCATTTGTAGTGCGTTACGCGCAATTACAAATTGTGTTTCCTGAAATTTTCCACCCTCGTGCACAAAGCCAAAGAGAGAAACCTCATCTTTAGAAAAGAAAACAATCTCGTTTACAAAAATCTCGCGCTTGGCGAAAGTGGTGTTGGTAGTGGTTGTCATAACTTTTTTGTTTTTGTTGATGAGGCAAACATGCCCGCGCAGCGCGCAACCTATTTGCGCGCGCAAAAAAAAAAATCAACTTGCGACAAATACTTTCGAATGCCCCTGAACCACGATGCTTACTCCCGCTACCGTTTAATTGATGTGCGCCTGCGCAAAAAACCCTATCCGCACCTCGAAGAATTGATTTGGTATTTGAACGATAAGCTAGATAAAAATATTTCGAAGCGTACCGTGCAGCTCGATTTGCAGGAGATGCGCTACAGCACTGCGCTTAATTTTAATGCGCCCATTGTTTATGATAAAGCCGAAAAAACCTACCGGTACAGCGACCCGAACTTTTCCATCAATAACTTACCGGTAAGTGCCGATGAATTACACGGACTCGATTTTGCCATCAGCATTCTCGATCAGTTTAAGCACTTGCCTGCTATAAAAGAGTTTGAAGAGGCGATACGGAAAATTGCATCAACCGTAAAACTGAATAAAGAAGCGCGTGGCGAAAGCGACCACATTCAATTTGATAAACCCTTTGTGATAAAAGGAATTGAATTTGTGGAGCCGATATTGAAAGCAATTTCGGAACGCAGGGTTTTAAAATTTACGTATCAGAAACATGGCAGCGATGATATTTCGCAAAATCTCTTAGAGCCGTATTTAATTAAGGAAGCGAAAAATTTTTGGTACGTAATAGGCAAACGCACCAATAAGAAGGAACAAAAAATTCTGACGTTCGCGCTCGACCGAATTCATGATATGCAACTGACGGAGGAGATTTTTAACGAAGGAAAAATTGACAAGAAAAACTTTTTCAAGAATGTAGTAGGCGTTACGCTCGGTGAAGGCAAACCGGAAAAAGTGCTGCTTTCATTTTCACCTATTCAGGGAAAATATATCAAGACTGTTCCCATTCATCAGTCGCAGGAAATTGTGAAGGATTCAAAGAGCGAATTAAAAGTTTTGTTAGAACTGGTGATTAATCATGAATTGAAAATGCAATTGTTGAGCTACGGAGAAAATGTAAAAGTGCTACAACCGAAAAAACTTGCTGAAGAAATAAAGGAGAGTGCAAAGAAGATGACGAAGCAGTATTCGTAAAAATTATTTCAGCGCGACACCAACTTGAGTCAGCTGTCCGCTTTCGAGCCAGCAAGAGATAATGTAATTTGGAAACTCAAATTCGCAGTAGCCGTTGTTGTAACTTACCACCGGCTTACCCAATATTTTTTTTACATCGTACGATGCCATTCCGAACCTCAAATTGTTTGGCAGCTTGCCGGTAAAATTTCCGTACACCGCGCTTTTAGCGTACAAGTGAATTTCGTTTAACGCACCGGCTTTTAAAATTAATTCAATACCGCCCTTAGAAAGATAGTGTAACTCATTCGCCATTTCGCAATGGTAATTTGCCTTTAAATCTTTCAGCTCCGAACCGGTGGAAGATTTGCCGAGAAAAGTAATCAGTGAATTGCCGTCAAAACCTGTTTGCGCAAACAGGTTTGCGCAAATTAAAACAGCTACCAACCACAAATAAAATCTGGTTTTCATATTCAAACTTTATACGATAAAAATACGCCCTTATCTAAATACGAAAAATTAACCGACATGTTTTTTTGCCTTGCGCTTATCAGCCCATTCCTTCATTTGCTGATAGTCTAAATAATAAACAAGCTTGAGCGAAACAGAATTTGTTTGAGGGGTAGAAAAAGTTTTCCGCACATTTTCGAAATAATTTCCCTGCTCATGGTTGTCGCTTTTATAAATGAATTGTTTCCAGGTTACAATTAAATCGCTGCCCGGTGCAAACCGCCAGTCGTAAACAAAATCAATATTCCAGCTGTCAAAATTTCTATTGGTTCCTTCTACCAGTTCGTGTTCGTGCAAATTTCCATCGTCATCTATGTTATAGTGATTCATATATACCGCTTTGCTCCAGTAATGTCTTGCTGAAAAATTTGCAAACATGGTTGGTGTAATGGTGTATTGGGCAGTAAAGGTATTGGTAACCACATAAGTTTGCCGTGCACCAATAAGCGGATTCCCTTCTGCATCGAAAGTTGCGAAGCCAAAGTTTTTCCAGTCTCTACTGGCAAAAGAAGAAAGAGAAAGTATAGCGCGATTTTTAATTCTGATTTTAGGGGTGATGCTTCCTTCCAAGTAAGGGTCGTTTGGAATGGGCGACTCACCCCAGCCAAAACTTGCATCAACAGTAAAATTTTTCCTGTAATCGCTGCCGGCACTCACGGTCATATAACCAAACGAGGAGTGGTGAAATTTTTTTCCTTCTATGCGGGGCTCGTAATAATCGTAATACCACAACGGTTTAGTGGTGGCAAATGTACTGATGTACCAGAAATTGGTAAACGTAAAATCAGCCCCCATGTTCAAAGTAAAATCCTGATAGAGCAATGGTTTATAAAGCGAAGTGTATTGCGCACTCAAATAAAAAGCCCAATTGTTCAATTTCTTTTTCGGTTCAAAATCTAAATATTTTACACCAATAAAAGTTGAAACCTCATTGCCGTGATACAAAATGCCCATGTCATTTTGATCGTATTTGTCGGTAATAAAATACTGCTCAAAATCGTAACGCCAGTTGCCGCTTATTTTGCTGGCAATAAAATCGGCATAACCACCGAACAATGGTTTGGCTGAAATTGTTTTGTCGTACACCTGCGAAAAATTCAGAAAGCCGCTGTACGAATACGTGTTTGTTTTATCGCGGAGGTCAAACAAAAACTGCGATACGCTGGCATTGCGCCAACCCTTTGTGCGGATTACAGAGGTGTTTGAAAAACCAACACGCGAATTATTTTTCAACGACTGGTCAAACACAATCATGTTATAATTTGCCAGCGGTTCAGTCAATTCTTTTCGTGTAGAATTATCATTGGTGTTTCTAATTACAGCATTCATTGGAGCAGTAACCGAATTCAAGAACCCCAAACCAAAACCACCTTTTGATCTGCCCGAAACTTTTGTGGCATTGTAAAGCTGGGTAGAAGAGGGATTGGAAACTATTTCCTCATTACCGCTGATGATGTAAGGAATATCATAATAGCGCGTTGGCGTTTGACCGATTCTGCGCGAATAAAAAAACTGTCCGGGAGACAAACCGACTCTGCGATTAAACAGTTCCGTACCTTCTGTAAAAAATGGTCTGCGCTCCTGAAATGTTTGCTCGAATGGAGATAGATTTAAAACTCTTCGATCGCTTTGCACCTGTCCGAAATCGGGAACCAGAGTTGTATTTAGTGTAAAACCTTCATTAATGCCCCAGTTAATATCAAGCCCCCCACTTAAAATTTTGTGATTATCAAAAGTGTGGTTGCTTGCAGAAAGAGGTTCGCGTAAAAAGCCCGCAGTAAAATAGGGAACAAAAGACAGTCGCAATGGCGGATGAATATCTCTTAAGTGCGCCAACTCTCCCCATTGATTCACGATTCCTTCCACTTGTGGGTTCACGGGACTCCAGGAAGTAATTTCATTTAAGCGTTGCACATACCGCGAAAACTGTAAGCCCCATGTTTGGTCAGTGGCTTTTGAAAAACGCAAAGCGGAATACGGAATTTTTATTTCCGCCATCCAGCCATCTGCTTTAATACTTGTTTTCGAAAACCAAACAGCATCCCAGTTTAAATCGAAATTACCCGGAGATAAACGCGCATCACTCTGCACATTTGCCGCACTTAACTGAAAACGGTAACCGTTAATGTTGTCATTATAAGTATCAAAGCCCACGGCAAACCAATCGGCATTTGCGTTGTCATCACGGGCGGTTAACAGCCGCTGAATTTTTTTCGGCTCGCTATCGTGGCAATATGCGCCAATGTAAATGGCATTGTCATCATAAATAATTTTCACTTCCGTTTTGTAAGTAGAAGGCTTTCCGTAAGAAGGCGTGCTGATGACAAAATCAGCATTCACTGAAACATTTTGCCAACACGCATCATCTAAATTTCCATCAAGCACCGGTGCGGCAGAAGTTGCAACAGAAAACTTTTGCGCTTCAATAGAGCGCACGCTGGCTGTAGTATTTTCAACCGGTGGCTTTGACAAAACTGTTGAAGCCGTAAGAAAAGGAATGAGAAGAAGTTTAAACATAGAGCATAAGTCTTATTGCGATGAAACAACGGAACAAAAATCTGCGTACACAAAATCTAATTTCGAATAACGGTTGGCGGTGCGGAACAAAGGGAGAGAGAACGATAATTGCGATAACCTATTTTCTTAACCAAAGTCCGCCCGCAACCGAAATTTTTATTTGATGATTACATCAATCATTATACTTACCTGTCTGAATAAATCAATTAAAGAAAGCTTTGGAGTTACCCGCGCTACTTCCTGCACATGGCTTGCCAGCCCCGCAGAATAATATATAATAGCGGTAAGAGTAACAAGTAACAAAAGCAACTGATTTAAATCCATCACCATTTTTACCGTGCAGCGCTCGTAGCTTTCATTGCCTTGCTCGTCAGAAATTTTGAAACCGAAACTTTCATACATTTTCATTGCTCCCTCTAATTTTCTGCTTGTATCTAATTCCAGCGATTTTGCTTTTTTGCTTTTGGCGTAGTCGACTACTTTGTTCATGAGCAACCTGCCTATGCCGCGCGATTGAAAATTTTCGGTCACCGCCATTTTTAAAACCTCGAAAGTTTTGGACGAAGTTTTTTTCACGGCTACAGTTCCTACAACCTCATCCTTATAAAGAGCAAAAAATATTTCTCCGTCTTTGTCTATTATTTCTCTTTTCGGATTGCTCAATACTTTTTCATCAACAGGTTCAACTGTGAAATATTTTTTCAGCCATTCAACATTCAATTTTTTGAAATCGTCTTTCAGTTTTGGAGAGTAAGTCACTATTTCAATTTCTTTTCTGAAATTTTTTGCGAGACGTTCATTCACTCTTTTATACATGCTTTTTAGTTCGAGCTGCTTTTCCATCTTTTCTATAATGCCTAAAACGTCAGCACCGGATTCGCGTAAAAATTCACGGTTCGCAATTTCTATTTCAAGAAGAATTGGCTCAATACCCTCAAAAATGTTTTTGCCTTTTGCGGTTAATTGAATCAGTTTTCTGCGGGCATCTGCTTTATCTTTAATAAACACCACTAATTTTTTTTCCTGCATTTGTTCGGCAAACTGAATGATGGCCGGGTGAGTCAATTTTAAAAGATTTGACAATTCAATTACGCTCATGATTTCGTTGTGATATAGTGCGTATAGCATGGTAAACCACTTCGGCTCAAAGTCAACTTTCATTTCTCGATAGATTTTTCCAACATCAGCCTGCAGCGATTCTGCCAATCTTTTCAATCGTGTGGCAAAAGCCAACTCGCCCAAATGCTTGATTAAATCTGTTCCGGTTTTACTCATGAAGCTAAAATAAAAGTATTTATGTAAGTGGTTACATAATTAATAAATATTTTTCAAAAAGCTGCTGAGGACGAATCTTGTTACCGCTTTTTTATTTTCGCCTTATGGATTACAGCATAGAAATTTTCGCCCACCCCGCTACCTGGATTAGTTTACTCACGCTTACCTTTCTTGAAATTGTTCTGGGCGTTGACAATATCATTTTCATTTCGCTGGTTGCCAATAAGCTACCGCAGCAGCAACGCAAGCGCGCGCGCAATGTGGGTTTGGTAATTGCACTTGGAGTTAGAATAGTGTTACTCATGTTTCTTTCGTACATCATCGGACTTACCAAACCGCTTTTTACATTACCAATAGAAACGCTGTTGAGAGAAATGGGTTCTACCGAACCGGCAGTTTCAGCAGCCATAAGTTTTAAAGATTTGGTGTTGATTGTAGGGGGGCTGTTTCTGATTGCAAAATCAACTTCAGAGATTCATGAAAAAGTGGGAGGTAAGCATGAAGAAAAAGCAGTAAAAGCAGGAACCGTTTTTTCTGCCGTTATTCTTCAGATTGTTTTGATAGATATTGTGTTTTCGTTCGATTCTATTTTGACCGCCATCGGTTTATCGAAACACCTAATGGTAATGATTGGAGCAGTAGTAATTTCCATTCTTATCATGATGGCATTCAGCGGAAAAATAAGTGACATTATTAATCGTTACCCAACCTTGCAAATGCTCGCGCTTTCATTTTTAATTTTGATTGGCTTTACGCTTACCCTTGAAGGATTTGATGTGCACATCAATAAAGGATTTATTTATGTAGCGGTGTTGTTCTCGCTTATTGTTGAGTTTATCAATATCAAAATGCGGAAGAAGAACCCGCATCATTAAACACTTCCCATCACATACATTTTCTCCAATGTAGGAGACGGCTTTCCGCCAAGCGGTTCAAGCGTAATGGCAAGGGCAGAAGCGTTTTGCACATTTTTCATTTCGACAATCGAACAATCTTTATTCAACACGCCCATATCAACCGGTTTGCCGTCTACTATTGCTCAAAGTTGAAACTGTTCGTTACTTGCTGTTTGTGGAAGCCCAGCGCAGTTAATAAAGGCAGAGCCGGTGGTTTTATTCCAATACACCACCGCTTTAGATGTTGGTGAGATTTGCAGGCCGTTCAAAATAATTTGCTGATTGGATGGATTACTCAGAACGGTTAATTGTTGTTTAATGCTTTCGTTTTTTAGCTCACTGCAAATTTTGTTTGCTGGGCCAACACAGTTTGTTCCTGCTTCAACAGAGCCAACTCATTATTAGCACAACTAAATTTTGAGTAGAAATAAAAACTCGTTCCTGCAAAAGCAAAGATGAGCGCAACCGAAGCAGCGGCAGCAAAACGCATAACCGGACGTAGGTGAATTATAATGCTCTTAATATTTTCTTCTTCTAAATCCAGTTCTAAGCCAAAACCAATTCGCTTTTCAATTTATTCTTTAAGTTCCGGCTTAGGTTGGCGGGCTTGTGCAAAAGCAAATTCTTCGGTGTATTTCTTTGCCTTATCCAAACGGGGGTTATTCGTTTCAAATGTATTCCTTTCTTATCCGGTGGTTGAAAATAGTCAGAGCCGAAGGCCACCTCTGACGTTTTAACCCACATTATGGAAAGAAAAGAACGATAATTTCAATTTAAGTTACGATGCCGGTTTTAAATCGGATCACTTGTAAAACAAAAAACGACCCCGAAATGTTTAGTAATCCGAAACCGGTTGGTTATCGTAATTACATAGGGGAAGAATATTTTGTTGAATGTGGCGTTAGCTTGGTTCGTTTGTTTTTATGAACCGCACAAATTTTTTTCGTTTTATTTACCGCCATTGAAAATTTAGACTCACCAATAGTATTTCCGCCTATGCTTTTAAAAATTGTGCTTGCTGTTATTCTGCTTATAGTTTCTGCATTAGCCGCTTTGTATTTGCAGGTTTTTGTAATTGGCAAAAAGCGAAAACAATTAGTGTTTGATGAAGAGTATGAAAAGGTGCGCGCAAAAAATTATCCGCCACCGTTTCCGAACGGTTGGTTTAGTTTGGGAAGTTCGGATAGTGTAAAGAAGGGGCAGGTAATTGAAGTAGATGCGTTGGGGCAAAAGTTTGCGGTGTTCAGGGGGGCTGATGGAAAAGTAGGTGTGCTGGATGTTTATTGCCCGCACCTGAATGCCAACTTAGCGCATGGTTGTGTGAAGGGAAATAATCTGGTGTGTCCGTTTCACGCGTGGGAGTTTAAAGCCAATGGCAAGTGTGCACACATTCCTTACAGCGATAAAGTGCCGCAAGCCGCAGCTACAAAAAGCTGGATTGTGAAAGAGAATTGGGGAGTAATTATGGTTTGGTATCACGACAATAACGAATTGCCAAGCTGGAATGCGGACGGACATTTTGAAGAAATTGCGGACTATAAATTTCATTGTAAAACAACGGAGGTACTGCGCATTCACCTGCAGGATTTTAATGAGAACGGTGCCGACCATGCACACTTTGCTTATGTGCACGACCTGCTCACCATTCCGTTTGTTAACCGGTGGGTGACGGTGAAGCATGTATTGGATTTAAAATATGGCGAAGGCGATAAAAAGCATTTAGCATGGTTTACGGACTATGCCGATTTACATTGGAAAAAAAGCGGCAAAAAAATTGACCGTGCTGGAGGCAAAGCAGTAGTTACTTTTTTCGGACCGGGCTTTTTGGTGTTTAAGTTTGCTACCGAAATTGGCAATATGACTTTGGTAAAAACATTTACCCCGCTAGCGCAATTAAAAGTGCGGATGGAAGATTATGTATATGCCCCCAAAGGAACTTCGGGACTTGCCATTAAATATTTGTTGGGTGAAGCCACCACACAGTTTCATGATGACATTGCTATTTGGGAGCGGAAGAATTATGCCGTTAAACCATTGCTGGTAAAAGGCGATGGACCGATAATGAAAATGCGCGCATGGTATAGTCAGTTTTATACGGAGAAGAATGTTCCTGTTGTGGAAAGTGAACCGGTAGCCGTTTTTGAGAAAGAGGATTCCAAAGTTTCGGAAGTATTAGTTTAAAGTTGCCCGCTCAACTTCTCCCAATTACTCATTTCTGCTTCCAGCAGTTTTTTCAGTTGCTCGTAATTGGAAAAGAAAGAAGGGTCTTTGGTAAGTTCACGAAACTGCGATTGGTCGGCAAGGTTTTTATCGGTTTCAGCAATTTTGGTTTCAAGTTCCGAAATGCGCTGTTCGCTTTTTTCTATTTCACTTTTAATCTTCTTCAATTCTTTCTCACGGTCTTTGCTTACATCTTGCGTCTTCACTTCTGATTTCTGATTTCTGACCTCTACTTTCTTTACTTCATCTTTCTTCGCCAGCATGCGCATATCTTCCAACTGTTTCTTCTCCAAGAAATCGTTGATATCGCCAATGTGTTCTTTAATACCATCTTTAGTAAACTCAAAAGTTTTGGTAGTAAGGTCGTGAAGAAAATCGCGGTCGTGCGAAACTATGATTACGGTTCCGTCAAATGCCTTAATAGCACTCTTCAAAATCTCCTTACTCATTATATCTAAGTGGTTGGTAGGCTCATCTAGCACTAGGAAATTTCTTGGCTCCAAAATCATTTTGCAAAGTGCAAGGCGACCTTTCTCTCCACCGCTCAATACTTTTACCTTCTTAAATACATCATCGCCTTTAAAAAGAAATGCTCCGAGCATATCGCGAAGCTTGGTGCGAATATCACCGGTGGCAACGCGGTCTACTACTTCAAGTGCGGTATCTTTTCCGTCCATGCTATCGGCAGCGTGCTGCGCGTAGTAACCAACGGTTACATTATGACCGAGTGTAAATGTTCCTTCGTGGCTAAGACCATCAACCAAAATTCTTGTGAGCGTGGTTTTACCCATTCCGTTTTTTCCAACGAATGCAATTTTCTCTCCGCGGTCAATCTGAAAACTTTGATTGGTTATTACTTTTTTATCGCCAAACGCTTTAGAAATATTCTTTGCTTCAACAACAACTTTGCCGCTGGCCTGCGCGTGAGGAAAACGAAGATTCATGGCAGAAGCATCTTCTTCTTCCACTTCAATAATGTCCATCTTATCTAACTTCTTAATAAGCGACTGAGCAAATGTTGCTTTACTCGCTTTAGCGCGGAACCGGTCGATGTTGCGTTCTATCTGCGCAATTTCGCGGTCCTGATTTTTCTTGGCTCCAATAATTTGTTCGCGCCTTTCTTTGCGCAGTTCAATATACTTGGTGTAAGGTGCGTTGTAATCGTCAATAGTTCCATTGCCCACTTCAATGGTGCGGTTGGTAATGTTATCGAGAAAACTTCTATCGTGGCTTACCATGATAATGGCACCCGGATAATCTTTCAAAAATTTTTCGAGCCAGAGAACCGACTCAATATCTAAGTGATTGGTTGGCTCATCGAGCAAAACTAAATCGGGTTTTGCCAAAAGAATTTTTGCCAACTCCACACGCATCTGCCATCCACCACTCAGCGTTTTCATTTCCTTATCAAAATCTGCCGGGTCAAAACCAAGCCCTTTCAACACGCGCTCGGTTTGTTCTTCTACTCCATAACCACCGTGCATTTCTATCTGATGTTCTACTTCGCCCAGCCGTTCAATCAGCTCCATGTACGATTCGCTTTCGTAATCGGTACGTGTTTCCATCTGGTGCATAATTTCTTCCTTCTCGGTGTTGTATTGCACTACCAACTCAAAAGCTTTTTTGGTTTCTTCCATCACCGTCAAATTCGACTGCGAGTGAAGTTCCTGCGGCAGGTAACCAATAACCGTTCCTTTCGGATACATGATATTGCCGCCATCAATTTGCTGAAGACCTTTCAACACCTTGAGCATGGTTGATTTACCGGCACCGTTGCGACCGGTGAGACCAATCTTGTCGTTGTCGTTTATCAGAAAAGATACTCCACCGAACATTACGCGTCCGCTGAAATGAAGTTCAATATTGGATACAGCTATCATAAGAGGGCGCGAAAGTAAGATAAAGCAGGCAGAATTTTACTATATCGTTTAATGCCGAAATATTACCTTCGGAACAAATTACCATACCATGAGTAACGAAGAAATTGCCCAACTTAGAGCTAATAATGAGCGTTTAGCTAAGATTATAGACATAGTTGTGGAGCAGAATGAGCTCCTTAAGCTTGAAAATGCCTTCCTTAAGAAAGCGTTGACACCTAAAGACATGATTAATTCCTTTGCTAAAATTGGCGTAGCCCTTAAAGACAAAGAAAATGCCCTTGTTAAGCTAGACGGAGGGCTTCGTACTGGTACGAACGACCCTGTAAGTTTTAAGGAGGGCAATAATAACGTTGCCGAAGGGATAGCAAACATTAAGGAAGGCAATAATAATGATACGACAGGCAGAGTAAATAATAGCCAAGGCATTAATAACAATGCGGGAGGTATGGTAGAAGCTGACAAAGCCAGTAACAACATTACCGAAACAATGCTGCAAACTATTGAACCCACTAATGAAATTATTGGAGCATTAGAAAAAGAACTCCGGGCATCCGGTTACAATAGAGTAAGCCATAGCGGAGTAAACAATGCCGCAAAACTTATAATTCACTTCTACAACAAAGGCGATGGAAGCTATCCGCAGTTGAAAAAGATAACCGGTCACTCCACCGATGGTATTGCCAAGTTTATTATGAGCATGAAAAAACGCGGATGGATACACCGGTACGGTTTTCAGCAGTTTGGTTTAACCGAGAACGGTGTAGCGTTGATTAAACAGGCACTGACGAAAAGCAGGGAAAACTGATTTTGCTTTTTCCGTTTTTGATTTAGATTCGCCCTCGAAAATTTACAACTATGAGCAAAGTAATTGCAGGCATTTTTACCATCGTAGGCGGATTGCTTACCCTTTATTTCACTTTCGTAATGCAAAACTCGTCATACAATTTAGAGTATAACGACCCGAAACTGCACATGAGCATGTTTCAAACCGGAGACTTTATTCCATTGGTGTTAGGCATTTTACTACTTACCGTTGGTTTAATTTTCTTTTTTGTAGCAAGAGAATCTAATCCGAATATTAAGTAATAACAGCCACCCCTAAATCCCCTAAAGGGGACGTAGAGGTAATCCAATAAAAAGCGCGTTCAGATATTTTCTGAACGCGCTTTGCATTTTAGCCCCCTTTAGGGGGTTGGGGTGGCTGTTGTTTTAGAACTGATACCTAAACCCACCGGTTAAACCAAAATTATACTTGCGCTTATCCTGCACACCAATTTTTTGCAGACTCATATAGAACATGGGCTCGGCAAAAAGGAGGAAATGTTTTTTAGCCACATACTCAAAACCAGCACCGGCATAAAAAGAAGCATAGTAACGTTTAGCTTTATTAATAGAGAAATCTTTTGTGCTGGTTTCGCCACCGGCGCTTAACGCATCTGCTGATTTGTTATTTACGTCAAAGCTTGTTTGATAAGGAAGAGAAGAAGGGTCGAAGAGATTATTGGGAATAGAGGCAATTCCTGTATCGGTTGGCATACTATAGCTAAATGTTTCTTTCAGTTTAATATAATTGATAATACCGGTGTTTATGTAAAAACGGAAATTATTTTTTACCACCGGATAAACTTTAATACCAATAGGAATAGCCAACTCGGTAATATGCGAAGTGTAATTGGTTGGTGCTACTGCAAACGAAACTGTTTTAGGTTGATAAACTTTGAAAGAAGTTTGCGAAAACAGAATGGAATTAGTAATGGCAATACGATTGATAAAAAGAAAATCGTGCGTTAAGCCAACCATATAGGAAGGTTGTGAATAGAATAAGGCGGAACGTTTTGGCACATTAGGGATAGTTTCTTGCTTGCCTAAAGTTGTTCCGGTAACATTTGCCAGCACACCAATCGAATAATTGAAAATCTTTTTCTTCTGCTTAAGCAAAACGTCTTCTTCTTTTTTATCGAAAGAAGTAGTTGCATTTTCAGAAACATAACCAAGCAGTGATGCTTCCATTCGGTTTAATCTGATATTTTCTTCTGAAGACGCTTTTGCAGCAGCACTCAGCATTTCCATTTCGTTTTGAATAGGTGTTATCGGATGCGAGTTGCGAGTAGCTGGTTTGTGATTTGCTGTTTGTTGTTTGCTGTTGTGTTGTTGCTTATTGCTTATTGCCAATTGCTTCTTTCCTTTCGAAAATACATTGGTGCGCGGATGACGCGGATTAAATGGATTCACACGGATAGATGCAATTAAACTTTTGTTCTTTGTATTTTCTGATTTTGTATTGCGCGCCTTAATTGAATTTATTTCCGATTTCTGATTTCTGATTTCTGATTTCGCTACCGGGGCATTTACTTTTAGCTTTTCACTTTTCACTTTTACTTTCTCCGGCTCATTGCCACTGCTCACTACCGCTATTGTATTTCCCGTTGTCTGCGGTCTATCGTCTGTCGTCTCAATGGCTAACTGCTTATCATCTTCCTCCATTAAATACAAACTCCAGCCTATACTGCCTACCGCTAATACTAATACCGCAGCTACACCACCGGTCCACCACCAAAAAAATCCTCTGCGCTTTTTCTTTTTATCCAGCATGGCTTCCATCTGCTCCCACGCCTGCGGGTCGAACGGAAACTCGGTGCTGCTGAGTTTATCGCGCAATTGTTTATCGCTGTTATTTTCCATATACACTAAGGGTTACTTTGTTCAATTGAATTATTTTCTCTTGCAATTTTGCTCTTGCCTTTGCAAGGTTTGATTTGGATGTGCCTTCGTTAATGCCGAGCAGCTCACCAATCTCACCATGATTATATCCCTCCACCACAAACAAATTGAAAACAGCGCGGTAAGAAGGCGGAAGTTCATTCACCATTTCAAGAATCTGTTCGGCTGCTAAATCAGCTATCACATCACCGGTGTCTTCTACATAAACTGATTTTTCAATATCGGTATGCTGGTGACGAATCTCTGCCCGCAGATAATCAATGGCGGTGTTTACCATGATGCGGTAAATCCATGCTTCTAAATTTCCTCCTTTGTCCGCAAACTTCTTTATCGAATCAAACACTTTCAAAAAACCCATGTTCAGTATTTCGGTTGCCTGTTCAGGGTGTGATGAATAGCGCATACACACACCCATCATCTTGCTGAAAAAGCGTTCGTATAAACGCTTTTGCGCAAGCCGCTCATTTTTTATGCAGCCCTTGATGAGTTCTTCTTCCGTCACACTGAAAATTATTCGCATCGAAGTTACGGTTGTTTATAGAAGTTCCATCCCGAAAAGCTTCGGGATGGAACTTCTGACTAAACTTACTTTACAACAGATATTCTGCTCAGCAACGAAATATTCTGCAAGTTGGTGTAATCGTATTGATACAAACCATCATCGCCAATCATCAGCAAATGGTTGTTGAACGGAATTACATCAGTCGCCTGAATATTGGTAAACGTTACTACCGGTGTAGATGGAATAGCAGTTGGCTCCGTGGCATCCATTACTTTCAATCCGGCAGTGCCATCGCATACAAAAAGAATGTTGCCGTCCTTACCCAAACCATGCGGGTTAGTCATTTGCACGGTGTGGCTAAGCGTTGGCGTGGTAAGATTCTGAATGTTCACCACTTCTAACTGATTGAAAGTTGTGTTGCATGGCGTGCCGCTGCGTAAAGTGATGTAAGCATAATTATCATCCACCACCACCGGGTCGCACGCAGTGCCGTGTATATAAGTAGAAACATATACCGGTGATGTAGGATTGCTGATGTTGTAAATAAACATGCCGTTGGTAGAACCTATAAATAGATGATTGTTGTGCGGGAAAATTGTTTCGATGTTTCGGCCTATAGAAGTTGTGCCCAGCGAAGAAAGCCCACCGGTAATACTGAACATGCGCAGCGAAGATTGGTCAACTACATACAAGATATTATTGGCAATAGTAAAGCGCGCCATAGAGCCGCCTATACCCGGTGCACTTGAGCTTTTATTGAAAACAGCCACACCACCGGTGGTGTTAGCAGCAAGCACATCACCTTCCATCCACGGACCGCGTCCCCAATATCCGCCACCGGTGTTACAATCGCTGCTTATTTTTTCGGTTACCATTTTTTCGTTCCAATCAATTACTACTCCCTTTGCAGGGTCGGCATAATAACCGTTGGTGTAAAGGCGGTCCGGCAAAGCGTTTTCTACGCGCTTGGTAACGGTTACGCTCAGCGGGTTCGAAATATCGAGCGAAATCAAATCAATATAGCTATCGGCATACAGCGTGTTGCCTACTGCTGCAATATCCAGGTTGCCCGGTATTTTAATAAACGAAATATTTTGAGGCGAAGAAGGATTGGTGTTGTCGATAATGTGAATGCCTTTGTCTACTTCGTTTACAAAAATGTAATTGCCCTTTATGTAAATCTTCCCCGGCTTTTTAAGTGCCAGTGCCGATTCTGATTTTACGGAAGCACGTAATTCTTCATAACTCATGTAAACCGGTTCGAATTTTTTGTAAGTAACGGTTTGTTCGCACTTGTCTTTTTTGCAGCTTGAAAAAAGAAACATGCTCAGAACAATAAGGGCAGAAAACGATTTGAGGTTAATGGAGTTCATGGTGTATAGATTTTGTTTTTGAATTAAGGCAACGGTTTTCAGGTTTAAAACGTTTTAATTTCAGAAACCGTTGCCTTGACCCTAAAATATTTCTATGAATAAAATTCTTCTACTGTTAATGATGCTTGTTTCATCATTCGCTTTCTCCCAATCGAATATAGAAGATGTGGTTTACTTGAAAAGCGGAAGTGTAATTCGCGGAAAAATTCTTGAACAGAAAAACGAGACCGTAAAAGTAGAGCTGCTGGGAGGAAGTATTTTTGTTTTTAAGCAGGAACAGGTAGACAGTATTAAAAGAGAAAATACGCTTAAGAGTAAACTGAGAGAAATCAACCGCAATTATTTCAGACGCGACCGCGGTTTCCGCAACCAAACTGAGTTCGGCATTATTTACGGAGCGAACCTGAAGAAAACAGATGCTGACCCTTATTACTATTACAACAACCCCGAAGATGATTTTGGCATTTCGTTACATACGGTGCATGGTTATCAGTTATGGCCATATTTATATGTGGGCGCGGGTATGGGCATCGACCGGTTTGTTTCTTACAAGCAAACCTTCTCGCCTTTTTATTTAAGACTGTCAAGCGAGTTTTTGAAAAAGAAAGTTACTCCTTATGTTTTTGTTGATGCCGGTTATTCGGTAATGTGGAAGAAAAAAAATGATGAATACGTGTCGTATAAAAACAAAGGCGGCTTGTATATATCGTGCGGAGGAGGAGTTAGAATTTATACCCGCAGCCGCGCTTCAGTAGTTTTATCGGTGGCTTACAAACGCAACCAAAGCGAAACAACCTGGTGGTACACGCAATGGAACGATGGAACTATTTATATCATCAAACGCACTTATCAGCGTTTATCTATGAATGTTGGGGTTACATTTTAAAAATCAACTTCGCCCAACAGCCTCAAATTGCCTTTTACTTTTTGCTCATCGCGTTTCTTCTTTGTTATTCTTTCAATTTCTTTTTTGGTTGGACGCGCGCAGGCAATCTTTCCTAAAATCATTGGTGTGGGCGCAGGTTGAACTCTTATGTCGCCAACTATCATGGGCTCTCTATCGTTGCCTCCGGTTATGGGCTTTACAGTATCTATCACAACTGCTTCTTCAACCGGCACAGTCATTCCGCCCATAATCATTGGATTAATTTCTGTTGAATCAATTGGTGCAAATGAAGTTGTGTCAGTAGTAGCAGTTGACACAGAATCTGCCCGAAGAACAAAGGTTGATGTGTCTGCGGTATCAGGCACTACATTAAACATCATTTGCTCACCTGTATCGCTTTTGCAGATGAATAACGAGGAGAAGAAAATAAAAAGCGAGGCAGCAAAAATTTTAGGGAAGCTTTTCTGCGCGGCAACCGAACGCAGATTTATTTTCAACTCGTAAGGCGAAAGCTGCGAAACGCGAAACCGTCCGCAGGTTTTTTCTTCTTTTTTCTTCGCAAAATAATTGAGCACTTCTTCATCGCTCATATTCGAAAAATCGACAACCACTTTCGAACACACTTTGCAAAATGCTCCCTGTTGCTCGGGGCTCATCTCGTTCCAGTTTTCGTTGCAGGGCTTTGGGATGGAAATTTTCATACGGAAATTGTTTCTATTAAGATGCAAATCCCCCAAAATTCCATAAATGAAAACCTACTCGTGCGGAATAATACTTATCTCTTCATCCAGACGTCCATCGCGAAACATGCGGAGGTAATGTCTTTTGTTATCCATTTCATCGCTGCCTATCTGATAGTTGTAAGTGTATTCGCCTGAGGGCTGCACTTCGTTATTCACGTAAACTTTTTTCATGTGGTTGTCTTCATCAAAAAGCGCAATCATCACTTTGGCCGATTTTGAAAAACTATAACTCAAACTGCCGGAATAAATGGTGCGCGTAGTAATAGTTCGAACCGGAGCGTAAACCGGATTGCCAGATGCGGTATAAACCTTTTTTAAATCAAGCCCCTTTGCCTTAGCCACAAAGGTGCGCAGGTCATACATCATCACCGTATCATCGCTGAAAATGGAAGAAATTTCATAATCGTTAGTGATGCACCACACTGCATTTTGCGCGGCATCGGTTTGATATTTTTTCCGGTTAATCAGTTCAGTAACTCCGAGAAGGTTACCGGTGGCACGTGTTCGCAAAACAAATCTTGCATCCGGTGATGGCCCGCCATCATGCGCTTCCGTACACATGGCGTAGATGCGGTAATTCTTCTTTTGCTTTGGTTGAAGTTTTACAATCATTGTTTGGGTTACAATCATTGTTTGTAAAGAGGAATCATCGGGAACAAGTTTGTATCCGTAATCTAAATTCAGACTTAAACTTTCATTCGATGCACTGGTAACCTCCATTGCCATACAGGGGCCGAGGTGCGAAGAAGTTACTCCGTGAAACGAAGTGTCGTGCGTGGCACCATTCATTTTAATGTTCACCAATTTTTTCTGAATGGCTTCGGAAAGGCTGTAAGAAGTTGTTGCCTGTGAACCGGTAACAATAAGTAATGCCAACATGAAACAGATTGTGGTTTTCATAGTTATCGCTTTGTGGTGTAATGCGGGTTTGCCAAATAGTAACGCTTCGCAAGGCTCATTTATTATCTTGCCGCAAAAATTTCTGATGCTTATTATTGGAATTACAGGCGGATCAGGCTCGGGTAAAACTACGGTGGTGAAGAAAGTGATGAGTTCATTTTCGCGCGAACAGGTGACTATTGTTTCGCAGGATAGTTACTACCGCGACAATGCACATATTTCGTTAGCGGAACGTGCAGATATCAATTTCGACCATCCGGACAGTATTGAATTTGATTTGCTGGTAGAGCACATGGCACTGTTGCGTGCAGGTAAAGCAATTGATGAACCGGTTTACGATTACATTACTTCTACCCGCCAAAAGGAAACTATTCGTGTAGAGCCTAACCATGTAATTATTGTAGAAGGAATTTTGTTGTTTACCGATAAGCGTGTGCGCGACCTGTGCGACATGAAATTATTTGTAGACGCTGAACCGGACGACCGGTTGATTAGAATTATGGAACGCGATATGCGCGAACGCGGAAGAACTGCACAACAGGTAATTGAGCGTTATGCATTGGTAAAAGAAATGCACGTTCAATTTATAGAGCCTACAAAAAGATTTGCGGATATAATTATTCCGCAGGGCGGAGAAAACCAGGTGGCTATTGATGTGGTGGTAGCTACTATCAAACAAAAATTATTGCAGGAAGGCAGCCGGTAATTTTTTCACAAACCAAAATTTCATTTACATATTGCCGTTGTTTTAAAAACAGAAACCATGAACAGAAAGCTATTTCTATCTGCACTTATTTCGCTTACCGTAATCCTATCTTTCAGCGGCTGCAAAAAAGGAGGGCTGAATATTTTTACCATTGAAGACGATAAAAATTTTGGTTTGCAAATGGAAACTGAAATTACTGGCAACCCCGCGCAATATCCGTTGTTGAGCAAAACAACTTACGCTTCTTCGTACGCGTATCTCGAAAATTTGAAACAGCAGATTCTGAATGCCGGTCAACTGGAACATGCCAGCGATTTTCAATGGAAGCTTTACATTGTGCATGACGATAATGTGCAGAATGCCTTCTGCACGCCCGGTGGCTACATTTATGTTTACACGGGTTTAATAAAATATCTTGACAATGCTTCTTCGCTTGCCGGAGTAATAGGTCACGAAATGGCGCATGCCGATAGACGGCACAGCACACAGCAACTCACCACCCAATACGGGGTTGGGCTTTTACTCGATGTAATTGCCGGCACCACTAACCAGGCGCAGATAGCCGAGATAGCCGCTAATCTTTCGCTGCTGGCCTTCAGCCGCGACCACGAAAAAGATGCCGATGCGCACTCGGTAATTTATCTTTGCCCCACTGCTTTCCGCGCAGATGGTGCGGCCGATTTTTTTGAAAAGATAATTGCCTCGGGTGCTACCCAGCCACCGGCATTCTTAAGCACGCACCCGAATCCTGATAACCGGGTTACAAATATTCACGCAAAGAAAACAGAGCTTGCCTGCACCGGCAACCCGCCTTTTTCTACCGAGAACAATGGTTATGCTGCGTTTAAGGCCAGTCTACCTTAGTTTAAAGGCAGAATTCTCAAAAAGCGCCATTTTTTTGTTAAAACAGGTATTTACCCCACTTGTTATACCCCCCTCCCCCCACTTCAAAGGTGAACTAGGTTCACCAAAAAGGTAAGCCGGTTCACCTAAAAAATGAACGAGCTTAGCTAAAAGACAAACATACTTCAGCCCAAAGGTAAACGTGCTTACCTCAATTGTTAACGGACTCATTTGAAAGGTTAACAGGCTCACCTCAGAGGCAAGCCCCCTCGCTTAAAATCCAAACCGGAGCCCGCTCACTTTTTTAATGAACGGGCTCGTATAAAACGTGAACCGGCTTGCCTTTCAGCTAAACATTAAGCCAAGGGTAGATTAAATTACAAAGTCCAAATCGTTGTAGTGGCTTATCACTTTGTTGTAGTAGGCTTCGTAGAGGGGAAGAATGTTCTTGATGTCGAAAGTTTTGGCGTGTGCCAAAGCATTTGCCTTGAATTGTTTTAGCCGGGCCTCATCTTCCAGAATGTAAATGGCATTCTTCGCCATATCTTCAAAGTCGCCCACGTTGCTCATAAACCCTGTTTTACCCTGAATATTTATTTCTGAAAGTCCACCGGCATTAGATGAAATAACAGGAACCTCCACCGCCATGGCTTCAAGGGCAGCCAGACCGAAGCTTTCGGTTTCGGAAGGAAGAATAAATAAATCGGAAACTGCGAGCAGTTCTTCCACCGCATCTTGTTTACCGAGGAAACGGACATCATCGCAAATGCCAAGGTTGCGGCAAAGAATTTCTGTTCCCATCCGCTCCGGTCCATCGCCCACTAAAAAAAGTTTAGAAGGAACTTTCTTCCGCACCAGGTCAAACATCTTCACCACATCTTCCACACGTTTTACTTTTCTAAAATTCGAAACGTGTGTCAAGATTTTTTCGCCATTAGGCGCAATAGCTTTTTTGAAATGGTCTTTATCTGTTTTCTTGAAACGCGAGAAATCAATAAAGTTCGGAATCACTTCAATCTCTCGCGTAATATTGAAGTTCTGATATGTATCATCTTTCAAACTTTTCGAAACCGAAGTAATTCCATCGCTGTGGTTAATCGAAAATTCCACCACCGGTTTGTAACCGGGGTCTTTGCCGATAAGTGTAATATCGGTTCCGTGTAAGGTGGTAACGAAGGGAAGATTGTAACCCTTCTCTTTCAAAATGCTTCGTGCAATCAAAGCGGATGACGCGTGCGGAATAGCATAATGCACGTGAAGAATATCAAGCTTTTCAAACTTGGCTACATCTACAATTTTACTGGCAAGCGCACTTTCGTAAGGCTGATATTGAAACAACGGATAATCCAAAGCGGAAACTTCGTGGTAAAAAATATTCTCGTGAAAAGAATCCAAGCGCACCGGTTCCTGATAAGTGATGAAATGAACCTGATGACCTTTTTTCGCCAAAGCTTTTCCTAATTCCGTAGCCACCACACCGCTACCGCCATAAGTTGGATAACATACAATTCCGATTTTCATTTTCTGCTTTTTGTTTAAGACGAAGCGAATGTAAACAGATTGTAAGAAGAGAAGTTATAGAAGAAATTGCTTTGTTACTTTTAGATACCAATTGCATTTTACTTCTATGAAACAGTTTACCATAATCTTTTCTCTGCTTTTTGTTTTCGCTCAAAATATTTCTGCACAAGCAGATACGTCAACTGTATTTACTGTAGCCATTGATGATAACTCGGCTGCTTATAATAAAGCGGGCACACAACTTTCGTTTACAAAAATGAATGTGCTGTACATTGGAGTAGAAAATCCAATTGCTATTTCTATTCCAGGGGCTTCTTCAAAAGATATTACAGCGCAAATTTCGAGTGGCGGCACAATTAAAAAGCAAGAAGATGGAAGTTTTATTGCTACTGTTTCAAAAGCTTGGAGAGGTGTAATTGTGGTAAAGGCGAAAGGTAAGGAGGTAAGCCGACATGAGTTTAGAGGAAAGAGAGTGCCAGACCCTGAAATTTCTTTAAATGGTAAATTTTTTGGAGGAAATATTCAAAAAGGAACCCTAAAACAGGCGACCGGCTTGGTGCCACTTCTTGAAAATTTTGACTTCCCATTTCTGTATCGTGTTACAAGCTTTAAGATGGTCATATATTCTGATAATAAATTCAAAATTATTGCTTCAGAAGGTCCACTGCTTAATCAAGAAATGAAGCTTGCAATTAGTAATGCAAAGGCTGGCGATTTAGTTCTTTTTGATGATATAAGATTGGTTGGAGCCGATGGCGTACCGCGTTTGGTTAAAGGAATGACCTTTCCAATTATTCAATAACTACTTCCCTAACGCCTTATAAATCACCTCCTGCAAATCGGTGCGGATATTCATTTTTACCAACTGATTGTTTTCGGCATTCGGGTAAACGCGGTTGCTCAGAAAAATATAAGTGAGATTATTTTCGGGGTCGCCCCAAACACAAGTGCCGGTAAAACCGGTGTGCCCAAAAACCGAAAGTGGAACACCATCATAACAAGGCGATGCTTTGGTTACATCCGGTTCCGGCTTATCAAAGCCATAACCTCTGCGTGAAATTTTTGATTGACGTGAAGAGAACAAATGAATAGTGCAGGAATCCAAAAATCTTTGCCCGTTGTAAGTTCCGTTGTTCAGCAGCATTTGAAAAAGCGCGGCAAGGTCAAACGCATTACTGAAAACACCGGCATGTCCTGCTACCCCGCCATACATGGCAGCACCGGGGTCATGCACATAACCGCGCACCACCTGTTTGCGGAAAGCAGAATCGTTTTCGGTAGGAAGAACTCTTTCGCGCACATATCTTTCTGTAGGGTTGAAACCAATCCGCGTTAAGCCCATTGGGCGATAGAAATTCTCATTCACAAATTCATCCAGCTTCTTTCCAGAAACCTTTTCTACAATCTTTTGAAGAATGTAAAAGTCGTTATCGCTGTAAACATATTTTGGATGCTCCTCCACCGGTGAATGATTGATAATACTCCACATCGTATCAGGAAAATCGTTTCGAATAAAAAGAGAATCGGCCACTTGAATAGAAAATACACCATCAGCCGTTTTGCGATAATATCTTTCGAAATTGCTGTCAACCGTGTTTTTATAAAACATGAAAAATGCTTTCAGCCCCGCCTGATGGGTTAGCACATCCTTCAGTTTTAGCTTTTTTATGGTAGCATCTTTGGGCAGGTCAAGGTAATCGCCAACCGTTTTGTCGAGATTTATTTTTTTCTGCTCACACAACTTCATTATCGCAATAGTGGTGGCGGCAACTTTAGAAATAGAAGCAAGGTCGTATAGCTCGCCCGGTTTAACCACTTCGCTGCTCTCGTAAATTTTTGTGCCGTAGCATTTGTTCCAAATCACCTTTCCATCTTTTGCTACCAACAGTTGGCAACCGGGAAACGCCTTACCATCAATTCCTTTTTGAATGATGTCGTCCATCCGTTTTAGCTCGGCAGTTTTCAAACCAACTTCTTCAGGCGAGGAAATTTTTAAACGATAAATGGAATCAGAAACAAAACCGGCACCGGCAGGAAAGGCAGGAGAAGCGGTAACTGGCAACTTACCCGATATTTTTTCGGCACCGAACAAAGCGTTTGCTGCTGCAAGGTTAGTAGCATCGTTATCTTCATATGCTTCAAGAATCCAGGGCGCGTATTCAAAAAATTTCAACGCGTAAGGATTTCCGAAAACGCAAAGCACCACTTTTGTTCTGCCGGTGAGCGAGTCAATAAACTTTCTTGTTTCCTCAGTTACGTTGTAATTTTTTGCAGCCGCGCGAACCATAGCGTGCAAATCAACAATCACTAAATCGTAAGTAGCCAGCGTATCGAAAATACCGTTAAACGATTTTTCGTTGTGCTCAAAACTCTGATTGAAAAAATCTATTTCCGCAAAATTGTTGATGTGTCGCTGAAATGACGATGCACCCGAATTACCAATAGAAAGCGAGGCCACTTTTTTGTAATTCCAATCTTTGAAAGGAAGGAGATTTTCCTGATTAGCGGCAAGCGTTATCGCCTGCTCATACAATTTCAATCGAAGCAATTTGCCTTTCGTATTATTCAAATCCTCGTGCAGATTTTCAAGCGCAACGTGTTGTGGTTTATTTAACCCAAGCTTGTATTTATACGCCAGAACTTTTTTAACTCGAGTCTCTAACTCACTTACAGAAATCACTTCGCTATCCACCGCCATTTTAATTTTTTCAATTCCCTTCGAGGCATCCTCGCTGAACACCAGAATATCGCAACCCGCCATAAACGCCATGGAGTCAACCGTGCCTGGTTTGTAATATTTAGCAACACCTCTCATGTTCAGTGCGTCTGAAAAAACCAAACCATCAAAGCCGAGTGAATCTTTCAGCCAACCGGTGGCGATTTTTTTAGAAATGGAAGCCACCGAACCGGAATCGCTGTCAAGCGCAGGAACATTTAAGTGCGCCACCATCGCGCTACCCACGTTATTTTTAAAAAGAATTTTGAAAGGATAAAACTCCAGCGAATCGAAACTGGCTGCGCTCTTTGTTATTATAGGTAAATCAAAATGCGAATCGGTATTCACATCACCATGTCCCGGAAAATGTTTGGCACATGCAAGCACACCCTCATCCTGCATTCCATCGGCATACTCAATTCCCTTTAGAGCAACTTTGTATTTGTCTTCGCCAAAACTCCGGTCATTGATAACCGGATTGTTCGGATTGTTGTTTACATCCACATCGGGCGCAAAATTGATGTTGATGCCAATGCGCTTGCACTCGCGACCAATCTCTCTTCCCATTTCATAAATCAAAGTGTTGTCAGCCACTGCGCCCAGCGCAATCTGATGCGGAAACGAAATCGTGGAATCTAAACGCATGGCTAAACCCCATTCTCCATCAATAGCTATAAAACTTTTCACTTTGCAGGAATCCTGAATTTTATTTGTCCATTCCGCCTGCGGCTCCGGTAGCCCTTTAAAGAAAATTACTCCACCGGCTTTGCCTTGTTTCATCCAACTCAAAACCGAATCCATGTTATAGAGCTTGCCATCGGTGTAAGCAGCAATCATAAAAAACTGCCCGATTTTTTCTTCGACCGAGAGTTGTGAGTAAACAGAGTCAACCCAACTTACGCACGCTTTGTCGTTTTTCCAGTTTCTGAAATCTGGATTTTGAGCGACAGACAACAGACAACAGACAACGGACAACAGAGAAAGACAAAGCCTGCGCAAATCGTTTCGTATTTCGTATTTCGTATTTCGTATTTCCACTTGTGCGAATAGACAAAACATTTATCGTGCCTTGCTTAATTCTATTAACGACTTTTCTACTGTTTTATGTTGATTGAATTCCACAATTAATTTTTCCCAATAGAAAGCGAATTCTGCAAGGAAGAAATGCAAATAATTAAGTTTGCGAACTCATGGACATTATTCGTCTTCTGCCCGATAATATTGCTAACCAAATTGCTGCCGGTGAGGTTATTCAACGACCTTCTTCTGCTGTAAAAGAGTTATTGGAAAATTCGATTGATTCCGGTGCTACGCATATTAAACTGATTGTAAAGCAAGCGGGAAAAAGCTTGGTGCAGGTGATAGATAACGGTTGCGGCATGAGCGAAACTGATGCCAGGATGTGTTTTGAGAAACACGCTACTTCAAAAATTCGCGCGGCTGAAGATTTGTTCAACATCCGTACCATGGGCTTTCGCGGAGAGGCACTCGCTTCTATTGCAGCCATTGCGCAAGTAGAATTAAAAACAAGGCAAACCGGGGAGCAGCTCGGCACTTCAATTGAGATTGAAGGAATGAAAGTGCTGAAACAAGAGCCCTGTCAAACAGAAGAAGGAACTTCCATTGCCATGAAGAATCTTTTCTTCAATGTTCCCGCGCGAAGAAATTTTTTGAAAAGCGATACGGTTGAATTGAAAAATATTATTGAAGAGTTTCAACGCATTGCATTGGCGCATCCGAAAATCGGCTTTCAGCTTTTCAATAATGATTACGAAATGTATCATTTGAAATCGGGAAATCTTAAACAGCGAATTGTTGCCTTGTTCGGAGATAATTATGCCGAGAAGATTGTACCGGTAGAAGAAAAAAGCTACGCGCTGCACGTTTACGGCTTTACCGGTAAGCCGGAATTTTCGAAGAAGACAAGAGGGGAACAATTTATTTATGTAAACAATCGTTTCATCAAATCGCCTTATTTGAATCATGCGGTTTCGATGGCGTTTGAACAAATGATTCCGCAAGGCAGTCATCCGTTTTATGTTTTGTTCTTAGATATTGATCCTTCTAAAATTGACATCAATGTTCATCCGGCTAAATATGAAATCAAGTTTGAGGACGAGAAATTGGTTTACACGTTTGTGAACCTTGGAGTGAAACACGCGCTTGGAGCTTACAGCGTTTCTCCAACATTAGATTTTAATCAGGAACATCATTTGAATAACAACGACACGTTCACTCAACAGCCGCGTACCTGGTTGGAGATTACACAGCAGGCTACAACAACGCGTGATGCGAAGAAGTATGCACCACCAAGTAATTTCCAATCGCTTAATAAACGGGAAGAAAATAATTTGAAGAATTGGGAACATGCGTTTGATACGGTAAGCAACAACAAACAGCCGGAAACCAGAAATCAGAAATCAGAAATCAGAAGTTCAGCGGAACATGATGTTTATAAAGAAGCTGTTCCGCCACATCAAATTCAGAACAGGTACATCGTTTCGCAAATTAAGAGCGGCTTTATTTTAATTGACCAGCAAGCCGCCCATGAGCGTGTTATGTTTGAGCGGTTTTTAAAGCTGCTCGACAGAAACAGAAATGAAAGTCAACGACAACTGTTTCCGCAGAATTTGGATTTGAATGCCATGGACACACAAATCCTATTGCAGATATTACCTGAGATAAACAATCTTGGTTTCGATATTCAGGAGTTTGGCAAAAACAGTTTCGTCATTCACGGATTTCCGGCCGATATCTTGCAAGGCGATGAAAAGAAAATGATCGAAGAATTGATTGAGCAATTCAAAATGAATTCGCAGGTAACAAAGCTTTCTAAGCGCGAAACATTGGCGAAATCATTAGCACATAGCTCAAGTATTAAAGCAGGAAAAAAACTTTCGGTAGAAGAAATGAAAACATTGATTGATGAATTGTTCGCCTGCGAAAATGCTTTCACTGCGCCCAACGGACGATTTACTTTTATTACCCTGAACAATGATGAATTAGAAAAACGCTTCGAGAACAAATAATTTTCGCGCTCAATCGTTTCATCTCTTCAATTACATTTGTCGCCCATGTTTGATAATATAAATCTAAAGAGCGTAACGTTTAACTTAATCGTCATTAACGTGCTGATGTTTTTTGCCACCAATTTTTTTGGTGAAAAAATGTATGAATTGTTCGCGCTTTTCTACCCAGCCAGTCCATTTTTTAAACCGATGCAGCTTATCACGCACATGTTCATGCACGGAAATGTTGGGCATATATTCTCAAATATGTTTGCGCTGTTCATGTTCGGAGCAATTCTTGAACGCGTGTGGGGACCGCAACGATTTTTATTTTTCTACTTCGTTACCGGTTTAGGTGCAATGTTATTACACACCGCAGTGGAAGCTTGGATAATCCATAACTTCACTGGTTCATTTGCTCCATCGTTTGAATTGCTTAACGAATTTCCTGATGTAGCGACAATGTATGTAACGCCAACCGTTGGCGCATCCGGTGCTATTTTCGGAATCCTGATTGCATTTGGAATGTTGTTTCCCAACACGGAACTGTTTTTAATGTTTATACCTGTTCCTGTAAAAGCAAAATATTTTGTCTCCCTGTATGTTTTGTGGGAACTGTATCGCGGCATCAGTATGAGTCAGGGCGATAATGTTGCGCACTTCGCTCATCTTGGCGGTGCACTGTTCGGATTCCTACTTGTTAAATACTGGAATCGCAACCGGTTTACTCTCTACTAATACTCTTTAGCAATTCGCTGTCTGATTTATTGAAGCGGACTGCTTAGTATTCATTTCGGTTTCTTCTGTTCAAAAACCATCTCACATTCCTTAGCAAAGCATCGGATATTCGCGCAAAAGAAAAGTAGATGCAGGTTTTAAAATTTGGAGGCACCTCGGTTGCCAATGCTGAAAATATTTTGAAGACGATTGCCATTGTGCAGAAAGCTGTAGCGAAAGGAAAGACAATGGTTGTTGTTTCTGCGTTAGGCGGAACAACAGACATGTTGATTGATGCCGGAAAATTAGCTGCCAGCGGAGATGAAGCGTATAAAGCAAAACTAAGCGCGATTGAACAACGCCACTTGCAAACAACTACAGATTTGATTGCCGATAAAAACCAATCTCTCCTTTTAGTGGAAGTAAAAAAACAATGCAGCGAACTCCGCGCCATTTGCGAAGGTGTTTTTTTATTACGCGAATTATCTAACCGCACAATCGATAGCATTGTAAGTTTTGGGGAACTGCTCTCATCAATTATGATTTCGCACAAATTGAATTCCCTCGAGGTAAAACACGAATGGAAAGATTCGCGCGAACTTATAGAAACCAATTCGAACTACACATTTGCCGCAGTAAATTTTGAAGAGACCAACAAAAAAATTCTGGCGTTTATAAAAGAAAAACCGTCTGAGCTTTATCTTTTGCCGGGATTTATTGCAAGTGATGCTACCGGTGTTACCACTACACTTGGCCGTGGGGGATCAGATTATACAGCTGCAATTTTTGCAGCAGCCGTTAAAGCAAGCGTCTTAGAAATTTGGACAGATGTAAGCGGCATGATGACTGCCGACCCGCGCTTAGTTCAAAATGTAAAAGTGATTCCGCGCATTTCGTATCAGGAGGCAATGGAACTTTCGCATTTTGGTGCGAAGGTTATTTATCCGCCAACCATTCAACCGGTGATGAGTTTGGGGATGCCGCTTTGGATTAAAAACACATTTGCACCTGATGACGAAGGAACATTGATTGAAAACAAGAGCGATGCGAATCAAAATGTGGTGAGTGGAATTTCAAGCATCGGCAAGGTTTCGATGTTATTGCTGGAAGGAAGCGGTATGGTGGGCATTCCAGGATTTTCGAAACGATTGTTTGATGCGTTGAGCAGAGAGAAAATAAATGTGATTCTGATTACGCAGAGTTCATCGGAACATTCAATATGTGTAGCGATAGATGAAGCGAATGCTGTAAAAGCAAAAGCTGCAGTAGATATAGAATTTGAATACGAAATAGGAACAAAGAAACTTGAACCGCTCAGCGTAGAAAGCTCATTGGCGATTGTTGCATTGGTTGGCGATAATATGAAAAATCATCCTGGTATTAGCGGAAGAATGTTCAGTGCACTTGGAAAGAATGGTGTGAATATTCGCGCTATTGCACAGGGTTCTTCCGAAAAAAATATTTCGGCAGTTATCACCGCACTGGATGTAAAGAAAGCCATCAACGTATTGCACGAAGAGTTTTTTGAAACCACTTACAAGCAGGTGAATCTTTTTATTTCGGGCGCAGGGAATGTGGGCAAACGCTTAATTGAACAACTAAAACTGCAACAGGGGTATCTGCAAATACATTTGCGCTTAAACGTTCGCGTGGTGGCTATTGCTAATAGTAAACAGGTTGCTTTGAATGAAGAAGGAATTGATTTAAACAATTGGGAAGTTGAGTTGAAAAAAGCTGCACCAATGAAATTGAATGAGTTGGTAAAATTTATTCAAGAGAAAAATCTCCGCAATTCGGTTTTTGTAGATGTTACTGCCAACGAAGAAGTATCGAAGAGCTATGCTTCGCTGTTGCAGAAAAGCGTTTCGGTAGTTGCCTGCAATAAAATTGCAGCTTCATCTGCTTACAATAATTACGAGCAGTTGAAAAACACAGCCCGCGAATTCAACACTTCATTTTTGTTTGAAACCAATGTGGGGGCAGGTCTGCCGGTTATAGGTACGCTGAACGATTTAATGCGAAGTGGTGACGAAGTGCAGAAAATTCAAGCGGTGCTTTCCGGCACATTAAATTTTGTTTTCAATAATTATGATGGCACAAAAACCTTTGCCAGCGTGGTTAAGCAGGCACAGGACGAAGGCTACACCGAACCCGACCCGCGGTTAGATTTAGGTGGCACCGATGTAATGCGAAAAATTTTAATTCTTGCCCGCGAAGCCGGAAACAAAATGGAGATGAGCGATATTGCTAACAATGTTTTTCTTCCCGAAGAATGTATGCAAGGTGATGTAGCAGCGTTTTATAAGTCGCTCGAAAAATATGAAGAGCATTTCAAAAAATTATTTGATGAAGCCAACGTGAAGAACTGTAAACTGAAGTTTGTTACTCAGCTTGAAAATGGAAAAGCATCGGTAGGCTTGCAGCACATTAGCAAGGAGCACGACTTATATCATTTATATGGTAAGGATAATGTGGTTTTATTTTTCACGCGCAGATATTCGCAGCAACCGTTGGTAATTAAAGGAGCTGGAGCAGGAGCAGATGTAACTGCATCGGGAGTGTTTGCTGATATTTTAAGAGCTGTTTAATTATGAAAGAAGTAACCATTTTATCTCCTGCTACTATCGCAAATATTGTTTGCGGTTTTGATGTGATGGGCTTTGCCATTCATCAACCGGCCGATAAAATTGTGATGCGCCTGCTCGAAAAAAAGGAAATCCGCATCATCAATAAAGATGGATACAATCTGCCAACAGAACCGGAGAAAAATGTTTTTGGCGGTGCGCTGCTTGCTATGATGCGTGAAGTGAAAGAGGAAATAGGTTTTGAAATTGAAAGCACCAAAGTGATAAAGCCGGGGAGCGGAATTGGTTCAAGTGCGGCAAGCGCAGCCGGTGTGGTTGTTGGTGCCAATCATTTACTCGGCAATCGTTTTTTGAAAAATGAATTGGTGCGCTTTGCCATGCATGGCGAACAAATTGCATCACAAGCATGGCATGCCGATAATATTGCGCCTTGCATTTACGGTGGCGTTACACTCATTCGTAGTAACGAGCCGCTTGATATTATTCCGCTTGATTTTCCTCCGTTGTATGTAACAGTTATTCATCCGCAAATTGAAGTAAAGACAAGTTACGCACGCGAAATTTTACCTAAACAGGTTTCGCTAAAAGATGCAGTTACTCAATGGGCAAATGTTGGCGGACTGGTGGCGGGCTTTATGAAACAGGATTATGATTTAATCAGCCGCTCACTACAAGATGTTTTAATTGAACCGGTGCGCAGTAAACTGATTCCTAGTTTTGATAAAATGAAAAAACGTTGCTTAGAAGCCGGTGCATTAGGCGGAGGAATTTCTGGTTCAGGTCCTTCGGTTTTTATGTTGAGTAAAGATCAAGCAACAGCAAAAGCAGTTGAAGAAGTAATGAATGAAGTGTATCGGAAAATGGGAGTTGAGTTTAATGTGTATGTAACTACAGTGAATAGTAAAGGAGTGGAAATTGTAAACGGATAAGAGAAATGCTTTATCACAGCACCAATAGTAATTCGGAGAAAGTAAATTTCAGAGAAGCCACCATTCGCGGACAGGCACCGGATAAGGGTTTGTATTTTCCGGATAGCATTCCGATGCTTACCAAAGAGTTTCTTTCTTCTTTTAAACAGAAATCAAAAGCACAGATTGCGTTTGAGGTTATTGGCCCGTATGTGGGGGATACGATTACTGAAGAAGATTTATTTCAAATCTGCGAGCACACCGTCAACTTTGATTTTCCACTAGTACGCGTTACGGATAATATTTCGTCTCTCGAATTATTTCACGGACCAACGCTGGCGTTTAAAGATATTGGCGCAAGGTTTATGAGTCGTTGTCTTGGTTGCTTTTCAAAAACCGATTCAAGAAAAGTAACGGTGCTTGTAGCAACCTCCGGAGATACAGGTAGTGCGGTTGCCAATGGGTTTCTTGGTGTAGGGGGCGTGGATGTAATTATTCTTTACCCTTCCGGTAAGGTGAGCAAGATTCAGGAATTGCAATTGACCACTCTCGGACAAAACATTACCGCACTTGAAGTGCAGGGAACATTTGATGATTGTCAGCAAATGGTGAAGCAGGCGTTTATGGATGAAGAATTGAACAAAAAATTATTTCTCACATCCGCCAACAGTATAAACGTAGCGCGCTGGCTACCGCAACAGTTTTATTATTTCTATGCTTTACAACAATGGCAACAAAAAGAGCCACCGGTGGTATGTGTGCCGAGCGGTAACTTCGGAAATATTTGTGCGGGACTAATCGCGGCCGTTTCGGGCTTGCCGGTAAAACATTTTGTAGCGGCATGTAACAGTAACGATGTGTTTACTAAATATCTTTTGTCAGGCGAATTGTATTCGCAACAAGCCGTTGCCACTATTTCAAATGCGATGGATGTTGGTAATCCGAGCAACTTGGTTCGCTTGCTAGAAATGTTTGGCAGCGATTATTCGCGCATTAAAAATTTCATCAGCAGTTATTCTATAAGCGATAAAGAAACTTCTGAAACTATTTCGCGCGTTTATAAAAACTATAACTACACACTCGACCCGCATGGTGCGGTGGCTTATGCTTCGCTGGAAAAATATTTGAATGAAGTTGATGGTCAGGCGACCAACAACAGGGGTTTGTTTTTAGAAACCGCACATCCGGTCAAGTTTAGCGATGTGGTTGAAAAAGCTACTGGTGCAACAATTGAGTTTCCCGATTCAATGAAACACCTTCTGCACTTGAAAAAGAAAAGTGTAATGATAGAGGCTGAGTATAAAGCGCTGAAGAGCTTCCTGGATAGTTAGTGTTGCTCTCCTAAATATTCATTGCGATAAATTTTTAGCAACAGAATAAAGTAAGAGATAAGCAGCGGTCCGAAAATTAAACCTACAAAACCGAACAGATTTAAGCCGATGATTACTCCGAAGAAAGTAATAAGCGGATGTGTGTCGCCCAATCTTTTCTGCAAGGCAAAACGTAACACATTATCAAGCAAACCAACACCGGCCATAAAATAAACGGTTAGTGCAGCCGCTTGCCAATGTTGTCCGTTCAGGTATAAAAATATAGCAAGTGGCACCCAAACAATACTGGCACCTATTACCGGTATTACACTAAGCAGCGCGGAAATTACCGCCCAGAAAAACGGTTCATCTATTCCGAAAACCCAGTAACCGATACCAGCAGCAATACCTTGTGCAACCGCAATAATGGGAATGCCTATAGAGTTTGAAATAGTTTGACTCTTCAGCTCTCGCAATAGCAACTGGTCGTTGGTGTCGTGAAAAGGCAAATTTTTTCTTACACTTTTTTCAAGTTCATGCGCATTCGAAAGCATGAAGTAGAGTAAAAAGTAAAGCACAAAAACATCGGCAACTGCGCTTGCCGTGGCAGAAACAAAATGTGGAATTACGCTGGCAGCAACACCGGTGAGTTTGCTTGCAGTATCAGTCGAAAATAAATCAATGCCTACATATTCTTTCAGTTGATTACTGGCATCCTGGCAAAGCGTGAGAATTTCCTGGTAGTGTGTAATGAGGTAACTCACCTTACCGGATAACATAACCGACACCAGAAACACCGGTAACACTAAAACCAAAAACGAAGCAAACATCAGCACACCGGTGGCGAGCGATTTGTTCCATTTACGTTTTGCCTTTTGTGTGAGGTAAAAAAACGGTTGACGCAACAGCACATAAAAAACTACTGCACCAAGAGCGGCACTTAAAAAGCCTTTCAATAGCCAGAATAAAAAACCGCCTAATACAAACAGCGTGATGAGAAAAAGCGATTGCTTGAGTTTATCGTTGTTCAGATGCATGCAATAAAAATAGAAGTTAATAGTTATTATATAAGTAAGCATTAACTAACCTATGTATTGCAACCGTTACTCCACCCATATTTCTGATTATGAAACGGCTTGCCTTTTTTCTGCTATGCGTCATAGTTGCTACTGTAATGAACAGCTGTGGTCTAATTAATCGGCTGGCTTCTAATGCGCACGATAGTTATTTGCTTACTGCCCCTTACGATGTAATTATTGTACCCGGTACTCCCTTTGACAGCACCGGTGTAAATCAAATTTATAAAGCGCGGATGCTTTGGGCAAAATGGTTGTTTGACCGGAAGATTGCGAAGAACATTATCTTCTCCGGTTCAGCCGTTCGCACGCCATATATAGAAGGGCAGAGCATGAAAATAATGGCAGACTCTATGGGCATACCTTCAGAAAATACTTTTGTAGAAAGCCGCGCAGAACACAGCAGCGAGAATGTAGACTTTGGAATAAGATTAGCGCGGCAACTTGGGTTCAAAAAAATTGCAGTGGCTACAGACCCTTTTCAATCGCATTTTATAAGAAGGTTTTTAGATGCGTGCAAAATTAAAGTGGCACTGGTGCCGTTTCCGCTGCAGATGATGTCGCTGTATCACAAGCGCACCGTTCCGCGTATTGATGCTTCGGATGCTTTTGTTAAAAACTTTGTGCCGATAGAGAAACGTGATGTAGCGCAACGGGATTAAAGTTTAAAAACGATAGGTTTGTAGAACAAAGATGAAGCGCAATAAACATATTCCACACTTTATAGTTTTGTTTTTCTGCATATTGTTATTGCTGACTAATGCTTGCAAAACAGATGCTTCGCTTGCCGTTATGAAACACGATTGCACCACTGGCACACCGGTTCATGACACGATAGTGCTGTTGGTAATGGGACAATCGAATGCAGCTAATGCTGGTGAAAAAAAATACGAAGCGCATTGCGAAAACACGTTCAATTATTTTGAAGAAATTCTTTATCCGCTTAAAGACCCGTTGAAGGGAGCCAACGGAGAAGCCGGTAGTGTGTGGAGCCGGTTAGGTGATAAAATGGTGGAGCACAATTTTGCACGCACGGTAATTATTGTTCCTTGTGCAGTTGGCGGAACAAAAATTGAACAATGGATACCCGGTGGCGATTTGAATCACTTGATTTTAGAAACTGTTCAGCATTTGAATAATTCGGGGCTGAAGGTTACGCAGGTGCTGTGGCATCAGGGCGAGAGCAATCATGTTTTGCTTTCCGGTGGTTTAGCTCCTGAACAGAATGCTGCGAACTATACCGCCAAGTTTCATTTGCTCCTAAATTATTTGCGAAGCATTGGAATAGATGCACCAGTTTATCCGGCTATGGCAACGCGCTGCGGTGGTGCGCCTGATTTTGTTTTGCAGGAAGCGCAACAAAATCTGGCGAATGATTCTTTGAAGATTTTCAACGGACCGAATACCGACTCTCTGGATAATTCGTACCGGTACGATAACTGCCATTTTAGTAAAGCGGGGCTGGACCTTCATGCGCAATTGTGGCTGGAGGTGCTGATGAATTAGAATCTTGTGCGCGAACTTTTTCTTCTGCCAATTGTCTACTATCGTAAATTATGAGCCAACTGTATTCTTTTCAAACTATTCAAAAAATTCCGGCACCGGTAGATAAGGTTTGGCAGTTTATTTCATCGCCATTTAACCTTAAAATAATTACTCCGCCAAGCATGGGGTTTGAAGTAAATACCGATACGCCCAGCGATGTAATGTATGCCGGTTTAATTATTGCCTATAAAGTAAGCCCGGTATTGGGAATTAAAATGAATTGGGTTACCGAAATAACGCACATAAAAGAAAGGGAGTATTTTGTAGATGAACAACGCTTTGGCCCGTATGCTTTGTGGCACCACAAACATTTTATAAGACAAATTGATCGCGGAGTAGAGATGGTAGACATTGTTCACTACAAGATTCCCTTCGGTATTTTGGGCGATGTAGCCAACGCTTTAATAGTTAAGTATAAGCTGAAAGAAATTTTCGACTACCGGTTTAAGAAGGTGGAAGAAATTTTTGGGAAGTATTAAAGTCCCCTTCGGAATTATCTAATCACCCCTAACTCTTTCCCCACTTTAGTAAACGCAGAAATGCATTTATCCAAATGCTCCTGCTCATGCGCGGCACTAACCTGTACGCGTATACGCGCCTTGCCTTTAGCTACTACTGGGAAGAAGAAGCCAATAACATAAATGCCTTCGTCTAAAAGTTTAGCCGCAAAGTTTTGCGCCAGCACCGCATCGTAAAGCATAACGGGCGTAATAGGATGCTCTCCCGGTTTAATATCAAACCCCGCAGCCGTCATTTGCTCGCGAAAATATTTAGTGTTGGCTTCCAGCTTATCGCGCAGCGCAGTAGTTTCACTCAACATATCTAATACTGCAATACTCGCCCCAACAATAGCTGGCATCAAAGTATTACTAAACAAATACGGACGAGAGCGCTGACGAAGCAGTTCTATAATTTCTTTTTTGCCCGAAGTAAAACCACCGCTTGCACCGCCTAATGCTTTGCCCAGCGTTCCGGTTATAATATCAATCTTCCCATGCACGCCACAATACTCCGGTGTCCCGCGTCCGGTCTTGCCAATAAAACCACTGGCATGGCATTCATCTACCATTATCATGGCATTGTATTTATCGGCAAGGGCAACAATCTTATCGAGCTGTGCAATCGTTCCATCCATGCTAAACACTCCATCGGTAACAATAATACGCGACCGGTTCCTCTGAGTGGCAATCAACTGCTGCTCCAAATCTTCCATGTCGTTATTCTTATAACGCAACCGCTCTGCCTTGCACAAGCGAACACCATCAATTATTGAAGCATGATTCAGTTCGTCAGAAATAATCGCATCCTCTTCGTTAAACAAAGGCTCAAACACACCACCGTTGGCATCAAAGGCTGCGGCATATAGAATAGAATCTTCTGTTCCCAGGAAATCAGAAATCTTTTGCTCCAGTTCTTTATGAATATCCAGTGTGCCGCAAATAAACCGAACACTGCTCATCCCGTAGCCGTGTGTGCCTATCGCGCGTTTTGCCGCATCAATAACTTTTGGGTTAGAAGAAAGGCCAAGATAATTGTTAGCACAGAAGTTAATCACTTCTTTGCCTGCAGTGGTGTTGATGTCAGCGCCTTGAGGAGTAGTAATTACTCTCTCCGTTTTATAAAGCCCCGCTGCTTTAATTTCTTCTAAATCTTTTTGTAACCGCTGTTGAATGGAATACATAATTGATGTGGTTTCTTTCCGTTCAAAAATAGATTTTTCAATTGCATGACGCGCATCATTCAGAAAATGCGGCAATGAATTATCTTCGCGCCTGAATGAAACCATATCAGACCTTACTTTATTACAAATACACCCGCATACCGGATGCTGAAGAATTTGCGCAACATCATTTAGAGTTCTGCGAACGGCTTGGCATTGTAGGCAGAATAATTGTTGCCGAAGAGGGATTGAACGGAACTATTTCAGGCACCGTTGTGCAATGCAAAAAATATATGGACACGGTAAAATCGAATCCGCTGTTCGAAGGCGTAGAGTTTAAGATTGATGAAATGGATGCGCCTACTTTTGAAAGATTGTATGTGCGCGTTAAACCCGAAATAGTGCACAGCAGCCTGCGCGGCATAAAAGCAGTTGATCCGAATGAAACTACCGGTATACATTTAAAACCACACGAGGTAGATGAAATGATTGAGCAGGAAGATGTAGTATTTGTAGATGTGCGCAGCAATTACGAAAGTGGAGTAGGTCATTTTAAAAATGCACTCAAACTCGACATTGACAATTTCCGCGACTTTCCTGAACAACTAAAACAACTCGAACATTTAAAGGATAAAAAAGTAGTAACCTACTGCACCGGTGGCATTAAATGTGAAAAGGCAAGCGGTTATTTATTACAGAATGGTTTTAAAAACGTTTATCAGGTAGATGGAGGGGTGGTGAAATACGCTAAAGAAACCGGAGGCAAAAATTTTGAAGGTAAATTATATGTGTTCGATAACAGAGTTGTTGTGGATGTAAATTCAGTTGCTCCATCTATTGTTTCTACCTGCAAAATCTGCGGAACAAAATCGGCACACATGGTTAACTGCTCTAATGCAGAATGTAACGAACACTTTGTGTTGTGCGAAGAATGTGGCTGGAAAATGGAAGGCTGCTGCAGCGAAGCTTGTATGACCGCCCCTTCAAAAAGAGTTTATGACGGTACCGGTTATTATCAAAGGGAGACAGTAGCCTCTTCTTCAAAAGAGTAACACTATTCTTTTACAAGCTTTTTGACAATGCTGCTTTTATCCGAACTGATATTGACATAGTAAAGTCCGGTTGACAAGCCTGATATATCTATGCCTGCTACTTTACAGGATACTTCCACATACAATTGTTTTCTGCCATCCAACGAAAATATTTCCAATACATAATTATCAAAAGGTGATTCGATAAATAATTTTTCGGTGGCTGGATTAGGATACAGCTTTACTTCCGGCTTCTTGGTATTAATTGGTCCTATAGCGTTGTAAATAAAACTTCCTGTATCGCCCTGTATAGCAAAGCTTTTAAAAGTTAGCTGTCCAAAAGTAGAGCGCACTTCAATCCACCCATATAAAGTATCGGCAGGTATAATTTTGCGAAACACTACATACAAATCCGTATCTCCCTGTTCTATCCAGCCGGTGTATGGACCATTACAATTTGCGGTCTTCCACCATGAAATATTGATGTATTTTTTAAAAGAGCTATCCACCCATGTATGGTAGTTGGTAAAGTAAGCTGTATCCCAATGTCCCCACGGAGGCACGGTATCAATTACAAAGGATGTTGTAAAATCGCGCTTAGTATTATCGGTTACATAAACCGAATCGCCAAGCATATACGGAGGCAATTCGGTAATTGAGCTGTTGAATGTATCCACCAAAATCTGCATATCACCCAAAAACTCTATTTGGGTTTGATATATTCTGCTAGCAAAATTGCACTCACCATCGGTGTAGGTAAAAAGAAAATCATCTGCACTCATACTGTCAATATGCAAGGGATATTCTCCACTACAATAGTAGGGGTAGTAATGTTGGCAATACATTTGCCAGTCTGGACTAATATCGGTAAACTGCATGTTTAATTTATTGCCAACAATCATTACCGGTTGCTGCGCACTAACAACACTAAGCGCATGAATAAATAACTAGGAGAAAATAAATCGTATTTCTCTTTTCATGTAGATTGAAAAGTAGTTGAATGTTGGAAGAAACCAAAACTACAGCGCTGCTCTCTCCGCCTCATACTGATAAATAGTATAAAGCAAAGTTCTTCCTACAGCGTTTAATGTAGTTTTATCAATCACACTCATATCATCGGCATGTGTGTGCCAGTAACTTCCGAAAGTTCCTGATGTAGAGTTAGGGTCATAATGAATAATATCTATGGTTGGAATTTTTGCCACCTGATTAATGTAAACATGGTCGTCAGTAATTCCTGCAATAGTTTCGTTACTGAAAAAATTGGAGTAGCCAAGCGTATTTGCATTCGCCCAAACTTTATCCTGAACCCAGCCGGCATTAAAAGAAGAATTTCCTTCGCGCGCAAACACGGCACCCTTAGCAGCGGCCATGTCTAACAAAATGCCAAAGTCGGCTCTATAACCCGGTAAATGTGGATTAACACTCCAGTGCTGCGAACCCAAACACCACGAGCCCTCACTATCAAGGGTGCCGGGCTTAATAATATCATCAAGCGAAGAAGAATAACCGCGGTCTTCTGCATCATTAAAAAATAAATCAACGCCAATATTTTTAAGCGGAGAAGACTTAATGGCTCTTGCAATTTCCATCAGTGTTCCCACACCACTTGCCCCATCGCAGGCAGAGAGAATCGGCTTGTTTCTGTCCTTGGTATCCTGGTCTGCCCAAGGGCGGCTGTCCCAGTGCGAGGAAAGTAATATTCTATTTGTTGCCTTCGGATTTATTGAAGCTATGATGTTGGTGCACTTCAGATTCACTCCGTCAAATCCTTTTACATCAAACTTCTGAATGTAAACTGTGTCGGCAAATTTTTTAATCTCTTCTATCAAATATTTAGCGCAGGCTTCGTGTCCTTTCGAGTTCATTTCGCGGGTTCCGAAATCTAATTGCGCTTGTGTATAGTTATAAGCAGAGTCACCGCTGAATGCCGGTGCGTTTACCACAATTTGTTTTGGCTGTTCAACAATCGTTTGTGTGGGTTGATTGCACTTATCGCACGAAGCGAGAAAGAGTAAGATTATTGGAAAGAGTTTTTTCATTGCCGCTAATTTGAGGTCCATGTTACTCCTTCCTTTCCATCCTTTACCTGTATGCCTACTTTCAAAAGTTCATCGCGTATTTTATCGCTGGCGGCAAAATCTTTTTTCGCACGAACATCTTTACGCAACTCAATAATCAGATTCATCAGTCCATCTACTTTATCTGAACCGGCACCGGTTTCTTCTTTTAATCCAAGCACATCAAAAACAATTTCACTAAAGAGTTTTTGCAATTGTTCTTTATCGGCAGCCGTAATAGTTGCCTTGCCATCGTTAACCGAGTTTATGACCCCCGCACCTTCAAATAAACCGGCAATAGCCAGCGGTGTATTAAAGTCATCATTCAATGCATTATAGATATCCGCTTTCAGATTTTCGAAATTGAAAGAAGATTTGTCGCTTGTCTTTAAACCTGCCATCAACTTCATTGCATTCATCAAACGCTGACAACCTTTTTCAGAAGCTTGTAATGCCGTATTCGAAAAATCGAGTGTGCTGCTATAGTGTGCCTGCAACATAAAAAAGCGAACCACCATAGCAGAATAACCGCGCTCGAGCAAAGGATGACTTCCAGTAAAAAGTTGTTCCGGTAAAAAGGAGTTTCCTAAACTCTTGCTCATCTTCTGTCCGTTCACGGTAAGCATGTTGGTGTGCATCCAAACCTTTGCAGGAGATTTTTTGCAGCAAGCCACATTTTGAGCAACCTCATTAGTATGATGAGTTGGAATCAAATCCATCCCGCCTCCGTGTATATCAAATTGTTCGCCAAGATATTTTGAACTCATAGCACTGCACTCAATATGCCAACCTGGAAAACCTTCGCCCCATGGGCTCGTCCAACGCATAATATGCTCCGGCTTGGCTTTTTTCCAAAGCGCAAAATCTAAACGTCCGCGCTTTTCTTCCTGTCCTTCTAAGTTATCACGAGTGCCATCCAGCATCTCATCTAATTTTCTTCCACTCAGTTCGGTATATGGATAATCCATCGCAAATTTTTCTACATCAAACCAAATGGTGCCATCTACTTCGTACGCTAAACCATTCTCGATAATCTTCTTTGTCATTTCAATTTGCTCAATAATGTGTCCGCTCGCAGTCGGCTCAATGCTTGGCGGTAATAAATTGAAATCATCTAACACTTTGTGAAAATCTACAGCGTACAACTGCACAATTTCCATCGGTTCTAATTTTTCGAGCCGCGCACGTTTTGCAATTTTATCTTCTCCTTCATCGCCATCGCTTTCCAAGTGTCCTACATCGGTAATATTGCGCACGTAACGGACCTTATAGCCCAAATGTTTTAAGTAACGAAACACTACATCGAACGAAAGAAATGTTCTGCAATTACCAAGATGAGCATGACTATATAAAGTTGGACCACATACATACATACCTACATGAGGCGCGTTGAGCGGTTTGAAAATTTCTTTTTCGCGCGTAAGCGTGTTGTAAATTTTTAATTCGGAATTCATGCGTGCAATATAATGCGTTGAGAATTTTCAGAGAGAAAAAGTGGTGACAACCGGATAGTGGTCAGAGAGTTGCTTGCGAATAGTTTTACAGGAGTTGATTTTTATTCCCGAATCAAACAGAGAGTAATCAATTCTGAAAAGGGAAAACTTATTGGCGTAAGTGGTTCCGAAACCTAAACCCTTTTCTACAAATGCGTCCCGTAAGTTTCCCTTTGCCGTACTATAGGTATACGAAACAGGTACGTCATTAAAATCTCCGCAAACAATTTTTTGTCCTGAATATCCACCCATGCTTTGTGCCACTGCATTTGTTTGAAGCGAACGTTTGGTGTAGGCGCGCTTCATTTTCCGCATAATATTTTTCAGCGGAACCCAGCGCGTAGTTTGGTTCTCTTCCAACGAATCAATAGTAGCGTAATCATCATAGCCGAGGTGAATAGATTGGAAATGCACGTTATAGACCCGCGCTTTTTTTCCGTTAAAATTAATGTCTGTATAAATACAATCGTTGGCAAATGAATTTTTGAAATCAATGTTACCGGTGTCAACAATCGGAAATTTGGAAAAAGTAGCAACTCCCCATTGCTGATGTAACTCGCCTTTCTTCCAAAGGGTTTGTTGTAGTTTGCTCTTGGGCAGTTTTCTCAAATCAACGGAAGGGAAAAAATAAACGTAAGTATAACCCAATGAATCGCGCAGGTATTCCAGATTATGGAAGAGCTGGTTGTTAGTGTAAAATTCCTGTAAGCAAAGCACGTCTGCATTTTCTTTTTTGATGAGTTCCATCATCTCCTCGCGTGTGTCAAGATTTTTACTCCAGTTATATAAATCAAAATTCTTTACGTTCCAGCTAATCACTTTTATACCTGACTCCTTATTTTCTCCATTAAAGTTTATTGCAAAAGTGGAGTGAATGAATTGCCAGGTGAGTACAATTGCTACCAGAGAAATCAATCCAAATCTGTCTCGCTTGTAAATCCAGATAAGCAGGAAAAAAACATTTACAATTAACACTACAGGAAAAGCAAAACCGATAAATGTAAGCTGCCAGTATTTGCTTGGTTCTATATAAGTGGCCATGCACGAAGCCAGCAACACAATTAGCGCGACTATATTTAGAACTTTAAAAAATCCGCGCACCATTATTTTTTCGAATAATTAAACAGAAAATCTTTTTCCTCCTTTGTTAAGCTGTCATATCCCGAACGCGCAATCTTGTCTAATATTTCATCTACACGTTGCTGCTCGTTCTTACCAACCGGTTTCTCGGAAGATTTTTTGTAGTCAGTGTTTTTGTAGGCCACTTTTACTTTTGAACCGCGATTGAAAATATTTTTAATTTTTTCAATCGGAGGAGGAAGGTTGACTCCGCTCTGCAATAGTTTGATGTAAGAGTAACCCAATAGCGCCCCACCCAAATGTGAAAAATACGTGCCGGCTCCGCCCTCAGGCACATCAATTAAATCAACAAGTAATGAAACTATAGCTATGTATTTGATGCTCACTTCACCAACAAACATCAAATTCATTTTATGGTCAGGATGAAGAGCTACCGCTGCAAAAACTATTGCCATAACACTTGCCGAAGCCCCATAAAGCATATTGGCTTCCGCCATCGGCTTTAGCACCGGTATAAAATGCAATGCGCTGGCATAAATTAACCAGCCGAAAAATCCTCCGGCTATGTAAAGCGGTAAAATTTTCTTCTCTCCGATATATAAAATGAAAATTTCTCCAAACCAATATAGCCACAACATATTGAACAGGATATGCAGAAACCTGACATGCATAAACTGATACGTGATGATTGTCCATGGCTTATGAAGTGAACTGCCCCAACTGCTGTATGCGAATAAATTTTCAGTCAGAAATGTAATTGCGCCAGAACTTTGCGTGAAATAGGAAACAACATTAATGAGTGCGTAAATCAGAAATACCGCCACATTCACCAATATCAATTTCATTACTATGCTGCCATAGTGAAACTGATGTTTGATGTCATTAGTAATTGAATCGGTGAGCATGTTCTAATTTATTTTCTCAATTGTGTAACTCAAAAAGTATCGGTCCTTCAATTCAAATTTACTGAACGGGCACGGGTCATCATTTTTTCCTTCTTGTGGCGAGTTGGTAAAGTGGTCGACCCTGCCTAGTGTGTTGTAAGAATGTAGATTGCTTATTTCTCCATAGTTATCATCTAAGCATCCTTTTAGCAGCATGTTCTGAATAGAAAAAATACGGTTCTTGAAAAAACGCTTTGTCTTCTTATCGCACGGTGAGCTGCCATCAAGAATATCTCCTGCCAACAAATCAATTCCATCCACTTCCCATCCGCTCATATACACTCTGAAATTTTTCCCACGCGGAACATAAACTGTAAACTCGTTATTCAGCGCCCATTTGTGTTTGTAGGTTTTGCCTAACCCTTTCGTAAGAATTTTTCCTTTCTTACCATGAAAGTCGTTTAGAAAAATCCAATTGTTCCCCACATTCACAAACAAACGAACTTCAGCTTTCGAAAGTTTATCGTTGATGTAGCGAAACTTTAAGTGTGTCAATTTTACCTTATAAATATCAACCGGATTCTCATTTGTTACACCTCTTCCTTCATCCCAATAAAAATAAATGGTGCGCGCATAAATTTCTAAGTCGTTAGCATTTTTAGTGCTCCAGGGAATGAGAATATGCGCATTGGCAGAATCATCATTCATCTCAATCATTTCGTATTGCGAAAAACTATCACCCTTGCGTCTTTCTAATTTATACCGCAATTGCGCATTAGTGGACGGACGGGGCAAATCTATCTTTACGGTAAACGCATAATCTTTACTGCTCATGTTCACGCGCTTTACAAAAGCCGGTGAGTTATACCGGTTGTTCTGCAACGCACCGCCATCGCCACTCGCAAAAATATCTACACGGGTTGCAAATTTTATAGAACTATCTCCAAGAGAAATCTGTTCGGCAAGCGAACGTTTTATAGCTACGAAACGCGGAGGATGAACCTCAGCTTCGCTTGGCGGATGTCCCCGATCCCAAACATAATTTCCTTCTACATGCACCCAATCGCCAACGCTTGGCCAGTTCCAAATTATGTCGCGCAACTCATGTCCTGCGCTCGCAAATCCCCCGCTTCTTCCCACATTGTTATCGGTACTAATGGCATTTATACGATTACACATTCCAAGTCCGCACTCCCACTCGCAATGTATTTTTTGGTCAAGCACGGTGTCATTGCCGTCTTTTGTTTTATAAACCAGATAAGGCAGATAATTTGTGAACCGGTTATCATCGGTTTTGTCGGGAATAATATCAAAATCAACATCGTGAGAATAATGATAGAACGGCAAGTCTTCGTGGCTAACGTGAGGGCCATGTCTGCCGTTTACCAAATTGTAAGCAACTCTGCCTTCTAAAATAGCGATGTAGTTTCTGTCAACAATAGGCAGCCAGGAAGGAAGAATAACACCGATGTCGTAAAATTCACGCCTCTTTAAAAAGGAGATAGTGTCTTTACAAGGATTAAACCCTTCTTCGCTTTGTGTGGAATACGGATGATTAGGCAACGGCTGCGAAAACACCGGTGATACAAAAACAAAAAGTAGAGAGAAGAGAAAATATTTATTCATCACTAAACGCTGTCAAAGATAAACTTGCCCCTGAAAAAATTTGAAACCTTTTGGTTTGGCAGTCGTAAACAAAAGAACCTAAACGCGTAGCTTATGATACAAATTGACCCGAAACTGCCTCATTGGCCAGTTGACGATAACACAAATAACTAAAAGCTGAAGAGCTGATAACGAAAAATCTTCCGGGAGCGAAAGCTGCTGGGGGATTTTTTGTTTTAGGCAATCACCGGTTCTTTCTCCAGCGATTTAGAATTGATAAACAAAATAACAGCTCCAACGAAACAGATAAATGCCATTCCCGCCACAGCATATAAAACATTTATGCCTTGATGAAAAAATGGGAGCGTAAAACTGCCGATCAAACATAAACGCAGAAAAACGTTAATCACAAAAAATATACTGTTCGCTCGGCCTATTAGGTGATTTGGAATGTGATGAAACAAATAAGTAACGCGCTGAATTCTTATTGCGGCATTGCAGACACCAATTATAAAATTGGCAGCAAAGAACAGAAACAATATGTGGTTGAAAGACATGACCAAATACATTGCTCCTGATACAACAGAAAGAAGAATAATTCCGAGCAACGCATTTTTCTCAGCAAAAATTTTAGTGGTTAAGAAACCCGCCAGCACCGCGCCTAACGAAAAAGCCATATCGCCAAAAGCGTATACATCACCGCCTCTGTGCAAGAACGAATCGACATACACCGGTTGTATGTAAGTGCCGAAAACAAGTATGGTTAAAAACACCAGCAGCGATGCGTTGCCGAAATGAAAAAGCAAAGGATGTTTCTTGAGAAATCCGAAACTAACTTTCATTCGCTCCCGCAAATTACTAGTATCGATTTTCTTTTCTACTACCGGTAGCGATTTAATGCGGTAGATGATGATGAAGGCAATCAGATAAGTGATAGCATCTATGGCAAATATTTCGTGAATCTTCCAAGCCCGAAAGGAGAAAGGCAATGAAATATCAAACCCAAAAAAATTCATTTGATGATTAACTCCGTTTAAAAGCATGGCGGCAAGTCCACCGGCAATAGTGAAAGTTATTTGTCCCTGAATTTCGAGCAGCGATGTAACGCGACCGTAATCCTCTTTTGCAGTTATCTCCTGCGAGAAAGCATAAAGATTCGGGAAGTGAATGTTATAGATAAAGGCAGTAGTGGCAAAAATACCCGCCACCAAATACCAAGGCAGCGAATCGTTTATAAATCCAATTAGCGTAACAGACGAAAGCATAAACAAACCGGCAAGGTTCATTACCAGAAAAATTCTCTTGCGGCTGTACCGATCAATCAAAGTGCCGGAATACAAACCCCAGAAAAGCGAAACAGCAGTAATAGCAAAATACGCTTTGCCGAATAATTCTTCGCGGTGAATAACACCGGTAAAATACCAGGGAATAGCAAGCATTGAAATTCCCTGCGCTACTCCGCTAATGGAGTTGGCGAGCAGAAGAAGAAATATGGCGCGCGAGTTTTTCAATTGCTATTTTCGAAAGCAACGAAACTAAAAGAAAAGATTTCTCACAGACAGCACAGATGAATACAGAAGCAAACCCTATTGATAAAACTATTTACGATAAACTCTCCAATTTTTGTGCCTATCAGGAGCGATGCGTAAGCGATGTAAAGGAGAAAATGCGCAAGCTGAAAGTTGAAAAGCAAGACTATGATGGCTACATAGAAAAACTGAAGGACAGTAATTTTTTGAACGAAGAACGCTTTGTAAAATATTATGTGAGTGCCCACGCAAAAAAGAAATGGGGAAAAACAAAAATGAAATCTGCTCTTGGCGCAAAGCGGATTGATTCATCGCTCATTAAAACATATCTGGATGATATGGATGAAGGCGATTACGATGAGCAGATAAAAACCATTGCCGAGAAGCAATGGAATACCATAAAAGCTAAAACACCGCGCGATAAAAAAACCAAGATGCTTCGATTCTTGCTAAGTAAGGGATATGAGATGAGTAAAGCCTTGAGTGCGATAAAAGATTTTAAATAGGCAGTTTGCTGTTGATGTAATTCTCCTCCGCATCAATTTCCAATGTTTTAAATGAATTGGTTTCTCCTTTAAGTAGTAATATTTTTGATTTTGGCAGAGCGAATGCCTCACTTAAATATTCAATCAGATATTTATTCGCCTTGCCCTCTACCGGTTGTGCTTTTATTTTCAGTTTCAGTGAGCCATCAGCTTCGCGCAGTAATTCGTCTTTATTTGAGCCGGGCTTTACCTTTATTCTCAGCTTCATACTTAACGTCTGTTAAGCGCACAATCTACCGCAATTGATTTGATTACATTTGCCAACTTAATTACTAAACATGAACGCAACCGACATCATAGAAATTTATACCGAAATGACTCCGAACCCGGAGAGTTTAAAGTTTGTAACCAGCCGTCACATACTTCCTAATTTTCAACTGGACTTTAAAACAAAAGAATTAGCAGGTGGTTCTGAGTTGGCGAAAGCGCTTTTCGAAATTCCTTTTGTGGGTGGAGTTTTTATAGCCAATAACTTTATAACCATTACCAAGAAAGCGGAATACGACTGGTTTGAAATTACACCGGAGCTGAAAGATGCTATTACAAAATTTCTGCAAAGCGGAAAGAAACCGGTTGATGATTCGCTTCTTCCTAAAGATATTTTGCAGGAACAAAAATCGGAAGCGGCTAACGAAGACCCCGAGACAAAAATTAAAGACCTGCTCGAAAAATATGTAAAGCCTGCTGTGCAAATGGATGGCGGACACATCGAATTCAAATCGTTCGAAAATGGCACGGTTACACTTTCGCTGCAAGGCTCTTGCAGCAGTTGTCCTTCTTCTACACTTACACTTAAATCGGGTATTGAAGGTTTGCTAAAACGCATGGTACCGGAAGTAGAAGAGGTGGTTGCCGAAGCAAAATAAACCCCTAAATCCCCTAAAGGGGACTTAACAGCCAATACAAAATACAAACAGCCGATGACAAAAATTCACCGGCTGTTTGTATTTAAGTCCCCTTTAAGGGTAATTTGTTTTATCCTACTGTGCGGCTGAAGCAAGCAGTACGGCAGGATAAGCTCTTTCTATACCGTCTTTGGTAACGGTTTTTATGCGGTAATAAACATCTTTGTTGGCGGAGTAAGGATACCGGTCAATTTGAAGCATATATCCGTTATGGCTTTTTACCTCGGCACACGAAATGTATTTGCACTTGCCAAAATAGTTTGGCGTTTCGGCACTGCGCTCTATTATAATATGGTCGTACTGGCTCATGTCTTTAACCAGTATATGCAGTTTTACTTCACCGGTGCCGCGTTGCACATCTAAAGCTACTTCCTCATCTGCCGACTTAAACGTGTAGGTGTTTTCAACCGTGCCGTTACCTGTGGCAAACACGGTTGGAAAACCAATAAGCAGCGATGCGACCAGAGAGAGGAGTATTTTTTTCATTGCTTGTTTAATTGCGTGTGTAGGTTTACACCATTGTGTAAAATTTGGTTTCACCCATTCGGGTGAATGTTACATCTTGCGCGTTGTGATACCGGTTACCGATAGCATCTTTCTTACAAAGCTTGAGTTGAGCGATGCCGAAACTATTAATGCGCACATGCGCGATAAAGAAATTTCGGACAACACGCTGGTGATTCCTTTTCCTTATACCATACAGGATGCGAATACATTTTTGGAAGACACCGCAATTAAAGAAGAAGAGACCGGTGTGCAGAAAAATTTTGCCATTCGCGATGGCTATGGAGTTTTGATGGGCATTATCGGTATTCATTTCAACTTCGGATTAGATGCCGGCAAAAGTGAGTTCGGTTACTGGTTGGGCAAGAAGCACTGGAACAAAGGAGTAATGACCACCGTGATTAATAAGTTTTGCGAGGTGGCGAAAGAGAAATACAAAATGAAAACGCTTGAGGCGTATGTGTTTTACTTTAACGATACTTCGATGCACGTTTTACAAAAGTGCGGCTTTGCCTGCACCAATGATACCATCACCCACACCAAGCGCGATGACACTAAGGTGTTGGGGATAGGATTCAGCAAACTACTCTAGCGTTCATTGCGAGGCTATATGTCCAAGCGTGTGAGATTGCTTCGCAGAGCCTCGCAATTGATTGATAGTAAAAACAAAACGGGCTCCGAAAAATTCCGGAACCCGTTTTATATTCTTAGCTGAAAGTATTTCCTAGTGAGGAGTTACAGCAGCAGGAGTTGGTGTAGTTGTAGGAGCAGGAGTTTTGCCGGCATCCGGGTCGTTTACAGTTCCTGTAATTTTCAAAGTTTCGTTTGGATTCTTTGCATTAGAAGTAACGGTTACAGTTTTAGTGAACGGACCTACGCGGTTAATATCATAGTGAACCGATATAGAACCTTTTCCACCAGGCAAAATTGGCTCGGTAGGGCAAGTAGGAACAGTACAACCGCAAGAACCACGGCAGCTTGAAATAATTAGCGGTGATTTACCGGTGTTGGTGAATTTGAATTCACGTTTAGAATTGCCTTCGTCCGCCTTGGTAACAGTACCGTAATCAATAGTGGTGTTATCCCACTTAAACTCCGGTGCATTAGGGTCCGGTGCTGTTTGTTCAGGAGTAGCGGCTGGTGGCGCTGTTTGTGCCATAGCGAACGCTGTTGCTCCTGCAAAACTTAACATCAGAAATAACTTTTTCATTGTTGTTGTTTTAGTTTGGTTAAATAATTTATTGCTGGTTGATTTAAATCAAATGTAATGCCTTTTACCGTTTGCGCAATACATTTGCTTAGGGCGTTTAACGTTTTTTACACTTTATGTTTTGTTTCGGGAACCGGTGTTTAGCTGTGCACACTTTAAATGAAGAGGCCAAATAACCTCCTTTATTTCATCGTCATTCCATAAGCTTTTCAGCTTTGGTAATAAAAAATCAATCGGGTCAGCGTTGTGCTTTGCTACATAGTTGGTATACGAACTCCAGCTCATTACATAATTTAACCATTGTTGTTTGTTCCAGTTCATCCGGCAAAAGAAATCCGGAGTCTTCACAGGTTCAAACGGAAAGGGAAGCGTTTCGTATTTATTGCGCACATACCATCTGCCATCGGGCCAGTAGTCATAAAGATATTCGTACATAAACCACTCCATCACTTCTTCTATTTCAGCAGAAATTTTTGCTCCGCTGTAAGTCCACACAGCAAGCACTCCATTTGGTTTAGCAACCCGAATGGCTTCTTTGTAAAACAAATCGTGGTTAAACCAATGTGCTGCAGTGGCAACGGCTATCAAGTCAATCGAATTATTTTCTAAGCCACTTTCTTCGGCAGTTCCTACGCGGTATTCTACATTTTCAGTTTTAATGGCATTGGCAATTTGCTTTTCGCTTCCATCGGAAGCAATTATTTTTTTGAAGTGCTTTGCTAATGAAGTAGCAGCCTGACCGTTACCGGTGGCGCAATCCCAACATAATTCATCGGCAGGAGAAATGCTGGCGAGATATTCAAATAAATCTTCTGGATATGTAGGTCGTGCCTTTAAATAAATATCTGCCTGACGCGAGAAATGGTCTTTAAATTCCATAAGAACTGCAAACGTAAAATATCCGCTTTGTACTGCTAATTTTCCGGTTCGCGGTAAGGTTTGGAAACTTTCGGGTCTTTCTTGGTTTCCAAAGTTTTTATCGTATACATTTGCGCCCGCTTTGAAAAACAAACAACTAGTACACTTATTGCAGAAGTCCGGAGAGCTGTTCAAAAAGTATGGCGTTAAGAGCTATACCATGGATGATGTGGCGAAGGAATTGGGCATGAGTAAAAAAACCATTTACCAGTTTGTAGAAAATAAGGCGGAGTTGGTGAAGCTCACTATGGAGCAATATCTGGCAGAAGAGCGCACACAACTGGAAGCCATTTTAAAAACATCGAAAAACTCGGTGGACGAAATGATTCAGATGGTGGTGTATTTTTTTAATCAGGTGCGCGAGTTCAACCCTTCCGCCCTGAATGATTTACAAAAGTATTATCCCGAAACATGGGCTATCTATAATGAATATCGTTTTGATTTTATGTTGCGCATGCTTACAAAAAACATGGAAGATGGAATTGAACAAGGCTTATACCGCAACGATTTAAACTCGAATACCATTGCAAAAATATATATCGGCACTATCGATGTACTTATCAATCAGCAATTTTTCCCGATTAAAAAGTATGTGTTTATTGATACTTATAAAGAGTATTTGAATTACCATTTGCGCGGAATAGTTTCTGCCAAAGGATTAAAATATCTCGAACAACACAATTTATTTAAGAGTTGAATGACCTAACTATCATCTGATGAAAAATATTTTTTCGCTCCTAATAATTTTATCGTTTGCTGTCAGCGTATTTGCGCAGGACAAAACGGTAAAAACATTCACCGTAAAGGAAGCGGTGGAATATGCTCTGCAAAATAATACCGCTGCAAAAAATGGAAAGCTTGGAGTTGACCAGGCAAAGTGGCGCAACCTCGAAATTATTACGCAAGGCTTGCCGCAAATTTCTGCCAACTTAGATTACACTTACTATTTCAAGCAGCCGCAGTCACCGGCTCTCAGCAAATTATTTTCTGATACTTCTCAGGCTTCATCAAAAATTTACAGCTATCTGGCACAACAAGGTGTAATTGCCGGTGACCCGACTATTGCAAATATTCTAACGCAGAGTTTTAACGCCAGTAAGGATTCTAAAATTTCATTTGTTCTTCCCCATAATCTAAACGCAGGTCTTCAACTCACCCAGTTAATTTTTGATGGCAGATATGTGTTTGGTGTTAAGGCCGCCAAAGACTTAATGAAAACCTCGCGCCTCTCTTCGCAAATGAGCGATGTGGATGTAAAGTATTCGGTAATGAAAGCCTACTACCAGGCGCAAGCTGCACAAGAAGCAAAAAGTTTATTGCAGGATAATTTGAAGTTGATTGAAAAATTGGCGAACGACACCCGCGCTATTTATAAAGAAGGGTTGATTGAAGAATTAGATGTGAACCGGTTAGAGTTGGTGCAGGCAAACTTGGAAAGTCAAATCAATTTGCAGAACCAAATGGCAGAAGTGGCTTTGGCAAATTTGAAATTTCAGATGGGCTTGCCGTTGAGCGATGAAATTGTTTTGAAAGATAATCTCACCGAATTAAAGGCAGATGTTCCTCAGCAATTGGTTTCGCAGTTTGACCCAACTAAGCGGGTAGAATATGAATTGCTTGAAACTGCTGTGCGTTTACAAGGTTACGACATGAAACAAAAGCGCGTGCAGTATTATCCCTCGCTGTACGGTTTCTTGAATTACGGATGGCAAGCGCAAACAGAAAAATTTGGTGACTTCTTTAAATCAACTACTGCCACTTATCCCGATGGCGATACACGCAAGCGTAACGCTTGGTATGATCAAGGTTTAGTAGGCATTACTTTGAAAGTGCCAATTTTTGATTCCGGTTTAAAATTAGCTCAGGTTAAGCAGGCGAAAATCGAACAAATGAAATCGCAGAATAGTTTTGAGAATTTCAAAAGTGCTTCGGAGTTACAATTCCGCGCAGCGCAAAGCGGATTTAATTCTGCGATTGCCGATGAAATGAATACTAAGCGTACTCAGGAACTGAGCAAGCGTATTTTCAATACCAACTCGGTGAAATTTAAGGAAGGCGTAGGAAGCAGTTTTGAGTTTGTGCAGAGCGAGCAGGAATATGTGACCAATCAATTAAAACATATTCAAAGCACCTTGAACATGCTGAATGCAAAAGCAGATTTGGATAAAGCATTAGGTGTACAATAAAAAAAGCGGAAGTAGTTAAGGATTTAGTAAAACCATAAAAATTTAAATGATGAAGTTTCAAAAATTAGCATTCGTTATTCTGGTGTCAGCCGTATTAACTTCTTGCGGAGATGCGGAAAAAAGGAATAGTGCAGACGACAAGAAAAAGAAATTAGCGGAGTACAAAACACAGTTGAAAGAAATAGCCGGCAAAATAGAATTGCTTGAAAAAGAAATTGCGAAGTTGGATACTTCTTTTCACGTAGCCCAGAAAACAAAACTTATTACTGTTGAGGCGCTGAAAAAACAAGATTTCAAGCATTATATCGAAGTTCAGGGCAACGTAGATGCAGAAGAAAATGTAATTGCGCTAAACCAACAGCCCGGAATAGTTACAGCTATCAATGTAAAAGTTGGCGACCATGTTTCTAAAGGGCAAGTTCTAGGATTGACGCAAACTACTTCTGCAATAGAAGACCAGGTTCGTTCAACCGAAACACAGGCAGCACTTGCAAAAACAGCTTACGAAAAACAAGAACGTTTGTGGCAGCAAAAAATCGGAAGCGAGATTCAATACTTGCAAGCGAAAACACAAAAGGAAGCGGCTGAAAGCGGATTGGCTGCGTTCAAGAAGCAATTAGAAATGACAAAAATTATTGCGCCAATCAGCGGAACGGTTGATGCGGTGAATTTACGAATTGGTGATATGGCTGCACCAAGCCAATTAATGCCGGGAATCAGAATAATAAACGAAGGCAGTCTGAAAGTAAAAGCGAAATTGGCTGACAGCGATTTCGGAAAAATTAAAAGCAACGATAAAATTGAAGTTGAATTTCCGGACATTAATAAAACGGAAAATACTGTAGTTAGCTACGTTTCAAAAACAATTGACCCGCGTTCGCGCACGTTTAGTTTAGAAGCAAAATTGAATAACCCACGCAACGAGTATGGCGCGAATATGATTGCGAAACTGAAGATTAATGACGCGGTATTGAAAAACGTGATACTGGTTCCCACAAACATTATTCAAAAATCTACCGATGGAAAATATGTGTTGGTGGCTTTAGAAGAAAAGGGAATTAAAGTAGCACACAAGAAAATGGTAGAGACCGGTGCTGACTATGATGGAAAAACTGTTATTACCGAAGGATTAGAAGAAGGCGACCAGATTATTACATTCGGTTATAGCGAAGTAGTAGATGGACAGCGAATTGAATTTTAATTTTTCAGAATAGAAGAACATGAATACCGAAAGACTCAAAGAATTAAAATTTACAAGCTGGTGCATCGATAATGCAACCAGCATTTATGTATTCATTGCCATCATCGTTATTTCTGGCTTGCTCATTTATCAGAGCCTGCCGAAAGAACTATTTCCCGATGTAGTTGTTCCAACAATTTCTATTGCCACCATTTATCCTGGCGCTACACCAGAGGATATAGAAACGCTTATCACCAAGCCACTCGAAAAACAAGTGAAGAGTATCAACGGTGTAAAAAAAGTTACGAGCAATTCGCTTTCTGATGTTTCAATTATCACGGTTGAATTTTCGACTGATTTAAAACCTTCAGAGTGTAAGCAGAAAGTAACTGATGCCGTTGCGAAAGGCAAAAAGGATTTGCCGAACGATTTAAAAACCGACCCGCAAATTCAGGAGTTCGACATCAATGAGATGCCAATAATGAACATCAACCTTGCCGGTGATTTTCCGCTTGACCAGATTAAGAAATACGCGAAAGATCTTAAAGATAAAATCGAAAGTCAAAAAGAAATTACACGCGTAGATATTGTGGGCGGTGTTGACCGAGAGATTCAGATTAATGTAGACATGTATAAAATGACAAGCGCGGGAATCGCTTTCATGGATATTGAAAATGCAGTGCAGCGCGAGAACCTGAATATTTCCGGAGGAGAAGTTCGCGTAAATGAAATGAGGAGGAATTTACGTGTTACCGGTGAGTTTAAAGACCCAAAAGAAATTGGCGATATCGTTGTTCGCTCGTTTACTGGAACTACAGTTTTCTTAAAAGATATTGCAAAGGTTGAAGATGCGTTTAAAGAAAAACAGGATTTCGCACAGCTTGACCACAAACCTGTTATTGCTTTGAATGTGGTAAAACGCAGCGGAGAAAATCTAATCAACGCTACCGACCAGATTTATAAAGTGCTGGAAGATTATCAGACCAACAAATTTCCGCAAGGGCTTAAAATAAAAGTAACCGGTGATACTTCTGAGAACACGCGTGTGCAATTACACGATTTATTGAATACGGTTATTCTTGGATTTATTTTCGTGGTGTTTATTCTTATGTTCTTCATGGGATTTTCGAATGCGTTTTTCGTGGGGCTTTCGGTTCCGTTAACCACACTTGTTGCGTTTCTGTTTATGCCTGGCTTGGGAATGACCATGAACGTAATGGTTCTCTTTTCACTACTGCTTGCGTTGGGTATTGTGGTAGATGATGCGATAGTTGTAATAGAAAATACTCATCGAATTTACAACAAATACGATTTTGGAATTGTGCAGTCTGCAAAGTATGCAGCCGGTGAAGTATTTCTACCGGTATTGGCTGGAACGCTTACTACACTTGCTCCATTTTTCCCTCTCTTATTTTGGCCGGGTATTGTAGGAAAGTTCATGAAGAATCTTCCTATTACCCTCATTATAGCGTTGGGTGCTTCGCTGTTTGTAGCATTTGTAATGAATCCGGTTTTCGCAGTTACATTTATGAAAAAAGATGACCACGAAGCCAAATCAAAACTGAAAGATTACCTCAAAGGCTTTATCGTTTTTGGCGTGATAGCTATTATCGGTTACGCTACAAAAAATTGGGGAGTAGGAAATTTTGCTGTTACTGCTATCGTTTTCATTTTGCTCTATCATTTTGTTTTGCTGTGGGCAATCAAATCGTGGCAGTCGAAGCTATGGCCTGCCTTGGTGAGCGCATACCGTAAAACATTAACCGAATTTATCAAGGGCTATCGCCCTATATTTATTCCACTTGCGGTGGTGGTATTGCTTATTGTAAGTTGGACTATTTACCTTCTTAGCAAACCGCAAATTGAATTTTTCCCGAATGGCGAACCGAACTTTGTTTACGTGTATTGTAAGTTGCCTATGGGCACCGATGCAAACGTAACCGATTCTGTTACCCGCATTATTGAAAAACGCGTTTACCAAATTATTGGAGAAAACAATCCGGATGTTACTTCGGTAATCTCCAACGTTGGTTTGGGTGCAGGTGACCCGCAGAATCCCGATAAAGTAGCAACACCCAATAAAAGCAAGGTAACTGTGGCTTTCAAAAAATATGCCGATAGAAAAGGGGTACACGAAAAATACCCGACTACTGCGTTTTGGTTAGATACACTTCAAAAGTCTTTCAGAGCAATTGGAATTGCCGGAGCCGAAATTTCTGTTGAAAAAGAAAGCAACGGCCCACCGGTGGGCAAACCCATAAACATTGAAATAAGCGGAGACGATTTTGCGGTAATGAAAGATTTAACTGCCGAATTAAAATCGAAAATTGATAAGGAAGAAATTGCAGGTATTGCCGAATTGAAAAGCGACTTGCAAATCAGCAAGCCCGAAATAATTATTGATATTGATAAAGAAAAAATGTTGCGCGAAGGAATTTCGTTAGGGCAAGTGGGAGGTGAATTGCGCACAGCTTTGTTCGGAAAAGAAGTTTCGAAATTTCGTGATAAAGATGAGGATGCGCCTATTCAACTTCGTTTGCGTGCCGAAGACAGAACGAAAGTGGAACAGTTGATGAACGTGAACATTTCTTACATGGATTTCAGCACCGGTTCTTTCCGTCAGGTACCTATTTCTGCTATTGCCAGTATGCATTACGATAATTCAATTAGCGTGATTAACCGTAAAAATCAGAAACGCGTAATTACACTGGCTTCGGATTTAACCGAAGGTCATGCCGCCAACGAAATTATTCCGCAGATAGAGCAGATTATCACAAATATGGATGTGCCGGAGGGCTATGAAATAAAAATGACCGGTGAGCAGGAGCAGCAGGCAGAAACCGGTTCTTTCCTGATGGTGGCATTTGGTATGGCTCTTTCCCTTATGCTTATTATTTTGGTTACTCAGTTTAATTCAGTGGTTAAGCCAATGATTATTTTTACCACCGTAGCATTTTCGCTCATAGGGGTGGCACTTGGTTTTGCAGCCACCGGCAAAACTTTCTCTATTGTAATGACCGGAGTAGGAATTTTTGCTTTGGCAGGTATTGTTATTCGAAATGGAATTTTGCTGATTGAATTTATTGACGAGTTACGCGAGCGCGGCATGACGGTAGAGGAAGCGGTAATTGAAGGTGGTGCAACTCGTATGACACCCGTAATACTTACCGCAGCCGCTGCTATACTTGGACTAATTCCTTTGGCAATAGGATTGAATATGGACTTTGCCACTTTATTCAGCGAGTTTAATCCGCATTTCTATCTCGGAGGCGACAACGTTGCTTTCTGGGGCCCACTTGCGTGGACCATGATTTATGGTTTAATCATGGCAACTTTCTTAACGTTGCTGGTTGTTCCTACCATGTACATGCTCGGCTTTAAAACCAGAGGATGGTTTCGCAGAAAATTTGCGAAGGCATAATTGTAAAATGAATTTTTAAAAAAGGTCAGATGCTTCATTTGACCTTTTTAATTTCGGATATGCCTGATTTAAAAATTCGTTTAGCCACACTTGAAGATGCGGTCGGTATTGCTTACGTGCAATATCACTGCTGGCAGGAAACATACAGAGGCTTCATCAACGATTCTTATTTGAACGCAATTAGTCTGGAAGAAAGAACAGTGCGCTGGAATAAAAATCTTCAATCACCGCTTGGTTTAAATGATGTGCTACTAAACGAAGACAAAGAAATAATCGGCTATGTGAGTTGCGGAAAGAACAGATCAAATAAGTTAGACTGCAAAGGAGAAATCTACGCGTTCTATCTTTTGAAAAAATATCATGGGCTTGGTTTGGGCAAACAACTTTTTAAGCATGCAGTAAACCGTTTGCGCCAATCTGGCTTTCAATCGTTTTGTGTTTTTGTTCTTCTTCACAATCCTGCAGTTCATTTTGTACAAAAAATTTAATCCTTATATGCAGGAGTATGGGCCGGTAAAAATCGGAAACGAAGAATATTAGGATTTGGCCTTGGGTTGGAGTGACATAAATAAATTTCCACGTTAGAAAAGAGTTTGTAGTTTTAAGAACAAATCACTTCTATGAAGAAACTGTTACCCCTTCTGTTTCTCTTGGTTAGTTTAAATTCCTTTGCCGGTTGGGAAATGATGTTCTGCGATTCCGCAGATGAGAAAGGCAACTGTGCTGGTAAGTTAGAATCCTTCGTTTTATCGGGGCAGGACGTTCAACTAAAAATTGTGTTAGCAAACGCAGGTGGAATACGAACAACAAAAGTGTATTTCGAAGTTTATTTAGTTGACCCAACAACATTTGCAGAAGAATTGGTGGCGACAGAAGAATTGCAAACAGCAGAAAATGCCATAGTTGCAATTAAAGCAATCAAACTATTTAAGAAAGGAAGCTATCTCATCTAGGCGCGTGACTCTTACAAAGACTATATCACCTCGCGTGAGTTAACGGTAAAATAGGAGAAGAATTAAACGCGGAACTGCATCTCGATAGTTGCTCCTTTGTCGGAGAAAACAACCAAGTCAGCCAACTGCATCATTAAGAAAACTCCGCGACCGTGAGTCTTCTCTAAATTTTCAGGGTCAGTAGGATCCGGAAGATGGCCGTAATCGAAACCCGGTCCCTGGTCTTTAATAACGAAGGTCAAATTTTTTCCGCGCTCGTCTAATGCGTAAGTAATTGTTACATTTTTGCTTTCATCGCATTTGTTACCATGAATGATGGCGTTGTTTGCGGCTTCGGTCATGGAGATGAGAACATTTCCATAAACATCATCACCAATATTTATTTCGTTGCGCATTTCGTCAATAAATTTTTCTACTGCTGCAACATTTTCGGGATTGGAGGATATCGTAAGTGATTTCACAAATTACTTTTTGACTTGTTGAAACAAAATTGTTATTGCCTAACAAATAAAGCAATCAGAATTGGTATTGCAAACACATAAACGGAAAATTATAATACAATAAACAGTTTGTGGACACTATTGTTGAATAGAAATGTTTCGGAAATATTTTTCAGCTAAGCCTTTGTAATACGGCTTTAAACTTGGTGGGACTGTTTTGTATAAATCTACCTCGCTGTTTTTTGCTTTCAGATATTCTTCGAGCGATGGTGGCATGTTGCGTTCCGATTCTTTTGCAGTGTTCGATTCTCGTTCTTGTTTTTGGTCGCGTTCGCGTTGGGCATCTTCTGCTTCTAATAATTTGGTAAGAATATCCTGTTGGCGTTTCAATGCTTCGGCTGTCAGGTTTTTGTTTACCAGTTCTTTTTCGGTTTGTTCCATCTGTTTGATGGCCTCACCTAAGTTGCCGAGAGAGTTTTTTCCGTCTTTATTCTCCTGTTGATTTATTTTCTCAAGTTCTCTGCGAATCTGCGATTGCATCTGTGCCATCTCAGCAAACTCTTTACTGTGTTGACCGCTTTGTCCTTTTTCTCCCTTTCCTTCCTTCTTCATCATTTCACCCATCTGCTGCATCTTATCTTTCAATTGCTTTTGCATTTTTGAAAGATTCGGAAGACCGTTACCGGGCTTCTTACATTTCATACACATTTTTGGTTTGCCATCGCTTTGCTGTTGGCTTTCGCTTTGCTGTTGCTGCATTTGCTGTAATGCTTCGCTGAGCATCAATGCCAAATTATTGTAACCGGTCATGGTGAATTGCTGATTACTCATTGCCTTCACCACATTGCGGTCTTCCATATCGGAAATAGATTTGCCGAGGTATTTATTGACGTTCGTAATTTCTTTGGTGATGAACGATTTAATTCCGTCTTGTCTGCGGGCAACGGCATACAAACTGTCTTCCACCATTTTAGAATTTTCTTTTATGCGCTGCTGCTCCTTCATCAAATCAATATACTTCGGATTGTTGATGCTGGTGTTCTTCATATTATTCATCAGCTTCTCCTCATCGAACGAAAGCTGAACAATATTTTCAAGCAGCTGACGGATGGCCTGCATGTCTTCCGCTTCCTGTTCGGCATCCATGGCCATCTTCATATCAGAAAGTTTTTTCGAAGCTTCCTTCATGTTGTTGGCTGCGCTCTTCTGATTTTTAGATGCTTGCTGATTCTGTTTAGAATCCATATTCTGCTTGGCATCTTCCTGTTGCTTTTCGGCAGTTTCTAAACTCTTTTCCACCTCTTTAAAATCCTGTTCACTCTTGGTTTCTTCATTCAGTTTTTTCAAGTCGGCTAAATCTTTCTTTGCATCTTTTAAATCCTGATTTAGTTTGTCCTGCTCTTTTTTCAAATCTTCCTGTGCCTTTGCATCTTTTGCTTCTGGATTTTTTTCTGCTTCTTTCGAAAGCTCTTCCTGTTTGTGTGCGAGCTTATCTAACTTGTCGGAAGTCTCCTGTAACTTCTGGTCGAACTCTAATTTCTTGAATAACTCCAGCATCCGGTCGAGTTCTTTTTCCATTTTCTCGTTGTCGACTTTCATGTCCTCCATTTTGTCAAGCGCGTCTTTCTTCTGCAATTCTTCCAACATCTTCTGCAGCTTTTCCATCATTTCTTTCACCTCCTTGTTCATCGTCTGTTCAAAGAGTTCCTGTAAACGCTGTTGTTTTTCGGCAACCTCCGGAGTTACTTCTTTAAACTCATTTTGTTTTTCGAAGTTGCTGTCCATCTTCTTCTTAATCTCTTCGAGTTGTTGTTGCAGTTCTTTTTGCTTCTCAATGTTCTGCGTCAAATTCTTTTTGTCTTCCCAATTCAGGTTTTGCTTTTCCTGCAATTTGTCTTTCATGGCAGTCAACTCATTCTTTGCTTCTGCGGCTTTCTTCATGGCATCCTTCAATTCCTGTTTTAATTCTTTGTTGTCTTTCGCTAATTCTTTATTCAACTCGTTGAGCGAAGGCATGTCAAAATTCATCAACTCGCTTTTGGTTGATTTGCTTCCGTGAATGCCATCGTTATCCCACACTTCGAAATAGTAAGTGATTTTGTCACCCGGCTTAATGCCGAAATCGGATAGCTGCCAGTAGTATTGAAAGTGCGAAGCAGTGCCGGGAGTGAAAGGCACATCCATTTCTTTTGTAACCGAAGTTGTAGAATCTGAACGCGTAAGCTGATAATTGAAAGTGAGTTTACGGATGCCGTAGTCGTCAGAAATTTCACCGATGTAGTAGAAATATTTTTGCGTAGCCGAATCGTTTTTCTCTTTCACCGCAATCACGGGATACAAATCGGGGGTTACATTCAACGAGTAAGAAACGCTGTCGGCATCTTTTACATTGCTGTTAGAAACCTTGAGTGTATATTGCGCGCTTTGCAAAAACGATTTGGTGAAAGTAAATTCGGCATCACCGGTGCGCTTAACATTGTAAGAAGAATCGCCCACAGCAAAAGAAATAGTTTCTACGTTTTGAGTATTGAACTTCCACGAAAGTTTAGTGCCTGCAGGAATAACCAAATCTCCCATGTTTTTTAAAACCTCGTTGTGCTTGCCGGTGTAGGCAGGATAGGTGCAGGCTACTTCGAAACCGGATACCACCGGTTTGGCTACCACATCGATGGTATATTCTTTACTGTGGCAGCCGTTCGCAGCAAATTGAAAAGTGGTTGACTTTTGAAGATTTACAAATTCATAAGAGAACGAATTCTTGTCTTTCTTCTTCAGCTTGAAAATATTTTTGTCGGCTTCTACAAAAACTTCATTAGGTAAAACATCGCCTTCAATTTTTACATCGAGGTTGAAGTTTTCGAATTGCAGTGCCTTTAAACTCTTGTTCTGAATTACAAATTGAAACGGAGCTTCTTTCTCATAAAACGTATCGTTATGATAAAGGCGTTTGGTTCCTTCTTTAATAACATTAGGTGCTGCGATGATGATGAAGAGAAACAAAAGCACCGGTGGCGCGAGATACTTGAGATATTTTTTATTGGTAGTTAAATCAATGGCAAAAGAAAAATCTATCGGCTTTAATTCAAATGCTTTTTGGTCGATGGCGGCAAGTAGCAATTGAGAATCGGAATTTGCGACATCGTTATGCAGTTGCAGTATGTTCAGCAGCTTGTCTTTAATTTCTTTAAAGTGTGTGCCTATGATATTTGCCGCCTGCTCGTAAGAAATAATTTTGCCTAACCGGTAGTAGTGCAGCAGGGGAATAAGAAAAAAATTAGCCGCAAACGCAGCCGATGAAAGAAGAAAACCAAAGAATAACACTTTACGCAAACCGGTAGAGAGATAGAAGTAGTATTCCAGCAAATTGATAGCGAGGAAAAAGCCAAGCACATACACAGCCGAAAAAATAGCACCACGAATGAGTTGGTTCGTATAATATTTACGAATAAACTTATCGAGTTTGCCGATGAGGGAGCTATATGATGTTGCCTGCGCCATTATTACCACAATGATATAACGATTGCGCGAAAGGTTTGTTGTAAGTTTTAAATCTTTAACTACTGCAAACCTGAAATGTTCAGTTATTTATCCAGCCACACCTCGCGGAAGTTGCGATACTCCATACCGTTGTTGGGATAGTTTCTGACATATGGTTGCAGCAATCTGCGGTTCATGCTATAGTAAATGAGCAACACCGGTGCATCGTCTACAATCATTTGGTCAAGCTGCGCGTAAATTTTATTGCGCTCTGCAGCATTGGTGGTCACTAATGATTTTTCGTAGAGAAAATCGTAGTCTTTGTTTTTGTAGCGGGTTGGATTTGCATAGGCAGATTCTTCCATAGTTGCCGGAACATTTTTTCCGTAAAACAATGCGAAGAAATTATTCGGGTCCGGGTAATCGGCAACCCAGCCAAAACGCCAGAAATTTGTTTTACCGGTTTCTACATTGTTGGTGTGTTGCGCCCAAATAACTTGCGTAAGTTCAATTTCGATATTGAGGTTATCGGTTAGCATTGTCTTAATAGCTTCCGCCACATCCTGATTTCTTCCGCCTCCGCTATTTATTTCCAACGTTATTTTCGGAAAGCCTTTGCCATCGGGATAACCGGCTTTTGCCAGATATTCCTTGGCTTTTTTTACATCGAACGTGTATCCATTTACCTGCGCGTTATCGTAACCGGGCATGCCTAGTGGCGCGAAGCCATACATGGCAGGAACGCCTTCGCCCTTGGCGGTGTAGTCGGCAATTTTTACGCGATCGAGGGCGTGGTTAAAAGCAAGGCGCACGTTTTTGTCTTTGAAAATTTTATCGGGAACAAGGAAGCCGTAAAACTGTGTAGCATACTCAGGCACTATCTGCAATTGAAATTTTTTGTATTCGCCTTTTAGATTTTTTTGCTCATCAAGAATCTGGTCAATCATGCTGAACGGTAGGCGGTATTTCATTTCCAGGTTTCCTTTCGCCAGTTCCAGCATTTCGGTTTTATCTTCCTTAATAAAAGAAATTTTAATGCCATCTAAGTATGGCAGCTGGTTGCCGAACTCATCTTTGCCCCAGTATTTTTCGTTGCGTGCCATTACTACGGCTTCGTCTGCCTTCAATGCCTTTAAAACAAAAGGACCGGTACCCACCGTATGGTAAAGAATTTCGCCCTTGTATTTTTCAATAGCCTCGTGTGGAAACACCGCTGCGAATGGAAGCCCTAACCGGTTAAGGAAATCGGCATATGGTTTTACGAGGGTGATTTGAAAAGTAGAATCGTCTAATGCTTTTACGCCAAGTGCTGCTGACTCATCTGCATCGTGTTGCTTTTTTTCGCGGGCAGTATAAAGAACAGCAGCACCTTTAATTATGTCGCGGTAAAAACTAAAGCCCTGATTTTTTGCATCGGGTGTGCAGAGTAGGTTAAAGTCGTATGCAAAATCTTTTGCCGTCATAACGCGGCCTTTTCCATCGGGGAAACAGGCATCGTCATGAAAAACCACACCGGTGCGCAAATGGAAGGTGTAAACGGTAGCCGTAGAATCCACATCCCAGCTTTTTGCAAGCAAAGGCTCTACGGTTAAATCTTTTTGATTGAAATAAACCAGGCCTTCGTAAATCTGATTGGTAATGCGGTGACCGGTTACTTCAGTTACACCTTGCGGGTACAAAGTTTTCAAATACTCCACTTCATTATAGCGGAACACACCTCCGTATTTTACACCACCTTTAGCATCGCGCTTTTCGGCAGAAGAAGTTTTAGCGTTGTTGCCGCAAGAAGTAAACAGGGCAACAGAAAGAAGAATAATGGCCAAGCGATTAACTAAATGCATACAAGTAATTTTTTAGTGGTGCGAATAACGTGAATTCCGATTCAATCAGAATTTTTTCTCGTCTACGTTTTTAATGAAATCAATAATACCCGGATAATACTCCTGCTGTGCGTCCCACATGCTCAGGTGACCACCGGTTGGACAGTAGAGATATTTTCCATGCTGAACGAGTTTGCTCATCTCTTCCATTTCTTCGGGGTTCATAGTGTCGTAATGTGAGCCAATCATTAAAGTGGGAACAGAAAGGTTTTTCAAACGCGTCCAGCACTCCCAGCCCACTAATCTTCCATCGGGGACAAACTCACTCGGACCTTGCAGAATTTCATACACAGGTTGATTGATGTGCTTGAACGAACGCAACACCGGTTCCGGCCATTGGCTCTCGGGCTTGCGCAAAATATGCTTACAGTAGTATTCATCAAACACCAATTTTACATAAACCGGATTCATCAAATCGCCCTTCTTTTCAAACGCTTCAAGAGAATCTACTAAACTCTTGCGCATTTCGGTGCGCAGTTTTTTGTTGTATGCTCCATACTTTGCATAGTCAGCCGTCATGTTTGAAACGATAAGCCCTTTTAAGTTCTGCTGATACTTGAGCGCGTATTCCATTCCTAAAATTCCGCCCCAGCTGTTTCCAAGCAAATAGAAGTTGTCTTTGTTTAAGCCAAGCGCAAGGCGCACCTGCTCTACTTCTTCTACAAATCTATCCAATGTCCAAAGCGAAGAATCAGTAGGTTGGTCGCCATAGAAAGAACCGAGTTGGTCGTATTCGAGTAATTCAAAACCTTCCTTCGGAAGAAACGCTTCAAAGCATTCCATGTATTCATGCGTGAGGGCAGGGCCACCATGTAATAACAAAACTTTAATGCGCGGATTGTTGCCGATTTTTTTTGTCCATACTTTAAATGTTCCCTTCGGTGTTGTAATAGGAATCATTTTTACTCCCGCATTTTCGGTTTCTTCTTTGGTGTAGCTGAAGTATTCTTCAACAGAAAGTTTCTTGTTGGTGGTTTCTTGTTTGTTGTTGCAGCCGGTTAACAACGAGACACACAAAAGTATAGAAAGAATGTTTTTCATGATTTCAATTTTCGGTTAGTGCATACAGCCAATGTATAATTCAGATTTCAATTTAAAGCAATTCGGCTCCTGTCGCTTTAAAATGGCGAGTGAGCTGTCTGCGTTTGCTTCGGTTTCATAAATTCCGGCTACCAGTGCAATTGTTTTGTCATTGGCATCGCGCTGATAAATTTCGAGATATTCTAAACTTAAATTATCAGATGGATACCGCCTTGGATAATAATCACCGGCATAAATTTCATCTTCATCATCGTCTGCCAGCGCAATTAAATTTTTTGATGCGTTGTAGTGCCGCCCCATTGTATCGATAGGAATATTCAACCGGTTGCTTAACGCATACATTTTGCTTTGCAGCGGAAAATAATTTAAGCCGGTATCTGCTACGATTACAAAATAGGTGGCGTGGTCGTAATCGGTAGTGTCAACCGGTTCTATTTCGTCTTCTTCAGCACCGGTTAATTTAATTGTTACTGTATCAGTTACTTCACCTTGTAATGCATTCTCTTTTGTTGCACTTGTATTGCAGGAGGCGAAAAAGAAAACCAACACTATGAAAGAGAAGTGTTTCATAAATTAATTCGTGTGCTCTTTATGCTCGCTGGCATAAAAACGGAAAAGAAAATAAGCCGCCAAAGCATCTAATATATGCCAGATGGCATGGCCTTGAATAAGGGAATGCGGGTCGCACAAAGGGCTGTCGTCTTTCCACATGTTCCAGATAGCAAATGCGAGGAAGAGCGAAGCGACACTGGCAAAACCATATTTGCGTTCGTGTACGTGCTTGCGGATAAAGCTGTTGAGCATTTCGTAAACAATGGTAACCGTTAGGAAGAATGCGAAAATGGCATTGCCGGCATAATCAATAATTGGAATTTCTTCGTGATACATGCCCACCGCTTCGCAGATGAGAATGATAAGCACAAACGATATGGTGAAGGTCCGGTTGGTCCAATGATAAAAACGCTGCAGGGCGTACGAAGCAGAGAAAGAAGCAATGAGATACATGCTAAGCATATCGAAACTGCCACCGGTTTCTGTTTCGGTGGCGTGCATAGCCATAGAACCGGGGCCGAGAAAAACAACTATGCACGAAAAGAAAATAGCCGTAAAATTACTTTGCGTGAACCGGTTCTGGTTTTTGTGGAATGTTCCCTTTGATAATTGCCAGGCCATGAGCAGACCGGCAAAAATAAAACCGAGATTGCTCCATGTGTTAGCCGGTTGCTTGATTAAGCCGGGTCGCGCAGCTTCGCAAAACGCTCCGCCTACATCGGTAGCAGGACCAAACCAGCCAAACACCACCGAAAGCATGAAAAGGGAAAACGCAACAACGGCAAAGGAAAGCGTGATGAGAAAAATCCGGTTCCGGTTATTCATGTGCGGTTAAAATTTAAACTTGGTATACACCGGACAGTGGTCGCTGTGCACTGCATCCTGAAACATGCGCGACTCCACTAAATTTTTTTCCAGATTTTTTGTGGCGGCTATGTAATCAATGCGCCAGCCTTTGTTGTTAGCGCGCGAGTTAAACCGGGTGCTCCACCACGAGTATTGATGAGGCTCTTTATTAAAATGACGGAACGTATCTATAAAGCCCGACTCGAAATATTTTTCCATCCACTCGCGCTCTTCGGGTTTAAAGCCGGAGGTGTCTTTATTCGAAATAGGATTATGAATATCAATAGGCTTGTGACAGATATTATAGTCGCCACAAACAATCAACTTGCCTTTTTTCTTCTCCACATCATGTATGAACTTGAAAAAATCTGCCAAGTAATTCATCTTCACTCCCTGCCGCACGTCACCGGTGGTGCCGCTGGGGAAATACGAACTCATAATACTTAATTCACCCAGTTCGATGGCTAGGTTTCTTCCTTCATCGTCATACATTTTTATGCCGCAGCCCTCACTTACTTTATCGGGTTTTGTTTTCGACAATACGGCAACACCGCTGTATCCTTTCTTAACTGCCGGAAAAATATAGGTGTGATAGCCGAGTGCTTCAAAAGGCTTGGGGTCAAAATCTTCGCGGGCTACTTTTATTTCCTGCAGGCAAACTACATCAGGGTTAATTTGTTTCAGCCAGTCGGCTAATCCTTTTTTAAGTGCGGCACGCACTCCGTTTACGTTGTACGAAATTACTTTGAGTTCGCTCATGCTTCGAAAATAAAATTAGATGAATACTTTTTGCCACAGATTCACAGATTAAATGCAAAGTGTTTTTTTAAATCTGTGAATCTGTGGCAATGAAATAAAAAAATCCGCTCCATTTTACTGAAGCGGACTTACACCAATTGTTAACCCTATTAAGTTTATTGCATTTGAATCACCAGCGAACTGAACGGATTATCGTTCATAATGTATTTTACATCGGCACTGCTTTTTTCTTCGCTGTCCATAGGTTGCAGAAAAATATCAGCGTCTACATACGTTTCTTTTTTGTCGAAGCTCTTGATAACATAACGCTTGTAACCGGCTATCTTAAAAATTACGCGGATAGGCTCGCCCAATTCTTTCTTGTTTAATGCCAGTGCGTAGTTGCCTTTGTCATCAATGCTTGCCTGCAACAGTTCATCACCGAATTTATCGAAGTTAATCTTGGCATTAGCAACCGGAAGTTTCGTGACCGCGTCAACAATTTTTCCGGTAATCACTAACACATCGGGGTTAGTAATGGCGTGGTTAGTAACCGCTTGGGGACCCGCGGTTAAATTGGTGTTGCCTGCTGTTAATGTGTTTTGCGCAGAAAGATTTCCACACACAAGGCTCAACAGGAAGCCTACGCTAAGCGTAAGAATGGTTTTTGTTTTCATACCGACATCCTTTTTATTTAAATGATTATAAAATACTGATAATGACTGCTAATAATTTGTTAATCTGCTCAACTGCCTTTTTCTTGCTACACTGCGAAAAATCACATTCAGCGAATTTTCGCAACAAATATATAAAAGCTCAAACGAACTATTGTGGAAAACATTGTATTGTTTCTGTTAAAAAACGGAAAAAGGCAATTGAAGCGTAAAATGGAGGCGTTGAAGCGTACAAAAGCATGAAACGCCCCTCCGCACAATTCGTAATTTGTTTTTTGCTCACCTTTAACTCAACGGAGTTGAGTGATAGCCATTCACGAAGAATTGCATTTGGATAAAATACTTAAAGGTCTTACACCCGATGAGATTAAGGAGAGGTTGGGGAAGAAGAAGGAGTGAGAGTATGCTTTCAATGCGCCTGTTACAACTAACCCCACGCTTACGCAGTTTTTTTATTTTCAATACCTGTGACTAAGCGGCAAAAGATTTTACTTGGTATTCCATATTTTGTTTACGCCATACTATTTGTGGGCATGATGGTATCTTTTATATCCTCAGATGAAAGCAGGGGAATAGGCAGTGCAGCGTTATTAGTATTTATTTTTCTTCTGGTTTTAGTATTGCTTACGGTATTAATTCCATTCTCCATCGGTGTCATAATATCGCTGCTAAGTTTTAGCAGAGTCTCAGTTACCGGTGGTGCCATAATTGTTCATTGGCTTTTCTTAACCGTACTTGGGTATTTCGGCAGCATAATAGTCTGGAAACAATTTCATCCGGTTGCCCCGTCTGCTTGTGTTCAAGGCGATTGCAAAAATGGCAACGGCATAAAAATTTATTTTGACCAAGGTTTAGAAAAGGGAACTTGGAAAGATGGAAAACTGGAGGGCAACTGCTACCAATTATTTGGAAAAACATCTGAGTTTTCCGGAGATAGCTATGAAGGCGAATTTAAGCGGGGAGTATATTGGGGTAAAGGAACTTACTATGATGAAAGCGAAGATTCTAAATATGTTGGCAATTGGGTCAAAGGAAAACCAAATGGCAAAGGGCTTGCCACTTGGGGCGAGAAATCTAAATTTCCCGGCAGGTATTACGATGGAGAATGGAAAGACGGATTAATGCATGGTTATGGAACAAAGTTCTGGGGCAAAGCAGAGGTTGACAAATACACTAACAATAAGTATACAGGCGAATGGAAAAACGACAAAATGGACGGATTTGGCAAATACGATTGGGCAGACGGCAGCTACTATGAAGGGCCTTGGAAAAATGATGAACAAGATGGAGATGGCATTTATGTGTTTAAGGATGGAGAGGTTTTTAAAGGACACTGGGAGAATGGCTACTGCGAAGTACTTGCGAAGAAAATGGGGCTTTGATGTTTCGGCATTCTATGACAAAACCAAATCTGTGCAAAGCGAGGAACCTGTCGCGCCAGCTGGCGCAAGAATGTAGCCAGGCAAACGAGCCGGGCTTTTGCCGTTGTTGGTGTTTTAGTATCGGCTCTGCGATAAGTCACCAACAACTATTCTATCGAGTACACCTGTTTCAATTCCGCACTCAACATTCCACATTCACTTCAATCTCTCCACAATCCAACCCTCACCGGTCGCCACCGTTTCTAACTTAAACTCCCTACCGGTTGCCTTCGTAACCCGGCTCAACATCTGCCCCGGTCCGTTTTTCTGCTGCCAATCGGCTTTCTCAATCAGCAAAATTTCCCCCGGCTGCAAATGCATCACAGCAGTCCTCGCCACCGAGCTACTCCCGCGCTTCAAAACAAACTTGCTCGCCTCCTCCTTTGTAAGCTTCTTCATAAACTGTATTTTATTATTAAATGATTTTCCGTATCCATACACCTATTACCCTCTATGCAATTTCTTACAATAAATAGCTTTTGTATTGGCTGTTCTCTATTGTGTTCTATGTGCCTATGTGTTTAATAATTTGTTCTCAGTGGTAAATATCTACTCCATAATCACCCATATTCCATCCAAAAATCAACATTTTTCAATCAAAACAACAAATTTACCTGCTTATACCCCCTTTCGGTCTTATCATAAGCGGCTTCCGCCTGTCAATAATTATCTTCTGCCTTCCAATAATCGGCTTCGGTCATCCAATAATTATCTTCCGTCTTCCAGTAATCAGCTTCGGTCTTCTCATAATTAGTAGCTACACATCACTAATCATCATCTTTATACCCAAAAATAACATCTATCTTTCAATAATTCTAATTCGCCTTGCCTTAAATCGTTGCGGTCTTAACATTATTTCCTACTGCCTTATACAATTCAATTACTCTCCATTTATTTCTCATGTCTGTTCGCTTATATTTTGTATTCGGCTGTTCCTCCCCTTTAGTGGTCGGGGGTTATTTTGTCCCGTCCTCTGAATAATTACATTTGCGCCCTCTTAAAATAATGCACAAATGAGCAACACATACGTTGCAATAATGGCGGGTGGAATTGGAAGTCGTTTTTGGCCCGAAAGCCGCACCGCCAAACCCAAGCAATTTCTCGATATCCTCGGAACAGGCAAAACCCTGCTGCAAATGACTTACGACAGGTTCCTTAAAATCATCCCTGCCGAAAACATCTACATAGTAACTGCCGATGCTTATCAGCAATTGGTAAAAGAGCAGTTGCCAAACATGAGTGACGGGCAAATTCTGAAAGAACCCATGCGCAGAAACACCGCGCCCTGCATCACTTACGCCTGCGATAAAATCTACGCGCGCGATAAAAATGCCACCATCATAGTTGCCGCCAGCGACCACCTTATATTAGAGGAGCAGAAGTTTCTTGATGTAGTGGCTAAGTGCATTGATTTTGTTGCCGACAATACTTATTTAGTTACCATTGGCGTAAAGCCAACCAAGCCTTCTACGGGTTACGGCTACATTCAATACCAGGACGATAAAGCCCATGGCGATTTCTTTCAGGTAAAAACCTTCACCGAAAAACCCACGCACGAAATTGCCCGCACTTTTTTAAAGAGCGGAGATTTTCTTTGGAACAGCGGAATGTTTGTTTGGAAAGCAAAAACACTTTTACGCGCAGTGGTTAAACATTTGCCTGAAGTTGCAGAAGCTTTCCGCGAGGGCAATAAATTTTACGATACAAAAGGCGAGGCAAAGTTTTTGCAGGAAGCCTATTCGCAGTGCACAAATATTTCGATTGACTATGGTGTGATGGAGAAGGCAGATAACGTTTACACCATTCCCGCACAATTCGGTTGGAGCGATATCGGCTCGTGGGATTCGCTTTACGAAGTATATCATCACGATTACCTTGGCAATGCGGTAGCAGGAGAAAACGTAAAAATTTACGATTCAGCCAACAACATGATTATGGTGCCGAAAGATAAACTGGTGGTTCTGCAAGGCTTAAGTGGCTATTGTGTAATAGACACCGGTGATGTGTTGCTCGTATGCGAAAAAAGCAAAGAGCAGGAGATAAAGCAGATAACGGTTGATTTGAAAGTTGCAGACTTTGATAAATACCTTTAATGAGATAATTAGCAGATTAGCGAATGACTTGATTGAATTCAACATATGCTAATTTGCTAATCTGCTAATTAGCCAATCATGAACTTTCCTTCTTCCATTAATTCCAAACTCCCCAACACAGGCACTACCATTTTTACGGTAATGAGTGCACTGGCGAAGGAGCATAATGCGATAAATCTTTCGCAGGGCTTTCCTGATTTTAATCCTCATCCTGTTTTGGTAGAAGAAGTAGAGAAGGCAATGAAGAGCAACTTTAATCAGTATGCTCCGATGGCGGGCTATCTGCCGTTGCGCGAACGAATTGCAGAGAAGGCAGAATCGCTCTACGGAACAAATGTGGATGCTGACACGGAAGTGACGGTTACTGCCGGAGGAACACAGGCGATTTTCACCGCCATCCTTTCAGTTATTCGCGAAGATGATGAAGTGATTTTGTTTGCACCTGCTTACGACAGCTATGCACCGGCTGTTGAACTTACCGGTGGCAAGGCTATCTTCTACGATTTAGAATCACCGGACTATAAAGTTGACTGGCAGAAAGTGAAGCGGCTGATTAACCAGCGCACGAAGATGATTATCATCAACACGCCACATAATCCATCGGGTACTACTTTAAAGCCCGCAGATATGGCGGAGTTAGAGAAGCTGACCAAGGGCAGCGATATTATTATTATCAGCGATGAAGTTTACGAGCATATAATTTTTGATGGAGCAAAACACGAAAGTGTGTTGCGCTATCCGAAACTTGCCGAGCGCAGTTTTGTAATTGGTAGTTTTGGGAAGACCTATCACACCACCGGTTGGAAAGTAGGTTACTGCATTGCTCCTAAAAACCTGATGAATGAATTCCGCAAGGTGCATCAGTTTAATGTGTTTAGTGTAAGTTCTGTTGCACAGGTAGCATTTGCTGAAATTATAAGGCGCGAAGAACTTTATCTTGAACTCAATTCTTTCTATCAGCAAAAGCGTGATTATTTCCGCAGAGCTATTCAGTCATCGCGCTTCAATTTATTGAAATGCGAAGGCACTTACTTTCAGTTGGTTTCATACAGTAAAATTTCTGACGAGCGCGATTTGGAATTTGTAAAACGCATGACTAAAGAGAAAGGCGTAGCTGCTATTCCGGTTTCGGTTTTCTATCGTCATAACAACGACAGCAGCATTATCCGCTTTTGTTTTGCCAAAGAGGAAGAGACCCTGAAACGTGCGGCTGAGAAAATATCTTTGATGTAGTATCTTCACCACCGCATGAAGAACCTTCGCGTTACTCTTATTCAATCTAACCTGCACTGGGAAAATATTTCAGCCAATCTGGAAATGTTTTCGGAGAAGATAAACGCGATTGCCGAAACAGATTTGATTGTGCTGCCCGAAACCTTTACCACCGGCTTTAGCATGAATCCGAAATTTGCGGAAGCAATGGATGGAAGTGCTGTTGAGTGGATGCGAAAATTTGCGAATGAAAAAGGTTGTGTTGTATGCGGTAGTTTAATGATTAACGATGACGGGAGATTTTACAATCGTTTAGTTTGGATGCAACCGGATGGCGAGTTTCTGACTTACGATAAACGTCACCTCTTCTGCATAAGCGATGAACCAAAATTTTTTACTGCAGGAGAGGAAAGATTGATTGTTGAATTAAACGGATGGAAAATCTGCCCGTTGATTTGTTACGATTTGCGCTTCCCGGTTTGGGCGAGGAATCATAATGCAGAGTATGACATTTTGCTCTATGTTGCCAACTGGCCCGAAAGAAGAAATGTAGCATGGAAGACTCTGTTGCCTGCTCGTGCCATAGAAAATCAAGCGTATGTTATTGGTGTAAACCGCGTAGGCGTTGATGAGAAGAATATTTCTCACACCGGTGATTCGATGGCGATAGACGCTTTAGGAAAAACACTTTACTATAAAGAACATGAAGAAGATGTTGCTACGATTGAATTGAATTATGAAGAGTTTAAGAAAGTAAGAGAGCAACTTCCTTTCTTAAACGATGCAGATGATTTTGTGCTGAATCCGAAACTGAAAATTAAAAGTCACTGATGCCGCTGCTGAACGAACATAAAAACGAAGACGAAAAAAGCTTTGCGCTGCGCTGGTACGAAGTGCGCAATCGTGTGAAAAATGAATTTGGTCAGCGACCGGATATTAATGCCATGCTGTTTTTAATTGGCATGAACGAAGTGGGTGTTGTAAAAGAGAAATGGGAGAAAGAAGAAAAGCAGGATTTAATGCATGTAGCAGTTTGTAAACTTTTCAGCAGCGAAGGTTATTTCAATTTTATCGGCAACGATGAAGAGGGCTGGCCTGAATATGAAGTGGTGGAGAATATCCCAAAGCTTGTTTTAAAAGACCAAGATGAATTGCTGAAGAAAAAAATTGTAGAATATTTCGAGACGTTGTAAAACTACCTCCACGTCTTTGCAAAGTATGGGGTGTAATCGTCACTTACCGCATCTTCCTGCTTCCAGTATTTCATGGTTACAACATGCCCATCATTAGTTCGCAGTAATCTTCCGTAAATAGCATTGGTTACGTTGAATTCGTTTTGTGTAACCGCAACCGTAAATGTTGAAGGCGGTGGTGGTGGCGGAGGAGTTTCTGCCACCGGTGGTGCAACTACACCTTCTGCATTTGGTTCAACCTTCGGTGCCGCAGGTGCTGCAACTTTTGACGGTGGCGAAGCAATTACTACAACGGTATAGCCATTTCCTTCCAGCAACCATTTCAAGAATTCAACGCGCTCGGGTTTGCAATTTTTTTCAACTACCGCACAACGCACTCCGTCAATTTCTTCAAATGGATGATTCTGATTGATTGCCATACTTAAAGGTTAGCCGCAAGGTTAAAGATGACATCAAACGTTCTGCTCAAAAATCCAATAACAAGAATTCCGATTACACAAACTGCCAGTGCAGCAAGCACCGAAGTTTGAATAGAAAATTTTGGAAGCGGCTCGCTGCTTTCATCTACAAACATGGCTCGGATGATTCTCAAATAATAGTAAAGTGAAATAACCATGTTAAGCGCAGCGATAATAATCAGCCACCAGGTGCCTATAGATGCACCGGTAGTGAGCAGAAATAATTTTCCAAAGAAACCTGCGGTTGGCGGAATGCCCGCTAACGAAAAAAGTGCGAGTGCCATAATCAATGCAAGCGTTGGGTTCGATTTGTAAAGTCCCTTGTAATCGTTTACGGTTTCTTTACCGGTGCGGGAAGAAATAATGCTGATAACTCCAAATGCTGCAAGGTTGCTGAAGACATAAATCAATATGAAGTAAACCACACTTGCCACACCAATTTGCGAAGCAGAAGAAATTCCAATCAGCAAATAACCTACTTGCGCAATAGATGAAAAAGCAAAAAAGCGTTTCAGGTTTTGTTGGCGAAGAGCAAACAGATTTCCGACAATCATAGTAACAGCCGCAGAAACTGCAAGCGCGTAATACCATGTTTGTGCCAGCGGAGCAAATGTTTTGTAAAGCACAGTAATGAAAACAAAACTCATCGCTCCTTTTGAAACTACCGATAGAAAAGCAGTTACTGCAATTGGAGAACCTTCATATACATCAGCGGTCCATAAATGAAAAGGAACTACAGAAAGTTTAAATGCAAAACCGGTGAAGAGTAGAATAAAAGCAAGCGTTTGCAATTGGCTTCCAACTAATGCCATTGGTATTTCTGAAAAGCTGATAGTGCCGGTTGTGCCGTACATCATCGAAATACCAAACAATAAAATGGCAGACGAAAAGGCAGATGACATAATCATTTTCATCGCGGCTTCGCTCGAAACCTTTTTATCTAAATCGAAATTGCAAAGTGCGGCGAGTGGAATTGTGGAAAGTTCAAGTCCGAGATAAAACATCAACAGGTTACCGCTACTCATCATAAAAAACAGACCGAGTAAACTCGAAAACAAGAGGATAAAAAACTCCGGCAAGTGTTTATGATTCTTCAGCCATTCGTAACTCGTGAGCGAAATGATCAGCACGGCAAGGTTCAGGATGTTTTTTTCTAAAGCCAACAGATGATTGGTGCGGAACGAATCGCCAAAAAGATTGAACTCTTCGTTTCCGAAAAATCCGGTAACCACATTTACAAGAAGTAAAATATTAGTAAGACGAAGAAGAGAAGTGTTGAGGGCGCGTCCGTCAATTTTCAGAAAAAGAAGAATGAAGATGATTGCGGTGAGCATTATCTCGAACTTCATGGCAAAGATTGCGCTTAAATCCAAACTGGTTTATTGAATGGTTACTGCTAATGTAAACGAATTGATGAAATAGAAAAGAGTCGTCAATGTTGAAAATGGAAATTAAAACGCCACTCCCCCTTCTTTCAATTTCTCGCTTTGCTCGGCTACGGCAAGTGCATCAATCATTTCGCTGATGTTGCCGTCCATAAATACCGCGAGGTTATAAATCGAAAGATTGATACGGTGGTCAGTAATTCTTCCCTGCGGATAATTATAAGTTCGGATTTTTGCTGAACGGTCACCAGTACTTACCAAAGTCTTTCTTCGCGCTGCAATTTCATCTTCGTGTTTGCGCACGGCTGTTTCATAAATTTTTGTCTTCAGCATTTTCATGGCATGTTCGCGGTTTTTATGCTGCGAACGTTCCTGTTGACATTCCACTACTGTATTAGTTGGAACGTGTGTTAAACGCACGGCACTCTCCGTTCTGTTTACGTGCTGTCCACCGGCACCGGATGCGCGGAACACATCCAGCCGTATATCTGCGGGATTGATATACACTTCCACTTCATCGGCTTCAGGCAATACCGCAACAGTAACTGCCGAAGTGTGAACACGCCCTTTCGCCTCGGTTAATGGAATACGCTGAACACGATGGACACCGCTTTCAAACTTTAATTTGCCGTAAACATTCTCACCGGTTACTTCCAATACAATTTCTTTGTAGCCGCCTGCACTTCCCTCGCTGGCATTAGCAACGGTCACTTTCCAGCCAAGCGTTTCGCAATAGCGCGTATACATGCGCATCAGGTCACCGGCAAAAATACTTGCTTCATCGCCACCGGTGCCTGCACGAATTTCCATAAATACGTTTCTTTCATCTTCAGGCTCTTTAGGAACCAGCAGTGATTTCAAATCGTTTTCCAGCTTTTCTTTTTCAACCTCAAGTGTGGCTAAATCATTCTTCGCCAAATCGCGAAACTCTTCATCTGTTTCAGTAGAAATAATTTCCTTGTTCGTTTCAATGTTGCTCAACACGTTGCGGTAATCGTCATACACTTTCACCACCTTCTCTAAATCGCGATACTCTTTATTTAGTTGAGTAAAGCGTTTCATATCGCTCATCGTTGCGGGGTCGCTGAGCGTTTTGCCTACTTCAATAAACTTGCCTTTTATATTTTCTAACTGACTGAACATCTACTTTGATTTTTTTTGAGCGCGCTAAAATAATTGAATTGAGGAGAGAGGAGGCGCGCTAATATTTGTAGAAATCTATTTTCTCTTTTTTCATTATGCCTAAGCGGTCTTTTTCGATTACTGCTAACGAAACATCGCTGGTGTCGGGAAGGGAAAGTGATTTTAATTCAAGCGTGAAAGAGTTGTAAGCGTTTAACTGATGATTGTCAAAATAAATTACCTGGTCTTGTAAAATTTGAAACTTGCTTAAGCCTTTAAGCGGAATTGTTTTTTCGTAGCTGCCGAAAATATCGAAGACAAGAATCCCGATGTTCGGGTCGTTCATATAAACTTTGTTGTCGCGCTCCATCATAAAGTTTGGATTGGGGGCTTGCTCCAATACTACGTTTAGTGCCTGACTTTCACGAAAAATCTTTCCGCCTTCGTCAATCTTTTTTAGTTTGAATTCTATGTTATCGTAAAACCAAATTCGCCCATCAGTAGAGGAGGCAACAGCAGAAATGTTTTGGTAACCGAGTTCGAAAAAGTTATAGGTATTGATGGGGGCGAGAAATCTATCCATCGTCATTATCGTCATAAAATCTGGATAGAAGACCAATAGTTTCATCGGATTGTTTACGTCCACCATTCCAATTTTGCCATACTTGAATTCTTCATAACGGAAAAGAAATTTCCCATCCGATGAAAACTTCATTACTGAATTATTAGACGCAGCATAAAAACTTCCGAAGTTGTCAATAGCAATGTTGTTTGCTTTTGTTTCGTAAGAATTGATGAGTGTGAATGAAGGTGACAAAGAGCAAAGGGCAAAGAGCAAAAAGCAAAGAATAATCTTCTTTGAACTTTGAACTTTGATTTTTGGTCTTTGATTTTTCATTTCTTAAAGTATTTCAATTCCATTTTCTCTCCATCAAACACAGCATAGCTATAATAATCGAGCCAATCTCCGGTGTTGATGTAGCGACTTTTCTCATTTAGTTGAACATCAAGAGGTAAATGACGGTGACCGAAAACAAAAAAATCGAAATGCTCGTTCTTTAAGGTCTCGTGGCAAAATTGAACCAACCATTCTTTTTCTTCATTGGTCTGATATTCCTCAGCTGCCTTTCGTTTTCCTTCATTGCCAAATCTGCTTTCGTACGAAAAATAGCTGGCTACACGTGCGCCAATATCCGGATGTAACCAGCGAAACAAAAATTGGCAAAGCGTATTGGAGAAAACTTTCTTAATGAATTTGTAACCGTGGTCACCGGGCCCTAAGCCATCGCCATGCCCGATAAAAAATTTCTTGCCGTTGAACTCGCGTTGCGTTGGTTGAGTGTAAACTTTAGCTCCTAACTCTTGCTCAAAATAACCGAACATCCACAAGTCATGATTGCCGGTAAAAATGTGAACCGGTATGCCTGCATCGCACAATTCTGCAATTTTTCCTTGTATGCGAACAAATCCTTTGGGTATTACGGTTTTGTATTCGTGCCAGAAATCGAAGATATCGCCAATGATGAAAATTTCTGCAGCATCAGCTTTAATTTCATCGAGCCATTGCACAAATAATTTTTCGCGTGCCGCACTCGATTTTACATCAGGTGTGCCTAAGTGTAAATCAGAAGCGAAATAAATTTTCCCCGAAAATGCCATCGGGCTAAAAATAGAATTATTGATGGAGAGTTACGGACGCAAAGACGGTGGAATAATCTGGTCTACTAAAAACACGTAAACATCTTCCGTGCCTTCAGCATTCAGAATCAAACGTTGCTTATCGTAGAAGTGCCCGTTATTACATGAGCCCAACTTGATGATACTTGGAAGTTCGCCTTTATTCAACGCGTAGAATTTTTCTAATCCTTCTGCTTCGCTCACTGCAAGATGAGCAATATCTGTAATGATGATATGCGTTTTCGGAAAGCAGTGCAATCTTCTGCGCGATGCTTGTTTAGGATTTAATATGATAGTTCCCTCTTCAGCAATCAAACTTTCGCAAAGCGAAACAGCCGCATCTGAGTTTTCGATAGTATAACCGATTGAACCTTTCTGAAAATTATTTTCGCAGAAAGCATCTTTCACTTCATTCTCCCAGCAAAAAATATGTGACCAGTTTCTTTCAGCCTTCAACATGCGCAATCCTTCAATAGCTTCTTTTACATTCTCGCAGAAAATAAATTTTCCGTTTGCCTGAATAAATTTTGTAGCAAAGCGAATGTCCAAATCCTTTTCTGTAGGCAATGTATATGACGGAGCAGTTACTTCAACTGTGCGAAGAGAAATTTCTTTTTCAGTTACACTTTCATCACTAACGCGCGAGGTGTAGGTAAACACCGGTGCCGGAGTTGTAGTTTCTGCAGGTTCTTCATTGGTGGTTTGGATGTTCGATTCGTAGGTAAGTTCTGCGATAGTAACAGCTTCTGTGCTCGTTTCTTCCTGAGTCGATTTTTCGGAGTTAACAAACACACTTTTCATTTTCGCGAAAAATCCGGTTCCGGTTTCTTCTGTAAGCATAGGGGTCAGGGTTGGTTTCGATAATTTTTATATCGAACTCAAAGTTAGCCAGCCACTATGCGAATGAAAGTTTTATGCAGGAGTATTCTCAACAGAAGGAGTATCAGCGTCCGTGTTTTTAGACACGGTTAGAACTTCTGTATCAAACACATCCGGTGTTTCGTATGGACGTTTTCCGATTAGTCTTTCTAAGTCGTCTTTGAAAAGAACTTCTTTTTCCAATAACAAACTCGCAAGCATATCCAGTTCTTTTCTTTTTTCACGAAGTAGATTTTGTGCACGTACATATTGGTCTTCAATAATTTTGCGCGATTCCACATCAATCATCTTCGCAGTTTCTTCACTGAAAGGTTTGTTGAATGTGTTTTGATTTTGCATATCGTAGAACGAAACGTTTCCTACTTTTTCATTCATACCAAAAATGGAAACCATCGCATACGCAACTCGTGTTACCTGATCTAAATCGTTTTGAGCACCGGTTGAAATTTCATCAAATACAATTCGTTCTGCTGCACGACCACCCAGTGTCATACACATACGGTCAAGCATTTCGTTTTCTCGCTCGATGTATTTTTCTTTCGGCAAATATTGCGCGTATCCAAGTGCTGCAACACCGCGCGGTATAATTGAAACTTTTAATAACGGATGAGCATATTCCAAGAACCATCCGCAAATGGCGTGACCGGCTTCGTGGTAAGCAATAATTTTTTTCTCTTCCGGTGAAATGAGTTTGTTCTTCTTTTCTAAACCACCGATAGCGCGGTCAACAGCATCGTTGAAATCCTGCATATCAATTTCGGTTTTGTCATTGCGTGCGGCAATCAACGCGGCTTCGTTGCAAATATTTGCAATATCGGCACCAACAAAGCCCGGAGTAAGGGCGGCAAGTTTGTGAACGTCAACTGCTGGACTTAGTTTGATGGTTTTCGAATGCACTTTAAAAATTTGCTCTCTGCCTTTTAAGTCTGGTTTGTCAATAGAAATTTGACGATCAAATCTTCCTGGGCGAAGAAGTGCTGTGTCCAACACATCCGGTCGGTTGGTAGCAGCAATCATGATTACACCTTTCTCTGAACTGAAACCATCCATCTCCACTAGCAACTGGTTCAAGGTGTTTTCGCGCTCATCATTTCCATTCACTAAATTTTTTCCACGCGCGCGACCGATGGCATCAATTTCATCAATGAAAATAATGCACGGTGCTTTCTCTCTCGCCTGGCGAAATAGATCGCGAACGCGTGATGCGCCAACGCCCACAAACATTTCTACGAAATCGGAACCGGAGATAGAGAAGAATGGAACCTGAGCTTCGCCTGCCATTGCTTTTGCAATCAAAGTCTTACCGGTTCCCGGTGGACCAATCAGTAATGCGCCTTTCGGAATTTTTCCGCCCAGTGCTGTATATTTTTTCGGATTCTTTAAGAAGTTGACAATCTCATGCACTTCCACTTTTGCTTCATCCAACCCGGCAACATCATCAAACGTGATGTTTATTTTTTCATCCTTATCAAACAGAATAGCTTTAGATTTTCCGATATTGAAAATATTGCCACCGGGTCCGCCAATTCCACCACCCGATTTGCGCAACATGAAAATCCATAGACCGGCAATTAAAAGAAGCGGCAACAGCCAAGGCACAATATCTCTCCACCAGTCCTGACGCAATTCGTATTCAACATTCACTGGGGAGAATTCCGGTTTGTCTTTATAAAATTCTGTAGAGAATTTATCGAAAGCATCGTTTGATGGAACGGTGAGACTGTAATGAGGTCCTTTGTTTGCAGAGCCAAATCTGGTCTTTGCAATCTTCTTATATTTTGCTTTATTGAGCGAAGAATCTTTTAGATAAACCTCCGCCAGTTTTTCGTTTACTATAACTACTTTGTCAACGTCTTTATCCGTTAACATGGTGCGCAAATCGTTCATGTTACTCTTCTGCACGTTCTCTCCAAAAAGCGACATGTTGAAAGAGATAACTACAAATACAAAAATGATGGCATACACCCAGAAGTAATTAAACTTAGGTCCGTCATCCAAAATATTTTTAGCTGAGCGTTTCTTTTCTTTCGATTCTTCTCCCTGCTGATTCTTGTTTTCGTTGCTGTTTTGCGTTTCCATGTTACTCGTTTATCAAATGTCCCCTTTGAGACGATTCGGCTTTTTATTTATTGTAAGTTAAATTTTGTTCAACCATCAGAATGCTTCGTAAGCTTTCCATCGCTCCATAAATCTTCGAGGTCGTAAAAGTCTCTTTTGTCGCGGTGAAAAATATGCACCACCACATCTACAAAATCAACAATAATCCATTCTGAATTTTTGCCGCCTTCGCTGTGATAAGGCTGCAATCCTTTTTCGCCTGCCTCATATACTATGCTGTCGAAAATTGCTTTTACCTGAGTGCTTGAATCGCCATGCGTGATAATGAAATAATCAGCCGCAGCATCATTTATTTTCCGAAGGTCAAGAGATACAACTTCGCGTCCTTTCTTATTTAAAATTGCCTCCACCACCAGCTTCTTCAAACTTTCTGTCCCAGTTTTCTTTTTCGCCAAACTTCAAATTTTGTTGATAAAATACATGCGTAATACTTCTCAAAAGTAATTAGTTTTCGCAAACAGAATGGATACACTTTTCATAGGGAAAAACATAGTTGAACTTGAATCGGTTGATTCAACAAATAATTACGCGAAAGAATTGCTTGCGAAAGAGAAACCTCTTGAGGGAACCATCATCTTTGCGCACGAGCAGCATACCGGCAGAGGCCAAATGGGAAATGCGTGGAAAACCGAAGCTGGAAAAAATCTCACTCTTAGTTTTATTCTCTATCCTGATTTTTTAGATGCGGATAAACAGTTTTATCTGAACATGGCTATCAGTTTAGCCGTGAAAGATTTTTGTGAGAGCGTATTGCCCGATGAAATAAAAATTAAATGGCCCAACGATATTTACTGGCACGATAAAAAGCTTGGAGGAATTTTAATTGAGAATACGATTAACGGTAGTCGAATTTCGTCTTCGGTGGTCGGTATCGGCATTAATGTAAATCAGGAGGAGTTTGATGAAGCGTTGCCGAATCCGGTTTCGCTTTTGCAAATTTCAAATTTCAATTTCAAGCTTTCGAATTTGATTGAAGGATTGAGTGTGTTTATAGAAAAGTATTATTTGCAACTGCGACAACTGCATTTCAATTTTTTAGATAAGGGATATACCGTTGCGCTTTATCGTTATCAGCAAACGCATGAGTTTAAAAAAGGCGAGCAGATTTTACGAGGAGAAATAAACGGTGTGGCGAAAGACGGCAAACTAATTCTGCATTGCAACGGCAAAGAATCGCGGTTTGGGTTTAAGGAGATTGAGTTTGTGATTTGAGTTTATCTCCTTCGCCTCGTTATCAGCAGATCTTCTTTAAATAAAGTAAAGACTTCCTTTTCGTTTTTGGGCGGTACTTCGCCACTATTGGCAACGGTGTTTATCTCCATTAAAATTGTGTTGGTTCCTTTTGTGCCGCTGTATGCTTTTGTTACTTCAACCATACTGCCTCTGTTTCGCATAGAGGGTAGCCGGTATTTAATTAAGAAAAAGACAGAGTCGTTTTTTTGAACGCAAGGCACTTTCCGGTATTCGCCTACGCTTGCGTTTTTATCTTCTAACACGCCCAGCGAATCAAGAATGCTTTGCGTTGCTTTAAAATAGATGAGTGTATTCGGGCTGGTTATTTTTATGCCCGTTCTGTAAACGATACGGTTAAATGTTTCTGTTTTATTGGTAAGGAATGTTTGCTGAACAAAAGTGTCCATTGCAATTTTGCCTTTATAGCCCGCCATGTCTCTTCTTACAGAAAAGGTATCTGTTTTCTGCGCCTCGGCACTTGAAAACAAAAATGAAATGAAAAGAAAAAACAAAAATTTCATCTTAATGAAAGAAGACTAATGATGAAAAGTAACGGAATTGGCAGAGAGAAATTTTCTATTTCAACTTCACCCGCATTTTCACCGGTTGGTGGTCGCTGAAATCAAAACCCATGTTAACTCCTTTGACTTCTTCCACTTCAATATTCGGAGATGTGAAATAGTAATCAATTACTGTAGTGAATGTTTTGGCCGGGTCAAAAGTAAACTTGTTCTTCCGGTTAGTGGCAGTGGTTGAATCATAAACATAATTCCAACCGGTAACATAGTTCGGGTCGTTGTTCTTTAAATATAATTGGTCGTCTTCCGGTTCTTTCTCCCAGGTGTGAACGTTGAATGATGGCGGAGCAATATTCCAGTCGCCACCTAACACTACATAGTTTCCTTTGGCATATTCTTCTTCCAGAATCTTTTTGGTCAACGCCATTTGCTCTTTCTTTACGCTGCCGTCATCGTAAGCTTCGAAGTGCGTGTTGATGACAACCAAATCTTTTCCATTCGCCAATTTGTAACGCTGCATGAGCAAACAACGTTCGAGATAAAATAGTTTGCGTGGGAAATCTGAAATGCCCGGTAGGGCAATTCGTTTTGATTCCACCGGTGTGAATTTTGAAAGCGTTTGCAAGCCTCCATAAACTTTTCCAATTGGATTTGTAAATGGAAACGGCAGAAATTCCACCTGATAGTTTGGCGTGAACACATAGTTGTGTTCATGTAATATTTTTGCAAACTGCTCTGCCTGGTCAATCTTCCAGCTGCGTTTGCTGCTGCGGTCAACTTCCTGCAACATGATAAAGTCGATGTCTTTATTATCTGCAAAAAACTTCTTCATGCCTTCATTGTTCTTCAGCACATGTTCTTTAGGTGAAGTCACCATTTTGCCGCCATCGTAAAAGAAGTCTACCTCTTTGCCTAAACCACCATAGCCTACATTCCAAATGATAAAAGAGAAGGTGGAATCGGTAAGTGATTTCGGATTTTGGATTTCGGATTTTGGATTTACAACTGCTACATCTTCTGCCGGTGCCGGTTTGAATTTCGTAACGATTCCAAACAAAATCATTCCGCCCACATAAAGAATGGCACTAATTAAAAGAATGCCAATGAATAGTAACACCTGTTTCATTTCAGAAAATTTTATGCAAGATAATTCTACATTTGAAAAACACTTAAATCATTTAAGAATATGAATCATTTTGAATGGACCTGGAAACAGGAAGGAGAAACAATCAGCGCGCAAGGATGGAACCCGCCACAAACCAAAGGGGTGGTTTGCATTGTGCATGGCTTTAATGAGCACAGCACCCGCTATGCCGATGCCGCTGAACGCTTTTGTGCGGCAGGTTATGCCGTGCTTACTTACGATGAGTTCGGACATGGAAAGACTACCGGTAAACGCGGACATGCGCCCACTTATGACGCGTTTCTTGATTCGGTAAAAATAATTCTGGATGAAGCGGAAACGCGCTTTCCGGGAGTGAAGAAATTTTTGTGGGGACACAGTATGGGCGGAGGCATTGTGCTGAATTATTTATTGAAGCGTCAGCCGAATATTGCCGGTGCTATTGCTACCGGTCCGCTGTTGAAGCTGGCGTTTGAACCGCCTGCGTTTAAAGTTTTTCTGGCTAAAATGATGGTGAATATTTATCCTGCCTTTACCGAAACCGCACCGGTTGATGCTGAAGCCATTTCGCGCGACCGGAATGAAGTGCGCAAGTACACCGAGGACGTACACAACCACGGAAAGATTACTGCCGGAACTTTTTTCGGAATGTTTAATGCCGGCAAATGGAATATTGAACATGCTTCGGAACTGAAAGTTCCTTTGTTGTTGATGCACGGTATGGCAGATAGATTGACTTCGCCCGAAGGCACTAAAGAGTTTGCTGCTAATGCCCCGAAGAATTTAGTGACGCTAAAACTCTGGGAAGGTTTTTATCACGAGCTGCATAACGAACCGGAACCGGACAGAAGTGAGGTATTTGCATACATTACTAATTGGCTGAACGGACACCTCTCCTAAATCCTCTCCGAAGGAGAGGACTTTAAAACCATGCGTAAAATTTTCATTTTACTTCTTTCCGTATTTCTTCTTGGTACTGCAGTTTATCTTTTCCGTGCGCCTATACTCCGTTCGTTTGCTACGTTTTTAATACGAGAAGATTCACTTCAAAAAGCTGATGCCATTTTTATTCTCTCCGGTGGCGGATATGATAGAGGAAACTTGGCCGCTAAACTTTTTGATAACGGCTGGGCACCAAAAATTATCTGCACCGGTGGCAATGCTATGCCGGAGTTATGTGTGTTTGATATTGATACGCTCGAAAGCGATATGGCGCGCGCCAATCTTTTACAGCAAGGTATTCCCGATTCGGTGATTGTAATGATTCGCAACGGTACCAGTACTAAGGAGGAAGCGAAAATTATTTTCAATTACTGCTCTACAAACCATTTTACGCGCATCATCATCGTTTCTTCGAAACTACATACTTATAGAGTGAATGATGTGTTTAGAAAAAAACTGAAAGAGCAGGGAGTTGATTTGATTATTCGCGGTGCGGCAAGCTCGCGCTTTAATGAGTTGGAGTGGTGGAAAACCGAAGACGGTTTAATTGCCATCAACAACGAATGGCTAAAGACTTTTTATTACTGGTGGAAGTACTGAAACAGGTTTACCGCTAAGGCACTAAGTTCACGGAGAAGCACAAAGAAAACCTTAGTGAACCCTTGAGTTCTTGTGCCTTAGTGGTTATTTGCATTTGGCTTTTTACTGCAAATTAAACTGGGCTCTTACTACTTCATTATCTCCAAAAACAACTTGCGCTGCCTTGTGAACGCGCTGGTAAAAACCGTAAAGCTTATTCACTTTTTCAATGCGCTCGCGCTGTAGCCGTATGATGGTGCGCTTAAAACGCTCTTGCTTAAATTCTGCCGGAAAGAGAGCTAACTGGGCATTATCTAAGTCGGTTATAATAGAGGCGGGCATGCCTGCGGCTGTAAGCTCGGTATTGTAATCATCGGCTACGGCCATCATTACAACCATCCACATGATAGTGCTTAAAGATTTAGCGCGTATCTGTTTGCGCTCGGTAAAACCAAACTCCTGCATAATGCGCGCATTGTCCGGAAAGGCTTTTTCTACATAATACTGTAAACCATTGGCCGCCACAAAACAAGCTTTGCGGGCTTCTTCCATGTCTGCGGTGCGCTGTTGCAACTCGTAATTGGCGGTTTCATCGGTCTCGTGCGCTTCGCAAAGTTCGGCCTGCGCTACCCAGGCATCGTGATAAGCCATGTTTAAATTGAAGTCGAAAGCGGTAAATGCGGGAAGCTTGTGTTTAAAGAGTTCGGCCAAAGTGCGGCTGCGTTCATAGAAAACGGCATCCTCCATACTGTAAAGTCTTTCGCGCGTGGCTTTGCGTTTTGTTGCCATATTCAGGTGTTTTTGCAAAAATATGGTCTGTCGATTAAAAAATCAAGTCTGTCGCTGAAATTTTTTTGTTTGTCGGGTGTCAAAACACGTTTGTCGGATGTCAATTCTTATTTGTCGGCATTCATTTCTCGTTTGTCGGCATTTGATATTATAAAATCAAGTGCCGACAAACATGTTTTGATGTGCGACAAACATGTTTTGATGTGCGACAAACGTGTTTTAATGTGCGACAAATGAGTTTTGATGTGCGACAGACGTGTTTTTTGCATAAACAAGGCACATGTTTGATTAAAAAGCCTTATAAATGCCTAAAACGGATGTGTTTTGAATGAAAACAAGGCTAAACAGCGTTCAGCGGAAGGAAGTTGGATGATATACAGGCGTGAATGGAGGGTAAACGTCTACCGAACAAGGGTAATATTCCCCTTGCGGGTAATGCGGGTATCGTCCTTGCCTTTGGCACTTACCATCCACACGTAAACGCCCAGCGGTTGGTCCTGCCCGTTCAGGCGGCCATCCCAGCCTTGCTGAATATCGGTAGTGGCAAAAACCTTTTCGCCCCAGCGGTTGTAAACGGCAAACTCAAGCAGCTTTTCAATATTCAGGTAACGCGCAATGCGGAAGATATCGTTCACCCCGTTTCCATCGGGCGAAAACGCGGTAGGTATGTCAAGAACGGTATACGCAACAACCGTTACTAATACAGAATCAATACCGAGGCAACCGTAAGCGTCAATGGCCATCAACTCATACCACTGCGTTTCCTGCGGCTGGGCTTTGGTGTTTAAATCGAAGGGGTCATCGAGCCAGGTTGAAGGATTCCAGAAATGATTGGTTTCGGTAGTAAAGCCGTGCAACTGCGCCTGCGTATCGCGCCAGATAGTAGTGTCCTGTCCGGCATCTACCACCGGCAGCGGATGAACAACAACTTGTGTAATTGCCGAATCGCTGAAACAATCATTTGAAACAGTTATCACATAATTGGTCGTAGTGTCCGGCATGGCAAACGGGTCGTTCACATACGGGTTATTTAAACCGGTAGCCGGTGTCCACAAATAATAAAACCCACCGGAAGCATGAAGTTGAACCGGTCTGCCCGCACAGCCGTCAAACAGCGGGTCGCAAACTGCCGTAACCGGAAACTGCACATTCAGCGTAACCGTATCGTAGCTTACACAACTGTGAATATTGGTGCCGGTTACATAATAAGTGGTAGTGTCAAGTGGATTGGCAACCGGGTTGGCAATAGTGGTTGAAGAAAGCGAAGCGTCGGCATTCCAGGCATAAGTATACGCACCGGTTACATTCAACTGCACCGGTGTGCCCAAACACACATACGCCACCTGCGGAGCAATGGTAAGAGGCGAAGGAAAATAAACCAGTATCAAAGTAGAATCGCGGTTCACGCATCCCCAGGCACTGGTACCGGTTACATAATATCGGGTAGAAGTAGTTGGCGTAGCCACCGGGTTGGCAATGTTGGTAGCACTCAACGTTGCGTCAGCATCCCACAAATAGGTTTGCGCATCGTTGGCTTGCAGTTGAATAGATTCTGTAATACAGATACTGTCCAGCGGATTTAAACCCAAAGCCGGAAGCGGATGAACAAGAATCAGCACCGAATCGTTTTTGGTATAGCAGTAGTTGGAGATAGTAATAATGTAAAGAGCCGTATCGGGCGGAAAGAAACCGGGGCTAAGTAAAAGCGGGTCGGTTAAATATTGGGTTGGGTTCCAACTGTAAGAAGAAGCCCCCTGATTAATAACCGTAATGTAAGCAGTGTCGCGCTCGCAAATATCTACCGAGGTATTGGCAATCACATTCAAACTCGGGTCAAGCACAAATACCGAAACCGAATCGGTGAGTTTGCAGCCGTTAGCGTCTGTGCCTAAAACAAAATAAGTAGTGTTGGTAGAAGGAGTAGAAGTGGGGTTAGCAACCGTAGTAGAACTTAAACCGGCAGCAGGGCTCCAAACATAACTAACCCCACCGGTAGCATTCAACTGCACACTCGGGTGAAAATTACCGGGGTTCAAACAAACCGAAGTATCTAAACCGGCATTAATCTGCGGAATAGGATAGAAGGTAATGCGCACACTGTCGCGGTTTACGCACTGCGATGCATCAGTCACATTTACCGTATAAGTAATAGCATTAGGCGGTGGAGGTGTAGCCACCGGGTTAGCACCGGAAGCATTATTCAAACCGGTAGTCGGTGTCCACTGATAACTAACCCCCCCATGCGAATACAATTGCAAAGAAGTAAACGGACAGATAGTAGTATCATTCGAAATATTCACCACCGGTAAAGGGTTCACCGTAACGTTCAGCGTTTGTGCATCGGTGCAGCCATCGGCAGTAGTTACAATTAAGATGATGGTATAGTTGCCGGTAGCGGTGTACGTAACCGCAGGGGTCACTTGTGTGCTGGTAGTTCCATTTCCCAAATTCCAATTCTGCGAAGTAATGGTACCGGTGCTGGTATTGGTAATGGCAACCGGTTGGTTCAAACAGGTAGGACCGGTAGTAAAATTCGCCACCGGTGATGGATAAATGGTAATGCTGTGTTGAGCGGTATCAATACACCCAAGGTTGTTTCCTCCAATAAGTGTTACATTATAAGTGCCGGGCGAAGTATATTGGTGAGTAGGGTTAGCTTGTGTAGAAGTGTTGCCGTCTCCAAAATTCCAGTTCCACGCATTCAGTGTGCCTACGGTAGAAATACTCTGGTCGGTAAAACCGGCAGCAACACTTTGGCATACGTTAGCCGTAGTAAACTCGGTTTGATGAATAGGATAAATGTATACGTACGCATAGGTAGTATCGGTGCAAACCTGCGTGCCTTGCCCTTTGCTTACCACTAAGCGCACCAAATAACTACCGGTATCAGGATAATCGTAAAAAGGAATGGCCTGTGTAGAAACATCGGTGTTTGTTCCGGCTACTCCAAAATCCCATTCGTAGTTTAAAGGCGTACTGGTAGGCGGAGGATTGTAAGAATTGTTTTGAAACTGAATATGCAGGTCGCTGCAATTGGTGGTATATATTCCATTGCCGTTATTAGGATTGATACTGGTACTCGGAATACTGGCAATAGGAATATTGCATTGCGTAACGTTAAATTGAAAATCGCGAACGTAGGTGGCAATCAACACACCGTTTCTGTATTCACTCACACAAATACCCACTACAAATTGCCCGATGGTATTAGGCGTGCCGGTTAAAAAACCGGTGTTAGCATCAATGGTCAAAGAATTATTCCCAAGCGGGTTGGCTGCACTATAACCGGCTTCCCAATCCACTTCAACAAATGGCGGACCCGGTGGACTTATAGGCGAAGGGTCTGTTGAAGAGCCTCCAATTTGAGGAGCGCACAAGGAATAAACCAACACATCACCATCAGCATCAGTAGCCGAATGGTCAAACTTTAGCGGAGCATTCAAACAAATAAAAATGGGAGGAAACTCATTGAACGTTGGGCTGTTATTGTAAAGGGTATTAGTTGGAGGAACATAAGCAGAGTAAGTGCCGCCCTGCTCACCCGGAAGAAACAAGTTGGTAATAGAACCATTTCTGCAGCAGCGAACATAAGCTAAGGTGTAACCCTGATTGGCACTCTGCATAACATGGGTAATTTCATACACGCCCTGTTCTACACAAACACCGCTCGTATTCACTAAACAAGGATTATCAATAGGCGGCCCGATGGTAGTAATATTCGGTGCTTGTAAATCAATCGTCTCTATCAAAAAACCACTGTTGTCGTAAACAAAAATGTGTGGAGTTGCTATCATGCCATTGGCATCGGGCATACCATCAAATACAGTTTGCGAGTTACAATCGCGGTAAACAGTAAGTGTAATGTGATACGTAGAAGCAGTGCCCGGCACATATGTATACGAAATAAAGCCCCCCACAATATGCGTAGCATTTGTGGTGAAGAACGAAACCAGTAACAGCGATATGTAAAATAGTTTTTTCACGTGTCAGGTAAAAGGGTAGCGAATGTAGTGGAAAAAAGAAAACCTGCCATTACTAAACGCAAAATTTGAGGTAAACGTTGGCTGGTGCCGCAAAATCATTTTAGCCGAAACCATCAGCCATACATCTTCCTGCTCTATATTTGCATCTTAATTTTGTGACAGCCGAACAAAAATTCCATTATCTTTCGAACCTAATTGTATGCTATGAAATGTCCATGATTCTTTAAACAACTGTCAAAATGAATATCATGGACATTCCATCTGACCTTTAAAAATCAAATTATATACAGATGAAAATAAAATTTACGCTTCTGTTTTTACTGTTAGCCAGTGTTGGTCTTAACAAAATCTTTGCGCAAAATAATGTGGGTATAGGAACCCCCAACCCCGATGCAAGTGCAATTCTTGAATTGAACGATAACGGCAAAGGACTATTGGTGCCGCGCATGACAACCATCCAACGTACAGCAATTGCAGTTCCCGCAAACGGATTGTTAGTGTTTGATATTACCGCCAATTGTTTTTTCTACTATGTAACCGCCACAGGCTGGCAATCGCTTTGTCAGGTTTCAGGCGCCACCGGTCCGCAGGGAAATACCGGTGCCACAGGTGCAGCAGGTGTTCCGGGCGCAACCGGTAATACAGGACCGGCCGGTACAAATGGAACGAATGGAATAAACGGTGTAACCGGACCTACCGGGCCAACAGGAGACACCGGACCACAAGGACCCGCTGGGGCAGCCGCTAATACAGGAGCTACAGGTGCGCAAGGTATACAAGGTGTAACAGGCCCTACCGGTCCTACGGGTGACACAGGTCCGCAAGGAATTCAGGGCATACAGGGGGTTACTGGTGCAACAGGCGCGACTGGAGCAACAGGTGCCACTGGTGCGCAGGGCTTACCTGGCTTTGCAGGTCCTCAAGGTATTCAAGGAATTCCTGGTGTAACCGGTGCCACCGGTGCCACCGGCTTACAGGGCATTCAAGGTATAACCGGTGCAACGGGTGTTGCCGGAGCAACAGGTTCAACAGGTGCTACGGGAGCCACCGGTCCTAACTGGACAATCTCCAACTTCGCATTTAATACCGATGGCACTTTAAACATTGCTACTACACTGCCGCAAAGTTTAACCACTACATCTAAAGCGTGGTTGCTTTCAGGCAATGGAGGAACTGTTCCTGCAACAGATTTTTTAGGAACAACGGATAATAACCGGCTTGTCTTCAGAACAAATAATGCAGAACGCGCCACTATAGATGCCACCGGTAATGTGGGGATAGGAACAACGACTCCTTTAAGAAAACTGCATATAAGCGGCACATTCAGTAGCGCAACTCTTGGCTCTGGTCAGGTTCGTGAGAGCAACATAACTTCTGCCGGAACTTACGGAGGTGGTGTAAATAATCCCTCCTTCAATATTCTGCAACCTACCATTCGTATAGATGCGTTTGGAAACACAGCGGGGTTTAATCCGGTGGCAACCTATCCAACCAATTCATACCCGCGCTATGTAGGTGTTGATGCCAATGGTGATTTGACCGCCATGCAGCCGCGCACAGAATATTATAATGTAGTTAATACGTTACCACGTAACGCAGTTTCTTCTGCTACTTTTACGGTGCAGCCTAACATGTCTCAAACCATTACCGTTCCTGCCGGACAAACTGCCGAGGTGTATTGCTTTGCTTCTATTGGTATGGCGAATACGTCTGTCACAGCAAACGTAATTAACACGGTTGACATTGCTTTTTTTGCAGATGGTATTTTGTTTAACTACGGTGGCTTTGCCCGTATAAGTTGTGTTAATCCTTCCACCGGTGGAAATGCTTTTGCCAACCAATCTATAATGGCAATGGTTGTTTTAAATGCAGGTACACACACGGTTGATTTTCGCTCGCGCAGAAACGCAGGAACGATTGGCGAAACGGTTACCATTGGTGGCGATGGATTTACATCTGCCCTTGCCGGATGTATGAATCTTATTGTTCACTTCCGCTAAAAATTGAATGGTGAAAAGTATAGTTGCAGCAATAATTTTTTCTTTCCTCTTCTTTTCGGTTAATGCCCGGCAGGCAGATTCGGATAAAAAAGATTCGCTTGGTAATGCAAGGCCGACAATCATTTCCAATGTTTCAAATCCGAAGCCAACTTCGCATTTGAAAAAAGATATTCAACCTGTAAAGGATAGTCCTGTTCTGCCCATCAATACTGCTCCGGTCAATATAAAGCTGACATCGGATAAAAAAGAGTAATCAAGAACACCGCTCCACAAAATTTTGAATAGCCGAAAGGGTTTCTTTCTTCTTCTCAAACATACTCATGTGCTTAGTGTTGTCGAATAAATGAAAATCGACAACCGGTGGCATGGAAGATTGTTTTAGAAAAAATTCAATGGGTGCAGCCGGGTCTTGTTTGCCGCCCACTAAAAGCACCGGAACTTTTGCGTTTTTCAAAACATCCTCTTTGCCTTTTCGGTTTATCATAGCGGTGTTAGCAGCAATCAATGCTTCGGGAGAATATTTTTCTGCTTTTACTGTAAGCGTTGCAATCAGTTTTTCGTTTTTAAATGAAGGATGAAACAGATTACGATAAAGTTCTTTCACAAAAACCTTCGTTCCGTGTTTGAGGATGAATTCATTTCCCTTTCTGCGGTTTTCTTTTTTCTCTGGCGCATCTTCAAAGCAATGCGAGTTCAATAAACCAAAGCCTGAAAGTAAGTCGGGAAATTTTTCTGCAAACTGAAGCGTAACGTAGCCTCCCATGGAATGGCCGAGCAGCACACAACTCTTCACTTTTTCTGTTTTCAGCATTTCAAAAACATCATCCGCATATTTCTCCATTGACAGTTTAGATGTTAAAGTTTCCAGTTTCGAATTGCCAAATCCTTCAAGGTCGGGAACAATAACTTTATACTTTAAACTCAAAACTTTTGAAACCGCATCCCACATACTTCCTTCTTCAATAAAACCATGAAGAAGAACTACTGCCTTTCCTTTGCCGCTTACTTTGTAATACATCTGCAAATAATTTAAACGAAAATAAAAAAGGTGCAGCCGTAAAGCCGCACCTTTCTGTTTTTGTTTAGAGAAAGATTATTTCGCCACTACTAATTTGCGAACGCCTGTTTTTTCTCCGCTTGTAATCTTCACCAGGTAAATGCCACTGCTTAAGTCGGCAATATTTACGTTGGTGCTGTTTGAATTCACTTGTCCGTTCAATAAAACTTGCCCGAGTTGATTCATCAATTCATAAACCGAACCTCTTTCAAATTCTCCGCGAAGAGAAATTTGATTGTTGGCAGGATTTGGCATAATCGCAAAATCAAAATTCGGACTTTCATCAATTCCTGAAACATAAGTTCCGAGCGTGGTAACTACGGTGTTTGTAATAACCGGTGCATTGAAATCGAAGTAAATATTAGCTGTATTGAAAATTTGAGTGCCGTTGGTTAAATCGGGTTTCAGTTTTGCATGAACATTAATATAACCTTGGCTCGCAGCATAATTTGCTCCGCTGTCCGGCAAGTTGATATTTGCAAACGTTACCACTAATTCGTTGCCGATAATTTCTACCGTATGTTCGTGGCTGGCATCCGAAACTTTTACAGTAGTTAAATCAATATTGTTGCTTATAGCATCGCGAATTACAACAGTTTGCGCAGCAGCGTTACCGGTGTTCTGGAAACGGATGCGATAAGAAAGTTCATTCGTGCTTAAAGGAACAATGCCATGATTGCCTTCGCCTTTTGGTGAAACCGCTTTATCATTCGGATCCCATGAACCGCTCACCGAATCAACTACTACGGAAATATTATTGGCGGGAGTTACATCTCCGCTAATTGGATTTACCCAGAGCGTATCTGTAGCCAAACTTCCAAGCGTAAGCGTAACACTTGCATCTAAATCAACCATAATGGAATTAGATGTGCCGGGTAGCAAACTGCTGAAATTAAAAGTGAGCAACCGGTTCGCTACATCGTGCGATGCAGGCACAACACTTGTTGCGTTCACCGTTGTTCCAGTCGGATAACGATACTGAACTGTTCCGTTCATCAAAATAGTTCCGCTGTTATAGTAGTCAAGATAAACCCAAACCGGAAAGCCAGGAGAAACGGAAGTTTGATGGAAAAGGTAAGCTTGCAAATCCTGCACCGGTATATTGCTGATTTGCTGACAGTAATTTGAAGAGCATCCATTGCCATCAGCAATAGTCAAACAGACATTCCACGTTCCAAGCGTGTTGTAAGTATGCGTTGGGTTTTGAAGTGTAGAAGAAGTTCCATCACCAAAATCCCAAGACCATGATGTTGGCGCGTAAGCAGAGTAATCTACAAAATGGAAAGTTGAATTGCTTGCGCTGTCAATGTAATTGTAGAAGTAAGCCTGACAGCCAGGATTATTATTCAGCGAATCGCCAGGTAAGTATATGTATTCTGAATAAGTACACGAGTCGCCATTGCTGTAAAACACGTTCATGGTCACATAGTAATATGCTCCCCAACTACCAACTGAAAATGTATGCACCGGATTGGCAGCAACATCGCCTGTTCCGTCACCAAAAGTCCAAAGCCAACTTGTAGCAGTAAAAGCCGAATCGTTTTGCGAAGTAAAATTCACTACACCGGGGAATAATGGATTTGAAGCAACGGTGTAATTGAACGAACAATTGCCAGGCCCCTGAATAGTGTAAGTAACCGCACCTACACATCCGTTGGCATCAACAACCGAAACATAATAAGTGCCGGGTGTAACGTTGCAAATAGTTTGACCAACCGAATTATTCGACCAGTAATAAGTATAAGGCGGAGTGCCACCCGAAACATCTGCTGTTAGCGATGGGAATGCAACACCACAACCGCTGGCGGACTCTGTAATAAATGCCGAAAGCTGACAGCCGTTGTTGTTAGAGCAGGCATTTGCCGTGCAGCTGTTTGCATCAGTAACAGTTACGCAAATTCCTTGACTGGGATTTGTTTCGCAGGCACTGCTTGCAGTAGAATTATCGCTCCACAAATAAGTGAAAGGACCTGTGCCGCTATTGGTTACAATAGCATAGCCGCGATTGCCGCCAACACATATCATTAATGAATCCTGTGCTAAACCAACTGAAAAAGTGCAATTTGGCTGCACGCTAAAGATAATAGTGAACGAGTCGCATATTGGGAATAAAATATTGTTTCCGTTTAAACAACCGTAAACAACCGTTGAATCTAATCCGGTACTTAGTCCGCAATATGTAAATACGCCAGTTATTGGTGCAACGGATATAGATCCAATCATTGGGGGAGAAATAATAGTAACGTTGTTCATAGTATATCCGCCCACTAAAGAGTCGCTATTTATACAAGTACCGGTCTCGACATTAAATGCGATTGTGGTGGGAATTTGACTAAATCCTGCTGCTGAAATAATAAGCAGGGCTATTATCAGCAACTTGTTTTTAAAATGGTTCATATTATCTGATTTAATGGTTTACTAAAATCTATTCTAAATTTGTTTTACAGTTTTTAATTTGCCGGTGCAGCTCCTGGAGTTTGTGCCGGCTCTTTTTTTATTGGCTGTTCATAGGCATTTGCTTTAGTGTTGAACAAATATTTTTTGAGTAGAAACAAAATCCATCGTTTTAATTTTCACGAAATAAGTTCCGTCTGCTAACGAAAATTCTTTCAGGTCAATCTGAATTTTATTCGCTGCATCTGTTTGAAGATTATAAATTCTTCTGCCGGTTATATCCGTAATTTCTATTTCCCGAATTTTTTCTGCTTCAATAAAAATTTGACTATTGGTCGGGTTCGGATAAATTTTTACAGAACCATTTTTTATTTCCCGAATACCGGTTGCCATTTTATAAACCATTATAGAAGGCTGTTCCACACAGACATCGCGCACTATGTTATAGGGACTGATGAGACGTGTTTTTCTGAGCTTTAAAATCAGATTGTGCCAACCGGGTGCGCTGACGATGCCATCAATATTGTCATCAATTGGTAAACGAGCACGCAATAATTCTCCACCACCTATTGCGGGATTGTGGTTTGTTTTTGATAGCGCTATTTCAACTTGACCGGTTGATTGAAAGCTGCGATTAAAAAATAATCCCGCATCATTTTGAAATAACCACGATTGCGAAGTATTGAGTTCTACTCCATTGCCTTCCAACGTAAAAGCAATTCCGTACGCTTCGTTCTGTGTAAAATCATCTCCGAGTTTAATAACCACATCTAAACTATCTCCACTATAAACTGTATCACTGGAAAGCGATTCGATGTAAAAAGGAATTCCGTTGCCATGACACTCGCTCGTATCAATTTCAAATATTGCAGGAATAGGGAAAGTATCGTGATAAGCAGTTTCAATAGAAAGTAAATCCAGTGCATCCACAATTCCATCGCCATTGCAATCAGCAGCTCCGGGATTGGTATTTAGAAAAGAAGAAGGATTCCACGCTAGCGCATTTACAGAACTTGAGTTTAAACGAGCCGGACCGATTAAATTATAAGCCAAGCCAAGAGTGAGCACATCAAAATTTTCCACTCTACCGTTTTGGTCGGCATCACCGGAGAAGATAAAATTGTTGTAACCAAATACATTGATGTAGACGGTTGCAGAAGATGTTTGTCCGCCAGCAACAACCAGATATGTAAATTGGTCCGCCCCGCGAAAACCATTGAGCGGACAGTAACTGAAATAGTTGCCATTCACGGTTGCCGTTCCGTTTTGCGGCAGTGTTAACACTTGCAAAGAATCAAGATGCAGCGAATCGAGATTATCGTTAGCCGTTACATCTAAGTAATTACTGCACGAGTTTTCAAGCACGCTGAACAAATCGCTTTGTGCGTTTAGTTGCGCTTCTGCTTTGTTGCAGAATAAAATCATTGCGCTTATCAAGGCGCAGATTACTGGGTATATTTTTCGGTTTTCCATAGACACTCCTTTTGACGATACAAACATGCAAACTCTGTGTGGCAAAAAATGATACATTTTTTACTATTTTTCGGATATTATCAAATTTAATATGATTGAACTTCCATTCAGCACACGCTTAGAAGAACTTTACAGAATTCTTTCCGAAGCAGAGAAAAGAGAATTAGCTCGTTACCTCGCTTCTGCCTATTTCAATCGCGATGCAAGTCTGCTTGGCTTGCATCAATTCCTTTGCAAAGAACAGCCACAAGAAGTAAGATACGATAAGAAAGCAGCATGGAAATTTGTTGTTCCTAAAGCACAATACAACGAAAAGAAGTTTCGTTACATGGTGTCAGACTTGATTTCATCTACGGAGGAATTTATTTACACGCAGCAAACGCAGAACGCAAAACCAAATTTTGTTCATGTGCTTGATGAATATTACACTTTGCGTGAAGCGGACGAAAACAAATCTTCTCTGGCAACAAAAATTATAAACCGAAAGAATGCGAAGAAAAATATTCTAAGTCCCGAGTATTTTTTGGAACAGCATTTTAAGAATGAATTGATAGAGGAACTTCACGCAAGTTCGTTGAAGACTTACACGAAATTTATTGCAGAGAACAGAAAGAACGCCCCTTCGGGTTTAGATGTTTACTATGTAATTGAAAAACTGCGCCAAATGTGTTTGGAGGCAAACGACAATAATGTCTTCGGAACAAAGACAAAATGTTTTTATGAAACTGAAACACTTCGACTTGCTTCATCAAAACTGTTTTTTGAAAATGAATTTGTGCGGGCGTATCTATCGGTGTATTACATGCTGGTTGAAAAAACCGAGCAGCAATATTTTACGCTAAAGAAGATTATCGCGCAACACGGTTACGATTTTGAAGACAAGAACCTGGCAGAGATTTTTACTTACGCGCGCAACTTCTGCATTGGCAAAGTAAACGCAGGAAGAAGTGAATTTTTCGAAGAGCTTTTTGATTTGTATGAACAAGGCTTACAGAAGCGTGTGCTGTTACTGAACGGAGAAATCAATGAACGGAATTTTAAAAACATTGTAACTACTGCTCTAAGAACAAAAAAATACGATTGGACTTTTGATTTCATCAACGAGTATCGCTATCAGTTAAACAAAGTAGTTCGCGAAAATGCTTACAACTATAATCTGGCGAATTATTTTTTCCATACTAAAGAGTATGACAAAGCACTTCGAAATTTGCAGAAGGTGCAATTGAGCGATTTGTTTTATGGCTTAGATGCGCGTTCGTTGATGTTGAAGTGTTATTTTGAATTGGATGAGAAGGAAGCATTTCTCAATTCGTATTTCAGCTTCCGCATTTTTGTAATGCGCAGGAAAAATGTTTCAGAACAGCACCGCAGAAACTATCTCAACTTTCTTCGCATTGCTAAAAAACTGATGAATCTTCGGGCAAGAGATAAGAAGGCAATTCAAAATCTTCAAAACGAAATAAAAAGCGCAAAAGCATTGGCAGATAAGAGCTGGCTGGAAGAGAAACTGAAAATTTATTTGACCAACTAAGAAATAATATTTTCACGTTCTCAAATTCTTTCTATGCGCAAACTTGTATCTGTCTTCTGTCTTGTGTCTATTGTCTTGAGTCTGTTCTCACAAGAAACTACTTTCAAAACCAACGGACCGGATGACTTTCGCGAAGGCATTCATGCATTTACCAATGCCATCATTTGCAAAAACTACAACACCAAAATTGATTCGGCAACGCTGATTATTCGTGATGGCAAAATTGTAGATGCCGGTAAGAATATTTCTATTCCTAAATGTGCAATCGTTCACGACCTGAAAGGCAAGTTTATCTATCCAAGTTTCATTGATATTTTTTCTGATTACGGAATGCCTGATGTAACGAAAGCCAGAGGAAGCGAAGACCCGCAAATGGAATCGAACATTAAAGGTGCTTACGGATGGAATCAGGCTATTCACACCGATTTTCATGCTCATAGTAACTTTGTTGTGAACGATGGTAAGGCAGATGAACTTCGCAAAATTGGTTTTGGTACAGTGCTTACTAATAAGAAAGACGGCATTGCACGTGGCACCGGTACGGTGGTTACACTCAATAATGACAAAGAAAATTTTGTAATTATTCAGCCGTATGCTTCTGCCAATTACTCTTTCAACAAAGGAAGCTCCACACAAGATTATCCGAGTTCGTTAATGGGAAGCATTGCGCTGTTGCGTCAAACTTATTATGACGCAAAGTGGTACAGCAGTAACTATGCTGTAAATAGGAAAGAATTTAATATCAACTTGGATGAATGGAATTTACAACAAACGTTCCCGCAAATTTTTGATGCAGGTGGCGACTGGCAAAAAGTTTTGCGAGCAGATAAAGTAGGCGATGAGTTTTCGGTTCAATACATCATCAAGGCAAAAGGCGATGAATACAAGCGTATTGATGAAATAAAGAAGAGCAATGCAAAAATTATCACCTCATTGAATTTTCCGAAAGCATTTGATGTAGAAGACCCATACAAAGCGAATTGGGTTTCATTAGAGGATATGAAAAATTGGGAACTTGCACCAACCAATTGCGCGGCATTGGCAAAAGCAGGAATTGATTTTTCTCTTACTACTTCTGATTTAGAAAAGAAAGATGATTTCCTCGGAAATCTTCGCAAAGCAGTGAAATATGGTTTGGATTCTACGCTTGCATTGAAGGCTCTCACCTACAATCCGGCTTCTTTCATTAATGTATACGACAAAGTAGGTTCGCTTGAAACAGGAAAGCTTGCCAACTTCTTCATTACATCAAAACCTTTGTTCGATGAAAAATGTGTTATCAACGAAAACTGGATTCAAGGCAAGCGTTACGAGGTAAATGCGTTTGATGCCAAAGATATTCGCGGTGAGTATGCTTTGAATTTGTATGTCAATTCTCCTTCAACGGCAAAATATAAACTCAAGCTGACCGGTGATGCATCTTCACCTAAGGCACAACTTATTTTGAGCGATAGCGCAAAATTGGATGTGAAAATCTCTTACAAGGACAAAGATATTTCGCTTTCATTTTCTACCGATAAAAAGGCGACTGAGAAAATCCGCTTGAGCGGAACGATTGATTATGCCACCAACACCTGGTACGGTAAAGGTCAATATGCTGATGGAAGTTGGGTGAACTGGGATGCCACACTAACCAAAGGGCCGGATGCCGACACAACAAAACCGAAAAAAGATACAATTGATGTAACGAAGAATTTGGGCAAAGTAATTTTCCCTTTCCTCGCTTATGGCAATGAGCAGGTACCGGTGCAGGAAAATTTCTTAATCAAGAATGGAACAGTTTGGACGAATGAAACAGAAGGTGTTTTACAAAACACCGATGTAATTATCCGCGCGGGAAAAATTTCTGCTGTTGGAAAAAATCTTGCGTGTGCCGATTGCAAAACAATTGATGCCACTAACAAATTTGTTACAGCCGGAATTATTGACGAACACAATCACATTGCTATTCAGGAAGGCGTAAATGAAGGAAGCAAGGCAAGTAGCGCAGAAGTTCGTATTGGTGATGTGGTAAGTTGCGATGACATTAATATTTACCGTCAGCTTGCCGGTGGAGTTATTGGTGCTCAGTTGCTACACGGTTCGGCAAATCCTATTGGCGGACAAAGTGCGCTCGTAAAATTCCGTTGGGGATACACACCGGAGAAAATGAAGTTTGAAGGCGCTGATGGATTCATCAAATTCGCGCTAGGTGAAAACGTAAAGCAATCTAACTGGGGCGACCACAACCGCATTCGTTATCCGCAAACGCGTATGGGCGTTGAGCAGACTTACTACAATTATTTTACAAAGGCTCGAGAATACAGCAAGTTATGGAACGCTTACAATGCTGCGAAAGTGAAAGGCGTTTCGTCACGCAGAGATATTGAGTTAGATGCGCTTGCTGAAATTCTGAACCAAAAAAGATTTATCACGTGCCACAGTTATGTGCAGAGCGAAATAAATATGCTGATGCACGTAGCAGATTCGTTCAACTTTAAAGTGAACACGTTTACGCATATTTTGGAAGGGTACAAAGTAGCTGACAAAATGAAAGCGCACGGAGTAAACGCTTCCACCTTTGCCGATTGGTGGGCTTACAAGTATGAGGTGATTGATGCCATTCCTTACAACGCGGCAATTCTTACAAAGGTTGGCATTAATACCGCCATAAATTCTGACGATGCTGAAATGGCGCGTAGATTAAATCAGGAAGCTGCCAAGAGTATTAAGTATGGTGGGCTAAGCGAAAGTGAAGCATGGAAAATGGTTACACTCAATCCTGCCAAGATGCTGCACTTAGATAACCGCACCGGTTCTATTAAAGTTGGGAAAGATGCGGATGTAGTAGTATGGAGTGCAAACCCGCTTTCTATTTATGCTAAAGCAGAAAAAACTTTTGTGGACGGAATTTTATTCTTCGACTATGAAAAAGATTTATTGAAGCGTGAAGAAATACGCAAGGAGCGCGCCCGCTTAATTCAGAAAATGCTGGATGATAAAAAGGGCGGAGGCGCTACACAGGAACCGGTGAAGAAAGAGAATAAAGAATATTCATGCAGTGAGTTTGAACAACATAATCATTAAACAGAAACAAGAATTATTATGAATAAATATTTTTTAATCGCGCTCATTAGCATTATCACTTTTGCAAATGCATTTTCTCAAAGCGATGTGCCTGCACCCGCACCTAAACAATCGCAAAGCATTTACTTAACCCATGCCACCATTCATATAGGCAACGGAAAGGTTCTGCAAAATGCTACCATCGGTTTCGAGAATGGTAAAATTATTTTTCTGGAAGAAAATCCTTCTTTCAAAACAGATGAAACCATGGGCAAGATGATTGACTGCACCGGTAAGCATATTTATCCGGGCATTATTGCTGCCAATACAAAAGTCGGGCTCGATGAAATTGAAGCCGTGCGCGCTACTAACGATTATGCAGAGGTTGGCAATTACAACCCTGATGCACGTGCTATCATAGCTTACAATACAGATTCGCGCGTTACACCAACCGTTCGCAGCAACGGAGTTTTGTTTGCGCAAAGCACTCCGCTTTACGGAACTGTTTCCGGAACTTCTGCAGTTGTTCAGCTTGATGCCTGGAACTGGGAAGATGCCCTGTTAAAAGAAGACGGAGTCTGGATGAACTGGCCTAGCATGCAAAGCCGAGGAGGTTGGTGGGCTGAGCCTTCGGCATCAACTACCAATAAAGATTACGACAAGCAGGTGAATGCCATCAAGGATTATTTCCGCGATGCAAAAAGCTATGCCGATGCCGGTGCGCACGACAAAAAAAATCTTCGTTTCGAAGCTATGACCGGTTTGTTTTCAAAAGCTAAAACGCTTTACATCAATGTTGACCGCGTAAAAGAAATTCAACACGCTATTGCCTTTACGGAAGAGTTTGGTTTGCGGTTAGTAATAAGCGGTGGCGAAGAAAGCTGGATGATAGCCGATGAACTGGCGAAGAAGAACGTGGCTGTCATCCTCGGTAAAACACACGAATTGCCTTCCGGTGACGATGCGGATATTGACCAGCCGTTTAAGACACCTGGAGTTTTACAAAGAGCTGGTGTGTTGTTTTGCCTGAGTATTCCCGGTGGTTTTTGGCAGGAGCGCAACCTTCCTTTCAATGCCGGAACTTCTGTTGCCTATGGCTTAACCAAAGAAGAAGCTCTTGCAGCAATTACTTTAAACACAGCAAAAATTCTTGGGGTAGATGCGCAAATAGGTTCGCTTGAAAAAGGCAAGGATGCATCGCTCATTGTGTCCACCGGTGATGTGCTCGACATGAAAACTTCCGACATTCAATACGCTTTTATAGGCGGAAGAATGATTGACTTGAACAACAAGCAGAAAGAACTGAACCAAAAGTTTAGTAAGAAGTACGGCCTGAATTAGAATCTTTACTCTATTACAAACTTCTTCAATTTTCTTTCAAATTCATTTTTTACCTCCACAAAATAAACTCCCCGTGCCAAATCATTCACCGGCAGTTCAGTCCGGTACGTTCCCGAAACTTCGTAGCCGAGCGTAATTATTTTTGAAGTTTGCCCGAGCAGGTTCGTGATTTTAATTTCTGTATTTCCTGAATGGCGAAGCACATAATTTATGTTCAGCTTATCTTTTGCCGGCACCGGTGAAACAGCAATTCCGGTTTCGGTTTCAGAAATATTATTGATGCCGGTAACTACACATGCACCCTGATAGAAACTTGTCACTCCTCCAAAGTAAGTGGCAATACAACCGTTGGTGTAAGTAACACTATCGCAGCCGCAAACGGGGTCAACCAGCGGGGCATCGCAGCACAAGCTGCCGGGTTGGCATATCAAAGCAGAATCAATACATACATGCGGCCCGAAAACAGAATCGCAGGCTGTAGCGGTGCAAGCATTCATGTCTGTTACAGTTACACAATAAACTCCTTCACCAAGGTTAGATATAGAATCTGAAATACTTCCATTGCTCCAAAGGAAAGTAAATGCCGGCGTGCCTCCACTTGCGTTTACCTTAATACTTCCGTTAGTTGCCACATACGAAGTAGGATGATGAATACTAAGCGAAGCAGAAAGATTATTGCATAGCGGCTGAATGTCACTGGTATCAATACATGTAATATCTACACCGGTGCCCTGCATGCAAAACGAAATACAGCTATTGCCCACAAACGAAAAATGAATGGTGTCTCCAATACTAAATCCTAAAGATTGCAAGCCGATATTGCAGGGCATCAGCAAACTTGCACCGAGCGTATCAATCAGCCAGCACTCCACGCCATCTACAACTATACCGGTGTTGGCGCATGATGAATTGTTCAGCGAAAGTGCATCTACTTTAAACTCGGTAGCCGCAGGGGCAAAACCACAACCGCCATAAACACTGCCACCGGTAATAGTTATCCGGCACGAATCGTAAACAGAACTATTGCTGGTAACCGGAACAGTCAATTGATTCCAGACCATATTGCTGCCACCGTTATGGCTCCAGTAACCGGTATCCACCACATTGCCGTTGTTCAGAATTTCTATGAGCACCGAAACTGTATCCTGTTGAGCGAAACCAATGTCGTTTACACATGGCGGAAAATTTATTTTGTAATGCAACGTAAGCGAAGCCGGATGCTGGGCAATGGCAAAGGTTGTTTTTGCCCAAGAATGAAACGCTCCGTTGCCTATCAGGTTGGCAGAAAAACTTCCCGAGTACCGGTCGGTATCTTTCACAACAATGTATGGATTATACGGAGGCAATGTAAGCGGATAGCTGTTGGTCTGCCATTGCAAAGGCACAGGTTGGTTGTCCCACAATTCAAAACCGCTGTTAGGAATTTGTGCAAAGGCAAGGCAGGCAGAGAAAAGAATTACAAAAGAGAGAAGAAGTTTTTTCATGGCGACAAGTTATTGTTATTGTAAAACGATAAAAACTTTCCTTTCGTTGCTCGGCAAAAAAATATTTTCGCGCCATGTATTCACCAAACGCTACTTACTACTAACTACTCGCTACTCATGGGCAAAGCCAAAATGTTTAAGATAAAGAGTATCGACACGTTCCCTAATGTGTTCCAGAACCCTCATTTCACCAAGCTGTTTTTGGTGAACAGCGAAGGCGAGGAACTAAACCCAAAGGGAAAATGGCGCAGCGATATTTTTAAAAACGATAATCCGATTGTGCTTGAACTGGCATGCGGTAAAGGCGATTATGCCATAGCGCTCGCGAGAAAATATCCCGACAAAAACTTTATTGGAATTGACTCGAAAGGTGCCCGTCTCTTTACCGGCTCCAAAACAGCGATGGAAGAAAAGCTGACGAATGTTGTTTTCGTGCGAATGAAGATTGAAAACATCATGAACTTTTTTTCTGAAAATGAAGTGGATGAAATCTGGATTACTTTCCCTGACCCGTTTCCAAAGCTGAGAGATGCGAAAAGAAGATTGAGTGCACAATCGTTTCTGGCGCGCTACAAAAAAATCTCAAAGCCCGATGCCATCCTGCATTTTAAAACCGATGATTTGCCGCTGCATCTTTTTACTAAAGAAATGGCTGAAGAGTTCAGTCCGAAGATTATTTACTGCAAAGAGAGCATCTATTCTGCCCCTTTAGAATATGAAGAATTGAATATTCAAACCTATTACGAGAAGAAACACCTTGCGCAAGGGCGAACAATCAATTATATTAGGTTCCGTTTATGAAAAAGAAAAAGGTAAAGACTAAACCCAAAGAGCAAGAGAAACCTCTTTTATCGAAGAGTTATACCTTTTTCGAAAATGTGTACGAGGTAGCACGCTTAATTCCGAAAGGGAGAGTAACCAGTTACGGAGCTATTGCGAAGTATCTCGGCACAGGCAGGTCGGCACGAATGGTGGGTTATGCAATGAACAATGCCCATGCGCAAATTCCTGTAGTTCCGGCACATCGGGTAGTAAATCGCAATGGCATGCTCACCGGCAAGCATCATTTCGGCTCGCCTGATTTGATGCAAAAGCTCTTGGAGAAAGAAGGAATAAAAGTGAGAAAAGATACCGTAATTGATTTTAAAACGCTATTTTGGAATCCGCAACAGGAGCTAAGCTTCTGATTGAACAGCCAATAATACGCTCAAATTATCGCGCTGTCAGGTTTGCTTATAAGGAAAGGAATCATATTTTTGTTACTATCAGCTACAAATGAACGATTAATGAAACAGAGATTTTTACAAAAAACTGTATTGGCGGTAATTATGATGGTTGCTGTGCTATTTGTGTATTCACAAGGCGGGCCACCACCACCACCACCACCACCTGCACCACCAACAGGAGTTCCTATTGACGGAGGCGTGTTTCTGCTTTTAGAAGCAGGTTTGGTTTATGGAGCAAGAAAGCTTTATCAAGAGCAATAAATTCAATAGTTAACGGCATAAAAAATCCCGTCTCGGTTTTACCAAGACGGGATTTTTATTTTGTATTAAGTCCCCTTTAGGGGATTTAGGGGTTTAAACTATCGTCCAGGTTTTATCTCCGCTCAAAATTCTGTTCAAAGGAGTTTTGCCCTTCTTGGCTTTTGCTGCTTCAATTTGTGCAGTCATATCATCTTCAATGCACGAACGTTCTTTTTGATAATAAACCCCAAACGGACGAGGGAAATGAGTTTCGGTATTGTCAGCAAAGCCGGCAAGAATGAATGCTTTGTTTTTATCTGCTTCATCGTGAATCCACAAATCGTCTTTAGATGCGCCTGCCGTTAAATCAACAATCACCGGTTTAAAGCCATCAAGTTTTATTCCTTTCGTATCACCTGCGAATACAAGCGGCTTACCTTGTTCTAAGAAAAGAGCTTCGTCTTTTTTTGTTTCCTTATCAGTGAAAATGAAAAAGGCTGCATCGTTAAACACAGGACAGTTCTGATAAATTTCTAAGAGCGCAGTGCCTTGGTGTTGGTTGGCACGCTGCATCATTGCCTGCATGTGTTTAGGGTCACGGTCTAACGTGCGGGCGAAGAAACTCGCCTTTGCACCTAATGCCAATTCAGCAGGATTGAAAGGTTCATCAACTGAACCGGCAGGAGTACTTTTAGCTACTGTTCCTTTCGGAGAAGTAGGAGAATATTGTCCCTTAGTCAATCCGTAAATTTCGTTGTTGAACAGCATCAATTTTATATTCGGATTTCTGCGAAGCATGTGTATGAAGTGATTTCCTCCAATAGAAAGTAAATCGCCATCACCACCAACTACCCAAACAGTTAATTCGGGATTTGCTGCTTTAACACCTGTGGCAATTGCAGTTGCGCGACCGTGAATACTATGCATCCCGTAAGTATTCATGTAATAAGGAAATCGCGAAGAGCAACCGATGCCAGAAATGAAAACTACTTTTTCTTTTTCGGTAACGAAATCAGGCATAACAGTCTGCACCTGTTTCAAAATTGAATAGTCGCCACAACCGGGGCACCATTTTACATCCTGGTCAGAAGTAAAATCTTTGGCAGTTAACTTAACCGGTGCGGTTGGTTCTAATGTTGTTGTTTCCATTTTATATTTTTTGAATTGGAAATTATTAAGCGTTATAAACTTCTAAAACC
>CANJLD010000003.1 GCA_947475165.1 Bacteroidota bacterium
ATGTTATAGGACTAACCTTAAGGGTGACTATAGCGAGGGGGTTCACCTCTTCCCATTCCGAACAGAGAAGTTAAGCCCCTCCACGCTGATGGTACTGGATTAAACCTCCGGGAGAGTAGGTAGTCGCCTCCTTATTTTTTATAAGCCTCACAGAAATGTGAGGCTTTTTTTTGAATTGTTACAAATTTCAAAAATTGTTTGCTGAAACAATGAGAATGATCATGCATCTTAACTAAGTTGGTAACTGAGTAAACAGTCACCCTGCGTACGTTGAAAACTGCCAATACACCTACAGAGGCTTTTTTGCACCTTCGGCATACAAACCACCGAAGCATGGCAAATCCTCAACCCAAAACATCCGCACTAATAACTCTTATTTCTGTTTTCTTTTTTTGGGGCTTTGTAGCTGCCAGTAACGATATTTTAATTCCTGTTTTTAAAGAAAAATTAAACTTGGAACAATGGCAAAGCCAAATGATTTCGTTTGCCTTTTATGTGGCTTACACCGTAGGCTCGCTCATTTACTTTGCTTGGTCGCGCATAGCTGGTGGCGATGTGCTTAACCGCATAGGTTATAAAAACGGCATTGCACTCGGGCTTATTATTTCCGCACTTGGCACTATTCTGTTTTATCCCGCAGCGGAAACATCTTCATTCCCTATTTTCATTTCCGGATTATTCATTGTCGGGTTAGGGTTTTCGTTACAGCAAATTGCCGCTAATCCGCTTGCCATTAATTTGGGTGACCCGAGCAAGGGCGCACAACGGCTCAGTTTAGCCGGAGGAATAAACAACATCGGCACAACAATAGGGCCGGTGATAGTGAGCCTTGCCATTTTCGGCTCACTGGCTCCGGGTGCAAAACTGGAAAATCTGAGCTCTGTAAAAGGACCGTATTTAATTCTAGGTGTGGCGTTTATTATTGTGGCACTACTCATTAAATTTTCTTCACTGCCCAATCATATTATACACGAAGAAGAAGCCGTTACGAAAGATGCGACTGAAGATAATAGAAGCATTTTCAGCTACCCTCAATTGTGGATGGGCATGATTGCTATTTTTCTTTACGTTGGTGTTGAAGTTTCTACGGCTTCAAACCTTCCGGAGTTTATGCGCCAGCATTTGGGAATTGCTACTGATAGCGTGGCACCTTATGTTTCGCTCTTCTGGGCAAGTTTAATGATTGGAAGATGGACCGGTGCCGTTGGCGCATTTGATGTAAGTAAAGGTGCTAAGCAAGCCCTCAATTTTATTCTGCCTTACGCAGCGTTCGCGCTTTTTCTGTTTGTCAATTACATGGCAAAACACGACCTGAAGCCATTTTATTTATATGCGGGCATTATTGTCATCATCATTATTGCAGACATGCTCAGCAAAGGAAATCCTGCGCGTCAACTCATGCTTTTTTCTGCGCTCGGTATTGCCGCTTTAGTTATAGGTATGCTGGCAGACGGATTGGTGAGTGTATATGCATTCATCAGTGTAGGTTTATTCTGCTCCACTCTCTGGCCTTGTATTTTTACTCTGGCAATTACCGGTCTTGGCAAACGCACCAACGATGCCTCCAGCTTTTTAATAATGATGATTATGGGAGGCGGATTTGTGAGTTTACTGCAAGGTTTTTTAGCCGATGATGCTTATCTTGGTATTCAATGGAGTTATATAGTGGGTGTAGTTTGCTTTGCTTATCTAGCTTTTTACGGATGGTCGAGAAGCAAAGCGGTGGCGCAGTAATTAATCTCTCAACCGGTCTAAACTCTTTATAGTTTCTTCGTCTTTGCGGATGTAAACGAAGGCAAGAATTTCAAATACAATAGCAACAACTGAAAGTAGGTTCAGTTTGCGGAGAACAACATCGCCCATAAAAACTTTCGTTTGGAATTTGTAAAACACAAAGGCTTGTGCAGTAACAATCAGAATAATAGTGAACCAGCACAACAACATTTGCAGGTTTCTTTTCTTGTAAAGAAAAATAGCAATTAACGAAAGCCCCGCTGCCGAAGCCACCAGTATTAAGTTGAAGAAGATAATGTAAGGCTGGTCGCCCACCGGTAAAGTATGTCCCAATTCCCAACCCTTAACCGAACTGCTGAAGTTCGGAGCCTCAACAGTAATCAGCGGAAACCATAAAAATAAACTAAGCGCAACAATGGCAAGAAAAAGAAATACGGTTTGAATTCTTTGTATCATGTATGAAGATTTTGAAAAGTTATTTTTGACGCACAAACGTAAATTTTTTAGTGATATGAACGCATATATAGTAGATGCCATCCGCACACCCATAGGAAAATTTAACGGCACATTAAGCACCGTCCGCCCTGATGATTTAGCCACTTTAGTAATTAAGAAGTTGGTAGAACGCAACGCCTCATGGCTAGATGTAAAACAAATTGAAGAAGTAATTTTAGGAGCAGCGAACCAAAGCGGAGAAGACAACCGCAACGTAGCGCGCATGGCGGCATTGCTGGCAGGCTTACCAATAGAAGTAAGCGGAGTAACCGTTAACCGGTTGTGCGCTTCGGGTTTACAGGCAATTGCCGATGCAAGCCGTGCAATAAAGTTAGGCGATGGGGAAATTTACATTGCCGGTGGAGTAGAAAGTATGACACGCGCACCTTATGTTTTATCAAAAGCCACCACAGGTTTCGACCGCACGCAACAAATGGTGGATACGGTTATTGGATGGAGATTCACCAACAAGAACTTTCCGAAAGAAACCACTTACAGTATGGGCGAAACAGCAGAGAACGTGGCGAAGAAATGGAAAATCAGCCGCGAAGAGCAGGATGAGTTTGCCTACCGCAGTCAGGTAATGTATAACAAAGCGCATGTGGCTGAAAAGTTTGAAGATGAAATGATACCGGTGGAGATTGATAAAGGCAAAGGCGAGAAATTATTTTTTTCGCAGGATGAACATCCGCGCTTAACTTCTTTGCAAGACCTTGCCAAGCTAAAACCTGCTTTTGTAAAAGACGGAACAGTAACAGCCGCCAACTCATCGGGAATTAATGATGGAGCAGCAGCAACTTTAGTAGTGAGTGAATACGTGGTAAAGAAGTTTGACTTGAAACCGCTGGCAAGAATTGTATCTGTTGGTGCAGCAGGCGTTGATCCTGCCTGCATGGGAGTAGGGCCGGTACCGGCAACACTCAAAGCACTCAAACGCGCTGACCTGAAAATTGCTGATATTGGTTTAGTTGAACTGAACGAAGCCTTTGCATCACAGTCCATCGCCTGCATCCGCGACTTAGGTTTAAATCCGCAGATTGTAAATGTAAATGGAGGTTCAATTGCTCTCGGTCACCCGCTGGGTTGCTCCGGTGCGCGTATTACTACAACACTGTTACACGAAATGAAAAGACGCGATGTAAAATATGGACTTGCAACTATGTGTATTGGCGTTGGTCAGGGCTTGGCTGTAATCTATGAGAAAGTTTAATGAGATACTTTCTTCATCTCTCTTATGACGGAACAAATTATTGCGGCTGGCAAGTGCAGGCTAACGCACCAAGTGTTCAACAAACAATTAACGAAGCATTAAAGAAACTGCTCGGGCATCACATAGCCAGTATGGGCTGCGGAAGAACAGATACCGGTGTACATGCAAAAGATTTTTACATGCACTTTGATGCGGAGAAAGAGATTGAAGACAAGAAAGATTTTCTCTTCCGCTTAAACTGTGTGTTGCCTTCCGACATTACCATCTTTAAAATTATTGATGTAGCAGAAAAAGCCCACACGCGTTTCGATGCTACCGAAAGAACCTACGAATACTACGTCCACTTCGATAAATCTTCTTTCATCAAAAAATATTCTTTCTATCAAGGTTTCTATCCAATTGATTGGGAGAAAGTTTTACCCGCAACAGAATTTCTGAAAGGTATAGAAGACTTTACCTCGCTCTGTTTACCAAGTGAAGATTTTAAAACCAATATCTGCTACATCAAAGAAGCTAAGTGGGATATTCTTCCCGCGCAGCATTTAGTCACGAAGCACTTTGATTTTCCTGACAGCAGCAAACCGCTTACCGCTTCGCACCAAATGCAAAAAGGAGAAATGCTCCGCTTCACCGTAACCTCCAATCGTTTTCTTCGCGGCATGATTCGCAAAATTGTCGGCACTGTTTTAATGGTTGGCAAAGACAGAATTACACTTGATGAATTCAAGGATAATGTAGCCAACAAAAAAGATTTCCGTATTCATTATCTCGCACCGCCCAATGGGCTATTTCTCTCCAAAGTGAGGTATCCGTATATTGATTGAACCAATTACATTCGCGTTTTCAATGAAAGAAGAGAAGAAACCGTTTCTTGATTTTAATCTGTTAAAGAGAATCATTCGTTTGGCTGACCCTTACAAACTGGTGTTCTATTCCTGCATATTTATGTCGGTGGTGCTGGCTATTCTTTCTATCGGCACACCGCTCATTATCATCTACACGCTTGACCATTACATCACTCATTTTGATTTAAGAAAACTTCAACAGGCAGCTGCGCTACTGGTTGCCATTCTCGTTGTCAGTTCGTTGCTCCGCTATTTTTTCAATTACATCACGGCATGGCTCGGGCAAAGCATTGTAAAAGATATGCGAGTGCGCGTTTACAGTCACCTGATTCATTCGCGGCTAAAATATTTCGATACCAACGCCATCGGCACATCCACCACCCGAACTATCAACGATATTGAAGCCATCAACGATACTTTCAGCGAAGGGCTCATTAGTATCCTTGCGGATATTCTTACCATCATCACAGTAGTAACTGCCATGTTTTATATCAACTGGAAAGTAGCGGTGGCAAGCTTAACGGTGTTGCCGGTGCTCTTATGGTTTACCCGTTGGTTTCAGGAAGGAGTGAAGAAATCTTTTCAAGAAGAGCGTACACAAATCGGAAGACTAAATGCCTTCCTGCAAGAACGTATTACCGGTATGCGCATCATTCAGATTTTTGCGGTAGAAGAAAAAGAGAAAAGGAAGTTTGAAGAAATAAACACGCAACTGCGTGATGCCAATATTCGCGGCATCTGGTATTATTCGTTGTTTTTCCCTGCGGTGGAAGTTTGTTCCGCTATTGCTATTGGCTGTATGGTCTGGATGGCATCTAATCAACTGTTAAGCGGTGCGGCTTTCAATGAGAATCCACTTGATATAAAAGGAGTAGGAATAATTCCCGGGTTTCTTTTGCTTATTAATATGCTTTTCCGACCGCTGCGTTTTATTGCAGATAAGGTGAATGTGATTCAGCGTGGCATTGTAGCAGCCGAGCGTGTTTTTAAATTGCTGGATAAAGATGAAACCATTCCGAACAAAGGAACGATTGTTCCCTCACAGATCAATGGCAAAATTGCATTTGAGAATGTATCGTTTGCTTACAACGATGCGGACTATGTGCTGAAGAATATTTCGTTTGAACTGAAGGCGGGAAAAACGTTGGCAATAGTTGGAGCCACCGGTTCGGGAAAAACTTCTACCATCTCTATTCTCGGCAGATTCTACGATATTCAGGAAGGTTCTATTAAAGTAGATGATGTAGACATTCGTGATTACGAACTCTCTGCTTTACGCTCAAAGATGAGCGTAGTATTACAGGATGTTTTCCTTTTTGCAGGAAGCGTGTTTGAGAATATCACTCTCCGCAACGAGAACATTTCGCGTGAGCAGGTAATACATGCCGCCAAATTGGTTGGAGCGCACGATTTCATCAACCGGTTGCCCGGTGGCTACGATTATATGGTAATGGAGCGTGGGGCAACGCTTTCTATGGGACAGCGACAACTTATTTCGTTTGTGCGTGCCTTGGTTTTCAATCCGAGTATTTTAATTCTCGATGAAGCCACATCTTCTATCGATAGTGAAAGCGAAGAGTTGATTCAAAATGCCATTGAAACTTTGGTGAAGGGAAGAACTTCTATTGTTATTGCACACCGTCTTTCTACTATCCGCCATGCGCATAAAATTATGGTGCTTGATAAAAGCGAGTTGAAAGAATTCGGCACGCACGAAGAACTACTTGCTATGAACGGCTACTACAAAAAACTGTACGATATGCAGTTTATGAAGAAGAAGATGGTGGCGTAAGCCTTACTCTCAAACTTCTTTATTGCATCCACCAACACATCCACTGCACTTTCAGGCAATGCATTATAAATAGATGCGCGGAAACCACCTACTGACCGATGGCCATCTATTCCTACTATTCCTTTGGCTAAAGTGTATTCAGCAAATTTCTTTTCCAGCGATTGGTCTTTCATGGTAAAGCACACGTTCATTACCGAGCGGTCTTCTTTGGCTACGTTGCCGTTAAACAAACTGCTTGCATCAATAGCATCGTAAAGTTTCTTTGCCTTGCGATTATTCCGTTCTTCAATTGCTTTTATCCCTTCTTTCTTAATCCACTGCAAAGTGAGATAGGAAACATAAACTGCAAATACCGAAGGAGTGTTTAGCATACTCTCTTTTTCGATGTGCAAACGGTAATCAAGCATGCGCGGAATTTTCCTGTCTACCTTGCCTAAAATATTTTTGTTCACTACTACAATTGTTACACCAGCTGCTCCTACGTTCTTCTGACCGGCTGCATAGATTAAATCAAATTGGTTGTAGTCAAGCTCACGCGAAAAGATATCGCTGCTCATGTCCGCTACAAGCGAGTGGTAAGTGGAGATTGGCGAGTAGTCAGAAGGATTTAACTGCGTTCCGTAAATGGTATTGTTGGAAGTAACATGAACGTATTTAGAATCAGGTGCAATGGAAATATCTTTCGGAATGTAATTGTAGTTCTTCTCCTTCGATGAACAGGCGATGTGAACTTTGCCAAACAGTTTCGCTTCTTCAATTGCGCCATGCGCCCAGGTACCGGTATCGAAGTAAGAAGCCGTTTCATTTTCGTTCAGCAAGTTCATTGGAACCATGTGAAACTGCGAGAGACCGCCACCATGCAGAAACAATACTTCGCGCTCGTCATTCAGCTGCATTAACTCCCGCACTAAGGCGCGTGCCTCATCCATTATCTTCACAAATTCTTTACTGCGGTGCGATATTTCCAGAATGCTCAAACCGGTGCCGGCAAAATCCTTTACTGCTTCCTGTGCCTGTTGTAATACCTCCTGCGGCAGAATAGCCGGACCTGCATAAAAATTTATTTTACTCATGAGGCAAACATAAACATCGCAGTTATTATTTTCGAAACAATTCAATCCGTTTACCATGAATACAGAAACTACGCGCATTCAAAAACTTTTAAAGAGAAACTGGGACGGCCCTATGTGGCACGGCAATACCATTAAAGAAGTGCTGAAAGATATCAGCTGGCAAAAGGCCTTCGCAAAGCCCGCTAACTTCTCGCACAACATTTACGAGTATGTAAAGCACATATGCTGCTGGCGGAAGTTTGTGCTGGAATACCTGAAAGGAAACGACACTTACTCGGTTGAGATAAATTCAGAGACCAACTGGATAACTAAATATGAAACCAGCGAAGCAAGCTGGCTTGAAGCATTAAGCGAACTGGAAACAAATCAAACCGAACTGGTGAACGCTTTTGGAAACTTTACGGATGCACGACTGGAAGAGAAAGTGCCGGGAAAGAAGTTTAACTGGTATGTAATGATTCACGGACTTATACATCACGATATTTATCATTCGGCACAGATTGCTATACTTAAAAAGTAAATACAACCCCCAAACCCCCTGAAGGGGACTTAACAGCCGATGCAAAAAATACAAAAGGCAACTCACGGAGTTGCCTTTTGTATTCAATTACCCTTTATGGGTTTCGGGGATTTAGCTGTATTTCTTGATATAAGAATCATCATCTACAATATTGCGGAAGCCGCCCAGGTTTTTTACCACGCTGCTGTCAATCATCTTATCGCCATATTGCAGAATGTATCCTCCAATAATGCTTTCGTCAATTACTTCTGTCAATTCAATTTCACCAAGCTTTTCTTTGGTCTTTAAAGCCGTCAGCATGCTTTGAACTAAGCCTGCATCTAACTTAACAGCTGAAGTAATAGTAACCGGTGTAATGTTTTTGATGACGTTGTATTGCAGAATAAAACTCTCTACCATTTCGTGGAAGTAGCGTTCTCTTCCTTTCTTAATCATGAGCGTAAGAAAGCGATAAAGCAAGTCGGTGATTTTTCCTTCAAACAATTGCTTTACGATGTTCTGTTTCTTATCTGCCGGAATAATAGGGCTGCGGAACATCAACTTCAGGTCGCGGCTTTTTTCAAAGATGCCATCGATGCTTTTAATATCGGTAAACACTTTTGCCAGCTTGCCCTGTTCACCGGCTAACTGAATAAGCGACTTTGCGTAACGCGATGCTATTCTGTATGAACTCATGCTTAGTTAAGGTTCGATTCTTTAGCCAATTTGTTTACATACTCTACCTGCTCGTTGTTGCTCTTCAGTTCCTTGCGGATTACCTTCTCTGCAATTTCCAAAGCCATTAAGCCTACCGAGTTTTTTACTTCTACAATAGCTGCTTTCTTTTGAATTTCGATTTCGCGGAAAGCCATCTGAATTTTATCTTCCGCTTCTTTCTGTGCTTTTACCAGAATATCTGCCTTCACTCTTTCCGCTGCTTCTTTAGCATCGTGCAGAATGCGGTTTCTTTCTTCTTTAGCCTGATTCAATAAATCTTCGTTCTTAGCAACAAGCTGGCTCATTTCTGCGCGGGCTTTGGTTGCTTCGTTTAACGAGTTCTCGATGGTTTGCTCACGCTCTTTAATCATTGCAAGGATTGGTTTCCAGGCAAACTTGGTGAGGATGAAAATGAGGATGCTGAATGTAACGCACATCCAGAAAATGAGTCCTATGGCCGGTTTTACTAATTCCATTGTTTTATCTTTTTACTTTTCTATTTACTCTTTCAATTCACTTCAGAAAAAAATTCGGGTAGCCAGGCCAACCGCTTTCGCTACCCGAAATAGTTTTAAGACTCTTACTTGAATACTACAAGTAGACCAACAACCATTGCGAAGAAGGCTGCACCTTCTACCAACGCTGCGGTAAGAATCATGTTAGAACGGATGTCGTTGATAGCTTCAGGCTGACGAGCGATTGACTCGAGAGCACCTTTACCAATTTGTCCGATACCAACACCTGCTCCAAGAGCGGCTACTCCTGCACCTAATGCTGCAATTCCGTAACCGGTTCCTAAGTCTAATAATACTGTGTTAAGCATGCTGTTTGATTTTAAAAGTGAAAAAAATAGAGTTTATAATATTTTAATGATGTCCTTCTTCTAACGCGCTGCCGAAATACATGGCACTTAATAAAGTAAATACATACGCCTGTAAGAACGCTACCAGCAATTCAAGTAAGCCCATGAATACGGTAAAGGCTACCGATACTACGCTCACTCCCAAGCCTGCACCGGTGCTCATTTCACCAAAAATGAAAATCATGGCGAAGAACGAAAGGGCAATGATGTGACCGGCTGTCATGTTCGCGAACAATCGTATCATTAATACGAATGGCTTTAAAAACACGCCTAATATTTCGATAGGAGTAAGAATAAGCAAGACCGGTTTAGGAACACCCGGCATGGCAAATACGTGGTGCCAGTAATGCTTGGTTCCGTTAACTGTAGTAATTACGAAAGTGATAAGTGCCAATACCATAGTAAAGGCGATGTTGCCCGAAAGGTTAGCACCACCCGGTATAACCGGCACAAGGCCTAATAAATTGTTGATGAGGATAAGGAAGAATACGGTAAGTAAGTAAGGAACAAATTTTTCGTATTTGGCACCAATGCTTGGCTTAGCTACTTCATCCCGAATGAAGATGATGAGCGGCTCTACAAAACTCTGCAAACCTTTCGGTGCTTTGTTCGGGTTCTTTTTGTATGCACCGGCTACCGATAAGAAAGCCCATAATAAAAGACTTGCGCTGAATAGGAGAGTAGCTACGTTCTTGGTAATAGAAATATCGATAATGCTCTTGGTGGCTTCTTCGTTTACGGTGGCTTCGTGGGCATCTACTTCTCCCATTTCGTTTACGGCTACTAAGTGGTTTTCTTCTAACTTATAACCTCCGTAAGTTTTGTGACCGTGTTCGAATTTGTTTGACAAGAAACAAGCGAAACCACGGTTGCTGTATGCAATAACCGGAAGCGGAAGCGATACTGAGCTATGACCTTCGCCTAAAATGTGCCAGTCGTGGCTATCGCCAATGTGTTCTAATATCAGTTTACCGGCATCGAATTTCTTTTCCGTTTTAGCTTCTGTAGCTTGTTCGGTAGCATGCTCGGTTTCTTCAGCAAAAGCGGTGAAAGAAACAGAGGCGAAAAGAGCGATAAAAACCGCTGTGAGTATGTGTTTCAAGGATGTTTTTGGAGTGTTGTTCATGACCGTTTTTCAAAAAGCGGTGCAAACATAAAAGAATATGGGAATTGAAGAAATGATGGCGGGTAAATAGTTGGAGAGAAAGCCACGAACCTGCCTGCGGCAAGCAGGTTGCACGAATTAAAAGATGTTGCAAAAAACGCAGGAGGTTTTATTTTCGGAACCCTCAACATCTTAAACAATAGGTTATGAAAGATAAGATTCTTGAAAAGGTCTACCACAAAATTTCAGAAACGTTTGGAGAGTTTCTTCCGCGTGAAAAGTTTGAACAGGAATTAAAAAGGATTTCTCCCTTGCTTAGCAAACGGGTTAGTGCCTTAAAGAAAGAATACGATGCGCTGCTTGAAGATGACGGAAGAGGAAAAGCGGAACTCATTAAAATATCCCGCCAGGGGTATATCGATTCGCATGTCCGCTACGATTATCTGGGTAAAAAAGATAAAAGCGAAAGTGCGCGGCTGGGTAGAGTATATGATGGGCTGTGGGCAGACAAGGATGAAAGTATAGTAAGGCCTTTTTACGATTGGCTTACACTTTACGGCAAAGAAGTAGTGAATTTTGAATGTGAAAGGATATTGAAAGAACACTTGTGGCGCGGAGTAAGGAAATTGCGTGATAAATCTTATTCGTCAGAAATAGGTATGGTGGTAGATTTGGAACATGGCTGTAAGAGTAATAGCGAACCCGCTATGAGTTTGATGGAAATGCGTGAGAAGTATTTGGGCAGGGAAGAAGTGCCGCCCCGCTCAAGCTGGGTGATCAATGCGTTTAAACCGGAAGGGTATTCCAGCAAGGAACATCTGTATGTAAGAATTTTTTTATTGCTGAGTGCAAAGAACGAGCTGGTGGTTTTAGAAATGGATGACAAAAGCCTGCAGCGCAAATCTATTTACCATATAGCCCACGATATTCAGAAGGCGGACCTTATTAAGGGCAACACGGTAGTAGCCCATCTGAACAAGTATTTTGAACCGGAGAAAATAGTTTTTGACACCGAAGAGGAAGCCTTTACATTCTACCAAAAGCTTTCTGATATAAGAGTTGGGAGGGTTGCCAAGAATGCAAAAAGGCGATAAAAAAACAGCAATGTCTTATACAACTCCACCAAAAACCGGGTTTCGGTAGTGGCACTGTCATTATATAGCCGCTCATGTTTTCCGGAAATCCGATATCGTTAGCCCCATTCACGTTTTCGGGAATGCGCCTCCTAACCTTAGGAGCCAGGTTCACGTTTTCGGGAATGCACCTCCTAACCTTAGGAGCCAGGTTCACGTTTTCGGGAATGCACCTCCTAACTTTAGGAGCCCTGTTCACGTTTTCGGGAATGCGCCTCCTAACCTTAGGAGCCCTGTTCACGTTTTCGGGAATGTGCCTCCTAACCTTAGGAGCCCTGTTTCCTTTTTCGGAAATGCACCTCCTAACCTTAGGAGCCCTGTTTCCCTTTTCGGAAATGCACCTCCCAACCTTGGGAGCCCTGTTTCCGTTTTCGGAAATGCCTGAAACAAGTCTTTGGCAGGTATTTTACGAATTTTTATCTAACGGATGGTGGCAAGCAGAACTGCCTGCTATTCGCAACCCGCATAGTTGCCACGTAAGCGCGCGGCAATTAACTCGCCAAGCACTTGATAGCCCTTGGCATTATGATGCAGGTCAACCGGCCAATAGAACTCACCGGAGTTGGCCTTGGTAATACGACCGGAGTTGGCAAACTCGTTTTTTCATATTGATGATAGTATAAGTAGTATCAGCCGCAAGTTTTGCGGCTAAGGCATCGTAAGGAAACTCACCGGTCTTTATCTCATCCTCGCGCGGATGAAAAACAACTACCAGCTTAAAACCTTTCTGCTTGCCTAATTCATGAAACCGCTTTATGCAATCGCCAATAGAATCTATGGCTTCGGCTTTTCTCATTTCTTTTTCTTTCATGGTCAGCAGTGTCCAGTCTAAATCAAAAGCGGTATGCATGGCGGCCCTGAAAATAAAACTGGTGGCATATAAAGGTTCCCACACCGGTGGCTTTCTGAATTGCAATCTGCCATCCGGTAAAAATCTTTCTGTTCCGCCCTTTATTATCACATCATCTATATCTGAAGTATTAATGGCAACAACAACCGTATGCGGTTGATATTGCCGGAGGAGTTTTTCTAATAAAACATATTCAAAGTAAGGGTCGCTGCCGGAAACACCTGCGTTCAGTGTTCTTATTTTATTAGTGCTGCACGCATTTATATCGCGCTCAAAAAATTTAATCCAGGTGGAATCCTGCGCGGTGCCAATGCCTTCGGTAAACGAATCGCCCATGCCAATTACAAGCTTGAGCGAATCGTCCGGAGCCGGTTGTTTTTCATCATCGCGCAGCGAGAGCGAATTATAGTTATGGGAAAACGTATGCCCGTCAACAGTATATTTTCTTGAATAGTTGGGAGGAATCTGCAAATACCAATAGCTCTGCTTTTTGGTAAAATACATTTTTATTGACTCCCAGTTATCAAGGTAAGAATAGAACGACCGGTAGTTATAACCCAGCCGCTCGTTGTAGGTAATATACTTCTTCATGGTGTAACGAAGCGATATCTCTCCAACTAAAAGGCTCGCCCAAACCGTTACCAGCAACACTATCAAATTAGCCGGAACGGCATGCCTGAATTTCTTCTTTAATAAAAGAAAAAAGGCAGCACCAATTAAAATCGCAAGAAGGTAAAACGTTATAGTGGTGGATAAAGAAGCTACTCCGAAATAGAGCAGTATGGAAGATTTAATAAGGTGAAAAAGAAACCAGGCAGAAAGAGCAATGAGCAAACCGTAGAGCAGAATCTTTTTCATACAGCTACTTCTTCATTTTCTGCAACTCTACATAAAGAAAGCCCACCTCCAACACGGTAAACACCGCGTAGTAAAACAGATAGTGGAGGATAAGAATGGTTTTGTTATCGCTCGAAAAAAGCAGCAGCACTATCAGCAGCAGAATGTAAAACATAAACTTAAACACCGTGCTGGCCATATACTTTCTTACAAACGCCTGCGGCTCGCCCTTGGCAGAACTTACCAGAAACAAATGAATAAGCGTAATAGAAACCGAGAAGATAGCCAGCAGCACATAACCGTTTTGCAACCGGTAGTGTTCCGGTGCCTGTTGGTTCCACAACATTTGCAAAGCCGCGCAAACCAGCGTGACCACCAAAACAGTAAATAGAAATTTAGACGAAGAAGATTTCATACGCGCAAATCTAAAAAGCTGCTGATGTAATTGAAAGAAGAATACCACCCTCTGTCACTCCATGACATCTCCCGCCAGCGGGAGACAGGATTTCTCCTCCGCTGGTGGAGGTGTCCCGCTGCTTTGAGCGGGACGGAGGTGGTTGTATTTTGCGAACACCTGCTTCGACCCCGCTCAGCATGACATAAAACATACCTTTTTATTGAATAACAAAAACCCTTCTCTTATATTCGGCTCCGAAATCTAAACCAGTGCTTATGAAGAAAAGTATACTCCTTCTAACCTTCCTCCTTTTCATTTTCGGCTTTAGCCACGCGCAACTCTTTACCGGTTTGCGCAGCAGCCCTTACGGAGGCGTAACCAACGTGGGCTGGAACCCCGCCATTGCCGATGCCCCTTTTATAGCCGATGTAAACCTGATTGGCATGGGCATGAACTTCGGCAACAACTATGTGGGCCTCGACCGCAAGTATTTTATGACAAAAGACTACAAGGGAAATAACACCGGTAATTTTCAGGATGATTTTTTAAAGGAAAGATTAAACGGACGCAACAAATCGGTTTACCTGGGCATGCAGGTGCAGGGGCCGCTTTCGTTTATGTGCACCTGGGGCAAAGGCGAAAACAAAAACAAAAATGCGTTTGCCTTTACATGGAATGTAAATACCATTTACAATTTCGATAAAGCCGATGAAACCTTTGCCCGTATTGCCTACTTAGGTGCGGGCTATAAGGCAGACTCTGTTCTTGATTATATAAACAAGGGCTTAAACAATCAAAACATTAACACCCGCGCCAACGTATGGGCCGACTACGGGCTTACCTATTCGCGCGTGGTTTACGACAAAGGCGACCACTTTGTAAAAGTAGGCGGAACGCTCAAATTCATTCAGGGCATTGCCGGTGCTTACGTTTATGTAAAAGATTTAAAATACAAATGGCAGGATTTCGATACCCTGTCTGTTTTTCAAACTTCTGCGCGCTACGCCTACTCGCAGGGTTTTATTTCATCCAAGGGTTATCCTATTGATGATATAAGTAGCGGTATCAAAAACCTCATGTCGTTTAAATATTCCTATCCATCCTTCGGTTTCGATATGGGAGCGGTGTACGAATGGCGACCTAAAAAAGATAAATACAAATATCAAATGGATTGCAAAGACGAATGGCGCTTTGACCAGAACCGGTATACACTCGCTGCCGGTTTTAGTATTATTGATATTGGTGCTATTCGGTATAAGAAAGGCGAATACAGCGGAAGCTTTGACGCCAACATTACCGATTGGCTGGTAAAAGAAGCCAAGTTCCCTGATGGCTTACAAAGTATTGACGATACCATCCGCGCCCGCTTTGTGTTTTCAGACGATAACAAAGATTACTTTACCATGTGGCTGCCTACGCGCATCAACTTGTTCTTAGACTACAACATTGCGTATGGCTTCGGCTTAAATCTATCGGGTGTAATTTCGCCTAACATGTCGCCTAATCGTAACATGGTTCATCATACTTCCTCTATTACGTTTACGCCTAAGTACGACCACGCCTGGTTTGGTGCGTATTTGCCAATGACCTACGATGCGCTCGGTAATTTCAGTTTCGGAACCACGCTCCGCATAGGGCCGCTTATTGTCGGCACGCAGGATTTGCTCGGGCTGTTCGCCAAAAAATTTGTTTACAATGCCGATGTGCACGTAGCTTTAAAAATCACTATCCCATATCATAAAAAATACGACCACGATAAAGACGGTGTTTCGAACAAACTTGATTTGTGCAAGAAAGAAAAAGGCACTTGCGAAACACAAGGCTGCCCCGACCGCGATAAAGACGGCATAACTGATTCGCAGGATAAATGTCCGGATGTTCCGGGCCTGAAAGAATTGCAAGGCTGCCCTGATGCAGATGGTGACGGCATTACAGACTTAGAAGATTCATGCGTGAACGATAAAGGACCGCGAGAACTAAACGGCTGCCCTGACCGCGATGGCGATAAGGTAATTGACAAGTTGGATGAATGTCCTGATACACCGGGAGAAAAAGAATTCAACGGCTGCCCTGACCGCGATAAAGATGGCACACCGGATAAGACTGATTTGTGTCCTGATGTTCCGGGACCAAAAGACCACTTCGGCTGTCCTGATACGGATAATGACGGAACTTACGACAACGAAGACAAGTGTATTCAAACCCCGGGACCAAAAGAAAACCTCGGTTGCCCTTGGTCAGATAAAGACAGCGATGGGGTGTTTGATAAAGACGATGCCTGTCCTAACATTCCGGGCTTGCCGGAGAATAAGGGTTGCCCTAAGTTAGAGAAGAAAGAATTAGAGACCATTAAGTATGCTTTCGAAAATCTTGAATTTGAAACCGGTAAGGATATTATCCGTACCAGTTCTTATCCATCGCTTAACTCGCTGGCAGATCTATTGAAGAAGAAACCAAACTACGGACTAAAGATTGAAGGCCACACCGACAACGTAGGCAGCGATGAGAAGAACATGATACTCTCACAAAAACGTGCCGATGCGGTGAAAACTTACCTGATAAAGAAAGGTGTAAGCGAAACATATCTTGAAACCTATGGCTATGGCGAAACCAAACCAATAGCTACCAACGAAACAACAGCGGGTAAACAGAAAAACCGCAGAGTGGAAATGACTATCACGTTCCATTAGTAAATAGACCTGCCAGGTTTTAAAAACCTGGCAGGTCTTCTTTTAAAATCAAAAGCGTCCCGCAATTGCGGGACGCTTTTTTATTTTCACTATGCCATGAATTTTCTTAATCCATTTTGGGCGCGCAAGAAAATTGCCACACTCGATGCCGATAAAGACGCGCACGAAATTGCGCACCTTGCTTTTGAAGTTCGTTACGGCACTCCGTTGTTTACTCATTCTATTTTCTCGGTGGCGTTTGCAAGGCAAGCCGCTGTTCCTTCAATAGCAAGAGTTTTATACCGCAATGGCAAAGGCGGAATTATAACCAACACCAAAAAGCGAAACAACGATACACTTCTCTTCTTTGGAGAGTTCTATAAGCATGGCGATAACGGCACAGGAAGGCAGGCGATTGAACTGCTGAACTTTATTCACAGCCACTTTCAAATTACCAACGAAGAAAATCTTTACACGCTTGCCACTATTATTTGTGAACCAAAGCGCAATGCTATCTTTCTATGCAACCGGGATTTATTTTCACAGAAAGAATTTCGTGCCGTGTATAATATGTGGAAACGGATGGCAGAGATGATGAACATTCACTCCATTCCCGAAGATGAAAACAAACTGTATGAATGGTATGAAGATTTTGAAAGGCGGCACTACGCTTACAGCGATGAAGGAAAACTGATTGTTGAAGCATTGGCAGCAGAATTTGCAGAACGTTGGTATCTATCGTTTATGAAATACAACGGCACGCAATACTACTACAGCCTGTTCGATGATTTTCTTTTGCAAACACTTCGAATACCAAAACCTAATTTCATGTACCGCTATGGAGTAAAGATTTACATGTGGATTCAACTCCGCATCATCTTCCAGCTCTTCCCTGACCCCAGCGACCGCAACGTTCTTGATTATTATACAAAAGATTATCCCGATTATCACATCAGCAAAGTCGGACCGTTTCCTAAACAATCAACTCACGCATGAAGAACTTCAAAGACAAAAAAATAATCATCACCGGTGCCGGTTCGGGCATGGGCAGACATCTCGCTTGTCAATTGGCAAATGAAGGCGCAGAAGTTTTCATTACCGACATCAACGCACAAACGCTGAAAGAAACCGAACAGGAAGTAATTGCTAAAGGCGGCAAATGCAAAAGCTATGTAGTTGACAGTGGAAGTGAGGAACAGATTTATGCTTTCAGAGACAAATTTCTCTCAGAAGAAAAACATGTGGATGTGCTTTTCAATAACGCAGGAATGGCTCTTGGCGAAATTGAATTCATGGAAGTAAAAGATGAGCACCTCAAAAAAATAATTGATGTAAACATGTGGGGTGTTATTCATTTCACGCGTGCTTTTCTTCCCACTTTAATTTCAAGACCAGAGGCGCATCTCGTAAATACATCAAGTGTGTTTGGTATTATAGGAGTACGAACGCAGGTTCCATACTGCACTACCAAGTTTGCTGTACGCGGTTTCACCGAAGCCTTGCGGATGGAACTGTCCGATACAAATGTTACCGTGTCGTGCGTTCATCCGGGTGGAGTAAAAACAAATATTGCCCGCAACGGCATACACTATAAAGATGCCGAAAGGAGCAATGCACAATTTGATGAAGTAGCGGCTACTACTGCCGAAGATGCTGCAGCCATAATCATCAGCGGAATGAAAAAGAGCAAGCAGAAAATATTAGTAGGTTTAGATGCCTGGCTGATTGACAGAATTGCGCGTTGGTTTCCTGTAAAGTATTCGCACTTGTTTAAATGGATACATGAAAAGAAGTTTAAGAAGTAAACACTCGTCTGCAATAGTTGTCCATACAATTATTGCAACTATATTTGCGCCATGGCAAGCATTGAAGAGGAAATTAAGCAGAATAAAAAATTTGAAAGTGAGCATCAAAAGGCTGCGGTAAACATTATGTTTACCAGCAGTTGGTTGTATAACATCAATGCCACGCGATTAAAAAAACATGCTGTTACTCCCGAGCAATTCAATGTATTACGCATTCTTCGCGGCTCATACCCTAAACCCTTAATGCTGGGTAATGTTACTTGCCGTATGGTAGATAAGTCGAGTAACGCTACCCGATTGGTCGAAAAGCTTCGCCAAAAAGGATATGTAAAAAGAGAACTTTGTGAAACCAATCGCAGGCAGGTAGATATTGTGATTACCGATAAAGGACTGGCCTTACTCACCAAAATAGATAACGAAGCCGAAGAATGGTTGGATACTATGAAAGGCATTACTAAAGCAGAAGCGGTAGAACTTAACCGATTGCTAGATAAGGTAAGAAAGTAAAATTTTTTGTAACAATTGTTGTAAATACAAATATCATTACTACTTTTGTTGTCGAAATCAAATTCATTAAAACAAAAACAAAAACAAAACAACATGAAACCAACTATCACACAGGCACTTAAAGGTGCGCTCATTAGCGGAGTAATCGCTTTAGTAATTAATCAAATTTGGAATTTTATTGCTCTCCATTTTTTAGGAGCAGTAGCACCAGCAGGTCCTTGGACAATTATGGTAGGAGTATCGTCTGTTGTCCCTTTATTATTGGCAGGGGTTGTTTATTTTCTTTTAGAAAAATATACCAGCAATGGGACTAAAATATTTACAGCACTATCTATAGTGCTAGCGGTTCTGAGTGTCTATGGAAACTTTCAACCTGTTTTACCGGACGGGACAGATACTCCTCAAGGATTCGCCTTATTGACTGTGCCTATGCACTTTGTGGCTGGCTTTGCCGCTGCGTTTGGTATTCCTCGTTTTAGTAAATAATTCAAACCAATTTTCATAAACAACAAAACAAAATAACATGTCAACTCAAGCAATTTCAAAATGGTCTATTGACCCAATGCACAGTGAAATTCACTTTAAAGTGAAACACTTAATGATTAACACCGTAACCGGTAGTTTTAAAAAATTTGAAGGTTTACTCGAAGGTTCTAAGGAAGATTTTACCGATGCAAAAATTTCTTTCACAGCCGACATCAATAGTATTAATACCGGCGTGGAATACCGCGACACACACTTGAAGGGCGCAGAATTCTTCAATGCAGAAAAATATCCGCAATTGAAATTTGAATCAACTTCATTCGAAAAAATAGGAGATACCATTTATTTATTGAAAGGAAACATCACTATTCTTGAAACTACACTGCCTATTCAATTGGATGTGGAGTATGGTGGTAAGGCAACCGATTTTTATGGCAACACAAAATCGGGCTTCGAAATTTCAGGAAAATTGAAAAGAAAAGACTTCGGTTTGACTTGGGATGGAATAACCGAAACAGGCGGCATTGCCTTGGGCGATGAAGTTAAGTTAGTGCTTAACGTGCAGTTGCAATTATTGAAATAAGACTAGTAAAATTCAAGTTGTGAAATATCTATTGCGACCGGATAAGGACAGATGGCATAAGCAGGACTCTATGAAGAAAAGTGCCTATGCCTTTGTGCCTTTCCAAACAAATTTTGGAGAGTTGTGTGGTATGGCAGATGACGTTGTTTTTCCTGGAAAGGGATTCGGCATGCATCCTCACGAAAACATGGAAATAAGCACTATTGTAATTAGTGGTGCACAGGCTCACAAAGACAATACGGGAAGCGAAGGAATTTTTGCCGGTAATTCTGTTCAAACCATGAGTGCTGGAACCGGAATAATGCATAGTGAATTCAACGCTTCTGATTCAGAATCTTTTCACAGCTTTCAGATTTGGGTTTATCCAAAAGTTAAAGATGTAAAACCTCATCACGAAAAATTTACCTACGAGCCAGAGGAGAAGTTGAACAAAATATTGCTGGCACTTTCACCGGATGGCAGAAAAGGAACAGCATTAATTAATCAAGATGCTTTTTTCAGCGTTTCAAAATTGCAGTCAAGAAAAACCATTGAATATAAAATGAACAAGACAGATAATGGAGTTTATATTCATTGCGCTAACGGAAGTGTGCAGGTGGATGACTATGTGTTAAATGCCGGAGATGCCATTGGAGCATATGATGGCGAGAGGGTAATTATATCAGCTAATGCTGATGCCGATTTAATTTTTGTTGAAGTTCCAATGCAACACGGCATAAATGTTTAGTGCGATTTTATTTCTGCTCCACTCAACATTATTTCCAAACCTTTTGTCAAATCAAAATGGTCATATTATGAACGAAACATTAATTAGAGAATTTAAAGCTGCTGACGTGAACGCTCCGGTAATAGTTCTGTTCGGAGGAAACCCGAACAGAATGAACGAAGTTGTTTCTCTTATCAAGAATATTGCTGGCATTACAGCCATTGGTTCTTTTTCTGAAGAAGAAGGAATGCAACTATTAAAATCACTTCCAAAAATTGATTTAGTTTTAATTGGAGGCAGATATACCGATGAGCAACGAATTAGAATTCGACAATATGTAAAACAGCATCTAACTAAAGTTCAAACTACAGAACCGGGATATCAATATCCCTATGATAATGCTGAAATAATTAAGTATATACGGAAGAAATTAAATCTTGAACTATGAAAAAGCAAATCGAAAAAGTTTTAACTCCTCCCGCACCACACATGGTGGGCGATGGGTTTAGAGTACATAATTTCTTCCCGGGTAACGATGGCGAAATGACGCGCATGAGTCCATTCTTTATGATGGACTACGGAGCCAAGATTGAGTTTCCCGCATCGGAACATCAGCGCGGAGTGGGTGTGCATCCGCATCGCGGGTTTGAAACCGTAACTATTGCTTATGCAGGAAAAGTTGCGCATCATGATAGTGCCGGCAACAGCGGTATAATTGGCGAAGGCGAAGTGCAGTGGATGACTGCTGCGTCAGGAATTTTGCACAAAGAATATCACGAGAAAGAGTTTGCGCGTAAAGGAGGAGCTTTCCAAATGGTGCAGTTGTGGGTGAACCTTCCTGCAAAAGATAAAATGAGCAAGCCGAAGTATCAGGGAATTTCTGTTAACCAAATGGGCAAATACAATTTGCCTGACAACGGTGGGCGTGTAGATGTAATTGCAGGTGAATTTAAAGGAGTGAAAGGTGCGGCTTCTACGTTTACACCTATGCACGTTTACAATTTGTATTTGAACAAAGGCGCTAAGCTTTCTTTCGATTTGCCCGAAAACTTCAACACCGGTTTACTTGTTGCGGAAGGGGAAATAAAAGTGAACGATGAAAGAAATGTTCCGCTTGACCACTTCTTGCTTTTTAAAATTTCCGGAACTGAAATTACGGTGGAAGCATTGAGCGATGTAAAAGTTTTAGTGCTGAGCGGTGAGCCTATTAACGAACCGATTGTTGCTTATGGTCCTTTTCTGATGAATACTAAAGCAGAAATTATTCAGGCTTATGAAGATGTGAATAGTGGTAAGTTTGGTGTGCTGGAAGATTAAACAACAAAGGGCGAGAGCGAGGGACGAAGGACGAGGGAAATTCTAAAAATTATATTCGCATTTATGAAAATTACCATAGTATCAGGAAGCCCCAGACTTGAAAGTGTAACCGCACGTGTTGCCTATTACCTGGAGAAATTCTTTAAACAAAAATATCCGCAACATGAATTCACTTTGCTTGAGTTGAGAAATCATCAGATTCCTCTAATTCAAAAAGTGTGGACTAAGCCCGATGATGTTCCGGCAGAGTTTAAAGAGCTGGCAAATACTATAACCGGTAGCGAGGCTTTTGTATTGCTGACTCCGGAGTATAATGGCAGTATGTCTTCTGCTATCAGAAATTTATTCGACCACTTTCCGAAGCAAACGAAAAAAACTTTTGGAATTGTAACGGCTTCGGAAGGAGCAATGGGCGGAATACGCGCAGCGGTTGGAATGCAAAATCAAATCTGCGGCTGGTTCGGAATTCCCTGCCCTAATATGCTTATTGTGCCGGGCATGGATAAAAAGTTTGATGAAAAAGGAAATCTGCTGGACGAAAAGTTCTCGAACAACATTATGACCTTCACGAACGAATTTATCTGGCTGGCAGAAGCTGTAGCAACTAAAAAGCATGGTGCATGAAATATGTGAAGAAGGTTTTGATTGGAGTAGTTATAGTGTTAGTGGTGATTCAATTCTTCCATCCCGAAAAAAATGTAGCGACCGGTGTTCAGGCAAACAGCATTGCTGCTGTGTTTACAACGCCCGAAGAAGTGCAAATTATTTTTGCAACAAGTTGTAACGATTGCCATAGCAACAACACTACTTACCCGTGGTATAATAATATTCAACCGGTGGCGTGGTGGCTTAACCATCATGTAAACGAAGGCAAAGAGAAATTGAACTTTGATGAGTTCGCGAGTTACAGTCCGCGCAGACAGTATCATAAATTAGAAGAGGCCGAAGAAATGCTGAACGAAAACGAAATGCCTCTTTCATCTTACACTTTCATCCACCGCGATGCGGTTCTTTCGGCACAGCAAAAACAAGTGCTGGTTGACTGGACAAAAAACATCCGCAAAGAGATGGAAGCAACATACCCTAAAGACAGTTTAATTCGTAAACCACAAAATCTAAAACCATGATTAAGAAATTTCTTTCTGTAAAATTTACAGAATCTAAAACAAACATTGCAGTACTTGTTCTCCGGATATTTGTGGGTGTGCTTATGGCGCATCACGGTTATGGAAAGCTTACTCATTTTGGTGAATACAGCGAGAAGTTTATGGACTTCCTGTACTTGGGGCCTAAAGTTTCTTTAGCACTGGTAATTGCTGCCGAGTTTTTCTGTTCGGTGTTTTTAATAGTTGGCCTGTTTACACAACTCTCTTTGATTCCATTAATTATTACAATGGTGGTAGCCGTTTTTAAAGCACACAGCGGAGAGGTTTTTGGCGATGGCGAACATGGCCTTTTGTATTTGGTAATATATGTGGCACTGTTTATTACAGGACCCGGCAAATACAGCGCAGACCATTATTTGTTTAAGGTTGATTAATCTTCCATGTATCGAGTTGATTTTCTCCGCAACTCTCTTCTCACCTATGCTTTCTACGATCGGTCTGATTGACAAGAGCGATGATATTTTTTCTTTAATGTCAAAGCCGTTGCCGGCTCGCTGACGATGACTTCGTTTAAAGCAGAATAATTTCTTTTCTATTTTCATCGAAAATTATTTCAAATGAAAGAAGTAACCAAAGAATACACCAACGGAGAAGTAACCATAGTTTGGCAAAACGCGCTTTGTACACACTCTGCCAATTGCGTTAAAGGCTTGCCCGAAGTATTTCGCCCGAGAGAAAATCCGTGAATTACTCCTGAAAATTCAACTGCTGAAAAATTAGTGGAGCAGGTAAAGAAGTGTCCGAGCGGTGCGCTCAGCTTTTATATGAATGCCGATAAATAAATTCAAGCCACGAATGGCACGAATTGATTTTCCGTTTAATTCGTGTAATTAGTGGTTACGAATTTCTTAAACCGGTTACATTAGCGTAACAATTACGCAACATGAAAGCACTTTACGCTACAGTTTTTCTTTCGCTACAGTTTCTCTTTTCTTTTTCTTCTCAAAACCGCAAAGTTTTAATTATTGGTATTGACGGCACGCGCAGCGATGCGTTTCAGCAGGCAAACACCCCACATATCGATGCCTTGCTGGGTACTTCAACTTACAGTTATAGTTCATGGCATACGGGTATTACCTGGAGCGGTCCATCGTGGTCAACTATACTTACCGGTGTAAACTGGAACAAGCACGGAGTTACCAATAATAATTTTACCGGTTCTAATTTCAATCAATATCCGCCATTGCCAACTTTAGCAAAGCAGATAAAACCAAATTTGAATTGTTCGATTGTTGCCGAGTGGGACCCGTTGATTGACGATATTACCAACGCCAGTTGGAACCGGATGGTTAAAGTGGCAGACGGAAGTAATTTTCCAACAGCAGATTCTGCTATTATTGAATTGCAGAACCCCGATATCGATTTGTTGTTTGCATATTTCGATAAGGTTGATTTAACCGGACACACTTCTACTTTTTCGCCAAGCAATCCGCTTTACATAAATGCCATACAAGACGTTGATAGCGCGGTAGGTAAAGTGTTGAACGCGCTGTATGCGCGCCCAACATACGCTAACGAAGATTGGTTGATTTTGGTAGTAACTGACCATGGCGGCAGCAGTTTTTTTCACGGAGGAAATTCAAATGCCGAGCGCCAAATCTGGTGGATTGCTTCGGGCGATATGGTAGCGCATCAGCAAATTACACAAGCCGACCCCGGCACTTACAGTTGCGGCAACAATACTGTGTTTGATACTACTTGTGTCGATTTGTCTTTGCTGAAAACATCACCGGTGCATGCCGATATTACAGTTACTGCTTTGCATTATCTCATTTACGATTCAGGAATTAACCCAGAAACAAGGCCCGAATGGAATTTAGACGGAAAATCGTGGCTGATAAATTCAACCGGTGTAAATGAACTGGCAGAAGACAAAAATATTTCGGTGTTTCCTAACCCGGTGGAGGGTGAGTTAACGGTTAGCGGTTTAAAGTTTGCTGCCGCAAAGCAAATGTCAATTGAATTATTTTCGATGGATGGAAAGAAAGTTTTCAGCACTGTTCCCGTTTCAGAAAATATTTCCATCAACACAGAAAGTTTTGCAAAAGGCATTTATCTCCTGAAAGCCGGAAAGGTTTCAAAGAAAATTGTGATTGAATAATCAATCCAGAATTTCGTCTATCGGGTTTCCAAACTTATCGCCTTCATAAAATTTCTTGCCGAACAGTTTAGCGATAGTTGCCGCAATTTGTTTCTGATAAAATTTCCCCTTTTTCAATGAGCCTTCGCTTTTTATACCCGGGCCAATGGCTGCCATCCATATTTTATCGGCAGGCAAAATCAAACCGCCATGATGCCTCCACATTTGCGTTCCGGTTTTGCCGCGCCCGTGGTCACAGGTAATGATGAGCGTAGTATTGTCTTTGTATTGCGGGTCGCTTTGAATAAAATTCCAGAGGTCGCGCATATAAGCATCTAACTGATTGGCAGAATGTAAATACGAATCGTATTCGCCTTCGTGACCAAAGTGGTCGGTCTCATCAAAACCAATAAACGCAAAGCGCGGATGGTTGCGGGCAATATACTCTTTGGCAAAACGATAAGTGAGTGAATCGGTAAGGATAAATCCATTTGACGCAGGACATTTTTCATTCCAGCCTTCAAAAATTAAATCGCCACTGCTGCATCTGCCTGCCGAGTCTTTAATGTTTACATACACAGGAACTCCGTTTCGTTTAGTGTTGATGATGCGTGGAAAGGCATCCCAGGTAGCAACCGCTACCATTTTATTTTTGAATTGAGCATCGCTATTCAGCAAATCGAAAATGGTAAGGTTGGGATTATCGGGAAAATCGTTGCTGTTTACTTTAGGGTCACCGTAACCGGAAAATATTTCGTTGTAACCGGGGTAAGAGAAGCGGTACCGGTTGGTCACTTTCATTTTACTGGCGTTCTTTCTTTCGCCAATAATGCTGCCTTGTTTAGCAATGGTGTTCCAGATGAACGGAGTAATTTTTTCGCGGCTGCTTACATTATCGCCTGTCCAATAATTTTTCCTCAGCGCATCCACATCGCGCACCAATTTTTTGCTGTTGATCAGTTTCTTTTCCGCGCCTTTAAAAACTTCCTGCCACCGGTAGCCATCCCAGGTTACCAAAATAATGTTATGCGTTTTGGCAGTGTCTTGTGCTGTAACAATTATTGTTGACAGAAGAAAAATGAAGGATAGAATTTTATTCATACTGATTTTTTGCGAGAGTAGTCATGGTGTGTAAATGAATTGTAACTATAAGGAAAATTTAAAGTCAATCTATCTTAGTTCCAATATGCCTGAATTTCAAAACCAATGTTTCGTGTGCCTTAATCGTCAACAGAATCTTCTCCTTCAATTTTTCATTATACCAACGATGTTGCCAAACATCATAAGCGGAAAGATCCGGATCAATTCGGAACAGATATTTTGACCCTGTTAATTCCTCCCTGCTGAATCCACGGTTTATATCATTTCTTGAATTATTAAAAACAGCCAAAACAAAAGAGTTATCACTTAAATTTTTCTTATAAACCCAAACTCCATTCATTTTTGAAATCAATTTTGCCTGCTCACCTTTTTCATCCTGATTGATGGATATAATTTCAGAATTCAGTAAAATATTTTTTGTCGGTTCATTCATACTACGCAAATCGCAACTGGATAGGAGAGGAGCGTTCAGTATACACCACAAACTCATGTGCGTTTGATATTCAAGGTCGCTCATGCCTTTGTATTTCCCTCCGCCACCGGTAGCTTTTCCGTTTCCGTAATTGCCTACAATCATCATGTCAGGGTCGTTCCAATGCCCGGGTCCCGCATATTTGTAAAGCTTAGTTTGCTTCTTTAAAATGCTTTTAAAACTTCCATACCAAAATGGTCCGCCATTCCAGGTATCGATAATGTCAGGAGTAGTGCGCCAGTAATTTCCGTCAACGCTTTCTCCCCATTCCCAGGGTTTAAACAAACCCCAGTTGCATATACTGTAAACAATACTGCGACCGCTACCTTTCAACGCATCGCCCATTTTTTTATAGCGGGCAATGGCTTCTTTTTTCTTCCAAGGCACAAAACAGAAATCGTATTTCAATAAATCAACTCCCCATTCGGCATAGACTTTTGCATCAATCTCTTCATGTTGAAAGCCACCGAAACATTTGCCGCAGGTCTTATCTCCTGCATCGGAATAGATGCCCAACTTCAAACCTTTAGAATGCACATAATCGGACAACCATTTAATTCCATTCGGAAATTTTTGTGGGTTCGCCACCGGGCTGCCATCCGATGCACGAGTTGAATCGTGCCAGTAATCATCCATGTTAATGTATTGGTAGCCGAGGTCGCGCATGCCGCTGCTGACCATCGCATCGGCAGTTTCCATTACTAACTTCTCGTCAAGTGTATTGGTAAAAACGTTCCAACTGTTCCAGCCCATTGGCGGAGTAAGACAAAGTTTATCGCCAATTTCAATTTTCAAGTTTTCTTCTGCTTTGCCCTTTGCGTTGGTGGCAGTAATCTTTACGGTGTAAGAGCCTTTCTGTATTACGTTGCCTCGAATAATTCCATTTGACGCATCAATTCGCAACCCTGGCGGTAGATTTTCAGCAGTAAAATTAATTGGTCGCTCACCGGTGGCAGGAACCGTAAACAGAAATTCTGTATTCGGAAAGTTGCCCGTAATTTTTGCTCCGTGAAAAACAGGTGCGCCTTCGTAAAGAAGCGAGGTGTTTTGTGCATGAATTTGAAAAGAAAGAAGAACTGCGGCAAGAGAAAAGAAATATTTCATAAGGAGTTTATGTTTCATGCAATATCGAACAAAATAAGCGTTTCATTTGTTGTTTTCTGCGTTACGATTAAAATTCCCCGATAAGTAGTTATATGTTTTTTCATTTGCGCCCTAAACTGAATTTTAGAATGAGACAAAATGTTTTACTGGTTGCCCTGTGTTTTTTGTTTTCTGTTTCGTCCTTCTCTCAAAATAAATCGGCTTCTGAAAAAATAACCATCAGCGGAACTATTAAGGATGGAAAGACCGGTGAAGAAATGATTGGTGCGACCATTATGCTGAAAGATACTATCGGCATTGGCGCTGTAACTAATGCTTACGGTTTCTATTCGCTCACTATTCCTGTTTCAAAAAATCAATTGTTAGTTCGCTATATCGGTTATCAGGATTTTTCAATTACACTCGATTCACTCAAAAATCAGACTATTAGTGTTTCGCTTTTGCCCGCTTCTAAAACATTAAATGAGGTAGAAATAAAAGCAAGAAAGAGTGACGAGAATATTACAACTGCTCAGGTAAGTGCCATTAAGTTAGACATGAAACAACTGGAGAAAATTCCGGTGTTGTTTGGCGAAAAAGATATTCTAAAAACAATTCAGTTATTGCCTGGTGTGCAACCGGCAAGCGAGGGCAACAGCGGTTTTTATGTACGCGGAAGCAGCAATGACCAGAATTTAGTTTTGTTGGATGAAGCACCGGTGTATAACGCTTCGCACTTGCTCGGTTTCTTTTCGGTGTTTAATAATGATGCCATTAAAGACGCTACGCTTTACAAAGGCAATATGCCCGCAGAATATGGCGGACGTTTGGCGAGTGTGTTGGACATAAAAATGAAAGAAGGCAATAGCAAAGAGTACGTAATTGGCGGAGGCATTGGCTTGATTTCTTCGCGCTTAAATATTGAAGGGCCGATAGTAAAAGACAAAGGTTCGTTTATTGTTACCGGTCGCAGAACTTATGCAGATTTGTTTTTGAAATTATCGAAGAACCAAGCTTTGAAAAAGAGTGTTCTTTATTTCTATGATTTGAACTTGAAGGCAAACTATCGCATTGGCAAACGCGATAGAATTTTCTTATCCGGTTATTTCGGGCAAGATAAATTCGGCTTTCAAGACCGGTTTAGTATTGTTTACGGAAATGCAACGGCCACACTCCGTTGGAACCATATTTTCAGCGATAAGCTTTTCTCCAACACTTCGTTTATCTACAACGAATTCAATTACACCATTGGAATTAACGTGGCGAACATTGATGTAAAGTCACAGATTCGCGATTTTAGTTTGAAGGAGGATTTGGACTACTACCTCAATTCAAAGAACAAATTGAAGTTCGGTTTCCTTACCACGTTTCACACCATTGTTCCCGGGCAAGTTGTTTCCAGCGACACTTCGCGCATCGGCAATATCTTCCTTGCAAAAAATTACGGATGGGAAAATAATGTGTACGCACAGCACGAAATTTCGCTTTTGAACAAAGTGAACATCAACTATGGCGTGCGGCTCTCTGTTTTCAGTCAGGTTGGTCCGTCTAAGTATTTCAAATTTCCGGGCGATGGGGTGATTGATACTTTTCAGTTGAAGTTAGGTCAGTTCAACAAGACATATTTTAATGCCGAGCCTCGCGTTTCTGTAAGCTATAATTTTTTCAAGAACATGAGTTTTAAAGCGGCTTACTCACGCAACGTGCAGAATCTGCATCAACTATCTGCTACTACCAGTTCTGCCCCAACCGACCGTTGGATAATGACCAGCAATAACACCAAGCCGCAAATTGTTGACCAGGTGAGTGCAGGTTATTTTGTGAACTTCCATAAAGATATGTTCGAGCTTTCGGTAGAAGGTTATTACAAGTGGATGCAGAATCAAATTGATTATGTAAATGGAGCAACACTTCGTGCTAACGAAACGGTAGAGAGCCAATTGCTGTACGGTGTTGGTAGAGCTTATGGCGCAGAATTTTTCTTTAAGAAGAAAGAAGGAAAGTTTACCGGTTGGGTGAGTTATACTATTGCGCGCAGCGAAAGAAAGTTTGTAGGCGTGAACAATACCACTTGGTTTCCATCGCGCTACGACCGCACACACGATTTGAGTATTGTTTTGATGTATGACATTACTCCGCGAATCAACGTTTCGGCAACATGGGTTTATTATACGGGCCTTGCGGCAACATTTGCAAGTGGCAAGTATTTTTTAGATGGACAGATTGTTCCGTATTACGGGCCCAGAAACGAGGATAGATTTCCTGCTTATCACCGGTTAGATATTGGAGCTACTTTCGTTTTGAAGAAACGCAAAACATGGGAGCATGATTTGAACCTTAGCGTTTATAATTTGTATGCGCGTAAAAATGCTTACTCTATAGATCTTAATGCAGATAAATCTAACGGAATTGTTTTTGCTGAGAAAACATATCTGTTCCGTATAGTTCCGTCTATCACTTACAATTTCAAGTTCAGTTTTTCACCGATAAAGAAGAAAGCAAAATGAGAAGTATAAATATTTTAAGAAGCGTGTTTGTAATTGCCATAGCTGCGGCTATCAATTCGTCATGCACCGAAAAAATTAATTTGAAGCTGAATAATTCAGAGCCGAAAGTTGTAATTGAAGGAAACATAAGCGATGAGCCTGGACCATATTTCGTAGGCGTTACCAAGTCGAGATTATACAGCGATAGCAATATACTTGTTGTAGTGCCTTCAGCACTGGTTATTATCAGCGATGATGCCGGTAATGCAGATACACTTACTGAAACTGCTTTTGCCGGTTTGTATCAAACCAATTTTATACAAGGCACTATTGGCAGAACATACAAGTTAAGTGTAACTGCTGAAGGAACTACTTACGTTAGCATTTGTAAAATGCAGGCTCCGGTAGATATTGACAGCATTGTGCTTTCTACCGAAACCGAGTTTAATGGTGATTTAGATAATGAAGCCGATATTGAAGTGCGCGACCCCTTAGGTGTTGCCAATTATTATCGAGTGGTTTCTTATACCAATGGCAAAAGGAGTACAGGCTTTAGTGTTCATCGCGATAGATTGTGGGATGGCAAACTTCGTTCTTTCAATGTTCCTGATGATGATTATGAAGTAGGCGATACGCTGCGTGTAGATTTATGGAGCATTGATGAACACGTCTACACTTATTTCGACCAGTTTGACCAAAATCAAAATAATTTTGGCGCACCGGCAGCACCCGCAAACCCCGATGCAATATTTACTCCCGCTACATTGGGGTATTTCAGCGCACATTCGGTAAAGAGTAAAACGGTAATTATTCCTTAAAAAGGCTTTTCTCAATCACCTGAATGGGTCCAGGGCATTCTTGCTTATGGCAGGTAACGCAACTACTCACCATCAGGTTGAATGAAACAACTCTCTCGGAGGAATCATTGGTGGAATTGTAAACATCCAGTTTTTGAAAGAAATTGCGAACATATTTTTCATGTTCGTTTACTAATTTTTTGCCTGCAGTAATTTTAGCCTTGCTTACTTTTTGCAAATTGGTTGGGAAAGGCAAAGCAGTTTGGTTGTTTTCAATTTGCTTTTTCTCCTGCTGAATGTAAGCAAGCATCTGTTTCATCAACTTCGCTAATTCGCTTGGTTTATCGGTTACAAAAGAGGATTGGGAAATTGTTACAACGAAAACAAGAAATAGGATAAAACTGCTTTTTACTTTCATGCATGTATAGCTCTATCGCTTTATTAATTTGAAAATCATTTCTCTTCCTTGCCCTTGCATCATCGCTAGGTTAATCCACGATAGTGCGAACTGTTCGAGCAAAGCCACTTTATCATCCCCACCAAAATTGTAGCAGTTTTCAAAACCTGCATCAATGGAAAGTTGTTTAGCAACTTCTTTTGCGCGTTCGCTGGTGCCTGCCGTATACATATCGGCTATAGTTTCGTTAAAATTGGTGTCTGCCATTACATTAAAGCCAACGCTGTTAAAACACTTTACAATCTCAGCACTTGTTGCCAAAGCTTTCAGCGCTTCAAAACTGTTATTAAAACCATCCGGTTTTGTGCGAACGCTGTTCATGGCATCAATAATTACTTTGCCGGAAACATTGCCCATCAACTTTACAATATCCGCTGTGGCCTGAGGAACTGCAGCTATCAGAATTACATCAGATTTTTTTACAGCTTCTTCAATTTCAGCAACTGAAATATTTTTTTCATCCAACAGCTCTTTTCCTTTAAACTCAGTTGTGTTGCGAACACCTAACGTAACCCGGTGCCCTGCCCGAGCCCATTTGCGAGCCAATGCCCCGCCTACATTTCCTGTTCCAATAACTGCAATTTTCATTTTCTTTCGATTTAAATTATTCTGTATATCTCCATTATCTCCGCTAAGATTTTCGGAAAATCAATTTTTAAGTCAATTAGTTTCCCGCTGTGTACATCAAATACCCAACCGTGCACAGAAAGCCCTCGCTCTTTGTATGCCTGCTGCACTACCGCAGTTTTTATCAAATTCACACATTGCTCCTGAACGTTCAATTCCACTAACCGGTTATACCTTTCACCTTCATCGGTAAGGTTATTCAACTCGGTTTTATGCAGGCGATAAACGTCACGTATATTCCTCAACCACGGATTTAGAATTCCTAAATCGCTGGATTGCATAGCCGCTTTTACGCCTCCACAAAAATAATGTCCGCATACTACAACCTGCTTTACTTTCAGATGACGAATAGCATAATTAACTACTGACATCACATTCATGTCAATGCTGATGACCATATTGGCTATGTTTCGGTGGACAAACACTTCTCCGGGTTGCACACCCATCAGGTCTTCGGCTGTTACCCGGCTATCGGAGCAGCCTATGTAAAGTATTTCAGGAGCTTGCCCTTTTGCAAGTTGTTCAAAATAGCCGGGGTCGAGAGTTAACTTCTGCTCTATCCAGTGGGCGTTGTTTTCAAATATCTTGTCGAAGGTGCTCATAGTTTATTATTTTCTAAACAAGAATATTGTTTTCCGGTTTAAGCGGTTTCGGAATATCAATTTCGTTAAGCATTTCACGAAGATCAATCTCTATCGTCCGACTGATGGCTGTTATTGGCACATCGTTCGCGCTTCCCTCAAAAGGACTTTCGGAAGACTCGCCAATTTTTTCCATCGTTGTAAAAATCCAACCAGCTAAAGCGCTAAATGGAATATTCAGCCAAACTAAATTGTGGCCGAATTTTTCAAATTCGGGCAGCATGCCCAGCGGAAGCAAGATGGCAAAAATGCTGATAAACCATAAATTCAGAGTAGCGTACTGTCGTGGATAAGGGAAATTTTTAATCCGCTCCGAAGCCCCTTGTTGATTTAGAAATTCAGCTAAAATCTTTTCCAGTTCCATGTGCCGAAAATCCTCAATCAAACCTGCTTCGTGAATTTCTCTTAAGTGGGCAGACTGCAAGGCTATAATCTGCGCGGCCTTATTTGACTTGGTGATTATCAGTTTAAATTCTTCTTTGGTCATCATAGGCCTTAACGCATCTTCTACTTTGCCCTCCTGTTCTTCTACTCTAAACCATTTGTTTTTATACTCCTGGTTATGCGGTTTGTAAATGGCTTCCCATGCTCTTGGTTCGCGCAATTGATAGCGAAGGGCAGTGAGCCAGGCAAAGTGCCGGTAAAATAATTGTCGGTGAACTTCTTGCAGCTCCTTTTCCGAAACAGGGTTCTTGGCATGCTTTGCCGTTACATAATCTTTCACCATGATACCCCAAATCCTGCTGCCATTGAGTATCGCTCCCCAAATTTTGCGAGCTTCCCACAGCCGGTCATAGGAGGCATTGTTTTTAAAACTGACCAGGAATGCTACCGAGGTTCCCAAAAGAGCAATAGGCAGCCACGGCAATCCCAGCCATGTCCAATCCAGCAAAATGTAAAGCGAAGTGGGCACAGCCGCCACCAAAAGATGGAGATAAATGTCCTTTCGGGTCCAAAATATTACTTCCTGAAAAGTGAAGTTTTTTCCTGCGTGCATAGGGTGTGATTGATAGCCAAGTTATAAGAAAGTGTGTGATGGCGATGTGGAGCAAATATGGGCTAGAAAATTACTTTTACAAAAATAAAATTCAGCCTAATGAATCATCTTCAACCCATTGACTACGCGGTTTTTCTTTTCTATTTTTTAGTGGTTGCCGGTTATGGCTTATGGATTTACCAACGCAAGAAAAAAGCGAACGTAGATTCTAAAGATTATTTTTTGGCAGAAGGTTCGCTTACTTGGTGGGCAATAGGTGCATCGTTGATTGCATCCAATATTTCTGCTGAACAATTTATTGGCATGAGCGGTGCAGGTTTTAAACTCGGTTTAGCCGTAGCAAGTTACGAATGGATGGCAGCAGCAACACTTATCATCGTGGCAGTTTTCTTTATGCCGGTGTATTTGAAAAACAAAATTTACACCATGCCGCAGTTTTTAAGCACGCGTTACAACGGCACAGTAGCCATGATTATGGCGGTGTTTTGGTTGTTGCTTTATGTGGTGGTGAATCTAACTTCCATTTTATTCCTGGGTGCACTGGCTATATCAAGCATTTCCGGATTAAGTTTGAATTTATGCATGTATTGTCTGGCAGTATTCGCCATATTTATTACGCTAGGCGGCATGAAGGTGATTGGCTTTACTGATGTAATTCAGGTTTTCTTTTTGGTGTTGGGCGGATTGGTTACAACCTATCTTGCATTAAATTTAGTAGCAGAAAAATTCGGCACTACTGGCGTAATGAATGGTTTTCATTTAATGACACAACATGCCGGTGACCACTTTCACATGATATTAAAACGCGATAACCCGAGTTATCTTGATTTACCCGGGTTGACCGTATTACTTGGAGGAATGTGGATTGCCAATTTTAGTTACTGGGGCTGCAATCAATACATAACGCAACGCGCACTTGGTGCCGATTTACCAACTGCACGAAACGGAATTTTATTCGCTGCATTCTTGAAGTTATTGATGCCCGTGATTGTAGTACTGCCCGGCATTGCTGCATTTGTTCTGTATCAGCAAGGAAGTTTTCAAACTGAATTACTAAATGCAGATGGAGTGATTGCGGGCGACAGAGCTTATCCTGTATTATTAAATCTGCTTCCGGCAGGTTTAAAAGGTTTAAGTTTTGCAGCGCTCACAGCGGCTATTGTTGCCTCATTGGCGGGCAAGACAAATTCAATTGCTACCATTTTCACATTAGATATTTATAAAAAGGTGCTGAACAAAAATGCTGATGAAAATAAACAGGTTCAAATTGGGAAAATAGTTGTGGTTGCTGCTATGCTCATTGCGGTTTTCATTGCACCGCATTTGGGTATTGATAAGGGAGGACTTAATTACATTCAGGAATACACAGGCTTTGTTAGTCCCGGCATATTTGCCATGTTCATAATGGGTTTCTTTTGGAAGAAGACAACATCAAACGCGGCTTTATTTGCTACCATTGACGGATTTCTTTTTTCTGTGCTGCTGAAGTTCTTACCGGGTATGGTAGATTTATCCTCTCTCGCGTCAATCGGCTTTTCGAAAGCAAATACAACGGGCATTTTTGAAATTCCATTTCTAGACAGAATGGGAATTGTATTTGCGCTTTGCATAGCCGGCATGTTTATCATCAGCATGATTGAAAATGCGGATGGAAAGAAATCGCACGCACTTGAAGTAGACACCACCCTCTTTAAAGTTTCCAATTCGTTCCTGGTTGGCTCGCTGATTATTTGCGGATTGCTGGTAGCTCTTTACACTATGTTTTGGTAGAATAATTTTAATCCATTTAAAACACCACAAATGAAATACGTCCTTCTCTACACCGCCATTATCGCCAACATTTTGACCAATGTAGGTTTTAACTTCTCTGCCATTTACGATAAAGAGCCTGTGAAAAAATGGGGTTACCTTGCCATTGGCTTGGTGTTCGGTTTAATCAATTCGGTATTGTTTACCGAATCATTAAAAACAGTGCCGCTGCATATAGCCAGTGCCGTTTTCTTTTCCATCACCATTATCGGCTTGTTCTTAGTGTCTCATTTTTATTTTCATGAACCGGTTTCTACCAAGCAAATAGCCGGAGTATTTGTAATTGTAGGTGGAGTGGTATTGGTATCTATGAAATAATTACATGCAGACCGTCATCACCTTTCGGGAAAGGTTTCGTGAAGAAAACATCAGGAAGAGCTATTCCGGTAAGTTGCATTTTGTTTTCATCACGCTCTGGTGCCTTTCAGGCATTACGGTGTGTGCTTTAAATATTCATCAACCCACCTGGAAACAGTTGCTGATTATTCCCATCACTTTTCTCTACACCAATCTTTTTGAATACATCGGTCACCGGTTTCCGATGCATCATCGCTATAATTTATTAAAGCCTGTGTTCAAGCGTCACACCTTGCAACATCATCATTTCTTCACGAACGAACACATGAATTGCGACAGCGTGAACGATTTTAAAATCATTCTCTTTCCTCCGGTGTTGCTCATATTCTTCTCGTTGTTTTTTGTACTCCCTATTTTCGCATTGATTTATTATTTCTTCTCGCTCAACGCTGCGCTGTTATATGTGGCCACTACGCTCGCTTATTATCTGAATTACGAATGGCTTCATCTTGCCTATCATTTGCCTGAAACACATTTCATTTATCATATCCCTTTTCTTAAAAGATTAAGAAGGCTACACCACAACCATCACGACCATAAAATGATGGACAAATACAATTTCAATATTTCGTATCCTGTTTTCGATTTTATTTTCGGTTCTTTGAAAAAATAAATCTTGCAAGTGTTTTCAAATCCATACGTAGAAGAATTTTTAGGCGGCTTAATTATAGACACTATCCGCTATTTTATTTTTGCCGGAACGCCTTTCTTGTTACTATACGTTGCTTTTAAATCAAAATTGGTTCGTTTCAAGATTCAGCAGAAGTTTCCGGAGAATAAACACATGGTTCGCGAAATAGGGTTCTCGCTTTTGTCGATGTTCATCTTCAGCATTTTCAGCGTTGGAGTTTTTGTGGCACAGCAACACGGCTATACAAAAATATATACCGACATTCATGAGCACTCCATCGCCTATTTAGTTTTCTCTACTATCCTGTTTATATTAGCGCACGATACTTACTTCTACTGGAGCCACCGGTTGATGCACCACAAGAAAATTTACCCGTATGTGCATCTCATTCATCACAAAAGTTTTAATCCAACCCCTTGGGCAACATTTTCTTTCCATCCCTTTGAAGCAGTGATGCAGGTTTTAATTCTTCCTATTATGGTGTTTGCCATTCCGCTTCACCCGCTGGCAATTTTTGCATGGAGCATGTATCAACTCGTTCTTAACGTTGGTGGGCACACCGGTTATGAAGTTTTCAGAAGCGGATTTACAAAACGCATTCATACTTTCTGGAGCAACACGGCTACGCATCATAACATGCACCACAAGCACGTAACCTGCAATTACAGTTTATACTTCAACATCTGGGACAGAATTATGGGCACCAATCACGAGCGCTATCATGAAGAATTTGAAGCCGGTGTGGCAAGAAGAAAAGAAATGCCGGAGAAATCAGCATGAGAAAACTTGTTGCGTTCATTTGTTTTCTCTTTCTGATAATTTCTTTTCAGAAAATTTTCTCCCAGCAACTTTCAGAATACGTAAATCCCCTCATCGGCACTAAAGGACTTTTCCTTTATGGCAGAACAACTCCGTTTGTCACTCCCCCATTTGGAATGACGCACTGGACACCGGTTACGCGCAAAGCGCGCATTGCCGTTCCGCTTTATAATTATTTCGATACGCGTATCCGCGGGTTCCGAGCCTCGCATAAGCCCGCTATGTGGATGGGCGATTACGGACACGTTACGCTTAAACCGGTCATCGGATATATAAATGAGAAGCGATTGAAGCAAACATTTTTCTTTTCGCATTGCAGCGAGGTTTCAAAGCCGTATTACTACTCGGTTAATTTAATTACGCAAAAGCTTTCGAAGATTAAAACAGAAATGACCGCCACTTCGCGTTGCGGTATATTGATGTTTCATTTCCCGAAAAATGAAAGTCCATCCGTTTTTATTGAAGCAAGTGAATTGCCCGACTCCAACGGGTGGATAAAAATCATTCCCGAGAAAAAAGAAATCATCGGCTGGAATAAAGACCGTCAGTCCGCGCATCTCGGCCCGCCTCTTCCTAACTTCAAAGGATATTTTGTCATTCAGTTTGGTGAAGCTTTTGAATCGTTCGGAGTTTATGAAAATGGAAATCTGAAAAGCGACAGCACCGAACTAACCGCTAATGCCTGCGGTGCATGGGTAAGTTTCAAAAAGAACACAAGAGATGTTGAAGCAAGAGTGGCTACTTCTTTCATCAGTATTGAGCAGGCGCGCGAGAATTTCAATAAGGAAGTTCAGGATTTTGGAAACGTTGCAAAAGAAACGCAACAGGAATGGGAGAAATATCTGAGCCGGTTAGAGATTGATGCCACCAAAAAGCAGAAAGGAATTTTCTATTCCGCCATGTATCACACGCTGTTGTTTCCGCGTACGTTTTCTGAGTATGGTAAGTATTACAGCGCCTTCGATGATAAAATTCACACCGGTGTCAGTTATAACGATTACTCGCTTTGGGATACTTACCGTGCCGAGCATCCGTTGTTGATTCTCACTGCACCGGAGCATGTGCCCGGCATGGTGCAGAGCCTGGTGCAGATGTATCAGGAAGGCGGCTATATGCCCAAGTGGCCCAACCCCACTTACACCGGTATTATGATTGGCACCCATGCCGATGCCGTAATTGCCGATGCGGTGGTAAAAGGCGTAAAGGGTTTCGATTTGCAAAAAGCGTATGAGGCCTGCATGAAAGATGCGATGGTGCCTTCGGGTAACGACAGCGTGAACCGGTGGGCTGACCGCACGCCCTTTACTTTTATTGAAGCGCGCAACGGTTTGTATTGGTATAAAAAACTCGGCTACGTGCCGGTGGACAAAACCAATGAATCGGTTTCGAATACTATTGAAGGAGCGTATGACGATTTTTGTGTGGCGCAGGTAGCCAAAGCAAACGGCCGCATAGATGATTACGATATGCTGATGAAGCGCAGCAAAAATTATCAGAACGTTTACATCCCTGCCACCGGTATGATGGCCCCGCGCAATTCAGACGGCACCTGGAACCAAGACACCCGCACCGGTTTTACCGAAGGCAGCCCGTGGACCTATTTATTCGGAGCGCAACACGATATTCCCGGGCTGATTGAGCTGATGGGCGGCAAAGAAAATTTTATAAAAAAGCTCAACCGCAATTTCCGTGGCGTGCATTACATACACATGAACGAGCCGGGGCATCATTACACTTACCTCTACGATTATGCCGGTCAGCCGTGGCGTACACAAAAGCTGGTGGCGCTCAACCGTTACTTTTTATACCGCAACAATCCCGATGGAATGGATGGCGATGACGACTGCGGACAGATGAGCGCCTGGTATGTTTTCAGCGCGCTGGGCTTTTACCCGGTTACCCCCGGCACCGGTGATTACGCCATCGGCACTCCGCAATTTCCCAAAGCCACTGTTTATTTTAATCCCGAAAACAGGCAGCAGAAACCTGCCTACCGGTCAGGCAGGTTTGAAATTATTGCGCACCATGTTTCACCCGTCAACCGGTATATTCAATCAGTTACCCTCAACGGAAAAAAATTACCGGAGCCCTTTCTGCACCATGCCGATATTATAAATGGCGGCACCCTCGAATTTGAAATGGGACCAAGGCCGAAGAAGAGTTGGTAGTTTGAGTTTGGCTTATGTTCGTTCAATTTCCAGTTAGGTTTGTCTTTCCCGAGTTGGGTTCACCAGATTTTCAATTCGATATTCAAAAAGCCTTAGGTTTTTAACAGTTTTGGCCGTGGGCTTCAACATTCCATTAAAGGATTCTTCGTGTAATCGAAAGGATTGGAAGTAAACTTGAAAGGATCGTTCGAATCTTTAAATGAATCGTTCGTGTACTCGAATAGTTTGATTCAAACCATTAAAGGATTCTTCGTGTACTCGAAAGGATAGCCCGAATCTTTAAATGAATCGTTCGTGTACTTGAATAGTTTGAATCGAACCATTAAAGGATTGATTGTGTACTCGAAAGGATTCGAAGTAAACTTGAAAGGATAGATCGAATCTTTGAATGAATCGTTCGTGTACTCGAATAGTTTGAATCAATCTATTAAAGGATTCTTCGTGAACTCGAAAGGATTCGAAGTAAACTTAAAAGGATAGATCGAATCTTTGAATGAATCGTTCGGGTACTTGAATAGTTTCAATCAAACCATTAAAGGATTGATGGTATCTTTAAATAGTTTCGAATGAAACCTGGTTAAACTATCTCCTCAGGCTTCGCATCAACCGTTACATTGTTCTTGCTTTTTAAGCGCGTAAGCAAGCCTTCTGTTTTAGGAATTTCGTATTCGAAGAAATATTGCAGCGTGTGCAGTTTAGATTGAAGAAACTCTGCCGAATATTTTTTAGAAGAAGAATTTTTGAGTTGCTCCGCAACAACGCCCTGCTTTAACCACTGCCAGCCAATGACAATAATGCCGAAGAGTTCAAGATACAGCGTAGCATCGGAAAGGAAAATTTCCGGTCCGTGCTTTTGCGCCACGCCCATTAAACGCATGGTAAGTTCCTGCAGTTGCGTGAGTTTTTGTTCGAGCGCCTCGGCATAGGTTTTAAGCGATTCGAATTGCTTTGCGTTTTCTATATCGGCAAAAACATCCTGCATGAGCAGCATGGTGGCCTGTCCGTTTTTGAGCATTACTTTGCGGCCGAGCAAGTCCATACCGTGTATGGCGGTGGCGCCTTCGTGCAGGGTGTGTATGCGGGTTTCGCGGAAGAACAATTCGGCCATAAACTCTTTGGTAAAGCCGTAGCCACCGAAAATTTGCAGCGCAGTGCTGGTGGTTTGTATGCTCATTTCGGCCGGATACGATTTTACGATTGGCGTAAGCAGTTCGAGTTTGAGGAAATTGTTTTCGGCTTCTTCTCCGGTAGATGTTTTGGATTGGTCGAGATACATGCAGGCTTGCAGTTCGAGGGCAAGCGTTCCTTCTACCATTGCTTTTTGAAACAAGAGCATGCGCTTTACATCGGCATGATGGATGATAGGAATTTGCGGTTTAAGCGGGTCTTTCTCGGTAAGCTTACGCCCCTGCAAACGCACGTTGGCATAGTCTAACGAATAGTAATACGCAGCCGAAGCAATGGCGGTGGCGCTAACGCCTACACCAATGCGCGCTTCGTTCATCATCTGAAACATGTAGCTTAAACCTTTGTGCTCTTCGCCTACCAGGTAAGCGTGGCAATCGTTCTGCTCGCCCATTATCAAGTGCGCGATAGGTGCACCGTGGTAACCCATTTTATGGAAGAGGCCTGCGGTGTGTACGTCATTAAAAACAAGCTCACCGTTTTTACCGGGGCGCATACGCGGCACTACAAAAAGCGAAATGCCTTTGGTGCCTGCCGGTGCGCCTTCAATACGCGCAAGCATGAGGTGAACGATGTTATCGCAGCCATCGTGGTCGCCACAGCTGATAAATATTTTTTGTCCCTTTAGTAAATAATGTCCTTCTGCGGTGCGGGTAGCTGTGCTTACTATATCAGAGAGCGAACTTCCGGCTTGCGGCTCGGTCATGGCCATAGTGCCCTGCCATGCACCGCTCATCATTTTAGGAATAAAAGTTTCCTGCAGTTCTTTGTTTCCGAAGGCTTCAATTAAATGCGCGGCACCGGTGGTGAGAAACGCATAAGCCATTGGGGAATAATTAGCAGCCGCCATAATAAATGCCGCTGCCTGCATGATGGTAAACGGCACCTGTTGTCCGCCAAATTCATGTGGTGCAGAAATCGAAATCCAACCATCTTCCCCAAACTTTTTCATCAACTTGCCCATTTTGGGGTGCACTTTTATCCGCGCATTTTCTACATAAGGAGGATTGCGGTCCATCTCTAACAATATAGGGCGAAGGTGATGAGTGGAGAGCGAATCAGCGGCTTCCACTATCATATCAAAGTTCTCAAGAGTGTGCTCTTTAAAGTATTCGCGCTTGCAAAGTTCTTCTACATGAAAAACTTCGTGGAGTAAAAATTTGAGATTTTCTTTCGAGTAAAACTTTCCTGCCATGATTGAGATTTTAAAAAGCCACGAATTACACGAATTAATTTTGAAGAACAGCCAAGAATTGCACGAATTAAATATGATTTATAAAACAAGGCGTTTGTATTCAAGAGATGGGTTTCCGAAATTCACTAATAATGCAAGTTTCAATTTTGATACGGCAAGGTAGTTAAGCGATTGGGCGATGTGATTAGGTGTAAGTGCACTGCAATTTTTTACTTCAAGAATTATTTTGTCCATCATCACAAAGTCGGCATAAAATTTATGCGGCATTACTACGCCTTTGTATTCAACTTCATATCCCACTTCTCTTTCAAATTTTATTTTCTGTAAATCAAATTCATACTGGAGCGCATCCTTAATTACAATTTCAGAAAACCCACCGCGTCCTAAATGTTTATGCACTTGCATACAAATGCCAATTACTTTATAACTCTCTTCCGGATATACAAGATGTTTTTTGTCTTCCATTTTAATTCGTGAAATTCGTGGCTTCTCTCTTAAGCTAATTTGTTATTGCTGATAAATTTTGAAAACAATCCCGGTGCAAAGCGTTTCATTAATACGCCAAACTTTTCTTTACTGCCCGCTAAAAGAATTTCCTCCTTGTTGTTTTGAATGGCAGAAAGAATTTGTTCCGAAACATAAATAGGGTCTAGACCGGTTTCAATCATCTTGTTGTTTCTGCCGATTGGATTTCCGTTTCTGTCCAAAGAATTTTTAGCCACGTTGGTATTCACAAAACCCGGACAAACAATCAGCACTTTAATGCCATCGCTGCCGTATTCTGCGCGAAGCGTATCGAAAAAACCATGCAGCGCATGTTTGCTGGCATTGTAAGCCGCTTGCTTATGCGTTACAATTTTACCGAGGATAGACGAGATGACAACAATCTGTCCTTTCTTTTTTTCAAGCATTGAAGGAAGAACTGCTTTAGTCAATGCAGCACCGCCAAAAAAATTGGTATCCATAATTTGCTTAAGCACATCCATCGTCATGTCTTTGATTTTGCTCCAATGGCTGAGTCCGGCATTGTTCACCAGAATATCTATCTGTCCGAAATGATGCAACACTTCTTTGGCCTTTGCTTCTGCTGCTTCATATCTCGAAACATCGAAAGGAAGGATGAGAATTTTATCCATAGCGATATTGCAAGCTGCGGCAACGCGCTTCAACTCCTCTTCACGTCTTGCAGAAAGAACAAGCTTTGCTCCTGCTTTTGCAAACGTGTACGCCAAGGCTTCACCAATTCCCGATGATGCACCGGTTATCCAGATTACTTTGTTTTCGAAAGATGCCATTGTATTTGTTTTGTGTAGTGAAAATAAATTTTGTGTTGAATCAGTTTCCTAATTCTTTAGCACGATTGAATGCAGCAAACAAAGCGGATTCAATATTTGCTTCAACGGTATTCTCGCTCATAATTTTAAGAGCCGCTTCGGTAGTTCCGCCTTTTGAGGCAACTCGTGCAATCCACTCTTCGCAAGTTAAATCGCTTTGGTTATGCAAATGCACCGCACCCATAAAAGTCTGGTTCACCAACAACTCTGCCTGCGATAAAGTGAAGCCCATTTTGATACCCGCCTGAATCATTGCTTCCATAAAGTAATAAACGTAAGCCGGTCCGCTGCCAGAGATAGCCGTAGCCGCATCAATCTTGTTTTCATCTTCCACATACACAGATTTACCTGTGGTGTTGATTAGATTCTGCATAATGAAAAGCTCTTTCTTATCAATATCTGCCGAAGAAGTAAACACCGTCATCCCCATGCCTATTTGTGCCGGAAGGTTGGGCATTGCGCGCACAATTTTCGGAGCACCAATCGCATCATATATTGCAGCAATTTTTATTCCCGCCATAATAGAAAGAATGAGTTGCCCAGGTTTTACATAAGGCATAATATGCCGGCCTAGTGTTGGAAAATCCTGCGGCTTTACCGACAGGATAATTATATCGGCCTGCGAAATAAACTCGCCTGCCTGAGGATGAATATTGCCTTGCGGAATTTCCTTGATGCCCGCCACACTCCCGGTGGAGCGTTCAAGAATGTATAAATCATTCGCATCAATAAACCGCGATGCCAGAAAACTGCGGGCATAGGTTTTACCCATATTGCCGGCTCCAATTATCAATACCTTCATGCTGTATAAATTAAATGGCGAATGTAATTGTTGCGAGTAAGTTTTCGATAAAAGAAATTATCTTCGGACTACATGAAGTGGCTTCTTATCTTTTCTTCTTTTATTCTTCAAACAGAAATTTCCTGTCAGCAGTTTAACCGGCAACAGTTGCGCGATTTGTTTTTGCAGGCAACTGATAGGAAAACTGCATTGGATTCTTTGGCAACAAAATTAGAAGCTATACAAAACAAAACTCCGACTGAGGAAAGTTATTACGGCATGTGTAACGGATTGTATTGCCAGTATGATGACGGTAATTGGGCGAAACTTAAACACGTAATAAAATCGAAAAATCATTTGAACAGTGCGGTGGAACGGGATGCAAAAGACCCTGAACTTCGTTTCCTGCGCGTAATGCTTGAACATTTTCTGCCTTCGTACCTTGGATTGAACAAGCACATCGCTGAGGATTTGAACGTGATATTTGCCAATCCGCATTTTATTGATGACAATCCTTCGCTGAAGAAGAAAATAATTGAATTCTTGCTTTGGAGCAAGCGGTGTACTGCCGAGCAAAGTAAATTGCTTCAAGCTCAAATGGATGAGTTGAATAAAAAACTCAATCCTGTAGTGGTGAAGAAAAATGGTTAGAGTTCTATTTTAAGTTCTTTGCATTCGGTTATTATTACAACTCAATACAGTCTTAACCCAGAATGATTTTTAGCAGCATTATTTTTCTTCTATACTTCCTTCCAGTCTTTCTTACGCTTTATTTTATCGCTGATGTTCGTTTTAAAAACGTCATCGTGCTGTTTGCCAGTATTCTGTTTTATAGTTGGGGCGCACCACTATTCATTTTTGTAATTCTCGGAACTACTTTCATAGACTTTCATTTAGTTAAGTGGATGCATAACGCAAGAAATAATTCTATGCGTAAATTCCTACTTGTGCTTTCTGTAAGCATGAATCTCGGATTGCTTTTCTATTTCAAGTATTCATTTTTTTTAATCGACAACCTTAATGTGTTGCTCCATATTGCTGGGACAAAAAATATTATTTGGGAGAAAATTGCACTGCCGATTGGTATTTCATTTTTCACGTTCGAGTCGCTTACCTATGTAATAGATGTTTATCGTGGAGTGCATGCTCCGCTGAAAAAATTCTGGAACTACCAGCTTTACATTATTTTATTTCCAAAGTTAATTGCAGGTCCTATTGTACGCTATCATGATATTGCAGATCAAATCACTGACCGGTTTAGCAAAGAAACAATTGACAATAAGCTATCGGGGCTCCATCGGTTTATAATTGGGTTAAGCAAAAAAGTAATTATTGCCAATTCAGTAGCGGTATATGCCGATGAGGTTTTTAAATCTGACATCTCAGATTTAAGCACAGGCTCTGCTTGGTTGGGAATCTTGTGTTATACTTTTCAGATTTATTTTGACTTTTCCGGCTATTCAGATATGGCAATAGGAATTCTGAAAATGATTGGCTTTGATATCAACGAAAACTTTAACCAGCCTTATACTGCAAATTCGATAACCGATTTTTGGCGCAGGTGGCATATATCGCTTGGTGCGTGGATGCGCAACTATCTTTATATTCCTCTTGGTGGTAATCGGGTAACTTCTCAATGGCGATTATATTTTAATTTATGGCTAGTGTTTTTGGCTTCCGGTTTATGGCATGGTGCTTCATGGAATTTTGTGATTTGGGGGGCTTATCATGGCCTATGGTTAGTGGTAGAAAGAGCGTTTCTTCTTAAGTTATTTGCTCGTATTTGGAATCCTGTTCGCGCTATTATTACATTTTTCATTGTAGTAATTGGTTGGGTATTTTTTAGGGTAGAAACGCTGAATGATGCGCTTGCCTATTTGCATAAATTATTTGCTTTCAGTAGCGGAAAAACAATTCTTTCTTTCACTCCGGAACTTATTTTTTATTTCTCGATTGCTGTTTTCTTCAGCTTTATCGGGCTAACTACTTTTGGTAAAAAGCTAACAAATAGTTTTTATAAGAAAATATATTCTAATAAAGCAGCAGCAGGTTGGGGAATAGTTTGTTTGCTGTTACTTATTCTTGATATCAGTGTATTAGCATCTAAAGGGTTTAATCCATTTATTTATTTCAGATTTTGATGGAAAAGAAAACAGCAAAACATTTGCTTCTCTTACTTTTCTTTATCCTGCTGTGGGCACCTATTGTTCAGGATAGTTTTCATTTGTTTAAAGGAGGTGGTCTAAAAGGGGCATACACCTCGCCTTCAGATATTAGTTTCGATTTCAAAAAATGGTTTGACGGTTCTTACCCTGAAAAAAAAACAGAGTATTTGAGTTTTAATTTCGGGTTCCGTCCGGACTTCGTTCGCATGTATAACCAACTAAAATTTTGGCTTTTCAAATCTTCTGGCAACGAAAATATCGTTATCGGAAAAGAAAACTACTTGTATGAGCAGCAATATATTAGTGAGTATTTCGGAACCAATTATGTGGGAGAAAAGGAAATAAATACCAAGATTTCTCAGTTAAAAGAGCTCCAAGACACTTTGAAGAAAAGAGGAGTTTTTCTCTTTACCGTTTTTGCTCCGGGTAAAGGGTCTTTCTATCCCGAATACATTCCAGATAACGCAATTCAACCAAAAAAAAGGCACACTAACTATACCTCGTACATAGCTGCATCTAAAAAGGCGGGAATAAATTTTATAGATATGAAAGCCTGGTTTTTGGCTATGAAGGATACTTCACGCTATCGCCTTTTCCCACGCTACGGAGTGCATTGGAGTGAGTATGGAGATTTTCTTGCTTTTGATTCGCTGGTTCGTTATGTAGAAAATGAAACCGGAAAAGATTTGCCGGATATAAAGTTAGATGGAATACAACTTGCAGTAAAACCTCGTGGGCGCGATTACGATGCGGGTGATGGACTAAATATAATAACCGAAAATTACAACGACACATTGGCCTACCCATTTTTTTCTGTAAAGTGGAAAGGTAAAGACGAAGTATCTTCTTTAACTATTGGAGATAGTTACTATTTCAATATGTATGGGCATATGGGAGCTGCTGTTTTTAAAGAGGTTGATTTTTGGTACTATTTTTCTGAATTTTGGTCAATAAACGGAAATACTTCTCGCAGGGAAGACATAAAAGAATTGCTATGTAAGCGCAACGTGGTTTGTTTGATGTACACTGATGCTACTTTAGGCGGTTTCGGTTCGGATTTTCTCAAAGTTGCTCACGAGCAATTTCAAGTTAAAAAGGGGGATTCTATTGCTGTTAAAAGCAAGTAGAAACAAAACCTTCCTTCTCTCGCTCTTACCTTTTACACATACATAAATTTCATTTGAAAATGTGGCTTGCGCGTGTATATTTGCGCGCGTTTAAAAAAATCATTCAAACAATAATAATATGGCAGATGTAAAACCCGATGAAATTTCATCGATTCTCCGTGAGCAACTCGCTGGATTTAAGAGTGCTGCGGAATTGGAAGAAGTAGGTACAGTATTACAGGTAGGTGACGGTATTGCCCGCGTTTACGGCTTAACTAACGCCCAGGCGGGTGAATTGGTTGAGTTCAATAACGGAATCAAGGCAATCGTGTTGAACCTGGAAGAAGATAACGTGGGTGTGGTGTTGATGGGACCTTCTGAAAAAATTAAAGAAGGCGACACGGTGAAGAGAACAGGCGTTATCGGCTCTATAAAAGTAGGCGAAGGTCTTGTTGGACGTGTTGTAAATACATTGGGTGAGCCAATTGACGGAAAAGGCCCAATCACTGGCGACCTTTACGATATGCCATTGGAAAGAAAAGCTCCGGGTGTAATTTACCGTCAGCCGGTAAACGAGCCGTTGCAAACAGGTATCAAAGCGATTGACGCTATGATTCCAATTGGGCGCGGACAACGTGAGTTGATTATCGGTGACCGCCAAGTAGGTAAAACTGCTGTGGCAATCGATACCATTTTGAACCAAAAAGAATTTTACGAAAAGGGCGAACCTGTTTTCTGTATTTATGTTGCCTGCGGTCAGAAATCATCTACCGTAGCACGTATTCAAAAAACTTTAGAAGATAACGGAGCAATGGCTTACACGGTTGTTGTTTCTGCTTCTGCTGCTGACCCGGCTCCTCTTCAATTCTACGCACCGTTCGCAGGTTGCGCGATTGGCGAATTCTTCCGCGACACCGGTCGCCCTGCATTGATTGTTTATGATGATTTATCTAAGCAAGCTGTGGCTTACCGCGAGGTTTCTCTTCTATTAAAACGCCCTCCGGGACGTGAGGCTTACCCTGGTGATGTATTCTACTTACACAGCCGGTTGTTGGAGCGTGCCGCTAAGGTTAACGCCAACTTAGAAGTGGCTTCTCAAATGAATGATATTCCACCTTCAATCAAACATTTAATAAAAGGTGGTGGTTCATTAACCGCTCTTCCAATTATCGAAACACAGGCAGGTGACGTTTCTGCTTACATTCCTACCAACGTAATTTCGATTACTGATGGCCAGATATTCTTGGAGTCGAACTTGTTCAACTCGGGTATTCGTCCGGCAATTAACGTAGGTATCTCGGTTAGCCGAGTGGGTGGTAACGCTCAGATTAAATCGATGAAGAAAGTTGCGGGAACTTTGAAGCTTGACCAGGCTCAATACCGCGAGTTGGAAGCGTTCTCTAAGTTCGGTTCTGATTTGGATGCTGCAACTAAAGCCGTTCTTGATAAAGGTGCGCGCAACGTGGAAATTTTGAAACAAGCACAGTTTTCTCCGTTTACTGTAGAAAAGCAAGTTGCTATATTATATGTAGGAACTAAGAACTTGGCTTCGAAAGTGCCGGTAGCTAAAATCAAAGAATTCGAAAAAGATTTCTTGACTCAGTTAGAGTCTCGTTTCCCTGATAAACTAAAAGGATTGAACAAGCCAATGGACGAAGCAATGGAAAAGCTGTTGCAGGATTTAGCGGCTGAAGTTTCTTTGAAGTTTAGTCACTAAAAAATCAGTAACTTAAATACAAAAGCCTCTCGTTAAAATCGGGAGGCTTTTTTGTTTTTCTATATTCCCGTTACAATTAACCACGAATGCAGTCAGCATCTTTAGATTATTGGGGAGTAAGTAAGAAAGCAGCATTCCGGTTTTTCTTTGTTTTCTTTTTGTTTACGCTGTTTCCTTTCCCGTTTACACAATTTACTTTTCTCGATTTTCCTCTTTCGGGCTACGAAAAACTTTGGGATGCAATCACCTTATGGGTAGGCAGCAATGTTCTTCATCTTAATTATGAATTTTCAAGCGAACCGAATGGGAGCGGAGACAGAACATTTGATTATGTTTTTCTTTTGACAACCGTTAGTGTTGCTTTTGTTGTTTGTATAGGTTGGTCTTTTGCGGATAGAAGGCGCAATAATTACACAACGCTTTATCAATGGTTAAGTGTGTATGTGAGGTTTTATTTGGCAGTTGCCATGTTCGAATACGGGTTTGCAAAAATTTTTCCGAACCAATTTTCTCCGCTAACTCCTAGTCAGTTATTGCAAACCTACGGACATTCATCGCCCATGAATTTGCTGTGGACGTTTATGAGTTACTCTGCCGGGTATAATTTTTTTGCCGGAATGGCAGAGGTTGTTGCAGGAATTTTTTTGTTGTTCAGACGAACGTCAGTTTTTGGTGCGTTAATCACTATTGTAATAATGGGCAACGTGGCAGCATTGAATTTTTTCTATGATGTTCCGGTGAAAATATTTTCAGTTGAACTGTTGTTGCTTGCTGCATTTCTTTTACTGAAAGATGCTAACCGGTTAATCAGATTCTTTGTTTTAAATAAACAGGTAGAAGCTGCAACTGTAGAACCTTATTTTACCAATCAGAAAATGAAATATACGCAATGGTCAATCAAATTTTTATTCATCGGTTATGTTCTTTATTCAAATATCTCTGACGCTTATGCTACTCAAAAAGAATATGCTAAACGACCTTTTCTATACGGTATTTATAACGTTGAAATGTTTGTAATGAACAACGATACTTTGCAACCACTCACAACAGATTCAGTACGTTGGAGTAAACTGATAATAGAGAATAATGATTTTGCCAGCCTGAGAATAATGAATGAACGGAAAGAATATTTGTCGTTTGAAACTGATGCACTGCGCAAAACAATTTCTGTCTTCGGTTATGCAGACACTACTCAAAAATCTCTTTTGCATTTTAATCTGCCGGACAGCAATTATTTGGTGCTGAACGGAAAATTCAAAAAAGATTCAATAGTTGTAACGATGAAAAAAGTTGACCTCAATAAATTTCCATTAGTCAGTCGGGGATTTCATTGGGTAAATGAGTACCCTATGAATTATTGAAATGTATTAAGTCCCCTTCAGGGGATTTAGGGGTTAATTCTCTTTCGTAACTGTATAAGTAACCTTAGCAGAATACAATCTCAACAGATTAGTTGTCTCCTTTGTTTTAAATCGCAGATAGTAAGAGTAACCCGAGTTATCAATAGTTTGATTTATACCTGACGCACTAAGTGTATTTGCTCCTGCAGCAAAAGCGGAACCTGAGGAATTAGTTGCGGCTAAACTTTGCGGAGTAGTGCTGCCGTTTTGCAGACTGTATAATTCAGCACTTACTTCATCGGTGGTAACTCCATCATAGGCGTAAACATCTATTGTAGTAATTACTGCACCGTCAGGCAGATTAAGCGGAGCAAACAAATAAGCATCTGTTCCCGCTGTGCCTCCCTGTACCCATCTTGCCTGGCCGGTAGAAAAACCGCCCAGCGAAATGCCTGTAGGAGTAGACACCAGCAATACATTTTCTAAAATAAATGCTGAAGCAGGAACCGACAAGTATTTTGTTTTGGCAGCAGCATACATATAGCTATTAGCAGCAGGTATGCTGATGTTGCCGTTTACTTCTAATTTTTGAGAAGCAGCAGTTTGCCCTATACCTACATTGCCTCCGTTGTTATAAATATTGCTGTTGTTGGTTACCCATTGCGTTCCGTTCCAATAAGGGGTGTTGCCTGCTGCGGAGCCATTAGGTAAAGTTCCTGTTGCACCGGTAGCACCTGTTGCTCCTGTTCCCCCATTTAATCCGTTCGTTCCATTTGTTCCTGCTATACCTGTAGGACCCTGAATACCCTGTGCGCCTTGCACTCCCTGTATTCCCTGTAAACCTTGTGGCCCGGTGCTTCCTGTTGCACCTGTAGTTCCTGTTGCACCGGTAGGACCTGTCGGTCCTCCACCCGGTCCTGTGCTTCCTGTTGCTCCTGTAGCACCGGTAGGCCCTGTTGGTCCTCCTGCCGGTCCTGTATCACCTGTTGCACCGGTAGGTCCTTGCAGGCCTATACCTGTGGCTCCTGTTGGTCCTGTTGTACCGGTGTTACCTTGCACACCCGCGTTTCCCTGCGGTCCGGTTACGCCAATTGGTCCTTGTGTGCCTTGCACACCTTGTAAACCTTGTGGTCCGGTAGGGCCGGTTGGTCCTGCACTGCTGGCAGAAGCTGCGGCATATAAAGCATACGGCACGCTCATCAGTTGCGAAGTTCCCATATCGGTGTAGCCGCTTCCGGCATCGAATTCTACCTGTAAATATTTGTTGCCTGTTGCCCAGTTAATTCCGTTGAAAGTTCCTGAATCGACAATACCAGCACCAATAGTTACACTAAATAGTCCGAATTGGTTCGTTAATGCAGTCTGATGTTCCTGAAATACGATTGTTCCCGTAGGTGAGCCATTATGAATAGTAAAACGAACGGAAATGTTTGTGCTTATCAGTTCATTGCCTGAAGCATTCCGCGCCACTGCCTGATAGTTGATGCCCTGAGGAGCCTGCGCATCGGCTAACAAAATGATTAAAAAAGCTATGACTGTTACAAGTATATTCTTTACCATACATTTCATTTATAAACGAAAATAATTTTTTAGGAAAGATAGAGCCACGAATTACACGAATGAATACGAAATAGCCAATACCAGTTCGTGCAATTCGTGGCTATTGTTTTGGTTTAATAAACTCTCTAAGCCCGATATAAAGCCCCAGAAACACAAACAGCAAAGAAACAATCGCAGTAAAATATGGCTTGGAAGTTTCCAGCATTTATCCAGTTCATAACCGATAAAAACACCAATTGCCACCGTACCCGCAATTTGAAAACCCAGGCCGGAATATCTCAAATAATTGTTTATCCCCTTCTTGCCTTTTTCTAATTCCTCGTTCATAGTTTAAAAAGAAAAGCCAATGCTCTCACATTGGCTTTTATAGTTTCTGATAAATAGAATTATTCTACGTTCTTGGGTTGTGCGCCCGGTGTTTGGGTGGTGGCACTGTGCAGGTTTGTACCCATTGAGCATCTGCCGTTGAACTTTGCGCCTTCTTCTACCACCAATTTCTTGATTTTAATATCGCCAGATACATAAGCGGTTTTGCTCAGGATTAGCAGTTCGCTTACCTCGATATTGCCGTTTACGCGGCCATCAATGTAGGCGTTCTGACAATAAATATCGCCTTCTATTACACCTGTGGAACCAACCACGGCTTTTGATTTGGAGGTAACACTGCCGTTTACCTTGCCGTCAATACGTATATCGCCTTCGGTGGTAATATCGCCATTTAGGGTAGTTCCCTGCCCGAACTGGTTCATAACGCGGAGGGCTGCGTTAGCTTCTTCTGATTTGTTTTTGTTAAACATGAGTATAAGTTTTAAGGGTTAACTCAAATTTTTGCGAATGCAATATAACCCTTTTGGGCAAAGGTTAAAACACGATGTAATCGCGCGGGTTCAGGCTTCTGCCTTCGTGCCAAAGTTCGAAGTGAAGATGTGGGCCGGTGCTAAGTTCTCCGGTATTTCCTACAATGGCAATTACCTCACCTGCTTTTACTATTGAGCCCTCTTTTTTCAGGAGCCTGGAATTGTGCTTGTATATAGAAATCAGGTTATTCTGATGCTGCACCATGGTCACGTAACCGGTTTCGAAAGTATAGGTGGCAGAAATAATTTTACCGTCAAGGACAGCTTTTACAGGTGCTTCTTCTTTGGCAGCAATATCAATTCCGAAGTGCTCTTTCTTTACATCAAATTCATCGGTCACGAAACCTTCCACCGGATCCATCAGGTGCATTTGCTTTACTTCATCTACCGCCCCGCTGTTTTGGTTGCTATTGTAACTCAACGAATAGTTATCGGCTTCTTCCACTTCTTTCCGTAATTCCTGGTCTTCTTCTTTTACATCGTTCAGGTTAACCTGCGATTTGTCGGTAGTGTTGGCGGCTGTCTTAGGCGGTTTGGTGGAATCAATAGTTCCGTTGGCAACGTTTACTACGTTTTCGAGCCATACGGCACGGGCATCTAAAGCATTTTGAAGCGAGTCGGTTTTAAACTGCAATTGCAGAATCTGGCTACGGTAGTTGTAGTCGCCAAAGCCGGGAATAAAATACTTGAGCGGGGTGTAGATGATAGCCGCTGCGGTTAAGAAGATGAGGGTGAAGGCGACCACGCTCAGAAATATCCAAACGTTGGTGCGCGTAAGTGAGAGAGAAAACTTTTCCTCAAACGTTACATCGTTCAGCACCACGAACCTGAATTTGTTTTTCAGGTTTTTATTCTGCTTGGTCTTTATTTTTTCTGCCATCTTAATTTGCAATTACACCACTCGCTGCTTACCTCTTACTACTCACCATCTTTTATTTCTGCTAAAACAAAATATTTTTGTTGCTATTGAGTTAAATAACTCGCAAAACTGTTTCCTGCTTTGAAGCTGACAAAACTATTATTATTTCTCTTTTACATTTCGCTGGTGCTGCTGTGGGGTTGTTCAACCACCAATCACGCTATTCTGCCTACACAGGCGTTTCTGGATATTACATCGCATTACAACGCTTATTTTAACTCGAACGAAAAGCTAAAGAACGTTTATAAACTTTCGCTCGAAAGCCATAAGGATAAATTCGATTCGGTTATTCCGGTTTACCATTATAACGACTTCCGCGAGTTTGCCAGTTACAGCAGCGATTTGGAAGATGTGGTAAAGCGTTCCACCCTAGCTATTCAATTGCGCGGTGCGGCTAACTGGAGCGATGACCACTTTTTGCTGATTGGTCAGGCGAACTATTTAAAGGGCGATTACGATAAGGCGAGTGCCAGTTTCAAATACATTACTACCGAGTATAAAGAAGGGGTGGATTATGTAAAGGTGATGAAGAGCCTGGGCAAGCCGGTGAAAAATTATGTAAAGGCGAAAAAGAAAAAGAAGAAGCCGGTAGTGAAAGTGATAGTGAATAAAGACGGCACGCAAACGTTGGAGAAAGTAGACCAGCGCCCGGAGGTTTCAATATGGATTCATACCCCTGCGCGGAGTTTGGCGTTGCTGTGGTTAATTAAAACCTACACCCGCCAAAATAAATTTGATGAGGCATCAACGGTGGTAACATATGTAAGAGGCGATGATTTGTTCTACAAAACGTTTGACCCGCAGTTAGATTTAGTGGAAGGCGATTTACGCGTTTCGCAAAAAGAATATGCTGCGGCTATTGAGCCTTTAGAGAAATATGTAAACGCTAAGAAGATACGCAAGAAGAAGAGATTAGTGGTGCGTCCGCATTTTGTGTTGGCGCAGTGCTATGCTATAACCGGTAACAACGGAAAGGCAATTGAGCATTACAAAAAAGTGCTGAAGAGCAATCCGAATTACGATATGGAGTTTTACGCCAAAATTAAAATGGCGAAACTGGGCAGAGGCGGAAGCAACAATGCTGAGATGCGCTCGCTGCTGGCAAAGATGGCGAAGGATGGTAAATACAAAGACTACTGGGACCAGGTTTACTACGAGTTGGCTTTGCTTTCGTTGGCAGAAAACAACCGGGCTGATGCAAGAAAGTTTCTTCACAAATCCGTTGATTTCTCTACCACGAATGACGACCAGCATGCTTTGTCGTTTATGAAACTGGCAGAACTGGATTATGAAGACGAAGCATACGTAACTTCGAAATTCCTCTACGATTCTACCATGACTTTTATGGCGAAGAACGATGCGCGCTATGCAGAAGTAGAAGAGCGCGATAAATTGCTGGGCAATCTGGTAACGCAACTGAACATTATTGCCGATGAAGACAGTCTGCAACGCTTAGCGGCATTGCCCGAAGCGCAGCAAAAGAAAATTGTGACGGATGCTATCTTCAAAAAGGAGCAGGAAGAAGAAGAGAAGAAAAACAACGGAGGCTCTACGCAAAGTCAGCAGTTGACTAATTTCCAAAACGCTAATAACAACAGCAATAGTAATACGCAGCAAAATCAATTGCAGGGCATTACCTTTAACTGGTATTTTTATAATCCTACCACCCGCGCCACCGGTTATAACGATTTCGTAAAAAAATGGGGCAGAAGAAAACTGGAAGAGAACTGGAGAAGGAAGAACAAGAGCACAGCTATTACAGAAGATGATAATTCAACTACTGTAGATACTTCTTCTGCCTCTGCTAAAGATTCTTTACCGGTGGTTGTGCTTGGAACTATCGAAGAGCAAATGTTGGCGAATATTCCTACTACTCCTCAAAAATTAGATAAGTCTAACGACCGGTTGATTGATGCTTACTACGCGGCCGGCACTATTTATAAAGACGGACTGGATAACGACCGCAAGGCAACCGAAATGTTCGAAACACTGAATGCGCGTTTCCCTAAAAACAAATTGCTGCTCGAAAGCTATTACAACATTTACCTGATTGCGCGCCATCAAAGTCAGACGACCAAAGCAGAAGAATACAAGAATAAAATACTCGCAGAGTTTCCGGAGAGTGTAATTGCTAAAGTGCTGCGCGACCCTAACTATATTAATGCCGCTAAACAGAAAGAGCAGGCAGTGGATGATTATTACCAGTTAGCATACAACGATTATTCGAGAGATAGCTTAGACAGTGCCTGGTATAAAACCGAAATGGCGGATAATCTTTTTAAGCCGAATCCGCTTAGTGCTAAGTTCCAGTTGCTGGCTGCGCTTATTCTTGCCAAGCAAAACCGGTTGGGCGATTATGTGCAGGAGTTGAACAAAATAATTAATAAGAGCAAGGATGTAGAAGTGAAGAAAACCGCTTCTGAACTTCTTTCTAACCTCAACAAATCTGCCTTGCCGCAAATAGATTTAAGTAAGGACTCCACCATGCGCGATTCGCTCAACGCACAATATTTCGGCATCAGTTCGCAGAACGATACTACGGTTAGTGAGCTTCAACAAAAACTGAACGAAGCCAAAGCACAGGCAATTAAGAACGGTGCACAAATACAGGTAGCAGACACCGGCAACAAAGCGCAAAATGCAAATGGCAATACGCAAATAGCAGCCGGTGACTCTATTACCAAAAACAACACAACCGTAAAAGATACCGTTGCCAAGCAACCGGAGGTAGTGGCAGAAGATACCACTTCGGCATACTCGCGTTCCGATGCGGCAATTCACTATTTTATTATTTACATTAAAGACCCGGCTACTCCGCAAAGCTCGGTAATGAGCACTATGGCAAAAGTGGATGCTTACAACTCTTCGGTAGTTCCTGAAAAGCGTTTGGTGAGCAAGCAGGTATTGATTGACAGCAAGAACAAACTGATTAACGTGCGCCAGTTTGAAAACCGCGATGATGTGCTGGCTTACTTTAAACAGATTAAAAAGCAAACACAATTGTTCGATGATTTAAAACCCGAGCAATACGCCATTACCTGTATCTCCACCACTAACTTCAGTATACTGCTTTCTGAAAAGAATGTAGATGAATACAACAAGTTCTTTAACAGGGTTTATAAATAGAACGTAGCATCATAAAACTAAAAAGCCCTCCGAATTTTTCGGAGGGCTTTTTAGTTTTATATTCGTATAGGAATAAAAGCGAAGACTATGAATACACTAACCATTGAGCGCAAAGAATATGTAGTAGTTCCTAAAAAGGAATACGAAACATTATTAGTAAAGGCTGCGGCTAAAAGCTCACCGGTGCGAAAACTTTCGTTGGCGCAAGGAAAAAAACTGGCTTACAAACTGATTGATAAATAAAGATTAATGCCTCATAATTGAAAAGCCCTCCGAAAAAATCGGAGGGCTTTTTTGTTGCCCTGTTTCGGGCACTGGTTTCAAGCTTATCAGCTAAGGAAGATAAGTTAGGAGTGCTTACTCCTAATTTATAAGTTGATACTCCTAAAATGAAAGTGCGAACTTATAACTTATAAGTTGATACTCCTAAAATGAGAGTGCGAACTTCTAACTTAAAAGTTGATACTTATAAAATAGGAGTGCGAACTACTAACTTAATAGTAAGGACTCCTAACTTAGGAGTCCTTGCTATTAAAAGATAAAAGCACCAAAAATGCTTTTAAAAGAGTGTTTTTTGTTTAAAAACACGTAAAATATGGAAAAATGAATGTAGGATATGGTAATAACCCTACTGCTTAACCAACTGCCTCACACTCCTTTCGCCACCGGCAATTATTTCTAAAAAATAAACACCGGCAGGCAGGTAGCCAAGCTCAAGGGTTTTGGTGTAGGTGCTGCTTAGGTTGCTCTCGTGTTTAGTGTAAACCGGTTGGCCTATTATATTGGTTATGGTAAAATCGGCTTGTTGGAGGTTTTCTTTTTGGAGGGAGATGGAAATGGAAGATATAAATGGATTAGGGGAAACGAAGAGATAGGTTGAGTTCAAATTATCAATGCCAGAAACAACAATAGGATTTGAAATTGTGTGACATCCATTTGTATCCGTAACTTCAACTGAATAGAACCCTGCTTGATTAGAAATATAAATACTAGAGTTGGCTCCGTTAATAGGACTGCCGTTAAAATACCATTGATAAGTAATTGCATTGTAAGCGCTAAGTGTATCGCCATTTACGCTGATTGAAACCGATGGCAAAGAATAAACTGTAATGGCTAGGTGATTTGACTCAGCAGAACAGCCATTGTTATCGGTAACAGTTACATAGTAATTACCTGCCAGGTTTGTTGTAATACAACTTGTGGTTGCACCGTTGTTCCATAGGTAAGAAGTAAAACCAGATTGAACACATATTTGTGCGCTATCGTTGGCACAAAAAATAGTTTGACTTGCATCGATAGTTGTTGAAGATAAGTTGCAATGGAAAGTAGTATCACAAAGTTTAATAAGCCAAAAATCATAACCACCTCTATTCAATTGGGTATTGTACCCGCCTATATTTGCATTTGTATAGTTTGCAATTGCATAACAGCCGCCTTTGGTTTGAATAGGATAACCACCTTCATCATGACCGTTTGTAAAAAGGGTCTTATCCCATTCTTTATTCCCCCAGTCATCGATTTTCACTAGCCATGTTTGTTCAATCCCGAGGTTATTTTCAGTCTTATCGCCACTTAAATTAGAGTAAGAACCACCACCAAAAAGAAAGCCACCATCATTCGTTTGTTTTATATGCCCGAAATCATCTTCGAGAGCAGCTCCACCATAAAGCCTATTCCAATGTTCATAACCAAATGAATCAATTTTTATGATCCAAAAATCGTATCCCCCTCTTGTATGCTGCAAAACCTCTCCGGTACTATCAGAATTTGTGGTTCCCCCTAAAATGTATCCTCCATCGCTGGTTTGTTGGAGGGAATGTAATTCGTCATTATTACTTCCACCAAATCTTCTATCCCAAATCTTGTTTCCCAAAAAATCCGTTTTAAGAATCCAGTAATCTTTTCCTCCTCTTGGATACTCCGAAACATCATTGCTAATCTCAGAATCTGTATAACCGCCTAAAATATATCCTCCATCGCTTATTTGTTGAAGCAAGAACATTAAATCATCACCTGTTCCACCAAACCTCTTATCCCAAATCTTATTGCCTGCCGAATCTGTTTTTACAAGCCAATAATCTGAGCCCCCAAGTTTGGGTTGCGAAACATCACCTGTTATACCGGAATGCGTCCATCCACCTAGAATATATCCCTCATCGTTTGTTTGTTGAATGGAATACAAATAATCGGTACTATCCCCTCCAAACCTCTTATCCCATTGTTTGTTTCCGATGGAATCTGTTTTTACAATCCAATAATCATTGTGCCCTCTTGTATGTTGTGAAACATCACCGCTACTATCAGAATATGTCCATCCTCCCAAAATATATCCACCATCTTTTGTCAAACCCAAAGTATATAGATAGTCATAATAATTTCCTCCAAATCTTTTATCCCATTGTTTATTGCCAAGCGAATCTGTCTTTAACAGCCATTGATCCATTTGACCAAAAAGTGGACCATTGGAAATTTGTGAAACATCACCACTACTATCAGACCGTGTATATCCTCCCAAAATGTACCCGCCATCGTTAGTTTGCTGAAAAGCAAATAGCTGATCCCAATCGTTCCCTCCAAACCTTTTATCCCATTGTTTGACTAAATTGTTTTGTGCAGAACAGAAAAAGAAACTAAACAAAAAGGAAGAGAAGAGTAAATGTTTCATGAGGGCTATAGAACCTAAAGGTAGATTTATTTAAAACAAAAAGCCTCGCAAACCATCATTCCTCAAAACAAGTTTCTTTCTACATTCGCCCCGATGAAGAATAAAAAATTCTCGTCCCGGGACTCTGCGTGAGTGAAAGAGAAAACTAATCAGTAACCAAAAACCAAAAAGCCCTTCGCTAACGCGAGGGGCTTTTTGGTTTATTAAAGTAGCTTTCTAAGCCGCTATATCCTGTATATGTATTACACGCTTTATTCCTGCACAAGATTTTACCTGCTCGGCAAGCACTGTTTCAACACCTAAGGTAGAGCCATCTACAGCAAAAAATTCTATCTCGAACCCCTTTCCGTTTTCATGAGTCATGGCTACCACGCCTACATCGCCTTTTACAAAGGCAGTTCCCGGTAAATTTTCGGTAAGGTAAACGCGTTCAAATTCTTTTATCATAAACTTATTTTATAAGCCGTTACAAATTTAATCACATTTTCTGTTTTGTCCTCTATCCAAACGCTGCGTATCAAATGCTTTTTGCCGTTAGGAAATAGCAACTCTGTTTCAAAAATATATTTCAAACCAAAAACGGTTGGTTGCGTTTTAATGTAATCGCTTGTTCTTGCCTGTTCAATTAAAAGTGTTTCTAAAACAATTGGTTCTTGCAGCGTAATACCATTGGCGAAAAAGAATTCTGCTTTCGGTTTTCCATCTACGCTGTTTGCGTTCAACAGGTAATCTGCAATCTTCCCTTTATCAATAACAAGGTTTGCGCTATCAGAAATTTTCATTCACTTATTTGTGCTTGCAAAATAAAAAATATTGCATTTAGACTTTGTTGGCGTTACCACCCACAAACCATCATTCCTCAAAACAAGTTTCTTTCTACATTCGCCCCGATGAAGAATAAAAAATTCTTTCTCGTTCTGTGGACGGGTTTCTTTAGCAGTATTTTATTAGTAGCAGGTTTGTTCTGGTTAATTGCCATTGGCAAAATGGGCTACATGCCCAGCTTTGAGGAGCTGGAAAACCCCAATAGCAGTCTGGCAACCGAGGTTATAAGCACTGATAAACAGGTAATAGGCCGGTATTATTTGCAGAACCGCAGCAACATTGCCTACGAAAACATTAACCCCAATTTAAAGAACGCCCTGCTGGCTACTGAAGACATCCGCTTCTTCGACCACACCGGTGTTGACCTTCGCGCCTTGATGCGAGTATTAAAAGGATTGGTAGGTCAGGATGGCGGAGGCGGAGGAAGCACGGTTACACAACAACTGGCAAAAAATCTTTTTCCGCGCGAGCGGCTCAGCAAACTGCAGCTCATCTTCCGTAAATTGAAGGAATGGATTATTGCCGTTAAGCTCGAACGCTCCTATACCAAGGAGGAAATAATGGCCATGTATTTCAACACCGTGCCGTTCAGCGATAATGCGTTTGGTATTAAGTCGGCCTCGTATGTATACTTCGGCAAGCCTACCGATTCGCTTAAGGTAGAAGAAGCCGCTGTGCTGGTGGGTATGCTCAAAGCGCCTACGCAATACAATCCGCGCTCAAGGGGCGAAGCATCTATGCAGCGCAGAAATGTGGTGATTGACCAGATGTATCGCTACAATTTTATTTCTAAAGTTCAGCGCGATTCGCTTTTCAAACTTCCCATCAAATTAGATTTCCATCCCGATACACAACGCGAAGGAATGGCAGCATACTTCCGCGAGTATCTGCGCCTGTGGATGAAAGACTGGTGCGAAACACACCGCAAACCCGATGGCAGCAAATACAATATTTATAAAGATGGATTGAAGATTTACACCACCATAGATTCGCGCTTGCAAAAATATGCCGAGCAGGCACAGCGCGAACATTTAAAAGAAGTGCAGCAAAAGTTTTTTGCGTACTGGACGGGCAAAGACCCATGGAAAGAATTTCCAGTGGAGTGGCAGGCCATTTATTCGCACTGTCCGCAATACATTGATTTAAAAAAGCAGGGCAAAACCGAAGCAGAGATTGATGCGGTGTTGAAGAAGCCAGATATGCGCAAAGTATTTTCGTATGATGATGCCGGAGAAAAAGATACGCTCATCAGCGTGTATGATTCTATCCGCTACCACCGGATGATTTTGCAAAACGGCTTTTTGGCTGTTGACCCGCAATCGGGCTTTATCCGTGCATGGGCAGGTGGTGTTGACTACAAATATTTTCAGTACGACCATGTAAACATCAACACCAAACGGCAAATCGGTTCAACCTTCAAGCCGTTTGTTTACACCGTTGCCATTCGCGATAAAGGTTACTCGCCATGTTTTCAGGTACCTAACCAACCGGTTACGTTTGAGAAGACCGACCCGCGCTTTGGCTTGCTGCAGGACTGGACTCCGCGCAACAGCGATGGAAAATACGGAGGTATGTTGACCTTGCGTAAAGCACTGGCGAATTCTATCAATTCAGTTACTGCTTATTTAATGCACGAGATAGGACCGGAAGCGGTGGTGAAACTGGTGCAGACTATGGGTGTAAAAAGCGATATACCGGTGCAGCCTTCAATTTGTCTCGGCTCGGCTGATATTTCGTTGTTCGAAATGGTAGGCGCATACACTACTTACGCTAACAGCGGTACGCACGTAGAACCAATATTTATTACCCGCATTGAAGACCGCAACGGGAACGTGTTGCAGGATTTTGTAGCGAACAAAAACGAAGCGCTCGATGAGCAGACTACTTACGTAATGACAGAAATGCTGCGCAGTGTAGTGCAGGGCGGAACAGCTTCGCGTTTGCGCTACCGGTGGAAACTGATGGGAGATATACTCGGCAAAACCGGTACCACACAAAATTATTCTGACGGATGGTTCATTGGCTTAACGCCCGATTTAATTGCGGGCTCATGGGTGGGCTGCGATGACCGGTATATTCGTTTTCATAGTATGGAGAACGGTCAGGGGGCGAGTACCGCTCTTCCCATCTGGGCAAAGTTTTTTCAGAAGGCATACACCGACAGCACTAATTTTAAGAATGAAATAAATGCCGAGCATAAATTCCCTCCGCCTACCGAGCGTATTAACATAGAAATGGATTGCGGAAAGTTTAAAGGCAATAGCAGTGGTGACAAAGGAAACGAGTACGAATAAACTATGACCTCCGAAGAGTTTAAATCTTATCGCGAAACACTTCCCGGCCAGCCGGGCATTTACAAATACATCAGCGAGCAGGAAGAAATTATTTACATAGGCAAGGCGAAAGATTTGAAGAAGCGCGTGAGTTCGTATTTCACGAACAATATGCACAGTAACCGCATTAAGCGGATGATTTTCTTCATTCATAAAATTGAATTTGTAATTGTAGATACCGAGCAGGATGCTTTTCTGTTAGAGAATTCGCTCATCAAAAAATATCAGCCGCGCTACAACGTAATGCTGAAAGATGATAAGACTTACCCTTTCATCTGCATTAAGAAAGAACCTTTTCCGCGCGTATTCTTTACGCGCAGAGTTATAAAAGATGGCTCAGAATATTTAGGCCCTTACACTTCGCAGTATAACGCCAAGATTGTTTTGGATTTGATGAAAGAAATTTTTCCGCTGCGCACTTGTAATTTGAATCTTACAAAGCAGAATATTGAAGCCGGAAAATTTAAAGTGTGTTTGGAGTATCATTTAAAAAATTGTCTCGGTCCTTGCCAATCGTTTCAAACAACAGAAGATTATGATGAAGAAATTGTACAGATACGAAACGTACTCAAAAGCAATTTTGGTTCGGTAAAATTTTATTTAAAGAAGAAGATGGCAGAATACGCTGCCGATATGCAATTTGAAAAAGCTGAGGAGTTTCGTCAAAAGATTGAAATACTTACCGGTTACGAAAACAAGTCCACTATAGTTAATCCGAAGTTGACGGACATTGATGTATACGGTTACACCGAAAACGAAACAGCCGCGTTTATGAATTATCTGAAGATTGTAAACGGAACGGTGGTGAAGACAAGAGCAATGGAAGTAAAGCGCGTATTAGATGAAACGCGCGAAGAACTTTTGCTACGCGCCATCATCGAACACTCGATGGAAGAAACAGAACCTGCGCATGAAATAATTGTTCCGTTCGAAATTGATTTTCCGTTTGAGCAGATAACACTCACCGTTCCGCAGGCAGGAGATAAAAAGCGATTACTTGACTTGGCTGTAAAGAACGCCCTTTACATGCGTCAGGAACGCGTAAAGCAAAACATGACTTCGGAGGAAAAGAAACCGGCTTTCCGCATTATGAAAACGCTGAAAGAAGATTTAAAACTGAAAGACCTTCCGGTGCATATCGAATGTTTCGATAATTCAAACATTCAGGGAACCAATCCGGTTAGTGCTTGTGTGGTTTTTAAAAATGCGAAACCATCTAAGAAAGATTACCGCCACTTCAATATTAAAACCGTAGAAGGTCCCGATGATTTTGCTTCCATGCACGAAGTAATTACGCGCAGATACAAACGCATGATGGAAGAAGAACAACCGCTTCCACAACTCATTATCGTAGACGGAGGCAAAGGACAACTGAGCAGTGCAGTAGATGCATTGAAACAACTTGGCATTTACGGACAGATTCCCATTGTGGGAATTGCAAAACGGTTGGAAGAAATTTATTTCCCAGAAGATACCCTGCCGCTTTACATCAACAAAAAATCTGAATCTCTTAAGTTGATTCAACGTATGAGAGATGAAGCACATCGCTTTGGTATTACGCATCATCGCCTGCGCAGAAGTAACTCATCCCTCAATTCTGAATTGGTGCAGATAAAAGGAATTGGAGAAAAGACTTTTGAGTTACTGATGAATAAATACCGGAGCGTGAAGAAGCTGAAAGAAATTTCTTTAGAAGAATTAACCGAAGTAGTAGGAAAAAGTAAAGCAAAAATCGTTCAGGAACAGCTATCATTGCGCGCAAATCAAAACCCAACATGAGTTCATTTAATAAAGAGCAGATTCTCGAAGACCTGAAAAACTGGAATTCGATTGTGCGGAAATACCAGATACCAAGTACGAAAGATGCCATCATTCAATTAGCAAACAGTTTCAGTTTTTATTTAGTGTTGCTCGCGTTTCAATTTTACTTATACGACAAATCAATTTTGCTTTCAGCGGCAGTTGCCATCCTCAACGGATTTATCCTCGGAAGAATTTTCATCATTCAACACGATTGCGGACATAGTTCGTTTACCAAAAGCAAAACTGCGAATAACATTATCGGAACCATCTGCAGTATCTGCACATTGATTCCTTATAAATATTGGGCAAAGAACCACAGTTTTCACCACGCGCATAACGGACAATTAGAGTTCAGTGATATTGGTGATATTGAATGTCTTTCTACAGAAGATTATGCAAAGTTAGGATGGAAGAAAAAATTATGGTACCGCATTTACCGCAACCCGTTTTACCTTTTCACCATTGGCGGATTTATTTATGTGGTAGTTTATAACCGGTTCGCGTTTTTGGATAACGATTATCTTAAGAAAGTAAAGAAGAGCGTAAACATCAGCAATGCGATGTTTATATTGCTGTATGCCGGCTTCGCTTATCTGATAGGGCCGGGAAGATTTTTGATTGTGCAGTTCATTAACCTGTTATTTTTCGGAGCGTATGCGCTTTGGTTTTTTTATATCCAGCACCAGTACGAGCACATTTACAAAAGCGGAAAGGAAAACTGGAACTATGTAATTGCTGCTATGAAAGGGAGCACTTATTACAAGTTACCTTGGATTGGTCATTGGCTGACCGGTAACATCGGGTTTCATCATATTCATCACTTATCTCCGGCAATTCCCAATTACAATTTGCGGAAGGTGCATCGCGAGAACCCGATTTTTCAGAAGCATACGAACACCATCACTTTCTGGCAAAGTCTGAAAACCGTACAGGCAAATTTGTGGGATGCACAACGCCAGAAAATGGTTTCATTCCGCGAATACAAACGGAATAAAAAGCAGCAATCCTAAACGTCATTGCGAGGCTCTGCGAAGCAATCTCCCAATTATATTTGAGGATTGCTTCTCTACGGAAGCCTTCACTCTCAATGACGAGTTCGTGTTAATCTTCTCTGATTATATTTACCGTATCACTCACGAAAAGAATCATTATGGTTCAGGTAGATGTATTTTGGGGATACGGTTTTGGAGCTAGTTTAGCGCTCGCCAGCGGCAATCAGTTAGCAAAAACAGCCGAACCTTTCTACACTAAGTATTTCGTAAAAACAGTTTTGTTTCTCTCGCTATTTTGGGCACCCACCGGTATGTTGTTACTGCTCAAGCATCCGAGTTGGGAAACCATGCAGGTTACAGATAATTTTCTTTCTATGTCACCATGGTTGGTTCTTTCATTCGGTATTACAAACGTTACACAAGGAGTTTTAGGTTTCTGGATTGGACAAAAATTAATGGCTAAAGGAAATTACCTCTACGCTAATTTGAATTGGATATTCGGTTACTTCGGCATGTTTTTTATTTTGCTTTACGGATGGGATGGGTTGGGTTATGATAGATTTCTTTATGACAGAGATATGCTTTCCGGTTCGCCTGCATGGCATGCCGGTGCCTCAGGTGCATCGTTTCATGCACTTGAAAGTATTTGGAAACACTTGCAAAGCAGTGTTGCTATTACCTTGTATATAGATGGCGTTTGGCTGTTGCCGCCTTTCTTTTACTTAATGGCCAAATGGATTCGCGAAATAAATCCTGATGCAAATTCAGCTTCACTCATTTTTCAAATACTCCTCATCATTTTTGTTGGCGGACTTGGCTCCGCTGCCATCTCTGCACTGACTGTAAATTATACCGGTGCATTGCTCGGTGTAGGAAATCATATTGCAAGAGCAACGGGAGAAATTCCTTCAAACACATCTATGCACATTCTTAGCTACATCATTGGGTTGCCAGTGTCGCTCGCGCTGATGTGGTTTTTACTATGGCGAAAAGGAATGCCTTTTTACAGGATGCTGAAACCACTGATGTTCGGAAAGGATTGATTTTATTTTCTCTTCTTGTTTCTTACCGAAGCTTCTTCCGTTTTAACCGAGCCGGAAACCATTTTGTTTAGCTCTTCGGTTTCAGCAAAAGAAAGATTGCGCCACTTGCCCACCGGTAAGTTCGATAAAGTAATATTCATAACGCGAATGCGCTTGAGTGTCATTACATCATACTGCAAAAACTCGCACATGCGTCTTATCTGACGGTTCAAACCTTGCGTAAGGATAATTTTAAAACTGCGATTGCCAAGTTGACGCACGACACATGGTTTTGTTTTTTCTCCAAGCACTGGCACGCCACTGCTCATGCGCTTTATAAATTCAGGAGTAATGGCTTTGTTCACATTAACGATATATTCCTTTTCATGCTCGTTCCCCGCGCGAAGAATTTTGTTCACGATATCGCCATCGTTGGTTAGCAGAATCAGGCCTTCCGAATCTTTATCTAATCTGCCGATAGGAAAAATTCGTTTAGGGTGATTGATAAAATAGATGATGTTGCTTCTGTCGTTCGGGTCGGTAGTGCTGGTAACGCCTTTGGGTTTATTGAAAGCGATATACGAACTCTGCTTTCGGCTTATTTTAATTTTCTCACCATCTACCGCCACCACATCGCCAGCCTGCACACGCGCTACGGGCAGCGCCATTTCATCGTTAATAGTCACGCGCCCTTCTTCTATGTATCTGTCCGCTTCTCTGCGCGAGCAAAACCCCGATGAACTGATGTATTTATTGAGTTGAATTCCTTCCTGCACAGCGGTGAAAATAAAACTTCCGCGCTGTCGGGGTTTTTATTCTCAAAATGCCTGTTTCATAGGCAGATTTTTGCGCTTGTTTCTGTAGGTTATTCTTCTATTTTTGCCGCGCAATTTTTGAAACATGGCGAATCTTAAAGAAGTTAGAATACGAATAGCGAGTGTGAACACCACACAGCAAATTACCAAGGCAATGAAACTGGTGGCAGCTTCAAAGTTGAAGCGCGCGCAGGACAGAATTTTGCAAATGCGTCCGTATTCTGAAAAGCTGAACGAAATGCTCAGCAATATCATGAGTGGCATGGAAGGCGGAACTTCAATGGCTTTCAATAAAAAGCGCGATATAAAGAAAGTGCTGGTGGTTCTCATCACATCCGATAAAGGATTGTGCGGAGGTTTTAACTCAAACCTGATTAAGACTGCAAGGAAAATTTTGACAGAAAATTTTGCTGCTCAGAAAAAAGCTGGTGGTGTAACCATGTTGTGCATTGGCAAGAAAGGTTACGACTTCTTCAAGAAAGATAAGGACATCACTTTTATTACCGATTACCATAGCTTAATGGCAAAACTGTCTTTCGATACTTCAAAGGAAGTTTCTGAATTACTGATGCAACAGTTTGCAGAAGAAAAGTACGATGTAATTGAACTGGTTTACGCCAAGTTTGTGAATGCCGCAACACAGCATTTTATGCTGGAAAGATTTTTGCCGGTAGCTCCATCGGCAGAGAACAAAGCGGTGAAGACAAAGGCAGATTATATTTTTGAACCGCAGAAAGAAAAGTTGTTAGAAGAATTGGTTCCGAAAATATTGAACACGCAATTGTTTAAAGCCATTTTAGATACCAACGCATCGGAACACGGAGCGCGAATGGTAGCTATGGATGCGGCAACCAATAACGCGAACGAATTGATTCGCGCTTTGAAAATTCAATACAACCGCGAACGTCAGGCAGCAATTACTAAAGAAATTTTGGAAATTGTGGGCGGGGCAGCAGCGCTTGAGGAGAAAGGATAATGAGCCAGTTAGAAATTGGGACATTTGGAAATTCGGATAATGCTCAATTTGCTAAGACCCAATACAAAATGGATAATTTACACCAACATATCGAAGCTCTTGTTTTCAGCAGCGAAAATGCTGTGACGGTAAGCGACCTTATCGGAGCAATGGGCAAAGCATTTCCGGGAACTGTTTTGGATGCGCAGGTGGTAGAATCTATTCTCAATGACCTTCAGGGAAAATTCAAGAGTGATATTTATGCGTTTGAACTTCGAGTAATTGGTGGCGGCTACCAGTTTTTTACCAAGCCGGAATATCACAACACCGTAGCGGCATTTATCGGGCAGAAAGAAAAGAAACGACTTTCTACTGCTGCGCTTGAAACGCTTTCCATTATTGCTTACCGCGGACCAATTACTAAAGTGGAATGCGAAAAAATACGTGGAGTAGATTGTAATTACTCGGTGGAGAAATTATTGGAAAAAGAATTGATTGAAATCTGCGGACGGTTAGAAAATTCTGTTGGGAAACCCATTCTTTATAGAGTAACCCAAACTTTTCTCGACTACTTCGGCATTAACTCAACTACCGAATTGCCGAAACTGAAAGATGTTCTTCCGCAATTTGACGATAATACTGTTGGAGAAGTGCCTGAAGTGATTTCAGATAATCCGGAAATTGAAGCAGCCTCATCAGATACCCCTGCATCTGATGAACCCGTAAAGGAATAATCTACACTGGACTTTGTTTTGCATTTAAGCCACTTTAGGGGTTGGGGGCTTCCAATACTTTTTCTTTCTTTGGTAAATAGTATTCGATGAAGAAATTTTTTACTCCTCTTCTTATTCTTGTTTCGGTTATCGCAAATTCATTTGCAGGCACTTCTTGTAAATCATGTCAGCAAATTATTTTCAAGCAAAACAAAGGTCAATGGGAGAATAACATTCTCTATAAAGCTGAAATTAAGAACGGAGCAATCTTCTTCGAAAAAAACATAATCACCTTTAATCTCTTCGATACCCGAGATATTCTCCGCATAAAAGGCGACCATCACAAACTCGAAAATTATAAACCTACTATCGATTACACTTTGCATTTTCACGCTTTCAAAATGAAATTTGAAAATGCGAATGTGCAATCAAGTTCCGGTGGAAGCGAAGCCATAAAGGAATACTTCAACTACTTTATTGGCAACGATAAAAGCAAATGGGCTTCGAAAGTGCAGGCGTTTAGGCAAATTGATTACACGAATCTTTATAACGGAATTGGTTTGCAAATTTCTTCGAAAGAAAATTCTATGAAGTATGTGTATGAAGTTGAGAAAGGAATAGATGCTTCGCAACTGAAAATAAATTTTGAAGGCACAAACGGAATTGCAATTGATGAAACGGGAAATCTGAAAATAAAAACTGCCGTTGGCGATGTAATGGATTTGAAACCTTACGCATATCAAATCATAAACGGAAAGGAAACAGAAGTGCCTTGCGAATTTATGCAGAACGGAAATTCGCTCAGCTATAATTTCCCGAAGGGCTATGACAATAAGCAAAAACTTTTCATTGACCCGACTCTGATTTTTTCTACTTACTCCGGCTCTACTGCCGATAACTTTGGTTACTCAGCTACATATGACAGTAAGGAAAATGCTTTCGCTGCCGGTTCTGTTTTCGGAGTAGGTTATCCGGTTACCGTTGGTGCTTATGATATGAGTTATACCGGAGGGGCTACGGTTGTATTCACCAGTGGCGGCACATATCCGGGCGATGATATTTCTATTACCAAATATTCTGCTGACGGAACGCAGCGTATTTTCTCAACTTATCTTGGCGGTTTCGGTCAGGATTTACCGCATAGCTTAATTGCCAACTCAAATGATGAACTCTATATTCTCGGCACTACCGATTGTCTGAATTATCCAACTACAACTACTGCCTACGATACTACTTTCAACGGTGGAAATGACCCTGGCGTTTTTGATGGTATTGCAGCGCACTATACACGCGGTTCTGATATTGTTATTTCGCGGCTGAGTGTAGACGGTTCGCAGCTTCTTTCCTCTACATATGTAGGCGGTAGCGGTAATGACGGTTTGAATTACACAGCCGGTCAGCCTTATTCAACACCCGGCTTTTTGCGACACAATTATGCCGATGAAGTGCGCGGTGAAATTGAAATTGACAAGAACAATAATATCTACATCGCTTCCTGCACGCGCTCGGCAAATTTTCCCCGCACTGCTGGAACATTTCAGAATTCGTTTGGGGGAGAAATGGATGCCTGTATTTTTAAAATGGATGCGAATCTTACTACCATGATTTGGAGTACCACTTTTGGTGGCAACGATGATGATGCTGCATATTCTGTTGCAGTTGATGGTGATGAAAATTTATTTGTTGCCGGTGGCACACTCTCTCCTAATTTTCCGGTGACGAACGGTGTTTTCCAAACTGCTTTTGCGGGAGGAACCTGCGATGGATTCATTACGCACATCGATAAAAACGGACAAATTAAAATTGCTTCTACCTACTACGGCTTTGCCGATTACGAGCAAAATTATTTTGTTGATTTAGATAAGCAGAACAACGTTTATGTGTTGGGACAAGCAGATAATTCTTCAAGCAATTTCATTAAGAATGCAGCATTCAACAAGCCAAATGGCGGTCAGTTTATTTCAAAATTTAATGAGGCATTAGATACTTTGGTTTGGTCTACTTCCTGGGGAAGAGGATTGGGAGTTACGGATATTTCACCCACTGCTTTTCTTGTAGACGTGTGCAGTAATATTTACGCTTGCGGTTGGGGAAGTCAGGGAGTAAATAACAATGTGGGCGGCACCGGTGGCACTTTAGGGTTGCCGGTTACCGGTAATGCGTATAAGCCGACTACCGATGGACAGGATTTTTATTTGATGGTGATGAAAGATGATGCCAGCGCATTGGCGTATGCAACTTTTATGGGAGGTGGAATTAGTGAAGAGCATGTGGATGGCGGAACAAGCCGGTTTGATAGAAAAGGGAAAGTTTATCAAAGTGTGTGTGCCGGTTGCGGCAGTAATGACGATTTTCCGACAACTCCCGGTGCAGTTTCTAACACGAACAATTCAAATAATTGTAACAATGCCATTTTTAAATTCGATTTGAATTTACCGATTTGCCTTGCTGATTTTACATATCCGAATGCCTGTAAAAATTTTCCGATGCAGTTTACCAACCAAAGCACTTCGGTTTTATCACCTTCTTATCAATGGACTTTTGGAGACGGAAATTCTTCTACACAAGCAAATCCTTCGCACACTTTTTTGCAAACCGGTTTGTTTGATGTAACGCTTATTGTAACCGACCCTGGAAGTTGCAATGGTGCTGATACGATTACGAAAAAAATATTGGTAATTGGCGGAGTTGGCAGCGATACGCTTTCAACTATTACTATCTGCAATGCACAAACAACTCAAATAGGTTTTCCACCAACTAACGATTCAGCGATTGTTTACCAATGGTCACCAACCGGTACTTTGAGTGCAGCAAATGTTTCAAACCCAATTGCGTCACCAACCACAACTACTACTTATCTCCTTTTGGTTTCAAACGGAGTTTGTGTAGATACATTCACGCAAACTGTGGAGATTTTTGCTGATGCGCTTACGTTGCAGGGCAGCGATGTTTTGTGTGGAGGCGACACGCTACAACTTTCTGTAACTAATTCACAACCGGGTCAGCAACTTACTTGCAGCTGGCAACCGGTTAATCAAATTATTTCCGGTGCAAATACTGCAACTCCTTCGGTGAGTCCATGGCAAACCACCACATACTATGTTTCGGTAACAAACCAAATTGGATGTGTGTTCAGCGATTCAATTGTAATTAATGTTTTTTCATCGGTGCTGTTTATAAATGCTACTGCAAATCCCGACACCATTTATTTTGGCGATACCACACAACTTAATTTGTCGCTGAGTTCAAATGTTACTTCGTTTTCATGGACAGCTGACGCTACTTTAAGTTCAACAACGATTGAAAATCCTTTAGCGTTTCCACCAAACACGCATACTTATTATGCAGAAGCTACTGACTCGCAAGGCTGCTACAAGCGCGATTCGGTAATTGTGTATGTCATTAATACTCCCTGTAAGGAATCAAACATTTATATTCCGAATGCGTTTTCTCCGAATGGCGATGGTAAGAACGATGTGTTGTATGTGCGCGCTAACAATGTGACCAAAATTTATTTTGCCGTGTATGACCGGTGGGGACAAAAGGTTTTTGAAACGCGCGATATATCAAAAGGCTGGGATGGAATTTTTAACGCAAAGAAAATCGACCCTGCTGTTTTTGGCTGGTATGCCGAAGGGGAATGTATTGGGGGAAATAAATTTTTGAAGAAAGGAAATGTAACACTATTGCGATGAAAAGAAAGTTCAAAGTTCAAAGTTCAAAGTTCAAAGTAAAGGCAGCGTGTGCCTTTATACTTTGGTCTTTGGTCTTTGGTCTTGTTTCTTATTCGCAGGATATACATTTTTCTCAATTCAATTTTTCATCGCTCAATCAAAATCCGGCTAACACAAATTTGTTCGATGGCGATTATCGGTTTGTAGGCAATTACAGAAACCAGTGGCCGAGTGTTCCTGTTCGGTTCAATACATTTTCAGCTTCGGCAGAAATGAATTTTCTGACTCTAAAAAACAATGACCGCATCGGTGGCGGTTTGGTTTTCTTTTTTGATAGGGCAGGCGATTCTCGTTTTACTTCTTTGAGTACAGCTCTTTCTGTTTCCTATATAAAGTCACTTGATAAAAAGAATCATCATGCACTTAGCGGAGGAATTCAATTTGGTTTAGTGAACAGGAATATCAATTACAGCAAATTGAATTTCGATAATCAATGGAACGGTGATGTGTTCGACCCGAATATTGCCGTGGATGAAAATTTTTTAAAAACAAGATTCAATTCTTTCGACCTCGGAATCGGTATTGCTTACAAATGGACGAAGGCGGAGCGGACAAATTTCACCATTGGCTTTGGAGCGACACACTTAACACAGCAGAAGCAAACTTTCTATAATGACAATTCGGTGAAGCTGAACCCGCGCTTTACGCTTCATGCGCGCGCGCATGTTAAAGTGGCTAAACAGTGGGATGTGGTTCCTGAGTTAATGTGGCAGATGCAGGATTCGAAATATGAAGTATGTTATGGTGCGCATGGGAAATATCATCTTGCTCTGAAAGGGGCGCACACGGTTGCAATCAATATGGGAGTGTATGGCCGCTCAGCAGAGTCCGGTTGGCTTTTTGCTGGAATGGATTACGACAACTTACAGGTGAATTTGAGTTACGATTTAAATTTTTCGAAACTGCATGTTGCCAGCCGTTACAACGGAGGGTTTGAAGTGAGTGTGATTTACATTTTAGCCAAAGTGAAAAAGATAAATAAACCCGGTGCAATATGTCCGGCATTCTTATGAGAAAATTGCGGATTGCGGATTGCGGATTGCGGATTGAATACAAAAAATATTTTTTTGTATTTCTGTTAGCTTTTAGCTGCTGTCTGTCGTCTTTCTCTCAAACTGTTTCACAACTTACCAAAGCAGGCGATAAAAAAATAGAAGAGGGAGATTACTACGCGGCATCGTTGTATTATAAGGATGCACTGAAAAAGGATGAAGAGAATATTGATTTGAATTTTAAGTATGCCGAGGCATGTCGCATGTTTAATGATTTGCAAGGCTCTACTACCGGTTACCGCGCAGTAACTAAACTTGATAAAGCGAATCAATATCCAATAGCGAATTTCTGGCTCGGAGAAGTTTTGCGAAGCACTTGCGAGTGTAAATGTGAAGAAGCGCAGAAACAGTTTCACCGCTTTCAAACTAAATACCGAAGGAAAGATTATTTCTATGCCAAAGCCCAACAGGAAATAGAAGCTTGTGCTTGGGTGAAAGATCATTTAAAGAAAAACGATTCAATTAAGATTGAACATTTAGGGAAGGAGGTAAACACTCCGCAATCGGAGTTTAATGCTATCCATGTTTTTCCTGATAAGATTCAATACTCTTCTTTGCGAAATATTTCAACCGACAAGAAGAACGAAAAGTATTTAGTGCGCTTGTATAATGAGCCACCCAATTTTGAACTTGTTTATATTCCCAATGGTTCGAACCAGGAACTGAACATTGGCAACGGAGCATATTCTCCCGATTCGAAAAAATTCTTTTTTACGCAATGTGAGCAGAAGGATAAGTCAACTACCCGTTGCGATATTTATGTAACGAAGTACGATAACTTTAAATGGTCACCGGCTGAAAAACTCAACGACCATGTAAACAATGCAAGCGCAACTAATACACAGCCCTCGCTTGGCTATGATTTATCCGGTAATGAAATTTTGCTTTTCTCGTCTGACCGCGAAGGCGGACAAGGCAAGATGGACATTTGGATGAGTAAGTTGAATGCTGATGGAACTTACTTGCAAGCAGTAAATGCGGGAAATAAAATCAATACGCAGGGGAATGAAATCACTCCGTTCTATGATGTAAACAACCGCAAACTTTATTTCAGCAGCGATTGGCATTATGGGTATGGCGGCTATGATATTTTTGAAGCTGCGGGTGAATCTACCAACTGGACTGAGCCTAAAAATTTGTTGCAGCCTATCAATACTCCGCAGAATGATTTGTATTACACAAAAGCGATTGATGATTCGCGGGCATACATTACTTCAAACAGAAAGGGTTCTTATTTTATAGAAGCCGAAACCTGCTGTAATGATATTTATGCTTACGGCACAGGAAAGAAAATTGAAAAGCGCGATACTGTTTTTGTTGTAAAGGCGGATACACCGGTTGTTGAGTTGCGTGATACTACTCCGGTAGTGCAAATAGAAAGACCGGTTACACAAACAACCTTTATAGACGAAAAAATTAAAAATGTAAAGCAGAAGCTTTCTGTACAGCTTTATTTCCATAATGATGAACCCGGTGCTAAAAGCATGAGCGATACTACCAACCTCGACTACAAACAAACGTATGAAGCATATTCTTCGCTGCGATACGAGTATGAGCGCGAGTATGCAAAAACGATGAAGAAGGAAGAACAGCTAAAGACTGAAGAGGAAATTACCAATCTGTTTGAAGATAAAATTGATAAAGGTTATTACGATTTAGTGGCGTTTGCTTCAGAGTTGCTCGCGCTTTTACAAAGCGGAAACAAAGTAGAAGTGACGGTGAAAGGATATTGCTCTCCTCTGAATTTTAATCAATACAATGTAAAACTCGGTTATCGCAGAGTGGCTTCGTTGCGCAATTATTTCTTTCATTACCGCGATGGCATTTTACTTTCTTATGTGGCTGCCGGTAAACTGAATATTAAAAACGAATCGTTTGGTGAGGAAACCGCTTCGAAAAATATCAGCGATAGCCGCGAAGACAAACGCAATTCGGTTTATAATCCTGCCGCTGCGTTGGAAAGAAGAGTTGAAATAATTTCGATTGAGGTGAAATAATTTCCAAACAACTTCAACAACTCACAACACTTTCTATATTTACTCCGTGCAGAAAAAATCATCAGATAGGCCTTTTAAGAAAGACACCAAAACATCTTCTATCCCTTATAAAAAGTGGGATAAGAAGAAAGAAAAGAATCCTGTTTTGGTAGCCGCTGCAAAAAAAATGTTTGAGCGCACTGCTTCGGATGATGCTAAAAAAGCGGCTCTCAAAACTCCTCCCGATAAAGCAAAACCTTCTAAATACTTCGGCAATAAAAAGCACATCAATCCTACAGAAGAAAATGAGGATGGTGAGTTAATCTATTCTGAAACTGAAAAAATTTCAGATGAATTACGTTTGAATAAATATTTAGCTCATGCTGGTGTTGCTTCGCGCAGAGCGGCTGATGAGTTGATTAAAGAAGGACGTGTGAAAGTGAATGGAGATGTGGTGAAGGAGATGGGGCATAAAGTAAAAGTGAAAGACAAAGTTGAGTTTGACGGCAAAGTTCTTTCGCTTGAAAAGAAATATTATTTGTTGCTTAATAAGCCTAAAGATTACATCACTACTTTAAAGGATGAGAAAGACCGCAAAACGGTGATGGAACTTTTGCGTGGTGCGTTTGAGCAAATTAAATCTATACAAAAGCCGCGCTTGTATCCGGTGGGCAGATTAGACAGAAATACTACCGGTGTGCTTTTAATTACCAATGACGGAGAGCTGGCGCAGAAGTTAACGCACCCAAGCACGGAAGTAAGAAAGGTGTATCATGTTATTCTGAATAAAAAATTACGTAAAGATGATTTCAATAAAATAGCTGAAGGCGGAGTTGTGCTGGAAGATGGTATTGCGGAGGTAGATGAAATTGCTTATCCGAATCCAAAAAATCTTGCTGAGGTGGGCGTGCAGATTCACACCGGTAAGAACCGGTTCATTCGCAGGCTGTTTGAGGCTATGGATTATGAAGTAGAAAAACTCGATCGCGTTTTCTTTGCCGGTCTTACCAAAAAAGATTTACCAAGAGGCAGATGGAGATTTTTAAGTCAGGAGGAAGTAAGATTGCTGAAGCATTTTATTTAAAACCGACTGTAAAACAGAAAGGCGCGAAGAGATTCGTGCCTTTCTGTTTTACAGTTGGTAAGATATTACTTTACCCGTTGCAATTCAATCTTTGTAGAAGGCGCAATGGTAATAGGCACAGTTTCTTCTTCAACGTTCGTCAATTCCAAGCCAAAATCTTCGGCAGTAGAAAGCGAGATACTTTTGATGAACCGGTAACCCTTTACAATAAATTGTTCGTAAGGAGTGAGGGCATCGTCAATGGCAACGCGACTGTTGAGTAGGATAAATTTAAAATCTGCAGGCATATTGTATTTGCGCAGCGATGGATAGTGTGACAGTTCATCTACCTCGCCATTCTTCACCATTTCTTCCACAATTTTGTTGAACATCAGGTTCACTTTATGGTCTACCTTAAAACCAAAACTTAAACGCACAAAGAAAATTCTGCGTGGCACTACAGCTTCTACCGAATACGATGCACCAAAAGGTTCGTTCGAAATATCTACGTGAACAAACCAATAAATATCGGCACGCTTAGGGCGTTTGCGGAAAATCGAATAGATGATATTCGAATCGATATGGCTCTTGTCGTTTGCCATAGAAAGATAAACCAGGTTGTTCGCTTCTTTCGGGATGGTATCATCCTGCATCAACTCTTTCAGCGGAGCTATGTAATCTTTGATCTCCACAAATTCGATATGCTTTTTGCGTAGCAAACGCGCTTGATAAAAAACCCACATGCCAAAAAACAAAAGCGATGCAATAGAGAAAGTAAACCATCCACCATGCGTAAACTTAAGCATGTTAGACAGGAAGAACGCACCTTCTATTGTTAGAAACACACACGGTATTCCCCAGGTTACAATGGCCGGTGCGCGCCTTACATACATTAAATAAGTAAGAAGCGTGGTGGTCATCAGCATATCAATAGTTATGGCTAAGCCATAAGCGGCTTCCATATTACTTGCCTGCCTAAAAATGATAACAACGGTAATACAGCCAAGCAACAGCAACCAGTTAATGCCCGGTATATAAATTTGTCCTTGTTGAGTGGTTGGGTAAATTACTTTCAAGTTTGGCCATAGGCGTAGCTTCATGGCTTCGTTTACCAAAGTAAAACAACCGGTAATTAAAGCCTGCGATGCAATAACAGTAGCCAACGAAGCAATGGTAATTCCTATTGGTAAAAACCAAGCCGGCATTAGCGAGTAAAAAGTTGATTGCCCTTCGGGCCAATGTTGACCGTTAAAGTTATGAAGGAGATGTGCGCTTTGCCCAAAGTAACTTAATAACAAGGCGATAAGTACAAACCCCCAACTAACGCGAATGTTCGATTTACCACAATGACCTAAATCTGAAAAAAGTGCTTCGCCCCCTGTAGTGCAAAGGAACACAGCGCCCAACAACCAAAACCCTCCGGGATACAATACCAATAAATTGATGGCATACCAAGGATTGAGAGCGTGTAATACGAAAGGATATTGAATAACTTCTCTGAACCCAAAAAAACCAATCATGCTGAACCAAATCAACATAACAGGACCAAAAATTCCACCTATTACTTTAGTGCCAAACTGCTGAAAAGTAAACAGACCAATTAAAATAGCAATTACAATAGGAATAGTTGGAATATCGGGATTCAAAATTTTTAATCCCTCAATAGCCGATGAAATAGAAATAGGTGGAGTAATAAACCCATCAGCTATCAAAGTAGCACAACCAATAATTGCGGGAATAATTGTCCAGGTAACTTTATACCTGCGCACTAAAGCGTAAAGTGCAAAAATCCCTCCTTCGCCTTTGTTATCGTTGTTGAGCGCGAGAAACACATATTTAAAAGTGGTAATAATCATCAGTGTCCAAAACACACACGACAGTCCACCCAGCACCAACTCATGCGAAATAACATGGCCGCTCAAAATAGCGTTCATCACATAGAGCGGTGATGTTCCAATGTCGCCAAAAATAATACCCAGTGTAATAAGCACTCCAGCTGTAGACAGTTTATGCCCGTGGCTACGATAACTTTCCGCCATCTTTAATTTTGATTAAGAAGTTGTGATTACAAAAAACAAACCGGTAGGTTTTACAATCGCCCTCGTGAGAAGAATTCATAGAATGATTAAGCAAGCGCAAATGTATAAAAGTTTAAAGTTCAAAGTTCAAAGTTCGAAGACAAAATGATGGATTTATTCAATTCACTAATTCTTCTACTTTTAAGCGAACAAAAAATTGAAGCATGAAAAAATATCTGTCAGAAGTTATCGGAACTTTCATCCTCATTTTTGCGGGAACGGGTTGTGTGGTGGTAGAGCAGCAAACCGGTGCGCTTGGCCTGCCGGGCATTGCAGCCGTTTGGGGTTTTGTGATTATTGCCCTGATTTATGCTTTTGGCGATATTTCGGGAACGCATCTTAACCCGGCAGTTACCGTGGCGTTTGCAGTAGACAGGAGATTTGAATGGAGAGAGGTTCCTGCTTATCTCGGCTCGCAGTTTACAGGCGCAATAGCGGCAAGTTTCCTGCTTCATTTTCTTTTTCCGGACAATAAAACTTTGGGAATTACCCATCCATCCGGCACCGAAATGCAGGCATTCATAATGGAAACGGTAATGACCTTTATACTGATGATGGTGATTTTGCGGGTAAGCGTGGGGGCAAAAGAAAAGGGAATTACTGCCGGAATTGCCATTGGCGGAACGGTTTGGTTCCTGGTTTTGTTTGGCGGGCCTATTTCGGGCACAGGGCTGAACCCTACCCGCTCAATTGCACCTGCTATTGTTACAGGAAACTTCGAATCGCTCTGGATTTATATTGTAGCTCCGTTTGCAGGGGCGCTTTCTGCTGTTTTTGTTCATCGGGTCCTGCATTCCGAGCCGTAACAGACAGTTTAAAGATGTTTTGATTTTTCAGCTATTCGCCTATATTTGCGCTCCTTTTTCGCGAAAGCTGAAGGGGTGTTGTTTGAATAAGTGAAAGAAGCTATAGCATCATTATAAATATTTGAATTGTGAAGGGGTTAAGGGAATTTGAGATTCCATACGTTGGTCTTAAGTTAGGAGTTCACAAGTTTGAGTTTGATATTGATGCAAATTTTTTCAAACACTTTGAAGATTCGCTGATTGGCGATTGCAAAGTGAGGGTGAGACTGGAGTTTGATAAAAAGGAAACGTTCTTTATAGCTAATTTTTTTATTGACGGAAACGTGAAAGTGGAATGTGACCGTTGCCTGATTCCGTTCGACAAGGAAATTTTTGGCGACTATGTTTGCTATATCAAATTTGCAGAAGACCCTGCAAAGATGAACGATGAGCCGGATGTAATGTATATAGCCCGCGAGCAAACAGTAATTGATGTTTCGCAGTTGGTTTATGAATATGTAAACCTTTGTTTGCCGATTCAGAAAATGGGATGCGAAAAACCGGGGCAGGAGCCACAATGCAACAAAGAAGTGTTGAAGTATTTAAGTATAGAAGATAGTAAAGAGAAAAATGAAGAAGACCCTCGCTGGGCAGCTTTAAAGAACTTGAAAAATTAGAATCAAAGAATAAATAATCAATTAAAAATTACAGACCATGCCAAATCCAAAACATAGAATCTCGAAACAAAGAAGAGATAAAAGAAGAACCCACTACAAGGCAGTAGCACCAACAACCGGTGTTGACCAAACAACTGGCGAAGCACACTTGCTGCACCGCGCTCACTGGAGCGAAGACAAGTTGATTTACCGCGGTAAGGTAGTGTTGGAGAAAACTAAGAAGTAGTAAGCTACCAAACGGAAATTATTTTTTTCCCCCATTGGCTCATGCTGGTGGGGGTTTTTCGTTTTTATTGAATAGGGAAAATTGAAAATTGAATATTTGAATGCAACTGGCTGTTCAATATTCAGTATTCAATCTTAAATTTTAAATCAAGAATGATTTTATCAGAAACATACAGACAGAAAATTAAGGAGGCACTCACACTTGCCTTGCCCATTATTGCGGGGCAATTGGGGCAGGTGCTAATGGGCTTTTTCGATACCGTGCAAATTGGCGGACTCGGTCACGAGTATATAGCGGCATCGGGTTTTGCCAATGGCATTTACTGGATGACCATACTTGCCGGCATGGGTATTCTGTTTGCCGTTTCGCCATTGGTGAGCGAAGCCTTTGGCGAAAACAAAGGCTACAAAAGCATTGGCGTTTTAATCTCGAGTCTGGTGGTATCGCTTGTTCTTACAGTGGTGTTCATGATTATTATTTGGTTGATGGCAGCCAATCTTTCTGTTCTTAAACACAGCGAAACGGATACCGTTCTTGGCGGAAAATTTCTCTATCTCGTCAACTACTCCACCGGTTTTGTTTTCTTCTTTATGGCAGCCAAACAGTTTTTAGACGGCATGGGCAGAACAAAAATAGGTATGCAGATTACGCTTGCCGGTTTAGTGCTCAACTGTTTTCTGAACTGGGTATTGATTTACGGCAGATTCGGTTTGCCGCAAATGGGTATTGAAGGTGCGGCAATTGCCAACGGAATTTCACGAGCCTTAATGACTATTGCTATTCTCATTTACATCTGGCGCGATGAACAGGTGCGTGAATTGCGCAAAGAATTTGTAAAACATATTGATGCCAGTTTAAGTTATGTAAAACCTATTTTGCTGATTGGAATTCCTGCAGGCTTGCAGTTTTTTTGGGAAGTAGCTGCCTTTAATGCCGGGCAAATTATGAGCGGTTGGATAAGCACTTCTGCCGAAGCCGCGCACATGATTGCCATTGGTCTGGCAAGTATCACTTTTATGGTGGCTACGGGCATTTCTGCTTCGGGAACAATTATGATTGGCTATTCGTTTGGTGCAAAGGACAAAGAAGGAATACGTATTGCCGGTAACACGGTTATCCTGCTTACGCTGCTTATTGAAATTGTTTTTGCCGTTTTCTTTTTCAGTTGCCATGCGTTGCTGCCTGAACTTTATACAGACCATGCGGAAGTTATTTCTATTGCTTCTTACATGTTGTTGTTTGCAGCTGTGTTTCAGATAAGCGATGGCTTGCAGGCTACCGCGGCCGGTGCTTTACGCGGTATGCAGGATGTAACCTATCCGGCAGTAATTGCCTTTATTTCGTATTGGCTGATTATGATTCCTGCCTGTTACCTGCTTACCTTTACTTTCCACTTCGGTTTAAAGGGAATATGGGTTGGCTTTATTATCGGGCTAACCGTCGCAGCCGTGTTACAATTAGTGCGGTTTAAATATGTATTGAAGAAATTGCAGTTTGAAGAATAAAAAAGCCCCGCATTTTTGCGGGGCTTTTTTGTTTTTGTCTATTGCTTCCGTGGTTTCCACGGCAATACTTTCTGCTCTCCAAGTGCCTCCGTGGCTTCCACGGCAACACTTTTTGCTCTCCAAGTGCCTCCGTGGGTTCCACGACAGCACTTTCTGTTCTCCAATTGCCTCCGTGGCTTCCACGTTGATAGTTTTTGTTCTCCAAGTGCTTCAGTGGTTTCCGCGACAATACTTTTTGCTCTCCAACTGACTCCGTGATTTCCACGGCAATACTTTCCGCTCTCCAAGTGCTTCCGTGGGTTCCACGATAGCACTTGGAGTACTCCGATTGTTAAAATGGAATTAAAAAAGGAGGTATTAGGCTTTACTGCTTCACCAATTGTCTCACACTCCTTTCGCCACCGGCAATTACCTCTAAAAAATAAACACCGGCAGGCAGGTAGCCAAGCTCGAGGGTTTTGGTGTAGGTGCTGCTTAGGTTGCTCTCGTGTTTAGTGTAAACCGGGTGGCCTATTATATTGATTATGGTAAAGTCTGCTTGTTGCAGGTTTTCTTTTTGGATGGAGATGGAGAGTGTGGTGGTGAAGGGGTTGGGGGAGAGGGAAATATAAGTATTGTCTTTCAAATCAGTTGCATTTGTGTGGATAGAAGTATCTATACAAAACTTGATAATCCAGTAATCATTACCACCCCTACTTGGTTGGGTACAATATCCGCCTGTATCTTGAATCTGCCCAGCTATAGTATAACAACCATCTCCGCTTGAATTAATCTTTCCAATTTTATCAAGACCTGTAACGAAAATGGTTTTATCCCACTGCTTATTGCCTAACCAATCTGTTTTTACAACCCAAATATCTGAAGCGTTATAAGTAATTTCTGATTTATCCCCCCCAACGCCAGAAGTCGAGATTCCAGCCATTATATATCCGTTATCTGAAGTTTGAAAAATATTCCCAACTGGACCTTCGTTATTTTCCCCTCCAAATCGTTTATCCCATTGCTTAATTCCTGCTCCATCAATTTTTACAATCCAATAATCTCCTTGTTGAGAAGGGTTCGGTGAAATATCCCAACTTGCTTGTGTTTTATCACCGCTTATTCCTGACTTTGAAATTCCTCCCAGGATATATCCTCCATCAGAGGTTTGCTGTAATGAATAACAAACATCATCACCTGTTCCCCCAAACCGTTTATCCCATTGCTTAATTCCTGCTGCGTCAATTTTTACAATCCAATAATCCCAACCACCCCAACAATCTTGCGTTTTATCTCCTCCAATTCCCGATCTTGAATTTCCACCTAAAATATATCCTCCACCTATAGTTTCCTGCAAAGAAGATGGGGCGTCAATATTTAACCCTCCGAATCTTTTGTCCCAAAGTTTATCTCCTTGAGAATCAATTTTTACAACCCAGTAGTCTCCCTGCGCCCCAGCGTAAATGTTTGCAGAAGTATCGCAACTTGTTTGCGTTTTATCTCCTCCAATTCCCGACTTTGACATCCCTCCCAAAATATATCCCCCGTCAATAGATTGTTGCAAAGAAAAGAGTTGGTCTACATTTAACCCACCAAATCGTTTGTCCCATTCCTTATTACCTAAAGCATCAGTTTTTACAATCCAATAGTCCCCTTTACCACTAATAACAGAAGAAGTATCTTGTGGATTTTGTGTTTTATCTCCGTTCATTCCAGAGGTCGACATCCCGCCCAAAATATATCCTCCATCATTTGTCTGCTGGAAACAATAAAGTTCATCAAAACTGTTACCTCCAAATCGTTTATCCCATTGCTTACTACCTAGTGAATCAGCTTTTACAATCCAGAAATCATCTTCACCTCTGCTACCCTCTGTTTTATCACCGCCTAAAACAGAATAAGAATATCCTCCTAATATAAATCCTCCATCACTAGTTTCTTGAAATGAAGTAAAAACTTCTTCGTCAATTCCTCCAAACCTCTTATCCCATTGTTTTACTAAAGGGTTTTGCGCTGAAGAGAAAAAGAAACCAAGTAAAAAGAAAGGGAAGAGAAGGTGTTTCATTGGTTATTGAACCTAAAGGTAGATTTATTTAAAACAAAAAAGCCCCGCAAAAAATGCGGGGCTCTTGTATTCTATATTTAAGAGGTCCTTATGCCTCTTCTGTAGTTGTTTCTTCTGTAGTATCAGTTTTCTTCTTAGCCACAGATTTCTTAGCAGTTCCACCGGCTCTACGAGTCTTTTTCTTAGGCTCAGTTGCTTTAGCAGTATTCTTGTTCTGTGTGTAGATTTCGTTAAAGTCTACCAGTTCAATCATCGCCATTTCAGCAGCATCACCTGCGCGGAAACCGGTCTTGATAACGCGGGTATATCCACCCGGGCGGTTACCTACCTTAGGTGCAATTACTGTAAACAGTTCGGTGATAGCCGCTTTGTCTTCTAATAAACTGAAAACATTTCTGCGGTTGTGCGTAGTGTTATCCTTGCTTTTAGAAATCATCGGCTCAATATAACCGCGCAATGCTTTTGCCTTTGCCAATGTAGTGAAGATACGCTTGTGCGTAATCAAAGCCACACCCAAATTCATCATCAATGCATGACGGTGAGCTGTCTTTCTTCCTAAATTATTTACCTTATCTCCGTGTCTCATGACTTTATTATTTAACTATTTACTATTTGCATTTACTACTCGCTACTGGCTATTCACCACTCGCCTCTCTTACTGCTCGTCTAATTTGAACTTAGCTAAGTCCATTCCAAAGCCTAAGCCTTTTTCAATCAACAAAGCTTCAATTTCCACTAAAGACTTCTTACCGAAGTTGCGGAACTTCAACAAATCGTTGGTGTTGAACTGAACCAGTTCTTCCAATGAATTAATCTTAGCTGCTTTCAAGCAGTTGAAAGCGCGAACTGAAAGGTCTAAATCTTCCAATGGAGTCTTCAACAGTTTGCGCATGTGCAATACATGCTCGTCAACCATTTCAGTTTGTTGTGCAGTTGGTGTATCGAAAGAGATATGCTCATCGGTAATCAGCATCAGGTGCTGAATCAAAACGCGGCTTGCTTCTTTCACAGCTTCTTCCGGATGAACTGTTCCATCGGTAGTAACTTCAAGAACTAGTTTTTCGAAATCCACACGCTGTTCAACGCGGAAAGGCTCAACAGCATACTTTACATTCTTAATTGGAGTATAGATAGCATCAACCGGAATAAAACCGATAGCGTGCTCTTTAGAGTTTTCATCAGCCGGAACATAGCCGCGGCCTTTGGTAATAGTCAATTCAATTTCAAGGTTTACGTTGCCTTCCATGTTAGCGATAACCAACTCAGGGTTCATTACCTGGTAAACGTTAGTATGCTTTTCAATGTGTTCAGCTTTAAATTGTGTTTGGTTCTTTAAAGCTATGTAGATTTTTTCTGCAGCATTCTCATCATCCATTACCTTCTTCAAACGCACTTGTTTCAGGTTAAGAACCATTTCGGTTACATCTTCCAAAACACCTTTAATAGTAGAGAACTCATGGTCAACACCGCTAATCTTGATGCCGCTGATAGCATAACCTTCTAACGAAGAAAGAAGAACTCTTCTTAATGCGTTGCCAATTGTTACACCAAAGCCAGGCTCCAAAGGTTTAAATTCAAAAGTTCCTTCAAAATCTGTAGCTTTTTGTAAAGTGATTTTGTCGGGCTTCTGAAAGGTTAATAGTGACATATGTTATATTGGTTTTTATTTATGAATAACTGAACTTCTTATTTCTCTTACTTAGAATACAACTCCACAATCAACTGCTCGTTAATGTTTTCAGGAACCTGATCTCTTTCAGGGAAATCAACAAACGTTCCTTCCATGCTCTTCTCATCAAACACTAACCAGTTGAACTTCTTTCCTCTTTTTGCAACTGCATCAAGAACCACTACTAAGTTCTTAGAACGTTCGCGCAAAGCCACTTTATCTCCGGGAGTTAAAGTATAAGATGGAACGTTAACGATATGACCGTTAACCGAAATGTGCTTGTGAATTACCAACTGACGAGCCTGTGCACGTGATGCAGCCAAACCTAAACGGTAGATGGTGTTATCCAATCTGCCTTCCAAAAGTTTAAACATGTTATCACCGGTTACACCTTTCTTGCGAGAAGCTTTCTCGAAAAGGTTACGGAACTGACGCTCCAATAAACCATAGGTATATTTCGCCTTTTGTTTTTCCTGTAACTGCACAGCGTACTCAGAAGCAGTTTTACGCTTCTTAGATTGTCCGTGCTGTCCTGGCGGATAGCTTCTCTTATCGAAGTATTTATCTTCTCCGAAAATTGCTTCACCGAACTTGCGGGCTATTCTGGTTTTTGGTCCTGTATATCTTGCCATAATTTGTTCTTCTTAATTCGTATTTCTAATTTCTTATTTCGTATTTAATTAAACTCTTCTCTTCTTTGGAGGACGGCAACCATTGTGAGGCATTGGTGTAGTATCATTAATGATAGTTACTTCAATACCGCTCTGGAAAATAGTTCTGATAGCTGACTCGCGTCCGCCACCCGGTCCTTTTACAAATACTTCAACTTTACGCAAACCTGCTTCGTGAGCCACTTTCGCAGCTTCTGTAGCCGCTAATTGTGCTGCATACGGAGTGTTCTTTTTAGAACCACGGAAACCTACCTTACCGGCACTGCTCCAGCTAATGGTTTGCCCTTGCATGTTAGTGAAGGTGATAATGATGTTATTGAAAGTAGCGTTCAAAAAAGCCTTGCCTTCTGAATCTACCTTTACCACTCTCTTCTTAGCTTTCGCTTTTGCAAGTGCAGATGGTTGTTGTGATTGTTGTTTTGCCATTTTTATAGTCTATTGTCTAACGTCTTAAATCTAATGTCTATTACTTAGTTACCATTTTCTTATTAGCAACTGTCTTACGCTTACCTTTTCTGGTTCTTGCATTAGTCTTGGTTCTTTGACCACGAAGCGGCAAGCCTTTACGGTGACGGATACCACGGTAAGTTCCGATATCCTGAAGGCGTTTAATGTTCTGCTGAACTTCTCCACGCAATTCACCTTCCAGTTTAAGGTTATCTGCCAGGTAGCGGATAATTCCGTTTACATCCACATCGGTCCAGTCTTTCACCTTTGCATTCGGGTCAATACTTGCTGCTGCAAGAATTTTACCGGCTGTTGTTCTGCCAATACCGTAGATATAAGTGAGTGCAATTGCGCCTCTTTTGTTTTTTGGAAGGTCTACCCCTGAAATACGTGCCATTCGTTATGCTTGGTTTATTAGTTTTAGAATTAACCCTGACGTTGTTTGAACTTCGGATTTTTTTTGTTGATGATGTAAACCACCCCTTTGCGTCTTACAATTTTGCAATCCACACTTCTCTTTTTTACTGATGCTCTTACTTTCATGACTCTTTATTATTTATATCTAAAAGTTATTCTTCCTTTATTTAAATCGTAAGGACTGATTTCTAACTTCACTTTATCGCCAGGCAAAATCTTAATATAGTGCATTCGCATCTTCCCTGAAATATGCGCTATCAACTCGTGTCCGTTCTCTAATCTCACTCGGAACATAGCATTGCTAAGTGCTTCTATTATTGTTCCGTCCTGCTCAATTAAATCCTGTTTTGCCATTCAAATTGTTGAAAATACACGCCACCCCCTTAAAAAGGGAACGCAAAAGTAGAATTTACATTCACGTTTCCAAATATTTTTTTAGAAAAGAAAACATCAGGAACGGGCGATGGTTTTCTGCCTTAGACTTCGTTTATGAACCCTATACATATATGACAGCTTATTTTGGGGCAAATATTCATACTTGACCACACATTCTTCAACATAGGGCTATGTTTTGACATATAATATAGTGTCTGCCGAAGTCCGTATTTTAGACTTTTCGCCAGAAAACGGAAGCTTATCTGCTTACGGTAAACTTTCCGAGCATTCTCTTTTCACGCTTATCGGAAATGATTGTTGCCAGATAAATGCCGTTAGGTAAATCGCTCACATCGAGCGAAACCATTTTGCCTGCTCCTTTTTTTGAAACCGATTTTTGTTTTTCGCCCAGCGTGTTCAGAATTTCGATAGAAGAATAATTGCGCGTTATTTCATCGCTGTTGTTTTGCATGTCAATGGTCAAAATATTGTTGGCTGGATTGGGGTATAAGTGAACATTGGAGAGTGGGATTTCGGAGATACCTTCGCAGAGATAGTTGTAAGTATTACAAAGTGTATCCGCTCCAAATCGATTGGATACGTATAAACAAACTTCTCCGTAAAATCCCCACATATTAAAATTCAGATAATAGCCTGTATCTCCGTAAAGTGTCATGGGTGATGCGAACGAAGGAGAGAAAATCCAGACAACAGTTCCTGTATCACCTGTAGAAGTATTAATAGTAGTAAAACTATTACAGCTAAAATTACCGAATGCTACTTCAAAATCTGCAACAGGTGGCAGACCTAAAGCACTTATAATTAAACTTGCCGTATCGCACAAAGCAGGCGAACCGTTATCGCATACTATATACCAGCAAGTATCGTTCCCAACAAAAAAAGAATCAGGCGAGAAAATAATGTTGGTGCAGTTAGCAGTATCAAGCGAAAAGAAGTTTGAGCCGTTGATAGAAGTTACACATAGTGTATCACCAATTGCATCTACATCGTTTGCTACAACATTTACAGTTATCGGATTGGGTTGAATGGTGCTTGCTGTATCATCATGCGCTACCGGTGCAAGGTTTCCGCCACCTGCCACATTAGTAATTACTAAAGAACCTGTTTTGCAAAACGATGGAGTGTCTACTGAGCAAACAACATAGTTAATGGTGTCATTGCCCACGCTGTTTGCAGTATAGTTAATGCAATTGCCACTTGTAACTGCATTACCAAGTTGAGGAGAAGAAAAACTTTGCAGCACAAGCGGGACATTGCCGTCTATCAAATCGTTCTGCAAAACACAAATTGTTTTTTGATAAGAAACAGTTACTGTATCAAAATCGCTAACAGGTTTTGGTCGGGGAAACCCATAAAATTTAACCGAATAAGGACTTCCTGTATTGGGCACAGCAAGAGTATCGCTAAGTGTATTGTAAGAAATATCAGCCGGATTAAGTAAACCGCTGACCACTTTTACAGGAGTATTTACAAAAGCTGAATCGAAAAAATAGATACCATCTGTTCCCCAATCTGCTGCGTAAAAATTTCCTTCTCCATCAATACTGATTCCGTCAAAATTACTTAACGAAGTAGTTTTTAAAACTATAGTAACGGAATCGGTTAAGGCAACACCCAAGATGCTCGCATTGGAGCCCCAAGTGGCAACGGCTAACCTGTTATGAAACGGGTCAAACACAATTCCGTTAGGTGTTTTTGCCATTGCTGTTCCTACAAAATAATTGAATTGCTGCGAGGCAATATTGTAGCGCACAATTTTTTTGGCTGTAAAATCAGTTACAAAAATATTTCCCGCAAAGTCGGTGCAGATACCGTTTAAAAAAGTTCCGCCAAGGTTTACATCGAACGCCAATGCACCGGTAGTAAGATTATAGCCGCGCAAGTGCGTGCTGTTGCAGCATACATAAACGGTATCGCCAACAATGGCAATTCCATAAGGGCCTGGAACGCTGGAAACAAAAAGTGTTGGCGCGCTGCCCGGAATTACCTGCTGTAAATTGTTTGCCGAAGTATTGGCAACAATATACCGCTGATGGTTAGCATCATACTCCACGCTTTCGGGGCTGTTATATGTTTGCGCATTTAAAACAAGTATGGTAAAGAGCAACAGTGAGGTAAAAAGTGATTTCATAGAAATGATTAAAATTTAAAAGTAAAGTATTTAAGTCCCCTTTAGGAGATTTAGGGGTTTAGCAGTTGTTGGCGTTATCATCAGCAACCAAATCTAAACTTTCCATAAACAAAATGCCGTCACAGTTTAATCGAAACGGCTTTTAACTAAATAAAGGACAATTGCCCGAAAGGTAAGTGATTCCATTCGGTGTATCAACCCTCCCTTATCGTTTGTTTTTGAAGTGTTTTGTGCATATACCTTGAACTCATAATGTTTCGTCCCATGATCGCGATCATTTGCCGTGAACTTACAAGTATTCGCCCCGTGTTCGCGATCATTTAGCGGGAAGGGGTTAAGGGTCAACATCTACACTCACAGTTACGCTTCTCAACTCAGGTAGCGTCTTCATTTTATCAAGCACCGTTTGCAACGCATGTTTAGCCTGCAACAACTGTTTCGAACCCAGACTGCTCTTAAGCAGAATCTCGCGGATGTAGTAATTGTTGATTTTAGAAACGAAGGGAATAGCCGGTCCAAGAATTTTTGCCGTATTTGTTTTACGCAACTCGTTGGCGAGAAACAGAGCTGCCTGCTCAATGGTTTGCACCTTGGTATGTTTTAGCGTCACTTCAATTACCCGTGCAAATGGCGGATACTGAAACTGTCTGCGCGACAGAATTTCGGTTTCATACATCCGTTTAAAATCGCTGTTCATTACATTATATATCACCGGATGCGCAGGGTCACTGGTTTGCAACACTACACTTCCTTTTTTGTTTTTGCGTCCTGCTCTTCCCGCCACCTGCATCATTAATTGAAATGCGCGTTCGTGAGAGCGGAAGCCCGGATGATGAATGAGTTGGTCGGCATTGATAATGCCTACTAAACTCACATGGTCAAAGTCTAAACCTTTTGTAACCATTTGTGTTCCTACAAGAATATCTACCTCTCGGTTTTCAAACTCGGCAATCACCTTAGCGTGACCGTGTTTTGTTTTCATGGCATCATAATCTAACCGGCTTACTTTTGCCGAGGGAAATAGCTCTGCAATTTCATCTTCAATCTTTTCGGTGCCCATGCCTACAATATCCAAATCAATAGCCCCGCAGCTTTTGCATTTGTCAACCACCTTTTCGTAGTAGCCGCAGTAGTGGCACTTTAACTGATGCGAAAACTTATGGTAGGTTAAACTCACATCGCAGTTCTTGCATTTGTAAACATAGTTGCAGGTTTTACAAACCTGATAATTGGCAAAGCCCCTGCGGTTCAAAAACAAAATCACCTGCTCTTTATTATTCAGTGCCTGACTTATGTAATCTACCAAGGTTTGCGTAAAACTGCCGCGCATCCGTTTCCACTTCGTATCATCCTTTATATTGGCTATGACAAACTCGGGCATTTCCATTCCGCCATAGCGTGTGTTGAGTTTTACCAAACCAAACTTTCCGCGTTCGGTATTATAGAAAGTTTCTACCGATGGAGTGGCAGTTCCTAAAATTACTTTCGCATTAAAAAGGGTAGCAAGCAAAATCGAAGCATCGCGCCCGTTGTATCGTGGTGCTGGGTCGGCTTGCTTCATACTGTTGTCGTGCTCTTCATCTACAATTACCAATCCTAAATTTTTAAAAGGAAGAAACAAACCGCTGCGCGCACCAATCAGAATTTTGTATTCGCCATGCAGCACCTTGTTCCAAATTTCTACGCGCTCGTTCTGGTTGAACTTGCTGTGATAAATACCAACTGATGTTCCGAATATTTTACGCAACCGGTTAATGATTTGCGCAGTAAGCGCAATTTCAGGAAGAAGGTACAACACCTGTTTGCCTTCGGCAATTACCGCTTTTATTTTTTCGATGTAGATATTGGTCTTACCCGAACCGGTCACCCCGTGCAGTAAAACCACATTCTTAGTTTCAAAATGCTGATTGATTTCCGTCAAAGCAGTTTTCTGCTCCACGCTCAACTCCGGTGAATCCACATCACCTGTTTGCAAATTGCCGAGGCGCGAAACTTCCATTTTAAATTCGATAAAAACATTTCGCTTAACCAAAGCTGCAAGCACAGCAGCAGAACTTTTAGATAAATCAAGCAGTTCGTTCTTGCGAATGAATTTTGATTTCTTCCCTAACTGCGAAAAAGCGAGAAGCAGTTCCACTTGTTTTGGCGCACGACCTAATTCCGTGTAAATTTTTTCTAACTCATCTTCCTCTTCATACTTATCGTTCAGCTTAATGTAAGTTTCTGTTCGGGGTTTAAACTTCTCCACTACTTCTTCCGATGAAACTGCAATGCTCAGATTGAAAAGCGTTTTAAGCGCGCGATAAACATTTTTCTTCTTCAACAAATCCTGCACCTGTGGAATTTTTATTTCCTGCTGTGCGCGCAAAGCCTGCACAATCAAAAATTCTTCTTCGCTCAACGCTTCAAAATCGCCATCGTAACTTTCGTTATAGCGTATTTTTGTCTCACTCGAAAGTTTTAATCCCGAAGGAAGGGCAGCGTTCATCACTTCGCCTTCGGTGCACATATAATATTCGCTCATCCACTTCCAGAACTTCAATTGCGTTTCAGTCACAATCGCTTCTTCTTCGGCAAGTGTTTCAATCAGCTTTGCATCTACCACCGGTTTGTTGTGATGAATGCTTTTAATTATGGCGGAGTAAAAACGGTTTTTGCCAAACTGTACAATCACCCGCTGACCAATTTTTACAAAGGGCACCAAATCTATGGGCACCGCATAGGTGTAAGCCTGCGGCAAAGCCAGCGGAAGAATAACATCTACATAAGTAATTTGCGAACTCACGGAGGCAAAATAAGAGATAATACTAAATTCGAACCCTAACTTATTGAATGAAACAGTTTTTACTTTTTGCTTCTACTCTTGTAACTCTCTTTGCTCAGGCACAAACTTTTTCGCAAACTTTCAATCAAACAGTTCCCGATGATGGCTCTACAGTAAAGTATGATATTCCGGTGACCGGTTTGCAGAATTCTATTGATACAAATTTTGGGTTGGAGGGAGTTTGCATCATCCTCAACCATACGTGGGACGATGATATGGAAGTGAAACTGCAATCGCCAGACGGAAGTATTGTTTTGCTATTTACGCACGTGGGGGGCGATGGCGATAATTTTAATGTCACTTGTTTTAATGGTGTTTCACCTACGTCAATTTCTTTCGGTTCTGCTCCGTTCAACAACACGTATCGTGCAATGGGTGATTTGGGAACGTTCAACAATGGACAAAACCCGAACGGCAATTGGACTTTGATTATTCACGATACGTATGCTTTTGCTGATCAGGGATTTTTGATTGGCTGGGGGCTTACGTTTGGCAACCAACCTGTGCATCCGGCTCCGCCTTTTTCTTCTAATCTTCCCATCATAAAAATAAACGCACACGGCACTGTAATTCCCGATAACCCGAAGATTGAAGCAGACTTCATGGTTGTTGATAATGGTACCGGTGTCCGCAATTTTGTAACGGATACCAATTATGTTTTTTCGGGAAAAATAATGGCAGAGCAACAGGGATTTTCCGGTCCCTCATACCCGAAAAAGAATTATGATTTCTCGACCATAAATGCCGACAGCAGCAAATTAGATACTTCGCTTTTAGGAATGCCCACCGAACACGACTGGATTTTGAAAGCAGAATACCTGGACCATAGTTTAATGGCAAACCCGCTGACGTATGAAATGAGCAGACGCATGGGCGTGTATGCACCGCGAACAAAGTATTGCGAGGTGACCGTGAATGGTGAATACGTTGGCGTGTATTCTCTTACAGAAAAAGTAAAGCGCGATGCCAACCGCGTGGACATTGCAAAATTGAATCCACAAGACACAACCGGTAGCGAGCTAACCGGAGGCTATATTATTGAAATGAATATTAATGGTAACCCACCGGCTTGGACTTCGGTTTATGCTCCAATTAATAACGCTACCTGCACCTACAACGTAGAGTATAAAGAAGTTTATCCCAAGCAGGATGAAATACAACCGCAGCAACATAACTACATCAGAAATTATGTAGATAGTTTTGAATTGGTTTTGCAGAATGATTCGCTTGACCCGAACACTTGGAGAAATATGGCTTCGGAAAAATCGTTTATCAATTTTCAAATCATTAATGAGTTCAGTGCGAATTACGATAGTTACGGGCGCAGCACTTATATGTATAAAGAGAAAAACGGCAAGCTGCACATAGGTCCGCCATGGGACTATGACCGTGCTTTTGCACCTGGTTCTGAAAATGGCTGGGTTTGGGAACTTACGCATCCCTATTGGCCGTTTCCGTTTTGGTGGAGCGAACTCAACAGCGATTCGATTTACTTAAAGAAGTTGTATTGCCGCTGGACAGACCTCCGCACCAACGTGCTGAGCGATGATTCTTTCAATGCGTTTATTGATTCTACTTCTGCATTGTTACAGGAATCTGCTGCAAGAAATTTTCAACTATGGGGAGGAGTAACTGACTACAACAATGCAGTCACTGATTTCAAAAATTTTGTCTCTGCACGTTTGGCATGGATGGATGCAAATATTCTTCCCACCGGTGCAATTATTCCAACACTTAGTTTGAGCGATACTACTATTTGTAAGAATGAATCCATAGAAGTAAATATCGGCAATCAATATCATTATGTGTGGAGCAGTGGCGATACCACCTCTGTTATTTCAGTTGCGCAAACAAATACCTATTCGGTAAGTGCGAAGGATGATTACGGGTGCTCGGCAAGTGATGATATAATTGTTTATGTGAGCGAGCCTGATGCTTCATTTACGATTGTGCAAGATTCAGTTTATACTTTTTCTTTTTCACCGGTTGCTGTAAATGCAGTTGGCTACCAATGGCAATTTGGCGATGATTCTGTTTCAAATCTTGCCTCACCTTCTCATACTTACGATACGGCAGGCACTTATATTATCTCACTCACTGTTACAGATTCTATCGGATGTTCAGTTGTTTCGTTCGATACCGTTACGATTGCTCCGGTAATTTCAGGAATTGAAAATGCGTTGCTGAATGAGGTGAAGGTTTTCCCAAATCCATTTAAAGATTTGATTGAAATAGAAATTCCTGATTTTAAAGCACAGGCTACTGTTCAATTAAAAGATATTACCGGAAGGGTTATTGAAGAGAAGCGAATTGTTTCTTCCAATACAAAACTTTCTACAGAGAGATTAAGCGTAGGAATTTATTTTGTTGAGTTGTGGTTGGCGGACAGGAAAAGCAAAATATTCAAACTGTCGAAGCAGTAAACTACTCAATCACCGGATGGCGTCTGAATGGTTTGGTTTCATCAAATAGTTTACGGTAAGTAATATGACGCTTAAATAATTTCGCACCAAGCGTTTCGCAGGTTTTTATCATGCGCGAATTAAAATCGCCAATCCAAACCAGCTCAATTTCATCCCATCGGTTCTTCGGAATCACCACTTCATCGGCAGCCATTACAATCGCTGCTTCTACTCCTTTTTTCTGATGCTCCGGCACTACACCGAAAATAATTCCGAATATCTTCCGATTGGTTTTATCGAATGTTTTATACCACAAAAATTTTAGCAGTCCAACAATATTCAAATTGCCGTTTACGTGCTTAAACCAACCATTTAACTCGGGCAGCATAATAAAAATAGCAACCGGTTCATCTTTATAATAGCCAAACCAACACAAATAATCCAGCAGCACAGGCTTCATGCTGTTCATCATTTGCAGCGATTGCTCTTCACTCATTTCATGAAAATTTGGCAGAAATTTCCAGGTGCGGTTATACACCGAACGAAAATCTGCCGCGTAATTTTTTAAATTATTTTTCTCTATGTGGCGGAAAGTATAATCACCGGTTCGCCTCATGCGCTCAAAAACAGGTTGGTAACGCTCCGGTCTTTTTTCGCGCAAATCAATCCGGTAAGAATACTGCTGAAAATAATCTTTGAATCCGTAGGCCTCAAAAAGTTGCCGGTAATAAGGCGGGTTGTAATTCATTTGATAAGTAGCCGGAGTAAAACCTTCTACCAACAATCCCCACCAGGCATTTCGTTCTCCGAAATTTATGGGACCATCCATTGCCTGCATTCCTTTTTGCTGCAGCCAGTTCTTAGCAGTATCAAAAAGAAGATTGGCTGCTTCCTGATTATTACTGCATTCAAAAAATCCGCAGCCACCGGTGGGTTGTTCTTCGTTCTTGGCAGTATCGTAATTGATAAAAGCTGCTATTCTACCAATAATGCCACTGTTGGTGTTATCACCAACAATATTGTCATCAATCAAAATCCATCGGATACACTCTCCGTGTTCGAAATGCTTGTTCTTATTCGGATTGAAAATTTTCTCTAAATCCTGTTTGAGCGGGGCAATCCAGTTAGCATCGTTGCTGTAAATAGAAAAGGGATGCTGAAGAAATTTTCCCTCGGTCGCGCGGTCTCTTACCTCAACTATCTTCATCATAGTGCGAAGTGAAATTAAGACTGCTTCTGTGTTTTCAAAATATAACAAGGCGTTTGGCTGAATAGCAATGGAATTACCGTTGTTTTTGGATAATATTGCACCCGCAATTCGAAAACATTCAATTATAAATAATGACAGAAGTAAAAGTTCCCGCACTTGCCGAATCAATCACCGAAGTAACACTCAACCGTTGGTTGGTGAAGGATGGAGATTATGTAGCACTTGACCAACCGCTATGCGAATTTGAAACAGACAAAGCCTCGCAGGAATTGCCATCGCCCGCTGCCGGAGTAATTAAGTTGATTGCAAAAGACGGAGATGATTTGAAAATTGGTGCGCTGATTTGCAACATAGATGAGTCTGCAGCAAAACCGGCAGAAGAAAAAAAGGCAGAAACGAAAGTTGAAGAGCCGAAAAAAGAAGAACCTAAAAAGGAAGAAAAGAAAGAACCTGTTGCAGATAAAGAAAAAACTTACGCTACCGGAACTCCATCACCTGCTGCTAAAAAAATACTGGATGAAGGCGGAGTGAAGAATACGGATGTGAAAGGAACCGGTGTAAAAGGCCGAGTTACTAAAGAAGATGCCATCTATGCCGTTCGTGGAAAAGCAAATATGCCTGTGCGCGAAGCATTCAGTCGCAACGAGAGAAGAGAGAAAATGAGCCGGTTGAGAAAAACTATTTCAGAAAGACTGGTTTATTCAAAGAACTCAACCGCCATGCTTACCACTTTTAACGAAGTGGATATGACAGCCATCAACACTATTCGCGCTAAATATGGCGACAACTTCAAGAAGAAGAATGAAGTGAGCCTCGGCATTATGAGTTTTTTCACTAAGGCAGTTTGTCTGGCCTTAGAGAAATTTCCGTCAGTAAATGCTTCGATTGAAGAAAATGAAATCGTGTATCACGACTACGCGGATGTTTCTATAGCAGTTTCTACTCCTAAAGGTTTGGTTGTGCCGGTTATCAGAAACGCAGAATCTCTTTCGCTGGCGGGTATTGAAAAGAAAGTGAAAGAACTAGCTATTAAAGGTCGCGATGGGTTGTTGACCATGGAGGAAATGACAGGTGGAACATTTACCATTTCAAATGGCGGAGTGTTTGGTTCATTAATGAGCACACCAATTATCAATCCTCCGCAAACATCCATTTTAGGAATGCACAAAACACAGGACCGCCCAATGGCAATTGACGGACATGTGGTCATTCGTCCGATGATGTATGTGGCATTAAGCTACGACCACCGCGTAATTGACGGAAAAGAATCGGTTAGCTTTTTAGTAGCGGTAAAAGATTTTTTGGAGAACCCGCACAAAATGTTGCTGGGTGCCGACCCGGTTGATTTATTGTTAGATATTTGAAACCCCTCTAAATCTCCCTTAAGGGGGAGACTTTAATACAGTATACAAAATCAGAAGTCATGAGTAAATATCAGGTAGTGGTTATTGGTTCGGGTCCGGGTGGTTATATCGCGGCTATTCGTTCGGCACAGTTAGGTATGAAGGTGGCTATTATTGAAAAGTATGATGTGCTGGGAGGCACCTGCACCAACGTGGGTTGTATTCCTTCTAAGGCTTTGCTCGATTCATCGGAGCATTTTCATAATGCTGAACATGCGTTTGAAGGCCACGGTATAGCTACTAAAGGTTTGAGTTTCGACTTTACAAAAATGGTTGCCCGCAAAAACGGAGTGGTGAAAGCCAACAACGATGGCATTGCGTTTTTGATGAAGAAAAACAAAATTGATACTTACTACGGCACCGGTTCGTTTATTTCGAAAAGTAAAATAGCGGTTACCAACGCGAAAGGCGAAGTAACCGAACTGGAAACTGAAAAAACAATTATTGCCACCGGTAGCAAGCCAACTAAACTTCCGTTTCTTCCTATTGATAAAAAACGGGTGATTACTTCTACCGAAGCATTGACTTTAAAAGAAGTGCCAAAGCACTTGGTAATTATTGGTGGTGGAATTATTGGCGTTGAACTCGGCTCGGTTTATCTGCGCCTTGGCTCGAAGGTTACTGTAATAGAATTCCTCGATAAAATCATTCCGTCAATGGATGATGATTTAGGAAAAGAATTGCTGCGCGTATTGCGTAAACAAGGCATGGAGTTTATGCTTTCTACCAAAGTAATCGGTGCAACTACTAAGGGAAAAGAAGTAACTGTTACGGCAGAAAATAAAAATGGAGAAAAAGTAGAATTGAAAGGCGATTACTGTTTGGTAGCCGTTGGTCGTGTGCCGTTTATCGATGGTCTTGCTTTAGATAAAGTAGGATTGAAAGCCGATGAGCGCGGACGCATTGCAGTGAATGATAATTTAGAAACACCAGTTGTCGGAATTTATGCCATTGGCGATGTAGTGCGCGGAGCAATGCTGGCGCATAAGGCAGAAGAAGAAGGCGCGTTTGTGGCAGAAGTAATTGCAGGACAACATCCGCACATCAATTACAATTTAATTCCCGGTGTAGCTTATACCTGGCCCGAAGCTGCAAGTGTGGGTGCAACTGAACAAGAGTTGAAACAAAAAGGTGTGGCATACAAGAGCGGTAAATTCCCTTTCCGTGCTTTAGGGCGCGCACGTGCCAGTGGAGATTTGGATGGCTTTGTAAAAGTGCTGGCTGATAAAACTACCGATGAAATTTTGGGCGTGCACATTATTGGTGCGCGCGCTGCCGATTTAATTATTGAAGGCGTAGTGGCAATGGAATACCGCGCTAGTGCCGAAGATATTTCGCGCATGAGCCACCCTCATCCAACATATACCGAAGCGTTTAAAGAAGCTTGTTTGATTGCTACTGATAACAGGGCGTTGAATATGTAACCATAGAAATCATTTTATATTTCCATCCGAAGTTTAAACGCTTCGGATTTTTTATTTAACCACCACACCACATGAGCAAAACAGTTACCGAAGAAAATATCCTTACGCGCTTTATTGTTCCCATATTTCTTGTTTGTGTAACTCCGTTTTTTGCCATGCTAATGTGGCATACTAATGTGGAGTTGGATGGCTCGTTCCTGAATTTATGGAATGAAATTACCACCAAAGGTTTTTTGACTGTCATCAAAGAAGTTTGGTTTTCGCGCTTTTTCGGAACGGCTACGGCTTGGAAAATTATTGGTGTGTTTGCTGTGCTGCAATTGTTGCTCATGCGCGTTCTTCCCGGTAAAAAATTCACCGGCACTATTACCCCAATGGGAAACTTACCGGAATACAAAGACAATGGATTGGCTTCTTACATCATTACTTTCATTCTCTTCTTTGTTTGCTCGCTGGGCTTGAATTTTTTTCCCCCTTCCATTGTTTACGACCACTTTGGCGATATTCTTGGCGCGTTGAATTTCACGGCATTGGCATTTTGCGTGTTTCTATATTTTAAAGGAAGGTTCTTTCCTTCTTCCACCGATAACTCGCACACCGGTAACTTTATTTTCGATTATTACTGGGGAACCGAATTGTATCCGCGTATTTTAGGTTGGGATGTAAAGCAATTTACCAATTGTCGCTTTGGTATGACCGGTTGGGCAGTAGCGGTTACTTCATTTGTATTTGCCCAAAAAAATATTTACGGCACGGCCGATTGGTCTATCATTATTTCTGCAGCCCTGCTGGTTATTTATCTGTTCAAATTCTTCATTTGGGAAAGCGGCTACATGCGCTCGATGGATATTATTGTTGACCGCGCAGGGTTTTATATCTGCTGGGGCTGCTTGGTTTGGGTGCCTGCAGTGTATACTTCACCGGTTATGTTTATGGTGAAGCATCCGGTTGGTTTGCCTTTGTGGGCTGCTGCTTTAATTTTTACAGCAGGCGTAGGAGCCATCTTTATGAATTACTGGGCAGATAAGCAGCGTCAGGATGTGCGTGCTAAAAATGGCGATACAAAAATATGGGGCAAGGCACCGGTGCTTATTCACGCCACTTATACTACCGAAACCGGTGAGCAGAAAGAAAACTTATTACTTGCCTCCGGTTTTTGGGGTATCAGCAGTCACTTTCATTATTTACCGGAACTGGCTGCTGCGTTTTTGTGGAGCTGTGCCATAGGCTTTGGTTATCTGATGCCTTTCTTCTACTTTTTGTTTCTGTGTATTCTGCTTACGCATCGCGCATTTAGGGATGAAGCAAAATGCAGTAAAAAATACGGGAAGTATTGGGAAGAGTATCGCAAACTTGTTCCGTACAAAATTGTTCCGGGTATAGTTTAAGCAGCAATGAGTAAAAAGAAGCTCATCATCACCGGTGCATCGGGTTTTCTCGGTTATCATTTACTGAGAGTGGCTTCTGTTGATTGGGAAGTTTACGGCATTACTAATTCAAAGAGTTTTTATTTTGGAAATGCTACAGCTATTAACTGCAACATCCGCAATTACATTGAACTTGGAAATTTTATAGATGATATTGAACCGGATGCAATAATTCATGCAGCGGCCATTGCCGATGCCAACTTTTGCGAGCAGAATAAAGAGTTGAGTTATGAGGTAAACGTAGAAGCCACAAAAAATTTGGCAGGTATTTGCTGCGATTTTCATATTCCTTTTGCGTTTACTTCTACCGATTTGGTGTTTGATGGCAAGCAGGGAATGCATAAAGAGAACGATGCGAAGAATCCTGTGAGTATTTATGGTGAGCAAAAAGCTGTTGCGGAAGATGAGGTGCTTCTTATTTATCCTGAAGCGACTGTGTTCCGTTTGCCGTTAATGTTTGGTGAACCGGCAGCAAGTGCATCAAACTATTTGCAGAAATTTATTTTGCAGATAAAGAACGGAGAGAAGGCTTCTCTCTTTCACGATGAATACAGAAGCGTATGCGGAGCAAGGAGTATTGCAGAAGGAATTCTGAAACTATTGAATGAAAAAGGCATCATTCATTTAGCAGGAAAAGAAAAATTATCACGTTACGAGTTTGGTTTAAAAGCAGCTAAAGTATTTGAGTTAGACGAATCGCTTCTTCTCTCCTGTTCGCAAAAAGATGTGAAGATGGCAGCACCGAGACCGGCAGATGTATCGCTCGATATTTCAAAAGCGCTAAGTTTGGGCTTTGTCCCGCTAAGCGTTGATGAAGAATTGAATTTGATTGCCACCGGTAAATATTTGTAATGAAAAAAAATCTGTTTCTCCTCTTTCTGCTTTTTTCTTCCTCTGTATTTGCACAAAAAGAAGAACCGCTGCTTAAACCAAGCCGTGTAATTTTCTATAACGTAGAAAACCTGTTCGATACAATTGATGACCCTGCTATTAACGATGCAGAATATCTTCCTTCTTCTAAAAACGAATGGAATACCAAGAAGTATAAGACGAAACTGAACCACTCGGCTAAAGTTTTTGCAGCTATGCTTGATACTATTCAGCCATTGGTAATTGGTATGAGCGAAATAGAAAATATAAAAGTGCTACAAGATTTAATTGCGCAACCGGCTCTTAAAAAATTCAACTTCGGTATTGTTCATCACGATTCACCGGACGAGCGGGGAATTGACGTAGCGTTTTTGTACAATAAAGATATAGTGGAAAGTATTTTTGATGCCACGCTTAAAGTTGATTTGGGCAATGGCGATAAAACACGCGACATTCTTTATTTCAAAGCATCGGTATCGGAAGAAATGAGTGTCTGGTTTTTTGTAAACCACTGGCCCAGTCGCAGAGGGGGCGCAGAAGAAAGTGATGACAAACGGATGATTGCTTCGAAAGTATTGAAGAGCAAAATTGATAACCTGTTGCAAGGTGAGCCTTTTGCCCGCGTAATTGTAATGGGCGATTTTAACGACAACCCCGGTGATGCCAGTTTGAAAAATCTTTCACCGGTAGTTGATAAAAAACAGAAAGCACAACCACTGGTGAATCTGATGCTTCCGTTGCAAGGCAAGAAAGAGTTTACCCTTAAATACAAAGCTGAGAGCGACATCTTCGATCAGTTTATTGTTTCGCTTAATTTGCTTGACCCGAAGAATCAATATTTCATCCGCAATTCTTCAGCGTCTGTTTTCAAACCGCGTTGGATTCTTTACAACCACAAAACTTACGGGCTAATTCCTAACCGTACCTTTACAAATGGCAAATGGGTAAACGGTTACAGCGACCATCTGCCGGTTTATTTCGATTTGCTGGTTAAGTAATATCAGATTGACGTCAGACAGGATATTCAAAATAATTCCGCTCGGTTTCATACAAGCGCACCTGCAAATCATATTTAGAATCGAGTTTTGCGCGGAGGAGGTTATAGATGATTACTATAATGTTTTCACCGGTGGGGTTTAAGTCTTTAAACTCAGGGCAGTCTAAGTTCAGGTTACGGTGGTCGAACCGGTCGTGCACTTCTTGCTGCACAACTGTTTTCAGTTCATTCAAATCAATTACATATCCAGTTTCTGGGTTTATTTCGCCCACTACTCTTACATCTAACCTGTAGTTATGTCCATGAAAATTTTCATTGGCACATAAGCCAAACACTTCTTTATTTTTTTCATCGCTCCAGTCTTTACGATAAAGTTTATGGGCGGCATTGAATGTTATTTTTCTATAAACAGCTACGCGCATTTTTTATAATTTAAGCAGAGATAAATTCAAGGATATTTAATCAAACTCCTGATACTCCCATACGGCAGTTACAAAGTAGTCGTTATCTTCTATCCATCCGTTATTGGTTAAAATGCAAAGACGTAAAGCATCGCCCTTGCCGAAAGTCCAGTTGGCAGGCGCTAAAAATTCGTAATACTGTCCGTTATCGAGGTTTACATAAGTGCCTCCGGTAAAAGTAGGGACAGGATTGGTGCCGTTGGTTTGGTTTACGCTTAAGCCAAAAGTAAAGTTGCTGAGGTCGTAACCGTTGGCCGAATTGTAATCAGCAATGCGGATAATTACCTTTACCAGTCTACCGGCATAAGGTGTAGCCCAGGTTTGCTCATAGTTAAAACTGCCGTTTAGATTATCGTCACTACCATCGCCCCCCGAGTTCGGCATCCAGATGCGTTGGTTACCCTGTCCGCTGTAATTAGGCAAATTAAAAGTATGGTGTGTAACAGAGCGCACATAACCAAAAATAGTTCCCTGCACCTGCAGCGCTGCGTTTGGCGAAGAAGTGCCGATGCCCACATTGCCTCCGTTGTTATAAATGTTGCTGCTGTTGGTTACCCACTGGATGCCGTCCCAATAAGTAGTGTTGCCGGGGGCAGTGCCGTTAGGTAACGAACCTTTGGCTCCGGTAGCCCCTGTTGCACCGGTACTACCGTTGGCTCCTGTAGCTCCATCATTTCCTGTGGCACCGATGGCACCTGTTGCGCCACCACCGGCACCGGTAGTGCCTGTGGCACCCGTGGCACCGGTAGCTCCATCTTGTCCGTTAAGCCCTGTTGCACCGGTAGCCCCCTGCGGACCCACATTGCTGTTAGCTGCATACAAAGCATAGGGCACACTAAGCAGCTGCGAAGTTCCCATATCGATAAATGTTCCGCTGTTGTTGATGTCAGTTTCTACCTGCAAATATTTAGCTCCCACACCCCAGTTTACGATGGCAAGGTTGCCCAGTGTTCCTATCTGCACATTTACTAAACCGAACTGGTTGGCGGTGGTGGTTTGCGTTTCGTTAAACACCACCGTACCGGTGGGCGAAACATCATGAATACTGAAACGAAGTTTAACTGGAGTGTTGTTAGCCACCGGTGTTCCGCTGCTGTTGCGCACTACTGCCTGGTAATTCATTTGCTGGGGCGATTGTGCAAAAGTAGATGTAATGCTCACCAAACAAACCGCGGTGTAGAGTAGAATATTTTTCATAAAATAAAGTTTGTCAGAATTTAAAAGCAAGGTAAATTTTAGCAGCCAGAAAAGAAATTTCGGGCAGAAAATAAAAATCCCCTTACATTTTCATGCAAGAGGATTTTGATATTAAGTCCCTTGAGAGGATTTTGGGTGGTAATTTTACTTCGTCAGTTTATCTTCTTTAACCACTCTAACCGGTTTGCTTTTGCTACCGGTAGTAGTAGCCGGAATTGCCGAAGATGCAGGCTTTGTTGTATTTTGATTAGCCGCATCTGATTTACCGGTTTCCGGTTTCATATAATTTACCGTACCCGAAGCCGGTTTTACTCTTGTGGTAACCTGTTGCTGTGCTGGTTTCGCGGTATTTACTTCGGAAACTGTACCAACTGATGGAGCCGTTCTTACCGGTGTTGGTTGTGTTTCTACTTCTGTTGTTTGTGCAAAAGCAGTAACAGCAAAAAGCAAGAAAGCGGGAATCAATATCTTCTTCATAAGTATTCGGTTTAGCCGTATTATGGTTTAACAATCAATAATTCTAAATGCGATTGAAAGCCGCCTGTAGCTCCCGCCAACTGAATGTTGGTAGTGCCGGTAGGTCCTGCATGCGCTCCACGCACATCAATAGTGTGCGAACCGGCAGTAAAGTCACCGGCATAAGCAATAGCCCATTGCCCGTAAGCGAAAGTAAGGCTGGTAGCACCATCTAATATTGAAACGCGTTGAAGTTTAGTGCTGGCTGCTCCGTCAATAAAAATTTCTAACTGTGCCGTGCAATCAGCAAACGAACCTAAGTTCAATGCGGTACCGAAGGCGTTAGCCACAATATGCCATGTTTCTCCGGCAGGTACAGTAAATGAATAAGTACAGTTAGGCAACTGCACATAAGTAATAGCACCAGTAGGTGCCTGTGTTAAAGCAGTTAATGAAGCAAGGTTTACAGTAGCTGTGTTATTAGCAGCTGAAGAACCAGTTGCACCGGTAGCACCGGCATTACCTTGTGCGCCCTGCGCGCCCTGTGCACCTTGCGGTCCCTGAATACCTTGTATACCCTGATTCCCCTGATTTCCCTGTGGTCCTTGTGCGCCTGTAGCACCTGCAGGTCCTTGCGGTCCTGTTGCGCCATCTGCTCCTGTAGCACCTGCAGGTCCTTGCGGTCCCGTTGCACCATCTGCTCCATCGGCACCGGTAGCTCCTTGTGCGCCTGTAGCACCATCTGCTCCATCAGCACCGGTAGCTCCCTGTGCGCCTGTAGCACCGTCTGCTCCATCAGCACCGGTAGGTCCTTGTGGTCCTGTAGCACCATCTGCTCCATCAGCACCGGTAGGTCCTTGTGGTCCTGTAGCACCATCTGCTCCATCAGCACCGGTAGGTCCTTGTGGTCCTGTAGCACCATCTGCTCCATCAGCACCGGTAGCTCCCTGTGCACCAGTTGCACCGGTAGTACCCGCAGCCCCCGTAGAGCCTTGTGCGCCTGTTGCACCATCGGCACCTGCAGCTCCGGTAGCACCTGTTGCTCCATTAGCCCCCGGTACGCCAGCCGCTCCCTGAGGACCGGTTGCTCCGTTAATTCCCGGAACACCTTGTGGTCCGGTAGGTCCGGTACTTCCAATAGGGCTGTTGCCAGCATATAAGGCGTAAGGAACGCTTAGTAATTGCGAAGTTCCCATATCGGTAAAACTGCTGCCACCGGCCACGTCAATTTCTACCTGTAAATATTTAGCACCGTTGCTCCAGTTTACAGTAGCAAGGTTCGAAGTTCCCCCAATGATTTGTGTAATTAAACCAAACTGATTGGTTACCGCTGTATTGGTTTCGGTAAATACTACCGTACCGGTTGGTGAGCCATCATGTATATTGAAACGCACGGTAATGTTTGTTCCGCCCACAATAGGGTTTCCGGCAACATCACGCACAATTGCCTGATAGTTTAATTTTTGCGGTGCCTGCGAAAATGCAGGAGAGAAAAACGATAAAACAAAAAGGAAAACAAATAGTTTCCTGACAGTAGTGTAAAGATTCGCTAGCATGGTAAAATGTTTTAGTGTGTAAAGTGTACGCAATGTAACGGTAAGAAATTAAAAAAGAGAATTTTTCAAACGAAAATAAAAAGGGAACATTAAGGTTTATTTATGCTCTAACATTTCTATACGGTGCAATAGTAATTCGTTTTGTTTTAGCAAGGCGTCAATCTGCTGCCCTTGTGTTTGAATCATTTTCTGTTGCTCTTGCATGCCTTTTACCAATGGCACTACAAATTCTGCGTAACGCAAGCCCATAATATTCCCGCTCTTATCCACTCCACTGAAATTATAGCCTATACTTTTGGCAGCCACATCTACCTGCTGCGCAATAAACCCACTGAACACCATTTGCTCAATATCATTCTTCCCAGTCCAGTCAGCCGTATCGTTTTTTATTCCGAGCAATTCTTTCTCGTGTTCAATGTTGTAGCGGTAAGTAACCGGTTGCAGTAAACTGATAAAACTTAAACCGGGCACATTGCTTTGCACATTTTGTTTCACTCGCTCGTCCGAATAAGTGGTCCAACCTACTTGCCCGCCAATGGCAGTCATGCTGGTATTACCTATAACTGTTTTGTTTGTAGCATCAACACTTACATTATAACCTACCGCCACCGTATTATCAAACGCATTGGAAGTATTGTTGCTGTATGCTCCCAACGTAGTGTTATAGCTACCGGTAGTGTTGGTTTGTTGTGCCGAAACCCCTAGTACCGTATTGTTGCCACCGGTGGTATTTGCGTTAAGTGAAGTAGAACCGATAGCGGTATTATTGGCTCCGGTTGAGTTGGCCCCTAAAGCACCATAACCCATTGCACTGTTATCGTTACTGCTAAGCGTGGTACCCGACAAAGTATAGGCACCTATACCGGTATTCCGAAGCCCCGTGCTATAGTATAAAGAGAACGAACCAACAGCCGTGTTGTAATCGCCTGCAATATTTTCTTCCAGCGCGGCTGTGCCAAAGGCGGTGTTACGCGCCCCGATGGTAGTTTTTAAAAGAGAGTTTATACCCATAGCTGTATTTTGTGTACCGGTGCTGTTATCTCTACCTGCCCAGTAACCAAAAAACGAATTAGAAAGGAGCGGGTCTATTCGACCTGCACGTTGGTTGTTTACCCTAATATTAAAAGGAACGTTATCTGTAGTTCCAATAAAGTTGGTTCCATCAACGGTGCTTCCGTTACCGGTCAAACTCCACGCGCTGCTTGAGGCAGTTGTCCAAGCCGGTACCCCGCTGCCGTTGATAGTAAGTGTTTGCCCTGAAGTTCCGTTAGACATAGCGCGTAAATCACCGCCAGCATCGGCATACATTAGTTTATCGGTAGTAGCAGAAGGAGTAGTAATGAAAGAACCACCGGTGGCAAATCCGCCAACGCGCACACCACTTGTTGTGCCGCCAACGTGCAAAGTGCGCAAAGGCGCATTAACACCAATACCCACACTAACCGTAGCGGTGGCACCATTTACACCGTTTACACTACCCAATACCATACTATTGCTGGCATCAACCCGCGCATTAGCACCTAATGCAGTAGCATTACTGAAATTGTTAGCAGAAGCTTCTGTCAGATAACCTATGTAAGTATTCGAAGCACCGGTAGTGTTTACCCGTCCTGCATGATAACCGGTAGCCGTATTATAATTTCCTGAAGTAGTACCATACAGGGCTTCGTTACCTATGCCTGTATTATAACTTCCACCGGCATTGGCATAAAGACTTCTATAACCGCTGGCTACGTTTTCTGTACCGCTGGTATTAGCATATAATGCCTGAAAGCCGCTTGCCGTATTGGCATCGCCACTGGTGTTGGAATAAAAAGCCTGATAACCATCAGCTGTGTTCGAACTTCCACCAACGTTCGAATAAAGGGCATCCTTACCGGTAGCGGTATTAAACTGTCCGGTAGTATTCAGATAAAGTGCGCGGTAACCGGTGCCGGTGTTGTAGTTTCCGTTGGTGTTAGAATAAAGAGCCTCCATACCAAAACCGCTGTTATACCCGCCTATAGAAGTAGAATAAAGTGCATTGTAACCGGTGGCAGTATTATAAGAGCCAAGACCATTCTGCCGCAATGCCTGATAGCCATGTGCCGTATTGTAATCTCCAAAATTATTATTGTAAAGTGCACGATAACCGGTACCGGTATTGTGGGCAGAAGTAGTATTGTTAAACCCTGCCTGATAACCCAAAAACGTTTCACCTGCCGAGGTAATGCGTCCTGCTTTTTGGTTGAACACGCGAATATTAAAAGGAATATCATCGGTAGTTCCGATAAAGTTAGTGCCGTCTACCGTGCCGGCATTGCCGTTTATATTCCAATCAGTTGTAGCTCCTGAAGTCCATGCCGGTCCGCTGGCAGTGTAAACAAGCACATCACCGGTACTGCCGGCAGTCATAGCGCGTACATCTCCGTTCGCATCGGCATACATCATTTTATCGGTAGTGGCAGAAGTGGCCGTAATAAAAGAGCCACTAGTGGCTAATCCGTCAACGCGAATGGTATTCGTTCCTCCGCCAATATGCAGTATCCGTAACGGATTAGTGACACCAATGCCTATTTCTCCGGTTTGTTCAATCCGCATTCTTTCTGCAGGAGTAGTACTGCCATCCGGTGTGGTGAGGAAAACAATTCTTCCGGGCATGTCATTTGCACCGGTGGCAGCATCTACTTCAAACGAAATTTGTGCTGCATTTCTAAAGCCGGTGCCATCGTAGCCCCGTGCATTTATGCGTGCATAGATACCTGTGCCTCCTGAACCAATTAATGTAGGAGCAGAGATTGTTCCCTGCGCACGACTAAGGTAAATGTCGTTCGGGTTACCATAATTTGTGGTGATGATAGTCAGGTTGGAGGAGCCATTCGTTTGTGCCACATCCAATGGTGAAAACGGGGTAGAGGTTTGAATTCCTACTCGGCCAAAACTGTCCAGCACCATGTACTGTGTATTATTGGTCCGAAATGCCAACGAAAAATTATCTCTCGTTCCTACGAAATTTGTTCCCGTGTTGGTTCCTGTATTACCGGTTATTCCCCAGGCATTCAATGCTCCGTCAGCACCTGTGGTACCGGTTACACCTGTAGCTCCAGTTGCTCCGGTCACTCCCGTATTACCGGTATTCCCTGTGGCGCCCGTTACTCCGTCATTGCCAGTAGCACCGGTTGCGCCAGTCACTCCAGTTGTTCCTGTGGCACCTGTATTTCCGGTTATACCGGTAGCTCCGGTGATTCCTGTGGCTCCGGTCGTGCCGGTATTTCCTATCGCACCGGTAGCACCGGTAACTCCAGTTGCACCATTGTTTCCTGTACTTCCTGTAGCTCCTGTGGCTCCTGTTCCTCCTGTCGCGCCTGTAATTCCAGTTACACCTGTAACTCCCGTTGCACCAGTATTTCCGGTTACACCGGTAGCGCCTGTTGAGCCGGCATTTCCAGTAACCCCTGTAGCTCCGGTATCGCCCGTGTTTCCCGTTGCGCCTATAGTACCAGTACTACCAGTGGCTCCTGTTGCCCCGGTGGTTCCTGTCACACCTGTTGCACCAGTCACTCCGTTATTTCCAGTTGCGCCTGTTCCTCCAGTAGCACCGGTCGAACCGGTATTTCCTGTTGCTCCCGTGTCACCCGTAGCACCTGTTGTTCCGGTATTGCCTGTATTTCCAGTAGGGCCGGTTGAACCGGTAGCTCCGGTTACACCCACACCTGTCGATCCTGTCGGACCGGTAGATCCTGTTATCCCCTGAGATCCTGTGTTCCCTGTTGCACCTGTCACACCAACGCCAGTCGCTCCCGTTGGTCCTGTCGGACCTGTTACTCCGGTTGTCCCCGTGCTACCAGTTGAACCTGTTGTTCCTGCACCTATTGCCCCAGTGGCTCCGGTTGCTCCCGTAGCACCTGTTACTCCGTCAATTCCACTATTTCCTGTTGGACCGGTAGGCCCGGTAATTCCTGTGCCGGTTGCCCCTGCGGGTCCAGCAGGTCCTGTAGCTCCTTGTGCTCCCGTACTACCGGTAGGCCCTGTGGCTCCACCTCCTGCACCGGTGGCTCCGGTTACTCCTTGCAGTCCTGTATCCCCTGTCGCACCTGTCACACCAATGCCAGTCGCTCCCGTTGGTCCTGTGGGACCTGTGGGACCTGTTACTCCAGTTGTCCCCGCGCTACCAGGTGAACCTGTTGTTCCTACACCGGTTGCACCTGTTGCTCCGGTTGCACCTGTTACCCCGTCAATTCCACTATTTCCTGTTGGACCGGTTGGTCCTGTAGAACCCGTTACACCGATAGCTCCTGTACTACCAGTCGCTCCAGTTGTGCCTGCACCGGTTGCGCCCGTTGCGCCTGTGGCACCTGTTGCTCCGTCAATTCCGTTATTTCCTGTTGGCCCTGTAGGTCCAGTAGCACCTCCTCCAGAGCCAGTGGCTCCAGTTGGACCAGTAACCCCTTGAATGCCTTGTGGGCCGGTATCTCCTGTTGCGCCTGTGATTCCAGTTATACCGGTAGATCCTTGAGGACCTGTGTCCCCAGTTGGACCTGTAGCACCACCACCTGAACCTGTTGCTCCCGTTGGACCAGTTACACCCTGAATACCCTGCGGACCGGTATCACCGGTTGCTCCTGTTGTTCCTACCGGTCCTTGAGTACCCGTATCACCTGTTGGGCCTGTAGCACTGCCACCGGGACCTGTTGCGCCAGTAGGTCCTGTCGCGCCTGTTGTACCGGTAGCGCCACCACCAGTGCCGGGAGCACCTGTAGGACCAGTAGGTCCTGTTGCCCCAATAACATTTGCTCCTGTAGAGGTAATGGTGCTTCCATTAGAATATGTAAAAGTGATAGTGCCGTTACCATTAACAACAATTCCTGTAACTGTAGGACCGGTAGCTCCTGTTGCACCGGTAGTACCAGCCGTCCCATTCGAACCAGTGGCTCCTGTTGTACCATTTGCACCGGCAGGCCCCTGTGGGCCAGTTGTTCCTGTAGCACCGGTAGATGCTGTTCCGCCTGCTGTTTCTGCATATAATGCATATGGAACGCTTACCAATTCACTTGAACCCATGTTCAGATAATTCGTTCCGCCATTCTGGTCAAATTCAACCAGTAAATATTTATTGCCGCCAGCCCAGCTGATAGAAGAAAAATTTCCTATAGTAGTATTGCCATAGCCGATTTTCACTGTAAATAATCCAAACTGATTAGTGATAGCCGTTTGTGTTTCCTGATAAACGGGAAAGCCCGGGTTAATACCGGTATTGATGGTGAGACGAAGTGAAATATTTCTATTCGCTAAAACATTTCCTCCGCCATCGCGGGCTATTGCCTGATAGTTAATTGCCTGAGGTGCCTGAGCACTGGTGGTGTATGTCATTATAAAAAACGACAATAACCCTAAAATAGCTCTGGTAAATAAGCGTACATGCTTTTGCATAATGAAAGTTTGTTCAAATAATTATAAATATATTGTATAGTGATAGATACCGCTATGCAGCGGTGTCGTAAGTTGTGCAAGATAAGGCAGTTTTTTGGAAAATGAAGTGATGCTCTTATCTTGTAAAACAGGAAATGAAAACAAAAATTATTTCGATGAATTAAAACGCTCTGCTAATCCCTACTACCCAACGAAACGCAACGTGTTTTTGGTTGACATAAGGAGAATGACTAATGAAGAAAGGTATATCGAAACGGAATGTCAGCGGTTTGATTCCTTGTAATGGTCCCCACTTTTTTATAGTGAGTGCCACGCCTGCACCAGCATCAAAACGAACATGTGAAAGCTGCTGCTCATTATTACTGTTGTTGTACGCAATGGCTCCCATATCGCCAAATACATAGGTATTCAGATTGAAAATGTCTTTAAGCTTTTGATTTTTAACTATAACAATTCTATTGAAATCAATTTCTGCATTTACTGCAAAACCTGAATTGCCTTTATAAGCAGGAAGAATAATTCCGTTTACATCTTTCTCTGCTAAAAGATAACCGGCATATCCGCGCATGTTTAATCCGCCACCAAAATGTAAGTGGTTAATATCAGCATCGTATTTGTTTGCAAAAGTTTGCGGAACAAAACCCGCAGCGCGGTAATATTTGCTGTCCATCATTTCTTCGGGATTGCCTCCTGCAAAAAATAAAGCACTTTCGCTTGGCACATCTTTGCCGGTGCCGTATCTTCCGTAAGCTCGTGTGCGGAAATCCAATTTCCAAACGGTTGCCTTCAGAATATTAGTGAGTTCCAGATAATGATAATCGAACGAAGAAGTAAGTGCACCTGAGCGCAAATGTGCTGTTATAAAACCATTGAATTTTTCGTGGTAATAAGAATATGTAGCCGACAGGTTTATCGACACGTTGAATTTCTTTTTACTTGTCCACACAGCATCCCATTCATTGGGATAAAGCAAATAGTTTCTCCATTCTTCGCGGTTGCGCGTAAATGCTTTCACATTTATATCAGCTGAGAAATTTTTCGGAAACTGTTTTACTAAGCCAACCTTATACATCTCGCAGCCATCTAGCCATTGCGAATGGAAATAGAAAGTGGTGCGCTTCATTACCTTATCAATAGCATTCGAGTAGTCAAACCGGTACGAAAAGTAACCGGCTTTCCTTTGGGTTTCCTTATTGAAATAGTATCGTGAACCGCATTGTGCCAAATGAGAGTTCAACCAAACCGTAAGTGAGAAAACATGTTTTACTCCCATGTAATTCCCATTGGCACTAATTCCGAATTTTAAACCATCGTATGCATTCCACCAGATATCGGGACGCATATACAAACGATATTTTTTAGAAGAAGACGGTGGGTAAATGTGCGAATCGAAACGCAACTCCACATTGCCATGCTTACGATTATCCAACATATTCATGTCAGCTAATCTTTCACTTGGGTCAATAATTGCGTTCTTAATTCCTGATGGAATTGTAACGGTGGCATTGTATGTTGGTTGAAGTTTATCCCACCCATACCATTTGGGAAGAATTTGTGTTGGTCTTTTTGCATTCATGGAAACCCGCATCAAAGGGTCAATGAGTTCCACATATATTATATCTCCATGTTCAACTATTTTTTTAATAGCCGAAGTATCGCTCACATCCTTTTCAAACCAAGTATTCGGAATATGAAAATCATAAACCGAATCCTTATTTGAAATCACGCGCAAATCAATCGGCATTTGCATTCTGCCTTTGCGCTTCAGCCGGATTACATATTGATTTTTGAATTGTCCCTTTTTAATTCTGCCGATTTTGTAATCAATATTTTTTGTGGTTTCCATCCATTCATCAAAAAACCAATTCAAATCTATGTGTGTGAATTGCGAAATACTGTTGCGAAAATCTTCCGGATATGGATGTGCAAATTTCCATTGCGCTACATAATGTTTCATAGCTGCACTAAAAAGCGAATCGCCTAAAACGTATTGCAAATTATAAAGCATGGTAGATGTCTTCGCATACACATGTCGGTAACCACCGCCTTGTCCTAATGCACCATTAAAACCATCGCTATGTGTGTTAATGGATTCATCGTTATAAATAATCGCATCGCTCAAATAGCTGTAGTAGCATTTATTATCGCGCACGGTTGCCGGTTCAAAAAATCGCTTGTAATACCAACTTGTTTTTGGTCCAAACTCATAAGGAATGGTATCGCCATCAATGGCTTCCATTCCCCATGCTGTGAGAAATTGTGTAAATCCTTCATCGAGCATGGCACGATATGTTTCATTGTTGCCAATCATTCCGTAGAACCAGTTGTGTCCCACTTCATGTACAAGCAAACCACGATAAGATTTGTCGCGTCCACCATCAAGTGTGAGCATCGGATACTCCATTCCATCAGCAGCATCTGCTACAACAATTTTCGGATATTCAAATACTCCAAAATCACGCGAAAATGTTGAGATAATTTGCGCGAGGTAGTCGGAAGCATTCAACCAACCACTGGCATGAGGCTCCTGAACAATCGCTACACACCGAACTCCTTCACCATTTGCACGACCGGGATAAATAATTGTATCATGAATCCGGTAACTCGGGTCGGCAGTAAAAGCAAAATCATGAACATTTTCTGCGTGATACTTCCATGTTTTTCGTTCTCCTTTTTTGTAAGGAGTAATTATGGAAGGAACCGAATCCCATTTCTTGTCTTTGAAATTATAGATGTCTAACTTCTTTTTCAGCGAATCAGGCAACACTTCTTTTTCATTTTGCAATACACCGGTTGCCTCCAAAACATAATTAGAAGCGAAACTCAAATCCACATCAAAAGTTCCGTAGTCGCCATAAAATTCGCGATTCAAATGCTGGTCGGTGTTCCATCCGCTTTTGCGGTCGTAAACACAAATTTTAGGATACCATTGGCAGCCGTTGTAATGATTCGCGCCAAAGGTTTTGTGTTTTTTCATTCGCCTGCGCGTAGAACCGGCATCATAAAACGTCCTGAATTTAATTTGAAAAACTTTTGATGAATTGGGCGCAACCGGTTCATCTAAAAAAACTTTCAGGATGGTATTATCCAATTGCATTTGAAGAATGACTGAATCCTTATTTTTTATTTCATCAATCAGGGTTCCGAGTTTTTGTAGCTCGTATTTCCCATAGGCAATGTGCGCATCGTTATTCTCCTGTAGATTATCTAAGTAAGAACCTGGCTGAAATGCGTTTTGATATAGGTGGAAGTAAACGTAATAAAGTGTGTCGGGAGAATTATTGAAATAAGTAAGTTGCTCTTCACCGGTTATTATATCGGTGGTTTCGTCAATGTTCGCTTTTATTTTGTAGTGAACATCCTGCTGCCAATAACCTTCAAATGGTTTTCTGTTTTTCCAGTAAAGCGGATTTTGTTTTGATTGGAAATTGTTTTCAGGACCTCTATCGGAATATATTTGGCAGTTGGCAACTGGCAGTAGGCAATAGATACAAAATGCAAGCAGAGTAATTTTTTTCATTACAAAAGATAAATTTGGCAACTCTAAATAAACAGGTTTTGTCGAATAGCCATTCCAACGAAAAATTGTATCAAATAGCACTAACGCTTTTGCCGAATGTAGGCAACGTGCTTGCTAAAAATTTGATTGCGTATTGTGGAAGCGCAGAAAATGTTTTTAAAACATCGAAAAGCAAGTTGGAGAAAATTCCAGGAATTGGAAAAGGTACAGCCGAAGGAATTTCATCTGCGGATGTAATGAAAGCAGCGAAAGAAGAATTAAAATTTATCGGGAAGTATAACATTGAACCTATTTTCTTTACCGATAAGAACTATCCTTTCCGCTTGAAAGAGTGTAGCGATTCTCCGGTGCTGCTTTACTATAAAGGCAATACCGATTTGAATGCAGAAAAAATTGTTGGCGTAGTTGGCACGCGAAGAATTACCGATTACGGAAAGGAAATGACGAAGAAGTTAATTGCTGATTTAGCAGCGCAAAATATTTTAATAGTAAGCGGACTTGCCTATGGAGTTGATACAGCGGCACATAATGCAGCCTTAGAACATAATTTACAAACGGTTGGAGTACTTGGTCATGGATTAAACACCATTTACCCTAAACAAAATAAAAGCACAGCTACAAAAATGATAGCGCAAGGCGGTTTGCTATCCGAGTATAAATCAACTGACGAAATGCATCCTTCCAATTTTCCGAACCGCAACAGAATTGTTGCCGGCATGTGCGATGCAGTGGTGGTGGTAGAATCTGCCATTGAAGGCGGTGCGGTAATTACGGCTAATACTGCCTTCTCTTACAATCGTGATGTGTTTGCGTTTCCGGGCAAAGCCAATGATAGGTATAGTGCAGGCTGCAATTTTCTGATTAAGACTTTTAAAGCAAAGATGATCGAAGGTGCAGATGATTTGCTGCGCGAGATGAATTGGGTGAACAAAGAACAAAACACAAAAGGCAAAAAGCAACAAAAACAATTGCTACTTACGCTTGCCGATGAAGAGCAAAAAATTTACAACCTGCTGAATGAAAAAACGGAATTGGCAATTGATGAATTGGCAGACGCTACCCAAATGAATGTGAGTTCGCTTGCAGCTACACTTTTAGAAATGGAAATGAACAACATTCTTGTTTCGTTACCCGGCAAGCGATTTAAATTGATTTAAAATAAAAACATGGCATCTGCATTTTCACACGCAATAGCTTCCGTTGCCATCGGCAAGATTTCTTTCATCAGAAACATTGATAAGAAATTCTGGTTGCTTGGAATTTTTTGTGCCGTAATTCCTGATGCCGATGCAATTGGTTTTAAAATGGGTATTCCTTATGAAAGTGTATTTGGCCATAGAGGCATTACGCATTCGTTTTTCTTTGCTGCCTTACTTGCCTTTGCAGTTACCTATTTCTTTTACGGAGAAGAAAAATTATGGAACAGACGATGGCTTTCATTATTTACCTTTTTCTTTTTTGCCACGGCTTCGCATCCGGTGCTTGATGCCATGACCACCGGTGGATTGGGAGTTGCGTTGTTTGCTCCTTTCGACAACACGAGATTTTTCTTTGCGTTCCGCCCCATAAAAGTTTCGCCTATTGGTTTGGCAAGTTTTTTCAGCGAGGGGGGGGCGTGTTTTGAAAAGTGAATTCGTTTGGGTTTGGATTCCTTCGTTTTTGGTGATGGTAATTTCGTATGCTTTGAAGAAGTTGTATTCGCGCTAAGTGTTTTTATTTTCACGCAGCAAATTTTAAAACGTGGCAAAGCAGAACAAAAAGCAAACAGCAAAAGGTAAAGAGCAACCGGTAATTGTTCAGCAGGTTCAACCTCAAACTCCCGGATTCAAACTTCCTGACTGGACCTTTTACATTTTCATTCTCCTCTTCACCTGCATGCTGTATTCCAACACGCTTTGGAACCGCTATGCTATTGACGACACCATTGTAGTTACCGATAATAAATTCACAAAAAAGGGTTTTGGCGGAATTAAAGACCATTTCACGCACGACATGTTTGAAGGTTTTTTTGGCGAGCGCGGTGCTAAATTGGTAAGTGGTGGGCGTTACCGTCCGCTTAGTATGACTTCGCTGGCAGTGGAGTACGAAATTGTAAGAAAAATATGTGGCGATAAACGCGAGGTGATTGACAGTAAGAACATCATTATGACAGATGCTGACCCGTATCTGAATCCGATGTTGAGTCATGCTATAAATGTTTTGTTGTTTGCGCTTACTTGTGTTTTGCTCTTTTATATTTTACAACAAGTCATCCCGAAGAAGTATGCGCTAAAGTCCCCTTTAGGGGATTTAGGGGTTGCATTTTTTGCAACTCTTCTATATGCAGCACATCCCATCCACACCGAAGCAGTTGCGAATATTAAAGGGCGTGATGAAGTGATGTGTATGTTGTTTTCACTGCTTGCGTTGCTGGCAACTATAAAGTATGCCAAAACAAAAAATTACGTTCATCTGGCTTGGGGTGTGTTCATCTATTTTATCGCCATGCTTTCGAAAGAAAACGCGATTACTTTTTTAGCGGTAATACCTCTTACATACTTTTTCTTTACCAATGTAAAAGTGAAAGATTATGTGCTTACAGTTGGCTTGTATCTTGTACCTGTGCTTATTTTTCTTTATATCCGCAGCCTGTATACACATGCGGGACTAAAGGATGAATCGCCCGAAATTCTGAATAACCCTTTCGTTCCACCGTATAATGAGTTTGGTCTTAAGTACGGAACCATATTGTATACGTTCCTTCGTTATTACTGGCTGATGCTTTTTCCGCATCCGCTTACTTACGATTACTATTTTAATCAAATACCTTATGTAGGTTTCGATAGCGGATGGGTTTGGCTTGCTATTCTTTCTACTATCGCGTTAATTGTTTACGCGCTCAAAAATTTGCAGAAGAAAACAATTCCTTCGTTTGCTATTCTGTTTTTCTTTGTCACTTTCTCGGTAGCATCTAACATGTTATTTACTGTAGGTGTGTTGATGAACGAGCGGTTTATTTACATGAGTTCGCTTGGCTTCTGTATTCTTCTCGCGTATCTTTTTATTCAGTCAAAAGACCGGTTCAAACTTTCGCCAAATATTATTTTAGGTGCGTTTGCTGTTTTGCTCACGCTGTATTCAATGAAAACAATTGCGCGCAATTTTGATTGGAAAGACAGCTTCACACTTTTCCGTAGAGATTCAATCAACAGCCCTAACTCTGCAAAAATTCAAACCTCGCTCGGTGGCGATTTAACTAAAGCTGCTGAATCGGATATTCCCGCATTGCGCGATAGCGGAATGATTAAATCATTCTTAAAAGACCTGAACAGTAATTTAACTGAAGAACAGTTGAACGCTATCAATCTATTACCCGATTCTTCCATTCGCCATCTACTTTTCGATTCTTCTATTGCGCATTTGAATGAAGCCATTCGAATTTATCCTCAGCACTCGCAGGCACTTTTGCTTTTGGGAAATGCTGTTTACAAACGCTATCAAAATCCCGAGCAGGTAATTCCAATTTATGAAAGTGCGGTGGCTCATCATTCAGGCGCGTACTACGATGCCAATTATAATTTGGGAGTTATTTACAATCAAGTCAACAAACCGGCTCTCGCCAAACAAAATTTGCTGATAGCTTATTCTGTAAAACCGGAACAGATAGAATGTAGGTATGTGCTTGCGCAGGTTTATGCAAAACTGAATCAACCCGATTCGGTAGAATACTGGTTACAGAAAGGCGATGAGATTAGAAAGATTGATGCTTCGGATTATTATCAGGTAGGAACCGGTTTTGGTAAGGTTGCGCATAATTTTGATAAGGCGATTGAGTATATCAATAAGGCAATTGCATTAAATCCGAAAGTGGAACAGTTTTACGAAGACTTAGGTGTGGCATATGGTTTACGCGGAAATTTTGATGAAGCAATTGCGGTATCGCAAAAGCTGATTCAACTCAATCCGAATTATGCGGCTGCGTATTTGAATCTTTCCGTCTCGTACCGCAACAAAGGCAATAAACAATTAGCAGACCAGTATGAAGTTAAGTATAAAGAAGTGCTTGCTAAAACCGGAGGTCAGGTAAAACAACCAGCGCCAACGGCTATTCCGACAGACTCATCTGCGCAAAAAAAATAAGTCAGGCTTCCTGTACTATCTTTGCACAGCATGTCTCGAAAAAGACTTTCTCTTTTTTTTATTGGTGTATTGGTATTTCTGCTGATTTGTCTATTCAGCAGAAACAGTCTATTGCAGTTTGCTTTCAAAAAAGCGCAAGCCCGCGCACAGGAAAACTATCACCTTTCATTGAGAGCTTCATCTGTTCGCTTTTCAGGTTTTGATGGCATACAAATAGAAGGTGTTACGCTTCAACCGGAAGGTGCAGATACCTTAGTGCGTGTGAAAGAAATTGCGCTCAATCTTTCCTTGCTTGATTTAGTAGCCGGCAAAGTTGGTTTTGATGAAGTGAAAGTGAAAGATGTGCTGGTGACTGTTTACAACAAAACAGAACGGAACAATTTGTCATTTTTTCAGTCAACCGGTAAACCAAAATCTGCAACAACTACTACAGCCGAAACTAATTACCGGAAGTTGGGAATGAATTTAAAGTCGAAGTTAGTTCGTGCTTTTAATACTGCTTTTGAATTGGAGAATATTCAAATCAAGTGCGAAGACAGCACAAATACGGAGAGCGTTTTTGTGCCTGAAATGAAATACGATTTGAAAACTCTTACCGGCATAGTGATTAACCAGATGATGGAAGATACTTTGCTCCTAAGCGGAAAAGTTTTAGAAAAGAATAAACGGTATCAGTTTTCAATTCAACACAACACCAATTCCGAAGTGTATCTGCCTTTTCTAAATCACGAAAAGGGTTTGAAGTGCAGATTTAAATCGTTCACCGCATCGCTTGGTTTTGAAAGCAGCAGCAGCGAATTGCAAATAACCACTAGTGTTCAGGTAGAAAATTTTCACATCAATCATTGGCGATTGGCGAACGGTGATGTGATTCTTGAGCAATCATCATTTAGCGGCAAACTGAATGTGCGCGATGATGCGGTGGAATTGGATTCATCATCAACGATTAAGCTGAAAGATGTAAGCACGCGTTTATTTGCCAGTTATCAGGTAACACCCGATACCATTTTTGTGGTAAACATTCACATGCCCGAAACGGTGAGCGATACTTTTTTTCATAGCTTGCCGCAGGGAATGTTCAACACGCTGAAAGGAATTTCCTGCACCGGTTCGCTGGAATACGATTTGTTCTTTCAAATCAATACCCGGCAACCCGATTCGCTGGTGTTTAATTCTTTGTTACAGAAAAAGAATTTTACGATTAAACACTATGGCGTAGAAAACTACGGGCGGATGAATGCTCCGTTTACTTACGAAGCATACGACAAGGACCGGTTCATGCGCCAAATAGAAATTTCATCTGTTAATCCTATGTTCACTCCGTTTAACCGCATCAGCGATTATTTAGTGAAAAGCGTTTTGCAATCGGAAGACCCATCGTTTATGCTACATCGCGGGTTTCTGCCCGAATCTTTTCGCGAATCTGTTATTAAGAATTATAAAGAGCGAAGATTTGCGCGTGGTGGCAGTACTATCAGCATGCAACTCGTAAAGAATGTTTTTCTGAGCCGCGATAAAACCATTTCGCGCAAAGCGGAAGAGGCTCTGATTGTTTTCCTGATTGAAAACCTGCGTTTAGTTCCCAAAGAGCGTATGCTAGAAGTTTATCTGAATGTTATTGAATGGGGACCCAATGTGTACGGTATTGGAGAAGCAGCGCGTTTTTATTTTAATAAAACCCCGGGCGAACTCAATTTGCAGGAAAGTATTTTTCTGGCAGGTATTATCCCACGCCCAAAAGCTTTCAAATATCAATTTGATGAAGAAGGAAAACTAAAGCCATACCTGAGCGGCTATTTCAGAATACTCACCGGACGCATGGCTTCGAAAGGATGGATTAGCTCAGTAGATACTTCGGGTTTATTGCCCGATGTAAAATTAAAAGGCCCGGCATTGCGAATGATAGTTAAATCCGATACAATAACTCCTGAATCGGATGATGAACTGCCGCTATCGGAATAAAATCTTATAGTCGAATCAGCTTCTTCGTAAAGATATTTTTACCAGAACTTATTTTCAACAGGTAAACTCCTTTGGCAAAATCTAAACGGATTTCTGATTTCTGGTTTCTGATTTCTGATTGATAAATCAGCCTGCCAGTGTTGTCGAATATTTCGAGCGATGCGCCCAACAGGTTATTTTCAATTTCTAAATTCCATCTGCCAGAAGTGAGCGGATTCGGATAAACACTCAATCCGTTCTCAATAGTCAAATCATTGATACCGGTAACGGTTACAGGAGTTGCGTTAGATAAAGCAGTGCAACCATTTGTATCGGTAACCAATACCGAATAATTACCCGATTGCGGAGTGATATACATAGAAGTATTAGCTCCGTTTATAAGATTGTTATTGAAATACCATTGGTAAGAACTGGCTCCATACGCATTTAATGTATCGCCATTCACGCTGATGCTAACCGGTGGCTGTGGATGAACAGCAATAGCAATATGATTCGACTCTGCGGTGCAGTTTGAATTATCGGTTACGGTAACATAATAGTTACCTGCCTGTTTTACATAAATACAGGCTGACGTTGCACCGGTACTCCAGACATAAGCATTAAAGCCGTTTGGCGCACAAATCTGTGCGCTGTCATCAGCACAAAAAACAAGTTTATTGGAAGTAATAGTAACCGTAGTGCCGATGCTTGAATTTACGGTAACGCTTGCCGTTGCACTGCATCCGCCAGTGGCGTTTACGGTAACAGTGTAAGTTCCCGATGGAAGATTTGAAATAGATGCGGTGTTTCCGCTATTGCTCCATATATAACCGGTAGCTGTTCCCGAAGTAACCGTAACTGTTGCTGTACCGTTGCTGTTTCCGCAACTGGTGCTGATAGAAGAAGTTGAAATGGAAAGTGTGGACGAAGAAGTAATTGTAATAGAATCAACAGTGCTGCAAGTATTTGCGGCATCGCTTACTGTTACATAATATTTGCCACCGGTAGTAATCGTATCGTTTGCGCCAATTACTCCATTGCTCCAGTTAAAAATTGCACCGGTAGTTGTTGAAGAAGCAATAATAACAGTACTGGTATTAGAACAAGTAAGCGGTGCGGGATTATTGAAGCTGACTGTTGGTGTAACAAAAGGCTGTCCGTTATTATTCAAAGAATGAATCCATGCAGCGTTAGCAGGATTGTTTGGTGCGCCCGGTGTTTCTGTAGCAGCAGTAGTGTCAACAAAATTGGCTGAGTTAAAAGGATTATTGTCAACCGCGTTTGTCATGTAAATATCTTTTGCGTTTTGCGCTAAGCTGTAATATACATTCAATGCCGTGTTCACGTTCCCCCAGCCAATGGCAAAATAAGCCACCGAATAATTAGCCGGTGAAACGGTATGAAAAGCATCACCGCTGTTTGCCATTCCTAAACCTGACCATGTACCGGTGGGAGAATACGTAGTTCCACCAACAGCGTAAGTGGTCATTGTTCCGTTGCTTGCAGGCAGGTTGGTATTTTTTTGCAATACCGAAGAGCTAACCGGAATTACATATACATAATCGTTGTTGGCATCGTTAGTATCAACCGTTAATGCATGAATAGAAGAACTTGTGTCTGCATCATTATAAATAACAATGAGTGAACCGATTTTTACGTTTGCCCATTGAGGAATGCTGTCAAAGCGCACATGTCCAGCCGCTATCCCTGTTCCTGCTCCGGTGGCATGCCAGCTGTTGTTGTCATCAATAACCCATCCGCGCAAATCAACTGTGTTACTGCCTCCACAGGTTGGTGTACCGGTAACTAAGAGCTCTACAAATTCCTGGGAACCGGCAGGCCCCTGCGAGAGTTCGTTAATAATTAGCTGTGCATTGCTTGCAGTGGCTGTAAGGATGAGCGTGAATAAGAGACTAAACTGTTTCATAGATATCTGTTTTATTTTTTTCGGGAGTGCAAAAGAAAGAATTAGTTGCAAATGAAACGTTACCTTCTTCTTACCATTTTTTATCTACCGCATTTCTGAAAAAAAATCAACTTGCAATCATGTTTTCAATGTATCTGTTTATCCTCTTTTTTTTTGCTGCTCCACAGGTGCAGGAAGTATCGCTGGAGCAATTGCAGGCGAATACCATTCAAAACAATGACACGCTTTATGTAGTTAACTTTTGGGCAACGTGGTGCAAGCCCTGTGTAGCAGAGATGCCCTACTTAGAAGAAGCGCAAAAGAAGTTCGCCAATAATAAAGTGAAAGTTGTTTTTGTAAGTTTGAATTACACGCGCGAGTTAGCCGTTGTAGATAAATTTGTGAAGCAGAAAAAAATTCTATCCACCTGTTATTTGTTGAATGCAGGAACACCGAATAGCTGGATTGATAAAGTGGAAACGGAATGGAGTGGCTCTATACCTGCCACGCTGATGTATAAGAACGGAAAGAAAATTTTCTTCCGTGAAGGAGAGTTTACGCAAACTGAATTAGATTCGATTATTCAAACTAAAATCAAATAAATATGACTAAGCATTTATTTCTCGTAATCGCTGTTTTATTTCTCGCTTCGTTTAAACCCGAAGGCGGATACAAAGTAGGCGATGCAGTTGCAGACTTTAAATTGAAAAACGTAGACGACAAAATGGTTACGCTTTCCGATTTTAAAGATGCCAAAGGTTATATTGTAGTATTTACCTGCAACCATTGCCCTTTCAGCAAAAAGTATGAAGACCGGATTATTGCGCTTGACAAAAAATACAAACCACTGGGCTATCCGGTTATAGCCATTAATCCGAACGATGCGGCACAACATGCCAGCGATGATTTTCCGAGCATGAAAAAACGCGCGAAAGAAAAGGGCTTTACTTTTCCTTACCTGTACGATGAATCACAAGCTATTGCTACGGCTTATGGTGCCAGAATGACTCCGCATATTTTTATTCTTCAAGCAGGAGTTGGCACACCGGTAGTAAAATACATTGGTGCTATTGACGATAACAGCGATGATGCCACAGCCGTAAAAGAAAAATATGCTGAGAATGCAGTAGATGCTCTACTCGCCAACAAACCGGTTAGCCCCGAAACTACCAAAGCAATAGGCTGCACTATTAAGTGGAAGAAATAATTTTCTAACCCCATCAATTTATTCAAATGGTACAAGGAAAAGGAACCAAAGAAAGTCCGTGGAAACTGAAAACTCCACCGGGCACATCGGAATACGAAATGTATAAAGATGAAAAAGATGGAAAGGAAATTATTGTATGTACCGTTGGCAAAACGGTCTTGCATTATGATGCACGCTGCTTAAACGATTTACAGGCTATGCTCAAAAAGCATGGCGACTGGATGGAACTGGGTAGTGCCGATGAACAAAAGCCGGCTAAGGAAGGAACAGTAGAAGCATGGGGTCGCTCACCAAAAAATCCGGTGGGCGGATGGTATGGATTAAAGAAAGGCTTGCGAGGACGTTTTGGTATGTATATTCCTCCGCTGATGGAAGTTTTGGGTTTAGCAGAAATAGAACACAACCCGAAGAACAATCGGATGCGAGCGAAATAAAGAGCATGGGTTATTCAGAATTAGGAGGAGCTGCTTGCAGCTCCTTTATTTTTTGTGCCAGGCAAACCGGGCAAAGACAATCGCTATTATCGGTCGGGGTAATTTTAGGCAACTCGTTACACCAGCAATTTAACTCCGGTGAGTTGGCACCACAATCAAAAGCGACATTGCATTTAGTGCAGAATTTTTGCATCAGTTAAACAAATACAAAGTTCTAACCTGCGCATCGGGGCGGCCTATGATGTTATTGATATAACCTTGCTGACTTACAAGTGCGCCCTTTTTAATATAACCTTCGCCATACGGCATACAGGCACCCCACGAACCCGAGGCATTGCATTTCCCGAAATCAGAAATTTTTACAAAAGTGTGTTCGCCTACTACAATAATTCCGAATTTGAATTGTTTGGCTTCGGCTAATGCATACGCAATATTTTCTTTGGTAAGGCTGATGGTTTTTGCTGCTGTCTTTTTTGCAATGGCATCTACCGTTGCCACCAGTGCGTTGGCACTTATTTTTTCGGCAGCAGCAGCGGGAATGCTTTTTAAAAATTCTTTTACAACAACGGCATTGTCGTTCTGTGCTTTTACGGCAGTAAAACTAAACAGCAATAAAGCGACAAGAGAAAAAATTGTTGATTTCATAATGGGTTGGTTTTGTATTTTAAACGGAAAGTAAAAAAAACTGCTTTCCTGCCATGAAACAATAAACATTCTGCCTTTTCGTCTTAAACTTTGACAAAACAGATTTGCAAAGCACAATAGCACGTAAATTGTTATTAGCATTGCGTAACAAAACAAAAGTAAAATGATAGGAATCTATGTAATCGTTGGTGTGTTTATGCTCCTTAGCTGGTTGGTAAGCATGCGTTTAAAAAGCAAATTCAAACAATATTCCGAAGTTGCCTTTCGCGGTAATATGACGGGCGCAGAGATAGCGGCAAAAATGCTGCGCGATAACAATATTGATGATGTGAAAGTCATTTCCATAGAAGGTCAGCTTACCGACCACTACAATCCGCTCGAAAAAACCGTGAACCTTTCGCCCGAAGTTTACAGCGGAAGAAGCGTTGCAGCTGCGGCAGTTGCCGCGCACGAGTGCGGACACGCAGTGCAACATGCACATGCGTATGCCTGGCTTGGCTTGCGCAGCAACTTAACCCCGGTGGTAAGTTTTGCTTCGCAATGGATGCAATGGATATTGCTGGCAGGTGTATTAACCATCAATATATTCCCTTACCTGCTCATCTTCGGTATTATCCTTTTTGCGGCAACTACTTTCTTCTCGTTTGTAACCCTGCCCGTTGAGTTCGATGCTTCGAACCGTGCATTGGTTTGGTTAGAAAGTTCTGGAGTAACTTCTTCGCAAGAACACGAAATGGCAAAAGACGCTTTAAAATGGGCAGCTATGACTTATGTGGTAGCGGCTCTGGCTTCATTGGCAACTTTGCTTTATTATGTTTCGATATTTTTGAGAAGAAGATAAATGCAACTACTAAATATGGATTAAGTCCGTTTCTTTGAGCAGGAATCCGCGCATCTTTATTTTCCGTTTGTTTTGAAAATTGGTCTATGTGTATATATTTGCGTCCCTTTTGAGAAAAGGGGGTGAGGGGCTATTGCCGTAAGTGTTATGCAAAAACCCTTTTTGAAGAGGATAATAGGGGCATAGTGCAATGGTAGCATACGGGTCTCCAAAACCCTTGATGTCAGTTCGAATCTGGCTGCCCCTGCAAAGAAAGTGAGTGGTAAATGGCGAGTAGTTAGGAGTAAAACAGAGAAAGAAAACGACAATGGAAAAAATTACAACATACTTTCAGGAAGCTTACGATGAGTTAATGCACAAAGTAACCTGGCCAACTTGGAGCGAGTTACAAGATAGTGCAGTGGTTGTTTTAATCACAGCTCTGATTATTTCGATTATTGTGTTGGGAATTGACCTTTCTTTTAAAGAAGGAACTCAGTGGCTTTATAAATCTATTATAGGATAATCTCATGGCAGAAGGAAAAAAATGGTATGTGACGCGCGTTATCAGCGGGCAAGAGAAGAAGATTCGCGACCACGTTTTGATGGAAGTGAAGCGCGCCAAGTGGGAGCCTATTGTGACTAATATCTTAATTCCGACAGAGAAGATATATACTATTAAGGCGGGTAAGAAGACGATTAAGGATAAAACGCTTTACCCGGGTTATATCTACATTGAAGTGGAAGACAAGAAGATGACACAGGAAATGTGGTTGACTGTTCGCCATGTGCATGGAGTGCTTGGTTTTTTAGGAACGCTTTCGCGTGCTGAAGAAGTAAAGGTTCTTGGCAAGGCAGATGAAATGTTAGATGCCGGTGAAACAATGGCTGAGCCGTTTATCATTAACGAAGAGGTGAAGATTGTAGATGGAGCTTTCAACGATTTCTTGGGAACTATCGAAGAGATAAACAACGAGAAGAAGAAACTGAAAGTAGTGGTGAAGATTTTCGGACGGAAGACACCGGTGGAAGTAAGTTTTATGCAGGTAGAAAAAATAGCTTAGTAAAAACAAAATTCAAATAATCAGTTAATAGAAATACAATGGCAAAGGAAATTCAAACATTCATCAAGTTACAAGTTAAGGGCGGACAAGCAAACCCAGCACCTCCAATTGGACCGGCATTAGGTTCTAAGGGTGTGAACATTATGGAATTTTGCAAACGTTTTAATGCGCAAACACAGGATAAGCAAGGAAAAATTCTTCCATGCGTAATTACTGTTTATACCGATAAGAGTTTCGACTTTATTATCAAAACTCCACCGGCTCACGCGTTGTTGATGGAATATACTAAGAAGCAAGCGGGCTCAGCTGAACCAAACCGTAAGAAGATTGGAACAGTTAGTCAGGATATTATCCGCAGAATTGCAGAAGAAAAAATGCCTGACTTAAACTGTTTCACTGTTGAAGCGGCTATGAGTTTAGTGGCAGGTTCTGCAAAGAGTGCAGGATTTAATGTAGAAGGATACTAATACGGGTGAATGGTAAATAGCAAGTAGTAAGTGGTAATACAAAGCCTTTCACTACTAGCCATTAACCACTAACCATTAACTATTTTTATAACGAGGGAGGAGTTCATTGCTCCGGTTGACCTCAAAAAACTAAAACAATGAAATTAACTAAGAAAAGAAAAGCCCTTGCGGGCAAAGTAGACGTTAACAAACTCTACACCCTCACCGATGCTTCTAAGCTGGTGAAAGAAACAACAACCTGCAAATTTGATGCATCGGTTGATTTACACATTCAATTAGGTATTGACCCTAAGAAAGCTGACCAGGCTATTCGCGGAACTACTGCACTTCCTCACGGAACCGGTAAGACCAAAAGAGTTTTGGTGCTTACTACTCCTGACAAAGAAGAAGAAGCAAAAGCGGCAGGTGCTGACTTTGTAGGTTTGGAAGAGTTTGTTACTAAAATTGAAGGTGGCTGGATGGAGTTTGATGTGGTTATTGCTTCACCAAACGTAATGGCTAAGATTGCGAAAATTGGTAAAGTGTTAGGACCACGTAACTTAATGCCGAACCCTAAATCGGGAACTGTAACACCGGAAGTTGGTAAAGCAGTAGGCGAAGTGAAGAAAGGTAAAATTGCATTCAAGGTAGATAAGTTCGGAATCGTTCACACTTCAGTTGGTCGAGTGTCGTTTAGTGCTGCACAAATCAACGAGAATGCTTCGACACTTTTGCAAACACTTGCGAAACTGAAACCGGCTACTGCCAAAGGAATTTATTTTAAAGGAATCAGCATGGCTTCTACAATGAGCCCGGGAATTAATGTTGATTCTAAATCAGTAGAAGGATTAAACTAATTGACTCACTTTATAACTATTATATAAAATGGAAAAGAATAAAAAAAACCAGGAAATTGCTGACTTAAAAGAAAAGTTCGGCAACTCACAATACTTCTATATCACCGATTCATCTACACTTACTGTTGAGAAAATAAACAAGTTCCGCAGATTGTGTTTTAACTCGGGTATCGAATACCGTGTTTCTAAGAACACATTAATACGCAAGGCTCTTGAGCAAGTGGAAGGAAACTACGAAGCACTTTATCCGTTGCTTAACGGACCAACCGGTGTGATGTTTTCAACTGATGGTGCATCGGCTGCGAAGGTTTTGAAAGAATTCAGAAAGAGCAACGATAAGCCTGTATTGAAAGGTGCTTACATTGACAGCGATGTATTTATTGGCGATAATCAAATTGCGGTGCTTGCTGCATTGAAGAGCAAGTCGGAATTGATTGGCGATATTATCGGATTGTTACAGTCTCCTGCTAAGAACGTTATCAGCGCGCTTCAAGGTTCATCGGCTCAAAAAATTGCCGGTTTGTTGAAGACTTTGGAAGAGAGAGCAAACTAAACACCCCTAAATCCCCTTCCCGCTTAAGGCGGGATGAAACAAAAGGGGACTTAATACAAAACAAAAAGCCCGTTCATTATTTGAACGGGCTTTTTGTTTGCAGAATTTCTATGTGTTGTTTTATTCAACTTTACTCAGTTGGGCTGTTCCGGTAACTTTATTGTTTTCATCAAAGGCTTTGAGAAGATAAGTTCCTACAGGAAGATTTTCGATAGAGATTTCTATAGTAGAATTAGTGGCGTTTTTAATTTCGCTTTTTGCAGCAGCACCTTTCATGTCGTAAACTTCGAATGAAAGATTACCTGCATTTTCTAAGCCCGAAACAATAAACGACTGCTTAACCGGATTAGGGAAAACTTTTAATGTGTTGGCAGTTACATTGCCAATGCCGCTTATTACAGTAATATCTACATTCCATGAGGGGTATTTGACTTTGCCTGTGCTATCTCCATCTACCCACATCATTAAACTAAGCGTACCGGTTCCTGAAACGCCATAAGGGTCAACATCTAATCGCATGGTGCCGGTGTCGCCAGCATTGAGTGTAAACGTGCGGATTACATAACCAAAAGTGTAGCAGTTTACAATGTCGCAAATGTTAGCCTCCCAGTCGTGCGGGCCTGTTTTATCGGTACAAATCCATTTAATGGTTTTAGTGCTGTTAGATATATTTTTTACTTTAATAAAACCTTCAGCTAAATCGCCTGAGTTAAGTGTCTGTGAAAACGATACAGTATCAGAAGGCAATAAAGTAAAATCGGCTTGCGAAAAAACAGAGGCGATGGAGAATAAAAGACAAGAGATAGAAAGTAAGGTTTTCTTCATGTTTAGAGATTTACAGTGCAAGATAAAATATAATTTACGATGAAAAGAAATCTTTTACATTCGTGAGCTAAATTTTTTTAAAACACAATTATATACAATGAAAAAGTCTTTACTCATGGTTTTTGCGGTGGTGTCGTTGCTTACTGCAAATTCGCAAACCACTATTTTCAACGAAAATTTCAGCACCGGTATACCGAATACCTGGACGTTGATAAATAACGATAATAAAACACCGGAAGCAAACGTGAGTTTTGTAAACGCTGCATGGGTTTGGGATAACGACCAGCAACTTGGAGCCGGTCAAATTGCAGTAAGTACTTCATGGTATAATCCGGTGGGCGCTGCTGACGATTGGTTGATTACTCCATCTATTACAATTCCATCAGGCAGCACAAACGTGCTTTTGTTCTGGAAAGCCACTGCTACATCAAGCCAATATGCTGATGGCTATGAAGTAAAGTTAGCTACCAATGCTGGCGTTACTATTCCTGATTTTACTGTAACGCTTTTCAGCGATTTGCACGAGAATGCTTACTGGACTCAACACGCTGTTGACCTTACTGCTTATGCCGGACAGACGATTACATTGGCTTGGAGAAATAACTCAAACGATCAATTGATGTTGGCTGTTGATGACATCAACATCAAAACAAATATCCCTAATTACAATTTGCAGCACACTGCGTTTGATTCGTATCTGTATATGCGTCCGAATGAGCAAACACAGTTTACAGGAGATATTTTCAATTTAGGTTTTCAGGCAGTAAACAGTTTTAAACTGAACTACAGTGTAAATGGCGGACCGGTGGTTTCTTCTACCATTACTGGTGTAAACATTGCTCCTTACTCTTCTTATCACTATGAGTATCCAAACAACTATTCTCCAACTGCTAACGGTGGTTACAATATTAAAATGTGGACATCGGATATCAACGGTGCAAATGTAGATTCTGACCACAGCAACGATAGCTTGCCAAGATTTATTCAGGCTATCAGCAACAACGTAACTAAACGCCCTGTGTTTGAAGAGTTCACCGGTGCATGGTGCGGTTACTGCCCGGATGGAAACTTGAAATTAGAATTAGCTAAAGCAGCTACTCCTTCACTTATTCCGGTTTCTATTCACCGTGGTTCTACTACCAGCGATAAAATGCAAAGCACCGAAGGTTCTGTACGGGCAGACCTTTATGCAATAGGTTACCCATCGGGTATTTTAGATGCTGTTTATTTCCTTGATGAATCGGATGTAGCCTTTGACCGTGTAGTATCTTCAAATACAGATAACGCTTGGTTAGATAAAATTAATGTGCGCATTCCAATGGCTTCACCGGCTAATGTAAGTTTGGTAAACAAAACTTATGATGCAGGAACTCGCCAATTGACCGTTACTGTTCGTGCTGATTTTGGTGCGGCTGTTACAGGCGATTACCGATTGAACCTTTATATTCTTGAAGATTCAATTGTTGGAAGCGGAACCGGTTACAACCAAGTGAACTATTATTCCAACGCAAGTTCAGGCGGTAGCGCATGGTCAGGAAGTCCGTATGCGTCTTTAGCCGATCCTATTGTTGGCTGGGCACATAACCATGTTTTAAGAAAAGCATTGGGTGGTGCATGGGGCGATGCAAGTATTATTCCTTCAACTGTTACTGCAGGCTCTAACTACACCAAAACTTATACTTATACCTTGCCCGGAACATGGAGGGAAAATTATGTAAGTATTGTTGGACTTGTAGAGGAATACAACAGCGACTACAAATACAGAAACATTTTGAATGGCGAAGAAGCCAAGTTAATTGGAAGCTGGGCAGGTGTTGAGCAGATTAACAACGATAATTTTGCAAGCATTTCTGTTTATCCTAACCCTGCAAGTAATATGTTGAAAGTAGGATTTGAATTGAAAGAAAATTCAACGCTTCTGGCTTATGTAACCAATGCTTTAGGACAGAAAATTGCTGACCTTTACAATGGTGATGTAAACACAGGTGAGCATACACTTTCATGGTATACTCAAGATGTTGCTAACGGAATTTATTTCGTTACACTTAAAACAGAGAACTCCGAAATTACCCGTAGATTTGTGGTGAATAAATAAACCCTAAATCCCCTGAGGGGACTTTAGCAGCTAATACAAAATGCAAACAGCCGAAGATGATTCTTCGGCTGTTTGCATTTAAGTCCCCTTCAGGGGATTTAGGGGTTTACAACATTCCATTATCGGCAAAACTGTAATAGTTTTTATCGCCAACTATTAAATGGTCAAGGAGAACAACATCTATTAATTGCGCGGCTGCTTTTAGTTTTTTGGTCAGTTCAATATCTGCCTGACTTGGTTTTAAATTACCGGATGGGTGGTTGTGATAGGCGATGAATGAAGAAGCGAGTAATTCAATAGCGTGTTTCAAAATAATTTTAGTGTCAGCAACTGTTCCGGTTACGCCACCAGTGCTGATATGTTTGAATGTAATGGGGCGATTGGCGCGGTTGAGATACAATACATAAAACTCTTCGTGTTTTAAATCAGAAATTTCAGAATACATGTAATCAAAAAAATCGCGACTGGAATGAATTACAGGCTTTTCCCGCACTTCGGTTGATTGCCTTCTTCTTCCTAATTCAAGGGCTGCAACTATGGTTATAGCTTTTGTGTCGCCTAAACCTTTTTCCATTTTCTTCAATTCGCTCACAGATAATTTTCCGAGTTCATTCAAATCGCCATTTACACGATGAAGAATTTTCTTGGCAATATCTAAAGCAGAATTTCCAACAACTCCTGTGCGGATAAGAATGGTAATAAGTTCGGCATCGCTTAATGCCGCTTTGCCTTTCAGCAATAATTTTTCTCGTGGACGGTCTTCTTCTGCCCATGTTTTAATGGAGAGGAATTGATTGGTTTCTTCCATGTGTTGAAAGTAGAAATAATTCGAAAAGGTTTTTAATGCGATTTATTTCACCAGCAACACCATTCCCTTTCGTTCCACTTTTACCCCATCGTTGGCGTAAAACTGTATGAGGTAGGCATAGCCGCCAAGCTGAGCCTCTTTGCCGTGGTCGGTGCCATCCCAGCCAGCGGCAGGGTCGGTGGTTTCAAAAACCTTTCCACCCCAGCGGTTAAAGATGGTCATGGTGTAGCCCTGCGGGTCGCCATAAATAATGGTGGGCTTAAACACATTGTTTACGCCATTGGGCGCAAAAGCGGTTGGGATATAAATAATGGGGCGGTGAATAATACACTGCTCGTTGCTCCAGCTGCTGAGCGTTTGGCTGTAATTCGCTAAAGGCAGATTGAGGTCATACACAGCTTCAATCCGGTAGCAGAATATTCCGCTGGCAGAAAGAAACTGCTGCAGCGAATCGCTGTAAGAATTTACACCGGGAGCAAACGTACGCAGGAACTGGTAAGTGCCGCTGATATTGCGGTAAAGATTGTACTTGGTAACGGTAGCACCCTGCAATTCAAAATCGTTCCAGGTTAAATTGGCGAGGTAGTAATCGAACAATTCACCTTTAAGGCAAACAGTTTTTACGTAAGGTGAGGTGAAGTTGGTCTGGCAACTGTCTACAGCCACGGTTTGATAATAGTACGGATTATCGGTAGTGATAATGCCTAAAGAATCGTCATACGTTTCGAATTGAAAGAGCGGAGAAGGTGCCGGTCGTTGTGCAATTGAAGTATAGGTAATATTATTAGTGCTTCGCTGAATTTTGTAGAAGGTAAGTTCCGCCACCGTATCAATAAGCCATGTAACTATAATGTGATTGTTTAACTCTACCGTGGCATTAGTAATGTAATTGAATTTAGGCGGCTGCACAATAGAAGCGCGCATACACATCCGGTTACTACTCGAGGTAATAGTTGAATCTGCTGCACTAACCGCGCGGATGTAAACACAAAGCGAATCGCCATCGTTAAAACCGGAGTAATTGTAAATTAAACTATTGGTATCTACCGAAGCTACCAGACTGAAAGCACTGTCGTTACGACTCACCCAGATTTCGTAACGCAATACACTCTGCGGCCAGTTATAGTAGCGGGTCCATGCCAAATCAATTTGGCTTTGACATGCCTGCGATGAAGCGGTCGCGTAAATAGTGCGCTGAGGTGAGGTGTTATATGCGCTTATTTTGTTGCAACTATCAACGGCTGCAATAGTGTAAACCAGAGAACCGGAATCGGGATTACCGTAGGTATCTTCATATGAAATGCTATCCCCACAAACCGTTGCAAGAGGTACCGCTAAACCGTTGGGCAGATAATAATAAACAATGTAACACTGTGTTTGAGGTGAGGCACTTGGCTGCCAAGTAAAAACCGCATTGCCATTAGCGTTTACATCTACATTTACAATTACCGGTGTAACGGGATTGAGATTGTTTACCGTATCAGATTGTAGCACCGTAGAACCCGCACAATTGTAACTGGCTTCCATATAAAAATACCATGTGGGGTTTATTGCTAATAAACCAGTAAGTAAAAACGAAGTAGCAGCCTGATTGGTAACTGCAAATTGATTGTAAGGGCCCGCAGCACCTGTTTGCGAAGCATAAATAGTGTATTGCACAAAAGCACCGCAGGGATTTACCGGTGGGTTAGTCCAATATAAAGTAATATCTCCGTTTACCTGGTCGTTTTCCACGCACTGCAAATCGGGCGCGAGAATAGTCTGCGCAAAACTTCCGAAAAAGAAATGGAGGAGAAAAAATGAAAGAAGAAATACTTTTTGCTTCACGCTTTTAAAAATGTTTTCAATTATAAAGAGTTAACCTGAAACGCTTTAGTTGCAGACCCCTAAATCCCCTAAAGGGGACTTAACAGCCGCCTCTATAAACGCCATTAGCCTACAGTTATTTTGTACATTTTATCGTAATCGAAATATTTGTTGGCAAGGGTCATTAACTCTTCAGAACTTACTTCGCGAATGGTGTTCAGAATTTCCTGAATGTGAGACAGTTCCTGCTTGTAAATGAGCAGGCCTTTCAAAGTTTCAGAAAACTTCATAGGTCCGTCAATGCTGCGCAGAATTTTTCCGCTCATGTAGTTTTTTACTACCTGTAATTCTTCATCACCAATTAATTCGGTGCGCAGTAAATTTATTTCACGCTGAATTTCTTTCATGGTAGCATCGCGAACATCTTTACCAACTTCGGAAGAAATTTCGATAAACCCTCCGTGAGGATAAGAAGCAAAAGAAGAATGAATACCATAAGTATAGCCCTTCTCTTCGCGAATGTTGCTCATTAAGCGCGAACCGAAGTAGCCACCGAATACAGTGTTCAATACAGTGAGTTTCAAAAAATCAGGATGCGTTTTGTTGATGCTGATATTGCCAATCATAATTGCGCTCTGCACAGAATCTGCCTTCTCGGTATGATGGACTAATTCAGAAGAAGATTCAACGGGATGCGAAATAGTTTCGCTTGCCTTGTCACCAGTATAGTTTTTGCTGCCGAAAGTTTCGTTCAATTTTTTCACTAACGAATCGTCAAATTTTCCTGAAACAATAATGGTAAGGTTAGAGGCGTTGTAATATTTTTTGAAGAAGGCTTTTAAATCTTCCACCGAAAATTTTTCAAAATCTTCCACCTGCGTTACTCTTCCGTAAGGATGTTTTTGTCCGTAAAGGGCATTTACAAAATGACGGTTGGCTAAAAAATCGTTCTTGGTTAAATCAACCGATAAACGCTGCTTACGATTAGTGATAATAGTTGCAAGTTCATGTTCAGGAAAAATAGATTCTGTGAAAATTTCGAAGAACAGCGGAAGTAGTTTATCAATGTGTTTAGTTAAACTGTAAAGCGAAGCTCCGGCAGTTTCGTAACCGGCAGCATTATTAAAATTCGCTCCGTAGTAATCGAATGTATCTGCAAGTTGTTTGGCCGTTTGTGTTTTCGTTCCCTCTCGCAACATGCGGCTGGTTAAATCTGCTACCAGATTTTCTTCTTCAAACCATTTACCGGCCTTAAACATCAACTCCACTTTCACTACTTCCTGCTCGCCTTCATTCAGTAAATAAACCGGCACACTATTGTCAAGTGTTAGTTTTTTAACCTCAGGTAAAGTGAGCGAGTCAATTAAATTTATTTCGGGGGCAAATGCTCTGTTCATTATTTAGTTATTGCTGAAATAGCGAATGGTATTGCTATTCTCTTTTCTGAAAATTTTTGCTGCGGCCTGCTGTAATTGAGCAGAAGTAACAGCCGCATATTTTTCCACTTCATTGTTTACATCACCGGCATTACCAAGCATTTCGAAATAGGCCAAGTTCATGACACGGTTCAGTACATTAACTTCACCGAAGGTTACGTAGGCTTCTATCTTGTTCTTTACCTTAATCAGTTCTTCGTCCGAAACTTTCACATTCACCATTTCACTTACTGATTCTTCAATTGCCTTTTCGGCTACCTCCATCGAAACGCCTTCACTCAATCTTCCTTCAATCATCAACAAGCCATCATCAATTGTTTCGGTAGAATAAGCACTAATACTGCTGAATAATTTTTTCTCTTTCACTAATTGCTGATACAGGCGTGAAGAATCACCGGTGCTTAAAATATCGCGCAGTAAATCAGATGCATGGAAATCTGCATCTGTGCGCGCACCCATTTTGTAGGCTTTATAAACGGCATTCACCGGTACATCGGCTTTTACTTCTAATATTCTCTGTTCATTTTGCGCAGGTTCTATAGGCAGATTGCGAATAATTTTTTCTCCCGCAGGAATTTCACCAAACCATTTTTCGGCAAGTTTCTGTACTTGCGCAGTTTTCACATTTCCACCAATCACCAAAATCGCATTATTCGGACGATAGTATTTGAAGTAAAAATCTTTTGCCGATTGCATTTTCACTTGCTCAATATGTTGCAAGTTCAAACCAATCACCGGCCACTGATACGGATGAACTTTGTAAGCCAGAGCGCACATCTTATGCCATACGTCACCATAGGGTTGATTGATGTAATGCTCTTTGAATTCTTCCATCACCACATTCTTCTGAGTCGCTAAGCTCTCTTCTTCAAAAGCCAGTGAAAGCATTCGGTCACTCTCCAGCCAAAAAGCAGTTTCAAGATTATTTGCGGGAAGAATATCGTAGTAGTTAGTGATGTCGTTGGAGGTAAATGCATTGTTTTCTCCTCCGGCATTTTGCAGTGGCGTGTCGAACTCAGGAATGTTTATTGAGCCTTCGAACATAAAATGCTCGAACAAATGTGCGAAACCGGTCTGCTTTACATCCTCATCGCGTGAACCCACTTTATAAAGAATATTCACAGCCGCCATTGTAGTGGTCGAGTCTTCGTGAACAATTACTTTTAAACCATTCTTTAAAACAAACTCTTCAAACTTTATCATTGCTGAAATTGAGGGGGCAAACCTACATGAATTTACTATTCGTCAAAATACCAGCGCAAATTCATGTAGGTTCATGAAGTCCGTTGAAAATAAACAAAGTTCTGAATAAAAGTATTTGTAAAGTTGACAGTTTAGAGGCGATACCGCATTGAGGTTTTCATACATTTGAGTCGAAATATTATCCTTATGAATTCAATTAAAAAAGTAGGAATAGCAGGTGCAGGAGCCATGGGCGCGGGCATTGCTCAGATTTTTGCGCAGGCAAATTTCGAGGTGGTGTTGTTTGATGTAAATGCCGAGCAACTTGACAACGCAAAAGCTGAAATAGAAATGAATCTAGCAGGTGCAGTTTCGAAGAATAAAATTTCAGAAGCTGACAAGAATGCAGCTTTAGCGCGAATCAGTTTTTCATCGGATGTTAATTCACTGAAAGCGGATTTAATTATTGAAGCCATTGTAGAAAAACTTGAAATGAAACGCGAGTTGTTTCAAAAGCTGACGGAAATAAATTCTGCTGAAACAATTTTAGCAACCAATACTTCCTCTATTCCGGTTACCAGAATTGCAAAAGGAATTTCGAATCCTCAGCGTGTTGTGGGTATGCACTTTTTTAATCCTGCGCATTTAATGAAATTGGTAGAAGTAATTACCGGTGCAGAAACTTCGAAAGAAGTTGCAGAGTCTATCAAGCAACTTTCAATTACCATCGGCAAAACACCGATTATGTGTAACGATTCACCGGGGTTTATTGCCAACCGTGTGGCTCGTCATTATTATGTAGAGAGTTTGAAAATGCTGGAAGAAAAAGTGGCACCGGTAGAAACTATTGATGGACTGATGGAAAGCGCAGGCTTTAAAATGGGACCTTTCAAACTGATGGATCATGTTGGCAACGACATCAACTTTGCGGTCACTTCTTCTCTATTCGAATCTTTTCATCAGGATGCAAAATTCCGTCCGTCACGGATTCAGCAGCAGAAAGTAGATGCGGTGCACCTCGGCAAAAAAACCGGCAAGGGATTTTATGGCTATGAGTAATTCGTAAACAAATTATAATTCAAAAATTTTGCAATCAGCATACATCACCACCGTTATCATGCCCTTTGCCCTTGGCATTATCATGCTTGGCTTAGGCTTATCCTTAACTATTGATGATTTTAAACGGGTTGCAAAATTTCCCAAAGCAGTTTTTATCGGTTTGTTCTGTCAGATGATACTACTCCCTGTATTTTGTTTTTTAATTGCAAAATCGTTTGGACTACCCCCTGCATTAGCCGTGGGGTTAATGTTACTTTCAGCTTCACCCGGTGGAGCAACAGCAAATTTGTATTCGCATTTAGCTAAAGGTGATGTAGCATTGAATGTTACGCTTACCGCCATCAACAGTCTGCTAACTATTTTTTCAATTCCCATTATCGTCAACTTATCACTTAATTATTTCATGGGTTCCGAAGCCTACATCCCGCTTCAATTCAAGGAAGTAGTCAAAGTTTTTATGATTGTGCTGGTGCCGATTGCTATTGGTATGTTGTTGAACAAAAATTTTCCTCTCTTCTCAAAAAAATTGGAGAAGCCTGTAAAAATTGCATCTGTATTTATTCTTGCTTTTGTAATTATTACGGCAACAATCAAAGAGAAAGGAAATGTTGCTAGTTACTTTGCACAAGTTGGTTTAGCCGCTCTCTGTTTTAATTTACTAAGCATGTGTATCGGTTATTTTTTCCCTAAACTTTTCCGGTTGCCTGAAAAACAAAATATTTCTATTGCTATGGAGATAGGAATTCATAACGGCACTTTGTCCATATTCATTGCCTTAACCGCTCTTCAAAATACAGCTATGGCAATGCCTGCCGCCATTTATAGTTTAATGATGTTTTTTACAGCAGCGGCATTCGGCTTTCTGGTCAATTTGAAGAGTAAACAATAATTTTACATTTGCATTTCTCTGAAACGTGTTGAGGTTTAACTGTTGTTGAACCGGTCAGCAGCCCGGGTGGCGAAATTGGTAGACGCGCTCGTTTCAGGTGCGAGAGCCGCAAGGCATGGGGGTTCGAGTCCCTTCTCGGGCACAATTTTAATTAGCTGATTGGCTGAATGCCGGTCAGCTAATTTTATTTTCACGCTATGCGGTCGGCAGACACTTTCAACTTTCTTTCAAAACTCAACGCGAAGAAAATCTTCAACATGGCTTCGGTGCTGTCGTCATTTTATTTTTCAAAATGGAGTAAGCAGCCAATTCAATATGGAGTTCCTTTCAATGTTTCTATTGAGCCAACTACTATCTGCAATTTGGGTTGTCCGGAATGTCCGAGTGGATTAAAAAATTTTACACGCCCCACCGGTAACCTTGATTACAATTTCTATAAAAAAACTGTAGATGAAATAGGAGAGAAATTGATTTATCTCTATTTCTATTTTCAAGGAGAGCCGTATATGCATCCAAAGTTTTTAGAATTGGTGAAGTATGCTTCACAGAAAAAAATCTATACGGTTACTTCTACCAACGCACATTTTCTTACTGAAAGAAAAGCGAAAGAAACTGTGGAGAGCGGATTGGATAGAATTTTGATTTCGATTGACGGAACTATGCAGGAAACTTACGAGCAATATCGTATTGGAGGAAGCTTAGAAAAAGTGATTGAGGGAACGAAGAATTTGGTGTGTGCTAAAAAAGAATTGAATTCAAAAACTCCGCACATTGTTTTTCAGTTTCTTGTTGTTAAGCCAAACGAACATCAGATAGATGAGGTGAAAAAAATGGCAAAAGAAATTGGAGTAGATGAAGTAAAATTGAAAACAGCACAGGTTTATGATTTCGAAAACGGTAATGATTTAATTCCGACTATTGACAAATTCTCACGTTACAGGAAAGAAAGCAATGGCAAATACAAAATCAAAAATGAATTACTGAACCATTGCTGGAAATTGTGGCACAGCACAGTAATAACCTGGGACGGCAAAATTGTTCCTTGCTGTTTTGATAAAGATGCTCAACACCAACTCGGTGATTTGAATACAAAATCATTTGCTGAAATATGGCAGAGCGATTTGTATCAATCGTTTCGCTCTCGCATTTTAAAGAGCAGAAAGGAAATTGATATTTGCACTAATTGCAGTGAAGGGACTAAGGTATGGGCATAAAAAAACGTGGCAGGTTTTAGAAACCTGCCACGTTTAGCTTAACACTACTTCACCAGCATCCTCTTCAATCCAACTCCGTTTTCTGTTTTCAGTTGAATGAAATAAATACCGGTTGCAAAATTCTTATTGGTAATGTAGAAATCCTGTTTGCCGGTTTTAGCTTCAAAAATCCGTAGGTCAACAACTTGTCCTAGCGCATCAAGCACTTTCATTTCAGCTGTTTCATCTTTCATCATGTCCAATGAGAGTGTAAACGAACCATCATTCGGATTCGGATAAACACTCCAATTGTTATCACCTAATTCATCAATGCCGTTTGGTATGTGGTCAATACAAGCAGTATCGCTGCAATAAGCATTGCGGCTTACCACCACACAATAGAAACCGGTTATCGTAACATTATAAAACTGGTTCGTTGCTCCTGCTATTGGATTCGCACCCGGCATACCGGTATACCATTGATACGAATACCCCGAAGGATAAGCAAGAAGTGTATTACCGGTTTGTGTAACCGAAGCTACCGGTGGAGGCAACACGCAAATAGTATCAATGCAATCTATGTTGTTATTGATAATGCAAATAACCTGAAAGCATCCCACCGTATTATAAGTAATGTAGTGCGGACCTTGACCAGTCGCAGTTGATGGACTTCCGCTCGGGAATTGCCAAACGAAACTTAATCCTGCCGGATTGGCGCCATACGAGTAAGCAGTTGTTTGACCCACACAAATTGAATCTTCAAAATGTAGATTACATATTGGCTGTACAGGAGTTTTGCATCGCAGATGAATACAAATAGTTGTATCAGCACAATAGATTACCCCGTTACCCATTACAAAAGTAATACACACAATTGTATCTGATGGCGATGACGGAGTGTAAGTGCCATTAATAACTGCGTTGTTGCCATTCATCACTAACGGATTACTTCCGCTTATAGAAGTATTAGGTCCGGTTTGAATTTGCAAAGTGCCACAACCATTTACATGCAATTGGAAATGGAAAACATTCACTCCTGTAGTCTGGTCGCACCAACTCGAATCGCCCAGATAGTGGAAGTAGCAGCAATTCGTATCTACCGGTACACTGTCGCAAGGTTGAAGTATGACACAATCGGTATCGCTATAGCAACAGACCACTTCCATACCCATAGAATCTAAAACCGAAATATGGGTGCGGAAACAAATAGTGTCCTCATCATGACCGTTGTAAATAGTGGCGCTCAATTGAGGAGATGTTCCCCCTGCGGGAACATTTACAAAACTAACCACCGGTGCATACGCCACATTCAAATGCGGCTGAAGCACTTCTAAATTCACCTGTGTAATTGCAACAGGCGAATGGTTGGTTACGTGATAGAATATGACATGATGTCCGCTTGAATCGCAACCTGTGCTGTCTATTTCAAATTCTGCGCAATCATTACATGGATGTAAATTCAAATCTAAAACACCAGTAGTATCTACACACCCGTAACTGTTGGTTACAATTACCGAATACGATCCGCTCATACTGGTCGTATAACATTGCATAGTTGCACTTGGAATAGGAACGCCATTATTCAGCCATTGCCATGTACTTCCAGCTGGAGCGCATATGGTGTAAGGTGCGCAGGTATCAAAACATCCTTCGTAGAAAGTGCATAAATCTGGCAACGGATTCACCGTGATGCAAAGCTGATTCATGTTCTTACAGCCATTCGTATCCTTCACCGTCAAATTGTAGCAGCCATTCTTTATAGCAAAAATGGTGTCGTTCACATCACCGGTGTTCCACAAAAGCGTAACTGTAGGATCAGGATGTGAACCTACCAATACAACGGTATCGCCAAAACAAATAGTAGTAGGACCTAGCGGTGTAATAGTTGGTGGAACCGGAAGCGGATGAACAATAATGGTGTATGGCAATGAAGTATCGGCACAACCGGTGGTAGTATCGGTAACAATTACCGAATAGGTATAAGTGCCTGGTGGTGTGCTTCCCGGATAAACATAACTGGTTGTTTGTCCATTCGCGTTAGGGTCATTGCTCGTCCAGGCGTAAGTCCAATTATTATTAGCCGGCACAAACAGCATTGTTGATTCCCCTAAACATAATTCGTCTTTGCCATTGTTCAGAATTACAGCAGGTGGACCGCTATTGACGATGATACGAATGAAAGTAGAATAAGGACAACCGCTTCCATCATTCAATGTTACAGAATAGATACCGGTGGTATTTACTGTAATTGAATCGTTGGTTAAGTTATTAAAACTCCATAAGTAAGAGCAGGTGCCACAGGCCGGTGCTACAAGCAACACAGGTGTTCCGGCACAAACTATTGTATCAGGATACGCATTAATATTTCCGTAGTTGATTGGAGCGTTAATGGTAATTGCTTTCACCGTAGTATCATAACAACCTCTATCGTCATGAACAATTAGTGTATCTACATAAGTTCCAGGCGAACCGTATGTATGTTGCGGATTTTGCAATAGGGAAGTTCCACCATCGCCAAAACTCCATTGCCAGTAAGTTATGCTGGTGAACGAACCATCGGTGTATACCACAGGAATATTTACACAACTTGGATTAGAGAAAGTGAAGGAGGCAGTTGGGCGAGGACGAATTTGAACAGTATCAATTATCGTATCGAAACAAGTTCCATTGGTAATAACCAGCGTAACAATATAAGTACCACCAACGCCATACACGTGGCAAGGACTCTGTAACGTAGAAGTAAAAGCATCACCAAAATTCCAATTCCAACCGGTAATATTACTGCTTGGGGTATGGGTGCTTTTATCCGTAAAACAAACCGGACTATTGTAACAGCCGTAGGTAAAATCAAAGTCGGCTACAATAGGAATTTCTATCTGCGCAGTGTCACGCAATAAACAAGAGTCTGTATGCGCAGTATTGTAAACGTAACCTGAAAGCGTAACTACATAATACCCGGCCTGCGAATAAGAATGAACCGGATTGACAAGGTTCGAGTTAGTAAGGTCACCAAAATCCCAGAAATAATTTCCGTTCGTATTTACAGAAGTGTTAGTAAAGTAAATCGTGTTACACGAAGTGTGCGTGAAACTGATATTGCCGTTTGATGTGCAACTTCCCGGACCGCCTCCATTACAGCTATCAACGGTTACAACAATGGCATTCGACACCGCAGTGCAGTTATTCGTGACATCGGTAACAGTTACATTATAACTTCCTGCCGCGCTATAATTTTTGCACTGCGTGCTTGGTCCACCACCACTCCATGCATAGCTGTAATTTATATTTCCAAGAGCACATAGCGTAACAGTAAAAGGTGGTCCGCCAATACAAAAATGCAAATTGCTTACTGTGCTTATGCTGGCCGTTGGTCCGCTTACATTCTGCACTTGTATTTGAGACAGAGCAGAGCAACCGTTCACATCCGTACCGGTTACCTGATATAATCCGTTTAATAAAATGGTAGCAGGATTCAAATTTGAAGTATAACCACTTGGTCCGCTCCATGAATAGGTAAGCCCTCCGCTTGCCTGTAATTGTGCGTTTCCTCCCGGACATAAACTTCCTATTTGAATAACAGAAATAACCGGTATTGGTTTAAGATTCAGCGAAACAGCTGCGGTAAGAATGGTGTTACATGCATTTACCGTAAGTATAACCGAAACTGTTTGAGGAGCATTATTCCCCCATTGAACCGTTGCTGCCGGTAAACCTTGCCCCAGAATTACTGCACCGGCATTCACCGGTGATACACTCCAGGTATAAGTAGTTCCGCTTGGGTATAGTGTTGTGCAAACAAAGTTGCTGTTGCTGTTGGCGCAGGTATTAGGCGAGTTGGTTACGTTGGGAATTGCTAACACAGCCGGATAAACATTCTGCACAGTTGTATCGCTCGAACAAAATGGAGAAGTAACATCGGTTTGATACGCTTTAACAACATAAGGGCCGGTACCATTCCAATTTACAGTTATACAACCTCCGCTACCGGTTGCCGGTGTTCCTCCGGTTATTACCCAACTGGTGGTAAAGTTTCCGTTCGAACAATATTGCACAGTGCTGTTCGGACAAATAATTGTATCACCGGCAATAACAGGTTTTACAGGAGGCGCCACTACGGTAATTAAAAGTTTTACCGAATCATCGCACACTTGCCCCGGTGGATTTGGATAAGCCGTAAGAGTATAAGTACCCGGTGTATTATTCCAATTGATGTTGATGTTCGAAGAAGGACCACCCGGAATGATTACCGGACCCGAAGGAGAAACAGACCAATTGCATGTTACGCCTAATGAGTTGTAATTAGCCAGTGAGTTAGCGCAAACCGTTGTATTGCCTATAACATTCAAGTGCGGACGCACACGAATTACTTTTATGCCGCTTCCACCACAACCTAAAAATGTATCGAAATAATATACCCTCAGCGTATCGTTACAATTGGCATAAGGAGGATAACAGATTTCTACTTTTTCGCAACATACCGTATCGCTTTGCACACCACCACAACTCGCATTGCTTAACATCCAGGTATATCCCGCTCCGCTAAAACGAGGCAGGGTAAATGTGGCGCAATCACCGGCACAAACTTTATTCGGTCCGCTGATAATTGCATTAGCCGGCACAATAGGAATTTGAATAAAAGTTGTATCGCTGCAAACAGCACCACAACCGGTAACAAATAAACCAAGCTGCCCCACTTGCCCTGCTCCCCACGCTACCGTTACACTCGGAGTTCCCTGACCTGCGGTAATTGTTCCCCCAATAGCAATCCAATTGTAAGTACAGCCACCGGTGGCTGCTGTGCTGTATGTGGCTGTATCAAAAGCACAGATTGTTGAAGGACATGTAATACTCGGACCGGGTAGAGAATCAATATTGATGGTGCTGGTAAAGGTATCTACACAATGACAATCGTTATAGGCAATTAAGGTAATGGTGTAATTGCCTGCCGAAGAATAAGAATGAGACGGGCTAAAATTTGTAGACGAACCACCATCGCCAAAATACCATTGCCATGAGGTTGAATTAGAAGAAGTGTTCGAGAACAACACTGAAGAGAATTTACAAGCATTTGCCTGATGAGTAAAGGATGCCACCGGTAAGTTCACTTTTTCTATACAGATTTTTGCAGAGTCAACACAACCCCATTGGTTGGTTTCAATTACCATGATTGAGCCATAGGCCGTAGTATCCCAGGTAACTGTAGCATTGTTGGCTGCCGTGGTAATATTTGAATGACCGGTTGCCACCCATTGATAAGTGCTGCCCGGATGAAGAGGTGTGGTATATGTAAGTGTTTTGCCCTTACATATTTTCTCGCAATCATTTCCTCCTTCATGCTGCGGCAATCCACTTTGACCGCTACTAGATGGGCAAGAAGGATAAGGAGCGTGTGAAATTGCTGGCGTTGGATTAGGATGTATTACTACCGTGAGTGTATAAAAATTAGATGGTGCAGTAGTAGTAACTATAATTGTTCCGGTACCGGCATTTCCCCAAGAAATTACCGCTGTGTTAATGCCCGCTCCGCTTATAACATTGCCACCGGTTACGCTCCATGAATAAGTAGCCGCTCCTGAAGGGACATTGTAGCTTGAAGAATTATGCGCACAAGCCGAATCGGGGCCGGTAACAACAAGAGCAAAAGCAGAAGCAACGCAAAATGTTGCTAAGAAGAATAAGAGGTAAACTTTCTTCATAAGAGGTAGTTTATGTTGGCTTAAAGATAGTATCTGATTTAACAATAAAGAAAAATTCCATTCATTTTTTCTTGAATGGAATTTTAAAATAAGGTGCTGAATATGTCGACTAAAATTTACACCGTCATTATCTCTTTTTCTTTTACTTCTAAATGCTTCTCAATTTTTGCAGAATAATCGTTGGTGATATTCTGAATATCTGTTTCGGCACTCTTGGCTGCATCTTCCGGTAATCCATCTTTCAAAAATTTCTTCACCTTCTCGTTTGAATCTTTTCGGATAGTGCGAATGGACACACGGCATTTCTCTGCTTCTGCTTTTGTGCTTTTCACTAAATCTTTTCTGCGCTCTTCCGTCATAGAAGGAATATTCAACCGAATAATTTTTCCATCATTCTGCGGAGTGATACCAATGTTTGCTTTCAGAATTGCCTTCTCAATTTCAGGAAGCACCGAAGCATCCCACGGTTGTATGGTAATTGAGCGTGCATCAGGTGTAGAAATATTTCCAACCTGAAACAACGGAGTCATTGCTCCGTATGCGTTCACTTCAATTCCATCGAGCATGCCTGAACTGGCACGACCGGTGCGAATTTTTGATAATTCAAATTCGAAATGCTCCATCGCTTTGCTCATTTGAGCTTTCGTGTCAGCTAATAAATTTTTTACGTCTTGTTCAGTCATATGTTGGTTGATTATTTATCGGTTACGATTGTTCCTATTTTCTTTCCGTCTAACACTTTTTTCAGGTTGCCTTTTTTGTTTACATCAAAAACAATAATCGGCAAATGATTTTCCTGACATAAAGTGAAGGCGGTTAAATCCATTACACTTAATTTTTTCTTCAATGCCTCGCTGTATTTTATTTTGTCGTACTTCTTCGCCTTTGGATTTTTTTCCGGGTCTGAATCATAGATACCATCCACACGAGTTCCTTTCAAAATAACATCGGCTTCAATTTCGGTGGCACGAAGCGCAGCTGCTGTATCGGTAGTAAAATACGGGTTACCGGTTCCGGCTCCAAAAATTACTACGCGTCCTTTTTCTAAATGCCGAACTGCTCTCCGTTTAATAAACGGCTCTGCAATTTCTTTCATCTCAATAGCCGAAAGCAAGCGTGTGCTTACACCAATTTTTTCTAATCCGCTTTGTAAAGCCATGCTATTGATTACCGTGGCTAGCATTCCCATATAATCTCCCTGCACTCTGTCAATTCCGTTGGCTGTAGCTTGTATTCCGCGGAAAATATTTCCTCCGCCAATTACAATGGCTACCTGCACTTTTGAATCTACTGCCTGTTTAATTTCTGCGGCATATTGCATAACCATATCGGCATCTATACCGAATTGCTTATTGCCCATTAAAGATTCGCCACTTAGTTTGAGAAGGATGCGCTTGTAGTTCATAGCGGACGTGAAAATAACAAACACACCTAGATTTAAAATAAAAAAGCGTCCCGCAGAATTGCGGGACGCTTTTTATTTATTGCCTTTTGCTTATTGCTCTTTGGCTTTTACTTCGCTGCTCCTTTTTCTACTCTCTTAAAAGCAGTAACGGTTAATCCACTTTCTGCTCCGCCAAGAACTTGCGCTACTGTTTTGCTTCCGTCTTTTACGAATGGCTGAGTAAGCAAAGTATTTTCTTTAATGAAAGTATTGCCGGCACCTTCTGCAATTTTATCGAGAATGTTTTCAGGCTTACCTGCTGCTACTGCTTTTTCGCGGGCAATAGATTTTTCTCTTTCAATAACATCTGCTGCAACACCGCTTGCATCTACAGCTAACGGATTCATAGCGGCAATTTGCATAGCCACATCTTTACCTACTGCAGTAATAGCATCGTTTAAGCCTTTGTTTAAGGCTACCAACACACCAATTTTATTTCCCATGTGGTTGTAAGCTACTACTGATTCGCCTTCTACGCTTTCGTAAGCTGTTACATTAATCAATTCACCAATAGCAGAAACTTTCTCCTGAACTTGTGCTCTTACAGTTGAACCGTTTAAGTCTAATTCAAGTAATGCTTCTAATGTTGCCGGAGATTTTTCTAAAGCTAAATCTGCAATATCTGTTGCAAATTTTACAAAGCCCTCGTTCTTACCAACGAAATCAGATTCGCATGAAAGATAAACGGCTACACCTTTTTTGTTATCGGCAGAAGTCTTTGCAATTACTACTCCTTCGGCTGCTGCGCGGCCTGCACGTAGTTCAGCTACCTTTGCTCCTTTCTTGCGTAAGAAATCTATAGCTGCCTGAATATTTCCGTTGGCTTCAGTCAATGCTTTTTTACAATCCATTAATCCTGCACCGGTCAGGTTTCTTAATTCGTTTACTTGTGCTGCTGTTATTGTTACTGTTGTTGACATTTTAATTAGTTGTTAAATGATTAATTAATTAGTTGCTTGTTTTAAATGAAGAAGCCAAGCGATTAAACCTGGCTGCTTCGGTATTTTATACTCGAATTAGGAATTAGAACTTCTTAGGTCCGCCAGTTCCTGAACCGGTTCTTGGTCTGTTACCGCCACCTGCTCCGCCACGGGTGTTACCACCGGTGCCGCCTGTGCGCTTCTTAAGCGGAGTGCGACCTTTATCGTCTTTCTTTTTGCCGCCTTCTTCTTCGTTTAAGTCGTTAGCAAAACGGTCTGTGTCTGCAAATTCTTCATCAGTATCAGCACCGTCAACACCTTCTTGTGAAGCTGTGCGCTCTGCTAAACCTTCTGCAATTGCATCGGCAATGTAGTTAGTCAGAATCATAATTGATTTTGCTGCATCATCGTTACCCGGAATGGCAAAGTCAACTTTAGTAGGGTCGCTGTTTGTATCAACAATACCGATAGTATTGATGTTCAAACGCTGTGCTTCTTTCAACGAAATGTTTTCGTGCATAATATCTACCATGAACAAAGCAGCCGGAACACGGTTCATGTTGGCAACGCCACCAAGAACTTTTTCCATTTTCTCTTTTTCGCGGGTAAGAACCAGTTTCTCTTTCTTAGTTACGCTTTCCAGAGTTCCGTCTTGCAACATCTTTTCGATGCTCTGCATCTTCTTGATTGATTTACGGATAGTGCTGAAGTTAGTCAACATACCACCTAACCATCTTTCGGTTACAAATGGCATACCTACTCTCTTCGCTGCTTCTTTCACTACTTCCTTTGCTTGCTTCTTAGTAGCTACAAACAAAATTTTGCGTCCGCTGCGGGCAATTGATTTTGCTGCCTGTGCCGCTTCTTCTAATTTATCGGAAGTACGGTTAAGGTCAATAATATGGATACCTTTTTTCTCACCGAAAATATACGGGAGCATTTTTGGATTCCATTTTCTTTTCAGGTGACCGAAGTGAACCTGTGCCTCGAGTAATGCTTTATGTTCTAATCTTTCCATTTTCTTTTAATTGATTGAGTTCAACAATTGATTAACGCTTACTGAATTGTTCTTGCTTACGAGCCTTACGTAGACCAGTCTTCTTACGTTCAACCTTGCGGGCATCTCTGCGCAGCAATTTCGCCTTTTTCAATGGCGGGCGTTTTTCAGGATTATCAATAATAAGCGCGCGGGAAATAGCTAAAGAGATAGCTTCTGACTGCCCCTTGATGCCACCACCAAATACGTTTACCGATACATCGAACTTACCTTCGCTCTCGCTTAGTTTAAGAGGAGCTTCTACCTTGTTCTGTAAATACTCAAGGGTAAAAAAATCTTTATAGTCTTTACCGTTAATGGTAATTACTCCGCTGCCACTCTTAATAAAGGCGCGGGCAACTGATGCTTTTCTTCTGCCTACTGTTATCTTCTCCATAATTATAAAGCTTTAGGTTTTTGTGCAGCGTGCGGATGCTCAGCACCTTCGTAAATAAATAATTTGGTATACACCTTATCGCCTAACGAGCTTTTTGGCAACATTCCTTTTACAGCGTGCTCAATAAGTTTGTTTGGATTTTTTTCGATAAGCTCTGCCGGAGTAGCAAAACGCTGACCTCCCGGGTGACCTGTATAATGAACCAACGGACGGTCGGTCATTTTCTTTCCGGTCATACGAACTTTTTTAGAGTTGATAACGATTACATAATCGCCACAATCCATGTTGGGCGTAAATGTTGGCTTGTGTTTTCCGCGTAAAACAGAGGCAATTTTGGTAGTCATACGACCCAAGGTTGCTCCGTCAGCGTCCACAATAAACCACTCGCGCTTTACATCCTTATCGGATACTGTGCGGGTGCTGTAGCTGCGTGATTGCATGGTGAATAATTTTTTGTTTAGTTAAACCTCTTTTTTCAAAAGGGAGCGCAAAAGTAGAATTGGCATTGAAGTTTGCAAACATTTGGCAACAAATATTTACAGGCACCTTTGTAAATGGCTGAAAATGAGGGAAAGTATTGTCAATTATTTTTATTAGCCCTGCAAGTTATGGCTAAGTTTCCATAGAACTTGTAGAAACGAAAAAAATGGCAGAAAGGCAATCAATTACCTATGCCTGCAGTAGGTTTTATCCTGTTAACTGCTTATTAAGCCATAAGCTACCTCTTTCTATGTAACTGAATCAGGTATTCAGGTTTGAGAATGCTCAATTTTGGGGGCATGAAAGAGCATTTTGAAATTTAATTTCAGCATTTTCCCAGAGTTTACCATGATTTAATACCAGTTACTCCGTAAAAAGAGCCAATGAGATGAAATAATGAGCGGCAAATACCAACTTAATAACTGTAAACACCAACTAAGTTGTTGTAAATACAAACTAGATTGGAAAAAATGACGACTAATGCTTAGAAAATGACGACTACAGTCAGTTGGATACCAACTCATGGAGGGTAAACACCAACTCATGGAGAGAAAATGACAACTCTACTAAAGAAAATGACGACTCCACTCCATTCGACCCGTGTTTTGGGTGTATGGGCGAGTTCTACTTACAATAAATTTGCAATCTATTTCGCAGTTCTGAAATTCTCCAGCTTACCAAAAGCCCATGCCGAAGCAGGACTGGCAGCAATATAAAAAACAGCCAGCGGCACAAAGAAGAACATGCCGCGCTTGAAAGAGCTTTCCATTAAAGAAGAAATAGGAGCGTTCTGCACCTTCTCGTTAATAAAGTAGAACACCGCAAAGTAAAGCGCAAACGAAACAAAGAAGAACAGCAGCGTATTCATGCTGCCGGTTAAAATTTCTTTAGCTCCTAATTTATAGATAGAAACAAGATTCACCAAAACGAGCAGAAAGAAGAGCACAAACACCAGCCCGAAAAGCTGCCCGCCATCTACAGCGCCATGCTGCCCGCCAAACAGGAAAGATTTTACGTAAGCCGAAACCACACCCATGCGTTCGCTGTTATAGCCAATGCCCAAATCGAACTTACCGGCTTGTGCCGCGCCTATTTTCAGTTTCAGGTAAAGGTTCCATATTATAAAAGGAGCAAGAGCAATAGCTCCGTAGATGATGGTTTTCTTCCAGTCCTTTGTTTTCAGAAAATCTATACCCACAAGCAATAAGGCAGCGGCAGTAAAAACAATGGTGTCGCTTCTAATCCAGATAACCAACGCCATACCTATGGCACCGAGCCAAAAATATTTAGTGTCGCGTTTGTGCAGCCAGGTAATAGTTGCCAGCGCACCGGCACTTATGCAGGCAGTGGTAGGCAAATTACCAAGAGATAAAGCAGCGTGCGAAAACAATTCAGGCGTAAGCATTAAAATAAAAGTGGCAAGCATGGCACCGGAGCTGCCCACAAAGTTCCTCAGGGCACTATAGAAAGTAGTAAGTAATGAAACGAAGAAAAGCGTGGTGATAATCTTCGGCATCTCTGCACCAAAAATATACACGTAAGCAAAACTGCCGTGATACAAAGGCGGATAAAGCCCACCGGCACCTTCCAGATTATATTGGAACAAACTTATTTTCAGTTTGCCTTCGCTTGCCATAATTCTTCCAAGCTTGTCGAAAGAACCAATCGTATCATGTTCTGTTGGCGGCCAAAAAAGATTCTTTACCGTAATGGCGTAAAACAAATACGCAATAAGGCAGAAAAGAAACACGGCAACGAAGTTGATGTTCTTTAAACTCAGGTCCGGTTTTTTGTAATCGTCTTTTAGCGTAACAAGGTTCTTGTAGTTAGCTCCGCAAATGGCAACAATAAAAAACACGTTCAGCGCAATTAAAACACCCTGCGAATACTGAACACCGATAACATCGAGAAAAAACAGGAAGAAAGTTTCTAAACCCATACCGAGTATGAAAGAATAACCCACAACTTCGGCCAAAGTATACTTTCTGCCTACCGCTAGCAGAAGCGATAAACCCAACAGATAACAGAGTATGATTCCTACAGTCAGCATTATGGTTTGGTTTGGTTAGGCACCGGTGGATGGTCAATAGGCATAACCGCTTCGCTTGGTCGCTGGTCAACCGGTACATCGTATTTCAGTTTATCGTAGCCTCTCCCTTGCACAATCAATACATGCGTAATGCGCTTTGCCAAATCGCCATGCTCACTTTCTCTGCCGGTAGCTAAACACAGGCGCGGATAAATAAAATATTCCATCCACTCGGGGTCGTAAACAAAATTCCACTTTGAAGTATTTGAAAGCAATGAATCACCGGGCGGCAGAAGAATAACTGCATCTTTCGGAGTGTTCTCATTCAGATATTTGATAAGCGGATATACACCTACTTTATAGGCAAGTTTATCTTCGCGCGTTAGCGGTTTCATTTGCCCGCTTTCAATTTTAGCTTCAATCTCTTTAATCTGCTCTACACTTTTACCTGCCATATCGTGTATCGCCCAATAATAACCCCGTGTGTATTTGCGGAGGCTTTCTTTAAGAAAGCCGGTGTCGGCTTGAAGCACTTTAAACTCATCGGCAATTTCATTCATGCGCTGCTGGCTGCCATTGCTCTGGCGCAGCTGTCCGTATTCAGCATACAGGTCTTGCATCTTGCCCGGTCCTTCGTTTACTTTAAAAATAACCAGAAACAAAACACCGAGAACAGCAATGATGGCAGCATTACGCCACAGGTAAGTAAACGCACCGCTGTCGGCCGAAGAAATATTAGCTTCTTTCTTTTTTTGTTGTTGAACCGGTTGTTTAGGTTGTTGTTTCGCCACTTGTATTATCTAATGTCTTGTGTCTTATATCTATCGTCTAATTCACAAACCGGAATTTAACCAGCACCCACAAAGCCTTTACGCCATCGCGCCAGTTCATTTTTTTGCCCTCATCAAAACTGCGCGGGTAATAGTTCATGGGTAGTTCCTTTATCTTATAACCGAGCTTAGAAACTTTGGCAGTTACCTCAGGGCAGAACTCGAACCGGTCATATTCCAACGGAATACCTTTCAAAATATCGGCACGGAAAACTTTGTAGCAGGTAGCCTCGTCAGTAATGTTTTGACCATACATAATGTTTACCACCACACTTAAAAAGCGCGCGCCAAACTTGTAGGCAAAGTATAAGCTCTCTTCTTTCGGCTGTAAATAACGCGAGCCGTAAACCACACTTGCCTCACCGCTTTTAATAGGTTCAGTCAAAGCAATAAAATCGTTCGGGTCAGTTTCTAAATCACCATCCTGTATAGATATAATCTCTCCGGTAGTGTGCGGAATCCCGGTCTTGATAGCTCCGCTCTTTCCTTTGTTCTTTTCGTGATAGTAAACCTGTATGCCGGGTTTACCTTCGTATTCCGATTTCAAAATCTCGCGGGTGCCATCGGTAGAAGCATCATCTACAATCACCAATTCGGTTTCAATAGGCACCGCCTGCACCTTCGCAATAATTTCGCGAATGGTTTTGTGTTCGTTGAACACCGGCATGATAACAGATAGTTTCACAGTAGAATTTGTAAGTGGGCAAAACTAAAAGAATATGATACAAAAAAAAGGCATCACAGCTAAGCCGTGATGCCTTTCGTGTTTAATGACTATGTATTTATTACCTCGCCAATACTACCTTCTTAGTATAAACCTCGTTAGCCGAAGAAACAATAGCCGTGTAAGTTCCCGAAGCCAGTTTGCTCAGGTCGAACGAGATGGTGTTGCCGCCTTTGTTTAACAGGTGACTGCTTTCCATTACTTTCTGACCTACTACATTGTAGAACGCTACAGTAATATCCTGATCTTTCGTTGCAGTTACAATCAAACTTGTTCTGTCCATAGTTGGGTTCGGAACAAAATCTTTCACGCTGAACGAAACGTCTCCGTTGATTTTTGCGCTTACAATATCGGTGTATTCAAATGCTCCGTCATTGTCTACCTGCTTTAAGCGATAGTAGTATACTATGCCTGCAGTAACGTTCATATCGTTGTAGCTGTAATCGTTTTGTGTAGTCGCATTGTCGTGGCCGTTTACAAATCCAATCTGTGTCCAGTTCTGTCCATCTGAACTGCGCTCAACCTGGAAACCATCGTTGTTTATTTCGAGTGCCGTTGCCCAAGTTAATTGTATAAAGGCGTTGTTTACAGCATTAGCTTCAAGGAATATCATTTGAACCGGTAGTGGCGTTGAGTGCCCGCTTCCGTGCAACCAGAATTCCGAAAACTCTGTTACCTGCATTTCTACATAGTGGTGAGTGTTAGCTCCTCCGTAAATAGCGTTGAAGGTTCCTAAACCATCCCGAGTCAACGGTCCGTTGCCCGGCAAGGTTAAAGCATCTCCGAATAAACGATAGATACCTCCTTGTTGCTGTGGTTTGTTATTGCTGTAATCACCATCTTCTGTAGAAAGGAATCCTGAAGGCGCGGTGTACTTAGTAACAAATAAATCTGCCAGACCGGTTACATCATCATCGGTTGAACAGTAAGTATCCCAGTTGCTTGAGCCACCTACACCGTAGGTTTCAGTAATCAAATCATTCAACTCTGTTTGTGTAAAGAATAAGCGAACCTTAGCTTTCTGAGTATAACCATTCACCGGTGGCGCGTTGCTGGTAGTTACTACAAAGTGGCGTTCCATCGGGCGCATTGGCACCTGGTAACAGTTGCCATTACCCCAACTGCTGTTCAATACTACCGGTTCGTTATCGTTGCGATACATGGATACAGTTACCAATCCCAAATCGTTAGTAGCAGCATTGATAGCTAATATCGCATCGTTGTTGCCATCGCGGTAGGTTACCCATTTGTTGTAACCAAAGTCATAACAATCTCTTGTAGTCGATGCAGTGCCCGGACCTATCCAAGAACTTTGCGCAATATCTGTTGGCGGTCCGCTTGGAACCGAAACGTTAAATGATGAGCCGGCAACACAACCCAAAGCATCGGTAACCGGATAGGTAAGTGTAGAGCCATCAAGTTGTTCATACACTTTTGTATTGCTATTTATTGTTCCAACTAAATCTGTAACAGGGAATGAAAGCGGACTAGTTCCACCGGTTGCAGTTACAACCACATAGTAGTTGGTAATGGCTGTAGCGTAATTGTCGGTTGACATGTTCAAACAATCATCCGGTGCTGCAGTTTGCGATAGCGGCACATCTACAATTACTTTTCTCGCACTGCCAGCCCAATCTGCACTACCACAAGTTGGTGTTACAAAACAAGCATACGTACGACATGCCCCATTCGGAATATTACCTGCAGGCGGGTCATAACTTGAACCGGTTGCCCCTGATGCAATACTCCAGCCACTTATTCCTGAACCCAATGCTGGTGCTGCTGCCGGTGTAACACCGGTAACTTCCTTAAAGTACCATTGGTAAGTAAAAGCAGAACCCGTAGGTGCTGTGCTAAACGTAATGTTTGCAGGATTGTTACCGGTTGAGTTCGGACATAACGTTTCGTCAGCACTGGCGATACTGCCGTAGGTAACCGAAGCACCGGTAGTAACCACGTGCGTAGTAGTTGCCGGACCACCACAACCTGCAGCACTTGCTGTAATGGTAGTGGTGCCGTTCCAGCCAGCCGCAAAAGTAACCGCACCGGTTAATGCATTAATGCTGTTACCTGCAAATGCTGCAGTGGTTGCATCAAGTGAGTATGTAATTCCTGTAGAATTGTTGGCAGTAGTGCTGTAAGTTATAGTAGCGGCTCCCGGGCAACGTGTTGAACTTGCCGGTGAAAACGGATTAATTGTTACAGGCGAAGAACCGGTTACAACCACATCATCCGAAGCAGAACATCCGTTACCTGCGGTTACTACAACTGTATAAGTTCCCGGTTGTGTAATAGTAGGCGTAGCCGTATTTGCTCCGGTTACTCCGGCAGTTGGACTCCATGAATAAGAAGCAGCACCGGTAACTGAAATATTATCTATAACAGGTCCGCCAACAAAAGCACCGGTAAGGTTTCCATCATTCACCCAGCGGAAACCGAGTAAGAATTTTTGTCCCACTACGGCCGGTGGCATGCTTATGATAGCTGTGCCGGTAGCCGGTGTGTTGGCTGTGTGCGAGAAAAACGCATTGGTGGTTCCGCTCATCTGCCTGTAAAGAGTGTATGAACCCGAAGCATTTCCTTCATTTAGCGCAGTCCATGAAGTTCCATTATCTAAAGAGTAAACCACTTGCATATAATCGTATACATTGCTTCCGCTGAAAGTACCACCAACACGATAATTGAACGACAGGTTCACTGAAGTATAAAGACGGGCATCTACTAGAGTAGTGTTATAACCTATTTCATCTGTTGTACCTGCATCCCACGCGTAGTCAGCACCTACCACGCTTTGATAAATACGGTGGTCAATAAGCATTAACGCAGAACCCGACAAAGGAAAACTATTGCTTGGTTGATCGTAGTTAGAATAGGGGGTGGCACCATAGTAGCTAATCCACCATTCGGTGCGGTTAGCCGGCTCTGTGCCATACAGGTATTTTATTTTCCAACCGGCATTTACAGAGCTGCTGAGTTGTGTGTTGACGTTAGTTCCAAAGTTTTCAGTAAACAAGGTAGTGTTGTTAGAACTTCCTGTTAAACCTATGCTGCCGTTACAAGGTAAGGTAACATCGCTTCCCGCATTCGCCACCGGAACCGGTTTAATTTCTACCGAACCGTTCATAGGAATATCGCAGCTTCCGCTGTGTACGGCTGCGGTGTATGTTCCAATAGCGGTTGGGCTACCGAATGAAAGGGCAGAACCAGTACCAGCTACCGGTGAACCGGTAGCCACACCATCTATATAAAGTTGATATGGATAACCGCTGGTTGAACCGCTTAACCCAATGTTTACCGAAGTTCCAAAGCAAGTTGAACTTGCCGGTGTAACATTAAAGGTAGAGGCAATAGTGGTAATTGTAAAGTCCGCTTGAGTACGACAACTTGGGCTGCTTGAACATGCCGCCCAAAAAGTCCAGGTGCCAAGTGAATTTGTATTTGATATACCGGAACCCGAAACCCCCACCGGATTAAATGAGTTGCCGGTTCCAATAGCTGAACCACCCGAAGAGGCGGTATACCATTCCACATTACCCGGTTCGTTTAACATAACATTTCCGCCCGAAGATGGTGTGATAGTCCAGGTATAATCATTACCGGTAACATCGCTTGCACCTTGTGTAGAAGAAACCAGATAATAAGTAACACCGGCAGATAAAGACATAGCTCCTGCACCATTACTTCCTCCTAATATCGGCTCATCGCCTGAGCCTTCATCGTTATCCGCTCTTACCAATGTTCCGGTAGCGCAACTGCCCGGTGTAAAACTACCGGTGTAGATATAACCCACTCCGTTGTAAGTGGTATTGTTGTTCATTTCAAATACATAATTACCGGTTACTGAAACCTGGAAAGGAACAATAGAATAAGTTCTTACCGGTCCGGTGAATGAACATGTTGTAGTATTAACAACACCAGATGGCACTGCGGCAGTAGGGTCGCCTGACGACATCCAACCTCCATAAATACTATTGGTGATGGTAGGAATTACATAATTATTTACACAGTTATTAGTTGCCACCAATACACCGGTTCCTCCCTGGCAAACATTTACCGGAGTAATAGGGCTGATAGGCGATGGAGTTGAATTAACGGTAAGCGTTCCGCTGGCAGAAGAGATACAGGTTGGCGAAGCCGCTAATCTTGCGGTAACAGTATGACCGCCTATAGCCACTCCATTAAATATTGCGCTGCTCTGATAAGTTCCGCCATCTAAACTGTATTCGTAGGCCGCACCGGTTGGGCTGGTAATGGTAATAATACCACTTGGAACAGCACAGGTAGGTTGAGTTACTGCAGCAACAGGTGTTGATGGTGCACTTGGTATAGCGTTTACTGTTACGCTGGTACTGTTCGATACACATCCACTGGTAGTATTTTTACCGGTTACTGTGTATGTTCCCGGAGCCACCAATGTAAACACACCGGTTGCGTTGGTATATGTTGAACCGTCAATACTAAAACGGATATTAGCCGCTGTAGCAGGTGAAGTTACAGTAATCGTTCCGCTTGGTACAGTGCAGGTAGGCTGGGCCGTTACGCTGGCAACCGCATCGGCTGGTTTAGCTAATGGGTTTGATGTTACCTGGTTACTGTTGGCACTGGTACAACCGCTTACGGTTTGTGTTACTGTAAAGTTAGCCGAGTTGGTAACCGTACGCGGGTTACCGGTGCCGGCATCGCTCCAGGTTAATGAACCGGTGTAGTTAGATACTGTTAAAGTAGAATTGCCGCAATTATCGGTAACTGCTAAAGTAGGCGCTCCTGGTATTGATATAGGGTTAGCAGTTACCTGATTACTGTTAGCACTGGTACAACCGCTTAGCGTTTGTGTTACAGTGAGTGAACCGGAGGTTATTGTGCGCGGGTTCCCGCTTCCTGCATCGCTCCAGGTCAGTATACCCGAAAAATTGCTTGCCGTAACGGTTGAGTTACCGCAATTATTTACAATACCTAACGTAGGCGCACCTGGTACCGGTGTAGGGTTAGCAGTTACCGAGTTGCTGGATGAACTAGTACAACCACCTACTGTTTGTGTAACAGTAAACGAACCGGAAGTAACTGTGCGCGGGTTGCCGGTTCCTGCATCGCTCCAGGTTAATGAACCGGTAAAGCCACTTGCTGTAATAGTTGAATTGCCGCAATTATTCGTTACCGCTAAAGTTGGCGCAGCCGGTGCAGTAGGATTTGCTGTTACCGAATTACTTGCAGGGCTAACGCAGCCACTAATTGTTTGCGTTACGGTAAACGAGCCTGATGTTACAGAGCGCGGATTACCGGTGCCGGCATCGCTCCAGGTTAGTGTTCCTGTGTAGTTACTTGCTGTTATGGTAGAGTTGTTGCAATTGTTTGTTACCGCCAAGGTTGGTGCGGAAGATACTGTAGGATTAGCTGTTACCGAATTGCTTGATGAACTGGTACAACCTCCCACTGTTTGCGTTACGGTGAACGTGCCGGATATAACCGTACGTGGGTTACCGGTTCCTGCATCGCTCCAGGTAAGCGAACCTGTATAATTGGATACTGTTAATATAGAACTACCGCAGTTGTTCGTTACTGCTAATGTTGGTGCACCTGGTGTTGGTGGTTGTGCGTTAATAGCCACACCGGATGTAGCTGCAGAAGTACAACTACCTTGTGATACAGTGAAGGTATAAGTAATGCCGGCACTAAGTGTGGCAAAGGTATAGCTGCTGCCGGTAGAAGTTACCGGGGTTCCGGTACTTGGAGTTAAGGTCCAGGTGCCGGCAGGTAAGCCTGTTAATTGAATACTGCCGGTTGCAATTGCACACGTAGGTTGAACAACAGTTCCTACCGTTGGCGTAGCCAATGGATTTACCGTTACCAATTGCGAGGCGCAGGAAGTAACATTGCAATTGCCTTCATATCTTACATAATACGTGGTATTGGCAATAGGTGCTACAGTGCTGCTGGTAAGTGGTGGTGTAGAAGTGAGGGTTACGTAATCAATATCCATAGTTACTCCGCTGTTGCTTGCCCAGTCGAAACGCCAACCCAGAATATTACCACCGGTGAGGTAGTCGGGGTCGTTCCACATATCAATAGTTAAAACACGCCAGTTACCATCGCTTATTAAAGCTCCGGTAGCCGACTCGCCACCAAAGGCATAATTATGTGGTGTGTTATAGAAGAAAATTTCTGCCACGCCACCGGTACCGGCTGTAACCCGGTATTTGATATTTACATACCTGAAGGTAGCTGGATTAAATGAACCCAGCCCAGCCATATCTATCATAGGATCGTTACCGGTAGAGGTTACATTTAAAATACCACCGGCTACGGAATTCATGTTCATGTTATACTGTGTGCCGTAAGCCCAGCTGGTCCAGTCTTGAGTATAACCACCTGCAAGGCAGGCGTCACCTGCATAAAATACTGCAGCAGCACCGGTGCCTATCGTTCCTCCGGTAGCACTTAATATTGTTGAACTGCCACAGGTGATGGTAGTACCTGGGTTACCCGAAATACCGGTTGGTGGAACCGAAGCGGTATTCATAGTTACCACCACCTGATCGGTAATTACGCAACCTAATGAGGTAACGCTTAATGTATAAGTTCCGCCATTAGTTATAGCAGGGTTTTGTGAACTGCTGCTAAAACTCGGACCCGACCACGCGTATGCAGCGGAAGGCGTCCCGGTAATAGATATATCATCAATAACAAAAGGAGGATTGGTGCCGGTATTATTATCGTTAACCCATTCAAATCCTAAGTAAAAAGTAGTGCCGTTAAGAGCAGATAAATCTAAATTAATTACTGTTTGTGTAGACGACTGTCCGTAATATTTAGTGCTGTTAACTGGAACCCACGTGGTGCCGTTGGTAGAATAAACTACGCGCCCGTAATCGTATGGCTGACCGCTGTTAAATCCATCATCCGGTTCGCCATAGCTTTTCCATTTAAAATTTAGTTTTAAATTGGTATAGCCGGTCGCATTTACGGGATTAATATTATACGAAACCATATCTGTACCTCCATCCCATTGATAATCGCAATAGTATAGGAAATAGCCATCGTAATAAGCATTGCTCATAGAGCGGCTGCCTGTAATAGCACAGGTGCTACTCATGGCCCACCATGTATACGCAGAAAATCCTGAAATAACATACGACCTCCATTGCGAGGAAGAACTGGTAATTAAACCGTTAGTGTAAGTTTCAAAGGTTTCGCTGAAAAGGGTAGCAGTATTTAAAGTGCCTGTATACGAACCGCTTAGGTTACTTCCCGAACAAGAAGTAAAATCTGACCCGGCATTGGCGCCCCATGGAGCCGAAACGGCATAGTTTACCGTACCACTATTACCGCAAGAGTTAGTTGCATAAACGGAAATATTACCCGATGATACTCCTGTTGCCGCAGTTACATTAATAGAGGTGCTGCCTTGCCCGCTATTAATAACCCAGCCGCTTGGCACGGCCCAAGTGTAGCTACTGCCGGTGGCAGTACAAGTATATGTTTGAGTAGAGCCTCCGCAAACCGATGTCGTACCGCTTATGGTGGGATTAGTAGGCACAACAGGCTGAGCGTTAATAACCACATTACCCGATGCTGCAGAAGGGGTTGCGCAAGTAGATGAAGTAACCGTAAATGTATAAGTAGCGCCTGCCGGTAAGCCGGTAACTGTATAACTGGTGCCGGTTGCTGCATAGGTTGTGCCCCCCGGGCTGCGGGTAAGTGTTCCACCACCTCCAGGCAAACCGGTTAATAGTACACTACCTGTTGCTGTAGCGCAGGTAGTTTGAGTAATAGTGCTTACAGTTGGGGCAGCGGGTGGGGTGCAGGGCGAGTAACAACTTTTTGCTGCTGCCCAACCGGCATATTGGGTTGTACCATCAGATAAAAACACTATCGTTAAACTACCATCGCTGGCTGTTGAGGTAACTTCACCATTAGCTCCTCCTGAAGTTTTAGGAAGTGATGCGCCTGTCAAAGGATGACCTCGCCATGAACCAGCCTGTGCAGTAAATGTATTGGATCCGACACCTAACGCAGACGGAATTAAAGCAGAACCATTGGCTGTGCCGTTAAAAATAAACATACCATCATAAGCAGCTTCAGTATCAAAAGACGAGAAAGTGAGCCTAACTTTTGAACCGGCAGTGGAAGGAAAAAATTTGTATGCGTTTCTTTGAGTAGCTGTGTAAGCGGCTGCACTACCTCCATCATCATAAAAGTTCCCTGAACAGGCCGTAGTAGTTGTTGAGCTCAGGCAAGCTAAATATGAGCTCATGGTAGAAGTACTGGTACCACAAGAAGAGTTAGTATTATAATGTACGTAATAAGTTCCGGCAGATGCAGCTGTCCATAGCAATGGAGTTGTTCCTTGGGCTACTACAGTTCCATTATAAGTATTATAGTGAATGGTGATATAAGTAGTGCTAACCGTAGTGGATGAAAGGTAAGTGTTACCTGCAACCACCGAATTAATTCTATTGTATTCGCCACCATAATATTGGGCGGTGGAAATTGTTATTGCGGCATTGGCCGCAGGTGCAGTAGACGCAGTTGATGGATATTGAGTGGCATTTGTACATTGCCCTAAAACCACATTTGTGTTGACCATAAACAACACTGCCAACAACAAAACCGCCTTTGGAGCATTCAACCAATTATTTTTAAAACTTGGCAGGAAGGGGAATAACTTTTTCATAGGCCGGTATATTAACTAAGTTGCGTAGTTGGTTTTGGTTAAAATACAAACTGCATCAGGTTTTGTCAAACACCATACACTTTGCATTTTTCGCAATACTAACATATTTCATGCCCATTATTAATAAAATGGTAATAATTTTCTGATAATAAGGCGCAGCGGGCAAAGTATTTTTTTTGCGCTGGTTTAAAAACAAATTTTGCAGGTGCATAGTGTATGAATTTGAGGAGAGCAGGTGTAGCTTAAACAATGCAGTAATTTGCTTTGTTTTTACGTTTCTGTAGTCAAAAATGTTCATCCTTGTTACGGGTAAAAAACAAGGGTTTTGTTTTGCCGTAACGGTATAAGTAGCGCTATTGCTTAGCGTTTAATTTTTTTTCAATACGATGAGCAACCACAATGCTTTTATCTTTTGTTATTTATGCGCGCTTAAAATCAGTAGCAGCCTATGCCCTTTCTTTGTTTTTTGCTTTTAGTGTTAGCCGGTTTTATTACCGGTTCGGCCACCGCACAAACTATACCGGCACCGGATGCTGCGCTTAACTATACGCAGATTATGTTTGAGTATCCGGCACTAACCGGAGCCAATCAGTATCTTATACAAATAGCCGAAGATACCACCGGCAGCAACTTCGACCATCCGTTTATAGAGCAAAAAGATTCTTCCACCGCCACGCTTATCAGCGGTTTTGGTTTTGGTAAAAAATATAAATGGCAATACACCGCCTATACTAAAGGTATCAAGCCCGATTGGAAAGGTCCGTACCGTTTCCAAATTCTTGCCGATTCGTTTGTTTACAACCATCACTACCGTGTTCGTATTTTAAATAACGAATTAAAAGAACCGTCCGGTTTTGTATCGGCAGATTTACTGCGCATGTTTATGAACCGCCACGGGCAACCGGTTTGGCAACTGCCTAATATTGACGAGTTTACCAGCATTCGTGATTTGCGCCTTACCCCTATCGGTACCGTTACCTACATTACCGACCGCAATTTGTTTGTAGAAGCTTTCGAAACCGATTTGCAGGGCAACATACTTTGGCAAGCCCCTAACAATGGAAAAATTTCGGGCGATAGTACCGAATACTACCACCACAACTTTACACGCCTGCCCAACGGCAACTATATGGTGCTATCCAAAAAATTTGTGTGGAAACCCGTGCCCGCTGCTTTCAGGCAATACATAACCGGCACCCGGTTCGAAACTTATACCGGTAACGATACCCTGTATGCCCGTATAGAATTTGGAACCATTATAGAATACAACCCGCAAAAGCAGGTAGTATGGGCCTGGAACTCGGAAGATTATTTAAACAACACCGATATTTTTGCCATTAAAGATGAGCCCAGCACCGCACCGGTAAAGAAGAACGAAGCCTTAAACGGGCATGTGCGAACCAAGCGCGGTAAAATTGAAGCACACCTCAACGCTTTTTCGGTAGATACAGACAACCAGTTTGTTTATGCAGGTTTCCGAAACCTTAGTCGGGTAATAAAGATTGACAAAAAAACAGCCGAGGTAGTCTACAGCTGGGGAGCTAAAACTTCGGAAGAAGCTAAAGACGGCAACAACTTTTTTAATACGCAGCACGATGCCAACATACTCAGCAATGGCAGCATTGCCGTGTTTAATAATAACGAAGAAGGGGTTGGCACCAATGTGCCCAGCGTAGTTGTTTTTAACCAGCCACTACCGGGCAATACCAGCCAAATAGTTTGGCAACACCCCTGCAATTTCGATACTCTTACCCCTAACAAAAGTTTGAGAGGTGGTAATATAGATCAACTGCCCAATTTGAATTTTTTAGTGTCGATGGGCAACGCCAACAAAATAGCCGAGATAACCCCCGACCACCGCATAGTGTGGAGTGCTGTTATAGAAAGAGAAGCAAACCCGCATGAGCAGATGTTGGTGTTTTTACTTTACCGCGCATACTATGCTTCTTCGCTTTACCCCTGTTACTTTACCGTGCAAAGCAATAGCGCAACACTTTCGCAATCCGGTTTGTTGCAGCTCAAAATTTTTAATGAAGGAACCGAAGATGATTCATACACCGTCACGGTTTCTTCAGCTTCAGGTAGTTTTAAAAAGAACCATACCGCTTCAGTAGCAAAAGCTAAATCTGCCGTAATTGAAATTAAACCCGATGCAGCCCTGCCTGCCGGTGAAAAAATAGAGCTTACCGTTACCTCCAACACCAACCCGGCTTTACAAAGAAAGCTGTGGATAGCATATAAATAGCCAAGTATAGCGTGTACTAACTTATATTTACGCCAATGATAAAAATCGGAAATATTGAATTACCTGACATGCCGCTATTGCTGGCACCAATGGAAGACGTGAGCGACCCTCCGTTCCGCCATTTGTGCAAGAAGTACGGGGCAGATATGCTCTACACAGAGTTTATTAGTGCCGATGGTCTGATTCGCGATGCCGACAAGAGCATGAAGAAGCTCGACATTTATCCCGATGAGCGACCGGTAGGCATCCAGATTTTTGGTGGCGATGAAGAGGCGATGGTGCGTAGTGCTGCTATAGTAGAAGAAGCAAAACCCGAAGTGCTGGATATAAACTACGGTTGTCCGGTTAAAAATGTAGTGTGCCGCAATGCCGGTTCGGGTATTCTGCGCGATATAGATAAAATGGTGGCCCTCACAGCAGCTATTGTGAAAGGAACCAAACTACCGGTAACCGTAAAAACCCGTTTGGGTTGGGATGATAGCTCTATTCGCATTGTAGAAGTAGCCGAACGCTTACAGGATGTGGGTATTCACGCCATCTCCATCCACTGCCGCACCAAGCACCAAATGTATACCGGCAGTGCGCGTTGGGAGTGGATTGAAAAAGTAAAAGCCAACCCACGTTTAAAAATTCCGGTGTTCGGCAATGGCGATATCAATACACCCGAAAAGGCAATTGATATGGTAAAGAAATACGGAGCCGATGGGGTAATGATTGGCCGAGCTTCAATAGGTCATCCGTTTATTTTCCGCGAGATAAAACACTTTATAGCCACCGGTGAGCATCACGCACCGCCAACACTGCAAGAACGTTTAGATGCCAGCAGAACTCACTTACTAAAAAGTGTAGAATGGAAAGGAGAGAAGGTAGGTATATTTGAAATGCGCAGACATTACGCTCCTTACTTTGCCGGCTTACCAAACATTAAACCCTTCCGCTCGCGCTTAGTGGTTGCCCCAACGGTTGCCGAAATTCTTGAAATCATCAATGAGATTGAACTGTATTACGGCAAAGAAGAAAATCTTGTTCTTGCCAAAGCACCGGTACCTGTGTATTTGGGATATGATGCGTAAATTGTTTCTCCACGCAACGGTTTAAATCAGATTTATCGTCATATTAACAGTTACAAGTTGGTATAAAAAGCACTTACTTGAACTTTATTCCGTTTAAAGAATAAATATTCGTGTATGAAATTACCCCACCTTCTCGCTGTTGTTATAGTCTTCAGCATTTTTTCTTGCAGTAAAAAAAAAGAAACTCCTTACGACCCATCCGCTGCCTTGGCAGCTGTCGTAAAAACAGTTTCGCATAGCAATACTGGTACTACCGATACGTACACCTACGATGTGCAAGGAAGAATACAATTACTCCAAAACAGCACCGGAAGTAAGATAAGCTACGAATATGTCGACAGCAGCTTAACGCAAACAAATTTCGATGCAACCGGTACAGTTGTTTCCATTACTCATTTTGTTTTAGACTCATTTGGCTTGGTTTCAGAATCTGTAACTACCGGTGCAGGCGGTGCAGTATTAGCTTACCATAACTATACCTTCGATTGGGAAAGACAATTGACCGCCCAATACAATTATACTGCCAACCACGATGTAAACGGAAAATCAGAATGGGTTTGGGGTGGTGGTAATTTGTTTGAATATGCTATTTACGATTCTGTTATTGACCACAAAGCATTTGACAGCTACTATTGGTATTACGACCCTGCTATAACATCTGTTGGAAACGCCAACACCGGTCAAAAATTCTGGGGAGCTGATTCTAAATATTTAATGCGCAAAGTTATAGGCTCTACTTGGGGCGCAGGAAATACAGTTTCTACGTTCGAGTATACAATGGATAGCCAGCAACGAATTACCGAAGCAAAGACCTACGACTACAACGGCACACTTAAAAATACCGACAGCTATACTTATTACTAGATATTGCAACGTTTTTACTTGCCATAATATCTTACTTTCATTTTGTAATAACGCTGCATGAATAAATTTTACTTCCTCTTTATTTCCATTCTTCTTATCGGTTCACAACAAGTTTACGCTGTTTGCGGCACCGGTCAATCAAATGTTGTAGTAACCATCATTCCCGATAATTATCCGCAGGAAACCAGTTGGAGTTTATATGACGATGTAACCCACACACTTTTAGACAGCGCAGGAACCGCCAGTGATTCTGTTTGCGTAACCAACGGCCACTGTTTAAAGTTTACCATTTACGATGCATTTGGCGATGGAATTTGTTGTGCGTATGGTAATGGTTCTTATTCTGTTTCATTAAACGGAACTGTGGTAGCTTCAGGTGCAGGCTTTAATTACACCGAAACTACTTACTTTAACTGCGCTCCCGGTTCCAATTGCGGAAGTCCGATTACAGCAACGCTTGATACTTTCACTGCTCCATCACCCGATATCTGGTATAGCTTTACTGCCGATAGCACCGGCACTTATATTATAAGCACTTGTAACCTCGGCAACAGTTGCGATACCAAACTTTATATCTACGACCATTGCAGCGGTTTAATTTTCGATGAACAAAACACCGGTACTCTTTTTTATGATGATGATGGATGCGGCTCTGGCGTGCAATCAAGAATTTCAGCCGCATTAGTTGCCGGAACAACCTACAACATTCGCATAGGCGATTATAATACCGCTTGTGCCGGTCAACCTATTCATTGGCAAATTCAATTTCTAGGTGCTATTCATGGCTGTACCGACCCTAACTCATGTAACTATAATCCACTAGCAACGGTTAGCGACAGCAGTTGCATTTATCCGCCAAATCCGCTTTGCGCCCAGCCCGATTTATCGGTAGATGCCAATGAATTGGAAACATCTATGTATGTAGATAATCTTGCCGTTGGTCCAACCAATTGCTACATCAGCGAAGGCTGCCTATCCGGCTACGGAACGCGGAGATTGATTCGTTTCAGCACGCACATCCGTAATGTAGGCAATCAGGATTACTACATCGGTCCGCCAACCGATACCGTAGGGCAACAGTTTGTGTTCGATGCCTGCCACGGTCACTGGCATTATAAAGGCTATGCCGAGTATCTGGTTTACGACCAATTTCATCAGCCGCTTCAGCAAGGATTTAAAAATGGTTTTTGCGTGCTCGATTTAGAATGCAGCGGTGGCGGCATGGCAAAATACGGTTGCGGCAACATGGGCATAAGTGTTGGCTGCGGAGATATTTACAATGCCGGTTTAGATTGCCAGTGGATTGATGTAACCGATATCGACACCGGTAACTACACGCTCGTGGTTCGCGTAAATTGGGACCAATCGCCCGACCGGTTAGGGCATTACGAAAAAACATACACCAATAACTGGGCGCAGGTTTGTTTGAATCTATACTACGATAACGGAGGAAATAAAACGTTCAGTATTCTGCCCAACTGTGTGCCGTATGTAGATTGTGCCGGTGATACCTTCGGAAGTGCCGTGAATGATTGCAATGCTGTTTGTGGCGGCAGCGGTGTTCGTGGAGATGTTGATATAAACCTTGCGGCAGATTCGGTAGATGTAAATGTTTATCTGAATGGAATTAAAGAAGACACCATCACCTATTCCGTTTGCAACGATTTAAATGGCGATAACCAAATTACCGTAACCGATGCCGCACGCTTGAACGGATGTTTGCTTTCCAATGCAGCAACGCATCACCATCCGGGCAATTATCAGAACACACATAAGCATTGCGAGTTTCCCTTCAATGTTTATAATCCCTTCGATAGTGTAATGTTCAGCATTGCCGATACCAATTTGGAGCATCATTATATTGACCTAAGTGTTTTTAATCCCACTTGTCAGTTGCTTGCTTACGAATTTGAACTGCACGGCTTGGTGGTTGATTCCATAAAAAACCTAGCACTCGGAAATTACATGCCCGATATCCGTTCCTCTTCCTCCGGCCATGTGGTAGGAATTTCTACCGATGAAAATTCGCTATTCAAACAATTGGCTCCGCTCAATTTTATGCGCGTGTATTTTAGTTCGCTTACCGATACTTTTATCTGTATTGAGAATGTAGTAGCGGTAGTAAACTCCAATTACGAAGAAGTTCTTGGCAAAGCTGTAAACGGCTGCGTTCATATTGCACAACCGGTGCAGGACACGGTAATCATCAGCACCAATTTTATTTCCCCCGAAAAGCTAAGTGTAATCCCCAATCCTTCTTCCGGTGTGTTTGAGTTATATATGGAAGGCAAATCTTTATATGGTGCAGACTTAAAAGTGTATGACGAACTTGGAAGAACCATCTACCAAATTAAAAACGAAGGACTGAGCAACCACGCCACGCTTGATTTAACTAACCATGAAACAGGAGTTTATTTACTGCAATTGAATTTGAACGGCAGAAGTATAACCAAGCGATTGCTGCTGGCAAAGAATTGATTTAAGTAGAAGCATACCTATCAAATGAAAGACCCTCAATCCAACAATCCGCTCCACGGCATTACCCTCGAAAAGATATTGAACCATCTGGTAGAAAAACACGGCTGGCAGCAAATGGGCGATTATCTCGATATCCGTTGTTTTAAATTCGACCCCAGCATAAAATCGAGCCTTACCTTCTTGCGCAAAACGCCATGGGCGCGGGCTAAGGTAGAGCAAATGTATATGGATAGCTTAAAGGCGAATGACGTTTGAACAGCTAAATTATTTCAGAACGGAGCTCTTTTAGGGTGTCTTATGCCCCCTCCATCTTATTCACATTTCAACACTCCACCCTTTTTTAAAGCGGTAGCCACCGGCTGAAACCCTTTGCCACATTGCATTTCAGTGTGCTATTTATATCCTTTCCAAATTCATGTTTTTAGTAGAAAATTTACCTAACAATTTTTGGTAATTTAACTGCACAAACACATATTTGCCGCGAAATTTTACAATTCCATGACAATTCTCTTCTCCATGAAGTTAGAAAATACCCTTAGCCGCTCTAAAACCTTCACCCTCACCACCTTTTTAACTATCCTTTTAAGTATAGGATTCCTGTCAGCAAGTGCAGAAGTTGACAAAGCACAATGGGCTGACGGTAAATCATTATTCAAAAGCAACTGTGCTGCCTGTCACAATCCAAAGGCAGACGGAACTGGTCCTGCCCTTCAGGGAGTTACCGCCCGTTGGGAAGCTGCCGGAGAGTTTAAAGGCAAAAGCGGAAAGCAGTGGCTGCATACCTGGATTAAGAACTATAACGATGCAGTAGGCGGAGGATATAAATATGCGGTGGAAATGGCAAGCAGTCGTCCTTCTGCCATGAACCTGTTTGTAGGATTAAAAGATGAGGATATTGACAAGATACTATTATATATAGAAAACCCTGATGCGGGTGGTGCGACAAAAACTACTGTAGTGGCAGATGCTCCTGTTCAGGAGGAAAAAGGTGCGGGTGCTACTCTCTATATATTCGTTTTTTTCCTTTTATTATTAGTGGTTATCTTGATAGGGGTAACCAACCACCTTGATAAAATAGTAGCAGAAAAGAGCGGAGAAGTAGCTGTTGCAAAAACTCCTTTCTATAAAACCACTAACTTTAAAGTAGCTGTTCTCTTACTTGCAATAGTTTTTGGCGGATACAAAACAGTAGATACGTTTACTCACTTTGGTCGCCAGCAAGGCTACCAGCCAACTCAGCCAATCAAGTTCTCGCATGCTCTTCATGCCGGTACACATAAAATTGATTGTCAGTATTGCCACCAAACGGCTAACAAAGGCAAAAACTCAAATATTCCTTCTCTTAATACTTGTATGAACTGTCACAAACAAGTAAGCAAAGGTCCTAAATACGGCACCGAAGAAATTGCAAAAATTTACGCAGCTGTTGGTTGGGATGCTTATAATAAGACCTACGATCAGGGCAAAGCAAAGCCGGTAGAGTGGGTGCGTATTCACAACCTGCCTGACCACGTTTACTTCAATCACTCTCAGCACGTAAATGCAGGTAAAGTAAAATGCCAAACCTGCCACGGAAACGTTCAGGATATGGAAGAAGTTTACCAATACGCTCCGCTTTCAATGGGCTGGTGTATCAACTGCCACCGTAATACGGAAGTTCAGTTTGGCTCTAACAACTACTACGCAGCCTACGAAAAAATTCACGAAGATTTGAAGAACAAAAAGATTGACAAAGTAACCGTTGCCTCAGTGGGCGGAACAGAGTGTCAGCGTTGTCATTATTAAACCCCAAACCCCAAAAGGGGCTTAAGGAAAGTATAAAGGAGTCAACAGAATTAAACCAGAAACAAGAAACTCGAAACAATCAATATGTCAGATAAAATCTACTGGAAAGGATTAGAAGAAAAGGAACAGTTAGAGGGCTACCGCGGTATAGCAGCCAAGGAATTCGCAGACGAACTTCCTGTTCTTGGTTCTATTGCCGATACTATCACCACCGAAAAATCGAGCCGGAAAGATTTCTTGAAAATGCTCGGGTTCAGCACCACGGCTGCGGTTATTGCAGCAAGTTGCGAAATGCCTTTGCGTAAATCTATCCCATACGTATGGAGACCAGAGGAAATTGCTCCCGGTATTGCTAACTATTACGCGTCTGCTTTTTATCAGGGTGGCGATTACGAAGCGGTATTGGTTAAAACACGGGAAGGTCGTCCTATTAAAATTGATTCGAGAGATAAAAAGAATACCCGTATTACTAAAGGCGGTTCAAGTGCCCGTGCACAGGCTTCTATATTAAGTTTATATGACGGTGGTCGTTTCCGCAATCCAAAAAGAGGAAAAGAAAACATTACCTGGGAAACTGCCGATAAAGAAATAGGAGAGAAGTTGAAAGCTGCTGCCGCAGCAGGTAAAGTGGTGTTGTTCTCTAATAGTGTTATTTCTCCATCTACCAAAGCAGTAATTGCAGATTTCGGCAACTCGCTTGGCGCAGGAAAGTTTGAGCATTTGGTTTACGATGGTATTTCTTATTCAGGAATTTTAGATGCTAACGAAAAATCTTTTGGCAAACGTTTAATTCCTTCTTACAATTTCAGCAAAGCAAAAGTAGTAGTGGGCATTGGTGCAGATTTCCTCGGCACCTGGGTTTCGCCTACTGAGTTTTCGAGCGACTGGGCAGAAAACAGAAAAGTAAGCAAGGACAAGAAAGAAATGAGCCGCCACATTCAAATTGAGTCGGTTCCTACTATCACCGGTTACAAAGCAGATACCCGCATTGCACAAAAGCCAAGCGAAATGCACGGCTCACTGGTTGACTTATATAATATAGTTACCGGTGCAGGTTCTTCTAAGAACGAAAAAATAAACAAAACCGGTAAAGAATTGCTCGAAGCTAAAGGTGCTTCGTTAGTAGTTTGCGGCAGTAACAATACCGATGCGCAATTGATAGCTAATGCTATCAACAATGCGTTAGGCAATTACGGAAACACTATCACTTGGGATAGACCTTACAACACCAAGCAAGGTTCAGATAAAGCAATTACTTCTTTAATTGAAGGATTGAACAGCGGAGCTACTAAAGCGGTGCTATTTTACGAATCCAATCCGGTTTATACTTCACCGGTAGCAGGTTTGGCAGAAGCATTGAAGAAAGCAGATGTATCAGTTTCTTTCGCCAACCGGGTTGATGAAACTTCAATTGCCTGTAACTACATTCTTCCTGATAACCATTGGTTAGAAAGCTGGAATGATGCCGAGGCAAAAGCTGGAATTCTGAACACAGTTCAACCGGCAATCTCAAAATTATTTGATACCCGTCAGGTGCAGGAAACTTTATTAAAGTGGGCTGGCAAAGAAGGTTCTTACTACGAATATTTGAAGAAATACTGGGAGTCGAACTTCTATGGCAAACAATCTACTTACACAGGTTTCTGGGCTTTTTGGGATAATGCAGTAGCTGACGGAGAAGTTGAATTACCGGCAACCGGTTCTGCTTCCTACAACGGTGCAGGTGTTTCAGAAGCGGTAGCAGCGTTTGCTTCAGCCGGATCTGCTTTGGGCGATGTGCAGGTTCGTTTCTACGAATCAATAGCTATAGGCGATGGATACTGGAGCGATAATCCATATCTGCAAGAGTTACCGGATCCTGTTTCGAAAGTAGCGTGGGGCAATTACATTGTTGCTAACCCAACTTGGATGCTTAAAAATGGATATGTAGTAGATGCAGATTTTAAAACGAAAGAATACGCGGTTGCAAAATTAACGGTGAACGGAAAGTCGGTAGAGTTACCGGTAGTAGGTGTTCCCGGCACACCGGTTGGTGTTTTTGGAGTGGCACTCGGTTATGGTCGCGAAGCAGTAGCGCACCCTGAGTTAAATGTTGGTAAGGGTGTTTTTCAAATGTTGAGTAAAGGCGGAGATAATTTTGTTTACGCTGCCAAAGCAACTATCGAAAATACAGGCAAACTTGAAAAAGTAGCTATTACCCAAACGCACTTTAACATTACCATGAAAGATTTGGGTGGTGTGAAGACAAGAAAGACAGTTAAAGAAACTACGCTTAACGAGTACAAGAAAGATTCTGCTGCCGGTAATGAAGACCGCAAGGAGATTTTGGAAGAAATGGTAACGCTTTATTACGAGCACGAATACCCTGGACATCACTGGACAATGGTGATTGACTTGAACTCATGCGATGGTTGCGGTGCTTGTGTAGTAGCTTGTAATGTAGAAAATAACGTGCCGGTAGTTGGTAAAGATCAGGTAATCCGCGCACGCGAAATGCACTGGCTGCGTATTGATCGTTACTACACCGGTGAGTCAGACAATCCGGATGTGGTATTCCAGCCAATGCTTTGTCAGCATTGCGATAACGCGCCATGCGAAAACGTTTGTCCGGTGGCAGCAACTAACCACAGCAGCGAAGGTATTAACCAAATGGCTTACAACCGTTGTATCGGAACCCGTTACTGCGCAAACAACTGTCCTTATAAAGTTAGAAGATTTAACTGGTACGATTATCAGCAGGCAGATGCTTTTGATAAGCAATACGGAACCAGCAACGATAATCACCCGGATGTAGTAACTGAAAAATTGGGATTGCACGAGCCGCTTATGCGCATGGTGTTGAATCCGGATGTAACGGTTCGCTCTCGTGGTGTAATGGAAAAATGTTCTTTCTGCGTTCAGCGTTTACAAGGGGCTAAGTTAGAAGCGAAGAAAGAAAACCGCTTGCTGAAAGATGGTGATGCGAAAGTAGCTTGCCAAACAGCCTGCGCTACCGGAGCCATTGTGTTCGGTGACAGAAACGAAAAAACAAGTGAGGTAACTAAGTTGTTTAAAGACGAGAGAGCATTTGGAGTAATTGAAGAAATTCATACCATGCCAAACGTGCTTTACTTAACACAGGTGCGCAACAGAGAAGAAGAGAAGAAATATGAAGTGATTGATTACTATCACGAGAAAGCATAAACAAACAGATTAACTGATTTACTAATTTAACTGATTAACTTTTTTCAAATGCACGCATACGAATCAGAATTCCGGGAGCCACTCATACAAGGAATGGATAAAAGCTATACCAAAATCACTGATGATTTGGTTGCTCCGGTAGAAAGAAACTCAACCATGTGGTGGATTGCCACTTTGCTCACCGGTGCCGGTGCGCTCTTCTTTGTGTTCTGTTTAGGCTGGACCGTTTGGTTCGGAATTGGAACATGGGGATTGAACAAAACAGTAGGTTGGGCATGGGATATTACCAACTTCGTTTGGTGGATTGGTATTGGTCACGCAGGAACTTTGATTTCAGCGATTCTATTATTGTTCCGTCAGCGTTACAGAACCGGTATTAACCGTGCAGCTGAGGCGATGACTATCTTCGCGGTAATTTGTGCGGGTATGTTTCCTATTTTTCACATGGGTCGCGTTTGGGATGCAGGTTTTATCTTCCCGCTTCCGAATACAAGAGGACCGCTTTGGGTAAACTTTAACTCACCGCTTCTTTGGGACGTATTTGCGATATCAACTTACTTCTCGGTTTCGTTGTTGTTTTGGTATTCAGGTTTAATGCCTGACTTTGGAACAGTTCGCGACCGTGCAAAAGGCAAATGGAGAAAATACATTTACAATGTTCTTTCGTTTGGCTGGTCAGGTTCTGCTAAACAATGGCAGCGTTTCGAATCACTTTCATTAGTGTTAGCCGGTCTTTCTACCCCACTCGTACTTTCGGTTCACACCATAGTAAGTTTTGACTTCGCTACTTCGGTTATCCCGGGATGGCACACGACTATCTTCCCTCCATATTTCGTTGCCGGTGCAATTTTCTCGGGCTTCGCCATGGTGGAAACATTGATGTTGATTTCAAGAAAATTATTCAATCTGGAAGATTATATCACCGTTGGTCACATTGAGTCTATGAACAAAATTATTGTTCTCACCGGTTCAATAGTTGGTATAGCCTACTTAACCGAGTTGTTCATTGCATGGTATTCAGGTTTCTTATATGAGCAGTTTGCATTCTACAACCGTATTTTCGGAAAATACCTTTGGGCTTACGCGGCCATGATGAGCTGCAACGTTCTTTCTCCGCAACTTTATTGGTTTAAAAGCATGCGCAGAAATCTTTGGGTAACTTTTATCCTTTCCATCTTCGTGAACATCGGAATGTGGTTCGAGCGTTTTGTAATCATCGTTACCTCTTTGGCTGACGATTATCTTCCATCAAGTTGGGCTTATTTTTCACCAACCTGGGTTGACATTGGAATATACACCGGTTCAATTTCTGTGTTCCTGTTCTTATTCTTATTGTTCTCTCGTTTCTTCCCTACCATCGCAATTGCGGAAGTGAAAGCAATTTTCAGAATTTCATCTGAAGTAGCGAAAGCAGAAAGAGCAAAGGCAGAAAAAGCAACACACGGAGGATTTATGGGCTTTCAAACAGTTGGTCCGTTAGATAAAGATTCAAAAGGTAATTAATCAGTAATTAAGAAAACAGTAATTCAATATACATGAGCGCAGCAGCAACAACTCCAAACAAATTCGTTGTTGGTCTTTGGGACCACGAGGAGGTTTACCTTCATGCCATTGAGCACATTCGCGCAAAGGGCATTGAAATTTACGATAGCTTAACTCCTTTTCCGGTTCACGGATTGGAAGATGCGCTCGGTTATAAAGAAACGCGCCTTCATACTGCCGGCTTCTTCTTCGGAGCTACCGGTACTACGTTGGCACTTACCTTTATGACCTGGGTAATGACCACCAATTATCCTATCAACTTCGGAGGTAAACCTAATTGGCCTGTTCCATCTTTTATTCCTATCACTTTTGAGTTAACTGTATTGTTTGCTGCATGGGGAATGACCCTGACTTACTTAGTGCGTAACAAATTATGGCCGGGTCGTGTTCCAAGAATTTATGACAAGAGAACTACTGATGACCGTTTTGCTTTAGTGTTTGATGCAGAAAAAATTTCTGCACAGCAAATCAGCGATATCAAAAGTTTATGCGCTAAAGAAGGTGCGGTAGAAGTGAAAGACAAAGTATTTTCCGAAAACGAAGGCTTGTAAGAATTACGAATTAAGAACAAAAAGAAATTGAATAGTTCGACAATGAAAAAACAAATTATAAAACTGGTTCCTGTAGTTGCGGTAGCAATCATGTTCGCTTCATGCGACCGTGCAGGAAAAGACCACACCGGCAGAATTTACATGCCCGACATGACTTACTCGAATGCATACGAAACGTATTCAGCGAGCGAAGTTGCAACTCCCGAAGGAGTTAATATGAGTGCACGTAAACCGGTGGAAGGAACTATTCCTTACGGCTTTATTCCGGACGATGTAAAAATTAAAACCAATCAGGCTCTGTTGATGAGTTATGTGGCTAAGAACCATTACTCGCACGATCCGGCTAAGCAGGATGAAGAAAAAGCTCGTGCTGCGAATGAAATCCAGGATCCACTTGAGGCTTCTGCTGAAAACTTAGCTGAAGGAAAAAGATTGTATGGAATTAATTGCACGCCTTGTCATGGTGAGAAAGGCGAAGGGAATGGACAATTGATTGAGTTACCAAGTGGTGGTGATGGGCCTTTTACTTCTCGTCCCCAACCATATAAAACACTCCTTCCCACATTGAAAGATGGTGCAATTTTTTACAGCGTAAGTTACGGAAGGAACATGATGGGAGGTTACGGATTCCAACTTTCGGTAAACGAAAGATGGCAGGTGATTCATTATATTAAAAGTTTAGCAGGAATTACAGTAGCAACCGGTGAAGCGGTAGCTAAAACTGAACCTGTTGCAGAAAAGAAATAATTAATAGTTACAAGAAACTGAAAATAGATAAGCGATGAACGAAACTTTTGAATTTACCGACAAACTGAAGAAGCAACTCTTCATAATGATGCTTACCGGTTTGGCTGGTTTAGCGTTGGTCTTCTTTTTATATCCTGAAAATAGTCATGCTCGCCTTTGGTCAAACATTTTAGCGAACACTTATTACTTCACCGGTATCTCTATTTTCGGAATGTTTGCAGTGTCTGCGGGTACATTGGCTTACGGAGGCTGGCACATTTTGGTAAAGAGAATTTTTCTTTCGCTTGCCGCATTTGTACGTGTAAGTGGTTTTGTCTTAGTGTTGATTGTTGTGCTTGGTTTATTGAATGTTCATACTTTGTATGACCACGTAAAACATATTCTTCATGAAACACCGGTAGCTGAAAACCATACTACCAAAGTAATTTTCTTTGCACCGGTATTTTGGATTAGTCGCTTGGTAGCTTACGCATTCCTTTGGGCTCTATTCTCTTGGGGAATGAATAAGTTCTTCGCTCGTACTGATCAAACAGACCCTAAGGTTTACAAGCAATCAAAATTATTAGCCGCAGCCTTCATTGTAACTTTTGCTGTAACTGAATCAGCCGCAAGCTGGGATTACATTATGTGTTTAGATACACACTGGTATTCTACACTCTTTGGATGGTACAATTTTGCCAGCTACGGCTGCGCTGCATGGGCAATGACCATTCTCTTGGTTATCTACTTAAAATCGAAAGGCTACATGAGCCGCGTAAACGAAAACCACGTTCACGATTTAGGAAAATTGCTTTTTGGATTCTCTATCTTCTGGACATACCTTTGGTTCGATCAATTTATGTTACAGTGGTTCGCTAACATTCCGGAAGAAACTTCTTTTTGGGTGAAGAGATTTGGAGAAGGCTATTTTAAGGTGACCATTTTCGGAGCTTTGATTGTAAACTTCCTTTTCCCATTATTCTTCTTGATTAAGAGAAGCGCAAAGAGAAATTTTAAAATAATTGGCTTTGGTTCGATGTTGCTAATCTTCGGTCACTATGTAGATTTTTTCAATTACACTTTTGTGGAACCAAATTGGAACAAAGAATTACAACATGGTCATCATGCAAAAGTTCAAACTGACAAAGTTATTTTGTATGCACAGCATGATGAACATCCGGCTGCAACTTCAGATGCAACGCCTGCTCATGAAAACAAAGAAGAAGTAACAGTGGAAGTAAAACATGATGGTGCTGTAGAAGCGCATGGCGAACACGGAACAGTTGCAGAAGCACATGGCGCGCATGGAGCAGCAGAAGGACACGGAGCAGAAGCACCCGTTACAAATTTTGCAGCAATAGGAATAGGAGAGTTGCTGATATTCATCGGATTTTTAGGCGCATTCCTTTTTGCATTCTTCCGCAACTTGGCTAAACGTCCAATTATTCCTGAGAATGATCCTTACTTGAAAGAGAACGAGAGATTAGTAGTAACGTATTCGTAATTGATTTTTTGAAAAACCGAAAGAAATAAAATTATCATGATAGCATTTTTAACTTTTGCCACGGTTGTATTGTTGTTTGTAGTGCTTGTATTAATTGCAAGAGCCAGCGAACTCACTGCCGATTTGAAAAACGGGAAAGTAGATTTCACTAACCAGAGCAAATGGAATGGTTACTTTTTACTCGCGTTTTTGGTTTTCATGCTTGTGGGTTCGGCTATGTGTTTTAAAATACTGATGCCCGTAATGGTACCGAAGGCGGCTTCTATTCATGGAGTTAATACCGACTACCTTTTTAACGTTACCATGATTATTATCCTGATTGTGTTTGTTCTAACACACATCGCGCTTTTTTGGTTTGCTTACCGTTACAATGAAAGTCATGGACATGAAGCGTATTTCTATCCGCACAACAATACACTCGAAGTAATTTGGACGGTAATTCCTGCTATTGTGCTTACTGTATTAATTGCAATGGGTATGTATGAGTGGATGAGAATTTTTAATCCGGATGCACGCGATAAAAACATGATGGTGATTGAAGCTACCGGTAAGCAGTTTAACTGGATGCTTCGCTACTCAGGTAAAGACGGAAAATTCGGAGAGCGTATTATTGATCAAGCACACGTTTCGCCAACCAACGAATTAGGTATTAACTGGGAAGACCCAAAGAGCCATGACGATTTTATGGCGGATAAACTTTACTTAGTAAAGAACAAGCCGGTGTTGATGAAATTAGGCGCACAGGATGTGTTGCACAGTTTCTTCTTGCCTCACTTCCGTGTAAAAATGGATTGTGTTCCGGGCATTCCAACAGAGTTTTATTTTGTTCCAACTATGACTACTGTAGAAATGCAGCAGTATTTAAGTACACAACCTTGGTGGCAAACTATCAACCCTGAAACCGGGCAGCCGCGTTGGCAGACATTTAAATACGAGTTGGCTTGTGCTGAGTTGTGCGGTAAATCGCATTACGGTATGCAGCGCGATGTGGTAGTAGTTGAGCAAAAAGAATACGATGAGTGGTTTGCAAAGCAAACTGCAATTTATACACCACCGGTTACAGAAGTACCGGTTGCTGTTGATACAACTACAAAGGAAGAACCAAAGAAACCGACAGCTATGTTGGAGAAAAAATAATTTACAAGAAGAAATAAATAAAGAGAAATGGAAACCGCAACAGCACACGCTACTCACCACGAACATGTTCACGGACATGAGGAGCACCATCATGAAGAAACGTTCCTGACGAAATATATTTTCAGCCAGGATCATAAAATGATAAGCAAGCAATTCTTGATTACCGGAATTTTCTGGGGTATTGTAGGTGGTTTGCTTTCTATTCTTTTCCGTTTGCAACTTGGATGGCCAAACGAAACTTTTCCTTTTCTTGAGACATTTTTAGGTAAGTGGGCAGAGGGCGGAAAGATTAGCCAGGAGTTTTACTATGCCTTGGTTACTATGCACGGAACTATTCTTGTATTCTTTGTATTAACCGGTGGTTTGAGCGGAACATTTGCGAACCTCTTAATTCCTTATCAGGTTGGGTCGCGCGATATGGCTTCGCCATTTATTAATATGTTATCGTATTGGTTTTTCCTTGGTGCCGGTGTGGTTATGTTTTTCTCTTTCTTTATTCAAACCGGTCCTGCCTCTGGTGGATGGACAGCTTATCCGCCAATCAATGGATTGAGAGATACATCTGTGAATCTCGGTTCCGGTCTTGGATTTGACTTATGGATTTTAGGGATGACCTTATTCATCATATCAGCATTACTTGGTGGTTTGAACTATATTGCAACAGTATTAAACATGCGCACAAAAGGAATGAACATGTTCCGTTTGCCGCTTACTATTTGGGCGTTGATGTTCACCGCTGTAATCGGGGTGCTTTCTTTCCCCGCTTTATTAGCCGGTTGCGTTCTTTTAGAATTTGACCGTTTGCTCGATACAAGTTTTTATCTGAACAATATTATCATTAACGGAAACCTGTTAGGTTACAAAGGCGGTTCACCAATTTTGTTCCAGCACTTATTCTGGTTCCTTGGTCATCCGGAAGTTTACATTATAATTCTTCCTGCTATGGGATTGGTTTCAGAAGTTCTTTCTACTCAATCACGCAAACCAATTTTCGGTTACAAGGCGATGATATTTTCCATTCTTGCCATTTTGGTGTTGTCGTTTATTGTATGGGCGCACCACATGTTCGTAACCGGTTTGAACCCGAACTTAGGCGCGGTGTTTACCCTCTTTACCTTGTTGATTGCGATTCCATCTGCTATTAAAGTGTTTAACTGGATTGGAACGGTATGGAAAGGAAAAGTAAGATTAGTGACCCCTGCTTTGTTTGCTATCGGTTTCGTATCTATGTTCATTACCGGTGGATTGACAGGAATTATTCTTGGAAACTCTGCTATTGATATTCAATTGCACGATACAATGTTCGTGGTAGCGCACTTCCACATTGTAATGGGAGTATCTGCTTTCTTCGGAATGTTTGCCGGTGTTTATCACTGGTTCCCTCGTTTGTATGGAAGATACATGAACGAAACACTCGGTCAGATTCACTTCTATATTACCCTGATTGGTGCGTATGCTATTTTCTTCCCTATGCACTTTATGACCGGTCTTCCGCGCAGATATTATACCTACGCAAACTTCGAAACGTTCAACAACTTTAACTTCCTTGCTGAGTTTATCAGTATAGCAGCTATCATAGTTTTTGCTGGGCAGCTTATTTTTGTTGTCAACTTCTTCTACAGCATTTTTAAAGGAAGAAAAGTAGCGGCAGAAAAAACAGTTGATGGTCATGACTATGCAAATCCTTGGGGAACTACCACATTAGAGTGGACTTCGCCTATTGAGAGATTACATGGAAACTGGCCAGGGGATATTCCAACAGTTCACCGTTGGCCATACGATTACAGCGTAAACGGAAGAGAATTCATTCCGCAAGACGAGCCATTGAAACCCGGTGAAGTTCCGCACGAATAATTATTGAGAACTAAAAAGCAGATTAAATAACCGAAGTGGCAGAAGTAAAAAACATAGTATTAGAACAACCAAACATCTTCGTTCAGAAGCTGACTGACTATGCTATGCTGGCTAAATTCCGCCTTAGCTTTCTCGTAGTGTTCTCAGCGGTGATTGGTTATTTATTTGCATCGCCTGTTTTAATCAGCGTTACCAATATCGTTCTATTAGCTTTAGGAGGAATGTTAGTGACCGGTGCATCAAATGCTATCAACCAGATTATTGAGAGAGATATTGATAAGTTGATGACCCGCACGCAAAGCCGTCCGTTACCTACAGAAAGAATGAACATGCTGGAAGCCATTCTTGCAGCAGGTGCTATGGGAATTTCAGGAATCATTATTCTTACCTACTTTTTTAATCCTACAGCAGGAGTTCTTTCCGCTATTTCGTTGTTGAGTTATGCGTTTGTTTATACTCCGCTTAAAAGAGTTTCTTCTATTGCGGTTTTTGTTGGTGCTATACCCGGTGCATTGCCGCCTATGATTGGTTATGTATGTGCAACTGGAGCTATTGATTTTGTAGCAGTGGTTTTATTCAGCATTCAATTCATTTGGCAGTTTCCTCACTTCTGGAGTATTGCATGGATACAATATGAAGATTATAAAAAAGCGGGAATTATGTTACTGCCTTCAGCAAGCGGAAAAACAAGAATGAGTGCCATTCAGAATGTTATTTACTGCATGATGCTTTTATTGGTTTCTATGATTCCGTACTTCTATAATTGGGTAGGGATAGTTGGAAATATTTTTATTGCAGCAGCTGGTGTTGTGTTTTTATGGATGGCATGGCAGCATTACAGAAAATGTGAAGACAAAACAGCAAGAGTGCTGATGTTTGGTTCGTTTCTGTATTTGCCGGTAGTGCAGTTGGCGTTGGTGATTGGAAAAATATGAGCGTTACTTTGAGTGAACAGGATATATTAAAAGAGAAAACCGAATACACCGGTGTTCATCCGCAAAAATTTGCGCTATGGATTGCGATGGCTTCGATGACGATGTTCTTTGCAGCTTTAACCAGCGCATTGTTAGTTAAGAAAGGAGATTACCGCAGTTGGGAAAATTTCAGACTACCAACAGTTTTTCTTTTCAGCACTATTACGGTAATCAGTTTAAGTGTTTGCATTCATGCGGCATTGATTAGTTATCGCAAAGCGAAGTTTGTTCAGTTCAGATGGTTGATGTTCTTTTCGTTTTTGCTGGGTTGTTTGTTTCTGGCGTTACAACTAACCGGTTGGAATGTAATGGTGCATGGCGGTATGACATTGACGGAAAACCTTTCAGGGTCTTTTCTGTATGTAATAACTGCAGCGCACGGGGTGCATATTATTGCCGGTTTGGTAGTAATGCTGGTATTTTTGATTCATGCAGTTCGTAATCGTAAAGATCCGATTTATGAATTGCGCGATATCATAAACCCCAAGCGGCAACTGAACTTAGAATTGCTGGTAAGTTACTGGCACTATGTAGATGCAGTATGGGTTTATTTGTATGTGTTCTTTTGGTTGAATTATAGATAGAGTTATAAAATAAAAATTTAAAATTTCGATATGTCAGCACAAGCTACAGGTCATCATGAGGAGGAAAGCGTAAAACAACTTTGGGATGGCGGAGCATCGCCCTTTAAAGTGGGTTACGGAAAAGTAATGATGTGGTATTTCCTCATCTCCGATACATTCACATTTGCATCTTTTTTGATTGCATACGCGGCTTTGCGTTTTGCTCAATCTACGCACTGGCCTAAACCGGCAGAAGTATTTTCTTCTATACCTGTTCATGGTTTAGAGCATTTGAAATTGCCATTAGTGTTCGTGAGTTTTATGACGTTCCTGCTAATTTTGAGTTCATGGACTATGGTGCGTGCGGTGCAGGAAGGTTACCGGATGAATAAAGATGGTGTGGTGAAATTTTTGATTCCAACTATTCTTTGTGGAATCGGATTCTTAGGTTGCCAGTATTTAGAGTGGACTCACTTAATTAGCGAAGGTATGACTCCAACTACGGTTGCAGCAACTACTAAAATTCAAAACTTCGGTCAATTGTTTTTTGTCATCACCGGTTTCCACGGTATGCACGTGTTGGGTGGAGTGGTATTAAACACTTGGTTGGCAGTATCGGCAGCAAATGGGAAATTTGATAAAGTTGGCCACTACGAGATGGTTGAAAAAATTGGTCTCTACTGGCACTTTGTGGATTTAGTTTGGGTATATGTATTCCTTTGCTTTTATCTTCTTTAAACCCCTAAATCCCCTAAAGGGGACTTTGAGAAAACAATAATTAGAAAACGTAAAAAAACATAGCATATGAATTTCGATGAACCGGTACAAGGGCACTTACATTGGACAGTAGATGAGTATAACGACAGCAAGAAAGATGTGATGAAAACCATCATCATCCTTTCGGCAGTAACTATTGCTGAAGTTGGTATTGCCATAGGCTACGACCATTTTATGGGTGCTGAAGCCAAGGGAAAAATTTTCATCAATATGATAATGGCAATTGCTTCTATCATTAAGGTGTATTTTATTATGGGAACCTTTATGCACTTAAAGCACGAGAAAAAATGGTTCATCATCACGGTGTTTGCTCCGTTCTCGTTTTTAATCTGGGCAATTATTGCATTCAGTGTAGAAGGCTCAAGCTGGGAAGCTATGCGTAGCTTGCTGAATTTGTTCTAAGTAAAAGCTATTCAAAATATAAACGTCCCGCAATTCTGCGGGACGTTTATATTTTAGTCAAAACCGAATTCGTTTCTAAATTCACGGAATAATTTTTTATGCAACCGGCAAGCCTTAATACAAAGCAGTCCACCATACACATCCGCAATATGGTGTGTGATAGTTGCGTAAAAGTAGTGCGATGGGAATTAGAGCGCACCGGTTTTATAAAAGTGGACCATGTGGAGTTAGGTAAAGCAGTTATCAGTCATAACGAGCAGGTGATTGGCCTTTCGGTAATCAATGAGATTTTGCAGAACAGCGGCTTTGGTATTATTGATGAAAGAGAAGATAAGCTGGTAGAGCAGATTAAGCAATCTATTATCCAGCTTATTTTTTTTGGCAACAACACCAATACTATTCTCCGCAACTCCGATTATCTAAGTCAGAAATTAGGAGAGCCGTATCACGTGCTGAGCAAAATATTTTCGCATAAAACCAATCTTACGCTCGAGAAGTATGTCATTCAGATTAAGATGGAGAAAGTGAAAGAACTAATCAGTTACGGTGAACTTACGCTGAGTGAAATTTCGCACATGATGGGTTACAGCAGTGTGCAATATCTTTCCAATCAGTTTAAACAGGTAACCGGTGTAAATGTGAACGACTACAAAAAAGAATTCCACAAGAAAAGAATTCCGCTCAATCACCTTCCGCAAGTGGAGGCAGAGAATGAATAATTACAAGCACTTATTATTTATTTGTTATGGCCAATCGGCTACGCTTGCGGTAGCATCTTCCTCTTATCTTCCACTCCTACATCTTTACAAACCTTTTCTGCGCAATGGCATCGTTGCCTTTTAGCTCAATAAAGTAAATGCCGGAGGTAAGTGTGCTCACATCGAGTTGCGGAGCAAATTTCTGCTCGCTTATTTTTCTGCCGTTTATATCAAACACCGAAATAAGCACCGGATTGAAGTTTTCAGTTTGAATGTTAAGTAGGAGATTAGCAGATTGAGTTGATGAAATACAAAAGCCTTTGCGTTTATCGCGCGGGCTTTGTATTTATCTGAACGAATGTTCTTTGATTAATGAGTTTAATACCAAGGGTTGTAAGAGGATTTACTTTTTGCCTTTACTGTAGAAGAAACAGAATATTCTTTAATGGCCTTATTGATATCCGAACTCATTTCTGTCTTTCCGTTAAATACATAACTCTGAACTTCATTATTGGCACCCACCATTCCGATTAATTCATTAGTTGGAACTTGTGCAGTATGAATTATAAAGCCAAAATCATCCATGAATTCTATAGTAAATACACCAGGGTTATACCCGCTCTTTAAATCTGTAAAATTTATAAGTGTCAAACGGTAATACAAAAAATTACCTCTGTAGAGGGCATCTAATTGTGTCGAAGCGCCTTCCTTAACATACGATAATGTATGATTTCCATAGTTTTTTTCAGTAGGCTTCAAAACTTCAAATTTCCTAACTGCCTTGCTAGAAAGTTCACCAATCTCGTTTATTTCATTATCAATTACACGATACACTTTGTCGCCTCGAACAAATGTGTTTTCTCCAATTTGTGTTGTTTGATTTCTATCGCATGATGCTAAAAGTAAGCCGAGGACAATTGGAAGGATAAGATTTTTCATGGATTGCTTTTTAGTTATTAAATAAACGAAATTAAATCTACACTTTTTCCTCACCCAACTAAAAACAAAAAAGCCCGCCCCTTACGGGAGCGGGCTTCATTTCAAAAACAGGTTTACGCAATTACCACAATACTAATAGGGCTCCACGGGCCTGCCAGTTCGGGATGCTTAGTATTCCACCAACGCGCAAATACTACCATGCGTTTGCCTACATTATCTACACCGGCATGGAAGGTAAACTGCGATTTGGTAAAAACTTCTTTTGCCATACCCTTGGTGTTGGGGGTAGGTATATCATCGCCACCGCCCGGTGGTGGGGGCGTTGGATTGTCGTTCGGAACAACCACCATATACGCCAACTGCACACTATCCGCACCCTCTGCCTTGCTGGCGCGGTGGTCATCGTGAGCAGTGCGGCAGCTGAATTTAAGTTCACCCCCGCCAATTGGGCGGGCATCAAACACCACCACCTCGCTGATTGGCGTAGTGCTGTGCGAAGGCACAGCACGGCCTATTTTAAAGTTAAAAACCGCCTCATCTGCTTCCACTGCACCAGGGCTTGCAGCCATAATGTTCAGTAGCGGCTGAGCGAAGGTTTTAAAATCTTTCATAAAATTTTTAACCGCCTCTTTTACCGCAGCAGTGCTTTGCAGCGGGTCGCTGTATTTAGGGTAAAGGGTACCTACCCAATAGGTTTTCTTGTCTTCCCAATCGGTAATGTTGGTTGGGCTAAGCCCCAGGCGCGCACCGTTGGTAGTAGGGGTGCCTGCGGCTACATAAGTGCCGGTGTTGGTGATGTAGGTATTGAAACCTGGAATGGATGTTGATATTCTTGTAGGCATGAGATTAGATTTTTGAGTTTAAAAATGTTTAACCGTGGTTTTTAAAAAATAAGGAGAGGTTGGCAACTTATTTCCGTGAGGAACTAAGTTGTTTCCTGAAGGACGAAGATTATCTCCTGCAGGAACTAAATTGTTTCCTGAAGGACGGAACTTATTTCCGCGAGGAACTAAGTTATTTCCTGATGGACGGAACTTGCTTCCGTTAGGAACTAACTTGTTTCCGTGAGGACGAAGGTTAGTTCCGCGAGGCAGAACTTCTCTGCCCCTTGCTAAAATTAAATTTACTACTGCTGAAACGTTTGGCGCGTGTGTTTCAGCTACCCATATTTCAATGAACGATTGTGCAAAAGAGAACAGCATTTTGCAAAAGCGAGGCGCAAAGAATGGTTAATCAGAAAGGGGTAATCAATTCTGATTAACCATTTTTTGTTGGTGAGTTTTGGGGGAGATTGTTTTATTGGGGTGCAATACGAAGAATGCGTCATTGCGAGGCTCTGCGAAGCAATCCCTTCATTCGCTGGGAGATTGCTTCGTCCGCAGAGCCTACCTCGCAATGACGCGCTTTTCATTGCCGGTCGCCCAACCATCAACAAATCCCTTTCAATCTTTCTTAGGCGTGTAACTGCCTTTACTGTCAAAGCCGTTAGCGTGTCCCCAGTTAATAAACTCGGTAATTTTTCCCACACCTGTTTTTAAAAAGACGTAGCGCATGTGGGTGTTCAAAGTTTCATCGGGCATGTTCAGGGCTTTAGCCATTTCCTTGCGCGATATACCGGTCATGGCAACTTTCATTACTTCAAACTGGCGCATGCCAAAATTAATGCCGCCAATCAGGATGGTTTTCTCTTCCATAGGGTAGTGTTTTCATGGTTGGTAAAAATACAGCACCACTAACGTTATTTCCAAGTTTCAATTGTCATGGTTTTGTCATTTTTTTGAGGAAACTATAAAGCCGTTACACCAGCCTGAGTGCCTGATTGCAGGCTTGTTTTTTCTACCTGCAAACTCTCTTCTCCACAATCATTTTGAAAATTGAGTTTTACGTCTATTTTCGCGCCCTGTCTGCCGACAGGCAGGCGCATTTTAAAAAACACAATCAATATATAGATGGCAAACGTTGGTAAAATCAAGCAAATTATCGGACCGGTAGTGGATATTAGTTTTGAAGCAGAAGGTTCTTCGCTTCCAAACATTCTAAGCGCGTTAGAAGTAACCCGCGATAACGGTCAAAAAGTAATCTTAGAAGTTCAACAGCACTTAGGCGAAGACGGTGTTCGTACCGTGGCAATGGATTCTACAGACGGTTTGAGAAGAGGAATGAGCGCGGTTGACTTAGGTGCGCCAATCACCATGCCGGTGGGCGAGTCTATCAAAGGAAGATTGTTCAATGTAATTGGTGAGGCTATTGACGGTATTAACGTACCGGTGAGCAAAGAAGGCGGTTACCCTATTCACCGTATGCCTCCGGCTTACGAAGATTTGGCTACAGAATCTGAAGTTCTTTATACCGGTATTAAAGTTATCGACTTGCTCGAGCCATATTCCAAAGGAGGAAAAATCGGTTTGTTCGGTGGTGCAGGTGTAGGTAAGACGGTATTGATTATGGAATTGATTAACAACATTGCAAAGGCTTATGCAGGTCTTTCAGTGTTTGCCGGTGTAGGTGAAAGAACCCGTGAAGGAAATGACTTGTTACGTGAAATGATTGAAAGTAATGTGGTAAAATACGGTGATGAATTCAAACACAGCATGGAAAAAGGCGGATGGGATTTGAGCAAAGTAGATGCTGCTGAATTAGCAAAATCTCAAGCAACCCTAGTGTTCGGACAAATGAACGAACCACCGGGTGCACGTGCACGTGTGGCTTTATCAGGGTTGACTATTGCCGAGTATTTCCGTGACGGAGACAAGAATGATGCAAAAGGCGGAAGAGATATTCTCTTCTTTATCGATAATATCTTCCGTTTTACACAAGCGGGTTCAGAGGTATCGGCTCTCTTAGGCCGTATGCCATCTGCGGTAGGTTACCAACCAACCTTGGCTACTGAAATGGGATTAATGCAAGAGCGTATTACTTCAACCAAGCGTGGTTCTATCACATCGGTTCAGGCGGTTTACGTTCCGGCAGATGACTTGACTGACCCTGCTCCGGCTACAACCTTTGCCCACTTAGATGCAACAACGGTATTGAGCCGTAAGATTGCCGAGCTTGGAATTTACCCTGCGGTTGACCCGTTGGATTCAACTTCAAGAATTCTTTCAGCAGCCGTATTGGGCGATGTGCATTACGATTGCGCCATGCGCGTAAAAGAAACTCTTCAACGTTACAAAGAGTTACAGGATATTATCGCCATTCTTGGTATGGATGAGTTGAGCGAAGATGACAGACAGGTGGTTCACCGCGCAAGACGTGTTCAGCGTTTCTTGTCGCAGCCATTCCACGTTGCCGAGCAGTTCACCGGTTTGAAGGGCGTATTGGTTCCAATAGAAGAAACTATCAAAGGCTTCAACATGATTATGAATGGTGAAGTTGATAAATATCCTGAGGCGGCTTTCAACCTGGTAGGTTCAATTGAAGAAGCAATTGCGAAGGGAGAAAAACTAATTGCGGAAGCAGGAAAATAGCAAGTAGTAAATGGCGAGTGGTAAGTAGTAAAAACTACGATGCTAACCACTCGCCACTAACCACTCGCCACTAACTAATTAAAAATGACTCTCGATATACTTACACCAGAAAAGAAACTTTACAGCGGAGATGCCACTTTGGTACAACTTCCGGGTGTAGATGGTTTATTTGAAATTCTTGATAAGCACGCGCCTATTATTTCAGCTCTCGGCAACGGCACGGTAAAAGTAAAATCAGCCTCGGGCGATAAGAACTTTACTATCAGCGGTGGATTTGTAGAGTGCCTGAACAATAAGGTAATAGTTTGCGCTGAAGGCGGTAAAGCACAATAACCCCGCGGAGGTTTCCGCAGCGAAGCACCCCCCCTTATCCCAACGCTAAACCTTTCTTAACTGATTGGCTCATTCAATTCAGTATCTAATTCCATTTTTATTTCCGTTTATTTAGTTGTCGGAACACACAAAGCATGAACGTGCTTGTAAGTATCACTTCTGTAGGGAAGATTTATTAGCAGGTTTATGTAACATTTCGTTCACTATTTTGTAAAACCACAAGGTTAACTTTGTTTAAACTAATAATCCTATGGCAAAATTCTACGAAAGCACTTCAGAGTTAACACTCACCGACCAATCAAATGAATACACGCAAAAAGTAGAAGCTAATGAGATGAATCTGCTCAAGTCGGTTTATCTCGGTTTGCTGAACTTGGGTGCCGATACGGTTACAGACCGAAACCAGAAAAAGTATATCCGAATTACCAATTTCGTTGCCGGAATCACTTTTCTCGGCACGTTGCTGTATCTTACTTTCGCCATTTTTTGGGATAAATGGTACTGGCTGTATGCCATGCTATCGTTAAGCATTACTTGTCTTGGTGTTTTGGCTTTAAATAGTTTTGGTAGAACAACTGCCTCGCGGGTTACCTATATATTAGGGTTCAACTGGCTTATTTTTCTCAATACCTTGTTTGTAGGACCCAATGTAATGGGTTATAACTATCTCTTTATTTCGCTCATTGTTCCGTTTCTGATTTTTGATGTAAAGAAAGTCTGGTTTGTAGCCATGGGTATTGTTATTCCGCTGGTGCTTATTTATGCTTTCGATTTTGTGGTTCCTTATTTCAGTAATTACAATCTGGATTTTGAGCAGCAGCAGATTTTGCAGAAAGTTGGAATTGTTTTGCAATGTGCTTTTCTTCTTTTATCGGTTTATCAGTTTGTGTATTACAACAACAAAACCGAAAAGCAGTTACAGAACTCCAATGGTCAGATGATGTTACAGACCAGTGAGTTGAGGCGTTCTAATTCTGATTTGGAACAATTCGCCTACATCATTTCACACGATTTAAAAGCACCGGTGCGCAATATTTCCGGTTTCATGAGTTTGCTGGTAAGTAAATACGGCAGCACCATGAACCCCGAAGCGCGTGAGTTTGTAGATTATTCGCAAAGCGGAGCAAAACGGTTGGAGCGTTTGATTGACGATGTGCTGGCGTATTGCCGTATAGGAACTAATCTTCCTAAGCCAATACCGGTTAATTTGAATGATGTTGTCAGTACTATTCGCTTTGAGCTGCGCGATAAACTGAATTCAAGCAATGCTAAAATCAATATCAATAAAGAACTACCTGTAATCAACAACGTGCATTCATCACTCATGTATCACGTATTCCAGAATCTAATCAGCAACGGATTAAAGTTTAACAAGAAGGAGAACCCGGAAATAAATATCAATTACACCAACTCGCTTAACTATTACACTTTCTCAATAAGTGATAACGGTATTGGAATCTCGAAAGAATATTCAACTACCATCTTCCAAATGTTTAAACGTCTGCATAACGAAACCGAGTATGATGGAACGGGAATCGGTCTCGCCATCTGCAAGAAGATTGTAGAATACTACCACGGAGAGGTTTGGTTTGATAGTGTAGAAGGAGAGGGAACTACTTTCCATTTTACCATTCGTAAATTCTGATTTAGAACTATAAAAGCAAAATGCTCTTTCAAATTTGAAAGAGCATTTTGCTTTTATAATCATTGCATACTGTTGCTTTTTCCTGTCTTGCTACTTCCACTCATTTATTTATTTTCACGCCTCATTTAAAAAATCAACATACACATGCCTTATCTCTTTACATCCGAGTCGGTTTCTGAAGGTCACCCTGATAAAGTTGCTGATCAGATTTCAGACGCACTTATTGATAACTTTTTAGCGTACGACCCACAGTCGAAAGTTGCCTGCGAAACGTTGGTTACTACAGGTCTGGTAGTACTTGCAGGAGAAGTGAAATCCAAAGCATATCTTGATGTGCAGGACATAGCACGAAAAGTAATTGAGCAAATCGGATATACCAAGGCTGAATATATGTTTGAAGCAAATAGCTGCGGAATTCTTTCAGCTATTCATGAGCAGTCTGCGGACATCAATCAGGGAGTTGACAGAAAAGCGACGCAGTTGAGTTTTGAGGCCAAAGCAAACGCACAAGGAGCCGGAGACCAGGGAATGATGTTTGGTTACGCTACGCGTGAGACTGACAACTACATGCCTTTAGCACTTGATCTTGCACACAAAATTTTGCAGGAACTTTCTAAAACGCGCAGAGCAGGAAAAGAGTTGAAGTATCTTCGCCCAGATGCAAAGAGCCAGGTGACTATCGAGTATGATGATAACAACCAGCCGGTGAGAATAGATACCATTGTGGTTTCTACACAGCATGATGATTTCGGAAAGGAAAAGGAAATGTTGGCTATCATTAAGAAAGAGATAGTAGACATTATCATTCCGCGAGTGAAGAAGCAATTGAAGCCTTCTATTCAAAAATTGTTCAACGATAAAATCACTTACCACATTAACCCTACAGGAAAGTTTGTAATTGGTGGACCACACGGAGATACAGGGTTAACCGGAAGAAAGATAATTGTAGATACCTACGGAGGTAAAGGCGCACACGGAGGTGGTGCATTCAGCGGAAAAGACCCAAGTAAGGTTGACCGTTCGGCTGCTTATGCTACACGCCATATTGCGAAAAACCTTGTAGCTGCCGGTTTATGCGATGAAGTTTTGGTACAAGTTTCTTATGCAATAGGTGTAGCAAAACCTTGCGGATTATTTGTAAATACCTACGGCACTTCTAAAGTTAAATTGAATGACGGACAGATAGCGAAAATAGTGGAAAAGATTTTTGATATGCGCCCTTATGCTATTGAGCAACGATTTAAATTGAGAAACCCGATTTATTCTGAAACTGCTTCTTACGGTCACATGGGTCGCGAACCAAAGACGGTGACTAAGGTGTTCAACAAAGGAAAGGACAACGAGAAAAAAGTGACAGTGGAATTATTTACATGGGAAAAATTAGACTATGTGAAGCAGGTTAAAGATGCTTTCAAACTGAAGTAACCCAGACTTAAATATTAAAAAAGGCGATTTTCGAATCGCCTTTTTTATTTCACCTTTACGTAAGTGAAACTACAGCTAAACTATTTTATTCTCTCACTGCTTGTAGTTGCATTGCTTCCGTATTTCATTATCTGTTTTTATGCCTTCCCATTTGCCGATGACTTTTGTTTTGGTTGGACTGCATCGGAAAATATTTCATTTGCGCAGAAATTTCTGAACCAGTATTTGTATTGGAACGGAAGATATACCGCAGATGTGCTGGTGAATCTCCATCCGCTTATTAATGGGAAAATAGTTTGGTATCAGTCAGCAATTTTTGTTTCGCTTTTAGCTACCCCCTTTGTATTGTGGCTTTGTATCAGGCAGTTTATTGGAGACTCTCTCATCTCCATTATTGCTTCATTATTCATCACTCTTTTCTATTTAAACTATCAACCAAATATTACCGAAGGAGTTTACTGGTTTATAGGAATCTCGAATTACCATTTATGCAACTTGTTTGTCCTTATTCAACTTACATTGCTTTTGAAATCTTTTTCAGCAAGTGGTAGAGGCAAGATATTTCTTCAAGCAGCATCATTACTTCTTTTGGTTGTAGTAGTTGGGTTTAATGAAATAGGAGCAATGCTGATTCCCTGTTTCTACTTATGCGGTGCTGTATTTAATCGTCAATCGTCAATGGTCAATCGTCAAGTATTGGTTGTGTTCACGTTCGTTGCAATTATATCTTCTGCCTTTGTTTTCTTTTCTCCCGGTAATTTTGTTCGTGCCCATGAATTTGAGAATCGTTTCGATTTACTGCACTCGCTTTTGTATTCATCGGCACAAACTATTCGGTTTTTAGGTCAATGGATGTTGAATGTTCCGTTTGTGTTGCTGAGTTTGATTGTAATTGTGAATGCTGATAAAGTAAAGAGCAGAACGATTGATTACAGATTGCTCATAACCGCTTTGCTCTTTGTTGTTTTTGTTGGTTCGTTTCTTCCGTATTTTGCGACAGGCGTATTAGGTCAACACCGCACAATCAATTTTGTCTTCTTCTCTTTTATTCTACTTTGGATTTTGTTTCTGCTTTCTGTTTCCGAAAGATTTCTTCTGCATGAAAAAATGAATGTGCTGAAAAATGAAACGGTAACTGCAATATTACTTTTGGTAAGCGTGCTTGTAATTGTGCATAGCGGAAACGGCTATAAAATTATCAGCGATTACCATCAGGATAATTTCAGGAAATATGAAACATCCTTTTTGCAAAGGCAAACTGAAGTTCTTCGAAACCCCGGTGCCCCGATTAGGAAGCTGAGCGTAATTCCAAATACCTTTCAGGTTGTTGATGTGCGCGAAGATTCAACGTGGTGGGTAGATAAGTGTATGAAGAAATATTATTTGTCTAAGGTTGCGTTAAAGTGAGATTGCTTCACAGAGCCTCGCAATGACGGAAATCTATTTTCCTCTACCATAAATAACGGTAAGCACGGTGTAAACCATAATCTTAAAATCCATCATTATGCTCATGTTCTCAATGTAGATGATGTCATATTTCAGGCGCTTTACCATTTCCTCTACGGTTGATGCATAGCCGTATTTCACCATACCCAAAGAAGTAATACCCGGTTGCACTTTAAACACATGACGATAGTGCGGGGCAAGTTTGGTAATACGGTCGGCAAAATATCTGCGCTCGGCACGCGGACCAACAATACTCATTTCGCCTTTTAATACGTTGATGAATTGCGGCAATTCATCAATGCGGTACTTGCGGATTGTTTTGCCGATGCTGGTAATGCGGTCGTCATTCTCTTGTGTAAGTTGTGGTCCGCTGCTTTCAGCATTCATCTTCATAGAGCGGAATTTATAAATACTGAAAGTGGTTCCGTATTGTCCCAATCTTTCCTGCATGTAAAAGATGGGCCCGCCATCAATCATTTTTATTCTGAGCGCAACAAAAAGCGTAACCGGTAGGGAAGCGAACAAGGCAAAGAGCGAAGCCCATACATCGAACCAGCGTTTGGTGATTCGCTCCCATTCGTTTAAAAGTTGAGGAGGAATTTCGATAAACGCTTCGCCAATGGCGTGGTTCATTCGCACAGTTCCTGAAAGAATATCATACATGTCAGGAATAATGCGGATGGTTACATTTTTATCGGCAAGGCGAATGAGAATATCGTTTAGCTGATGATGTTCGGACGATTCGATAGCAATAATCACTTCTTCTATTTCCTGGTTTTGGTCAATCACTTTTTCCAAATCGCTTAGCTTGCCCAGTTCTTTAAGTTCGGTTGTGAGTGTGTTTTTGGTGCTGCCGTTCAACTCCAGGTAACCTGTGAAATGAAAGCCGAAAGAGCGTTCTTCCTTTTTCATTTCTTCATACAATTCATTTGCTTTTTGGCTGCTGCCAATCAGGAGCGTGCCGAAACCAACTTTGCCGCTCCAGATATTTTTCTTGACCACATACAGTAAAATGAAACGCCCCCAAAAGGTGAAAAAGAATTGCAGCGAAAATAAAACAGCGAAGGTGAGGTAGTAATCGGAATACCTGCGCACGTAATCATCGAGCAGGAGCAGAAAGAAAATAATGATGCTGCCGAAGAACGAAACGATAAAAGTTTTTCCCAATTCCTGTAGCCGCGATTTTTTATAAAGGTCGGTGTAGGTTCCGGTAAGGTAATGGAACAGCAGCCAAAGCTCGGGCACTATGGCCATGGCTACCCAGAAATTACTGTCGCTGAAAGGGAGTTGGAAATTGAAATGTTTGCCCTCAATAAATATTTTCCGGAACAGGAAAAGAAAATACCACGCCAGCACGGAAGCCACATAGTCGCTGAACGCATACCAGCCGAGAATGGATTTTCGTTTGTTCATATGCAGTTACTTCAAAAATGAACGAGCTTCACATTATCTATATAAACACTGCCGCCAGTTGAACCGTAAGGACGCAGGGCTTCAAAGTAAACGCTGTAGGTATCTGCCCGCATAGCACCTATATAGTTGCTGAACTTTACATAAACTTTGTTCCAGGTAGGTTGTGCAGTAACAAATAACACCGGTGCCGGATAAGGAGACAGGTTGCTACCAAAGTATCCGTTAAAGCCAATGAAAAAAGGCACTTCACTTTTGTAATCCACCTCAAGCCATATTTCCTGCCCTTCGGGTAAATCGTATTTATCAAATCCTGTAACCATTTCGCTCGAATCAGCAGCCGATACGCTGAATTTTACGCAGCGCGTTCCGTTATAGCCCGAATCGTTCACTGGAGTTGCCCCGGCAAACGAGTTGCCCGAATCAAAATTTTCATCAATCGAAAACTCCGCAGCACTCACATATTTAAAAACCGGTTTGTGCGTATACTGCGTGCCCGGTGTGGCGGTAATAGAAAAAGTATCTGTTGTATAAAACGGATAAATGACCCGCAAGCCCGACTGTCCGCTTTCTTTAATTCCCGCACTTACCACAAAACGCACATCGTTTTGCTGCAACACCGGAATATTGCATGGCAAGCCAAACGCGCCTACGTTATCGGTATTGGCTTCTGTCCATACATCTACAATGCCGTTCGATACTTCGGTGTTTGCCGCATCCAAAACCTTAACCGAATCCATACTTATATAAAAAGGAATGCCATCGTTAGGCATTTTGCAACCCGAAAAGGCGAACACCAAAAGGCAAATGGCAAAAAAGAAAGAGGAGAGAGTCTTCATAAGTAAAAGCCTAAACGCTTCTTGTTTTAAAAGATTGCGAATAAAGGAAAAAATAACCTCATCAGCCTATAGGGGGCGAAGGATTAAATGCCCCCTTTAGGAGGTTTGGGGGTGGTTGCCGTAATCTGCGCATTGATTTTGTCGAGAATGCTCTGCGCCAAATGCATGGCATTGTAGCCATCGAGCATGGTTACCGGCACCGGTTTGTTTTGGGTAATAGATTTATGAAAAAGTTCCAATTCCATTTGAATGGCATTTACATCTTTCTTTTCGGCAGTTTCGTAAGTAATATATTTTTTCGTGTTATCAGGCAAATCAATTTCGAAGTGATTGGCTTCAGCATTGGCAGAAGGCTTATCATCTTCAATGCGGAACAGGTCGCTTTTCTTTTTCAAAAAATCCATGCTGATGTAAGCCCCCGGTTGAAAGATGCGCATTTTACGCATGCTCTTGACCGAAATGCGGCTGGCGGTTACATTCGCTACACAGCCGTTGTCAAATTCAATACGTGCGTTGGCAATATCCGGACTTTTTGAAAGGATGGCCACACCGCTGGCAGAAACTTTTTTCACGTTAGCTTTTACCAGGCTTAAAATAATGTCCAGGTCGTGAATCATTAAATCAAGCACTACCGAAACATCAGTGCCGCGCGGGTTAAATTCCGCTAATCGGTGCACCTCGATAAACATGGGCTTTATATTTTTTTTGTTCAGCGAAAGCAGAGCAGGGTTAAATCTTTCTACATGACCTACCATTGCTTTTACACGCGCTTCATCTACCAACTCCACTAACTCCTTCGCTTCTTTTACAGTAGTAGCCAGCGGCTTTTCAATAAAAATGTGCTTGCCTTTTTTAATAGCATCGGTGGCTATTTGAAAGTGCGTTGTAGTTGGAGAAACAATATCAATAGCATCGCAACCCTCAATTAATTTTTTGGCAGAATCAAACCGCTTAATACCGAAATCTGTTTCGGCTTTATCCGCGTTTTTATCATCAGGGTCATAGAAACCGATAATGTCGTAACCTGAAATTTCTTTAAGAAGCTTTACGTGAATTTTGCCGAGGTGACCAACACCAAACACTCCAACCCGAACTTTTCTTGCCATGCAACGAATGTATACGGCTGCAAAAACTGAACACGGTTATTTCTTCAAATGATGTGCAAAAACTTTTGTGGATTGGCTGTTTTTGCCTACTGCTTATAGTCATTGCCTACTTTCCTATATTCGCGCCCCAATGTATTACAACCGTAAAATAGCACTGTACACCCTCGGCTGTAAGCTGAACTTCTCCGAAACTTCAGCTATTGCCCGCATTCTTACGGAGCAGGGTTTTCAAAAGGTTGAATTCAGCGACCGTGCGGATTATTACATCATTAATACATGCTCAGTTACAGAGAACGCTGATAAAGAAACCAAGCAGGTGGTAAAAGCGGCTTTAAAAACGAACCCCGAAGCGAAGATTGTTATTGTAGGGTGCTACGCGCAGCTAAAGCCTGAAGAAATTTCGAAAATAAAAGGAGTCAATCTGGTGTTGGGCGCGAATGAAAAATTTAAGATTCATGAATACCTTGAACAACTGGAAGAACAAACCGCACCGGTAATTATAAGTGGCGATATAGATAACATAGATTTTTATGCCGATTCGTATTCGCAAGGTGAGCGCACCCGTAGTTTCCTGAAAGTGCAGGATGGCTGCGATTATTTTTGCTCGTTCTGTACCATTCCATTAGCGCGCGGAAAAAGCAGAAGCAATTCAATTGAACACACGGTTGAACTAGCAAAGAAAGTGGCTGCCACCGGAGTAAAAGAAATTGTGCTCACCGGTGTAAACATTGGCGACTACGGAAAAACCACCAATGGCAATGAAAGAACAGAAGACAATTTTTACTTGCTGATAAAAGAATTAGAAAAGAATGTAGAAGTAGAACGATTCCGCATTTCTTCTATAGAACCTAATTTGCTTACCAACGAAATTATAGAGTTTGTTGCGGGCAGCAGCAAGTTCATGCCACACTTTCATATTCCGCTGCAAAGTGGCAGCGACAAAATTCTGAAACTGATGCGCAGGAAATATCTGCGCCAGCTTTACAAAGAGCGGGTAGAGAAAATAAAAGCGGTAATGCCGCATGCATGTATTGGTGTAGATGTAATTGTTGGTTTTCCCGGTGAAACGCACGAGCAGTTTTTAGAAACTTACAATTTCGTGAACGAACTGGATATTTCTTATCTGCATGTTTTCACTTACAGCGAGCGTGCAAACACGCGCGCGTTAAATATCACTCCTATAGTTCCGGTGCCTGAAAGAAAAGAACGAAACAAAATGCTGCGCATACTTTCTGAAAAGAAAAAGCGCAAATTCTACAGCGAGCATGTAAACTCTGAACGTCCGGTTTTGTTCGAAGCAGAAAATGATAACGGAATCCGTTATGGTTTTACCGACAATTATATCAAAGCGGGGATTCCTTACGAAGAAGAAATGTGGAACACGATTCAAACTATCCGGCTGAATGAGGTTTCTGATTTTGGTTATGTAAAAGGAACCAAGCATTTGGAATATTCGCTGGCTTAAACCCCTAAATCCTCTAAAGGGGACTTAAATACAAATACGTTCATTCAAATTATTTGTCACTTTCGCACTTGTATTTACTATTCACTATTTACTATTAACTAAGTACATGACTTTACTGCGTTGCTATCCAAGAGTTACCGAATTTATTTACGAGTTTTTTAATCATGCCTCCTGGGCAGATTTTCGTTTTCTGCCGGTATACAGCTATGGTTTTTTTGTTGCCTGTGGTTTTTTTGTTGCCGCCACTTTAGCGGTTGCCGAAATGCGCAGAAGAGAAAAACTAGGTTTGCTTAAAGGTCAGGAAGCAGAAATAATTGTGGGCGAAGCACCAACTACTACTGAAATTGCTGTCTATTTTCTTTTCGGGTTCGTAGCGTTCTTTAAAATTTTCGGTCTAATCGCTTACAGACCGGAATTGAGCCATGGAATTATTTCTATCAAGGATTTTATGCTATCAGCTTCAGGTAGCTGGATTGGAGGAATTATTGGCGGGAGTGTTTTGGCTTATTACTACTTCTATTCAAAAAACAAGGAGAAACTTACACAGCCTGAAAAAAAGAAAATCACAATTTATCCCTCAGACGGAATTGGCGATTTAGTAGTAATAGCAGCGGTGCTTGGTGTTACCGGTGCCAATTTTTTCAACTATCTCGAAAACCCGGGTGACTATGCAAATTTTTGGGCTGACCCGCTCGGCTCTATGTTCAGCGGACTTTCGGTTTTTGGAGGATTGATTTTTGCCGGTATCGGCTTTGGTATTTATGCATGGAGAAAGAAATTTAGCATCGCTCATTTTTTCGATTCTGTAGCACCTGGTTTTATTCTGGCAAACGGTATTGGAAGAATAGGCTGCCATGTTTCAGGCGATGGGGATTGGGGTTTGGCAAATCCATACAACAAGCCTTCGTGGTTTCCGCAGTTTTTGTGGAGCAATGACTATGCGCACAACATTATTGATGCAGAGCCGCAAAATGTTTTGCCCAATTGCATGGAAGAGCATTGTACTTATTTATCGCATGCCGCTTATCCAACTCCGCTTTACGAATTGCTGATGTGCACCACTATCTTTATTATACTCTGGAGCATCCGCAAAAAAATGACTTACAAACCAGGCATCATCTTTACCATCTTCATGATTCTTATCGGCATTCAGCGTTTTGCCATTGAGCAATGGCGCGATTTAGGAGGAAGAGATACTTATCATTTTGGAAACATGGAACTCCGTCAAAGCGAAGTCATTTCTATTATAATGGTAACCTTAGGTATTGCGGCAACGGTTTATCTTTGGAGGAAATACAATCAGGAAGTAAATACGAAATAGAGAATTATGGAAACTGTTACTGAGCCTAAAAAGAAATCCGTTCCACCTTTTCCGGAAGAAAAACACTGGCTGTTTGGCAGCGGTTATGTGTTGCGCGAAAAAGCGCATGAAGTAATGCCCGGTCTGATTAAAAAGTACGGAGAAATTTTTTCGCTTTCCTTACCGCTAACGCGTTTAGTAATTGCTGCAAAACCTGAGTATGCGAAATATGTTTTGGTAGATAACAACAAAAATTATCACAAGAGTTTAGCCTATGATATGCTGAAGCTTTTACTCGGTAATGGCTTGCTCACCAGCGAAGGGGAAGTTTGGAAGAAGCAGCGCAGATTAGCTCAACCGGCTTTTCATAAACAAAAGTTAGCAGACCTTACCGCTATGATGGTAAGACGCGCACAACACGAAGTAGACAGCATGAAAGCGAAAGCGGAAAGCGGAGAATACTTTGATGTGGCTCCGCAAATGACCAACCTCACGCTTGAAATTATTTCGGAGGCAATTTTTAGTAATGGAGTAGATGATAAAGCTGATTTGATAAGTAAGCAGATTACTTTGTTGAATCAATACGCAACTGATAAACTAAATGCACCTATTCGTTTTCCTGCACTTTTTCCAACACCGGCAAACGTAAAGGAACGCAAAGCGATAAAAATTCTCGACAAAATAATTTTCGACATTATTGATAAGAGAAGAAAGGAAGGAATTTCGAAAAGCGACTTGCTTTCGATGTTGCTGGATGCGCGCGATGAAGAAACCGGTGAGGCGATGGATAATCGTCAGCTCCGCGATGAAGTAATGACCATTTTTATTGCCGGTAATGAAACTACCGCGAATGCTATGGCGTGGACACTTTATCTGCTTTCACAGAATCCGGAAGCTGAGGCTAAGATGATTAAAGAAATTGATGAGAAGTTAGATGCGGGAGTTGAACTCAATTTCCAAAACGTTCTTGGTTTTCAATACGTACGTCAGGTAATTGATGAAAGTATGCGCCTGTTTCCACCGGCATGGATTGTTGGTAGAAGAAATCAGGAAGAAGATGAAATTGGTGGCTATCGGATTAAGAAAGGCACAAACGTATTAATGCCCATTATGTATTTCCATCGCAGTGAAAAATATTGGGATGAACCATTGAAGTTTAAACCGGAACGTTTCGCACCGGAACTGAAAAACAACATTGACCGGTACGTTTATTTTCCATTTGGCGGAGGCCCACGCCTTTGTATAGGAAATAATTTTGCTATTATGGAAATGCAGATTATTCTGATTCTGATGTACCGCAGATACAAATTTCGCTTGCAGGATGGCTTTAAAGTAGAGCCGGAGCCTCTCATAACTCTTCGCCCGAAATACGGTATGGTAATGAAGATAGAGAAGCGATAAACTGTTTTCTTTATGTTTGCGCTATGAGCAAAATCAAATCCATTATTTTCTCTTCTATCGAAGTCAAGAATAAAATTCTGGCTGATGAGTTTTTTATAAAGCGAATTGAAGAGGTTTCTAAGCTTATTGCGAATGCTTTTGAAAACGGCCACCGGTTATATTTATGCGGTAACGGTGGTAGCGCGGCTGATGCACAACATCTTGCGGCAGAATTTACCGGCAGGTTTTACAGCGACAGAGAACCGCTTCCTGCCGAGGCATTGCATGTAAATACTTCTTTTCTTACAGCGGTGGCGAATGATTACAGTTACGACCAGATTTACGAGCGCGCCATTAAAGCGCATGGCAGAAAAGGTGATGTGCTGATTGGAATTTCAACTTCAGGCAATTCAAAGAATATTTTGTTGGCACAAATTGAAGCGAAGCAACGCGGCATGCACGTTATTTCTTTTACCGGTGAAGGTGGAGGTAAAATGAAAGACAGTTGCGATTATCTTTTTAATGTGCCAAGCAAAGACACTCCGCGTATTCAGGAGAGCCATATTCTTGTTGGTCATATAATATGTCAGTTAGTTGAGGAACAACTTTTTTCGCCAGAAAAATAATTTCTCTTGCAATCTTCAATCTTCAATCTTCAACCTTCAATCCCTGCTATTATTTTGGCAGGAGGTTTAGGAACCCGTCTCCGAGGGGTGATTAATGATTTGCCGAAGCCGATGGCGATGATTAACAACAAGCCGTTTCTTCACTACGTTTTTCTTTACCTCACTAAACAGCGTATCGACAAGGCGATTCTTTCTATTGGCTATAAAGCACAGATAATTGAAGCGTATTTCGGTGATAAATATCTGGATGTTGAAATAGTTTACAGCAGGGAAGAAGAACCGCTTGGCACCGGTGGCGGAATTAAGAAAGCGTTTGCTCTGGTGGATGATTCTGCTTTTGTGCTGAATGGCGATACTTTTTTTGATATTGATTTGAATGCATTGAAGGATTTTCATGCGGAGACAAAGGCAGATATTTCTCTCGCTTTAAAAACTATGCAGAATTTTGACCGCTACGGAACAGTGGAAATGAAAGGTGAGCGAATAATAAAATTTGAGGAGAAGAAACCGGTGGAGGAAGGATTGATAAACGGAGGTGTTTATCTTTTGAACAGAGAAATGCTTGACAGGGTAGACGCAGATAAATTTTCCTTTGAGAAAGAAGTGTTGGAGAAGTATGTGAGTGTTCGTCAAATCAACGGCAAGGTTTTCAAAAACTATTTTATTGATATCGGCATTCCGGAAGATTATACTAAGGCACAACTGGATTTTATAAAACTGTTTGAATGATACTGAGTGAACTGCCGATTGATAAGACCTGGACGCTCTTCTTAGACAGAGATGGAGTAATCAATCTTCATTACCCGAACGATTATGTGAAGAAGTGGGACGAGTTTTATTTTCTGGAAGGAGTATTGGATGCGCTGAAAAATCTTTCGAATGTTTTTAAGCGAATAATTGTGGTGACCAACCAGCAGGGAGTAGGGAAGGAGTTGATGAGCAAGAATGATTTGCAGTTTATTCATGATGAAATGCTGAAAGAAGTGCGCAAATACGGAGGGCGGATTCATGCTATTTATGCTGCCACCGATTTAATTGCCAACGATGTGCAGCAATTGCGCAAGCCTAATATTGGTATGGCACTAAAGGCGAAGAAAGATTTCAAGGAGATAGATTTTTCTAAATGCCTGATGGTTGGCGATACCGGCAGCGATATGCAGTTCGGTAAGAATGCAGGTATGTATACGGTGTTTGTAGGCGACAACTCAAAAATCAAGAAGGAGGAAAAGCCCTTGGTTGATTTTAAATACAATTCGCTGATTGGGTTTTCTAATGCGCTAACTCGCTGACAGGAATTTTAGCGTAAACTTTCAAACCTTCTTCTAAACATTTTATAGCAGCAGTTAAATCACCGGTGTTCAGAACATAGGCAATGCGCACTTGATTTTTGCCGGAAGCATTGGTAGAATAGAAGCCGGAAGCCGGAGCCATCATTACGGTGGCGTTGTTGTAAGCAAAACTTTCGAGCATCCATTGGCAGAACGCATCGGTATCTTTTACCGGTAAAGAAGCAACGGCATAAAAAGCACCACCGGGGTTGGGACAAACTACACCGGGGATTTTGTTCAGCAGTTCTACCATTACATCTCTGCGCTTTTGATACTCTGCAACAATGCCATTGTAGTAATCTTGCCCGAGGTCGAATAAATTTTCTCCGGCAATTTGCCCAAGAGAATTAGGAGAGAGACGCGCTTGCCCGAACTTAAGGGCAGAGGCGAGAACTTCTTTATTGCGCGTAACAATAGCACCAATGCGCGCTCCGCAAGCAGAAAATCTTTTTGAAATAGAATCAAACACTACTACGTGTTCATCCATGCCTTCCAGATTAAGTGCGCTGAAGAATGCGTTGCCGCCATAGAGGAACTCGCGGTATACTTCATCAACAAACAGAAACAAATCGTGCTTTAAACAAATTTCGCGGAGCACTAAGAGTTCTTCTTTGCTATAGAGGTAACCGGTGGGGTTGTTCGGATTGCAAATGAGAATGGCTTTGGTTTTTGCTGTAATGGCTTTCTCAAAATCTTCGATAGGCGGGAGAGCAAAGCCGGTTTCGATAGAAGTGGGAATAGGCTTTACTTTAATTTTTCCAACGGTGGCAAAGCCGATGTAGTTGGCATACATAGGCTCGGGGATAATAATTTCATCGCCTTCATCTAAACAACTCAACATGCCGAAAGAGAGCGCTTCGCTCGCGCCTTCGGTAATCATAAAGTCGGCAGCAGTAACAGGCATGCCGGCCTTGTTGTAATACTCTGCAAACTTTTTGCGATACGATTCAATACCGTTGCTGGGGCAATACTCCAGCACTTTTACATCGAGCGTTTTCAGCTTATCCCAAAACTGCGGGGGCGTTTCTAAATCGGGCTGACCGATGTTGAGGTGATATACTTTCACGCCTTTCTTCTTCGCGGTATCGGCATAAGGCACGAGCTTGCGGATGGGAGAGGCGGGCATTTCTAATCCTTTATTGGAAACTTTAGGCATGAACTACAATTTGATGATGTGACGATTAGATAATTTGATAATGGACGCGAAGAAAACAAAAATGCTCCGTTTGATAAACGAAGCATTTCTGTTGGTTTCTGCCTAAGCAGATGGTTAATTTTTTGGCGAAAGCAAACTCGGTTGTTCAACCGGTACTGATTTTTCAGGCTCTGCTTTTACTACTTCGCCTTTTATGTAAATAATCTTATCGGGCGTATCGCTGTTTGAGTTGATGGTAACTGATTTATTAAATACCCCCGGTCTGCCCTGTGTGTTATAGGTAACCAGAATAACGGCATCCTTTCCGGGAAGAACCGGTTCTTTAGGCCAGCTTGGCGTAGTGCATCCGCAACTCGCGCGCACGTTGGTAAGAATCAACGGCTCTTTACCGGTGTTGCTGAATTTAAATTCGTGCGTTACCTGCGGACCTTCGGGAACTTCTTTAAAGTCATAAGTTTCTTCTTTGAAAGCGATTTTGGCAGCATTAGGATTTGGTGCTGCCGGTTTGTTGGCTTCGGTGCTTTGCGCAGCAGGAGCATCGTGATTGTGGCCGTCATGCGAATGGTCTACTGCCGGTGTGGCTTCTTTCTTTGCACCCACGGTGGTGGTTTGTGCATATGAAGTTGATACTACTGTAAGAACTAAAAGAGAGGCGATGATTTTTTTCATAAGACTATTATTTGCGATAAAAGTAATTGGTTGATGCGAAGAAAGAAAAAGCAAGGGAATGTGTTTACAAAAATTAACCGCTCCTTAAATATCGCCCAGTATAGGTCGGAGCAGTATTTCTTCTACCACCGTATTGGCTGAAAGATGGTAAATATCCCAAACTGTTTGTGCTACATCTTCGGGTTTCATAAATCTATCGGGCGGCAGGTCGCTTGCTTTCCATGAATCGGTGTAAGTGGCACCGGCAATAAGAGCGGTTACTTTAATAGCATGTTCTTTCAGTTCTTCGCGCAATGCTTTTGATAAACCGAGAAGCGCAAACTTGCTGATGGAATAAGAGCCGCCATTCGGATAAGCCTGAATACTGGCTACTGAACAGAGATTAAAAATATGGCCGGTATTCTTTTTAATCATCTCAGGCAACAATGTTCTGCTTAGATGATAGGCACTGTAAAGATTTGTTTCTATAAGGGTTTCGAGAGTGCCGTCAGCTTCATTAATAACCTGACCGGGCAGGAAGATACCTGCGTTGTTCACTATAATATCTACTGCACCAAACTTGCTGTTTATCTTCTCTGCAAAAGCTTTTACTTCTTCCTTCTTGCTTACATCGCACTTCATGGTGAGAATTTGAGCGTGCGAATTGACCAATGCGAACTTTAATCCGGCAAGGTCTGTTTCATTTCTGGCGCACAGGGCTAAATACCAACCTTCTTTCGCAAACTTTTCGGCAATGGCGCGGCCTATTCCTTTGGTGGCACCGGTTATTACAATCTTCTTGTTCATGCAACAAACTTATAAATTACAACTATCAATTCTCAAATCAGCAGTTTCTCTTCTAATCGCATTGTCATTATTATATTTTTCTTTTCTTAGCCGCATACTTATGGTTAAATTTTTCGAGCAGTTAGGTGGTTACCTTATCCTTATGCGTCAGGCATTTGCAAAGCCGGAGAAGGCGCGGATGTATTGGAACGAAACGTTTCGTCAGGCGAAAGATATCGGAGTAGGCTCGCTTCCCATTATTGCTATTGTATCTACTTTTATTGGAGGTGTAAGTGCGGTGCAGTTTGCGTATCAGTTCCGCAGTATAAGCTTAGTGCCTATGTGGTGGATTGGATCTATTGTGCGCAAGGGGATGATTCTGGAATTAGCACCAACTGTATCGGCATTATTGTTAGCGGGTAAAGTAGGAAGCAACATAGCATCGGAATTAGGAACCATGCGTATTAGCGAACAGATAGATGCTTACGAAATTATGGGTGTGAACACACCGGCTTATCTCATCGGTCCCAAAATTGCCGCCTCGGTTGTTGTAGTACCAATGCTGGTAGTAATAGCAGTTGTGTTAGGTATTTTAGGAGGATGGGGCGCGGGCTTGTTAGGCAACTTCTTTTCTACCACCGAATACTTTCGCGGTGTACAGGACGGGTTTGACGGTTACGATGTATTTATCATGCTGGTGAAAGCCGTGTTGTTCGGCTTTACACTTTCTTCTATCTCTTGCTACAAAGGCTTTACGGTGCAGGGCGGTGCGGTAGAAATTGGAAAATCTTCCACGCAGGCGGTGGTGCTGAGCTCTATTGTAATGATGATTGTAAACTTCTTCGTAGCCTTCCTTTTACTGTGATAGAAATAAGAGACATAAAGAAAAATTTTGGAACGCAGCAGGTGCTCAAGGGCATTTCGGCTACGTTTGATAACGGCAAGTGCAACCTGATTATAGGTAAGTCCGGTTCCGGTAAAACGGTTACGCTTAAGTGCATGGTGGGTTTGTTTGAACCGGATGAGGGAAATATTTTTTACGATGGCAGGAATATTACCGAGATGAATTTTCATGCACGGAAAGATATTCGCAGAGAGATTGGTATGCTGTTTCAGGGCACTGCTCTTTTCGATTCGCTTACCGTTGAAGAGAACGTGCAGTTTCCGCTCGATATGTTTACCAACCAAACCGAGGCCGAGAAGAAAGAGCGCGTGAACTTTTGTTTGGGACGTGTTAATCTTCCCAACACCAACAAAAAATACCCCGGTGAGTTATCGGGCGGTATGAAGAAGCGCGTGGGTATTGCCCGCGCTATTGTAATGAACCCTAAGTATTTGTTTTGCGATGAGCCGAATAGCGGTCTTGACCCTAAAACGGCTATCGTAATCGACCACCTGATTAAAGAAATTACCGAGGAGTATAACATTACCACCGTGGTGAACACGCACGATATGAACTCGGTAATGGGTATTGGCGATAAGGTTGTTTTTCTGCACGAGGGTTTAAAATACTGGGAAGGAAACAAGGACGAGATTATGCAGATTACTGACGGTGAGCTTTTTGATTTTATATTCGCGTCCGACTTTTTGAAGGACCTGCGCAGAAATGCTAAATACTAAAGCGCAGTAATAACTAACCATAAACAAGAAACAACAAACCATAACATGAGTGTACTCGTAAATAAGAATTCGAAAATTGTAGTGCAGGGCTTTACCGGTAAAGAAGGAAGCTTTCATGCCGAGCAGATGATTGCCTATGGTACTAATGTGGTTGGCGGTGTTACCCCCGGTAAGGGCGGTGAAACGCATTTAAGTAAACCGGTGTTCAACACCGTAGCCGATGCGCGCAAGGCTACCGGTTGCAACGTGAGTATTATTTTTGTTCCGCCAGCTTTTGCTGCCGATGCTATTATGGAAGCGGCTGATGCCGGTATAGAAGTAGTGGTGTGCATTACCGAAGGCATACCGGTGCAGGATATGGTAAAAGCAAAAAGTTATTTGAGCGATAAATGCACGCGATTAATTGGTCCTAACTGTCCGGGTGTTATTACACCGGACGAAGCCAAGGTGGGTATTATGCCCGGCTTTGTTTTCAAGAAAGGAAGAATTGGTATTGTGAGCAAAAGCGGGACGCTTACTTACGAAGCGGCTGACCAAGTGGTGAAGGCAGGTCTCGGTGTTTCAACCGCAATTGGTATTGGTGGCGACCCAATCATTGGCACTACTACTAAAGAAGCCGTTGAGCTTTTTATGAACGACCCTGAAACAGACGGCATTATTATGATTGGCGAAATTGGCGGAAGTCTGGAAGCCGAAGCCGCACGTTGGGTAAAAGATAACAACCGTAAACCGGTGGTTGGTTTTATTGCGGGGCAAACCGCTCCTGCCGGTAGAAGAATGGGTCATGCCGGTGCCATTATTGGTGGTAAAGACGATACCGCTGCTGCCAAAATGCAGATTATGCGCGAGTGCGGCATAACCGTGGTAGACTCTCCCGCAGCTATTGGCGAAACTATGGCTAAGGTGCTGAGCGGAGTTGCGGCTAAGTAGAAGCGAGTAAGCAGTAGGCAAAATACAGTAGGCAAATAGAACAATGCCATCGCCATCAGCGGTGGCATTGTTGTTTTAAGAACTTTACTAACTTTACTAAACAACAAAAACATCTGCTATGACACTTCTATATCTCATTCTTGTAAGCGGTATAATAGGCGCGGCTATGGGGGCAACGGTTTTCTTTTCCAAAGAAGAACCCTATAAAATTGAAATTATAGTGGCTTCGGCACTGAGGAATATTTTAGTGGGTTTGTTAATCATGTTTACTGTTTTTGGCTTATACCTCTTTACTACACCAACACTTCTTAGTTTAGTAGGCTTTGGTGCGCTGTATGGTTTCCTTTCCACGCTGGTGGTTTTCATATCAAAGGGACGCGATAAGTTTATTTCGCATCTGCCTATGCTTGCGCTCGGAACGGTTGCCGGTGTTCTTACCGGTTTGGCGTGTTATGTTATGGAGGCAATCTTAAAATAACGGAGAGGATGTTTCCTTCCGGTAGAGTTTCCACTGCCACCAGCGGTGGCTTTTCTATTCCCTCCCCTGCCTATACGCCAAACCCCGAAAGGATTCCGACCCCTTTCGGCATTCTTCCTGCAACTTCTGAATAACTATTCAGATTTTCGGAATGCTTATTCAGGTTTTAAGAGTGCTTATTCTGAACTTAAGAATAACTATTTCTAATTTTAGAATAAGCATTGTAATTTTCAGAATACTTATTCCTGTTTTCTGAATGCTTATTCAGAAGTTCTTGGAGCAATATTTTCTTTAAAAAGAGCTTTGTTTTCTCCAAAAGCCTGTTTATTTTAGCAGTAAGCTTTATAGTTTAACCATAAAACAGAACACCTATGGCAAAAGATTATATCCCTCGCGGTAAAAACGAATTCTTTACCTTTCAGCAAGCCTTAGTCACCACCATAACCAACTATGCCGCAGCCTGGAACCTTCCTGCTGCCGATGTCAGCGACCTTTCCGATGCCTCTGCGGAGTATGCTACGCTGTATACTATAACCGGTAACAAAAAGCATTGCACCGCCACGCAGCGCGAGGAACACAATAAATTCCGCACGGCATACGAAAAGCAAATCCGCAAATTTGTGAACCGGTTTCTGCGCGATAATCCCGATACCAATGCCGCTGTGCTGCACAGCGCAGGTATTAGGCAAATGGGTAAATTAAGAAGGTCGCGCGCGGCTATTACGGTGGGGGTAGACCTGAGCGGCAAGGCCATGGAAGGTTGCCGCGTTAAGTTTTCTTGCTGCATTCCTCACCACGATGGCGGGGCCAGCCTGCACCCCGAAGCCGATGCGGTGGAAATTCGCTATTCGCTCGACAAAAGACCGGCACATGCCGAGGAGTGCCCGCACAGCATCATCATTAAAAAGGCACATCCGGTTTTAGAGTTTGATTACGCCATGCTTGGCAAGTATGTTTATGCTTTTGCCCGTTGGGTAAATCTGAGCAAGGCAAACCACTCCGGTCAATATGGTAATATGTTTACGGTTATGCTACATTAAAACTGCCAATTGCACCTTTACTTCATTCTTTTATTTTTACATCAACCAAAAACAAACTCTATTATGAAAATTAAACTCACTCTTATTGCGGCCGTATTTATACTGGCTCTTTCATCGTGCAAAAAAGATTTAGCTACCGCCTGGATAGGCACTTATAACGGCAGCACCTCGGGTGGTAATAATGTAAGCCGTGTGGTAATAACCAAGGTAAATGACAATACCATTAAAATAGAATTACAAACCAATGTGCTTGGCGCATATTACACCTACGCTACTATTGGTAACGGTAGTCTTACTTCTGCCAATGCAGTAGGCATTAACGAAGATGGAACGGTTTACGGTTACACCGGCACCTGGCATTTCAGCGGTGGTGGTTCGTTGAGCGGCAATGCGCTTACACTGAACGGTTCGGCTACTCAAACCGGGCAAAGCACCTTGTATTATGCTTTTAGCGGCAGCAAATAATTTATCAGCGTATCAAAAACAAAAAACCTTCCCGATTGAGGAAGGTTTTTTTGTTTGTCTTTTACCCGTTGAGTTTTAATTCAAATACCTTGGAGATTTATAGAAAGTTCTCTTCTCTTTCATACCGTTAATGCGGTAAATCAACTGCACCTCATGCGAGCCGGTTTGGTAAGGGCTCAGCTTTCCGAAATTAAAATCGTAAGCATAGCTCGCCAGCAAATGCTTGGTAATGTGCACACCCAGCATAGCACCGGCTGCATCGTTGCTGCGATACAGAAGACCTACAACAATTCTTTTGTTCCAGGTTAAAGCAAGGTTCACTTCTGCCTGAGCAATAAAATCAATACTGCGCACAAACACAGCAGGGGTTAAATTGAACTTGGTGTTAATGTCCCAGTTGTATTTAGCATAAGCGAAATAATGGCGCGGAACTTTAAACGGAGTGGCACTCTTTAAACCCTGGTCGAGATTAGAAACTGAGAAACCGATAGTAGTATTGTAACCGCTGAACTCGATACCGGCAGAAAGAAACGCCTTGAACTTATTGGTATTAGTAAGCAGTGCACTCTGGTCAACATTGTAATGGTCCTGATAAATCAACTCTGTTCCCTTTACAAAACTGTTGAACAAGCCAATACCCAAACCGATAGATAAACGCGACCGGTCGTTCAATCGCTGCGAGTAAGCGTAAGAAATTTTAGCCGTAGTAAACCGCTGCTTGCCCAGCATATCGTTGCTGATAACCAAACCCACACCGCCTTTAATTTTGGTAATGCCTGCATAAGCATTCACCAAAAAAGTAGAAGGAGCCTCCTTAAAGCCCACCCACTGCTGACGGTACAAAGCACCGATATAAATATCGCGCGTGTTACCGCTCACTGCCGGATTAAACACATTCGTGTGATAAGCAAAATGCGCCACCACCGGTTCGTTCTGCGCAAATAATCCCTGATAACTGAGGATTGTGATTGCTGCTGCTGTAAAGATTTTTTTCATACCAATTTCTTTTTTGTATTTGGATTTAAGTCCCCTTCAGGGGATTTAGGGGTTCTGAATAACCTGAAAAGCCGTTCTTCTGTTCTGCTGATGTTCCTCTTCCGTCTTAGCACCTTTAATAACCGGTGAAGAAAAACCAAAGCCCTTAGAAGTTAAGTGTGCAGGGTTAATGCCCTTGCTCACTAAATAATCAACTACACTCTTCGCGCGGTTCTCCGAAAGTTTGGTATTGTATTCCAGCTTTCCTCTTTCATCGGTATGCGAATTAATCTGCACATAAGCATCCGGTGTATCTTCCAGAATCTTCACCAGCTTATCTAAACTCGGTTTCGATTCTTCGCGCAGCACAAAACTGTCAAGGTCATAATAGATATTATCAATCTTGATTTCTGTTTTAGGAATGCGCTTGATAGAGAAATCGTAATTGTTGCCGTTGGCTTTAGAAAACTCCTTCGAGAACTTCTCTCCCTGCGTAGTCAGCTTCTTCGAATCACCGAAGTAGCCTGGATTCAGAACATTTATTTTGTAGTCCTTATCGGCATCCAGGTTAAAACTGTATTCACCGTTAGCGTTGGTGGTAGTAGTGTCGGTCTTACCGTCAGCGGTAGTCAGCACCACCGTAGCACCGGCAAGCGGAGAACTGTTGTCTACATCGGTTACTCTTCCTTTTACTACTAAGTTAACCGGTGTTAGGAAGAACGAATAAATATCATCGCCACCGGCACCACCTGTGCGGTTCGAAGAAAAATAACCGCTCTTGCCATCGGCATTAAACGACACAAAGAAATCATCAGCACTGCTGTTGAAAGGTGTTTTCAGATTCTGAGGTTTACTCCATGCACCGTTTACATAAGCAGAACTGAACAAATCCAAACCGCCATAACCCGTAAAGCCTTCGGAAGAATAACAAAGGGCAGAATCATGCATCACCGGAAACATTTCATCAAACTCGGTATTGATAATACTTCCTGCGTTCACCGGTTCGCTCCAGCTATCACCGCTTCTGCACGTTACCCAGATATCACTGCCGCCCTGTCCGCCTTCCATACGGCTGGCGAAGTAGAGTTTGTTGCCATCGGTAGAAACAGCCGGTTGCTCCATATCAGACTTCTGCGTAAACGAAAGCGAAATAGGTTTCGGTATTCCGAAAATGTTGGTGGCATCATCATAGTTGGCTTCGTAAATGCGGCAGAAATTGTCTTTGGTTTTGCCATCGTTACAACGTGTGTAATAAACGGTTTTTGTTTTTTCGCAGTAAGCCAGCACACCATCATTCTTCTCTGCACTGATAGCCTCAATTTTCTTTGCCTTGCTCCAGGTTTTATCTTCTTTAAAATAAGCGGTCTGATACAAATCAGAAAAACCCTGCCCGTCAAACGAATAAATCTTCTCGCCTTTCTCTTCAAGGCGCGAAGAAGTAAACACCAGCAGGAACTTTAATTGAGCAGCCGCATAATCATTGTAAAGCGTATTCAAATCTTTCTCATTCTTATAAGTATAGAACCAAGGGTCAAGCGCAGTGTTGATGGCAAACTTGCAGTTGTTGAGCAAGCGTGTAGCATCTTTATCGTTCGGCTGTGCAGCGAGAAAACTCTCAAACTTCTTCTGCGCATCTTCATACTTGCCTTGTTTCAAATAAATATTTCCCTGGTGGAACAAATAAACCGGATTGCTGTAACCGGCAGCCTTCGCCTGATTGTAGTAAGTAACAGCATCGTCAAATTTTCCGTTGTACCGGTAGCACTCAGCTACTTTAAAATTCACATCGGCTAAATCGGTTTTCTTCTCCGGCTTTTTCAAAACCTTTTGGAAATAATCGAGCGCGGTAGTGTACTCTTTGGCAGCGAATGCATCGTTTGCCATTTCAAGATTGGTTTGCGCATTGCACACAACAAGCGTAAACAACAAGGTGAGTGTCGTTAGAATATTTTTCATGTTCCTTTCTTAATCTTCGATGAGTAAAACGGTCCCTTTAATCGCGCTCTTCCGGTCGGTAATGTTGTCGAGCGTTACGATGTAATAGTAAGTTCCCGGAGAAACCTTATCGCCTTTGTATCTGCCGTCCCAACCATCGCGCCCATCATACAGCGTTTGTCCCCACCGGTTGGTGATGATAAGTTGATAGCCGTTCAGGAACACATCGTTAACGCCATCGCTGTTAGGTGTAAAGGCATTCGGGAAATCAACTATGCGAACGGTGTCTTCGCTTCTCAGACCTACGCAACCGTTAGCCGTAGCAATCACCCAAACCGAATCCAGGTTATTTATCTTGCTTGAACTCCATGTATTGGATGTTCCGGTTTGAACAGAAGTTCCGTTCCAGAAGAACTCATAATTATCAAACGAATCAGGTATAGCCGTAAAGTTCACTACTTCGTTAGGGAAAGCTGTAGGGAAATTGTTGTTCCCGTCTTTATCGCTGGTTAAAGTAACCACCGGCAGCGGAGTAACCGTAACTGTAGCAGGAACTCTTCCCTGCAAATTCGAACAACCGTTACTTGAAGTAGCTTGCGCATAAAAAGTAGTAGTCTGTGTTAAGTCACCGGTTATATAAGTGGCACCGGTTCCTATTTCGGTTCCGCCAACCGGGTCTAAATACCAGCTAACGATAGTGCTAACCGGAGCAACGCTGGCAGTTAAAACAGTAGAAGTGTTATAGCAAATCGTGTCGTTTGTTGCTGCAATTCCAAGAACGGTCGGCACATCCACCACCACCGTAAGGTTAGCAGTAGAACCGTTTCCGCACTCGTTAGAAGCTGTTACAGAAATGGAATAGGTGCCTGCCACGGTGCCCCAGCTAACGGTAACTGAGTTTGTTCCCTGTCCACCGGTAATGTTTCCACCGGTTACTGTCCAGTTATAAGAAGTAACATCTGAAGAAGCTGCTACTGTATAAGTTCCGTTAGTATTACCGCAAGGAGTAACAGGTCCGGTAATGGTAAGTGAAAGCGCAGGGGCAGTTTTAACCAACACAGTTAAACTTGATGTAGAAGTTCCGCAGGCGTTGGTTGCTGTAAGCGTATACGTTCCGCTGTTAATTGACTGGGCATTGCTAACCGATGTGGTTTGTTGAGATGAAGTAAACCCGTTAGGTCCGCTCCAGCTCCATGAAGTAACATTTACACCGGTACCAGAAAGGCTGATAGTTCCACCTGCACAAAGCGTGTCGTTAGGCGAAGCAGAAACAGCAAGACCGGTAATCAGTGTATCTACCTGCACAGTTACCGAAGCACTCTGGCTTCCACAGGCGTTGTTCACCGTTACCGTGTAAGTACCGCTGTTAAAGGTAGTTGTCGGATTGATAACCGGATTTTGTTGTGTGGAAGAAAATCCATTAACACCGGTCCAGCTAAAGCTGTTGGCATTGGTACCGGTGGTTGTAAGAGTAATGCTGCTGCCGCTACAAACCAAACCATTGCTCGAAGCCGTAGCGGTTACATTTTGAATAGGGTCGTTTACCAAAACGGCAACCGATGCCTGAGCATTTCCGCAACCGTTGGTAGCTGTTACTGTATATGTTCCGCTGGAGGCTGCAGTAGCGTTAGGCACCGAAGCATTTTGTTGTGCAGAAGTAAAATTGTTTGGTCCAACCCAACTCCATGTGTTCACATTTGTTCCGTTGGCATTTAAATTGATAGCTCCACCGGCACAAACAGTATCGTTGGGTGAAGCAGAAGAAGTAAGATTTTCAATCAGCGTATCTACCTGAACCGAAACAGTAGCGGTCTGGTTTCCGCATGCATTGTTAGCGGTAACAGTATAAGTACCGGTAACGGCAACTGTTGCATTATTAATGCTTAGGTTTTGCTGAGTAGAAGTAAAGCCATTAGGTCCTGTCCAGTTATAACCGTTCACATTTGTTCCGGTTGCAGTAAGGCTAATAGTTGTTCCGTTGCAAATGATAGCACCGGTAGTGGCTGTAGCCGATAAACTTGCAATGGCATTATTAACCAATACAGAAAGCGTAGCCGTTGAAGTTCCGCAGGCATTGCTTGTAGTTACCGTATAAGTTCCGCTTGCAGCAGTGGTTGAATTAGGAATAGAAGGGCTTTGCTGAGAAGAAATAAAATTGTTTGGACCTGTCCAGCTCCATGTATTTACTTGTGTGCCGCTTCCTTGTAATTGAATTGTAGCACCGGCACAAACAGTGTCGTTAGGTGTGGCATTCACACTCAAATTCTGAATTACTGTATCTACATCTACATTTACTGAAGCAGTAGTATTTCCGCACGCATTTGTAGCAGTTAATGTGTACAAGCCGCTATCGGCAAGTGTTACATTCGGCTTGGTTGGGTTTTGCGAGGTAGAACTAAAACCATTCGGACCGGTCCACGAAAATGACGAAGCGTTATTGCCGTTTCCATTCAAAGTCAAACTGGCGTTGCTGCAAATATTGGTGAGGTTAGCAGTTGCTGTTACACCTGACGGCACAGTGGCTATTGTTACCGGTACGGTGCTCTGTGTACTTCCACAAGTATTAGTAGCAGTAAACGTATAAGTGCCGGCATTGATGTTTTGAAAATTGCTGATGGTATTATTCAACTGTGAAGAAGAATACGAATTAGGTCCTGTCCAAGCATAGCTTACGGCACCGGTGGCACCTCCTGTTAAATTAAGCGTATTGCCTGCACAAACCGGATTAGGATTGGCAGAAGCACTAACTGTTGTAGGCGTTGTGTTCACGGTCACGTTTGCCGTAGCGGTTGTGTTTCCGCAAGCGTTGGTAGCAGTAAGCGTATACGTACCGGTGGCATTCTGTTGTGCATTTGACACCGAAGCGTTTTGTGTATTCGCAGTAAAACTGTTTGGTCCGCTCCAACTCCATGACGTAGCATTGGTACCGGCACCGGTTAGGTTAATGGTGTTTCCTGCACAAATAGTTTGTGTACCTGGCGAAGCCGTTACGTTTTGCGGAACGTTGTTTACAACTAGAGTAAAACTGCCATTTCCGCTTCCGCAGGTACTGCTTGCAATTAAGGTATACAAACCGGCAGCCGTAGCGGTAACATTTAAAATCTGCGGGCTTTGTGTATTCGATGTAAAACCATTCGGACCTGTCCAACTCCAGTTATTTACTCCGCTTCCGGCACCGGTTAAAGTTACTGTGCCTCCTACACAAGCAGGATTCGGTGAGCCGCTGGCACCTACACCGCTTACACCAGCAACTACCGTAACCGATAAGGTTTTAGACGTACTTCCGCAACTGTTACTTACAGTAACAGAAACTGTATAAGGTCCGCCACTGTTTGTCCAGTTGATGGTGGCGTTTGCTGTGTTTGCCCCACTGATAGTTCCCCCACCGCTTACTGTCCATGCATAGGTGGTAGCACCGGTAGCGGTAATAGAATAATTTGCACTGCCTAAGCAAGGATTCGCACTTCCCGAAATATTGCCTACTGAAGAAGGTGCATTATTTACAGTAACGGTTACACCGGCACTTCTGTTACTCACACAACCCGGATTAGTATTGTCATCTGCTTCTACATAATAAATAGTGGTAACCGTTGGGGAAACTACTAAAGTAGCACCGCTTCCTATAGAAGTTCCACCGGATGACTGTGTATAATACTTATAAGTAACATTACTGCCTCCCGATGCTGTTAAAGTAGATGAACTGCCAGAACAAATAGTAGTTGGGTTAGCGCTAAGAGAAGGAGTAGGAGGCTTAGTGCATACGATAGTCTGACAATTAATTGTAACACCCGGAGTAGATGTTACTCCGGCAATGCCACCGCTGTTTCTTACGTTTGTTAAGGTTGGAATTACAGGAGAAAAAGAATTTACTGTCGGACCATAGCTTTGAGTGAGAATAGTAATATTAGATGGTGGACAGATGGATCCGGTTCCCTGATTTCCATTAACATCGGTCTTGGTTACACCAAAATCGTAACCCCCGCTGCCTCCGTTAATATCAGCACTTAAACTATTCATTAAAAAACCGGAATCGGCTGCCTGAATACCGGTTGGCAGAATAGAAATGAAAGAATTATAAGAGCGTGCAAAAAGCGGAAGCCCGGTATTTCTATCTGCTTTAAACAATATGGTGGTAAAAGCGTTAAGCGAAGCCCCCGAAGCGAAAACTGCAAGATTATTATCTGCGGTCTTGGTTAAGTTACCGGCCGTAACCGGAAGCCCCGTTGCGTAATAACGCATATTTGTGCCTATAACGGAAGGGCCTGAATTAGGGGCGCTCCAGTTATAAATGTATGCACCCAGATTATCCAACCCCGACATAATAATGTTATTGCCGGCATCCTGAATAACGGATTGCACATCTTCTGAATTGCTGTTTCCGAATCTTCTTGCCCATTGAAGAGTTCCGTTGAAATCTGTTTTAATCACCACCGCATCACTCGGTCCATCGTTAGCAGAAGTAGTAATAGAGCCTACAAAAACATATCCGTCCGATACTTCCGTAACAGCATTCAGATAATCATCATCGTCAAACGCAGTAGTGAAAAAAAACACCTTCGACCATACCACAGCACCGTTGGCATCTACTTTAACGGCATACATCTTTGATGAATCGGTCATGGCGCTGCCGTTGTTAACTTGGCTTGCACTGCCGGCTACCACAAACCCACCATCGGTTGCCTGAATAATTTTGTTGCCATAAGCACTTGCTCCTGAAACCGGAATATACCGGTACTGCCAGGTGGGGGCTCCGAAGGCAGTAGGGATTTTTGCAATCAAGCACTGGCTGTTGGCATCACCGGTTACAATATATCCACCGGAGGTCGCTTTTTTTATGTCGGCAAAATTTACAGAAGTAGAGAACGCCCCGTTATTATACAATGTGCTTTTTACATGGTTACCGTTTTGGTCAATTTCGGTTAAGCCACCCTTAGGGCCCAGCGGAATGCTAATACCGATTTCAAATGACGAGAAAATATAATTGCCCGATGTAGCCTGAACCATTCCCGTAGGCCAGTCGAACTGGCTGTAATTGTATTGAGTGCGGAACGTGGATTGTTGAGCGTTGGCGGAAATAAAAAACACCAGCGCAACGAACGATAAGGAGAACTTTTTCATGTCAGGGTTAATGTGTGGACGGTAAATATAGAAAAGCAGATAAAAAGGAATTATTTCTTTTTTCTTAAGATTAACGGTTGCCACAAAAAAAATCCCCGGCATATTTCAGCACGGGGACTCACCCTATTTAACCCATTCTATTTAGAAACGGTGTTGACCGTCATGTTTTTGATGATAGATGTTTCTGCTGGCTCTTGCCTGTTCGGTTTTAATAACTGCACGCTCGCAAGGAGTAATTACTCCATCTGCTTTAGCGCAGCGTTTGGTTTGACGAATTTTTGCCTGCTGCATCTCTAAGCGAACAACTTCTTTTCTGGTCAGTTTTCCGGTTTTGAATCCGTGATGAATTCGTTTTTGTTCAATACGTTGTTGATGTTTAATGCCGGGTGTGAAAGGTGTTTGTGCTTTTAAAGTTGGTGCGGTGGCTCCTAAAATAAAAAGAGCAATTCCGATGATTATCTTTTTCATGATTTCTATTTTTATTGGTTACTGAATTTATTTCGTTGTTATGGTTCTATGACGAAGCGATATAATCGAGGTTTAATCGCCCGCTTAATTTTTTTTTCTTTGTTTTGGTTTTAATAGATAAAAACAATGTTGCTGAAAGGAAAAAATGCATTGATAACAGGGGGAACAAGAGGCATTGGTCATGCTATTGCAAAGAAATTTGCAGAGCAGGGATGTAATGTGGCGTTCACATTTGTTAGCAGCGAAGAGAAAGCAAAACAATTGGAGGAAGAGTTGAACGCATTGGGCGTTAAAGCAAAAGCCTATAAAAGCGATGCCGGTTCATACAACGATGCAGAGAAATTGGTTGATGATGTTGCAAAAGAATTCGGAGCGATTGATGTGCTGGTGAATAACGCAGGTATAACACGCGATAATTTAATTCTGCGGATGAGCGAAGAACAGTGGGATGAAGTGATACAGGCAAACCTGAAATCGGTATTCAATCTGACTAAGCATGTTTCAAAACTTATGTTGCGTCAAAAGAGTGGTTCTATTATCAATCTTACTTCTATAATAGGAGAGATGGGGCAAGGCGGACAATCCAACTACGCTGCGAGTAAAGCAGGAGTTATTGGTTTTACTAAATCAATTGCCGATGAATTTGGTTCACGAAGTATTCGTTGCAACGCTATTGCTCCGGGTTTTATTGAAACCGATATGACAGGTGTGCTGAGCGATGAAGTGAAAAAAAATATTCTTGCACAGATTCCCATGAAACGTATGGGCAGCGCAGAAGAAGTTGCGAATACCGCTTTGTTTCTCGCCAGCGATTTAAGTGCGTATGTAAGCGGACAAGTGATTAGTGTATGTGGTGCCATGAGCAGATAATCCTAAATTCTAAATTTCAAATTGAACTCCTCTCTCTCTTTTCAATATCCTGTTTGGTTTTTGCTTTTGTGCATTGCGCTTGGTGCAGCTTATACGGCTTTGCTTTATTACCGCGATACTTCTTTCGATGAAAAGACTTCCGGCAGTAAATGGTGGAAGTATGCGATGACCGGTTTCCGATTTGTAGCAGTTAGTGTTTTAGCTATTCTTCTTCTCTCTCCATTTATCAGAACAAGAAATACGCAAAAGTTTAAACCGGTAGTTGCTGTAATAAACGATAACAGTGAGTCGGTGCAGAACAGTTTCGGAAAGGACTCAACTGAGTATCAAAAGAAGCTCCGCGCGCTGATTGATAAGCTTAGCGACAAATACGATGTAGCACAATTTAATGCAGGCGATGAACTGAAACGCGGAATAGATTTTTCTTATCGCGATAAATCTACTGACCTGAGTGCGGCTATTGATGAAGTGAATGATTTGTATTACAACCAAAACCTTGGTGCAGTTGTTATTGCCAGCGATGGTATTTATAATAAAGGAATAAATCCGGTTTACTCCGCTGCTAAGGCTTCTTACTCTATTTATACCATTGCGCTTGGCGATACAACAATTCAAAAAGACCAGAAACTTTCGAATGCGTATTACAACAAGATTGCTTACCTGAACGACCAATTTTCTCTGCGCGTAGATGTGGAAGAAAATAATCTGTCAGGTAAGAATGTGAAGTTGAGCGTGTATGAAGTTGAAAGCGGCAGCGATGCCAAACTGCTTCAGAGCAAAGATATTTCGTATTCATCCGACAACTATTTTCAGAGTTTTGATTTTGTTCTTCCTGCCAACAAAGTTGGTATTGCGCATTACCGCATTTCGCTTTCTAACACCGAAGGTGAAGTTACTTATCGCAATAATGTGCGCGATGTATTTGTGGAGGTGATGGATGGAAGACAAAAGATACTGCTGGTGGCCAATTCTCCGCATCCTGATATTGCTGCGTTTAAAGCTGCTATTGAAAGCAACAAGAATTATCAATTGGATGTGGAGTATGCTGAAACGTTTTCAAAAAAGCTGAACGATTACAATTTAGTTATTCTTCATCAGCTTCCTTCGGCAAACAATAAAGTGAGTAATATTTTAAAAGATGCAAGAGATTTGAAGAAGTCGCTGCTGTTTGTTCTTGGTTCGCAAACGTCTCTTCCTGATTTTCAGAAAGCGCAGAATGGTTTAATTGTAAGAGGCAATGCCGATAAGTTTAATGAGGTAACTGCTAACGTGGCAAAGGATTTTTCTCTTTTCACGTTGTCGGATAAAACGGTGCAGACCATTCCTAAACTTCCTCCGTTCAGTTGTTTCTTTGGAGACTTTAATGCGAATCCTTCTTCGAAAAAACTTCTGAATCAAAAGATAAACTCAATAGAGACTGATTTCCCGCTTTGGCTTTTCAACGAAACCGGTGACGAAAAGCTGGGAGTAATTTGTGGTGAAGGTCTTTGGCGTTGGAGATTGTATGATTATCTCATCAATAAAAATCAGGATGCTACGAATGAGCTCATCAATAAAACAGTACAGTATCTTTCGGTAAAAGCAGATAAGCGTCCGTTTCGCGTTAACCTGCCTAAGAATATTTTTCAGGATAATGAAGCTATCACTTTTGATGCACAGCTTTACAATGCAAATTACGAATTGATAAACTCTGCCGATGTAGAAATGAAAATTAAAGGTGAAGAAGGCAAGGAATACGATTATAAGTTTAACAAAACAGAGAACGCTTACAATCTGAATGCAGGTTTTCTTCCGGTAGGTAATTATAGTTACAACGCTTCAGTAAAATTTGGCAACGGAACGTATACGTCTAACGGAAAATTTTCGATAAGTCCGTTGCAGTTGGAAGAAATGCGTACGCGTGCTGACCATCAGGTCTTGTTTCAATTGGCTTCGCAACACAGCGGTGCTATGCACTACTTGAATGATTTAGAAAAGATTGCTGATGAGATTGATTCAAAGAATCAACTCAAGCCGATTCTTTACGATACGTTTATGACAGAGAGTGCCATTAACCTGAAATGGATTTTCTTTCTGTTGCTTATCCTCATTTCTGCTGAGTGGGTTATCCGAAAATATTTAGGCGGTTATTAAAAGCGGTTGGGTATGTTCAATACGATTATAGGTAAAGATATTTCTGCTGTTAAAAAGTTTCTTGAAGAAGGAGAAACGCTTGGCATTCCCACCGAAACTGTTTACGGACTTGCTGCCAACGCGTTGAATGAAGATGCGGTGCTGAAGATTTTTTCTGTAAAAAATCGGCCGCACTTTGACCCGTTGATTGTTCACACACATTCTAAAGATGCGATAAAGAATTATGTGGAAGAGATTCCTGCTTTGGCAGAAAAGCTGATAGATGCCTTTATGCCTGGACCGGTAACGGTGCTGTTGAAGAAGAAAAATATTATTCCTGATTTGGTGACTTCCGGTTTAGATAACGTGGCTATCCGTATTCCGAACCATGCGCTTACATTGGAGTTGCTAAAGCAACTCGATTTTCCTTTAGCTGCACCGAGCGCAAACCCTTTTGGATATATCAGTCCTACTACTTCGCATCATGTGTTTGACCAGTTGCAGGGAAGGATTCCCTATATACTTGACGGTGGTTCTACCGAAGTGGGTGTTGAATCAACCATTGTTGGTTTTGAAGAAGATGAAGTGATTGTTTACCGGTTAGGTGGTTTGGCTATTGAAGAAATTGAAAGAGTAATTGGTGAGGTGAAAATAAATCTAAACGAAAGCTCGAACCCTAAAAGCCCGGGCATGTTGAAGAGCCATTATGCACCGAGAAAGAGATTGGTGATTGGTGAATCGGTGAATCAGTTAACTGGTAATATAGGAGTGATTGCTTTTGATGAATACGTGGATGTGATAGAACTGAAGAATCAAATTCTTCTTTCACCTAAAGGTGATTTAAACGAAGCAGCCAAGAACCTTTTTGCAGCTATGCGAAAATTAGATGCCAGTGATGTAGAGAAAATAATAGCGGTGAAGTTTCCGGAAGTAGGTTTGGGAAGAGCAATTAACGACAGACTGAAACGAGCGAGTTCTTAACTACTTCCACTCCATCATCCGCGCTACATACTTTCCTATTATATCAAACTCGAGATTTACGATGGAGCCTTTCGTTACCTGTTTAATATTAGTGTGTTCATAGGTGTAAGGAATAATTGCAACAGAAAACAAATTGTCTTTGGCATTAAAGGCTGTAAGCGAAGTTCCGTTGATGCAGATAGAACCTTTTTCTACCACCAGATTATTTTTTGATGGAAGGTATTTGAAAGTATAAAGCCAACTTCCAGTGCCGTTGTTGGTGTTATCACCAACAACTTCTACTGAAACGCATTCACCGGTTTGGTCTACATGACCTTGAACAATGTGACCATCTAACCGGTCGCCAACTTTTGTGCAGCATTCAAGGTTTACTTCATCGCCAATTTGTAATGAACCAAGGTTTGTCTTCTTCAATGTTTCATCAATAGCAGTTACGCGATGCATGTTACCGGTAACTTCAACTACGGTTAAACAAACACCATTATGCGAAACACTCTGGTCAATTTTTAATTCGGAAGCAATAGGAGATTGAAAAGTAAGATGAAGATTGGTTCCTTCTTTCTTTAAGTCAATTACTTTTCCTACAACTTCTATAATGCCTGTAAACATTGTATTCACCAATTTACTAATTCACTAATCAACCAATCACTTTATCACTTCCCCCTTACTAAATGAATAAACCCTCCCCCCTTCTTCTGCCCGCTTAATGGTTTCTTTACTAAACCGCTTTGGTGCTGCTCGTAGTAGTAACCGGCATACAGATACACGCCTTCGCTTACATCTTTTCCTTTCTGGTCTTTACCGTTCCAGTTAATGTCGGGGTCTTCCGTGGCAAAAACTTCTTCACCCCACCGGTTGAATATTTTCATTTCAATCTTCGACACAAACCGGTATGGTTTAAACGGAGTGAATACTTCGTTTGCTCCATCACCGTTTGGTGTAAAGGCATTTGGTAAAACATAATACGGACAGTTATCAATGCAAAACACATTACTGTATACGCTTTCATTTCCAACTCTATCAAGAGCAGTAACTGCATAGCAACCGGCTAAGCTTTCGTTTAGCAAATGGTTATAGGTAGTATCATCTTTAGAGGTGATGCTGTCAATTAAAGCCATGCTGGCTGAATCGTTTCCGAAATAAAGATAGTAGTGCGTAATGTCACCGGAACATGGGTCGTTCTGATTGCTCCATCTTAAGTAGTTAATGTATTGCGGAGATATCCACGGCAGACCGTTGTATTGGTCGCAATCGTTGCGCACGGTTAAGGTTGGCGGACATGGCGGCAAGGTATCTACCGGTACGGCACAATCTTCTTCCGAATTATTGATGAGAGGACGCGGGAAAGCATTGAGTGCATAATGCCCGTAGCCACGCACATAATAACAGTAAGTTGAATCGTTAATTAAACCGGTGTCGGTGTAGAAGTGATTGCCGTAAACCGTATCAATAGGGTCGAAGATGGAAGTTAGTTTATTGAGTTTGAAGATGGCAAAGCTGTCGTTTGTCCACGGAACGTTTTCGCTCCAGGTTAAGTAGAGCGATTGGTCGCTTGGGTTTACATTTAAGTAAATGGACGAAGCAATAGCTGTGGCACCTACGGTATCGCTATTAGAATAGAAAAGAACTTTGTAGCTCCATGCCGAGTCTTTGGTGTTGAGATTGGTATCGGTAAAGAAAGTATCTACCAATGAAGAGAATGAACTGGCGTTTGATGTTTGAAGAATAAGTTGCGGGTTAAGCAAATTAAATCCGCTTCCTCTATATAAATCGAACCGGTAAGGTGGCGGGTTTTGAATAGTATCTAAGTTAATGCCACCGGCAAGTGGTTTGGTCCAGCGCACAAATACTTTTCCGTTGGCTATATCGGTTTGCTGTACATCTACATTAATGATAACCGGAATGTTCACCGGTAAGAACACACATACCCCATTGCTCGCCACACTTTCGTTAGGGTCAAATTGGAATAAGCCGTTTGGCGAAAGCTTGCTGAAATGCGCCACCACACGGTAAGTGTATTGCTGACCAACCACCGTGTTATTATCTACAAAAGTGTAAGTAAAAATATTGGCACCGGTAATCTTTGTAAAGCCTCTACCCGCTAAACCTGTTTCGCAATACTCGGGGGTAAACAAATCGCAGCCGTCTTTACGCCAAACCGAGAAGCCTCGGAAGTCCGGTGATGATGCGCATGGATATGGATTATCCCACGTAAGGGTAACATCATGGTTTGTTGCAACGGCAGCAAGGTTGGTAGGTGGCGGTGCAATAACGGTTATCTGCCAAGGTTCTAAATCAACCAAGGGTATTGGGCTTGGCGGAAGCCCCGGTGGAGTGTAAGTATCTTCTGCCCTGAAAACAACAGTATACGATTGGCCGCTGATGTGGCTGCAATTGGTGTTCCATAAAAAATCGCCACTGGTTGGATTTGCCGGTACCGGATTATTTTGTGTAAAGCTTGCCGGTGAAGAAGTAAAATGAAAAGGACCGCCATCGGCAGATAAATAAACTTTTTGGGCAGTCTCAGGGTCTGTGGCAAACACGCGTACATTCAGCGGGTCACCGGCACGCACACAGGTATCCGGTGGTATGGCAAGTCGCGGAGGATTGTTCGGTTCGTTCAACACAATTATCTGCATATCGCGCAGTAGGGTTCCTAATTTTACTCCGTTGCGAAACTCGGTTACCAGTATAGCTATGTTGTAAATACCTACGCGGCAGGGGGTAGCCCAGGTTATTTGCCCGTTGTGCCGGTCGATGATAAAAGTGTTAGCCGGTTGTCCATTAAATTGGCAGTATTGGTCAGGGTAAAGATAAGCCGGTACATCGTTTCCGGAAAACTGCAAACAGGGAATCAATTGAAAATCTATACTGTCGTTATCGGGGTCGTAGGCACACGGGTTGTGGAAGAATGTATCATTCAGGTTAGCATAATCAATAGGCGGACAGGCAAGAATGGGAGAGGAGTTGAAACCGATGTTGGCTAAGTCTGTAGGAAAGAAAAGTGTGTCTTCTACATAAAACGCAATATTCACCGAGCCTCCGTTCTGAATATTGTTGATGCCGTCAATCCGGTTTTGGTCGTAAAACTCAATTATATAATATCGCTTTGGCGGAGGCGGTGCACCGGGGTAAGTATGTATGCCCACATAGCGGCTCTCCTTAATGTTCTCGGGGCTGGTGGCTATTGTTACTCCGTCTTTATATCCGTTGCCATCGCCATCTACACCGTTAGCGCGGTCGAGTGTATCGAAAGGAGAACCATCGCCCCAATAGACTAACACTTGGTCTCTGTCTGCTCCTATGCTTACGCCTTCGTATTTGCTGTAAGTAATTACCGTTACCTTGTATTTATAATTTCCAATCAACTCATACAGCACTTCGCCTGCGCGGTAGTGAGTGGCGTTTGCCTTTGGCAAAAAGGCAAAGAGCAAAAGGCAAAAGGCAAAAAATGATTTGCTGAAAAACTTCATCGGTTCAAAGAAAAGAATAATCACTTAAACATTGCGTGGAATAATTGATTGTATGGCGAGTTGTCAAAGCATATCGTCATTGCGAGGCTCTGCGAAGCAATCCTCTCTTTCGCGCGGGGGGATTGCTTCGCTACGGAGACCTTCGCTCGCAATTACGGATATTGTTTAATACAACCGCTTAGCCTGCTGCGGGGTTTTCAGGCTGAACCAGAATATATGCGTAGGCTCTTTGGTATCTACCTTTCCGTTTTTATCAGCATCCTGCCGGGCGAAGAGATACATGATATCGTTTTGCGAATCGTATTGTGAGCGCATCACCGAATAGTCGGCCGGTATCATTTGTGTTTTTACTACACCGGTTGAATCAAAGTGATAGAACCTGCGCATGTCTTTCCGATTAATCAGCGTATCGCCATTGGTATCTTCATCGTACACCGAAACTAAATAGTAGTTGCGGTTAATGGGTTTTAAGTTCAGCGAATCCTGATTGAGCGATGGGTAATAAAGCGTTTTAATTAAACCGGGTTTTGTGAAAAGCGTGTTCAGCTTTTCGGTTTGCAAATTGTAATGCGCAATGTTTAAAAGGTTGTAGCCGTATAGTATGTCAACACCCGGCATAAAATGTTCCCAGCGTTCGCTTTCGGTAGCATCGTTATCGTACGAGTAACCGGATGAACTGTAACTATCGCGCGCGGCTTTGCTGGCGGCTTTGTTTTTGTAAACGGGCACTAACCGGTGAGCAGGCAAACCGGTAAGCACTACATTACTGGGTATGGTAGAAAGCTGGGTAAGCGAAACATTGCCTTGTATGGAGTTGGCAGTATCTCTATCGTCCGGTGTTTCGGTGGCGTCTACTCTTATTTGTTCTTCTTTCGATTCGGCTTTGCGCTGGTTACAGGCAGTAAGCAGGCAGATTACAATCAAGCCTGTGGCAAGAATACTGGTTAACCGGTGGAGCATGTGATGGTTTTTCGTTTTATCAATAATAAGGAAAACGGATTGGATGATTTGACGATTATTTCTTCATTGCCAGCCTTTCAAGAATTTCGAGCTGTGCCTTTAGCCGTATGTTTTCTTCGGCTGTTTGCCTTGTTTGTTTCAGATGCTCTTTCAGCTCTTCGTTTTCCGTTTTTAGTGCATTATTTTCTTCTTGTAGCGGATTGGCAACCGGTGGAACGTTAGGATGATAACGCAGTAGCAGGTTTTCCTGCAACACCTCACTTACTTTCAACAACTTTTTCATACTCATAATTTTCGCCTTAAAAAGCCGGTTAATGTTTCGGTTGGTAATAGATAATGCCCTGCTAAGGTCATCGTTAGCAATTCTTTTTTCAACGGCTATTTTCTTAATCTCAAACCCTATCGAAAAGGGACTGTATGAATACTTTGAGCTGGGGTCAACTTTAGGCAAAGTTGATGGGTGCGTTTTTTTTTCCGGTCGTGCCATAGTAATAGATTTTAGTAGTTGTTTTTCCTTTCAAAAGGTCAAAAACCCTTTCAGAAGCAGTAAAAATTCTTTGTAATGAAGTAGATGCGGTTTTATTTGAAGTAGTTGCATCATTAAATGAAGCAGCAGGATAATTAGTTAGTGCAACTGTGCTTTACTATGAGGTTAATACATCTTTTAATAGCCCCAAAGTTTCATTATTAGAAGTAACCGTATTCTTAGAAGAAGTAACAGGTTCTTTCGATGAAGTATCCGTTTTAACTTTTGATGCAGCCAAAAGGCTTTTTGCCTTTTTATACTTAATTTCTGTGGCTTTTGAGAAAAGTTTAGAGGTTTCTAAAAACACAAAAACCGGAAATTACTCTCCGGCTTTTGTGTTTTTAATTGTCACATTGTCTAATAGTCAAATCGGTCTTTCACCCAACCGGTGCCTTCGCACACTACAAAATACCCCACATACATAGGGTTAACCATAAAAATAAGCATAGGGTAAAAGATGGCTACTATCAGTATATCCATAAAAAACAAAATGCCCATGTGCATGCCCAGCAACAGCAAGCCGTAAATAAACGTGTTGCGCTTGCCGGTGAGTGCCACCCATGCCGTAAGCTCTAAAAACAACGAAGCACCAAACAGCAGAATAACAAAAAACTTATGCTGCAAAACAAAATGCGCCTTGGTTAAACCCTGCTGCAAATCGGCATAGTTGCCAGTGTCGAAATAGGCGTACGAATAGTTTTTTAAAATCTGAATAGAAGCCTGTGGCGCATCGGTAATCCAATGAAAACCGGAAGCAATCAACTTAGAACTGCCCGCCAGAAAATAACCGGCAGCAATTATCTGTACTGCAAACTGTATCCGGTTCTGCCGAAGTTTATCTCCCCCTTTGTAATAGGCAATGCTCTGCGCCAAAAATACCATAGTATACAAAGCGCACCGGTTCAAAATTCCGTTCGATTCTTCTAAAGTAAACAAGAGCAGGCTCAGCAAAAACATCAGAAATGTGGTGAGCATCATCCATCTTTCAAAAAGATAAAGCACCGAAAGAATAACTGCCGCTACATAAAAAAAATGCGAAGCATTGTTCACCACTAAAACTGAGCAATCGAAAAAACGGCAAATGCCATCCGGATAAGGCACATGACCGGTGTCGAGAAAAACACCATGCACAATTTTCAGCCATATCCACATCAGCGATATCTTTATAAAGAACCACTCGGCCTTGGGGTGACCGTTGAAAAATCTATGGCTTAACGCGCTGCGCATACATTAAATCGTCTCTAAAGGTTAAAGTATCTTCCTGTAAAAAATAAAACCTGCGGTAAAGCCCCAGCGAGTCAAAATTGAAACTACCGGTGGCTTCGTCCTTTACAATCATGCTTAATAATTCCTTGCCACCGGCTTCCATGTGCTCGGGCTTTTCTTTTCCATCGCTGTAATAAAATCCGTGATGACTGAACAGCGTGTAAAAAGTATGCGCCACATAACCGGCACGCTTGTTTATCGAAAAATGTTTTTCATAAGGAACAGTTTCGCCCCGCTCGTTCTTCAGAAAAAAAACGTAGCCCCAGTTAGGGAAAGAATTATACATAGGGAACCGCGAAAAAGGATGAAACTCCTGCCGCACCAGCAGGGCTAAAAAAACATAAGCGGCAAAGAGGAAGTATTTTCTCACGGAATGAATATGCTGATGTGCTAATATGCTTATAAATTATAAACAGCCGGAGAGAATTTTTTTGGCTATTTGTAATTATCAATGCCCGCTTTGTATAGCTAAGCCTGTATACAGGTGAAATCATTTTCCCGCTGATTTTGTTACACACATTAGTTATAAATTAATGGAATCAATTTAGCTGTGTTTGCGTAAGCAGTATATACCGGACAGCACTTTGGTTTTTCAGCGAAATATTTTGTGTAAAAATGATGTAACATGGAAAAACCTTTACTTAACCTCAAGACCTTTATTGTTATTCTGCTACTACTCTTTGCGCAAACGCAAACTGCACAAGCACAATGCACCAATTCCGATTTTGAAGATGGCACCTTAAATGGCTGGAACGGTACCTATGGTAATGGAATTTGTACAGGAACATTAACCGGTGGTAACTGTAGCGGATGTTACACCCCGGACCCATATCAGCATAATACCTTAAATCAGGGTCCGAACAATCAACCGGCTAACGGTAACGCAGGGTTCAACCATTTTATCATGACCTCCGGTTTCGATCCTATTGCGGGCGGAACCAATTTGCCGGTGATTTACAGCCCCGGTTCTTATTCCGTACGTTTGGGCGATGCTCACGCCAACGATGCAGGGCACGGTGGTGGAGAATCTATTAATTACCGTTTTATCGTAACTCAGAGCAATTGCAATTTTATTTACCACTATGCAGTAGTGCTGAAAGACGGAGGCCATGTAACCGGTCAGCAACCTTACTTTAAAATAGGGATGGTAGATGACAACAACAACACGATTGACTGTGCTACCTTTGATGTAGATGCTACTACGGCACAAACCATAGGCGGTTTTGTTACGGTAGGCAGTATTTCGTACAAAACTTGGTCAACGGTTTCTATTCCGCTCAATAACTATATAGGCCAAACCGTAAGTATTACGTTTACCACCCGCGATTGCGCACCTAACGGTTGCGAAGGAAGTCACTGGGCGTATGCCTATATCGATGCCGATTGCGGTCCGCTACTAATTACATCCAGTTCACCCAGCATCTGCAATGGACAAACGGTTACGCTTACCGCACCGGATGGTGCTGCTACGTATGCGTGGAGTGGTCCGGGTATTATATCCGGTGCCAATGCGCAGCAATGCGTGGTAAACATGGCGGGTAATTATATGGTGAATATGACCACGATAGCCAGTGTGCCGTGTAACTTTTCGTTAACCACTACGCTGTCTGTAAGTCCTACAAGTCTGGTGGCTAATTTTTCAACAGGTTCATTATGTGCAGGCAGCCCTACCTCGTTTACCGATATTTCTACACCGGTTAATACCGCCACTACTTGGGCGTGGGATTTTAATAATGATGGAAATACAGATGCAACTACACAAAACCCTACGCATACTTTTGCTGCACCGGGAACATATCCGGTGCATCTGTTAATAGGCTCGCCACCGTGTATAGATGATACCACTATTAATGTGGTGATAGCCGCTTTACCTACCTCTTCATTTACTGCCACCATTAGTGTATGTGCAGGTGCCAGTGGAACAATTACCTATACTGGAACGGCCCCTTCTAATACTACTTATACTTGGAATTTTGCGGGCGGAACTATTGTGTCCGGTACCGGTCAGGGTCCTTATCAGGTTAGCTGGGCTACCGGTGGAGTAAAAAATGTTATGCTAACGGTTACCTCTAACGGATGTTCCTCTGCAGTTACTACTGTACCGGTAACGGTAAATGCCTTGCCAGTGGTAACGGCAAGTCCTAATATGGCTATTTGCGCGGGCGTAAGTACTACGATAACAGCATTTGGTGCTAATACCTATAGCTGGACTCCGTCATCGGGTTTAAGCGGAGTTACCGGAGCCAGCGTAACTGCTGCACCTTCGGCTACTACTACTTATGCGGTAACCGGAACCTCTTCGGGTTGTGCAGATTCGGCTTCTGTAACCGTTACGGTTAATCCTGTTCCGGTAGTTACGGTAAGTCCGGATATATCTATTTGCGCAGGCTCAAATGCTACACTAACCGCAGCAGGTGCCACCACCTATAGTTGGACTCCTTCTGCAGGTTTAAGCAGCACTACAGGAGCCTCGATAATTGCTGCACCATCCGCTACTACCACTTATTCAGCAACCGGAAATTCTTTAGGATGTATCAATTCGGCATCGGTAACTGTAACGGTTAAGCCGGTTCCAACGGCTACTTTCACTACCACATCACCGGTATGTGCGGGAACCAATGCTGCCATTACTTATACGGGCACTGCACCGGCTAATGCTGCTTACACATGGAATTTTGCAGGCGGAACAATAACCTCGGGTACCGGTCAGGGACCTTATCTGGTAAACTGGTCAACTGCCGGAACAAAGAATATCACATTAACGGTTACCTCTACAGGTTGTTTGTCTCCGGTTATAACCGTACCGGTAACGGTGAATGCTATTCCGGTAGTAATAGTTACTCCCGATTTAGCCATCTGCCCGGGCGAAAGCGCGGCACTTACAGCCGCAGGAGCCACCACTTACAGCTGGGCTTTACCGCAAAGTTTAAGCTCCGCCACAGGAGCAGCGGTAACAGCAACGCCTGTATCTACAACTACCTATGCGGTAACGGGAACTTCTTTAGGTTGCTCCGATTCAGCTTCGGTAACTGTCACCATAAAATCTGTTCCTGTTTCTTCCTTCACAGCTACTTCACCGGTATGTGCCGGAGCTAACGCAGCAATTACCTATACCGGAAACGCCTTACCTAACGATATTTATTCCTGGAATTTTGCAGGCGGAACAGTAGTATCCGGTACCGGTGCGGGTCCTTATCAGATTAAGTGGTTCACCGGTGGTATCAAGAATGTTACGCTCATGGTTGTTTCCAACGGTTGTGCTTCTGCGGTAACTACTGTGCCGGTAACAGTTAATGCTATTCCGGTTGTTATGGTGAGTCCGGATGTGGCTATATGCATAGGCGAGAGCACTACATTGACTGCTTCGGGAGCCACTACTTATACTTGGTCACCGGTTGTTGGTTTAAGCGGAAATGCAGGTGCAAGTATCATCGCTATACCGGCTGCTACCACTACTTATGCTGTAACCGGAACCACCTTAGGCTGCTCCGATTCTGCCTCGGTGACTGTGAGCACTAAGCCAATACCAACCTCTTTGTTTGCTACTACTTCACCGGTATGTGCGGGAGCTAATGCAGCAATTACCTATACCGGAAATGCTTTACCTAATGCCACCTATTCATGGAGTTTTTCGGGCGGAACGGTAATGTCGGGAAGCGGTGCTGGTCCTTATCAGGTCAACTGGTCTACTGCGGGTATTAAGAATGTTACCTTATCGGTTATATCTATCGGTTGTCCTTCACCGGTTACTACAGTGCCTGTTACCGTCAACGCAATTCCGACAGTTGAAGTAAGCCAGGATGCTGCTATTTGCGCTGGAGAGAGTACTGCTCTTATAGCAACAGGTGCTGCTACTTACAATTGGACACCGGCTACTGCTTTAAGTGCAAACACCGGAGCAAGTGTAACAGCTACACCGGCTGCAACAACTACTTATACCGTAACGGGAGCAACAGCCGGATGTCAGGCAAGTGCTTCGGTAACAGTTAATGTAACTCCGGTTCCTATGGCAGGTTTTAGTCCAATAGCAGGTCAGTGTTTATCAAACAACAATTTTAATTTTCAGGCTACGGGTATCTATCTTCCTGCGGCCACATTCGCATGGAACTTCGGGACAAATGCTACTCCTGCTATGTCTTCATCACAAAACCAGCAAGTAACATTCTCGTCTACCGGCAGTAACACAGTCAGCCTTATCATTACACAGAATGGCTGTGTAAGTAACACCTATACCGATGTGGTGAACGTTTATCCAATGCCGGTGGTGAACTTTAGTGCAGATACTTTGATTGGTTGTCAAAATCTTCCGGTATGTTTTACTGATTATTCTACCGGTGCCGGCCCGCTTCTTTACCAATGGAATTTTGGAGACGGGCAGACTTCTACTTCTTCTAACCCTTGTCATACCTATGCCAATGCGGGAAGCTATAATGTTAATCTTCAGGTTATTTCTTCAGAAGGTTGTAAAGATGATTCAGTGGTGCAAGACATGGTTCATATAATCGCCAATCCTTTGGCAGATTTTACTTTAAGTAGTACCATTATTCAATTGCCGGCAACAACGGTTGAAATACAGAACCTGAGCCAAAACGCGCTTTCTTACTTATGGCTGTTAGGCAATTCGGCTACAACAACGGTCCAAAATCCCGGAGTTACATCCTTTACTACTCCCGGTTATTACCCCATAACACTATATGCTTACAACGAGTTGGGTTGTGTAGATTCAGTTCAACATGCGGTAACAGTTTATCAGGAAGAAGTTCTTTTTGTTCCTAACGTATTTACTCCGAACGGAGATGGCAATAACGACTTTTTTGAAATTTTTGGAAAGAAAGACGGCTGGAAACAAATTGAAGTACTGGTATTTGACCGCTGGGGCGAAAAAGTATTTGAAAGCAACGACATGAATTTTAAGTGGGACGGTATTTATAAAGGAGAAAAGATGATGGGAGGAGTTTATGTTTACCTGCTTCGTATAGTTTATACCAACAATCATTCAGATAAAATTCATAAGGGCAGTCTTACTTTGGTAAGATAGTTTGACTAAAACAAAACAGCCGAAGAGTATTTTTCTCCGGATGTTCCTTTCATTTTTGAACTTTGGTCTTTTAGCTTATTCGTTAATGAGTGATGCAACTAAGTATTCACGATTCATCCGCGCAATATTGGTGAGCTTAATTTCTTTAGGACACTCCGCTTCACAAGCGCCAATGTTGGTGCAGTTACCAAAACCTTCTTCGTCCATTTGGTTTACCATGTTAATGGCGCGGTTATTTTTTTCCGGTGCGCCTTGTGGTAATAAGGCCAGCTGAGAAATCTTAGCCGAAACAAACAACATAGCTGCACTGTTCGGACAAGCTGCTACACAAGCACCGCAACCGATACAAGCCGCAGCATCCATTGCTTTTTCAGCATCGGCTTTATCTACTGGTAAGTTATTTGCGTCCTGTGCCTGACCGGTGTTAACTGAAACAAAACCTCCTTTAGCAATAATTCTATCAAAGGCACTTCTATCAGTCACTAAATCTTTTATGATAGGGAAAGCACCGGCTCTGAAAGGCTCTACATAAATAGTTTCGCCATCTTTAAAGCTGCGCATATAAAGCTGACAGGTAGTTGCCGCATGATGCGGGCCGTGTGCACGTCCGCTTATATACATGGAGCACATACCGCAAATACCTTCGCGGCAATCGTGGTCGAAAGCAATAGGGTCTTCGCCTTTGCGTGTAAGGTTATCGTTTAACACATCCACCATTTCCAGAAAACTCATATCGGCATTAATGTTGTCGATAGTGTAGTCAACTAATTTGCCTTGTGCTTTAGCGTTTTTCTGACGCCATACTTTGAGATTAAACTTCATCGTGTCAAATTTTTATTTGTATGAACGAACTTGCAATTTGATATTCTCATAAACCAACTCCTCTTTATGCAGCACCGGGTCAGCATCAACTGCTTTGTGTTCCCAAGCGGCTACGTAAGCATACTTTTCATCATCGCGTTTTGCTTCACCGGCATCCTGATATTCGGTGCGGAAGTGTCCGCCACAACTTTCATTTCTGTTAAGTGCGTCAATCACCATCAACTCGCCTAACTCAATAAAATCTGCCACACGTCCTGCCTTATCAAACTCCGGGTTAAACTCATCTAACGAACCCGGAATGTTTACGTTGCTCCAAAATTCTTTACGCAAATTCTGAATCAACTTACGGGCATGCGTTAAACCTTCGGCAGTGCGTGCCATACCGCAATACTCCCACATAATTTTTCCGAGCTCTTTATGGAAATCATCAACGGTTTTTTTACCCTTGGTCCCAATCAGCTTCTCAGCTCTTTCTTTTGCTTCTTTCTCTGCTTCAACAAACGCAGGATGGTCAGTAGGAATCGACTTCACAAATATTTCAGAAGAAAGATAATTCCCAATAGTGTAAGGAATAACGAAGTAGCCATCAGCCAAACCTTGCATAAGTGCAGAAGCACCTAACCGGTTAGCACCGTGGTCGCTGAAGTTCGCTTCACCTAAGCAATACAAGCCTTGCACCGAAGTCATCAACTCATAATCCACCCAAAGTCCGCCCATGGTATAGTGAACCGCAGGGTAAATTTTCATTGGTGTTTTCAAAGGGTCTTCGTTCGTGATGTTCTGATACATCGGAAACAATTCACCGTAACGGGCTTTAACTACATCAACTCCTAATCTCTTTATTGCATCAGCAAAATCCAAGAATACACCCAAACCCGATGGAACAATTCCTCTTCCATCATCACAAGCTTCTTTAGCCGCACGCGAAGCAATATCGCGCGGACAAAGATTTCCGAAGGAAGGATACTTGCGCTCCAAATAATAATCGCGGTCTTCTTCCTTTATATCAACAGCAGTTTTCTTTCCCTCACGAATTGCCTTGGCATCTTCTTTTGTTTTAGGAACCCAAACACGTCCGTCATTACGCAACGACTCACTCATCAAAGTCAACTTCGATTGGTAATCACCGGTAACCGGTATGCAGGTAGGGTGAATTTGAGTGTAACAAGGGTTAGCGAAGTATGCCCCCTTCTTATGTGCCTTCCATGCAGCGGTTACATTGCTTCCCATCGCATTGGTAGAAAGGAAGAAAACATTTCCGTAACCACCGGAAGCAAGAATCACCGCATGACCGAAATATCTTTCAAGCTGACCGGTAATTAAATTACGTGCAATAATGCCGCGTGCCTTTCCTTCAATGGTCACCACCTCTACCATCTCATGACGCGAATACATTTTCACGTTGCCCAAACCAATTTGTCTTTCCAATGCACCATAAGCACCCAACAATAACTGCTGACCTGTTTGACCACGCGCGTAGAAAGTTCTTGATACCTGCGAACCACCAAACGAACGGTTATCTAACAAGCCCCCGTACTCACGGGCAAAAGGAACACCCTGCGCCACGCACTGGTCAATAATATTTCTCGATTCTGTTGCCAAGCGATAAACGTTGGCTTCACGCGCGCGGAAGTCGCCACCTTTAATCGTATCGTAGAACAAACGGAAAACAGAGTCTCCATCGTTCTTGTAATTCTTTGCAGCGTTGATTCCACCTTGTGCAGCAATTGAGTGCGCTCTGCGTGGAGAATCCTGAAAGCAAAATGCTTTTACCTGATAACCGAGTTCTGCAAGCGAAGCAGCAGCAGCAGCACCGGCAAGACCGGTTCCTACTACAATTACTTCGAGTTTACGCTTATTAGCCGGGTTTACCAACTTAGCATGTTCTTTGTAGTTGTCCCACTTTTCTGCGAGCGGTCCCTCGGGAATTTTTGAATTTAATTCTGACATAGAAAAAAGTTAATCGTTAATGGTTAATAGTTATTTCACCCAACCGAAATAGAAACTGATAGGCATCAAAGCAAAAACAAGAGGAACAATAATGGCGAAAGCTGTTCCTGCAATTTCAATTGCCTTATTGTATTTCACGTTGTTTAATCCTAAGCTTTGGAAGGCACTTTTAAAACCGTGCAGCAAATGCCAGAATAAAGAGAAGCAAGCCGCTACATAGAAAATCACCATCCACACGTTGCTAAAGTCTTCCTGCATCAACTGAAACAGATTCAATTCCTCACCGGTAGATATTTGATTCAAACGGTTAGGTCCCCAGAAATTACGAAGGTGAACAATAAGGAAGAAAAGAATCAGCGTTCCCAAAATTCCCATGCTGCGGCTATACCATTTACTATTTGCTGAAGGATTGCTGTAGGCATATTTTCCAGGGCGCGCATCGCGGTTTTGTTTCCAAAGCAGAAGCCCGTCAACTATATGCAGGATTAAACCGGCAAATAAACCTACTTCAGCAATGTGAACCAGGAAGTTAGTTCCCATAAAGTGAGCGTAGAAGAGAAAGGTTTCACCGCCATCGTTAAACCAAATGCACCCGTTAATAGAGGCATGAACAACCAAAAAGAAGATGAGGAAAAGCCCCGTCAGCCCCATGATTAGTTTTTTGCCGATGGAAGATTTTATAAGAACTGAATTTTGCATGGAAGAGTTTTTAAAGCGAGGGCGAATTTATAGCGTGAAGCGTAAAAAGCAAGTTTATTTTTAAACAGAACCGGTAACGTAATCAGTTAAATACAAATACGGCTCGTTTAATTTGCCATATTGTGCAATTGTAGCATGGTGAATGATTTTACTGTCGGGCTTTTTCAACTCGGGCAGAATACGGCTCATCAACATATTTCCGAAATCTTCTGATGCATCGCGTGGCAATTCGTTAGGCAGATTATCAATAGCCATTACATCAACAACATTCGGCAAAAAAGGTTCAACCACTTTTTCGGTTTGCGCATCGTATCCGTAATAGGGTTTTTCGATGGTAGAAGTTTGAATAGTGGAAGGAACAGAAGAATTGGGAGCAACATCACAAGTAATGTCAGCAATCTGTTCAATGCGGAAATCTTTTGCTTTCATTTCATCGGCACTGAAGAAAACGGGCAGACGTTTATCCCAATAAACTCCGTTAATCATAATTTCTGCAGATTTAGTAAATGGATAAAAATTCGATTTGTATTCCTGCGGATGTTGATGAAAATCATTGCGGTCAAATTTTTCTGCTCCTTCTTTATGATACATATCGCCACTGGTTAGTTGGGTGTAAACAACTTCTTCAAACTCGTTATAACAGAAATTATAGGGCGAAACCTTTTTGATTCCCACTAAGTTCAAAAGAAAAGCTGCACCGTTAGATACTCTTCCTGTTCCGGTTAGTACAATCTTCAATTTAGGGAACTTTATTTTCTTGAACTCCTTTTGAGCCTCTTTAAAGTTAAGGCACTCACTCATTGGTTTTATGGTAAATGTTTTTGTTCCCAAACCAATCATGCGAATGGCATGATATGCGCCAACAATTCCAGCCCAGCGGCCGAAAGCAATTAGTCGTTTCCCTTTTTCATCGGTCAGAGTTTCCCAGTCTATTAAGCGAATGTTTTTTTCAAGAACCGCTTGTAATAGCTTTCGGTTGTGCGGTTGTTTTTTAATGACATGAGAGAAGATGATGTAGGTTTTATTCGGAATTAAATACTCAACAGGAATTTCCTTCACTCCCAGCAACACATCGCAATCGCTTAAATCGTCTTTTACCTCTATGCCCTGATAGCGGTATTCGTCATCGGTATAACAACGGTAGGTACAGCTTTGCACCACTACTTCGGTATCGGGGTTCTCTTCCTTTAATATAGCGCATTGCGAAGGAGTAAGCGGAACGCGGTTATCCTGCGGTGTCTTGGTTTCTTTAAGAATGCCAATCTTCATACGCACCAAAAGTAGAAATTTAAGCCTGTCAATATTGCTGCTACCAATCCATGGCAAGGCATTTGCTATCTTTGCCACGTTCTTTGACACTAGAATTGTTTATTGCCTTTTTGTATTTCATTCCGAAATCAAAAATCCGCAATCCGCATTTCTCAAACGGGCCTGATTGGAATTGACGGGAAGCCTTGGAGGTAAACCCGCGTGCCGTGGGTGTTTGATACCACGATAATCCATCCTACAAACAATTTTAACTGGCGAATATTCATACGCCATGGCTGCTTAATCCTTAGGATTAACCACCATTTGCCCTGCGCTTAAGGTACCATACACAGCGCACTGGCAACCAAAAATTGGTAACGTACTCGTAAAGCATCATCTACTTTGCGATGTATGAACGACAGATGTAAGAAACAAGTTGGAGGGTTGCTTATGCGGCTTGTTTACGAAAATCAATAAGTAACTACGCATGTAGAAAGTCTATCGTCAACTTATCCGGACGTGGGTTCGATCCCCACCAGGTCCACTTTTTTTAAAAGCTCTTTGCAGAAATGTGAAGAGCTTTTTTGTTTTGCAGCGGACACAAAAACTTTAACGCTTTCGGAACAACCGTAACTTTCATAGGAGAGTAGCCGATAAATTCTCCGTCCATATCAATAGGAAGCGGTTCGTCTGTTTCAATCAAAATTTCTTTTGCTGTATGATAACTCATTTGCGGATGATCTATTTTCAGGCATTTGCGAACCTTTCCAAGATTCATCAAATAATCCCACAAAGAAATTTCTGCACCTAAAACAATTTCGAATTGACCATCATCCGGTTTTGCATCCGGTGCAATTCCTAAACCGGCACCAAAGTATTTTCCATTGGCAATAATGTAGCTGAGTATTTTTCCCTCATAGCTAAAATCATCAGCTTTTGTTTTTGCTTGCTTGTGTTTGAAGCTCAGGAAAGTTGTAATAATTGCTTTTTGAAAAGTAAGAAACGCTCCAAGTAATTTTGATGAACCGGCAAGCTTTTGTGCTATGAAACCGCCTAAACCCACATCGGTAATATTTATAAAGTAACGTGATTCATCTTTGCCTTCGGTGTTCTTAAAGTGCACCAAGCCCAAATCAATTTCCTTTATAGAATCTGACTCTATTAGTTTTTTGAGCTCATCCGGATTATTTGTAGCCCCGATTGTTTTTGAAAAATCATTCCCTGTGCCGTGAGGTAGCAAACCAACTTTTACATTTTTATTTCCTGAAAGCATAATGCCGTTGGCTACTTCGTTCATAGTTCCATCGCCACCTGCCGAAATAATATAGGTGGAATTATCCGAAGCAGCCTGTCGGGCTAATTCGACCGCATGCCGTGAAAAGTCGGTGAAATGAAAAACTATTTCGTATGAACTGTTAAATGCTTCGCGTATATCCGAAAGGAGTTTTGTATTGCCTCTGTGTTTGCCATGCAGGATGAAACTTATTTTACTCATACGTCAAAAAACTTTGCCGCACCTGGCACCACTAAACTGTTAGGGAAAAGCTGGGCAGCAACTTTGCCGGCTTTATTAATCATACCAGGAACAACCACTGCTTTATTTTTCAGCAATCCATCTAATCCAGCTTTTGCTACTACATCAGCTTTCATCATAAACTGCGAATTCTTTTCTATCACCTTTTCCATTTCTGCGGGTTTAAAAAATTCCGATTCTGTTCCACCAGGACAAAGTGCGGTTACGTGTACATTTTGTTTACGCAACTCAAACCGTATAGCTTCTGAGAACGAAACTACAAATGCTTTGGTAGCGCAATAAACCGCCATATACGGTGTGGGCTGAAACGCACCGGTGCTGGCGGTATTCAATAAATATCTATTTTGCTTCGGGTCAGATGCGTTTAGAAATTCATGTGCCATGCGCACCATCGAATCCATGTTCAGGTGCATTACTTCTAAATGTCTGTCCAACGGTTTTTCATCAAACTTTCCGAAGTAGCCCACGCCTGCATTGTTGATAAGCATGTTTACGTTCCATCCGTTTTGCTTTACCCAATCAAATATCTTTTTGTGAATGGCATGGTCGAGTAAATCGGCTGTATGAATTTGTACGCTGATATTTTTCTGCGAAAGTTCTTTTTGTAACTCCTCAAGCAAGGGTTGCGAGCGCGCAACAAGAATTAAATTCATACCCCGCTCAGCACATTCGCAGGCAAAAGCTTTACCTATTCCTTTGCTAGCTCCGGTTATAAGTGTGTAGTTCATGAGCGAAATGTAAAAACAAAAATGCAACTCACTTGAGTTGCATTTTTGTTTTAAGTCCCCTTTAGGGGATTTAGGGGTTTTACTTATTCGTAATCAGCAATTTCTTGGTGATAATCTCATTATCATTTTTCACTTTCACAATTACATAAGCAGCTTCAAGGTTGCCGATTGATTTGGTGTAAACAGTGCTTCTGCCAAATTTCTCGTTTACCAGCTGCTGACCTAACACATTGTAAATTTCAATCGTAGCCTCCACCTTGGTTTGCTTGCTGAAGTCGATAAACACTTTGTTCTCGTTGCTCCAGATGCTGATGCCTTTGCTGTTGGTGATGTTGTTCAGACCGGTAGTTGCTTTTTCGGTTGCTGTAACGGTTTGTGTGGTAGTTGAACTGCAACCGCCAGCGTTCGTAACAGTCAAAGTAACCGTATATGTTCCTGCTGTTGTGTAAGCATGAACTTCAGTTGTGTTTGCTGATGTTGTTCCATCACCAAAATCCCAAGCCGTTGTTGTTGCGTTTGCTGTGGTGTTGGTGAACGTCACATCATCCGTTGTTTCAACTGCTGTGGAAGAAACAGTTGCTGTTGCAGTAACCGGTTGTGTTCCGCTGATGGTGATGTTCTTCACCACCGTGTAATTGTTCGCATCAATAAGCGTAAGCGTATATGTGCCTGCTTGTGCGTTCACTGTTACCGGTGTGCTTTGATTCAATGTGCCGCTTGATATTGTTGCATTGTTGTTATCAGTAACCGTATAAGTCCAGTTAGCTGTTCCCGGTTGAGTAATGTTGATGGTTCCAAGTGTATTGCAATTTTGATTTACTGTAGCAATTTCTGCCTTTGGTGTAAAGTGCAATACAAAGCGATTCCAGTCATCGGCTGCATCTGAGGTAAAGTTGTAGTCACCGGTTCTTACATCGTAGAAAATATTCAACTTCTTATCTTCTAAAGTAATGTAGCTGGTCGGGTCGAAGCTGTTTAGTCCTTCGAAGGTCAGCGTGTAGCTTCCGCTTGTTCCCGGTTCAAAGCCTACATCTACGGTTGATGTTTGTGCTATTGAGTGAAGAATATTTCTGTTCAACCAGTAGCCGTTGTTCATGCTGTAAAGGTTGTGTCTGCCTATGCTGCCGGTTAATTTGTTGGCATCAAAATCTGCATCAAACACATCAGTAGCATTGGTGTTAAAACCAACCGTTGCCACATCATCTATGCTATTGGCATTGTTGATGGCTCTGATGCTTAACTGCTCCGGTGTGTTTTGTGCATAGAAAGTTTGTGCGGTTACTACGCGGTTGCTTCCGTTTATAGTATAGGTACTTACACCTACAAAGCTGCTTTTATGAACAAAGAATGCCTGGAACGGTGCAATAGCAATAGTGCTTGAGCCTATTACATAAGCAGTGTAGCCACCGGTTAAGGCGTTCCATACCTGTAACTGGTTATCAAATCCGCTTACTGTTGCGCTGCTTAAATCAAGAGTGGCGTTGTATGGGTTCGAAACCAATTGCCAGCCCGAACCGAAGGCGGTTGGTGAATTGTGCTGCAGTGTTCCTTTATTCCAGTTGCTGTTGCTTAAGCCGGATAGAGAATAGCTTGATACTGTATTCGGTGTGCCGTGAACGGTCAATGTTCCTGAACCGGTTCTGGCTACCGAGTAACCTTGAAGCGGTGTGGCATTGCTGCCACCCGCTGCTACGTTCCAACTGGCCATTGGGCAGGCTGCACCGGTTGCCTGGTTATATGTAAATACACTACCATATGCTGATGATACGTCCAGTTGCGTTTCTGAACAGTTAGATGTTGGTGTTACCGGTGTTACTGTTCCTGAACTTCCGCTTGCTCCAAATTGGGCAACATCGGCATTGCTTACAGGGCTACCCATGTAGTGCTGGTTATAGCTGTTGACATTTGGAGTTGAGTAGTAGCGTTCTTCATAAATAGTTCCGCCAAATGTAAATGTTCCGCTAAAAGTAACCGGTGGAGTCTGTGTTCCAAAATCGTTGAAGATAGCATGTGCGGTGGCGTTACTTTTTAAAGTAAATAAACCACCGGTGTTGCCACTGTTATCCAATGCTCCGGCTTGTAGTTCTAAAGCTGTAAACACATCGAAGAAGCTGTTGTTTTGAACGATTACACTGCCGCTTGTTTTATTTACGCGTAGAGTAGGGAAACTGGCTCTTCCGCTAAAGGTTTGTGTGCCGCTTCCGTTAAATATAAGTTTACCCGTGCCGTTGGTAGTAATGCTGGATGCCGTTGAAGAGCCACCGGTGAAGTTACCGCATACCGATAATGTTTGGGTGTTGTTTACTGCAATGCTTGCTCCGTCCTGAACCGTCAGGTCGCCCACGCTAATGGAGCCGCTTCCAATGACTGGATAAATCGGAGTTCCTATAGGGCTGCTTGCCGGTATAGTTGGTATAAGCACGTTATCTGAACAGGTTGTAGGAACGGCTCCGTAACTCCAGTTAGTTGGAATTATCCAGCCCGCGCTACCGCCTAGCCAGGTGTTAGGCCCACAACCTATTGTGTAAGCTGTGCCCACTGATGCGTTAGAGCAGCTGTTAGTTACCACAACGTTTCCGTTGCAAACACCACTACCCAAAGCAGGCAGCGTAACTACAATACTTGTTGATGACTCGGTAACCACAGTTAAGGTAGTAACACCAATGGTTACACTATTACCTGTGGCTGTAAAATCAGTACCGGTAATAGTTACGTTGCTGCCCGGTAGGGCATTAGCCGGCAAAATTGATGTAATGGTTGGCGATAAGAGAGCCGGTTGGCTCACCGCTTGACTAGCGGTTACTTCACAAAGCAGGGCATCTTTAACCGTTACACTATAAGTTGCTGCGGCAAGACCAGTAACATCTTCAGTAGTTGCACTGCTTGCATTGGTTGACCAGATGTAAGTAAACGGAGAGTTACCGTTGCTTACTGTTAAATTAATTGCCCCGTTACTGCCACCGTTGCAGGTTACATCAGTAGCAGCAAAGCTTAAAGTAGCAGGGGTGCCGGTAAATTCAATAGCCCCTATATCAGGCGTTGAAGTATTACGGGTTGCCGCTAAGTAGTCATCGGCAACATTGATAGAGAAACCTGCTGTGGTTGTAATAGGAGTTCCTTTGCCGTCTAACCAGCAGTTAGTAGTAGCATTTGGAGTTAAATCGCTGGTTGGTGGATTTGACTGGTTGAACAATACCAAATTGTTTTGCGAAAGCAAATCAATATTAGGTGTCAATACTGTTCTCCAATTGGCAATTGTGGTTTGGTTGGCAGAGTTAAACTGACCAATGAAATGGTTTGCTCCCGGAGCATACAATAAGTTGTTGTTAGAATTAAATGCAGTAGGTGCACTTGCAGGAATAACATATAAGCAATAGTGGTTAGAAGTTGCTCCACCTGTATTGCTTCTTACATTGTAGAACATGTTATTTCTCAAAACAAGACTACTTGAATTGTCGCTTTGTATAAACGCAGCTGTTGCGTTTGTTCCTGTATTTTGACTGCCACCAAGGTAAACTGAATTATAAAAATAATTAGTTCCCAAGCCGCTACATTCATTTATACCGTAAATACGTACAAAATTTGTGTTGTTGTCATTGGTAAGTATAATCTGGTTGTTATATACTTTCCAAGTTCCATCCCACACGCGGATACCTTGTACCCCCGGCTGAAGGTAAGCGGTAGTACCGGTTGCTGTATTAGTAAAATCAGTTAGTTTGTTGCGGAAAATGCTTCCGCTTACAAACCTATCTACACCAATGCCCACAACAGCAGGGCCTACAGCTGAAGTTGTCGCACATTTTAAACCTGATATAGTGTTATCTGAAATAGTTGGGCTTCCTCCTGAATTTGTATTGCTTATCAGAATACCGCACAACTGGTAAGTATTGCTGGTATAGGTAGTAAATGTTCCATCGTAATAAGAGTAATTGCTGCCCCTGCCGTAAGTAGTAAGGTTAGTAATGGTGTTGTGGTCAATACTAATACCTGTGCCGGAACCATCGGCTTTTATACCGCGTAGACTTGAAATTGTTCCTGTTCCATTATTGGTAATATTTGTAATGGTATTGTAAGAAATGTTCTCAATATCCGTAGCGGCAGTGCCGATAGTGAATATGCCTCGCACTTGTGTATTACTTGCGCTAGCTCCACCAACGGTAATACCCAATGCCGAATTAGCATTTCCAATTACGTTTCCGCTGCCTGCTTTACCAATGTTTGCTTTACCGTTCTCTACATCTATACCATAAAAATAGGGCGATGAGTTACTGGTAAGGGCTATGTTCTGAATAAAGTTTCCTGAAATATCAGTAGGTGTTGTAGAAGCAGGTGCCGCATTGGCAGCATAGTAAATACCTGTAATCTGTCCGTTGCTGGTTACGGTGTAAGCCAGACCTGTACCATTAGCATCTCCACCGCCTATGGTATTGCCGGTAATGATATGCCCGTTGCCGTAGTTTACATAAATACCATAGTTGGTGTATGTTCCTATAGCAATGGTAAAGCCATTTAAATAACAGCTGTTACCGGTAATACTGCAGCCATTGGCAGCATTTACAGCGTAAATGCCTCCATAAAAATAGTTGTATACTTTGTTTGAGGTAATAGTTACTACAGCACTGGTATTGCTTACATAAATGCCATAACTTGGCAACGATGCAAGATTGGTTACGTCATTGTGTATATCGTTGTTCTCGATAGTAACGCTGGCTGTTGCAGCGGCCAGCGCATATACCTGTACTCCTGAACCGTTACTCTGAATATCGCAGTTGTTTATTTTATCGTTTACACAATCGTTACCAAAATTAATGGTGCCATAAGTGGCATCTGTATTACGCAACACCAACAACCTTTGCGTACCAGTACCTCCGCTTATGGTTACACGGTCGGCACCGATAATACGGAACAACAAATCTGCACTATAGCTGCCCGATAAAGTTCTTACTGTTCCGTCAGACTGTATGTTTAAAGTATAGTTGCCGGTTGTTGTTGCACATGTAGTTGGGTTGTATTCTGTCCACTGTGTAAGTGCGTTGGCACCGCTTTCGGTAATGTCGCTTATAATATTAACGGTTACGTTGCCTGCTAAACCCACTGTACCAATGGTGCTAAACAATCCGCCTGTACCGGTTAAGGAAGTCATTTCCTGTCCGGTTCCTACTGAGTAAGTTCCGTTTAACCTAACGTTTACACCCGAGTAAGTATACGAGTCATTTGCAGGAGTTCCGTCTGTTTGACCGCTTGGCAAAGAGGTGGAAACCACAATACTGTTGTTTTGTATTTTGTTTAAGTTAAGTGCAGTTAAAGTAACCGTGGTAGATGCTCCCGTAGCTATAGGCGTTCCGAAAGTAAAATCCTGAAAATTGCTGCTGCCTCCGTTAATAGTATAGTTAACGCGCACACTGCTTAAGGCGTTTGTTCCAAAGTTTTTAACCGTTACAGTTAAATCCTGAGTAGGAGAGCATACCGGATTGGTAGCAAACGCTGCAAGTGTAACACCGGCATCATCAGGAATATTACAACTGCTTATAGTAACAGCATAGCCACTTGATTGAGCGTAGCAGGTACCGTTTTTTCCAACCACTGAATACGTACCGCTGGAAGTAGCTGTGTAAGTACTGCTGTTTGAACCGGGGCCGGGAATAATACTTCCGTTCAGGAACCACTGGTAACTGGTAAAACCTGAACCCGCTGTAAGCAACAAACTGGTTGCAGGGCAGGGGTTGGTTCCGCTTCCACCACTGGCTACACCATTAATAGTAGGCCCGGTTGTAACGGCTTGTGTAATGGTGATAGTTGCACCGGTAATATAAGTTGACGCAGTTGTATTGCATGTATTTGTATTTAAGGTTCCTGCTGCATTGCCCCAATTCGCGCCATTACCGGTTCTATTGGTAAAGGTAGCATTGGTAGCACCTCTTATACCCACCTGTGCAGAAGAGGCTGCATCTACCGGAAGTGGAGTTTGATTGGAATAAGCTAACACAATTTGATTGCTCAGCGTTCCGCCACTTTCGTTCAGCTTAATCTGAAAATCCTGACGGTTGCAATCAGTATAGCCGAAACTATACCAAAGGCCGTAATAACTTGAAGCAGAATATCCGCGCCATTGTATGGTAAGTATGCGGTTTGGTGCGATAACGGTTACCGTATAACCAATATCGCGGACAGTTGGAGCAACATAGTTTGAGTTGATAAAAGTGCCCATAGCAGAAATAATTCCATCAATGGTTCCTGTGCCGCCAAGGTTTGCCGAAGCATTGCTGAGCGGGTTGGTTGCACTGGCAAGAGGTGCACCGGTTCCGAACCAGATATAGCCATTAGTATTTAAACCAAAAGTAGTGTAGTTAGTTCCACCATAATTAAAAGTAAAGCCAATAGGCTGGTTGGTATAATTGGTATTAACAGTATTAGCTGTTTGTAAAGTAGTAGTTGGTGTAATGGCTGTCATAATTGTACCTCCACGAACTACGCTAGCAGCACACCCACCGCTGGTGGTGCCATCCAAGGTGCTTTGAGAACTTGTTAGTGGAGTAGCAAACCAATAGCAATTAGGGGTGGCGTTGTACTCATACACATCAAATGTATAGCCCGTAAAGTTGGCCATACCGGTTACGTTTACACTGGTACCTGTTCCGTTATACACCACAAAGTTTCCGGTGCCTGTAATAGCAGAGCCTGTTCCTGCACCAAAAGCAGTATTGGTAGTATAAGTAGCATTATAAGTAGGAAACACACGGGTAGTAGCTGTTAAGCGAGCCACTACCAGTACATTGGTTCCGCTGCCGCGCACCCAAGTGGTGGTCATAGCATTGTTGGTGATAGCGCTATAAGCTAAGCCGGTAGCATTCAATGCCGGGGAGCAGGAAGCTGATGTTTGGGCCAGGCTTGCTGCACTGCCGTAACAGGTTCCGCTATATTCATAAACAGAATACGTATAAACGGTAGAAGGTATTAATGTATTTACATTCACCGTGGTTCCGGTGCCTACATACACTACAAAATTACCTGCCCCGGTAATAGCCGAGCCGGTTCCGGCTCCAAATGTGTTATTAGCGGTATAAGTACTACCGCTGGTGGGCGCCACCAAAGCCGTAGCGGTTAAGCGGGCCACAACAACAACTCCTGTGGAGCCATTGCCACGCACCCAGTTTACATCGTTGCTGGTGCTTAGCAGGTTGCCAAAGGTAATGCTAGTTGCAGGCCCCGTAGGTGGAATACAGGTAGGTATTGCCTGAGAACCCGCAAGCCCTGCCGAATAACAATAGGTGGCACTGGCTTCGTAAACAGCAAAGTGGTAAGTGGTTCCTGGTGTTAAATTGCTAACCGCTACAGAACTTCCTGTGCCGGCATAAACTACAAAATTAGATGAACCTAAGTTTGTTCCGCTTCCGAATATGCTGTTTGCGCCTGCCGTATAATTTGTTCCGGTTGAAGGTCCTGCACTTACTGCACTTGTAGCATGTGCTACCACTACACGGTTAGTGCCGCCTCCGTTGGTCCAGTTAACGGTAACACCTGTTGTGCCAAGCCCGGTAAAGTTCATGGAAGTAGCAAGCGGAGATGGTTGCGTACAAGCCGAAGTTACAGTGAACTTAACATTGGGAATTGCCGATACATTAGTCGCGTAGGCTGAAGCGCAAGTTACCGCTGCACCTCCGTTATGAATCATTTGAACAACTGCGGTATTAGTACGTCTGCATCCTCCATAACTGGTGATAAGACCTACCCCCGTAAAAGTATAACAATACTCCACCACTAAGTTACTGGTTCCGTCCCAGGTAAAATTTGTGGCAAGCGTATTGGTAACGTTATAGCCGGTTGAATTTGGAAAAGTTATGGCTGTTGGTCCAAACACGGTTGTTAAGCCGGTTTGAGGACTACCCCATCCTAACGATGTAGCTTAGGTATTCGCCATTTTAATGATAGTTCCAACTTGGTTCTTGCACGTTGCAGTACCCACAGAAGTGTTTACATCCCACGAGGCAGTTGAAATTACATAAGGAACACCAGTGGGTAAACCCGCAGTAGTTAAGGCTGAATTAATTTGGGAGGCCAGGTATAAAATCTGCAATTTTTTCCCCCCGTTGCCACTTCCAACACAAACACCGTATGGCGAAGCATTTGCGGCAGCAGTTCCTGTTGAACTTCCGACAGTAGTTACTACACCTGTTCCTACCTGAATAACCGTTTGGCTATAGGTGTGACTCATCAGGAGCACAAACACCGGTATTAAAAAGAACCGTAATTTTTTTGCAGCCGATAAAAAAGGGTTAGCGCTAGGTTTGCCTGTAGCAAAGAATAGCTTAGCAGTCTCAGGGTTAGTAGAGATTGTTGTCATAGTATCAGGGATTTTTTTAATTACTAATTGTTAGTACTTAGTAAATGTTGTGCTAATATAACAAGTATTGCGCCAGTTTGTCAAGTAAAATCAGGCAATTTTTTTTGTGAAAGATAAAAAAGGCGGTTTTCATAGGCACATTCCGAGTCTTAATAGTTCAAATTTTTTTAAGAAAAGATGATTGAAAGGGATTTTAATGGCGGTTTTGTCTGTTTTTGTGTAAATAAATTGTAGGCTTCAATCTACAAAAAAAAGCCCCGCATAAAATGCGGGGCTGACTTATAACCCCGAAAAGGTTTTGAGCCCTTTCGGAGAAGCGATGGCAACGCTTTTGCTTACATATCAAATTCTACTTCCCAACTGCCGGTCATAGGCGAAGAGTTATAGATATTAAAATTAGAATACGTGCCGAACTGAAAATCGCCAGCTACTTTCTCTAAGGTAGCACCACTGGCTACGGTAAACTGCGGACCGGGTCCGGGTAAATCAAGGGCACCCAGGGCCGAATAAAAAGTAAGGATAAGCGGAACAGCCGAAGTATTCTTTAACCGGATAACTGTTTCTGCCGTGGCATCTAAATCGGGTGCCAGAGCATTTATATTTATTACCTGATTGGCATTGATGTTCCCGTTGATGATTAACGGCTGGGTGCTTCCGGTATCGCGCAGAAGCGAGAGGTCGAAATAACGCTGCGCCTCGGTAAGGTTATGGCGGTGAATAAACAGCACCTGACCAAGCACTCCCATCAGTTCTTCAGACAATATTATACGTTGGTTTTCGCGCAGGTCGCTCAGTTGCCCCAAAGCACCTTCACCGGTTTGCTGCACCAAACGCGCACCCAATGCCGCATTATAAAAACTGGTTACCTGCGTGTTGGCAGTAGCCAGTGCAGGGTCGGCTGCAGTTTTTAATTTGAGGGTGCCAAGAGCATCTAAACGGTTTTCATAGGTGCCGCTTTCAAACGGTTTACGCTTGTTCGGAAAAATAGCTTTCTCTTCCGGGCTATCCTCTATATAAACCGCGCGTATAATACTTTCCCATTGGCGCAGCTTTAAAGGTATTTGGTCTAAGTATTCTTCAAAGCCTAAAGTTTTACCCGCATACTCGCCACTCTTTACCCCGTATTGCTGGTCAAGGTCGCGGTAGGCAAAAAATACCGGTTCGTAAATTAAAAGAATGGCGGCAATAGCAGGGGTGGCTTCCTCTGCTTTTAGTTTAGCATGAGTATCGGTAGAGATACTCAGCATTTTCACCTGACTGGTGTTGGTGTTCGATTCGAAGGTGTTTATTACAAACCTCCATGGCAATTGATGACTCATAAAAAATGGTTTTGTTGATGTAACACTGCTTCATGCAATACTTGTTGTTTGTTGTATGATGCACTGATAACGCAAAAGGTTTATTTGATATTATGTGTTTTTACATTTTTTAAAAAATATGACAATTCCATGACAAATCTGTTGTAACCAGGTAACATTTTTAACACTTGGAGATCTCCAAGTGCCTCCGTAAGAGTTACGGAAGCACTTAGAGAACAGAAATTGCCAGCGTTAGAGTTACGGAAGTGGTTGGAGAACAGAAGTGCTTAACGGAAGAGTTACGGAAGCACTAAGAGAACAGAAATACTTAGCATAAGAGTTACAGAAGCACTTAGAGAACAAAAATACTTAGCGTAAGAGCTATGGAGGCACTTAGAGAACAAAAATACCTGGCGTGAGAGTTACGGAAACATTTGGAGAACGGAAATACTTACCGTAAGAGTTACGGAGACAGTGCGGGAACCCCGAAAGGGTTTAAAACCCTTTCGGGGTTACAGGTGGACGTGAGCTCACTTACCTCCGGCATTTACTTTATAGAGCTAAAAGGCAACGATGAGGTGGCGAGGAAGAGGTTTGTGAAAATGTAAACCAAATACAACCACCCCCTACCCCCGCCAGCGGGGGATAAGCGAGTCTTTTCAATTTCAACTACACATAAACATATAAAGGCGGCTGTTTCTCCTCCGCAGGCGGAGGTGTCCCGCTGCTTTGAGCGGGACGGAGGTGGTGGCTGTTCAGAATTTCTTTTTTACTTTAGAAATATGAAAGCGGATAAAACAAACCTCTACGCTTACAACAAAAACCTACAGCCTTTTGCAAACAAACTGCGCAAGAGCATGACCAAAGCAGAAGCCTGTTTATGGAAATACGCTTTGCGTGCAAAAGGAATGAAAGGTTATCAGTTTAGAAGAGAGCGACCGGTGCTGAACTACATTGCCGACTTTATGTGTATGGATTTAAAACTGATTATTGAAGTAGATGGACTGACACACGAATGGGAAGAAACAATTGAAAAAGATAAAAAGAAAGATGCCGATTTAAAAGAAGCGGGCTTTACGGTTTTGAGATTTGCCGATAATGAAGTGCTATCGCAAATGAACAGCGTGATAGAACAGATTGAGGATGCAATTGCAGAAATTGAAAAAGGCAAATACAACCACCCCCTGCCCCCACCAGCGGGGGATAAGTGAGCCTTTCACATTATAATTACCTATTAAAATAGAAGGGCGGTATTTCTCCCCCTCTTGAGGGGGTGCCCGAAGGGTGGGGGAGGTAAAGGCGGAGGTGTGCCGCTGCTTTGAGCGGGACGGAGGTGGTGGCTGTTACTTCCCCACTTGGTTCGCCCCGGCACCCTGCACAAATAATTATCTCATCCTCTCATCTTCTCATCATCACATCTTCTCTCTGTCCTCATAAACAAATAGCAAAAGCTTCTGCTGTTAGCAACACTGTAAACTCACTTTAAATATTTAATTTGTTTTGTTTCATGTCCAGTCAGCTTCTACCTTTTAGTGCCATTCAAATGCTCGGCACTCAACGCTCCGGTTCAAACCTGTTGCGTTTAATGCTCAATCAGCTACCCGAAATTTATGCACCGCATCCACCGCACATTCTCAACTTGTTTTATCCGTTGCTGGCAAACTATGGTAATTTAAATGAGGACAGTAATTTTAAAACACTGATATACGATATAGCTACCTACATAGAGCTGAATCCGGTGCCGTGGGAGAATGCCGATTTAAACCGCGATAAAATTTTTGCCCTTTGCCAGCGCAGAACCCTGCTCGAAATTTTTATCCGCCTTAACGAGCTGCAATGTGTGGCAAAGCATAAACCCATTTGGTGCTGCAAGAGTTTAGAAACCGTTTACTTTCTCGATAACTTTGATAAAGAAAATTTTAAACCCTTTGTAATTTATTTGGTGCGCGATGGGCGCGATGTAGCACTGTCGTTCAAAAAAATAATGATAGGAGAGAAGCACATTTATCATTTGGCATTAAAATGGAAGAAGGAACAGGAACTGGCTTTGCAGTATTTAGAAAAACTGCCCACCGGTAATTACATAGTAGTTAAATATGAAGATTTGACAGCCGCTCCCGAAAAAATAGCGAGAGAGATATGCCATAAGATTGGTGTGGAATATAATGCTGCTATGCTTGATTATTACACCAGCAGCGAGAGCCACCACACAGCCGAAGCCGGTAAAATGTGGGAGAACGTAGAGAAACCGGTAATGAAAAATAACACCGGTAAGTTTCTTTCAGAGTTTACTCATCTAGAGCTGCAAATATTTGAAAGCGTTGCCGGAGATACGCTCGATAAATTGGGATATAAAAGAGCCGTTGCAGAAAGCGAACAGATTTCAATTACCGGTGAGCAGCTAAAACAATTTGATGCGGAAAACGAAGCGTTAAAGAAACGCGCCATGCAAACTGCCAGCACTAACGATATTGAAAAGCGGAAGCCGCAAAAGGAGTTTCTGGAAAAACTGAAAGCGAAATTCAAGGCATAAAACCTGCCACACTACAATGAAGAAAAATATTTTCCTGATTCTTCTTTCCATCCTGTCCTTTTCGGCACTGGCGCAGCCACCTATTTATCAGGTGAGTATTTGTAAGCCTGCTTCTACCGGTTACTACTTTTTAAGCAATACCGAAAGTCTGATGATATTAGATAATGCCGGAACGCTTATTTATTATAAAACCGGAACGCTTATTTATTATAAAAGAGGAAACAATTTTTCTAATTTTATGATTCAGCCAAATGGTATAATGACTTATGCCGAGTTCAACGCCTTCATATTTATGGACAGCACGTTTAGCGTATTTGATTCCATAAAATGCAAAAATGTGCCCCTCACCAATTACCACGACTTGCGCATTTTACCTAACGGGCATTTTCTTTTAATGGGAACAGATTCTGTAATGATGAATTTGAGCGGAAATAATTTTTGGCAGGCAAAAGCAGTAGGCGACACTGCCAACGTAAAATACGTGGTGGTTCAGGAACAGGATTCTGCACGTAATGTTGTTTTTGAATGGCGCGCTAAAGATTATTATTCCTTTGACGATGCCGATACCTTTGCCATAACCAGCCGCGATTTAATAGTAGATTGGACACACCCCGATGCGGTAGAAGCAGATGCAGACGGTAATATTTTATTATCGAACCGCAACTTTAACGAGATAACAAAAATAAACCGCACCACCGGTGCTATTATATGGCGGTTTGGCGGAAAGCAGAACCAGTTCAGGTTTATTAATTGTCCGGTTCCTTTTTACGGGCAGCACGATATACGAAGAATTGCCAATGGGCACATCACCCTGTTTGACAATGGCAACCACAACACCCCGCACGGTGCGCGTGCGCTCGAATTTGAACTGGATGAAAAAAATAAAACAGCCAAACTAAAATGGAGTTACACGTTCGATTCTACCATGCACAGCACCCGCCAGGGAAATGTGCAGCGGCTTGCTAATTCAAACACGCTTATTAATTATGGAAACACCGCTGGCAACGCTAACAGCCAAATCAGTTTTTTAGTGGTAAATCCGAAAGGTGAAATCATTTTTGAGTTAGAAGGGCTACATTCTTACCGCGCGTTTAATTATCCGGTGTTGCCGTGGCAACTGCACCGTCCGCAAATTACCTGTATTGATTCTGCCGGTGTTACTTACCTAGATGCCGGAACCGGTTACGCAAGCTACCGGTGGAGCAATGGAGATTCTACACAAATTATTCCGGTTACCCTTGACGGCTCATACTCCGTTTTTGTTCCTTATGGTGAAGGAGGCTTTATCAGTTCCGAAAAATTGGTGGTGCATGAACTTTTAGGTTGCAGCGGTAACTTGAATCCGGTGAAGAAGAAAAAGCAAGTGCAAAACAAGAAGCAGTAATTTTCGAAAAGAACAACCATGCGGCAACGGTTTCATTTCATTTTTTGTAAAATAAAAAAGCGTACAAGTGCCTTTGTGTTGCTTTGCATTTCTCTTTCTTCTATAGCGCAATTGCCCTCGTTTAAGGCAACTGTTTATCAGCCTTCCACGATAGACAAGAACTAAAAATAAAAGTGGAGACCAGCGACCACTTAAAAAAACGGGGCGACACCGAAAAGCCAGACGAGTAGGAAAATTAAATCTGAAATAAAATGAATTACTATTTAAAAGTTTTACAGAACTACGCTACATTTAGCGGACGAGCAAGAAGAAGTGAGTATTGGTATTTTTTCTTATTCAACTTTATCTTTGCGTTTGTGTTAGGCTTTGTTGGTGGACTGACAAAAATGCCTATCATTTCAACCATTTATTCATTGGCGATTTTAATTCCTGCAATTGCAGTTGGAGTTAGAAGAATGCACGATGTTGGAAAAAGTGGTTGGTTTTTATTAATACCAATTTACAATTTAATTTTAGCCTGCACAGACGGTATAAATGGTGACAATGAATACGGTGCTGACCCAAAATCAAACATTTAATACTATACAATTATGAAAGTAATGGCAATTATTGGCATCGTATGGTTTTCTATAAGTATACTTTGCATAGGTTCATTTCAAAACAGTTTAAATGATGAAGCAGTCGGTTGGGGGTATTTAGGGTTACTTTATGCTATACCTTTCGCTATTGTAGTTTTGGTGAAAACAAATAAAAAGGAAACTCCTGACAAAAATGTAACTCAAGAATTATTAAAACTAAATGAGTTAAAAGAAAAAGGTATTTTATCCGAAGATGAATTTCAATCGATGAAATTGAACTTGTTAAGGAAATAAACCAGCCCATAACAGCGGGTTTAAAGAAATTGGGGGGTTAGTGGTTAATTGAACATTCTACCTCGCATCAACATTTGTGGTGGCTTGACAGTTTTGTGCACCGAAATCCCCAACTTCTTAAACTCGCAAACCGTTATAGGCAAGTTTATTAAACGACACAACGGAATGACACAGAAAAGAGAACCTCCAACATTGAAGTTTGACAGTTCATAAAGACTGACCTTGAACTCAGTTATCAAGATAAATAACAGAAATAATTGTGGAGACCAGCGACCACAA
>CANJLD010000004.1 GCA_947475165.1 Bacteroidota bacterium
TAAACAACGGAACGCTTCTTTCACACTCAATCATTTTTGTTGCTATGTCTTTAAAAACTCTTTTATTTTTAATCACGAATACCACATTAAATATTAGTTCTCAAGTCCACTTTGGTCTGACAACGTACACACGAGCCTATTATCACAGAGGCATAACGATGTTAGGGTTAAAGGATACCTTATTTGCTATGAGAGATTTTAGTAAGGCGACTTCTATATATCCAGATATGATAGATGTATACATTACTAGAAGCAGGGTAAAGGAGTGGTTAAAGGATAAGGTTGGAGCAATAATGGATTACGATACTATTATTATGCTTGACCCTAAAAATAGCAAGGCGTATAATAACAGGGCAATTCTTGAAAGGCATTTAGGGTTATACGACAAGGCAATTGCTGATTGCAATAAAGCTCTGGAAATTGATCCCGAGAAGGCACAAGCTTTCGGTAACAGAGCCTCGATTAAAAGAGATTTATTGGATTATAAAGGAGCAATTGCTGATTATGATAGCGTCTTAATGTCTAGTCCAACTGATGCAAGAACTTATACTCTTCGGGCTAATGCTAAAAGGGAAATTGGATTAAATGGTGAGGCTTTTGCGGATTACGCTAAGGCAATAGAAATTGACTCTTATTCTGAATTTGCTTTTGCAAGCAGAGGAATTCTTAAAATGGACCTAGATGATTTAGAGGGTGCTGTTTTAGACTTTTCCAAGGCAATTGAGTTAAATCCCAAATCTGATAGGAATTTCTTTAATCGCGGCCTTGCGAAACTTCGTTTACATCATAATGAAGATGCCTGCAACGATTTTAAAAAGGCGCAGAAGTTAGGTAGCCCCAAAGCTGCCAAGCTGATAGCGCAGAATTGCAAATAAATTTTCTTTTCGCCTTTGTTGTTGTTATCACCAACATACAATACAAGATTCCTCACTTCGCAAAGCCTACGTTCGGAATGACAAAGTGGTGAGTGATGGGCGGCTGTTGGGTTAGCGATAGCAGTGGAAAGCCCGCAGCCCGCTTTGGGGCGAGGAATTACTCATGCTATAATTATTTTTAATGGAATTCGTGAATGCTTCGCATTTGTAACGGATAGCGCGCCCCGCCCCCCGATAGCTATCGGGGTTGAGCGGGAACCCCATCAATTGAAAATTTTATGTTTTCTGTTTCTTCTTCCGCGCAGCCGGAAACAAAACGTTATTAAGAATCAACCGGTAGCCCGGTGAGTTAGGATGCAAATCTAAATTGGTGGGCGGGTCGCCAACTAAATGCTGATAATCTTCCGGGTCGTGTCCGCCATACCAGCTCCACAAACCCTTTCCGTATTCGCCATGTATGTAACGCGCTTCGTTGGCCGATTTATTCTGCCCCATCACCAGCACACTGCTCTTAATAAATCTTTTGCTGAAGGCAGTTGTCTGCCCCAGAAAACCCTTAACCGTTCTGGTATGGTCCTGACACAACATAGTAGGCACCGGGTCCCACTTGGCACTAAAATCAAACAGGGTAAAATAATCTAAGTCCTTCGGAACGGTCCGGTAAGTGGTTACATCAATATCGCTGTATTCGTATTCGTAAGGGCTCGTTCGCAAATGAAAATTCTCAAACGCAAAACATTTATCGTAAGCCAGCTTCGACTGCGCATCGGGGTCTTGTCCGTCACCATCAAACATCACATCGCAAATATCTACGCCTTCCGCTGCCAAAGCAATATCATAACTATCCGTTGCGCTGCACATGGCAAACATAAAGCCACCGCCAAAAACAAAATCGCGAATGGTTTTTGCCACCGCCAATTTCATTTGCGAAACTTTCTGAAAACCTCTGCGCTTTGCCGTGGCTTCCTGCCCCGCTACATCATCCTGATACCAGGGCGCACCACCGTAGCTTCCAAAAAACTTTCCATACTGACCGGTAAAATCTTCGTGATGCAAATGCAGCCAGTCATACAACATCAGTTTGCCGTCCAGTATTTCATCGTCATAAACCACATCATAAGGAATCTCTGCATACTTCAACACCATAGTTACGGCATCATCCCAAGGCAATTTATTTTTTGGTGAATACACCGCCACCTTCGGTGCCTTCTCCAATTTCATTACATCCATGTTTGCTTCGGGGTCTGCAATTTGAGTAAGGATAGCGTTGTATTGCCCCCCGGTAATTATTTCAAAGCCCACACCGCGCACTTTACATTCGCTTTCAATAGCCGGTGCATAAGGAATAGCAAAACTTCCCCCGCGATAATTCAACAGCCAGTCAACAGTTACATTTTGTTTTAAAACCCAGAAGGCAATTCCGTAGGCTTTCAGGTGATTGCTTTGCCCTTCGTCCATGGGTATAATTAACTGCGATGCAAAAGAGGAAACGCTGAGCGTAATGAAAAGAAAGAAGGACAACAGTTTTTTCATAAATAATTTGATGTGGTAAAGTTGCTTCAAATAATTTGATTTCCCATTCGCTATTCTGAATTATTTACAATTAGCATAACGCCCAAAAATTGAATTAAGTTTGTTGCCATATTCTTCTTCATGCTTTTGATTAGAAAATTCTTTTTGTTTTTAGCCATGGTTGGTGTTATCACCAGCCACGTGTCAGCACAAACCAACATCAGCGGTATTATCAATAAATACGCTGCGGTTACTGCTATCGATTTTTGCAATAATAACGTAACCGTAAATTCCACCACAGGCTTTTTTGTGGGGCAGAAGGTGATGATTATTCAAATGAAGGGGGCCGATATAGCAACAAGCAACAATGCTGCGTTTGGTGATATTACCGATTACAAAGGCTGCGGCAATTACGAAATAGATGAAATAAAAACCATTTCCGGAAATGTAATTGAGTTTAAGTATGCGCTTATCCGCGACTACCAGGCAGGAGGAAGTGTGCAGTTAATTTCGTTGGAAGAGTATACAGATGCGGTAGTTACCGCTCCCCTTACAGCAAAGGCATGGGATGGAAGCACCGGTGGAGTTCTTCTGCTAAAAACAAACACACTTACGTTAAATGATTCTGTTACCGTAAAGGGAAAAGGGTTTAGAGGAGCGGTGTATGAAAACGATAATGCAGGGCAGGCCTGTTTTAATAACGGTAATGGCGGAGCTACCGATTATTACTGCGGCACGGTGAATTGCGGTGCACCAAAAGGCGAAGGCATTGGCACTTCTGGGTTTGGTTACGGCAGAGGCAAAAATGGAAATGGCGGTGGCGGTGGCGATGACCACAACACCGGTGGCGGTGGCGGAAGTAATTTTGGTTCGGGAGGAAGAGGAGGAACCCGTTCGAACACCGGAAACTTTTCATGCCCCGGTCCTGCGCCCGGTGTTGGCGGTGCGGCACTTACATATTCTAACGGTGCGGGTAAAATATTTATGGGCGGTGGAGGCGGTGCCGGTGACGGCAACAATAACGAAGGAAGAGGAGGAGCCAATGGTGGCGGCATTGTTATTATTATGTGTAATAATCTTACCGGTAACAACAAAAAAATTAACGCTAACGGAAATCCCGTGGACTCGGTGGTTACATTTAACTGCTGTTATGCGCAAAGCGATGGCACCGGTGGGGGCGGAGGCGGAGGAACAGTTCTTTTGTATGCCGATAACTACACAGGTAATGTAAAAGTAGAAGCAACAGGCGGCACCGGTGGCTATTTAGATAACGGTGGCAGCACCGGCACTAATGCCTTCTGTATGGGCCCCGGTGGAGGAGGTGGTGGTGGTGCACTTTTAGTAAAGGGCAATTCAGTTCCTGCCAACGTAACTTTTACCGACACCGGGGGCATTAACGGAAAAAACATGTACGGCTTAGGGCCGGCCAACTGCCCATTTGGAACTACCAACGGTGCCCAGCCCGGTAACGATGGAGGAAGCCTTACGGATTTGAATATTCTTGTAGATACTGTTCCGTTTGTAAAATTAGTTGCCACTGCCTGTTGCGATACTACCGTGTGCGCAGGTGCTACGGTTAATATGAGCGTAACGGATACTGCCACTTTCCCGCCAACAATTTTATGGAGTACCGGTGCTGCTTCACACACTATTTTACCAACTGTTTTATCTACCACTTCATTTGTGGTTACAGTTACAGAACCTTTACATGGTTGCAATGAAATACTAACCGTTGTAGCAACCGTATTAAACACCTTACCCAATGTAAGTATATGTTGCGATACTACCGTTTGTCTTGGGGCTTTCGCTTCGTTTAATGTAGATGTCACCGGTTCCGGTGTATATACTTATGCGTGGAGCAGCGGAGAAAATACAGCCGGTATAACGCAGCAGATTCTCGGTTCACAATCATTCTTTGTTACGGTTACTGATGAAGATGGTTGCTCTGTAGAAGAATCAGTTCTTGTACTGACAAATAATAATCCGCCATCATTGGATGCTTGTTGCGATACGGTGGTGTGCGCTGGCAACACAGTAACCTTCACTGCTACCTCTACTTCGCAGGTAACTTATAATTGGAGCAGCGGGCAAACCACTTCCACCATTACACCAATAGTTTCTTCTAACACTTCATTTGTAGTAACCGTTACCGATGCCAGCGGCTGCATAGCCATGCAGGCTGTAAATGCGCTGGTTTCATCGGCTCAAACTTCTGTTACAGCTATACCCGATACAGCAATTTTGCCCGGTCAAACCGTTCAGTTAACCGCCACCGGTGATTCTGCCTATACGTATAATTGGTCACCGGTTAACGGATTGAATAATACGAACACTTACAATCCGGTTGCCTCACCTGGCTCGACTACTACTTATTGTGTAACCGTTACCAACGAATTGAACTGCACTGCTGACGACTGTTATACTGTTCAGGTAATTCAATCCGACATTATTATAAAAGTACCCGATGCCTTTGCTCCGAACGGAAGCGATGTAAAGAACCATACGTTCACCATTTTCCCGATTGGCGATGCCGAAATTTTTGAAGTACGCATTTATAACCGGTGGGGCGAAGTGGTTTTTTACTCAAAGGGAAATGCCGCGTGGGATGGAACTTATCAGGGTAAACCGCAACAAGGCGGTGCTTATGTTTGTAATGTGAGTTATGGTAACACGTTTAATCCTGGCGTTATAAAAACACTGGTGAAGGATTTTATTTTGGTGAGATAGAATCAACTGCTCATAGCTAGAATAGCTCCGTCACTCCATTGCCAATTTGTGTTTCGTAAATTTCACAACTGATTCCGGTTTCAGAAACATATTTCTCGCTCACTCTATTTTTAAATCCCTCAATGGCTAATTGATGAACAATGGCAATGGCGCAACCTCCAAAACCCGCACCGGTCATCCGCGCGCCTAAACAACCTTTTACTTCTTGTGCAGTTTCTGCAAGAGTATCCAGTTCGATACCGGTAACTTCATAATCATTCTTTAAAGAAGCATGCGAGGCATTCATCAATCTTCCGAAAGTAGAAAGGTCGTTCATCTCTAAAACTTTCACTGCTTCTTTTACGCGCAGATTTTCGCTTATTACGTGACGTACTCGTTTTTTCAAAATTTCATCGCTAAGCAAATTAAGTTGACTCATATCCACTTCGCAAAGGTTTTGATAATCAGAATTGGTGGTCCGGAATATTCTAAGCGCTTCATCGCACTCATTTTTCCTTTCATTGTATTTTGAATGAATAAGCGAGCGCGGCTTTTTACTATTCATAATTACCAAGCGATAATCGTCTAATTCAAAAGGAATATAATCGTGATGAATTTTGTTGCAATCGAGAAGAAGCGCATTGTCTTTTTTGCCTAGCGCTACAGAATACTGATCCATGATTCCGCATTTTACTCCAATGAAATCGTTCTCCACCTGCTTGCAAAAATTAGCCAGCCAAACCAAATTTATTTTCGATTCGGTTTGCGAAAGAAGTGTGTAAGCAGTCAGTACTTCAACAGCCGCAGATGAAGAAAGTCCAGAACCTTCGGGCAAATTGCTTTCAAAAATTATTTCGCATGCAGGAATAGCATGATTTTCTTTTCGTAGTTGTGCGATAATGCCAAGCGGGTAATTTGTCCAGTCGTTCTTTGCATTAAACTCAATTTCATCATCAATAGAAATTTCTTTGCTGAAAGAATGAGTAGCAGAACGAAGAATGATCTTGTTGTCACTTCGTGGATTGAAATTTGCTGTAACACCTAAGGTAATTGCGGCAGGTAAGACTAAACCACCGTTGTAATCCAAATGTTCGCCAATTAAATTTACACGACCGGAAGCAAAATACTTTTTCATTTCTTCTTGCCGATTTTGCTTCGCAGAATTGCAGCACATTCATCAACGTCTAACGGGTTAGCTGCCGCGCCTGCACCCATTTCACTACCGGCATACCATTTTATTTTGTCTTTAGCACGAAGAGGAGGAAAGAATTTTATGTGGAATGGGTAATACTTCTCTGCATCAGTATATTTCTTTTCGTTTACTGGTGTTTGATGCAAGCTCATGATATAGGGAAATGGCCGATCATATATTCTGTCAAAGCCGGCTGTAATTTTTTTCAATGTGTCTGCTAAATCTTTTTTCTCGCTTAGCGAAAACTGTGTAATGTTTCCTTTAAGTTTTTTGTTTACAACAAAAACTCCGAAAGGATAGTCGGTAAAGTATGGAATGTAAGCGAGGAAGCTTTTGTTTTCAAAAACAATGCGTTGTTTATGTTTCTTCTCAGCTTTATTCAAATCGGCAAAAAGGTTAGTGCCGTTAGTTTGAAAATACTTCTTGCTGTTGTTCAGTTCTTCTCTAATCTTAGACGGAATAAAGGAATAGGCATACAATTGTCCGTGAGGGTGAGGCATAGTTACACCAACTTCTTCGCCTCGGTTTTCAAATTCAAAAATGTATTTCACGCGGTTGTCTTTGCTTAACTCTTTAAACCGCTCACTCCACAGTTCCACAATTTTTAAAACATGCGCAACGCTAAGCTGATACAATTTCTTGTTATGGTCTGGCGAGTAAAGAATCACTTCGCATTTACCAATGGCTTCTGTTGCTTTGAAAATTTTTGATTTTTGATTTTTGATTTTTGAGTTTCCTTTATCTAAGCTCATTACTGGGAAATCATTCTCATACATCATCACATCATAATTCGGCAACGCTTTATTTTGTGATGGACAGAACGGACAATAATCTTTCGGCAAATGCGGACGGTGCTGACGATTGGTGGCAACCATCGTCCATGTATCAAGCAGCGGGTTCCATCTGAATTCAGGCATACAGCAATGATAGTGAATGGTTTTTTATTTTCGTCCATAATGAAAATTCTCATTCTTCGTTTTTCTTCTATTGGCGATATTGTGCTTACCACTCCGGTTATCCGATGTTTAAAGAAAAAATTTCCGGATGCGGAGATTCATTATGCTACAAAAAAATCTTTTCATTCTATTGTTCAACACAATCCGTATCTAACCAAAACTCATTTGCTCGGTTATTCGTTCATGGATTTAGTAAGTAAATTGAAAAAGGAAAAGTTCGATTATGTAATTGACCTGCATCATAATCAACGCACTTTGCTTATAAAGCTATTGCTTGGAGTTAGATCGTTCTCATTTAATAAGCTGAATTTCGAAAAATGGTTGATGGTTAACTTCAAAATCAATCGTCTGCCTAAAAAGCATATTGTTGACCGGTACCTGGAAACGTGTGAATCTCTCGGAATAGAAAACGATAATGAAGGACTCGACTATTTTATTTCAAAGGAAGATGAAGTTGATTTAAAAACATTGCCTGAGGCATTTCATGGTGGTTATATAGCTTGGGTAATAGGAGCGAAGCAGAATACCAAGAAGTTTCCTACAGAGAAAATTGCTAGTGCAATTTATGGTAGACCTGTTATTTTACTTGGAGGCAAAGAAGATGAGGAAGAAGGTGAAAAAATTAAATCAGAAATCAGAAATCAGAAATCAGAAATTTTCAATGCGTGCGGAAAGTATTCTCTCAATCAATCCGCTTCGATAATTCAGCAAGCTAATTTGGTAGTTACAAACGACACCGGTCTAATGCATATTGCTGCGGCTTTTAAAAAACGGATCATTTCTATTTGGGGGAATACAATACCACAGTTCGGCATGGGGTCTTATTATGGAGAAAAGCATATACCCAGTTTCATATTTCAAGTGCCAAATCTTTCTTGCCGCCCATGTAGCAAACTAGGGTATGATAAATGTCCACTAGGACATTTTAAATGTATGAACATGATTAACGAAAAAGAAATTGGCGCAGTAATAGAAGAAAAAATGGGATTTAGTGAGCTATGATTTTACATTGTAAGCAGGACCCAGTTCGCGTATAATCAACTCAATTATTTTCTCTTTCTTGGGGTCGTAGCTATCTTTTAAATCGTAACCGTAACGTTTGCCCACTAATTGGTAAAACCAAGCAGTAACACCGCCTTTTAATTCCTTAATAATAAAATAAGAGTTGTTTCCTGTTTCGCGATTAATCAGTTTAAAAAGCATTTCTCCCTGACCGGTGGTTAAGTCTTTCAACTCTTTTTCAAACTTAGTCCGCATTTCCTTCTCCACATCTTTTCGGTAATGGCGATACACCCGTTTCTTTTCGTTCTCTTTTTCTTCTTTTAATTCAGCATAAAGCTGATTGGCAATTTTTACATATGGCATTACTTTTTGAATACGGCTCTTGTATTTGTAATACAACATCCACTCTTCAGCCGTTTTAAACGATACAATATTTACTTCCCGAAATGTAACTGTTGCTATTGAATCGCCTGTTGAAATATCACCTGCATCATATATGTAATGAACTACCGTATCGTCACTTGCTTTTGCCGGAGTGCTTACATTCAGTTTCTTATTTTGGGCGGTAGAAATCTCTGCTAAAATCAACAAGATAAATCCGAATATAGTTTTCATAAAACTGTTGTTTCAGTTGGTGTTTCAAAGCACGTACCAATATTTAAACGCGCTATCGGCAAAACTGATATAACCTGCTATGTGAAATTATTTAAAATCTTTTAGCTATTGCAGTTAGGTAGAAACGTGTCAATAAGTTGTGCTTTGCGTAAGCACAATCTCAAAAACTGTAAAAACTGAAATTCTAGAACAAATCTCCCTGATTCCCCTTTTTGCCTGCTTTCGGATTTACATCCAGTTCAATCGTAGTTCCCATCTTCACCTCAGAGGTTTTCTTCTTGTCAAGCTTTACTTCAGGAATTATTTCTGAAACCTTTCCGGTTAAATCTAATTGAGTTAAGCGGTTGCCTAAAGCTTTCCATCCTTTTACATCAATCAACTCATTCACTTTTGCAGTCTCTTCCGTTTTCTCTTTCGATTTTCCTTTCAGTACATTGAACTTCACTGTCACTTCATCGTGAGAGGAGAATACATACAATAAGCTCTTAGGATTTTCAGTAATGATGGATGATTTCAGCTTTTCGGTTTTCAGTTCAACCTTAAAGCGTTTTACATAAACTTCTTTGCTGTTGCCATCAAGGTAAACCGCGCTGTAAATACTTTCAGGATTAAATTTCTCAACGGTGAGAATTTCTTCCGGTTCGTATTTGTTGGTGAGTTCAAAGTTTGTAAGCTCAACGTCACCGCTTTTGTAGGCCACAATAATCTGGTCACCTGTGTTGAATTCTCCGAGATAAGTGGTCTTGTCTTTCTCTTCGTTCACCAATCGCCCAAACTTCTCATCAAACCAAATCTTAACACCACCAATAGAAGATTGACCTTTTTCAATCAACTCAACTTTGCGCACCGGATACTTAGTAAGGATATTTCCGTTTGAACCTCTTCCCTTAATTTCAATCGTGCTAAAGTCAAATTCAAAGTCTTTGATGCGGGCTGTGGAGTTCGGGTGCAATTGCACTTTCACAATTTCACTTTCCGAATTCTGATTGGCGGTAAAGTAAAGAACCTTGCTTCCTGCAGATTCCTGTGTTAAGTCATATTCCTTATCGCGGGTAACACCGGTTACGTTAAAGCGTTTTACAAAGGCGCGCTTGCTGCCCCCATCGTAATACGCCATGTTGTAGGCCGTGCGTTCATCGTTCTTCTTCCACACACCTATGTGTAGAATGTCTTTCCCGATAAACTTCTTATCGCCAATACGGCTCACCATCATTTTGCCGCCTCGTGTAAAGGCAATAATATCATCAAGGTCGCTGCACTCGCAAACAAATTCATCTTTGCGCAGACCGGTTCCGAAAAATCCTTCTTCGCTGTTTACATACAAGCGTGCGTTGGTCGCTGCCACTTGTTTGATTTCTATTTCCTCAAAACCTTTTATCTCTGTTCTGCGCTCTCTGCCTTTACCGTATTTCTTCAGCAGGTTTTGGAAGTATGCAATCGCGTATTCTGTAAGATGTTTTAAATCATGCGCTACCGTTTTGAGTTCATTCTCGATAGATTTAATTTCTTCATCTGCTTTAAATCCATCAAACTTCGAAATGCGTTTGATTTTAATTTCCGTGAGTTTCGTAATGTCTTCAGTTGTTATTTCTCTCTTGAATAACTTCTTGTAAGGCTTCAACCCTTTGTCAATTCTTTCAATTACCGCCTCCCAGGTGGTAGCTTCTTCAATATCGCGGTAAATTCTCTTCTCTATAAATATTTTCTCAAGCGAAGAGAAATGCCATTTCTCATTTAACTCAGCCAAACGTATTTCCAATTCCTTCTTCAGCAAATCTTTAGTGCGAACTGTTGAGAGTTCAAGAATTTCATTTACCGAAAGGAACATCGGCCTATCATTCACAATCACGCAGGCGTTGGTAGAAATTGAATTCTGACAATCGGTGAAAGCATAAAGCGCATCAATAGTTACATCAGGGTCGCTGCCCGGTGCAAGGTCAATCTGTATCTCTACATCCTTGGCGGTGTTATCTACCACCTTCTTGATTTTTATTTTGCCCTTATCGTTTGCCTTCAGAATGCTATCAATCAGGCTTCCGGTGGTAGTGCCGAAAGGAATTTCGCGGATGGCAAGCGTCTTCTTGTCAACTACTTCAATCTTGGCACGAACTTTTACTTTTCCTCCGCGCTCGCCTTTGTTGTATTCGCTTACATCTACAAAGCCACCGGTGAGGAAATCAGGTAGTAAGCGGAAACGCTTTCCTTCTAGGTGATTGATACTTGCTTCACATAACTCAATAAAGTTGTGCGGAAGAATTTTTGTAGAAAGACCAACTGCAATTCCATCTGCTCCTTGTGAAAGAAGCAAAGGAAATTTCATCGGCAGGTTTACCGGTTCTTTCTTTCTGCCGTCATAACTCAACTGCCATTCGGTAGTCTGGTCGTTGAAGGCAACTTCTTTGGCGAACTTCGAAAGACGGACTTCAATATATCTTGGAGCAGCAGCAGAGTCACCGGTGCGCACATCGCCCCAGTTACCTTGTGTATCGAACAGCAATTCTTTCTGACCCATGTTCACCAAAGCATCACCAATACTTGCATCACCGTGTGGGTGATACTGCATACTCTGACCGATTACGTTCGCTACTTTGTTGAAGCGTCCGTCATCCATTTCGTTGAGTGCGTGTAAAATTCTCCGCTGCACCGGTTTCAAGCCATCTTCAATGGCGGGAACGGCACGCTCAAGAATTACATAGCTGGCATAATCCAGAAACCAGTTCTGAAACATACCATCCACATGCAATGCACCAGTTGCTTTTTCGTCTTTGTTTTCTTCTTTCTCTTTCATTTTCTGATTCTTCTTTTATGCAGTTGCTTCTTCCTCCACTAAAGCAACACCTTCCACTTCATCTTTTTCATATCTCAAATTCTTGATAATAAACTTCTGTCTGTCCTCCGTGTTTTTGCCCATGTAGTAGGAGAGGACATCTTCAATTTTTATTTTGTCTTCTGTAATTACCGGACTCACCCGCATCTCTTCTCCTATAAAACCTTCAAACTCTTCGGGCGATATTTCTCCCAAACCTTTAAAGCGCGTTATCTCGGGGTTTCCTTTCAGTTCTTTAATTGCGGTTTGTTTTTCCTGTTCGTTATAGCAGTAGAACGTTTTGGTTTTGTTGCGCACACGAAAGAGCGGAGTCTCCAGAATTTTTACGTGACCGTTGCGCACCATATCCGGAAAGAACTGCAGGAAGAAAGTAAGCAACAGTAAGCGAATGTGCATACCATCCACATCGGCATCGGTAGCTACAATGATGTTGTTGTAGCGCAAATTGTCAATGCTGTCTTCGATGTTGAGTGCGTGCTGCAATAGATTGAACTCTTCGTTTTCATACACCACCTTCTTCGTCATCCCATAACAGTTCAACGGCTTACCGCGCAAGCTGAACACCGCCTGCAAATCAGGATTGCGGCTCTTGGTAATTGAACCACTCGCAGAATCTCCCTCGGTGATAAACAAAGTGGTGAGCAACCGGTCGGCTGCTTTTTCATCGTTAAAGTGAACGCGGCAATCGCGCAGTTTCTTGTTGTGGATGTTCGCTTTTTTGGCGCGCTCGTTTGCCAGTTTCTTGATGCCTGCAATTTCTTTCCGCTCTCTTTCGCTTTGCAAAATGCGCTTGAGCAATGCTTCTGCTGTTTGCGGATTCTTGTGCAGGTAATTATCTAAGTTCTCTTTTACAAACTCCAGCAAAAACTGCTTCATGGTTTTTTCTTCGCCATGCAGTTTATCGGTTCCCAGTTTTGTTTTGGTCTGAGATTCAAAAACCGGTTCTTGAATACGTATGGATACCGCGCCTACAATTGCTTCGCGCACATCAACCGCATCAAAATCTTTCTTGTAAAAATCGCGCACGGTTTTTACAATGGCTTCGCGGAAGGCGAGCAGGTGCGTTCCGCCCTGCACGGTGTATTGTCCGTTTACAAACGAATAAAACTCTTCACCATATTGATGGTTGTGTGTGAGTGCAATTTCAATGTCTTCGCTTACTAAGTGAATGATTGGGTAAATCAAATCGGCATTCTCTTTCTTCTTCGCCAGCAAATCGTACAAGCCGCGCTGCGAAATATATTTGTTGCCGTTGTAGTAAAACGTTAAACCGGTGTTCAGGTAGGCGTAGTTCTGAATCATCTGCTCTACATACTCGTGCAGGTAGTGATAGTTCTTGAAAATCTTATTGTCCGGCAAAAACTCAACGTAAGTTCCGTTTGGCTCATCGGTTTTTTCCAGCTTGTGGTCTTTAGTCAGCTTGCCCGCTTCAAACTCGGCAATCTTCTTTTGCCCTTCGCGCACCGCGTATGCTTTAAAGTAAACGGAGAGCGCGTTTACCGCCTTGGTTCCCACACCGTTCAAACCCACCGATTTCTTAAACGCTTTGGAATCATATTTGGCACCAGTGTTAATCTGGCTAACACAATCCACCAGTTTGCCCAAAGGAATCCCTCGACCATAATCGCGCACTGCCACTTTCTCTTTGGTCACCGTCAGGTCTACTTTTTTGCCGTAGCCCATTTGGTATTCATCTACACAGTTATCGAGGGTTTCTTTGAGCAGGATATAAATACCATCATCCATACTGCTGCCATCGCCCGTTTTGCCAATATACATACCGGGGCGTATGCGGATGTGCTCCAGCCAGTCGAGGGTCTTAACTTCGTCTTCGGTATATCTTGCTTCTACTATTTCTTTTGCCATGCTGCAATAATGTTAGGGTTAAGCGCAATGTATCTGCGCTTCAAAAAATCTGCGTGAAATTAGCGAGGCGCGAATGTAGAAATGCGATAGAAATGAACAAGTGAACGGTGTTGATAAAAAAGAGGACAATCAAAATATGTCATAGTGAGCATATGCCGCCCTAAGCACAGCCGAAGGCTGCTAGAAGAGAACTATGGGGTTCCCGCTCAAAGCAGCGGACGCGCTATACACTCCAATCTTTTTTGCTGCCTTTAAAATGCCCCTCCTTATTTTCAAGGAGAGGTGCCCGTCTCGGTCAAAGCCCCTCATTTCTGAGGGGCTTTTTTTCGTTCCATTACAATATCGTCCGGCTTTATTTCTGTTTCACCATCCCCAAAACCTCCTTCACCAACACCCGGCTGTATTCGGAAAGCTTTTCCTTGTCAACCAAATCAGTATTACCAAGGCGCACTATCACCAAATTGTATTCAGGCACCGTAATAATATACTGCCCGCAAAAACCCCATTGGAAAAACGCCTTAGTGCCCTGCGTATTATCAAGCCAAAAAGAATAACCGTAATTAGGCGACAGCGCAGGCGCAGTAGCCATTTGCACAAACGCAGTATCAAGCACCTGCGTGCCGTTCCAGTTGCCCTGGTGCAGCATCATTTTACCAAAATGCGCAAAATCGCGCGCGTTCGTATTAAAACAGCAATACGCCATTTCAGTTCCTTTTTCATCCGTATGCCATTTGGCATCGTGCGTGGTTTGCAAAGGTTTCCAAAGCCACTCGCTAGCAAGCTGGGAGAGTGACTTACCGGTGGCCTGTATTAAACAAAGCCCGAGCAATTGAGTAGAGCCGCTCTGGTAATTGAAAGCCTTACCGGGCTCATCACTAATAGGCAGCGTAAACATCAACTCTCGTATATCATCGCTGTAATAAGCCTTAGCCGTAACCGACCACGGGTTTTTATAACTCTCATCCCAATCAAGCCCCGAGCTCATAGTGCTCAGGTGCCACAACTCCAATTCCTCAGCGTGCTTACCTTTTACCTGCGGCAGAATACTGTTTACCTTCTGATGCCAACCGGTCAGAATTTTTTTCTGAATAGCAATTTGCGCCAGCATAGTAGTAATACTCTTCGCCATCGAAAACGAATTAGTCTGCGCGGTTTCATCCCCGCGCTCAGCATAGTGTTCGTGAACTATACTATCGTTTTGAATAACGAGGAAAGCAACGGTGCCCGTTTCGTCTAAAGTCTTTTTCAGCTTTTCGGGCAAGGCTTGTTTGTTGTAATCAATACTGTTTGCCCAGTCCCATTTTTCCTTCCCGGCCTCAATATTGGTTGTCTTAAAATATTTGGCATCGGTAATAGTTGCAGAACTTTCACCGTGCAGGTAAGTAGTCCAAAGCCCTTTAAGAAGGTATTGGTCGCCTCTGATAATTGTAACGCCAATTAGTAATGCAATAACAATTGCAATACCGGTGATGATTTTGAAGAATGTTTTCATGTAGTGGATTATGATGATGACGAATGTAATTGAAAACTTAAATCATCAAATCAAATCCTGCAATAAATGGCTGTGCTTACTTTCTTGCGTGGTAATATGTCACTGCCGCAATGCCAATCCAAATCAATCCTTTAATAAGGAAGAATAGAAAGCCCGCTGCCCCTATCCGCTTGAGCCAGAGTTTTACTTTGCTTTCTTCAGCAGGTTTTTCTTCTTCGTTCATGTTGCTTGAAATAATTCGTGCTATTCGTGGCTTCTCTATCTTATCTCTTCGGGCAACGTTTGCATTGCTTCCCATCTTTATAATTCTTGCAACACTTATCCTTTTTAGTGCAGCATAATTTAGGAACGAAGGATTTTAATACTTCGGTAAATTCTTTCAACTCATTGTTTAGCTTCTGTTCCATATCATCTATTGTTTAGAAAGTGTTCCAGTTTGTTTCTTTAACCTGTTCATTCAGTTTAATGCCAAGCGTAAAATAAAACGTAAGCGGCTCGCTCGGAATAATGCCGGGACCGGGATAACTCACCGCTCTGCGCGTGTAATAAATATTATTGGTAAAGTTGTTTACCCCCGCCTGAAACTGCAAGCACTTGATAGAATACTTCGCGCTCCAATCCATTACATAATAAGCCGGAATCAATCCGTTCACTGCAGTAGGTGTAAACTTTGCATTAGTAGCATCGGTAAACTGCTCACCGGTGAAAGAGGCGTTGATGGTAGTAGAAAATTTTTTATACCGGTAAGTAATTCCTCCGCGGAAAGTAATTTGCGGAGCGAACTCTAAAAATTTTCCTTCCACATTATTGTAGTTCGATTTCACATACACAGCGTTGGTATAGCCAACTGATGTGAACAGCACAAAATTTCCTGCCTTCTTAGAAATTTTAGCTGCGTTGAAAATGTCGGCTTCCAGATAAACTTCTGCTCCTAAACTGCGGGTTGTTCCCACATTGGTGGTGTAGCGATAAATATTGTATGCACTATCCACCACCTGAATCTGCCCGATGCGGTTGTTGTATTGTAGCCAGAAACCACTCACATCAAAATTGAACCAGGTATTTATATCTCCGCGATAACCTATGTCGAGATTGTATCCGGTTTCATCCTTTAGATTCGGGTCAACTAATTGGCTGATACGAATTACACGCATATCTGTGAAGGTAATGCCGCGATAGTTTTGGGAGAAGTTAGCGTAGAGTTCGGTGTTTTCCCAAAAGTGGTAACTGATACCCAAACCGAGCAACACAAAATTTCTTTTGAAAGAACGTTCTTCATTTCGCAAAACACTATCCACTACTTCGTTTACTGTTTGGCGGTAATTGCCATCTGCCTTAGTGCTGATATGTTCGAAGCGAATGCCCGGAATAATTTTCACTTTGTTCGAAATATTGAAAACGTTTTCGGCAAACAGCGCAATGTTCATTCCGGGAAAAGTATAGTCGGAGCTTTTCAAACTGTCATTGACAAAACTGAAATCCGCATCGTAACCGTTATCGCCAAAGCCCTGCGTTTTTTTTGTTTCGCCTTTATAAAAACGTCCGCCAACCAATAAAGACGAAAGACTTTTTTTGATGTAATACTTCCAAACGTATCGGGCCTCTGCACCAACATTACGGTAAGTATCTTTTATCAAATCTCTGTTTTTCGAAACATCATCGGTGCGGTTAGCCGGCCCTAAATAACCAACTGCGTTTCGCGAACCAAGAAACCCCCACACACGCACATTCACCTGATGAAATGCATTGTGCTTGTAGTTCATGCTCAACGCAAGAATGTTCCAGTTGGTAGAAAACCAATTGCGGTTGCGCAACGATTTTTGGGCATTATTCGCAAACTGCACATCGGTCAATCCGCCAGATTGCTGTGTTATGTATTTCGAGAAAGTATATTCTGCATTTATAGCTAATCGCTCGCTGCATTGATAGCCTATGCTCGCAAAAGCATTGTGCAATTTGTATCCGGCATTCGGTCGCCAGCTTTCGCCCTGCTTGTAATTGTAGTACCCGTAGTATTGAAAACATTTTACGGTTCCGCCAATGCTATTGAATGTGCTGACTAATTTATAAGCACCGGCTGTGGTGTAGCTCGTCCATTCAATCTTTTTATCCGTTTGTGCCCGCTGCAAAACGTAATTAAGCATGCCGCCAAACTGCGGACCATATTGCAGCGATGCCGCCCCACGTACTACTTCAATCCGGTCAATAGCTTCGGCAGGTGGCACATAATAACTTTCGGGATAGCCGAGAGCATCTGCACTCATATCATAACCGTTTTGTCGCGTGTTGAAATTAGAAGTGCGGTTAGGGTCTAAGCCTCGTGTAGCAACACCCAATTGCAAACCGGCTGCATCGCTTTCCCAAATATTAATGCCCGGAACTTTCGAAAAAATCTGTCGCGATGAATTGGTAGCGAGAGAAACATTCATGTCCTTCATCACAATCACTTCATTTTTCTTTCCGTCATAAATGGCTGTGCCTTCAACAGCTTTCAATCGCGTAACCCCGAAACTGCCTTGATTGCCTTGAATTGTAACTGTTGAGAGTTCGTTGATAAACGGCTTGAGCAGGATAGTTTCTAACTGAAGATGAGAATCGGTAACGATTGCATCCACGCTTTTTTTCTCGAACAATAAATTGCGAAAAGAGACTTTGTATTTCCCGGGATAGAGATTGTTGAAAGCAAAGTTGCCGAGTGAATCTGTAAATGTTTTGGTTCCGGTTTTTTCCAGAACAACGGTAACGCCTACAACCGGTTCACCGGTGGCTTCGTTTTTTACAGTGCCGCTGATGGTGTAATATTTTGCGTGCAACAAGCCAACCACAAAAAATAATAAGATAGAGAACATGTATTTCTTCATTACCGCTCTGCCTGCGCCAGAATCCATTTTTTGTCAGAGAAATCATCCTTCACGTTTGCCAGATTTATTTTCGGATCGAAGAAAAGATTGCTGCCCTTTCCATTTACTGTTACATACGCTTCCGCATAAACTTCATCGGTTTGGAAATTATTTTTCAGGAACTGCGCAAACTGCAAAATCATATCGGGCTGCGTGCTCATTTGCTTTTCCTGTTGGTCTGTCAAAAAATCATGATTGTTGATTTCATGCAATTTTCCATTCTTATCTTTTACGTGGAAGAAAACCAATCCTGCTTTTTCCATCAGCATTACCCGCCAGCTAAACCGGTAGCCCTGCTCGGTGTAGAAAAGCCTGTTGTGATAAAGGGCGTAGCGAAACGGTAAAGTGAATTGAATAATAAAGTGAATTGCTAAGACCGAGACTAGAAGATATTGGAAAGTTGAAATTGAAGGAGATTGCGGATTGCGGATTTGCGATTGCGGATTGAATTTAAATGCTCTCAGTATTCGTTCATGAAATTGAGCAGGAAGAAATATTGTGGCACAAACAATCATGATAAACGGAAACATTCCAATGCCGGGGAACAGAGTCGCTGTTAACACATGAAAGATTACCACGACTCCATACGCATACCAAACCGTTCTCCGATTGAAAAGAAAGAATGCAATACTTATATCAAACAACATTCCACACCAACTGAAAAGGTAAGCAACTATGGTTTCATCCAAAAGGAAGCCGAAAGGAGTATCAGTTCTTGTTGGTAGCCAGATTTTAAGCGGCATTGCATTCAACAGCCAGTCAGCATTTACTTTAGCTATGCCTGCAAAAAAGTAAACGATTGCCATTTGTAATTGCAGCGTGAGAATTGCCCAGCGCGGTACTGTTTTCTTAGTAGCAGGCAATAAACACATCAGCAAACTGATGATGCTGATAAAATAATAGTGATTGAGATAATTGGTTTTGTCGAGCAACTCTACATAAGTAAAGAGCAGAAAAAAAATTAGCGCACTAAAACGATAAAGGAAACCTGCGGCAAGGAAAAGCGCGGCAAGCATCATTAAGCCAAACACGATGTACATGCCCGTTGCGTTCAATGGCTTTATCCATTCAAATCCATAATAAGTGAAAAAGAATTTCGGTTGAACATAAAGCGAATCAATCCATCCGTTGGCAGCAAAACGCACGAGCGATAGAAACATCATTACACCAAAAGCAATTCTGAAAACAATCAGCGGAGCGGATGATGTTTCTTTAAACAGAAAGGATTTTAGTTTTTTAATCTCCATCGTTATCACTGTAATTGATAATTACTCCGAGTTGCGAACTCATATCTACTTTCAGCATTACTGTCAACTTTTTTAATTCCAGAAACAGCGATTCCATATCGGGACGTTTGGTGGTTAGGGCTGTTGCATAATCCACCGGTATAATTTCTGCCTTCTGAATAACCAAATCAAATTGATTTGAAATAGCCGGTGCGAGCGGCTGACCGTTGTATTCTGCGTTCAGATAAACTAAGTAATCATCGAAACCGTTACCGGTGCCGCCTTCATACAATTTTTTTAACTCCCGAAGATTGGCTGCTAATAACTCTTTCGAAAATGCTGAATGATATGCTTCGAGAAAATGTGCATCAACATTTCCTGATGAAATAAAACCAATGTAGCCGAGTGAGTTTCCCACTCTTTCTCTTCTGCATCTTTCCGATTCAAAAGATAAATCGTTTACCAGCATACCAACTGAACTCCCAATGTCTGTACCCGATGCGCCTATAAACTGGGAGAGAGAATTGTTCCATTCAGTAGAAGCACTGGCAGAAACAGTTTCAATTTCGTTGGTGATATCGTTTAAGTATTGTATTCGCTTTGCTGCATTTACATCTGTTGTAAATAGGTTTACTATTTCATTACTACTTCTGCTGAATAATAAATAGTCAATTGCGGGGAAACCTTTTGCCTGAATATTATTAGCAGCACTTAAATTATATGTACCGGTCGAAATGTTGGTATTAATTTGCGTTGTGTCGGTTACAAAAACATTCAGGTTGCGCGTTTCACCTGAGGCCGTAAAACTGTAGGCTTCCACTTTCATATAGGCAGTGTATGCCGATAGAAAAGCTGCTTTCAGTGAATCGAGTGTAACAGAAGAAGGATTCCCTGTAAAGGAATCCTTCATTGTTTTTAAAGCCGCTGCGGAATTATTAAACTGTTGATGTGCCGGCAAAATTATGTTGTTACCTAAGTTGGTGAGCATACCTGCTCTGTCAAACTTATCGCCCCCATCCTTGGGCTTACAGCCATTCAACAAAATCAATAAAGCCGCAGCGGCATATATATATTTAAGCATCTGCAATTATAATTGGTCTTTAACGGCATCAAAACCGTAAATGCTGCTGAGTAAATTTTTAGCTGCCTGCAAATCGCTAGTGCTGGTAGTCCAGAAATTTGTGCCGAAATAGCCAAGCAGAGTTGCAATCTGTGCATCGGTAACTTTCTTTGTCGGGTTGTATTTGAGCGACTTCACCAGGAAGTAACCTTCAGAAAGTGTATGGCTGCGAACTGCATTATCGCCAATGTTAGCTAAGGCTTCGTTGATGTAATGAACCGCAGTTCCGGCAAGCCCACGTTCTACATTGTCGCGGATGATGGCGATTTGCTCAGTCACTGTTTCATTATCATCATTATCAATAGCTGCGCGTCCTTTCAAAAAGGCATTCATAACAACTGTGGCATTTCCTAAAAGTGCATTTCTATCGTTGGCATATTCACCTAAATGAAATAAGCCTGTTGTGTTGCTCGGGTAATTAATCGGCACTCCGAAATAACCGAAAGATTCATCCCAATGATGCTGACGGTCGGCAAGTGCTACCTGTGCTCCAACCTGGTCTTCGCTTAAGTAAACAGCTGTAAGCTGATAATAAATAAGAGCCCCCTGCAAATGTTTTTCTACACCTTCTTTAAAATCAAAACCATTCGCATCCACCAGGTACGATTTTGTTCCGTTGGTTACAATACCCGAAGTTCCGTTAGAACCGGTACCGCCTGATGCACTGGCAGTGGCTGCATTGTCAATCCAGGTTTCAACTGTTGCCTGGTCTGCCAAAAAAGTTTTATTCTTTAATTGTTTGCCCGAAGTGTCCAGCGCGGCAATGCCAAAGGGGTTACCGCTGTTGCTATACATATTTTTTAAAATGGTGGCGTTAAGCACTGTCCCCGAAGTGTTACCTGCTTTTACAGCATCTACCAACGCGTCAATCATACTTAAACGGATAATTTGCCCGCTGTAATCAACGTTGCTGAAGTTATAAGTAGTGGGAACTGTGTAATTTTTTTTAGGTTCTTTACAGGATTGAAAAGTGAGAATAAAGGCAAAGGCTACTAGCGAATAGGTAAATTTTTTCATTGTGTAGTTTATGGTTGTTTAGATTAGTTCTAAATAATGTCGACCACAAATTTAGAAGCAGAATACAATTATCCAAATTATTTAGACAGAATCTAAATGATTTTAATCATGCAGAGCCAAGAATAGAGAAATCTATCGTTTTTCGTAATTCGAAAACAAATTTTAGGTTTGTCTAAAATTTATTCAAGGTGTATCGAAAATATTCTCTTGTTGTTGCTTTTCTTTTGGTAAATCTTCTGAGCCGAGCGCAGGAGATTGCCATAAAAGGAAATGTGAAAGATGCATCAAGCGGAGAAGGGATTGCCTTTGCAAATATTCAGATAACGGGAACGGGCAACGGAACAACTACTGATGAGTTCGGGAATTTTATTCTGAATGTAAATTCTGCATCTGCACTTAAAGTTTCTGCGGTTGGTTATAAAACAGATACCGTTCAGCTTAAGCCCTGGAAAAATTCTGTCTCTATTGTTTTAAAATCGTCTGAGAGTAGTCTGAATGAAGTGGTGGTAAGTGGAACAATGCAGGAAACATCGAAAACAGAATCTCCTATACCGGTGGAGGTTTATACTGCCAAACTCTTTCGCAAAAATCCTTCTCCTAATATTTTTGAAGCCATGAATATGGTAAACGGTGTGCAGCCGCAACTGAATTGCAACGTTTGCAACACCGGTGACATACACATCAATGGAATGGAAGGACCATACACCATGATTTTGATTGACGGTATGCCGGTGGTTTCTTCGCTCTCTACGGTTTACGGGTTAATGGGGATTCCTCAAAGTATTGTAAAACGTATTGAAGTAGTAAAAGGACCGGCTTCTACTTTATACGGCAGCGAAGCGGTTGCCGGATTGGTGAACATTATTACTACCTCACCGGAGCATTCACCGAGATTGAAAATTGAGCAAACCGCCACCAGTGCCGGTGAATTTAATACAGACATTGCTGCGGCATTTAAAATGAAACGTGCGCAGATCATGCTTGGAGTGAACTATTTTAACTTCTTATTTAAGTGGGATGTAAACCACGATAACTTTACCGATGTTACTTTACAGAACCGTGTTTCGCTGTTTAATAAATGGAACTTTACACGCAACAGCGGTAAGCTTGCTTCGCTGGCTGTACGCTACATATATGAGAACCGCTGGGGAGGTGAGCTGCAATGGAATAAAAGTTTCCGCGGCAACGATTCGGTTTACGGAGAAAGTATCTACACACAGCGAGTAGAACTTATTGGAGTTTATCAGTTGCCCACCGGTAAGGAAAATGTATTTCTTGATTACAGCTACAACTTCCATTATCAAGATAGCTACTATGGCACCATAAAGTATCTGGCAAAACAACATGTAGTGTTTGCGCAGTTGCGGTGGAGTAAGAATTGGAAACGTGTTTCGTTGCTTGCCGGTGTGCCTTTCCGGTTTATACATTATGATGATAATACTCCCGCTACCGCCAGTGATTTACTTAGTACCACTAAACCTTCGGTGACGGTTCTGCCCGGAGTATTTGCACAAACCGAATGGAAACCGGTAGAGCAGTTTACAGTGCTTGCCGGTATGCGTTACGAATACCACAACGAGCATAAAAGTATTTTCTCTCCAAGATTGTCGTTTAAAATAAGTCCGCACCGTGACCATACCATACGTTTGAGTGCAGGCAACGGTTTTCGTGTAGTGAACCTGTTTACCGAAGACCATGCTGCCCTTACCGGTGCGCGTAAAGTGGTAATTGCAGAGAAGCTAAAGCCCGAACAAAGCTGGAACGGAAATATCAACTATACGACTATTATTCAGCATAAAAAGGGTTTTGTGGGTATTGATGTAAGCGGTTTCTATACTTACTTTACTAATAAGATTGTAGCTGATTTTATAACCGACCCGCAAAAGATAATTTACGATAACCTAAATGGCTATGCGGTTAGTGCAGGCGCTTCTGCCAATCTCGATTTCAACTTTACTAACGGATTGAAAATTCTGATTGGGGGAACATATATGCAGGTGTATCAGATAGAGAATAAAATACGCACCCCTCAACTTCATGCTCCCAATTTTTCAGCAACATACGCTGTTAGTTACACTTTTAATAAAATAGGATTAAGTATAGACTACACCGGTAAATTGAACAGCCCCATGTTTCTGCCGGTGGTGCCGAACGATTTCCGTCCTTCTAAATCGCCCTGGTTCTGTATTATGAATGTTCAGTTTACCAAGAAGTTCCGGAAAGGAGTGGAGGTGTTTGCAGGTGTAAAGAACTTCCTGAATTTTATTCCTAAGAACCCTATTCTGCGCCCCGATGACCCTTTCAACAAACAGGTTTCGGTAGATAATCCTTATAACTACACCTTCGACCCCAGTTATAATTATGCGCCTATACAAGGTGCAAAGGGATATGTTGGTTTACGGTATACGTTACAGTAGGCAAGAACCTACTTCAACTGCGCTTCAATAATTTTTCGCTCCCAGTCCTTCCATACCATTAAGCTGAAAAGTGCTTTTGCCTTTTCGAGGTTCTCCGGTTTCTTTAATACTGTTTTCAGCGTTCTTGATGCAGGATTTGCCAGACGGCTATTGGTATAAAGACAGGCGTTGAATAAATTCTTTATCAGCTCTTCATCGCAGTAATTCAAATGCTCGATGGCCTCCATAGCTTTTGTGCGCGTGCGGAACTCATACCGGTTAGAGGTATACTCCACCAATTGTTTTTCGAACGTGAAAGTATTTTTGTCTGCCGGCTGCTCTTTACTGCTTATTTCTAACCAGGTTATGCGCACATTGTTGTGTATGCCCATTACATTTTTGGTTGCGTTAAGATACTGCTGCACCTTTGCCGGGTAAAGCTTATACAGTTTCCGCAAAGCTATTTCTATAGTATAATACGAAGTATCGCTGAGCAGTTTTTCGAAATCGGGTAAAATACTTTCGGCAACTTCCTCTGTGTTTTCGGCTACTGTTTTGCGTATCAGAAAATCTTTATCGTGCAAAGCATGCCTGATAAATTCAATAGAAGCAGGATTATTGTCTTTAGCAAGTTGTATCACTACCTCAGCTTTTATCTGGTTGAAAATTTCCTTGCCAAAAACCTTTATCAGAAAATCTCTCTTCTTATCGGCATCATACTCCCGCAGTGCCATTACGGCATCGTACCGGTCAATCATATTCTTTGCCTTATCTGCCTGTGCGATTAATTCTTCATAACTCTTTTTAAAACCAACAGTCTTCAAAACATTACCTGCGGGGTCAAAGAGGGTGTAATCAATTTCTTTTCCTTCCGGTGCAGTTATATATACCGTATCGGATGCATGACTAAGCCAAACTTTCTTAGAGGACGAAGAACCGTCTTTAAAATACACTTCGAACACAAAAGGCATTTTAAAATAACCGGTCAGCTCATCCACCTTATGCGTTTGGTTTATATAAAAAGCAATGCGGTCGGTTTGTCTTTCGTAATGCACATCGTAAGTCGGCACTCCCGCGCGGTAAACCCATTCATCAAAAAACCAATCCAGGTTTACACCGGCAGTTTCCATAAACGCCAGTTGAAAATCGTGATTGCTCACATTGTCGTAAGCATGTTTCTTTAAATAATTTGTAATGCAGCGTTTGTAAACCGAATCGCCCACTACATAGCGCAGCATATCAATCACAAAACTTCCTTTGGGATAATGACGTGCTGAACCTCCTCTGCTGCTGGCAACCGGATAACGGTCGCCCTTATCAGCCAGAAAAGCCTGATACGATTCGGAGCGCTTGGCCCACTGATAGTAATCTTCGCCATACACGGTATGCAAAAACTGCTTGCTGTAATACGTGGCAAAGCTTTCGTGCAGCCAATGATGCTGCGCGCTGTATTCGGTAATGTAATCGCCAAACCACTGGTGTGTAAGCTCATGCGCATTGGTGCCCACATACGAACGCTCCAATGCTATGCGCCAATCGTTTAATAAAAAATCGCCATACACAGTGGCGCTGGTATTTTCCATAGCACCATACATAAAATCCTGCACCGGTACGTTGCAGTAGCTCTGCCATGGGTAAGGCACACCCGTTTCTTTCACCAGCCAGTCCATCATTTCGGCACTGTACTGGTAACTCGGGTCAGCGGTCTCCGGCCTGTCAGAATAAAAATACTGACGGCTCACATTTCCGTTCTTGCTCTTAAAATCTTTATAGCCGTATTTATCAATGGCAATCATAATCAGGTAAGGCACCATGGGCTTGTTCATAGCATAATGCCAGGTAGCGGTGCCATCGGGGTTTTTCTTTTTCTCTTTCAGCAGCCCGTTCGAAATAACGGTGTAAGCCGAATCGAAAGTGATGGTGGTTTCGGTCACCAGTTTATCGTTTACATCATCGTAGCACGGTATCCAATGACGGTTATCAATACCCTGCCCTTGTGTCCAGATTTGATGGCGGGTAAAGTACCTGTCGTTGTCTGTGTTCTTCGCATCTACATTCCAGCCTATAAAATACAGACCCTTGCGCGGTGTGGCTTCGTAATTTATTTCCAGCCTGTAACTTTTGTTCCAGTCCATTGCCTGCATAAACCGGATGGTTACACCGGTGCTGTCGGTGCTGTAAGGAGTTTCCTTGCCATCGAGCAATACCTTTTTAATCTCCATGTCTTCGGCATTCAGAAAAAGCGTATCCACCACAAACTGTATGGGGCTAAAATCGTATTGCACCTTGCCCAGCACCTTGCCCTCTTTGGTATTGAACTTTACATCCAGCTTCATTCGGGTAAAATCAACATTATGCTCACGTATGCGTCCGCCTGCATCGCGCAGATAACAGATGGAAGTATCCTGAGAGAATGCGGATTGCGGAATGCTGAATGCAGAACAGAATACAACAGAGAGCAGAAGCGGAAGTGAAGAGAGTTTCATAGAAACGTGTTTGATTGATAACAACAAATAAATTCTATTTCTGTAATAAGGAAAACGGTGGCACGGTTCTAAACCGTGTCACCGTTAAATCGGTTGAGGAATAAATTTTTCTACTGCACAATCACCCTCTTGCAAACACTAATTCCCTTCGAGGTAAAGTTTACAAAATACATTCCCTTAGCTAGCTCAGCCGTAGGCAGTGTAACAAAATGATGCGTTGAATTATCTACATGCACAGTGCGCACCGCTCTTCCCGATATATCGGTGAGTTGAATTACACCATCCGCTTCTTTACTCAAATTAATTTCAATGTTCAGCATGTTATTGGTGGGGTTCGGAAACACATTCATCAGCATATCATCACCGGTAACATTATTTATACCCGTGCTGTGCACCGGTGCAATGGGTGCGGTTTTAGGAGTATTAAAGCCAAGCGAGTAACCGGTGGTAAACTCGTAATGTATGTTGCCGCCAAAGTCGCCCACAAAGTTTTTAATAACCGTGTTGTTCAGCCTGCGCAAATTAACCTGACCGGTGGTTTCATAACCGTTTTGTGTATTCAGCCACCACGAAATTCCGTCACCGCAGCCCCACATAGTAGTGTCTAAATCAAAAATATCAATGGCGTAACTGCCCGGTGCTAAATGCAGCGTGTCTTTGTAAATAGTATTGTTGGCAGAAAAGCTTTTAAAGCTTAATGTATCACCGTCTTCGTTCTTAACGGTATACCAATTCTCTTCAGGATGATTGTTGGTTTTAAAATAAATGTAAAACACCGAATCCATTTTTGGTGTCATGTTAAAGGCAGATTCTATTTTATTGTTGTAAGTGTATTCATCCGGTACCTGATTAGGCCAGCTTGCCTGCGCGTAAAACACTTTGTCGGTAGTATCTAAACCAAACCAATCAAAAGCAGGCAGCGTAATCAACTCCGATTCAAACGGAGGAAGGTTACCGGTCCACTCGTAATACCAATACGTTCCACCTTTCACCCAGTATTTAATTTCGGCATAAGTCAGGTTCTGCTTACCGGTGTTCTTTATTTTTACTTTTGGTTGAGTGCAGATAGGATTCCAGTGCAGATACGGCTTGTCGTTATTCGGTGCAATAATTTCTTCCATCATTACATCGTTATTCTTTTGCGCGGTGTAAGTAATCAGGTGCGCAGAAATTCCGTAACCGGCAGACTCACCGGATTGAATTACAAAATCATCTAGGTCTAAATCAACCGTTACGTTTTGTCCGGGTGTGATGTAAGGGGTAATGTCCACTTCAAAAATGGGAACTTTATCACCGGGGCACCAGTTAGCTCGGTGAAAAATCCAGGTGCCGCCCTGCGGACCAACGGGGTTTACATCGCAGTCATCTTTCCATAAAAGATGGCTGTAAACTTCACCGCTGTTTACTTTAATATGTATGTAACGCGGGTCAAACTCTCCCTGCGAACCGTGACCGGTCATGTGAATCAAAACTTTGGCAGAAGTAACATTGGGGCCGATAGGAAATGTTTTTGGCGTTACCTGATTTTCGAAATCGGAAGAAGTGCCATACCCGAAGTATCCATTGTAAATTTCACGCACATTCTCCACCGTTCTGGTTGGCGGACCTTCCACAAAAATAAATTCAACCTTCGCGCTGAAGGCATCGCTCCAGCCGTCATAATGCACGCGTACGTTTACCGAATCTTTCAGCATCGCAGCATAATCGGTTATATCATAATAATAAGGGTGCGTCCAGCTATTGTTGAAACCGTTTGAACCGGCAGCCATGTATGTTCCGTAAGGAGTAATCAGTCTTCCTATCTCGGTAAAATTCACATGGTCAGCATAACTCCAGGTGGTGTCATGTAATAAAGTATCAATGGAAACAATCGTAGAATCAACCGCTCCGTTCTTTTTCCCAAGCGAAGTATTAACGGTGTAATCCCAACCGGAACATTGTGGAGTTCCGCAGCCGAGTGTGAACTTCATAATTATCTTTTGATAAGTGGTTGATGTGTTCGGAAACACGGTCCAGATATCATCGTTGGATGGGGGAGAAGCCAGATTGGAAAGTGTATGTGCGGTGATAACAGTGGTATCACCGGTGGCTCCGAAAGATGCAAAAGCAAAAAATACGAATGCAGTGAAAGTGAGAAAACGTTTAGTCATGTAGTTAATTTGAGTGCCCGAAAGTAGGTATTTAAAAACACATAGTTCAGCTTGTTTTTCTAAACTGAAACAAACCGGTATTTCCCTATGAAAAAGATTCAGAAATAGTGTAACCTTTTCTGTAACCCTGCCGTATAATTAGGTATATGGCTTAAAGCACAAAACATATACAAACTCTTTCCTACCTTCTTTATTTAAAGGAAGTTCAAAAGGAAGATAAAACGAGAAGTTCTTTAGTTAAAAGGCGAAAATGAAAAAGCCCGGTTCAAAGAACCGAGCTTGAAGAAGATAAAAGAGAGTAAAAAAATTAACGCACTAAGGTAACAGTACCCTTCTTGTCCATTTTTTTACCATCTAAATAAGTAGCAGTTACTTCGTAGACAAACACATTGGTGTTTTGAATAGCGCCTTTATAAGTACCATCCCAACCATCAAACTGGTTGTTCGATTCATAAACTTTCTCTCCCCAGCGGTTGAACACTTTTAAGTCAACGCTACGGATGCCTTCACCAAATACCATGAAGACATCATTATTTCCATCACCATTAGGAGTAAACGCGTTTGGAACAAACGGCTCCGGATGACCAGCCACATTTACTTTAGCCGTAGCAGTAACAGTGCAGTGTCCGTTATAGGTAACGGTAAGCGTGTAATCATTATTCTTGCTGTAAGAATTCACCGTAGGGTTAGCACAATCCACACAAGTCAATCCTTCGTTTGGTGACCAGGTATACGATACGATAGATGAAGCACTATATGGCGCGAATGAAGTATTCAGTTGAATGCTTCCGCCTAATTCAATAGTAGTATCACCGGGAACAATTTCCAAAGTTGCTTCAGCCGGTTGAGCAACCATAATAGTAGTATCAGTAGTGCAACCGTTGTTGTTGATGATATGCAACTGGTGTGCACCACCGCTTACATTAGTGAATTCATTCAGTTGCTGATTTCCCATTCCGTCTAATGCATACAGGTACGGTTGGTTCAGGATAGAGATTGGAGTGATGATGATAGTTCCATCATTGTGACCTGCACCAAAGCATGACACCGGTGTGGTGGAGAATTGGAATTCATCAGCCGGAGGAACTGGTAAGTTCAGGTTGGCAATCTTCACACAGTTGTTAGCATCGCTCACGCTGATTACATAATCACCGGCAGCAAGACTTGCAAACGCACCGTTGTTGTTGGTTTGAACAACCGAACCGTTAAAGCCTAAAGTGAACACGTAAGATGCTGTTCCACCGGTGCAGTTAGCAGTAACAGTTCCGTTAGTTGTATTGAAACAAAGTGGAGCCATAGATGAAGCTGTTACGCTCATTGGTTGTGGCTCAGTTAATGTAGCAGCAGCCGATGCAGAACAGTTATTAGCATCAGTAACTACTACCGCATAGTTTCCGGCAACTAAGTTGTTGATACCAGGAGTTACATCGGCAGTAGCCGTATTCCATAAGAAAGTATAAGGAAGAGTTCCTCCGGTTGCGCTTGCGCTGGCAGTTCCGTCTTGTCCTGCATTTGGAGTGATAGATGTTCCTGCACCACCTGGATTACAGGTAATGTTTGTTGAAATTAAAATAAGGTTCATCTGCGCAGGAGCAGCAAGAATCATGGTGGTATCAGCTACACAACCGTTAGCATCAGTTGCAGAAACAGTGTAAGAGTTGGCTGTAAGACCTGTAGCAGTAGTACCGGTTCCGCCAATATTCCATAAGTAAGTAATGTTACCTGCACCACCGGCAGCAGTAATGTCAATGCTGCCATCGTTGCCACCAAAACATTTAACGTTAGTAATAGCCGGAGTGCTGAAATAAATAGGCGTAGTAGAAGCAACGGTAACGCTTGCGCTTGCCGAGCATCCTGAATTATCAGTAACAATTACAGAATAATTTCCACCGGTTAATCCGCTTACATTTTGTGTAGCATCACTATTGCTCCATTGGTAAACGTAAGGTAAAGTTCCGTTGGCAGTAACCGAAGCCGTTCCGTTATTAGCACCAAAACAAGTTTCGTTAGTTGAAGTAGCATTTACGTTTAAGCTGCCAAGTGTAACGCTGATAGTATCGCTCATTTTGCAGTTTCCGCTGGCAACCTGCACTACATAACTGGTAGTAACAGTAGGCGATGCAACCGGATTAGCAATGTTAGTGGCACTTAAAGTTGCAGCCGGTGACCAGTTATAAGTAAAGGCATTTCCGTTTACCATGTTACCGGTAACCACTGCGTTCAATTGAATGTTTGGTGTAGTGCAGCTTGATGCATCCGGTCCGGCACTTATACTGAATGGCGGAGCAATAACTGTTACGGTTACTGTATCGCTTGAATGACAAACACCTAAATCAGCAACTACGGTATAAGTTGTAGTAGTAAGCGGGCTTGCAATAGGGCTTAAAGTTGAAGCGTTGTTTAAGGTGGCAGCTGGTGTCCAAGCAAATAAACCAAGACCCGAAGCATTTAACTGTGCCTGGTCGCCAGTGCAAACATTCATTCCAACACCTGCATCAACTCCAAAAGAATCAATTAATAATAGAACCGCACTATCGTAAGGCAGGTTACTACATGCAGCAAAAAGACTGATTACTACCGTTTCTGTTCCTTCAACTAAGTTGTCAGAAATTGGATTAATGAAAAGAGAAACAACAGTATCTCCGGCAGGAATAACTATGCTGGTTGGTATATTGTTGTAATCTGCTCCGTTGGTAGCACTACCGGTAATAGTGTAATTAACTGTAGTAGGATAAGGAACCGGATTTTGTAAACGGAAATTGATAATTCCCTGCACACAACCTTCCATTGCATTTTGCACATTCGGAACGTTTGTTTCTGCGGTATCAATGCTCACGTAGTTTGAAGTCAAACTGTTGGCTTCTAAAAACACACCTGAATCGTAAATGCCATCACCGGCATCAGCAATCACTAACTTTAAGTGATAAGTCTGGCAAGGTTGTAAGTTTTTTCTCTTGGCAGTTAATACAGTAGTAAAACCATCGTATTGAATGTAAGAGGCAGAAGCATTAAACGGGGGAGTATATCCATCGCCATTATCTACATAGTATTGCGAGTAGCTACCTGTGTTTACATTATCAATGGTAACCGGTGTGTTAGTTCCCGGAACCAAAGCAATGTTTTGCTGACCGCCAATACCGGGACCACTGATGAAGAAAGCAAACGCATCATTGTATCCTGAATTAACCCACTCTAAATATTCTTCTGAACCAAACACATAACGGAACTCAACGCTATCTGTTTGAACGTTCATATCAAATTCTAAAGAACAACCATCATGCGTTGTAGCACCGGCTAAAGTGTTAAGTGCCGGAATACCGGCTGCTAAATTGTCTAAGCCATCAGAACCAACATCATTAGGTCCTGAAACTAAAATTGAAGAACCGGTTGTAAGCACAATACCTTGTTGCATACCTAAGTTAGTGCCTACCGAAGTAAAAGTTCCTGCTGCACCGTTAGGGCAGTTCATTACTACGTTGGTAATAACCACACCATTGCCGCCAAGAATTTGCGCCAATTGGTTTCCGTTAGAATTAGAAGTTGCAGTAAGCTGTGCAAAAGTGCATTGCAACGATAGCAATAGGGCGAGTGTGGTAATTAGCTTGTTCATGATAGTTTGCTTGTGTGTGCGTTTACGCCTCTAAATTAAACTCAAATTTAACTTCTGTCAAGTTTTTTTAGGGCTTATGCAAGGTTTCTCTCCAACCTTCTTACCAAGCGCAGTTTTACCTGCACAAAACCGACTTTGTTTTTGCCTCAAAAGACGAGTATAAGGGCCGAAGGGATGCACTGTTATGACAATAAATTCCTTCAACTTTCGTCCATCAGTCGGATTACTATATTTGCGCGCCTTAAAAAAAGATGTTAGCGGTTTAACCGTTAACCGTCAACCCTGAACTCAAAACATGAAAAACAAAGAAACTATTATAGGTTGGATACTGATTGCCGCCCTTATGGCTGGCTTTTTCTACTACCAGAACAAAAAATTCACCGCAGACCAGAAGCTGAAAGCTGAAACCGAACAAGCTGCCAAACAGGATTCTATTAAACTGGCAAAGAGCCGCCCGCAGCCAATTGCAGCAACTGCCGATACTGGACAATCGGCAACAACAAACAACAAACAAGAAACAACAAACGGAATTCCGGCTGCTGTCGATACTGCTTCCATGCAATCGCAATACGGTGCATTTGCTGCTGCCGCTATCGGTGAGGAGAAAACCTTTGTGATAGAAAACGAGTTGCAAAAAATAACCCTGAGCAGCAAAGGCGGACAGATTAAAAGTGTGCAACTGAAGAAATACAAAACATGGGACGGCAAGCCGCTCGTTCTTGTTTCTGACAAAAATAATTCGCTCAGCTATCAGTTTTTTATTGATAACAATCGCGAAGTAGATACCAAGAACTTCTACTTTCAGCCCGTAGGCGAAACCTTTACGGTAAAAGGCGATTCTTCCAAATCATTTACGCTTCGTTTATCTGTTGGTGAAGGAAAATACTTTGAACAAAAGTATACGCTGAAAGGAAATTCGTATTTGTTGAACTACGATGTAAACATGGTAGGCTTAAACTCGGTAATTCCCGATAACAGCACTTTTATTTGGACCAACTGGACCAACTCTTTACAAAGTGTAGAGCATAACATTGAACTGGAAAGACGCTACAGTGCCCTTTACTTCCGCTACAATCAAAGCGATGTAGAACACCTGAGCGAGGACAAAGAACAGGATGAACTTACCTATGCCGCGCCTCTTGAATGGATTTCGTTCAAGCAGCAGTTCTTCAACGCTACTTTGTTCAGCAACAAAGGCGAAATTCAAAAAGGCGGTTTGCTTAAAACCCATTACACTAAAGACGACCACAGCTTCGTAAAAAAATACGATGCCCGCTTTACCTTACCTTATAAGAACGAAGCGCAAAACTCTTATTCGTTTCAATACTATATAGGCCCTAACCACTTTAACACCTTAGCCGGCTTAGATAAAGAAACCGAAAGCATCATTAAACTGGGTCCCGATTTTTGGGCGTTCAGTTGGATTACCTACATCACTCGTTTTATCATCTGGGTGTTTAGCTGGTTCGATAGCGTTCACCTAAACTACGGTATCATCATTCTATTGATGACCCTCATTCTAAAAATTGCTCTGCACCCGCTTACCGCAAAATCTATTGAGAGTGCCGCTAAAATGAAAATTCTGGCACCTGAGTTGGCCGAGCTGAAAGTGAAATACGGTGACGACCAAACCAAAATAGGAGCGGAGCAAATGAAGATTTACCAAAAGGCAGGAGTAAGTCCTTTTGGAGGCTGCTTACCGTTGCTGCTTCAAATGCCTATCCTTATGGCTATGTATTATTTCTTCCCTGCATCTATCGAGTTGCGGCAAGAGCATTTTTTATGGGCAAGCGACCTTAGCAGCTACGATTCTATTTACACCTTTGCCACTGCGCTTCCGCTTATTGGCGACCACATTAGTTTGTTCACCATACTTATGACCATTACCTCGGTAGGGCAAGCGGTAATGAACAACCAGATGAACGCCATGCAAAACCAGCAGCCGGGTATGAAATACATGCCTTACTTTATGCCCGTAATGCTCATGTTTATGTTCAACAGTTTTCCTGCGGCACTTACTTACTATTACCTGTTGCAGAATTTGTTGGGCATGGCTCACCAGTGGATTATTCAAAAGTTCTTTATTGACGATGCCAAACTCCGCAGACAAATAGAAGAGAACAAAAAGAACCCTAAACAGGCAAGCGGCTGGCAAAAGAAATTAGCCGATATGCAAAAACAGGCGCAACAACAACAGAAGAAGAAGTAAACTTAAGTTGTTAGTTTATCCACTAATCAACGGGTAGTCCGTTTGGTAAAATCAAAATCCTTATCACCTTTGCCGCGCCTGAAAATAGGTAGCGTAAAACATGTATTATGAGTGATGTAAAAAGCGTAATGAAAACGGTAGAAAAGCAAGAGGCGCGGGTATTTGAAATGATGGAACCTATGGAGCATGAGCAAGTCATGTTCTTTAACGATAAACCAACCGGACTTAAAGGAATAATAGCCGTGCACAACACCGTCCTCGGCCCCTCGCTGGGCGGCTGCCGTATATGGAACTACGATAACGAAAGCGATGCCCTTTGGGATGTGCTTCGCCTCTCTCGCGGCATGACTTTTAAAAGCAGTATCAGCGGTATCAACTTAGGAGGTGGCAAAGCAGTTATCATAGGCAACCCAAAAGTAAAACGCGATGAAGCTTTCTGGCGCAGGTTCGGCAAATTTGTAGACAGCCTGAACGGAAAATACATTACAGCCGAAGATGTGGGCACCAGCACCGAAGTAATGAGTTACGTAATGCAGGAAACCAAATACGTAACCGGCAAACCGGTAAGCGCAGGCGGCACAGGCGACCCTTCGCCTTTTACTGCTTACGGTGTTTTTGTTGGTTTAAAGGCGAGTGTAAAACAAGCCTTCGGTAACGATTCGCTGGAAGGAAAGAAGGTAGCTGTGCAAGGTGTGGGGCATGTGGGGCATAGCTTAGTTGGCTATTTAACCAAAGCCGGAGCCAAGGTTTTTATTACAGATATCAACCAAACCAATTTGGAAGCTACTGCTAAAGAATTCAACGCAACCGTAGTAGGCACACACGAAATTTATGATTTAGATGTAGACGTTTATGCTCCATGCGCCCTCGGTGCCACACTAAACTCCGATACTATTTCTACGCTGCGTTGCTCGGTAATTGCCGGTGCGGCAAACAACCAGTTAGCCGATGAAAACCTGCACGGACAAATGCTGCTTGATAAAGGAATTGTTTTTGCGCCCGATTTCTTAATCAATGCAGGAGGGGTAATCAACTGCTACCGCGAAGTGCAACACCTGAGCGAAGCCGAAGCAAACACCTTGATTGAAAACATTTATACTCGCACACTCGATATCTTCAAAAAATCGAAAGCCGAAAATATACCAACGCAGGAAGCTGCTATTAAATTAGCAGTGGAGAGAATTGAGAAAGAAAAAGCAAAAAAATAAATCGTGTTTAAGTGCGAAGGTGTGTAGGTGTTTAAGTCGCGCACCTAAACACCTAAATACTTTAACACGTAAATACAAACATTAAAATAACCGTTCTTTAAAAATTGAGTGATGTTAGGAAGAAGGAATTTGAGAATTAAAGTAATGCAGGAACTGTATTCGTGGGAAATGGACAACGAGATTCCGCTTAACAAATTAGAAGGTCACCTTAACGGGCAAATGAGCAAATCTATTTCGCTCTACCTTACCAACCTGCTTTATCTGGTAGAAGTATGCAACTACTCTATGGTAGATAAAGCAAAACGCCTATCCAAGTATATTCAAACCGAAGACGATGCCAATGCAAGAACCACTATTGCGGCAAACTCAATTATTCAAAACCTGCAAGCCGATGCGCAGTTTACCGAAGCGGTAAAAAAAGAAGGCATCCGCAATTATATATCCGAAGATATAGTGCGCGATATCTTCAACGAGTTTGCTACCAAGCAGAAATATAAAGACTACTCCGCCCTCGAAAAACCAAGCCTGGAACAGGATAAAGAAATTATCACCTATGTATTGCGTAAACTGTTCGACACGCACAAAGACCTCGAGCATCACCTCGAGGAAATTTTCATTAACTACGATGATGATAACTCGTTGCTGCTGCACGTACTCAGCAAATACATAGATGCCTTCAGTCCCGAGAAACCCAATAATTTTTTCCCGGGCATGAAAGACTGGGAAGAAGAAAAAAAATTCGGCTTGCTTTTGCTGTCAAGAACCATTCAGCAGAATCAGGAACTGATTAGCCTGATAGAACCCAAATTGAAAAACTGGGATATGGATCGCGTAGCTGTTCTCGATTTAATATTGATGAAGATGGCAGTGTGTGAGCTAAAGTATTTCCCAAACATACCGGTAAAGGTTTCCATCAATGAATACATTGATATTTCGAAATTCTACAGCACACCTAAAAGCAAAGACTTTGTAAACGGAGTATTAGATAAAGTAAAAAACGAAATGCTCGATAAGGGAGAGATTAAGAAATTCGGAAGAGGGTTGATGGAATAGAAAGCGTTTGTTGTTTCTTGTTTATGGTTCATGGTTAAATAAATACAACACGAAAAAAGAGACAAGAAACCAGAAACTGAAAAATATATATTTGCGCCCTCTCAAAATCACAAACCAATGAAGAAGATATTTGTAATCGCTTTCTCACTCACTTTAGTTCTCGGCATATTTTCGTGCCGCAAAAAAGGCGAAACACCACTAGGCGCAAAACTCGATGCCGAGTTAATGAAAGACACTACCACCATCGCATTCGTAGATTCAACAACCTTTCCGTTCGATACTATTAACGAAGATGACAAAGTGCAGCACACCTTCCGCATAGTAAACACCGGCACCAAGAACTTGCTCATTGCCCGCGCCTTTGGCTCATGCGGCTGCACCGTTCCTGAATATCCAAAAGACCCTGTTAAGCCGGGCGATACCGCATCTATTGCAGTAACGTTTAATTCAGCAGGCAAGCAAGGCGAACAGCATAAAAACGTAACCATCGTTTGCAACACCGTAACCAGAAACGAAATGGTTTACCTCACCGGCTTTGTAATACCTAAAAAGTAAATCTGTATTTCAATTATCATTAATCAATAACAAACAATCAATAAAATGGATAGCATAGGATTAGTATTTATGGGTGCCATGTTTTTAGTAATGTGGCTTTTCTTTATTCGCCCACAGGCAAAACAGGCTAAGTTGGCTAAAGAATTTCAAACAAGTATTGACAAAGGAGCCAGAATTGTAACCACCGGTGGCATACACGGCAAAATTATTAAGACCGATGAAACAACCGTGCTGCTCGAAGTAGATAGCAGCACTAAAATCCGAATCGAGAAATCAGGCATCTCAATGGACCTGACCAAAGCCGCTTACGGAGAAGGAGAGAAGAAGGCAGAAGTAGCGGAGGTGAAATCGTAATCGACAAATGTCATTGCGAGGCTTTGCGAAGCAATCCTCTAATAAAAATATATTTTCAGATAAACGGCATTAAGAATAATATATCTTAGTGCCGTTTCGTTTTATAGTTAACCCTATAACTATGAAACGAAGAAAACTATCTACCCATTACGTGATTAAAGTAGGCATAACAGGCGGAATTGGCAGCGGTAAAACAACCGTATGCAAAATGTTTGAAGAACTGGGAGTACCGGTGTATTATTCCGATGACCGTGCCAAATACTTAATGCAACACGAGCATCATTTGATTGATGAAATCAAAAAAAGCTTTGGCGATGATGTGTACGAAAACTGCAAACTAAACCGCAAACTATTAGCAGAAAGAGTCTTCAACGATAAAGCAAAACTCGATTTGCTCAACTCGCTCGTTCACCCTGCCGTATTTCGCGATACGGAACGTTGGCTCGAAGAACAAAAAGAAAGAAAGGTGCCTTACGTAATAAAAGAAGCAGCCCTGCTTGTAGAAACCGGTTCCTATAAAACTCTTGATAAACTAATTGTAGTTACCGCACCACTCGATACAAGAATAAAGAGAGTGATGACACGCGACCAGTTAGAATTGGAAGAAGTACAAGCAAGAGTTCGCAATCAACTCCCCGAAAGCGAAAAAGTAAAGCTTGCCGACTTTGTAATTACAAACGATAAATACCTAGACCACCTCCAAAAACAGGTCAAAGACATCCATTTCAGGCTATTTTAGGGGGGGTGTTTTGCCCAATTTAGAGTAAAAAAATATCTTCAAAAAATTCTTCAAAAATTACCTCTTTTTCATTGGTAATTTTGCTTTCTACCTTCGCCAAATCTTGAGCAAAAAATGCCCATTTTAGAGTAAAAAGTGGCAAAATCTGTCCTTGGTTATTTTTTCCCTTCCAAATACTCTCGCCTGTTGTTCTTAAAGCCTGTGCCTTTTAAATAACAATACAGCACCTGCCCAAAACAAGAACCCTATTAAATAACCACTCCGTAACAGGAGTAAAAAACAATTTTATGAAAAATTTTTTACTCGTATGCCTATTAGGCATGGGCGCGCTGTTGCCCGCAACAACAACTACAGCAAAAGAAAGTATTTCTAAACGTATCATTAACGTAACCATGGAAGATTGGGTGTTGGTTGGCACTTCGCAAACGGAAGATGGACCTATTGTTAATATGTCAGTGTTAACAATCCCAGGAGGATTGAGAGTTGCAACACAATCATGCAACGGTTACACTTGCTCTTTGAGTGTGGCTGATTTACCTTCTGGAGCTTATGTAGCACGTGTAACTACCACTAATGGAGTTTACACAGAGCAATTCAAAAAGTATTAAACTATTGAATGGTCATGCAATAGTTGTTGTGTGACCATTCTTTTTGTTCTTCCATTTTTATGAGTCAATTGCTCAATCTGCCAGTTACTTCCCGGAAAATATTCTTCTGCTTTTAATTCTTGAAGAATTTCGTCAGTCTTATGCTTATTTGCTTTTACCAGTTTTGTGGCGTAACCAATAAAGCTGTAGAATGTTTTGGAAAGATGTTGGATCTGTTTCTCGTTTCGTTGCAGATAGTGGTTATACGAGTCAAGTTGATTCAATAACTCATCAGTATCATAAGGGTCATACTCATAAGCACTCATCCATTGCCAGCGTCTGATAATGCTGTTAAATACAACTTCTTCTTTTGCCTGCGCCAATAAAAAAAAGCGAATAGCATCTTTATGCTTTTGAAGAGAATAAGAATGAAGACCTCTGGCAAAAGCCAAGTTGGTTTCATAATGTTCTTCAGGCAAACGGGGCGCGTAGATTTTAATTATTTGGTCTATCCACTCTGGATTCTTTTTGTTTTGCGTTGCAATGCTCACAATGTTGCGAAAAGTAATTGGCAACATTTTGGCATGCTGTAGAAGGAAATTGTGTTTGATTTTAAATTCCATCCACCACAGATATTCATTACCGGCATCTTGGTAGCCTCTACTGTACCAAGTAAGGCAGTGATTAATCGCATAAGTCATACTTTCAGCAATACTTAAGGGAAGTGCTGTGGAATTGTGGTTTGTGGCGTATTGCTTAATAAGTTGATAATAAAGGCTACTCTCTTCATACGTCTTTTCTGCAAGCATATGATAAACATTTACAAAAAGATACGCGTATGGATATTTCTCATTGGTATATGGTTCCAGAATCTGTAACAAACTTGGAATTTGAGCATCGTAGGAGATATTACCAAATACTTGCTGGCGATTAAGTGCTTCACAGAGGTAACGCAATTTCTTTACTGCGTAAGATTCATCAAGTGTTTGAATAACCGAAACTATATTGTGATTGGAAGTGCGATTCAACTTGGCATCGAAGCCATTAAAGGAAAGTTCAGTAACAAGATGACGGTGAAAAAAAGTTTGAACGTCCTGCTCTGGACATGCTTTTAACCGTATCATTTCCTCTTCGTAACCCTTATCGAACTGTCCGGTAAGTTGAAGTTCTTTAAAGCCGCTAAGACGATTCAATGTTGTGGAATGTTTGTGTTTCTGCCAGTTTTCAATAGCAATAAACTGCTCTAATGCTTCCAATAGTTCACTTCCTACACGTGATTGTTTAGCTGGTGTAGATATAAACTGCGCAACTTGTCCTATTACTTCGGGGGTTATTTTGTTTGGTGGAAAGCGAGGATGTAAAGGTGCAAAATAGTCGAACATAATGACCGCACCTTCAGGAACTTTGAAATAAGGAGAGTGTATGAAACTCTTTAAACTCTTCACTTGCTGAGCGTCTAAAGCCTTGAGCGTAGAAATTAGTTTATGGAGATGCATAGCAGGTTAAATTAGAAAGGGACAATTTTGGGTTAAAACGTTAATCTCTGTAGCTGGTTGTTTTTTAATCTTCCTGCTTGTGTAACCAAATATAAATAAAAAAGCTATCGAAAAAATGAAACAAAATTTCTATTCGTTTAAGGCAAGTAAAAAATAGTTCCTTATTGCTGAATGCTATTTGGTAATGCTGGTTAAATTTGAGCTGATGAACAAACCTTTACGAATTGGAATTCTTGGTGGCGGACAGTTGGGAAGAATGTTATTGCAAACAGCCGCTAACTATCACGTAGAAACTTTTGTTCTTGAATCCGGGAAAAATCCACCCGCATCTTCACTCTGCCATTATTTTATTGAAGGTGACATAAAAGATTACGATACTGTTTACAAATTCGGCAAGTTGGTAGATGTGCTGACTATTGAAATAGAAAACGTAAATCTTGAGGCGCTGTTTAAATTAGAAGAAGAAGGATTGAAAATTTTTCCTCGACCAAGTGCCTTGAAAATTATCAAGGATAAGGGATTGCAGAAAGAGTTTTACAAACAACATCGTATTCCAACTTCTGAATTTTACTTAATCAACCGTAAGCACGAGTTGAACAGCTACTTTAATTTTTTGCCGGTGGCGCAAAAACTCCGCAACGGAGGTTACGATGGCAAGGGAGTAGAAATATTGCGCGATGAAACTGATTTTACCAAAGCATTCGATGCTCCGTGTGTAATTGAAAAACTCGTTTCAATTCGAAAAGAAATTTCAGTAATAGTTGCGAAGAATGAAAATGGAGAAACGTCTGTTTACCCTCCGGTCGAAATGGTTTTCGACCCGCGTTATAATCTGGTTGATTATCTTCTTTCTCCTGCAGAATTAACAGAAGCACAAATTAATCGTGCGCAAAGTATTGCAATTGATGTAATGAATGCACTTGACAGTCCGGGAATTTTTGCGGTAGAAATGTTTTTAGATACAAACGGAAATATTCTGGTAAACGAAACTGCACCACGTGCGCATAACAGTGGACATCAAAGCATAGAAGGAAATTACTCTTCACAATATGAAATGCAGATGCGAGTGTTGCAGAATTTCCCTTTGGGCGATACCTCATCAATTAAACCATCGCTGATGTTAAACCTTATTGGCGAGCCAAAATGTACCGGTGCGGTAAAATACAAAGGACTGGAAGAAGTGATGAAAATGAAAGGTGTTTACATCCATTTTTACGGCAAGCACGAAACCAAACCAGGGCGAAAGATGGGACATGTAACTATTCTTGGAGAAGACAAAGACGAGTTGTTGCAGAAAGCAGAGTTTATTAAAGATAAATTGAAAGTTATTTCATAATTATAGTTTTACAGCAAATATCCATCTATGAGCAAACCGCAGGTAGGAATTATAATGGGCAGCGAAAGCGATTTAAAAATAATGCAAGAATCAGCCGATGTGCTGAAAAATTTTGGAATTGAATTTGAATTGACTGTTGTAAGTGCGCATCGCACACCTGAAAGAATGATGGAATATGCGAGCACTGCAAGCGAAAGAGGATTGAAAGTAATTATAGCCGGTGCCGGTGGCGCTGCACACCTTCCAGGTATGGTAGCTGCTGTTACAACCTTGCCGGTTATTGGCGTTCCTATTAAATCATCTAACTCTATTGATGGTTGGGATTCTGTTCTTTCTATTCTTCAAATGCCTTCGGGTGTGCCGGTGGCAACTGTTGCATTAAACGGAGCAAAGAATGCAGGAATACTTGCCGCGCAAATAATCGGCTCATCTGATAAATCTATTTCTGAAAAGCTTGTTGCATTCAAAAAAGAGTTGAAACAAAAAGTAGAAACTTCTATCCGTGAAATAAAAATTGCAGGATTTAAGAATGAGTTTGATTCCTGAAATTACTTGATGGTAATTCCGTTCCCAGAACTGTTTATTTCTAATTGAGTAGTGTTTGCCTGTATGGAAACACAAGAAACAGTTTTCTCTCCGTTGAGTATGCACACCACTTCGTTTACGTGAACGTATAGAACGTTTTTACTCAACCCACCAGCGGTTCTTTTCTTCGCCAGGTTTTTTAGTTCATCTTTTGGTCCTGCAAAAATGACGATGGTTCCTTCAGAAAGATTTTTTAAAGTAACGGTTACTTCTTTGCCAACAACCGGTGAAGGTTTCTTTGCAGTAGTTGTTGTTTTAGGTTTGGTTGTTGTTTTAGTTTTTTTCTTTACAGTTGTCTGCGCATACGAATTAGTGAATGCAAAACTTAGTAGCACAATGCTTAAAACTATTTTCAATAAAGGTTTCATGCGGTGAAGTTACACTAACTTCATCAGGTCTTCTACTCCGGGAATTCGGTTCAATGTAAATGCCTCCGCATATTTTACTCCTATAGGAACGCCAAAGTGCATGGCGCGCGCTTTTACAAATTCTAAAAATTCGGGTGACGAAATGAAAGTTTCATCTTCGGTTGAATTGGGATTGAAAAATTGCGATTTGAAAGCAAGAATAGCTTGCTGTTTTCTATCGAAATATTTCGTTATGTCAACTACAAAATCCGGCTCGGCATGTATGGCTTGGATATAGTGATATAAAGCCTTTGGGCGAAACGCTTTTTGTTTTTCGCCTTTCAGTTTGGTTTCAATTTTAGAAAGACCGGAAAGAAAGCAGGCATCGTAAGTAAGTTGTGCGCTGCGTCCGTGGTCAGGATGCCGGTCGTATTTAGCATTGCTGATAACTACTGCGGGCTGGTATTTGCGGATTATTTTAATGAGTTCGAGTTGGTGCGCTTTATCGTTCACAAAAAAACCGTCTTCAAAACCAAGATTCTCACGAACTTTAACGCCAAGAATTTTTGAGGAAGACTCCACTTCTTTCATTCGCAATTTTGCGGTGCCGCGCGTTCCCAATTCACCTTTGGTTAAATCGAGAATACCCACTTTGTATCCTGCGTCAATTTGTTTCATTAAAGTACCGGAACAGCCAAGTTCTACATCATCGGGGTGAACGCCTATGGCGAGTATGTCTAATTTCATATTATACACCGAACTGCTTTAGATGATGGTTAAAATGTATTACAAGTAAATCTCTCCATTGCTTTTTGTCAAGTTTGCCAAATAGTGGATGTGGTTTTAGTTTTTCCTCTTCACGCTCATTAAATACATCGAGCATCTTTTTCAGAAACTCCAATTCAGTATAAAAGTCGCGCGGTTTGCTGCCTTCTATCTTCTGATTTATTTCTACCGGTGCATTTGAATTCTTTGGAAAAAAACCTAATCCATAAACAACCAACGGAAATAAAATCTTATTCCAGAAAAAATTCGATTTGTCTTTTGCTTCTTTCATTCCCAGGCTAAGACGAAAAGCATCGTTCATATGCGTAAGCATTTGAGTTACGTTCATGCTCCCCCATTGTGACTTTGTATCTGGCGTAAGTTTATCTAAACGCTTCGTGAATTCAGAAATATTATGTTCAGAGAAATTGTTCATGAATATTTTCTAATGTGGTTGCTGCCCGTATTGTTGCTGTAAACGTTTCATCATTTCTTCGCGCTCCTTCGGACTCATGTTTTTTAGCTTCTCCATCATTTCCTGCATACCTTCACCACCAGGCATTCCCGAAAAGCCGTTTCCTTTGGTGTAGCCGCTTAAACTAAAAAGGACAGCTGGATTATTTCTTTTCTCTACTTTCACTAATTCCATCTGCATACCTTGACCACGCTCTTCAATTTTAATTCTAACAGTCATTCCATCGGCACCTTTGGCAGCAAGGGCTTTATACATGTTCTCTTTGCCGGTGTATTTAGATTTTACTTTCGAGAAATCAACATAACCTGCTATATCCTTAGTCGTCCATAATTCTTCGCGCTGCTTGCCGTTTATTTTTATGATGACATGTGTGGTATTATAGCCGTTCACGGTTTCTTTGCCAACCACGGTTATTTCATATTCTGCCTGCGCACGGTCTTTCCACTCGTCATCGTTGCTGCTTTCAATTTCGCTGTATGTTTTATCCTTCTCGTTAAGTAAGTAAATTTTGCTCGGCTCGGCTTTAAGTGTAAGCGATGTAATTTTCATTTCTCCGCCCGGCATTTGCGGTACAGCCATATTTACTTCTGCACGGGTGTTTCCATCTTGTGAAAAGGATTTCATTGTTCCACTTCCGGCAGCTTCTTTTCCCGTAGAAGTTATTTTGAATTCCATATAAAAGCCCTGAGAGAATAGAGAGAGTGTGATGATTGCCAAAGCAATTGTGCTAAGTGCTCTTTTCATAACAACTATTTTTTGTTTTGTAAAAATAAAAGTATGAGTGAAACAAAGATGAATTATTGCCCAATCAAACTTCTTAAATATTGCGCTTGGGTTTTATTGCCGGTCATTTCATAGGCAATACTCAGGTAGTAAATAGCGTTTGGATTTTCTTTGTTTAAAGATAAGCAGGTGTTCAACGCATTCATTCCTTTCTGCACGCGCGATGGATCTGTTTGTGCTGTTTGTAAATAAGCTAAGCCCAGGTTCATCAAGGCAAAATCATTCTTAGGGTATTTTGCGCAATACGGTTCCAGTAATCGAAGCGCAGTTTCAAAATCATTTTTCTTTATTGCTTCACTAGCCAGATAATCGCTCTTGTCATCTTTCCTTATCACACACGAAAGAGGAACGCCATCGGCATAAACGGTATGCACACTTTGCTCGGGAGGGAAACATTGATTGCGCAACAATTCACAATCTACAAAGCGACAGTACATAATTTCATAGTCTGCATCCTTCTCGCTTCGTTGACGATAACTGGCGTAGCCAACCGGTGCCACTTTAGCTGAGTCAACTTTAAAATAAAAGCCCACCGGTCCTACCGCGTTGGTATATATAGTGGTTCTTCTTCCATCTGTGCGTTTTAAATTTTCATGTTCATGCATCCAGTCGGCACACTGCTTCACGCTGTTCATGTAGTAATCGGTTTCGTAATTGCTAAAAGCACCTTTAATGCCCCCAACTATTTCATTGAAATAAACGTACTCGTTAGGATGATTCGCAAACATAAAGCGCGCGGGAAGTGCAATAAAAACAAGCAACACCGCCACTGCGGCATACTTCATGTTCTTCTGTAGCAGATTAATGAAATAACTAAAAGCAAGACCGGTAAGAATGATAATACTAGGATAAACAAAGAAGAAGTGGCGCATAGTATCATACAAAACAGACTTCTTGTATATGACATAACCCAAAGGAAATACAATAGTGAAATACAAAAAACCAAGCAGCAATAATTTGTTTTCTCTCTTCATAAAATTGAAAAGCCCGAACGATAAAACCAATCCGATTAATCCGAAAAGAGGAGTGGAGATAAGCAGCCACTTAGGGATATAATGCCACGGCACTTCAGTAGATGAAATGTGTGCGCCTTCAAACAGAATTTTTATTTGTACCGGAAACTTCTGAGCTACATTCAAAGCTTCCATTGGATGACTGAACGGACTCACTAAGCCATACGGCCAGAATAGCAAACTGATAAAATATCCGAGTGCCGATGCGATCAAAACAAACTTAAAGCTCGGCCATACATTCTCTTTGAATTTTGAGAAGTTGAACAATTCGCCAAAGCCAAGCAAGCCCCACATAGCCAAACCATAAAACAAAAACAGGTATGGAATCAACAGCAATCCACCGATACGGATACCCATAGCCATACCAATACTTAGTCCTAAACCAATCGCAGTATTAAGTGTCGGCTTGGGAAGTTGTTTCAAAAATTTAAGAATGAAAACATACGTAATCATATAACCCGCTGCCATGGTTATATCCTTCGGGTTGTTCATGCTCTCACCAAAAAAGCGCGGAGAGAATGCCATTAGTATGAGCGTAATTAAGCCGGCTTGCCAACCGGCTATCTCCACGGCAACAAGTGCCGCACAAAACATAGCAAACCATCCGAACATCGAATTCCATGCGTGACGGACATCCCATTCATTTACCGAGGGAAGTGCCTTGGAGAGGACTGCTGCTGTGCCGTCATAAAACCCACCGTAATAAACCATCAGTGAATCGGGACCAACATTCGAAGCCGCAGTTTTATCTTTTCCAAACGATGTATAGAAGTTCACTACATCATGCCCGTACATCCGGTGAAAATTCTCATCGCCCGAAATGCCGTATTGATGGCTGACAGAAACCATCAGGAGAAAAAGTGCAATAGCAAAACCGAAGAATAGTTTTTTTGAGAGTGCTTCGGAAAGAAGAGGAGTCAGATTGAATTCTTTTTTAGGTTCAACCTTCTTTTCGGCTTTTGGTTGAGGTTTGTTCTGCTGCTTTGCCATTCGGGAAATTTGAGCGGCAAAATAGAATTATTTCATGGCAGAAATAAAAATGGACTGCGAAACGTTTTTCGCTAAAGGAATCTTTTCCAGCACATCGCCCAGAACAACAGACGGTGTAATTAACACATCGGGAACACCGGGCAGAAGAAAATCTTTGTATTCTACTTTAATGCTTTTGTAACCTGCCTTCGCCAGTTTTTCCGAAACAAATCTTTTTGAAAAGGCCATTTCATCAGGCTCCAGATGCGTTGCCTTGCGCAGCGCAGCATAAGAGAATATCAGATACACATACGGGTTGTAAATGTTCGGCTCGAGGAAAATCATTTTGCCGCCATCTTTCAATAAGTGAAGCATGTTGCCGAAGGCTTCATCCAGATGATAATACAAGTGATGCAGAATGCCGTTGCCGATAATGTAGTCGAACTTCTCTCCCTTAAACTGATCGGCTTTATTGAAATCAAGAATGTCGTAACGCAGATTGGTAAGGGGGAAATTCTTTTTTGCTTCTTCAATGAACGGAACACATAAGTCGGTTCCCAAAACCTGCATGCCCGATTTCTTTGCCAGCATAAAAGCATTCTTACCGGTTCCGCAACCTATTTCCATTACTGATTTATCGGAACGCACTTCCATTTGCGAAATCATGTAATCGCATCTACGCTCAGCACGTATGTGGGTAGATTTGCTGTCGCCCCAAACCTGATTAAAACCTCTATCGTCTTTAATGTTTGCCATTTACTTTTTTACTATGATGGTGTACCCCAGCGGGTCTTCATCGCTTCCGAGATTTAAAACTAAGGAAAGATGCGCTAGCAAAACTACAGTGATGAGAATAGGAGAAAGTGCCATCCAAACCGGAACAAAAATCCATTTCCAAATTTGAGAAGGAAGAAGGTTCCTAAACCACAGCACAATTACCTTGTTTGCAATATTCGCAATGTCAGTTCCGCGGTTGGTAATTTTTGCAGATCTGAATTTGCTGAACATGGTTTTTAAAGTGCTAGGTGTATATCGGAAGAAATCGTAAGGAATGTAATGATACCTCACGCTCCACGGAATAGTGATGATACCGGTGCCGCCTTTCTTCATTACGCGGTGCATTTCATCAATCAACTTCTGATAATTCTGAACATGCTCTAACACTTCGGTGCAAATCAATCCGTCAAACTTTTCGTTTTCAAACGGAATGTTCTCCCCATCAAAAGGAGTAATGTCAGAGTTGTCGTAATCGAACTTTTCTGCATCTACTATATCCACTCCGAAGTATTTGGTTTCACCTGCGTTCAACAAAAACTTGTAAGGCGACTGTCCGCATCCAACATCCAGCACATTTCCTTTGAAGGATGGAATTGTCTTTACGATGTCGCGGTAAATGGTGAGTATCTGCAAATCCAAAAGCATTCGCCCGTAAAACTTTAGTTTACTGGAGAACGAGTTAGGGGGAGTATTGCTATAGGGACGAAAACCTTCTGCCATTAGTAAACTTTACGGTAAATATTTCTTCTGATAAACTTCGGTCTGCGCTTGCTCTCTTCCAATATCTTACCCTGATACTCTCCAAGAACAGAAATGGCCAACATGTTCAATCCGCCAAAAAAGAGAATGAGAACAATGATGGTAGTAATGCCGTGAGGAACATTTCTGAAAATAAAATAAGCTGCAACTTGAACGATGATGGCAATGAACGAAAGCAGAGTAAGCGACCAACCCAAATAAGTCATCAACTCCAATGGCACAAAACTGAAACTGAAAATGGCTTTGCGTGCCCACGCAATATTCTTGCGCCAGTTGTTGGTAGTAACTCCAAACATTCTTTCGGGGCGGGTGTAATCAACACCGGTTTGCTTAAAGCCAACCCAAGCACGCAAGCCGCGCATAAACTGGTCGGTTTCGGGTAGCTTCACTAATTCATTCACCACTTTTCTATCCATCAAACTAAAGTCACCTGCATCGAGTGGAATCGGTACATAGCTTACACTACGGAATAAACGATAGAACATTTTATAAAACGAAACCAATGTTTGATTTCCTTCACGCGCTACTCTTCTGCCATATACCACATCAAATCCTTTCTGATATTCTGCGTAAAACTGCTCAATCAATTCAGGCGGGTCCTGTAAATCACCATCAAGCAGAATCACACCGTCACCGGTAGATATTTCCATGCCCGAAAGAAAAGCCGCCTGCGAACCGAAGTTGCGGGAGTGCTCAATAGCAATAACATGGTCATCATCGTTCACTATCTTCTGTAAAACTTCGTTTGTGTTATCGGGTGAGCAATCGTTCACGAAAATTATTTCATAGTCGACTGCAATCTTCTGAAATGTTTTCGAGAGCCGCTCATACATAAACGGAATTGCCTGTTCGTCTTTATAACAAGCAATAACGGCAGTAAGCTTATGGCGTATTTTATCCTGCACCAACTTCTTTTCATACAGCGGCATTGAGTACGCTTTCTGCCATTCTGCATTTTTACTCAAGCCTTCTTTAAGCGGAGTCTCGTTCTGCCAGCCAATTAATTCTTTTGCCAGCGAAGAATCGCCATACCATTCTTTCAAATCCCATTTGCGGTTGGGCATATCACCCCAATCCGGATTCTTTTCTATACTGAAAATATCTTTGATAGCCGAAGCGATATCGCGAATGGTCGTTTTATGATTGCTGGCAATGTTCAGTGACTTGCCTCTAATGTTTTGAATATTGGTAGCGGAAAGCAATGTTGCAAGCACCGCATCATCTATGTAAACAAAATCACGAGAGATATCGGGCTGCACCAAAGGAGGATACGTCCCCTTCATCCCTTTATCAATCAACTGCGGAATTAATCTATCCGGTTCTTCAAATGCCCCGTAGATACTATAGTAGCGCAGATTTGCTACCGGAACTTCTTTAATGGTTCCGTAGAATTTTATCATGTGCGCAGCACCAACTTTAGTTACTGCATAATGCGAGTTAGGCTGAAGCGGTTCGTCTTCTTTTGGTGCCGATGCATTCAATCCGTATTCCGATGAACTGCCGGCATGAATAAAGGCTTTGATAGCAAACTGTGAAGAGATTTCCAACAGGTTGAGCAGACCAATAAAATTGGTTTCGTAAATCAAATCAACGTCCGACTGCTTACTGTAAGCACCGTAAGCAGCCAAATCGAAAATGGTTTTAAAGCGGTGCTCTTTGAAAATATCCTCAACCTGGTTTTTCTTAATGATGTTGCAGTGAAGAATGTGTTTTGGATTAATGTCATCCAGCCTCCACGGAATAAACGGCTTGCTGGTAACAGCAAAAACATCTTTGCGGTATTCCAGAATACTGCGAAGCAGGTTTGCACCGATAAAACCACCGGCACCAAAAATTACAATCGGGCCTTCCAGCTTAAGGACTTCTGCCTGTATTTTATAGGGTAAAGACATGGTGTAAATATGCTGAAATTACGCAGACTCGGAAATCTTAGCCGAGAAAAGCGCTCAGCTCTTTCAGCATTCCTTCTCCGCCTAAATTGTTTTCCGCCTGGTGAAATTTCTGGTCTCCGTATTTGCCGCTCGGGTAACCGGAGGCAGCGAGTGAATGCATTTTGATATTCGAAGTCAACTGATTCATTAAATGATACGATAGCGTTTCGCGCAATCCGCACTCGCCGTTGTGTTCTTCTATCGTAATTAATTTCTGTGTGGCGTTGATAGACGAAACCAATTCACTTGGCAGTTCAACAATCGGGAAGACACTTACAACCCAAACTTCTAAATCATCTGCAAATTCTGAATTCAGAATATTTTCTGTAACCGGTCCTGTACCTACTACTACTCCTTTAGTTCCATCTTTTATCTTTCTCCATTGCGCAAAGGGCGCCACCGGATGACTGATTTTCGCGCCCATGTTCAATCGCAGATAGTTCGGACTTTTATCGGCAATCATTTGCTCCACCGCCTGCTCTACATCGCTTACGGTAAAAGGAACATAAACCCGCATGTTTTGCAGAATGCGCATCGCGCCAATGTCTTCAATATTGTGGTGCGTGGCTCCCATAATGCCGTAGCCGTAGCCGCCACCGTTGCCCACAATCTTTACAGGCAAGTTATGCAGACAAACATCATTTCTAATTTGCTCGTACGGGCGAAGCGTTACAAAAGGAGAGATGCTGTATATCCACGGAATAAAACCTTCGTGAGCCAGTGCCGCAGAAACAGTCACCATGTTTTGCTCGGCTACACCTGCGTTAATAAACTTCTCGCCAAACTTCTCCTGCACTTTCTCCAAAGCCATATAGCCCAGGTCTCCGGTTATAAAAACGAGGTTCTCGTTTTTATCGAAGGCGTTAATCATACTCTGTGCAAACTCAACTCTCATCCTATGGCTGTAAGTCTTTTTTCAAAATCGTTTTTCACTTCTTCTGTAATCAAACTGTATTGGTCATCCTTCATCGGTAAGTAATGACAGTCAACTTTATCTTCATAAGTTTTCCAGCCATGTCCTTTAGTTGTGTTGCATATAATTGCTGTAGGAACTTTTAGCTTTTCACTTTCCACTTTTGCCTTCTCTAACGCTTCAAAATCATGTCCGTCAGCAATCAAAACATTAAACCCAAACGCCTCCAGCTTCTTATCCAACGGTTCCAACCCCATCACATCCTCTGTTCTTCCGTAACCCTGTAATTTATTGCGGTCAATCAACCACACCACATTGTTCAGCTTATGATGCGCAATAAACAACGCTGCTTCCCAGGTACTGCCTTCATTAATTTCTCCATCGCTGGTTATACAGAAAACCTTCTTGTCTTTCTTCTTCAGCTTTTGTGCAAGTCCTAATCCTGCCGCAAGCGACAGCCCGTGCCCGAGGCTACCGGTAGCAAAAGGAATGCGCTTAATTTTATTCACCGGTGGATGTGCCGCGAGGTGTGTTCCGTTCTTATAAAAAGTTTTGATATCCTCTTCGCTCAACGTGCCGTCTTCGGCAAGCATCGAGTAAAGCGCGGCCGCTGCATGGCCCTTGCTTAAAATAATTTCATCGTCCTCCTTCATCCAGCCAAAACGCACAAAGGTCAGCATCTCCGCCACGCTCAGCGAGCAGCCTACATGACCGGCATTCGCCTGTTTATACATGCCCAGAAAACGGTTCTTGATGTTCAGCGCCCCAAAAAGGAGCATTCTATGTGTGGCTTTATCCATCGGCGCGCAATATTAAATTATTTCCCCGCGCTTGCCCAACTCCACCACCTCCAGGTTCTCAATCTTCTTATCGTTCAGCGTAAACCGCAGCACCGTCTTCATTTTATGGAAACCATGCACACCCGCAGCACCGGGGTTCATCACCACCATGTTGTTGTATTTCGCATCGCGCATCACCTTCAAAATGTGCGAGTGCCCGCAGATAAAAATATCGGGCATCACCTCCTCAATCTGCCTGCGCGCCTTGGGCTCGTAGTTGTTGGGGTAGCCGCCAATATGCGTCATCAATATTTTAAAACCCTCGCGCTCCAACACCAGGTTCAGCTGATAATCCATGCGGATATCCTTGTTGTCAATGTTACCATAAACGGCAAAAAAGGGTTTGAAATTTTTCAGCTCATCGCACAGCTCAATGGTTCCCAAATCACCGGCATGCCATATTTCGTCAACGTCTTTAAACACCTCGAAAACTTTTTTGTCGAGGTAGCTGTGGGTGTCGCTGATGAGGCCGATTTTTATCATAAGGGACGAATTTAAGAAACCAAGATTTCCAAGTATAATTTTATAAATAGGTATAAAATCTAAATTCGCTGTTGTATTCAATCCAAAACCACATTTCTAAAATCTAAAATGTCTATGGCAGTAAAATCAAATCTTACCGGTGGAGCTTTTTTATTTAAAGACACCAACACTGCCGATGTTTTTATTCCCGAAGAATTCACCGAAGAGCAGCACATGGTGCACGCTACGGTAAAAAATTTTATGATTAAGGAAGTGCATGGGCTGGGTATTGGCAGAGTGGCGAGTCTTGATGCAGAAAAAGATAAAGACTTGGTGTTGGAGATATTCCATAAAGCTTCTGCACTCGGTTTCAGTGGAGTATCGGTAGAAGAGAAATACGGTGGCGGAGGTTTGGATTTTAATACCGCTCTTTATTTTACCGAAGGCTTAGCCGGTGGCTTTTCTTTTGCCACTACTATCGGTTGTCAAACTTCAATCGGCTCATTACCCATTGCCTGGTATGGCACCGAAGAACAAAAAGCAAAATACCTACCGGGCATTGCCAGCGGAGAAAAAGGATGTTCGTATTGTTTGACAGAACCGAGTGCCGGATCTGATGCTAACAGTGGAAAGACTCGTGCTGTATTAAATGAAGAAGGCACACATTACATTTTGAACGGACAAAAAATGTGGATTACCAACGGTGGCTTTGCCGAAATATTTACGGTGTTCGCTAAAATTGATAACGATGAAAAGCTTTCAGCATTCATTGTAGAAAAAGCATTTGGAGGAATATCGCTAGGGAAAGAAGAAAAGAAGATGGGGATTAAAGCATCGAGCACAGTGCAGGTGTTCTTCAACAATGTAAAAATTCCGAAAGAGAATTTGTTAGGCGAGCGCGGAAAGGGCTTTAATATGGCGTTGAACATTTTGAACAGCGGAAGAATAAAAATTGCAGCTGGTGGGGTAGGAGGAATGAAGTTTGGTTTAGATAGAACTGTAGATTATTGCAATACAAGAATTCAGTTCAATAAACCTATTGCCGATTTTGGAGCAATGAAACAGAAGCTCGGAGTTATTGCTACTAATATTTTTGCCATTGAATCTGGAGTTTACCGCGTAGGTGCCGATGTAGATAAAAAGCGCGAAGAACTTTTAAAGAGCGGCAGCAGCGGAAATGATTCGGAAATAAACTCGATGCGCGAATACGCTATTGAATGTGCTGTATTAAAAGTATTAGGCAGCGAAGCCATGTGCAACACCGGTGATGAAGCCATTCAGATTTTCGGAGGAATGGGTTACAGTATGGAGACCGGTGTGGAGATGGCTTACCGCGATGCACGTATCACAAAAATTTACGAAGGTACGAACGAGATTAACCGGATGCTTACACTGGCTGAGTTTTATAAACGCGCTTTTGTTACTAAGGAGTTGGAATTAAAAGACGCAAAATCGTTTGTTCCTTCGGTTGTTTTCAAAAACTATGTTCCGTTCACCGGTAGTGGTTTTTTAGGAACTGAGTTCGAATTCGTGAACAACCTGAAAAGCATCTTCCTGATTATTACCGGTGCGGCAGGTGCCAAGCTGAAAGAGAAATTGGTTGACGAACAGGAGATAGTAATGAACCTGGCAGATATTCTTTCTATGGCTTTTGTTACCGAGTCGGCTTTTCTGCGCGTAAAAAAGTTGAGCGAGAAAGGGATCAACAAAACCGAACTCGACATTAAAACCAAAATGGCGCAGTTGTATTTATACGATGCGTTAGACACAGCACGCAAGTCAGCCAACAATGCAATTGATAGTTACGCGAAAGGCGCAGAGAAGGCTCTCTTAAAATCTTTAATGCGCAGAATGTTGAGGACTTATAACATCAACCCGAAAGATGTAAGAAGAGAAGTGGCTGATTTTATGATTAAGCAGAACGGGTATTATTTCTGATAAAGCAGATCTGCCAGGTTTTAGAAACCTGGCAGGTCTTTTCCTAATTACCTTAGTAGTACAAACACCAAAGCAATAATTGCTGGAACTGCCTGCACAAAAAATATCTTCTTATCAGCAGTAAACGCTCCGTAAATACCGGCAACAATTACACAGCCTAAAAAGAAGATAGCAACGTTGCCGCTCCACACAGCATCGGTTATCGTCAACGACCAGATTAAGCCCGCTGATAAAAAACCATTATACAATCCTTGGTTTGCTGCCAACGAAGTTGTTTGTGCAAACAGTTCTTTTGGGAATGATTTGAAGACTTTTGGTGCGCGTGTGGTCCACGCAAACATTTCTAACCATAGAATATAGAGATGCTCTACGGCTACTAACCCAATCAGTATTTCAGAAATTAATTTCATAGTGGGAATATTATTCTGCTAAGGTAATTTTTAAAACGCTGTTTGTTTAATATCAGTGAGTTACGCATCATTCTTCGTTCTTCATTATCATTTCGCATTTAAAATTGAATTGATTGCGCCTATGCTGTGGTGCATGTTTGCATCATCAAATCATTGTTCATCACTTAAAACAAACAACATGAAAACTATTGCAAAAATTTCAAATGCAGTTCTGGCTCTTGTAGCATTAGTAACAGTTAGCAGTTGCCATTTAGATGGTAACGAGTTAAACCGTATTTGCAACGAGCCAACCGTTGGCGTAAACACCACCGAACAGGGAGACGATGTAGACGGACTTTGCGATGGGACAATTTCCTGCACTATCCGCAAAGCCATCTATACCGCCAATCACTCCTGTGTTACTAAAACTATTGTGCTGGGTACCGGTGTTAAGTATACCATAACAACACACGAAACCGGTCACGATGCAGCTTCATCTGAAGCAACTGTTGGCCTTATGGCATTTCCTCCTATTACTGGAGATGTGATTATAGAAGGTAACGGAGCAATTATTGAGCGTGATACCGCGGCTACTGATTTATTCCGTCTGTTCTATGTAAAAGCCGGTGGTAAACTCACCTTGCGCAACGTAACTATACAAGGTGGTAGAGCCGGAGAGTTTGGCGCCTCAACCACAAATGAAGAAGCACGCGGAGGTGCTTTATTGAACGAAGGTGAACTGGTTTTAGAGAATGCTTCCTTCTCTTATAATAAGGCATGGGATGAAGGAGGGGCAGTATACAATAAAGGAACGCTGATAACGGCTAGCTCTGCTTTTAAGTATAACCATGCAAATGGAACGGGAGGAACCAATAGTTCATCTGGCGGAGCTATCTTTTCAAACGGTGCAGCCACTTTAAATAGCACCTGGTTTTTTGAAAACAACGGAGGTGGCAGAGAAGGAGGCGCACTTGCATTTGAAAGTTCTTTTGTAGTAAATAACTGCCTGTTTGAAAGGAACACCAGTTCATCGGGAGGCTTTGCGGTATATTCAAATTCGTCATTTTCTTCTGCTTCAGGCAGTATAACCAACTGCACTTTCTATCAGAACTATAGTTCAGGTCAGGATAATGGTGTAATAGCAATGACCGGCGCGGGCACTTTAAACATTGCTTTTTGCACCTTTAGTCATAACTTAAATGGGGGACAGTTTGGCAATTGTCTGTATCTTACTACCCCTTCAATTGCTAACGTTAGCAACTGTATTTTCGATGCCAACCTGCCTCATAATATATTTCCGGAACCGGTAATTACTTTTTCCGGCACTACTATTTCAAACGATAATTCAGTCACTACAATCAGCCATCCAAGCACTAATCCGATGTTAGGACCGCTTGAAATGCACAGTGGTTTTACCAAAACAATGGTGCCGCTTACCGGTAGCCCGGCAATTGATGCCGTTGCAGATTGCGGAACAACTACTACCGACCAACGCGGAAATACGCGTCCCTTAGACGGAAATGGAGACGGTATTTCGAGAGGCGATGCAGGAGCGGTTGAAGTAAATCCATAATTAATAAAGCAACTGGTGAGGAACACCGGTTATAAAATATAGGAAATAACCGGAAAGGCGAATGAAGGAATCATTCGCCTTTCTTTTTTTGTGCGGCTGCAAACACATGTATTTTTTGGTTCGCCAGTTTGGCATCTAAAAAACTCTGCACTATAGGAAGCAAAGCCAAATGTTGACGGTTTGAAGCATTGCCACCGGAAGCATCCAATTCTTCTTTCAATTTTTGAATTTCTTTTTTATGCTGAGAGTAGTCCTGCATTTCAGAAATCTTTTTGAAAACATGCATGAGCGTACTTTCAAATTCGCCTTTGTATTGGTTGCGCAAAAAATAGCGGTAAACATTCTGAATAGTATTGTTCACGTAAAGCATATTACCCATTTCAAGGTGGCAGATAAACTCATACACATACAACATCAGCAGCGCATCCATCCGTATTCCTGAATCGTAATTGGTCAAAAAATCTTCGCTCACGTCAATAGCGGTTTCGTATTCGCCATACTCAACAAAGGCCGAGATTGTTGTAATGGTAATTGCCAAGCGCACATCGGGGCGTAACCGGTTTTTGAATTGTTTCAGATGCGAAACCGTTTCGTGCAAAAGTTCTTTCAGTTGTTTTTCATTGCGCTTAAAATCGAAAAGTGTAATGGCGAGTTGGGTGTAATAAGTGAACTGCGCCATTGTTTCTGTATGATTGTTTACCGCGATTACTTTCAGTTCGTTCAGATACTTTTCAAGTTCTTTCCATTGTTGCGTGTAGTAACACGCCTGCGTTAATTGAGAATAAGCCCAAAGCACGCGCATCATCGGAAATTTTTCGATGCCTTCCTTTTTTAAGTATTCAGTCAACGTTTTAGCTTCTGCAAAAAAATCTTTCCAGTTATTGAAGATTTGAAAGTGATGTAGACGAATTGTGTGAAAGATAAAACACGAGTCTCTGCTGTCAGCAAGTTTTTTCTGCTGAACAATTTTCTGATTGAAAATTTCGTTCAGTGCTTTTAAATCTTCATCGCTACGCGCCTGCATGGCTTTGCGCATTACACGTAATTGTTGAACAAGCAATGCATCGTATTCGTGGTAGCGTTGCATTTGTGCCAGCAAAACTCCGCGTTGCTCTACCCAGTTGTTCAATTCGCTGAACTCATTTTTCTTATCTGATAGAAACTGGTTTGAGGCATAGTGAATGTTTCTGCTTAAGGCATTCCATTTTTCAATAAATGAACCTTCGTTGGAAGTATTCTTTGCTAAACGCACGGAAAGTTTAAGTGCCTCTTCGTCTAAGCCTCTGTCTTCAAGCAAACTTATTTTGGCAGATTCATAAGATGTATCAAAGCCCTTAATTCTTTCTTTGTTGTACCACAACAGCGTATCAAGTAGTAATTCGTAGAGGTATGTTTTGAGATGCGAAATCTGCTTATCAAGTTTCACACGTTTCAGGCGGTTGATGATTTTTTCTTCGTCAAATTCATCCAGCGCATCTATTATTTCAAAAAGCGTTTCAGTATTACTCTTCCCTTTCGACTCATCTTTTAACCCGAAACGCCTGAAGTATTTCTTCTCGTTGGCGTCTAAACTCTTAATTAAATGATAGAGTTCCTGCATTTATCTATGCTCTGTAACTAATTGATTTTAAAATAGGTAAGTCAAATATATGCTTTTGCAGTATTAAATGTATTCTAAAGTTGAATTGGTTTCGTTTACAGTACATTGCATATTTGCATTGTAAAATATTTTAAAAACATAAAAACAGAAACAATGAACAAGATAATTTCAATATCAATTGCAGCACTAACTCTACTCGTTACGGTTTCATCTTGTCACCGCGATAGCACTAGCGCTAATTGCCCCGGCACTCCATTTGCCACCTGGAAAGTAGATGGAGTAACACAGGAAAGTTACGTGTATGTTTATACCCATGCAGGTACGGTAAGTAATTTTACGTTAACCGCCTGCGTAAACGATGCTAACGACAAGATAGTGCAAATGGCTTTTATTCCTTACCCACCGGTGGTTGGTTCTTATCCGCTTAAATGGAGCGGTCAGGGAGTTTGGAATGGCTTTGGTTCGGGGCAGTACATTACGGACGATGATGGCGATTATTTGACCGACAGCACAACCTATACTGGCTCATTTGATATTGCTTCGGTAAATACTACTGATAAACGGATTACCGGTTCATTTCATTTTGCAGCGCATGAGGTAAATCCGGGTACCCGCACTGTAAATGTTACCGATGGTATGTTTACTAATATGAAATACGAATAAGCAAGCACCCCTTAATTAATAATTCATTTAAAACTATAAGTTATGAAAGCATCAATCATCTATATTCTTATTAAAAAAATGAATCGTATGCAAACTTCATTTAAAACATTCATTGCCTTTGCTGTGTTTCTTCTCGTTGTAACGCAACCGGTATCGGCTTCTGTAAAGCAATTGATTGGCGACCGCACCATTAACTGGAACACCGGTTCATCTTCGTTTGTCGGTTACGATCCTACCACTTACGAATATGATGGAAGCGGTAAAGTTACTTTGCAACATGGCTTCCTGTATAATACTTCAACCGGTTGGAAAGAAACCACACAAACCTTTTATACCTACAGCGAAAATTTGCTGACCAACAAAACTACTTACGGTGTAAGCACCGGTACGCAGGTAAACAGTTTTAAAATAGATTATACCTATAACGGAAATAATCAACTTACTGTAGAGGCAAGATGGTTGTGGGTTAGCGGTGCATGGATGGGCATAAACCGTTATACCAGTGTATATGATGTGCAGCAACATTTAACTTCATATACTACCGAAAACTGGGTTTCCAACAACTGGAGAAATTTGAAGAGAGAACAATACTCTGATTTTACCGGTAATGTGCCGGTAACCGAGGTGCACCAGACCTGGAGTATCGGTACTAATACATGGCAGAACTACCGCAAATATATTCACACATTGTATGCTGCCACACTTAAAGATTCAGCTGTTGGACAATCTAATTGGATATCCGGCTCATCTGCTTGGGATTTTATAGGCTTAACTGTTTATATGTATAATGGAAACGGAACTATGGCTTTGCAGAAGTATTATGAATGGATTTCTCTTCCTCTTGTCGGCACTTTGCCTTTTATTCAATGGAAGTATACATATACCTACACAGGTGATATACTTACTTCTGTTTACCACGAAGTTTCTTACACCGGCAGCACCACTTTAACTCCAAAAGATGTTGCAAACTACACGCTTGATATTAACGACCACTATTATTCGCTGGTGCAACAAACGTATGATACAACTGCACATGCTTTTGTAAATACCAAAAAATATTTTTTTGATTATGATGCCGATAATGATTTACGCCACCAGGTTTCGCAGGATTGGAGCGGAAGTGCATGGGTAAATAATAACGAAGATTATTACTGGTACAACAGCGTGCTTACCGGTGTAGAGGAAATTGCAGAAACAAAACGGCTGAATGTTTTTCCAAACCCTTTTAACCAAACAGCTACGGTTGAATTTAATTTAATTGAAAACAGCACTGCAAAAATTCGGGTGTTTGATTTAAATGGTAGATTGCTGCAGGAAGCAGAACACTTTTTTACTGATGGTAACAACCAATGGGTGTTTGACGGCAGTGAACTCAACGCAGGCTTTTATTTTATAAAAATTGAAACCACTAAAGAAAAATTTGTTCAAAAAATTTCGAAACTCTAGACGATTTACTTTCTTTTAAATTCGACAAAACCCAAAGACATGAAACCATCAATCATTTATATGCTTACTAGGAAAGTAAGAAAACAAATTCTTCTTGTTGCTAGCTGTGTTTTGTTTATTAGCACTAATGCGCAAACCGGTTCGCGTTTAATTGGTTATGGGAAGTATGACTATAGCGGGGGAATGTGGTACAATGTTGACAGTTTAAAAATGCAGTGGTTGGGTAATTTCGGTGGCGATCAAGACCATGCTGACCCTTGGATTCTTACTTACCGGGAGAGCGTTAACAGCAACTATGTAAGTATTAACTATGGCTATAAAGATTATTATACTTACAACGCCAATAACCTGGTTGTAACTGCCCTTCATTTAGAATGGGATGGCTCTATCTTTCAAAACTATTCGCGCAGCACCGATAGTTTTGATGTACAAAACAGAAGGGTGCAAACCGTAGGGGAAAGGTGGGTGGGTGGTACTTGGGTGAAGAGCGAACTTTATGTTTATACTTTCGATAGCAATAACCTCGTTATCAGTGCAGATATAAAACAATGGAACACCGGAACCGGTATCTGGCAGCCTTTGCAGATTTATACCAGAGAGTATAATGCAGCAGGTAAAACAACTTTATACCAGATTGTTTACTGGAATGGAACTTCATGGGTAAATTCAGATAAGATTGAATATGTGTATGATGCAAATAACTACCTGCTTACCCAAACTTCTTATACGGGTAGCGGTTCCACATGGATAAATTACCAGCGGTTTTCGCATCAGTACGATGTAAACAATAATGAAACTATCTACACTTATTTTTTATGGAATTCTCCTGCCAGTGCATGGAAAAATGTGCGGAGAGATTTATATACTTATAACGGCAACAACTTAAAAATCGAGTGGACTGAACAAACATGGAGTACTGTTTGGGATAATTCTTTTAAATACTTTTTTACCTACACTGCTGCTGGTCAGTTTGAAACACGTACCCGCCAAAATTGGTCGGGCAGTTGGGTAAATGCTACCAAATATCTTAACACTTACAATGGGAACGGATTCGGGTTAGAAGATAAAACGCAAATCTGGGATGGTGTTACATGGGTAGATGCGAGTAGGACCACTTACGTTCGAAACAGTTTCGACCAAAGAACTTTAACCATGGAACAAACTTATGCCGTAGGTGCATGGACTACTACCAGTGAAAAATACAATTACTACGAAGCCTATTCACCGGTGTCTGGTGTGGATGACCTTTCAGCGACTAAGAACTTAAAAGCATATCCGAATCCTTTTATTCAAAATTGCATAATTGAATTTGAAAGCAGTGCTTTCGGAAAGCAATTGATTCAGGTTTTTGACTTAAGCGGCAGGTTGATAAAACAAACGGAAGAATATTTTCCAGCTGGTACCAACAACTGGCTGTTTGACGGAAAGGATAATAGCGGCAATGAAATAGCAAAAGGGTTTTATGTGGTAAGAATTGAGACAGTGAACGAAAAATTTGTTCAAAAAATAACAAAGATGTAAAGTGATTCTATTTTCATTTTCTAAATTCACGGGCAATATGATGAAACTGCTGTTGCCCGTGTTTTTTATGTTTTCGCTAACGCTCACCGCACAAAAGCATACCTATACTGTTGAACTCTTTGGGAAAAAAATTGGGCAAACCACTATTGAGCGTATTGATAAAGGCAAAGGAGAAGTGGAATACAGATTGAGCAGTAAAAGTGATGTGCATATTTTCTTTACGCACAAAACTTCTGACATGGTGCTTAACGCTACCTACAAAGACGGAAAATTATTTTCGAGTTACTGTAAGAATGTAAAAGATGATATTACAGAAGTAGTATCCATTGCGTGGAACGGAACAAAGTATATTATTAAAAAAGGAGAGGAGACTTTGCAGCTAACTCAGTTGGTTGATTTTTCGGCTGTGCAGCTTTACTTTATGGAACCGAGAGGAAGAGCAAGAATATTTTCGGAGCGCATTGGCGAGTTTTGCAGCTTTGTAAAAAAAGCGGAGGGCGTTTATGAATGTAAACTCGCCAACGGTGTTACCAATATTTACCGTTACCGCAACGGCATTTTATACGAGCTGGAAATGAGCAAAGGTGCCAGTGTGTTTATGAAATTGGTTCAATAGTATGTAGTGCATCTGGTTGAGCATCTGTACAGATATGTAAAGCGAGAGGAATCGAAACCTTTACGCGTATCCTTGTGGTAGCCTATTCGTATGCTCAGTATTACATTTCTCATCACACTTATCCCTCCCCGAATTCGGGCATAATAAACAAGTTATAGTAAATCTTGTATTTGCAGGGTGCAGAATAGGCGTTACCAGGTTTATCGGCATGACAATGCCTGCTTTTGCTTCAAACTGTCTTTTTTTACTCTTTTCTGTGTCTTTTTAACAATGATTTTCCGTGAACTAACGAGTACACGAAAAAACAGCGTCACGATTTTTCGTAATGTGATGAGTATATGAAGTAACATCATCACGATTTATTGTAACGTGACGAGTACACGAAGTAACATCGTCACGATTTTTCGTAATGTGATGAGTATATGAAGTAACATCGTCACGATTTTTCGTAACGTGATGAGAATATGAAGTAACATCATCACGATTTATTGTAACGTGACGAGTACACGAAGTAACATCGCCACGATTTTTGGTAACGTAACGAGTACACGAAGTAACATCCTCACGATTTATTGTAACGTGATGAGTACACGAAGTAACATCGCCACGATTTTTGGTAACGTAACGAGCACACGAAGTAATCTCATCACGATTTTTCAGAACAAGATGATACTTTGATAAAGCATGTCAGGCGAACGGTGTCGAAGTCTTTGCGCACATCCTTCTGGTAGGCTCATGATGACGCCTCTCTCTTCAAACTGATGCACCACCCAATAGCGCAGAAGAATGTCACCTTGAGCATGGGCGAAGGGCAAGAAGCAACTATAACAGGTTTCTTTAAATATTTTGTGAAGAAATGTTTTGGGGATATTTGTGCACAAAAATTATTTTCGTTCCATTAATTAATAACCTAAATAAATTAAATCATGAAAAAAGGGATAATCCTAACGTTTGCCGTAGCAGCAATACTGGCTGGCTGTGGCGAGAAGTTTACTCCGCTTAGCCAAGAACAAATCAACGCACAAGTTGATTCATTAGTAACCGCTCAATCTGAAGCTAAACTTACCGAGCTTCGCGCAGCCTGCGAAAGTGGACTGGAAGCACAGGTGAATGCAAAAGTGGAAGCATTGAAGGGCGCAGAAGTTGCCGAAGTGAAATAATTCTAAAACCGAAAAAATAACACACAATGAAAAAAATATTCATGAATCTTTCGGCAGGCACCACTTTCGCGGTAGCTATTGCCCTTGCCTCTTGCAACAATGCCGAGCAGGTAAAAAAACAAGTTGAAGAACAAAACGCAAAAATTCAAACTGCGGTTGACGAAAAATTAAACGGTTTGGCAGAAACAGTAAATGCTGAATGTACGGCTAAGGTTGATTCATTGGCAAACGTTGCTTACGCAGCATGGGTTGAGGAAGAAGCTGCCGCTGCCAAGAAAGGCGGAAAGAAACTGGCCCCGAAACCAAAACCGCAGACCAAGAAAGAAGAACCGAAAAAAGATCCACAAAAAGAAAGAGCAGGTGGAGCAACAACTAAGGAAGAAATTCAAAAACAAAGAAATTCGGACCCTAAAAAGACTGAGTTGGAAAATCAGAAAAAGAGAAATTGAGTTTGCTGTATTCCCTAAAAAAAAGTCCACCCAAAAGGGTGGACTTTTTTTTTAGGGAAGCAGTTAATTATTAAAGAGCAACCGTTACGTTACAAGTCTCAGTAGTATTATCCGTGTAAACCACTGTATAAGTCAAAGTGATTATGTTTCCAGACACTGAACCTGTACCTGTAAATTTTCTGCCTGTTGCATCAATAAAGTTAGTGTAAGAGAAAGTAGTTCCTGAAACTTTCGCTTTAACAACGGCTGGAGTAGTAAAGTTTCCTAAATTGCTAAATACAATATATTCAACATCGCTATCAGCAGTAATAGACATATTGTACCCTGACCCAGCGCAGTTATCTGTAGTGACTTTGTTGTTAGCTAAGAATTTAGTTCTAACTTCAGTTTTGCAATCACTGCCTTCGTATCCCGGATCACAAGTTTTAGTACAAGAAGAAATAGAAGCTACAGAAGCCATTACAGCTACGATTAAAAATGAATTGAAAATCTTTTTCATGATGTTTTTGTTTTAGTTTAAATAATATAAGGCAAATCTATAAACTTTGAAATAACGGCAAAACGTAAAATACGCACGCTTACTTTTGCACCCAAGTGCAATTAGCATCCGTTAAGCCAGCTATGGTAACTACGTATGAAATATTAATTTTTCCATTGTTGGTTACACTTCCACTAATAGTACCGGTGCCGAAAGTTTGCGGAGCAATAGTGATAGAGCCGTTTGCCAACACAGTACCAATGGTATTAAACCCGGCATTGTAAATATTATTGATTTTTATTTTGGTTACATCTCCGCTTATTGGAATTATAGCTATTGAAAAAGTATCGGTAGCAGCACTGCAGGTTTGTGTGCCGTTGAAAGTTCCTGCAAATTTATCGCGAACAGGAGTAACACAGTGGTCGCCTTCGTAGCCAAGGTCGCACACGCGGGTGCAAGATGCTATAGTGAACAAAACAGCAATGGCAGTAATTCCTAAAATAGTTTTTATAATGTTTTTCATATACGTTGATTAGCGTAGGGCAAAACTATAAATAGGCGAAGAACCGCCAAATGGAATAAAATCCGTGCTCACGGTTCTGAGCCATGAGCACGGATTTTATATTGTATTAGTTTAGATTTGACGGTAAGCTGTTGATGATAATATTGACAAAAAAGTAAATGGACAAAACAGACAAAAATATTTTAGCCGTAGGACTTGGCTTGTTGCTGATAATGGTGACCTGCTAAGACATAAATCACATATTATCTCTTGCTTACCCCAAACTCTAAAGGAAAAGTAATCTTAACGCTCACATTTCTTCCCATATTCCAAATACCATTGCGACCGGTAGCCGGATTTACATCAAGATACTTTAACCGGCTAAGGTGACTTTGATAAGCCGTGTTCGTCATGTTTTCTATGGCAACAATCAAAGTGAAAAGTTTCAACTTGCCGCTGTCATACAAATCGAACCCGGCACTGGCGCCCAGCAACCCGTAACCGGAGGTAGGTGTTTCGGTATTATCTGCACGCAGCACATTCTTTTGCCTAAAGAAATAATCGAACCGGATGCCTGCAAACAAACCGCGTACCCATACACCGGTCTTCGGCACATCAAACCGCAGTTCGCCACGGTAATGCGCAGGCGGGGTAAAGGGAAGATACTTTGCGCTGTCTGGTTGATTCAGATTGACCGCATACACATAGCCAAAACTGTTTTCAAAATGCAGCCAGTCGGCAGGATGCGGGTGAATGTCCATGGTAATTTCGGCACCGGCAAGCAGGGCATTGTTTTGCCGGAACTGAAAAGCGGGAATCAAATCGCCATCCTCACCGGGCATCAGACTATCGCCACCGGTTACACGGCTAAGCTTTTGTACGTAGATGTAATTCAGAATGGTATTCTCAAACACATCTAAGTTCACATTCACATGCTCGCTCGAATACGAAACACCAGCATCTGTCTGATAGCTTGATTCAGGCTTTAGCTTCGTGTTGCCGTATTCGTACCGGTAAGTTCCTTCGTGTTCACCGTTAGCGCCCAACTCGGCTGCCACCGGTGCGCGGAAACCTTTTGCCACATTAAACTTAAGCACCCAGCTTTCATCTGCCTTATACGATAAACCAATACTGCCCGAAATATTCCAGAACATTCTTTTAAAACCGGCAAAGCGTTCAAGGCTGTCTTCATTAAAACTTTGTGAACGGAAAAACCGTTGGTCGAACCGAAGACCGGTTTCTAAGAAAACCTTTTTGAACCTGCGCTGTGTAACACCAAAAATTCCGTAGTCGAATAAGTTATAGGCCGGAATTAAAACCTCGCTGCCCTTGTTCCTGCTTTGCTGATACATGCCGCTGATGCCGAAGGTGGTGTTCCATTCTTTCATTTCGGGCAAATGATATTTCAAATCAACCGAGCCGGTGTGCATCACAAAATGCAAGCCTGCCATATCGGGGTTCAATACATCGCCAAACTCTCTGCGTTCATTCATCTGCCAGCCGGCATTCAACGCCAAACTTCCGCGACCGATAAATATTTTATTCTGCACAGAAACCCGCTGATGATTAATGCGTTGATAAGGCACAGAAATAGTAAATCCCTTTAAAGCATTACCGGTAGCAGATAAAGTCAAAGTGCTGTCGCCACTTGCTTCATCATAAAGAAACTTACCGCTGCTGTCGCGCACACCTTTATTAAAACCAATCTGCTGATTAAACGAACTGAAAGAAAGATTCGAATAGCCCCACTTTTTCGTTACTCCAAATCCACCATTCATATTCCATTCGCGGAAACCGCTGTTCCATACTTTGCCATCGTACCGGTTGCTGTAAGCACCGGCAGTTTTATTACTGCCGCGAATATTCCAGTTATATCCGTTAATATTTCCGGCATTAAATAAACTTGAACTAAGCAGGTTGTTGTTCGATTGATAATTGAACATGGCGTTCACCGCTACCAGTCCATCTGCCAAAGGCTCGTGCGGTAGAAAATTGATGACACCGGCAATAGCATCGCTGCCATACATCAAGCTACCGGGACCGCGCAAAATTTCCACTCGCCCCACACCGGCTTCATCAATTTCAATTCCGTGTTCATCGCCCCATTGCTGGCCTTCCTGTTTAAAGCCATCATTCAAAGTAACCACCCGGTTGTAACCCAAACCGCGTATCACCGGTTTAGAAATTGCCGCACCGGTACTGATGGAAGAGATACCCGGAAGTTTTGAAATGGCATCTACAATATTGGTAGCTGTTGTAGTTTCCAGTTCTTTCTGACTAACCAGCGTAATAGCAATTGGCGATTCTTTCACCTCGGTTGCTTTGCTCACACCGGTTACAATTACATCGTTAAGTTCCGCAGCAGTAGAGGGAAGTGTAATATCAATTATCGTATCGCTGTAAAGTTTAAGTTGAATATTGAGTGAAACATAACCCACGTATTTAATATTGAGCAGGTAATTGCCTTTAGGTAAATTGTTGAATGCAAAACCACCGGTGGCATCGGCAACTGCTCCGCGCTTTAATTCTGGAATAGAAACAACAGCACTTTCTAATTTTTCGTTTGTCGTTTTGTCAGAAACAGTTCCTCTCAAATTTATTTGTGAATACGCCATTGATGCCGAAAGGCTCATCAACAGCAATAGAATATTTTTCATTGCATCGAATTTTATAAAGAAGAAAAAGTATTGCGCCAACGCGCTGAGAAGAAAACCCTAAACTAAAACGGGAGGGCCGCGTAGAGAGAGATTGACGATTGAAGATTGAAGATTGCAGGATTGGTACTTGTCAAACAATCTTGCTTCATCAAAAACTAAAGGAGAATTATCCGGTGTAAAAACTTCATCGGTAAACAGCGAAACATCGAACTTACAAACCGAGCAATGTGAATATTCATCCTGCCCGTGCAAGTGGTTATCGCAATGCTCATTTACTGCATGATGTTCTGAAAACAGGTAGTGTGTATCGCGGACACTAACCGTAAACAGCACAATGGTTGTAAGGACAAAAGCAAAAAGAGATTTTAAAACACAGTTGCGTTTCATTGCATGGCGAAGATATAAACTGAAATGAGTTTCCGCTTTACTTGAAATTAAATTCATGTTAATTCGTAGCTATATTCATTCTATGAAACGCGAACTCATTTTAATCCGTCACACCAAATCAAGCTGGGCAGACCTAAACATGCACGACTTTGACCGTCCACTAAAAAAAGACAGAACAAACGATGCCCGCAACATGGCAGCTAAACTCAAAGACTTAAAACTTCAACCGGACCTTGTTATTTGCAGCCCTGCCCTGCGCACCAAACAAACTGCTGAATACTTTACCACCAAGCTTGAATACGATTACGATAAAATACTTTTTGAAGAAAGATTCTATGAATCATCTGCCGATGATTATATGCAGGTAATTCGCGAAACCGATAAGCAAGTAGAAACACTCGTGCTTGTCGGACACAACCCTTCCATCACTAATTTTGTAAACCAGTTTTTAGAAGATAAGATTTTTGAATTGCCTACAACCGGTGTGGTATGGCTAACCTTCGAAAGTGAAGACTGGGAAATTTATAAAACAACGCCTTGCAAACTCCGCTATTTTCTTACGCCTAAAACAATTTAAGTTTCAATACCCCGTTCAATAATTGTGTTGAAAGCCGGCAAAACCTTTCTGCTTACTCTCTTGTCACTATTCATATTGGCTACCCAATCATGCACCGTAAAGAAGGACTGTCGCGGGCGCACCAAACACCGGTTGGCAAACGGTATTTGGATGTGAATTTTGCGTTAAATATGGCTGATTCATATTCTAATCATTTTTCAGTGCCGGTTAATCTTCTATTTTAGTCGCACTCGACTATTATGGCAAAGAAGAATAAATTGATAAATCGTGAGATAAGCTGGCTAAGTTTTAACGAGCGCGTATTACAGGAAGCTACCGATAATTCGGTGCCGGTGCTGGAGCGGTTGCGCTTTCTCGGCATTTTTAGTAACAATCAGGATGAATTCTTTCGTGTGCGCGTGGCTACTGTAAAACGCATTTCGCAGCTCGGCAAAAAAGTGCGCGATGTTTACAGCAAACCAAAAAAGGTTTTGCAGGAGGTACACGATGAAGTAGTTCGTCAAGGAAAAAGTTTTGATGAAATTTACAAAGCCATTCAACAGGAGCTAAGACGCAATAACGTCTTTATCATCAACGAAACGCAGTTGACTAAAGCGCAAAGCGAGTTCGTGAAAAAATATTTCGATGAACATGTGCGTCCGGCATTGGTGCCAATTATGCTCAATCAGGTAAAACAGTTTCCTTACCTCAAAGACAAAGTAATTTACCTCGCCATAAAACTCACCAACGGAAATACAAAACAATATTCGCTGGTAGAAGTGCCGTCCGATTCTACCGACCGGTTCGTCATTGTTCCCTCGCACAATCAAAATCAATACATCATTTTACTCGATGATATTATCCGTCACAACCTGCCGGAAGTGTTTTCTACTTTTCAATTCAAGGCGATTGAAGCCTTCACCATCAAAGTAACGCGCGATGCGGAGTTGGATATTGACAATGATATTTCACAAAGTTTTATTGATAAAATTTCGAAAGGCGTAAAGGCCAGAAGCAAAGGCAATCCGGTTCGTTTCGTATACGACAATCGTCTTTCGCGCGATTTGCTCGCCTTCATAAAATCGAAAATGAAGTTACAGGATTTGAATAACCTGATTCCCGGTGGGCGTTATCACAACTTTAAAGACTTCATGAATTTTCCGAGAGTGGGCGATAAAAATTTGCTCTACGAAAAACAAAAACCATTAGCGCATCCGCTCTTGCCTTTCAACAAAAGTTATTTTGAAGTGCTGAAGAAACAGGATGTGATGCTGCACTATCCTTATCAGAATTTCGCCCACTTTATTGAGTGGCTTCGCGAAGCTGCCATCGACCCGAATGTGAAGAGCATCAAGATTACTCTGTATCGTGTAGCGCGAAATTCAAGAGTAATTAATGCGCTGATTAATGCTGCGAAAAATGGTAAGCATGTAGTGGCAGTTGTAGAAGTGCAGGCGCGCTTTGATGAAGAAGCAAACATCCGATGGGCAAAACAATTGCAGGATGAAGGTATTCAGGTAATTTATGGTGTGCCCGGTTTAAAAGTGCATTCAAAATTGTGTTTGATTTCAAGAAATGAAAACGGAAAGCACGCGCTTTACGTCAATATTACCACCGGTAACTACAACGAATCCACTTCGCAGGTTTATTCAGACGATGCGCTCTTTACAGCCGACACAAAAATCACCAACGAGGTTGAACACGTGTTTGAGTTCTTCGAGCGTAATTATAAAGTGCATTCATTCAAACATTTAATTCTTTCTCCTCTTTCTACGCGCAAAAAATTTCTGCGTTTTATTGAGAACGAAATTGATAATGTGCAGAAAGGAAAGCGAGCAGGCATCTTTTTAAAGATGAACAGTTTGGTAGATGAAGAAATGATTGAAACACTTTATAAAGCTTCGAAGGCTGGAGTTAAAATCAGAATAATTGTTCGCGGCATTTGCGCCATCGTTGCAGGTGTAGAAGGGTTGAGTGAAAACATTGAAGTCATCAGCATCATTGATAAATATCTGGAACATTCGCGCATTTTCATTTTCGAAAACGAAGGCGAACCGCTTTACTATTTCTCATCTGCCGACTGGATGACACGAAATCTCGATTCGCGCATCGAAGTAAGCTGTCCGGTTTATGACAAAAAAATTCAGAAGGAAATCCGCGACATTATGGAGATACAATGGAAGGATAATGTAAAAGCCAGAGTAATTGACCCTTTGCTTAAAAACGAACATCGCGTTTCTTTAACCAAGCGTGCAGTAAGGTCTCAGGAAGCAATTTATAATTACCTTAAAAAGTAAATTCTTCAACCCGATTTATCTCTTGCACATTTCATGGTTGAAAACTCCCCTTTCAATCACCCTTCACTGAAGCTACTTTCGGATAAAATTATTCGCCTTGGAAATACGGAGGTTTGCCGCAATTGATATCGGTTCCAACTCAGTTCGTTTACTGATAGAAAATGTTTTGCAAAATGGCGAAGGGCCAATCTTCAAAAAAAGTGCTCTCATCCGTGTGCCGGTTCGCTTAGGCGGAAACGCATTCAGTCTGCATAGCATTCCTGAAATTACAGTTCGGCAATTGGTAGATACCATGATTGGATTTAAACACATCATGCGCGCCAATAACGTATTGCATTATAAAGGTTGTGCTACATCAGCCATGCGCGAGGCAAGCAACGGAGCGCAAATTATTAAGCGCATAAAAAAGGAAGCAGGTATAGATATTGAGCTTATAAGCGGCAATACCGAAGCGCATATCATCTTCAATAGCCAAAGAGCAGTGCGTGAAAAAATGGCGAAGAACTGCGTGTTTGTAGATGTAGGCGGTGGCAGTACTGAAATAACTGTTTTCAAAAACGGGAAAGTAGATTCAGCCAAATCATTTAAAATAGGAACCATCCGGCTACTGCAAAAGACCGTTTCAAAAGCCGAGTGGAAAAAAATGAAAGACTGGCTGCATACAAAAACACTTCGCATGCGCGAAGTAAGCATGATTGGTTCGGGTGGCAACATCAACCGCATCTCAAAAATGGCTCAGCTGAAAACCGAAAAGCCGCTGACCTACGATAAGCTGAATGACATTGTCGAAGAACTCAAACAATACAGCTTTGATGACCGCATCAAAAAATTTGATTTAAACCCCGACCGTGCCGATGTAATTGTTCCGGCAGGGGAAATTTTTGTCACACTAATGCAATGGCTTAAAGCTGAAAAAATATTTATTCCCAAAGTAGGTTTAGGCGATGGAATTGTACGAGAGGTTTATAAAGAATATCTGAACGGAAAGAAGAGTTCGTTCTAATCGAATAGAGCTTTCCCTGCAAATACTGCAACACCTACCCAAAGCAATCCTTTTATAAGGAAGAAAAGAAAGCCTAAAACTCCAATTCTTTTCAGCCAAAACTTCGCTTTCGTTTCTCTGTTTTCAGTTTCATTCATACTATTATCCATTATTACAATATTGATGCTAAAGCTTTATGCGCACCATCGCAAATAGGCATTTTCTGACTCATGCCACAACGGCAAATAGAAAGCTTTTCGCGTTTTTCTAAAACAGTTCCATCTTCCATTATTACTTCAAAGTTACCGGTAATGGTCACCGGTCCGCGTGGCTTTAGTTGTATGGTGGCGTAATCCTTCTTTTCAATTTCAAGTTCTTCCATAAATCAAAAATAAAAAACCCTCTCGCTTGAGAGGGTTTGTATTTTTAGTGAAGCAAAGTTACTGTTCCTTTATATCGTGCATCGCTATGGTTATTCAGCCAAACAAACTTGGCTACATAGCTGTAAACACCCGGAGGAGCATCTTTACCTTTATATGTCCCATCCCATTTAAAATTGATGTCATTGCTTTCAAAAACCTTTTCACCAATGCGGTTAAACACCATCACTTCAAGTTGCTTAATACCCGGTATGTTGCCGAATATTTGCCAGTAATCATTTACGCCATCACCATTAAGGGGAGTAAAAGCATTCGGAATAAAAACATCGTAGTTCGGAATAACCGTTACCACAAATTGCGCAACTCCGGTGCAACCGGCAGATGTAGTTAACACCACCGTATACGGCTGCGAATAAACTCCGTCAAATATTGGGGTAGCGCAATCATAACAACTCAAACCAAAATTCGGACTCCAGTTGTAGGTAACTGAACCGGTTGTGTTGGTAGTGGTGTTCAATTGCAAAGTATTTCCAAGTTTCACCTCTACCGGTGTAGGCGTAACAAATAAGGTTACTGAATCTGGTTCTGTAACAACCGCGCTGTCAGACAGTGTGCATCCTCCAGCATCTGTAATAGTGAACGAATAGGAGTTTGCACTTAATCCTGTGAAGTTTCCTGTCGAATTAGCATCACCATTCGAAAGCGTGAAATTGTAAGTCGGATTTCCACCCGATGGAGTAATCACAATACTCCCATCCGAATAATGATAACACGTAGCCGGTGTTACATCTATAATAGTTGAAAGCGCTGCCGGTTCCGTTATAATTGCGGTAGCTGTAGAGGTGCAGGCATTTTGGTCAGTTACAACTACACCATAAGTTCCTGCAATCAGATTACTAAATTGACCGGTAGCGGAGGTAAACACATTAGTCCCATCTGATGCTGTATAACTATAGTTAGGGACACCGCCTCCGGCAGTAGAAGTGATAATGCCGGTAGCAGTTCCAAAACAAAGTGCCGCTGTTGGTGTGGCTGTAAGAGTAAGCAATGGCGGTTCTGTAACCGTTGCAGTTTGCACAGCCGTGCAGGCATTGGTGTCTGAAACTGTAATACTGTATAAGCCGGCAGCAATATTTGTTGCAGTGTTTGTATTACTTATATTCGGATTCCAGGTATAAGTATAACCCGGTGTTCCTCCGTTTGCTGTTACATCTATTGAACCGGTGGCGTTACCGTTGCACAAAACATTTACGTGCGTTTCGGATGTTGTAACCTGAGTTGGTTGAGTAATGATAAAATTATTGGATGTGGTGCAACTATTGTTATCGGTAACAGTTAAACCGTAATTACCGGCAGCCAACCCGGTAGCAGAAAAAGTAGTACTTACATTCGGACCCCACGCAAAACCGTACGGAGCGGTTCCACCATTAGTAATTACTGAAGCACTCCCATTATTACTTTGAAAACAGGTTAAATCAACTTGTGATGGCGTAATAGAAAGCGGCTGCGATGGTTCAGTAAGTGTAACATTCGGATTCACACTACAGCCGTTGGCATCGGCAACAGTAATAGCATAATTACCGGGCCCTAAATTAGATGCGGAATTGGTATTAGTAATATTCGGGTTCCATGTATAACCATAAGGTGATGTACCACCTGAGGTTCCAATAGTAATAGAGCCATCATTGGCTCCAAAGCATGAAATATTATTCGACTGAATATTAATAGTAAGCGGCACTGCCGGTTGAGTAAGTGTAACTGTAATTGTTGCCGTACAACTTGACTGGTCGGTTACTGTTGTAGTATATGCTCCTGCAGTAAGTAAACCCGCAAAATTAGTGGTACTCACATTCGGGTTCCATGCGTAAGTATAATTTGGACCAGAACCTCCGGTTACAGTTAATGTTATATCTCCATCTGCATCTCCAAAGCAATCCAAGTTGGTATGTGATTCTGTTACAGTCATACCTGCAGGCTCTGTAATAATCAGTGAAGCAGTTTGCTGACAAGTACTGGCATCAGTTGCAGTAACAGTATAATTACCTGCTGGTTTTACCACAGTTTGTCCACTGGTTCCACCAAGCCCACTCCATACATAAGTATACGGGTTAGTGCCACCAGCAGGATTTGCAGTTGCACTTCCATTTGCTCCAAAACAGGTTGCGTTGGTAACTGCTACCGCCATTATCGGTGCAGCCGGTTCGGTAATTGTTGCGCTTATAGTTGCTGTGCAGGATTTAGAATCGGTAGCCGTAACCGTATAAATACCTGCTGTAATATTTGTTCTGTCTTGTGAGGTTACTCCACCGCCCCAGTCATAAAAATAAGGAACGGTACCACCGGTAACAGTTATATCAATTGAACCCTGTGTTCCGCCAAAACAACTAGCGTTTACATGCTGTTCAGATAACGATAACACAGCAGGTTCCGCAATAGTTTCTGAAACTGCAACGGAACAGTTGTTGGCATCAAGCAGATTTCCTGCATAAGTTCCTGCTGCCTGATTTGGAATAACGGTTGTTCCCGCTGGCACCGGATTGCCCAAAAAAGAATAGGGTGGAGTGCCGCCACTTACATTTATCGTAAGAGTTCCATCACTTCCTCCATTACAACTTACATCAGTATGCGATGTAGTTACTGTTAATGCCGAAGCCGGTTGCGTAAGAACAAGGCTGTCAAGAATGGTACAGTTATGTCCATCTGCTATGGTAACATTGTACTGCCCCGCAGTTAAACCGGTAGGGTTATTGCCGGTACCAGATGGACTCCAGGTATAACTATAAGCAGGTGTTCCACCGGATGCTAAAGTTGAAATAGCACCGGTAGTTCCTCCAAAGCAAAGTATGTTAGTAGCCACTAAAGGAGTATGCGTAAAAGCGGTTGGCTGATTGATAGTGGCACTTCCGGTAATCGTACACCCCTTATTATCGGTTACAGTTACAGTATAATTTCCTACACCTAAACTTAAATTGTTTTGTGCCGAAGAAATATTACTCCAAAAATAGGTGTAGGGCGAATTGCCTCCGCTTACGTTTGCCATAGCAATCCCGGTATTCGACTGGAAACAGCTGTCATCTACCGAAGTAATATTAAGCGTAAGCGTAGGTGGACCCGTAATAGTACCGATAGCACTTGCGGTACAGCTATTAGCATCCGTCACAGTCACACTGACCGTTCCAGCACTTAAACCTGTCTGTTGCGGATTATTAGCACCCGCAGGATTCCATACATAAGAATAGGGAGCATTACCGCCAGAGTTAACAGATGCCAGTGCCTGTCCATCATTGGTATTTGCACACGACATGTCTATAGTAGATAAACTTGCCACCATAGCGGCACCGGGTTGAGTAATGGTTACACTACCCGAAAAACTATTCACTGCATCGCTGTAATTATAAGTATAAGTTCCTGCTGCCAATCCTGTAACTGGCACACCGTTGGTACCACTTATGTTTCCTGGATTCCATGTGATAGTCGGTGCACCGTTAACACCAGTTACAGTAAGAGTAGCTGTTCCGTTAGTTCCGTTCCAGCAACTTACATTTGTGGTAGTAACTGTAGAAGTCACACCACAAGGCAGCGCAGTAATTGTTTCGGTATATTGTAAAAGCGCAGAGCATCCGTTGGCATCATGAAAATCTGCAATCCAAAAACCGGCTGGCATCGATAGAGGTACTCCGTTAGTTGCTGGAAAACCGGCCCAATTTACGGTGTACGGTGGAACTCCCCCGTTACCGGTTATAGTAGCAGTTCCATTGCCTCCACATGGAGCATCGGTATGCGCTGTGGTTGCTGATAGAGCAGTAGGTTGACTGATATTATATTGGGCTGTACTTGTACATACTCCATCCGTTACGGTTAAAGTATAATTTCCCGCACCTGCACCCGATAAGCTGGATTGGGTCGTACCGTTGCTCCAGGCATAAGTATATCCGCCATAACCGGCAGCAGGACCAAAACCACCTGATGGCACAATGCTTATACTTCCGGTTGCCGCGCCATTACACAATGGTGTGGTAATAGTTGGTGCCATTGCAATAGGAGGATTAATAATCACAGGATGCGAATATGTATTTGTGCACCCGCTTATATCTGTAATAACCAGCGTAACAGTATATGTTCCCGGGCCGGCATAAGTGTGTGAAGGATTTTGAAGGGACGATGTCCCTCCATCGCCAAAAGTCCATGCCCAAGATTGAACCGAACCTAAACTACTGGTTGAAATATCGCTAAACTGTACTGTAGGATTACACGTTTGGTAGTTGGTTGCAGCTACCCAGTTAGAAGTACTAACTACACATACTTGCTGGTCGTTAGAACCACCACCTGTGGCACCGCTCCATCCCCAGTTTACTATCGGATTGCCGCCAAAATAAGTATTTATCATACCTGGAATTACAATTTGCTGGCGCAAAACTCCATCGAAATAAACTGAGAATGTGCTGGTATTTACGTCCCAAACAAATCTCACAGTATGCCATGCACAGTTGTCTATATTTCCTTGACTTGTAAGAGCCGGAACGGCCCCTGCCACATTATGATTATATGCGCCTCCTGAATTTATTCCTATGTGATCATATCCGGGATCTCCTGCACCACCATTTTGCCACGTATCAAATTCTACTGCTAAAGAAAACGGTTGATTACTTCCTGCATATCCCATACCCTCCCCTGCATTTCCTAAGCCGTTGGGGTTAGAAGTTAACACAAAAACAATTCCATCCGCTCCGTTTGCCCCATTACAACCCAGAAAAATATTAAAACTAAAATCGAATGAATTATTAAGATTCAGCGTTTGGTTTTGAAAAATAGCACCCGCCTGATTATCTGCATCTGGTGTTAATCGATAGCAATTACAACCACCGGTAGAAGATGCATTTCCTAAAACAGTATAGTTCTGCGAAAATGTTTGAGATACGATAAATGTAAAGAGTAAATAGGAATAGATTTTTCTCATGTCAATATTTATAGTTGTCAGGTTTTTTGAGCGATGTGCGTGTAAGATACCATTTTGAGCAAAATAAAAAATCCTGCTATGTTAATAGACAGGATTTTTACTTAAAACGTTGTTTCTAAAAATCGGATTATTTATCTCGCCACACTCACACTTCTCTTCTCGCGTATAACTGTAACCTTCACTTGTCCGGGATAAGTCATTTCCTTTTCTATTTTTTGAGAAATAGCAAATGAAAGTTCTTCGCTCTTCTTGTCGTCAATCTTATCTGCTTCAACAATTACCCGAAGTTCTCTTCCGGCCTGTATTGCGTATGCTTTATCTACTCCGTCAAATGCCTGTGCCAATGCTTCAAGGTCTTTGATACGCTGTAAATAACCCTCCATTATTTCTCTGCGCGCGCCCGGTCTTGCACCGGAGATAGCATCGCACGCCTGAATAATCGGAGAGATAACGTACTTCATTTCCATTTCATCGTGATGCGCGCCAACTGCATTTACAATGGCAGCATGTTCACCGTATTTCTCGCAAAGTTTTGCGCCAAGCAACGCGTGCGAAAGTTCACTTTCTTCATCGGGCACTTTACCAATATCGTGAAGAAGACCTGCGCGTTTTGCTAACTTCGGATTTAATCCTAATTCTGCAGCCATAGTAGCGCATAGGTTTGCTACTTCGCGGCTGTGCATCAAAAGATTTTGTCCGTAAGAAGAGCGGAAACGCATTCTGCCCACATAGCGAATCAACTCCTGATGCAGACCTTGAATGCCCATATCAATTACTGTTCTTTCACCAATTTCAAGAATGTGCTCTTGTAATTGCTTATTTGTTTTAGCAACAATTTCTTCAATACGGGCAGGGTGAATTCTACCATCAGCAACTAAACGCTGAAGAGATAATCTTGCAATTTCTCTACGTATAGGGTCGTAACCGGAAATAATAATTGCTTCCGGTGTATCATCTACCACAAATTCGCAACCGGTGGCTGCTTCAAGCGCGCGGATGTTTCTTCCTTCGCGTCCTATGATTTGTCCTTTCTGTTCATCGCTATCTAAGTTGAAAACTGAAACCGTATTTTCAATTGCGCTTTCTGCGGCAGTACGTTGAATAGTTTGAATGATAATTTTCTTCGCCTCTTTGTTGGCTTTGCTTTTTGCTTCGTCAATCAAAGTTTTAGTTAAAGTTAATGCTTCGCTTTCGGCTTCTTTGGTCATGTTTTCAACCAATTCCTTCTTCGCATCTTCTTTAGTTAAACCGCTTATTTGCTCCAACTTGCTCACAAAAATTTCGTGGCTTTGTTTCAATTGTTCATTCTTGGTGTTAACTAATTCTAGTTGCTTGTTCAGGTTTTCTTTTAGCGTAATTACTTCGCCTTCCTTCTTGGTAATTTCATTTTCCTTCTTCGCAATTTCAGAAGTGCGTGACGAAACTTCGGTTTGTAAAACCTTTAACTGCGCTTCCTTCTCTACAACTTTTTTGTTGCGCTCTACAACTTCGGCTTCGTGTTTACTTTTTAGTTGAATGAAATGTTCCTTGGCAGAAAGTTCTTTGTCCTTCTTTACGTTTTCGGCATTTCGTTTGGCATCGACAATGAGCTTATCGGCTGCGGCTTGGGCATCGGCAAGTTTTTTCGAAACTTCTTCCTCTGCTTTTTTCTCTACATCCACATTACTTTTCTGTGTAATAGAGCGCCCTACTAATAAACCCACAATCGCAGCCATTACCGCAATACCTGCTGCAATGATTATGATGATTGTGCTATCCATTTTGGGTGTTTATTTATAATGAAAAAAATAGTTGTTCTCAAATTGCTTTTAAAAATCGACTGAACAAAAAAGGGGGAGAGGTAAAGGGAAGATTTATTTAGATGCGCCCGACAGGACTTCTTCTAATTCTGTTATCTTTTCTTCCAGTAAACGGTCGTTTTGCTGCGTATGGTGCTGAAGATTTACATGTTCCACCGCAAAGTTTAACAGACACATAGCCATGTAGTCCTGCTTGTCTTTGCCATCATACAGTTTCTGGTATTCTTTTATCTTTTCGTTCACCAGACTTACTGCACTCATCACTTTTTCTTCATCGCTCTTTATAACCTTTAATGGGTAGAGCCGCTCCGCAATTAAAACATTGATATTGACCGTTTCATTTTTACCTCCCATCTTCAATCATTCAGCATTGTAATACAATGGTCTATCTCCTTAATGTATTCGTTAATTTTTCTTTTTAATTCTGTTATATCGGCACTTTCCGAATTAGAGGAACCGATATTCTGCGCTAACTTAATTATTTTAATCTTATTCAATAATTCATCTCCCTTCCTGGCTTCATTCTCCAACGACAGTTTCAAAGATTTCACCTCGCCCTCCAGTTCTTCGTTTTTTGAAAGAAGTTTATGGTTCTGCTCTAACAGATGAACTACTTTCCTTTTTACCTCTTCAACTTTATGGGCGATTGTTTTACTCATGGATTATGATTTTCTGATAACTGCGCCTAATTCGCTTTCGTATTTGTTCATCAGTTTGTTCATTACTTTTTCAATTTCCGCATCGGTCAAAGTTTTTTCAGGATGCTGGAAAATAAAACTAACCGCATAGCTCTTTTTGCCTTTCTCCATTTTGTCGCCTTTGTAAACATCGAACAAAGAAATTTCCTGCAACAGTTTTTTTGATTCTGAAACCGCAATTTTTTCGATGGCTTCAAACTGCAAATCTTCGTTCACCACCATTGCTAAATCGCGTTTTACCGAAGGAAACTTAGGCAACTCACTAAAAGAAGTTTTTGCAAACTGCGATTTTTCTAACAGATAGCCCCAGTTTAAATCGGCAAAGAATACTTCGTTCTTAATGTCAAATTTCGAAAGAACAGATTTTGCAATACTTCCCAATCGCGCCACTTCAAAACCTTCATTTTTCAATACTAAGGCAAAAGTGAATGGATTTATTTCTACTACTTCCTTTTCAAAACCGGAATGATCAAGTCGGTTAAGAACATTCATTACCGTGCTTTTTAAATGGTAGAAATTGTAAGAGGTTCCTTTCTCTAACCAATCATCTTCTGCGTTCTTGCCGGTCAACAAAATTTGCAGGTGATTGCCTTCCAGATATTTTCCTTCTGCCTTATGATAAGTTCTGCCGAATTCATACAACCTCAAATCAGTCGCTTTACGATTTTGGTTGTAAGCAATTACTTCTAAGCCCGAATACAACATAGAAGTGCGAAGCGAATCCAGTTCAACCGTTTGGCTGTTCAGCAACTTCACCTGTTGTTGCTTCAGCAATTCATCTTCTTCATACTTTGATTGTGTAACTGAGTTCGTCCACATTTCGGAAAAACCTGCACCGGTAAGCATATCTGCAATCAGATTCTCCATCTTTTGCGTATCTACTTTCGGGCTATGGCTCAAACTTGATTTTAAAGTTTTCGGAAGAGTGAAACTGTTGTAGCCAAGTGTGCGGATAATTTCTTCCACCACATCTGCTTCGCGCTTTACATCGGTTTTAAAAGCGGGCACAAGCAATTGCCATTCATCGCTCTCTTCCTTTTCAATTTTTATTTCGAGGTGATTAAGAATCTCCTTGATGGTTTCTTTCTCTATCGGAAAACCCGCCAGCTTAATCATGTGCTCATACGAAACAGCGAATCTCCATCCTTCAATCGAATTGGGATAAATGTCAATAGTTTCAGATGAAACTTCACCACCACAAATTTCTGTGATGAGCAAAGTTGCTCTCTTCAATGCTTCCACCGTAATATTAGGGTCAGTTCCTTTTTCGAAATGAGTAGCGGCATCCGTGCGCAGATTTAATCGTGTTCCTGTTTTGCGTATACCGGTGGCGGAGAAATAAGCACTTTCTAGAAAAATATTTTTGGTAGAAGATGTAACTCCGCTGTTTGCACCACCAAACACACCTGCAATACAGATTCCACCTTCAGCATCGCAAATCATTAAATCTTCTGCACTAAGCTTTACATCTTTTTCATCCAGCGTTTTGAAAATTGTTCCTGCTGCTAATTTCTTAACCACAATTTTTCCTCCGCTTATTTTATCAGCATCAAATGCGTGTAGCGGCTGACCGTATTCGTGCAATACATAATTGGTAATATCAACTACGTTATTGATGGTGCGAACACCAATTGCTTTTAATTTATTCTTCAACCAATCCGGAGAATCCGCAACTGTAACGTTTGAAATAGTAATACCCGAGTAACGCGGACAAGCATTTGTATCTAAAACCTCAACTGTAATTTCTGATTTCTGATTTCTGATTTTTGATTTTTCTACAACTGGTATAATGAAATTCACTTTCGCTTTATAAGCAACATTCAATGCCGCTGCTAAATCGCGCGCCACACCGATATGCGAATTGGCATCTCCTCTGTTCGGAGTCAAGCCTATTTCGAGAACAAAATCTTTTTCAACCTTAAAGTAGTCGGCTGCTTTAGTTCCAACTTCGACTGACGCATCAAGCACCATAATGCCTGCATGATTATCGTTCAATCCTATTTCATCTTCGGCACAAATCATTCCGAAACTTTCTATCCCACGAATCTTTGCTTTTTTGATTTGTAATTTTTCGCCACTGGAGGGATATAATGTTGAACCAACTAAAGCCACTACTACTTTTTGACCAGCGGCTACATTAGGTGCACCGCAAACAATTTGCAATAGCTCACCGGTACCCACATCAACCTTCGTTACCGAAAGTTTATCTGCATCAGGGTGTTTAGCGCATTCTTTTACTTCGCCAATTACCACGCCCTCTAATCCGCCTTGTATAGTTTCAAACGGAGTAATATCTTCTACTTCTAAGCCAACACCGGTCAGCACTTCTCCTAAATCTTTTGGAGTAAGATTGAAATCAACATAATTCTTCAGCCAGTTATATGAAATCTTCATGCGGCAAATATAAATTTAGTGGCGAGGAGTTAGAAGCAAGTGGCAAGTGGAAAACCGCGGAAATTATTGCACATCAATCTCTTTACCCTGATAAATCAGTTTTGCATTCTGATACTCATGCACGTAAGCTACTATGTGCATATTCTCGGGTTTCCATGCAGCATCTAAAACTTTCTTGTAAACTTTACGAACTACTCTGCCGGCTTCGCGGGTTTGGGTAATTACATCGCCCTGAGTTTCGGTAATAAAATCGCGCATTACATCTTTGTGGTTGTAGAATGTATCTACTACCGCACCATTTAGCTGTGCTGTTATAATATCACTTTCTGTCACCAAAATGGTCAGCTTGTTTTCTTCGGTTATATTTTGTGTGTAATGCAATTCTGCAATAACCGTTAGTTCATGGTTGGTTGAATCGTAACTTTTATCAAGTATGAGATTCACCGGTGTTGCCTGAGCCCGTTGTTGTGTAGTATAACCGGACCAAACAGATTTATCAAGCAGAATATATGTTTCGCCAGAAAACTTCTTCCGGTCAATTCCCGCAGCAGGCTCCTGTCCAATAGGTTCTAAATAATCGAATAAGCTTTGCGCTTTTGTGTTTTGAAAATCCTGTGTGCTTACACCATTATACGGTTTGCCTAAAGAATTTATCGGGTGCAAACTAACTGCTATAATTCTTCCCGGGTTGGCGGCTTTTATATTGGCAATAACCACATGTCCTTGCGGACAGTTAGGACAGCGGACTCCAGTAAATTCCTCTATTACTACATTCTTAGTTTCAGCAATTACCACCGGAGACTCAATATAAGTAGTATCGGAAACTACGTTTTGGTTACCGTGAAGATTAATGTCAGGCCCTACTTCTTTGCAAGAATGTAAAAAGCAAAAAGCAAAAACAACCCCCAATCCCCTAAAGGGGGGGGTAAAGTTTGTCATAATTTCTATCAGGTTTCTCATCACATTTATATTTTAAAAGCAACAATTAATTATTTAAGACTCCCCAAGCCCTCTCCTTCGGAGAGGGTTGGGAGGGGTTTAAAATGTTGAGTTTACTCCGAGTTTAACTCCGCTGAATGCCGGTTCTAAGCGACAAACACCGCCAGTGCACACAATTCCCTCTACTTGCTTTACATAACTTAACGAGAACCTGTGGGGGCCTAAAGTGTATGCGCCAAATACAGAATAGTAATGGTTGGCATTCGGATTAACCTCAGGGTTTGGTTTAAAATTCCACATATCAGATACTGCAAACGAGAAATGCGGAGCAAAATTGTATTCAATCAACGAATAAATCCACTGTCCGTAATCTTTCTGCACATGCTGGTATTGCACTTCTACGCGCAGCGAATGTTTCTTGTTTATCTTATAGCCAAATTCAAGGAAAGGGGTATAGGCATTTACTTCATGGTCGCCTTCTTTGCGGTAAAGAAATTTATTGTAACGCGCATACATAAAGCCTACTTCCAGTTCTGTGTTTTTCGTTGGCTTAAAAGTGCCGGCAAAATAGCCTTCGGCAAAAAATACCGTGTCGGTAGGGTTATATTTCTTTAAAATAAAATCGCGGATGTAGGAGCCTTGAAAAGTGAAGGTCATTTTACGGTTAGGCGAATAAGTAACCTCTGCGCCAAAAGCCAGCTCGCGACTTTCCTGTGAAGGGGCAAAGTAACGAGCCGGTAAGCGGAGCGAGTTTTGCCGCGAAACCGGTGGAAGAAAATTCAGCAATCCGTCAAACAAAGCCTCGGTGGCATTGGGTGAAGTATGCAGATAAAAGTTTTCGGTGCGTTTGAACTGAAGTGTGATGCCTATGCCTTGCTTAGAATAATTGAGTGTAGTAAAAACACAGTTGCCGTTGGCGTTAATCAACGAATCTTTAGCATCGTGAATCTGATCTTTCTTGATAGCCTCGGTTGTTTTAAAAGCTCCTTCTACATACCAGCTGAAATCTCCGGCCGTTAGGGTGTTGTAAGCGGTAAGCGCGTAGGTGTTATACTTTGGCACAAAACGCCCTAGGGTATCGTAGCTTTCTATGGTAGATACAATTTGGTTGATATTTTCTTTATCCATGCTTCGGTTGAGCACACCTATGCCCGGTTGAAAGGTAGCCTTGCCGTTCTTAGTAGTAAAATTTCCTTCTGCATTAAAGCCGAGGATGAGTGGTTTTTGAATACTGAATTTCAGTTTCTGCGCACCTGCAAATGCCTTTAGTTTTACTTTGCCTTTAATATCATATTCCAGCCGCGCACCTAACAGCGGATTATCAATTCCGAGCGAGCGTTCTTCGAAACTGCGGTAAATAATTCCGCTGCCAATTTGGTCGTAGATATAGCCACCGGTGATGGTGAGGTCTTTAATTTTTTTCTTAATAAAGAAATTGCCCACGCCTACACCGGTATAAGGAGTAGTGGGAACGCGAAGAATAGAGTTGTAAAAGAAATCAATACGAACACCGGTTTGCAGTTCAAATTTTTCGTTGGTGTATTTTAGTTCGAGCCAGTTATCGGTGCCTACTTTCAGGTTATCGTAATGCGGAAGATTAAACGCGCCAATCTTTGGGTCGCGGATAAAGAAGTTGGTGTTGTTTTGAAACGAGCCCGAGAAGTAACCCCACTGCGCTTCGGCAGTTGTGAATAAAAGCAAAAAGAAAATTGTGGATACCGTGTTGAGTTTTTGCATGCAACCAATAGAATGTGAGGGCGTAAAGTTATTCGAATCGTTATTATTCAAAAATCGGGTTAGTTTTAAATTTATCTTGGCACGCGCCTTGACATTACACCGCAACTAATTTTTTTAAACACATGAAGAAATCATTTCTCGCTTTAGTCCTTCTCTCTTCGGTTTTCCTTACACAGGCGCAGAACGAAAAAACAGCCCTCGAAAAAGTAATTGGCGAAAAAACTTTGCCTTCGGTTACGTTGGCGAATATAAACGGCAAGAATGTAAATGTTGCCGATTATGGTAAAAGCGGAAAAGTTACAGTGTTGAGTTTTTGGGCTACCTGGTGTGTGCCTTGTAAAAAAGAGTTGACCAACATGGCCGACCTTTACGAGGAGTGGAAGAAAAAATATAATGTGCAGATAGTAGCGGTGTCTATTGATGATTCGCGCAGCTCTACTAAAGTGAAACCAACCGTTGAAGGACAACGATGGGAGTATGAAGTGCTGCTGGATGTAAACCAGGATTTAAAACGCCAGTTGAATATTCAGAGCGTTCCGTTTACGGTGGTGGTTGATGCGAATGGTAAGATTGCTTTTACCCACTCCGGTTATGTAGATGGCGATGAGTATATACTAGAAGAAGAATTACAGAAGTTGGTGAAAAATTAGAGAACAGTTTTTAGATAAGCATTTTAGCAATGCCATTACTTAAAGTAGTGGCGTTGCTGTTTTAAAGAATTACGCTTCTTTTATTTCTTTTATTTTCGACACCCCAAATTCATGATTTCCAAATTCACCATACAGAAAATAAATGACGAAGCCCGCGTGGAAGACGTGGTGGGTGAGTTCGTAACGCTCAAAAAGCGCGGAGCTAATCTGATGGGTTTGTGTCCGTTTCATAACGAGAAGACACCTTCATTTACTGTTAGCCCGGCTAAGAACATTTACAAATGTTTTGGTTGCGGTAAAGCGGGTGGACCAATTTCCTTCCTTACCGATAGTCAGCAGATGACTTACCCTGATGCGCTTCGCTTTCTGGCTAAGAAATACAATATCGAAATTGAAGAAGAAAACATTTCAGACGAAGCCAAACAACTGGAAGTTGAGAAACACAACTTAGTAGAGAGCATACATATTGCCAATGCTGCTGCGCAGAAATTTTTCAGTGATTACATGACGCATAACGAAAGCGGCAAAATAGGTTTAGCATACTTTAAAGAGCGCGGATTTCTCAATCACACCATCGAGAAATTTCAATTGGGCTTTGCGCCCGAAGGATATGATGTGTTTACCAAGCACGCACTTAAAGAAGGCTTTCAGTTAGAGATTTTGAAAAAGGCAGGACTCACTTCTCCTAAAGAAAACAGCACGATTGATTTCTTCCGCAACCGAGTAATGTTTCCCATTCATAACATGACAGGTAAGGTGGTTGGTTTTGGCGGACGCATAATGGTGAAGGATGAGAAAGCTCCGAAGTATGTGAACACACCGGAGAGCGAAGTTTACCTCAAGAGCAAAATTCTTTACGGTGCTTACTTTGCGCGGAACGACATCCGCAAAAAAGATGAGTGCCTGATGGTGGAAGGCTACACCGATGTTATTTCCTTGCATCAGGCGGGTATCGAAAACGCGGTGGCTTCTTCGGGAACTTCTTTGACCATCGACCAAATTCGTTTGATAAAAAGAATCACGCCAAACATTACCATGCTTTACGATGGCGATGCTGCAGGTATTAAAGCGGCATTGCGCGGAACCGATTTAATTCTGGAAGAAGGAATGAACGTGCGCGTGGTGGTGCTGCCCGACAGCGAAGACCCTGATTCGTATGTAAAGAAAACCGGTGCCGATGCTTTTGCGCAATTCATAAAAGAGAACTGCAAGGATGTGATACTTTTCAAGGCATCGCTGTTTGCGGCAGAGGCGAAGAACGACCCGATAAAAAAATCTGAACTCATTCGCGATATTATTGAGAGCATTGGGAAAATTCCCGATACCATTCACCGGTCGGTGTATGTAAAGGAATGTAGCCAGTTGTTCGACATGAACGAGCAGATTCTGATTACCGAGGTAAATAAAATACGCAGAAAGAAAGCCGGTGACCAAAAACAGGAAGCCGATAAACAGCAACAGCAAGACCAAAAGAAACTTGATGAGCTTCCGCAGAGTCTGCATACCGAGCAGTTTAACGAAACCACTTCTAACCTGCACATTTTGGAGCGCGATATTGTGCGTATTTTAATCGAGTTCGGCTCGTGGAAAATAGGAGAGGGCGAAACCGAAATTACGGTGGTGCAATATGTGCTTGAAGAACTGGATGGACAGCACATAGAAACTTCTAAATACAAAATGCTCTATGAACTTATCAAACATGAGTTTGCGCAGGGTAACGTGCATGACGAAAAATTTTTCACTGCCAATGATGACCCACGGGTAACCCATACTGCTATCGAAATTCTTGCGCAACCTTATTCGCTTAGCGACAACTGGTTAAATAAACTCAAGATTGTAGTGCCTACAAAGCGCGATGTGTTTATTAAAGACATTGCTTCCAGCATTATGCGATTCAAGCAATTCAAAAATATTTCGGAGCTCAAAAAAAATGAGCAGCGCATTAAAGATTCGAAAGACGAAACCGAATTGATGAAACTGATGAAACTGCACAAACTCCTGATTGAGCAGAAGAAAGAATTCGCCCGCACCGTGGGGAATGTGATTTACCGACCTACTACTTAAGCGTTATTGAATAACCAACATGCGCGAAATGTTTTGCGTTGCAGTTGAAAGCTGAAGCATATAAGCACCTTTAGCAAGTTTCAGTTTTTGCGTATTTATTTCAAACTGCTGATTTCCCTTTTGCATGTTTCCTTCAAACACTTCAGTAAGTTTACCTGTGGCATCGCTTAAACGAATGCTAAGTTTTTCATTTCTCATTAACTCGAACGAAAGTGTGGCAGAATTAGAAAACGGATTAGGAGATACTTTTAACTTACTTAAGAAGTCTTGCTTGTTCAACTCATTAATGGCATTTGGGTCAGCTGCGGCAACTTTCTTAATAGTAAAATGGTCGCGGATATTTCCATAGCCATCTAAGTGTCGTCCGTCTAATCGGTTGCTGTCTACATCCAAAACAAACGAGCCAATACAGGTATCACAACCATACTCAGCAAACATATACGGGTGGTTAAAGCCCGGTGCATCATCTGAACTTCCCGAGTTTCCGCAAACAACATATACAGTTCCTTGATTAGGATTTGGTCCAAGAGTATATTTAAGAAACGCCTGCCCGAGGGAATCAACTCCGTTGGTATTTTGAACATAATTAAGGAAGTTAATATCAGCGGCATCACCATATGAGCCTTTTACCAAATAGCTTCTTTCGTAAACATGACTGTGACCGCATAATACTAAATCAACTCCGTATTGCTCCCATATTTCGGCAAAGTTCTCGCGCATAGCTTTCATGTATATTTCCCAAAATGCACCAGCATCGTGCGAACCATCAGTATAAGGCGGCTGATGAAAATAAACCACCACCCACGGCAAAGTGTTAGCTGTTAAATCCTGATGTAGCCATTGGGTCATAGGGGAACCGTTGAAAGCTACAAAGGGATTTACACCTGTCCAGTCATCGGAACCATTAAATACGGAACCGAGTTCTGAGTTCAATGAAATAAAGTGAACGTTGCCATAATTATAGGAGTAGAATAATTCATGACCGGTTGCTACCCCACCGGCTTCGCCATGGGCATATACATCTACAAAATCGAGATAGGGACCTGTTTGCTGCAAAGGAGAAACGGGTGATTGGACAGGAGAAACACTATTGTAATCGTGGTTGCCGGGAGCGGGTTCGAACGGCAGACGCTTCATTATTTTTTGATAGCCGTTAACTGAATCGAAAACTTTGGTAAGGTATTCTGTTTCGGTTCCATCATCGTAAACATTATCGCCTAACCATAACCAAAGGTCGGTCTCTTCTGAATCATAATTAGTATATGAATCGCGCACTAATTGTTGCTTACTGTTTCCTTTGCCAAAATCGCCAATTGCCCATGCGCGAACATGAGTTGGAGTTCCGGTTACCGGAAAGGTTTTGAAAGTATGTGCGCTGTCGCCTCCTTCTGCCAAAATATTGTTGTTATACACCGCATAATAATATCTGGTGTAAGCGGTAAGACCAGTCACCATAACAGTATGTTTAGTTGTAAGCGCAGTATCAGTAACAGAAAGATTCAGGTTTGCCAAATCGGTTCCATAAATAATTTTAGAAGAAGAGGTACTATCGGTGCGCCACTTAATTTTAATGGTGGTTTGGGTAGGACTTTGTAGGTATGGACCTACGGTAACATTAACCTGCGCAAAGGTGGTAGAGAAAATACAAATACTTAAAAGCAGCAGTAGATTTCTTGTCATGTGTTTAAATTTTGAGCGAATAAAGTTTGAAGCGGTAAAGCTAACAATAAGCGAATGTAAAATTTGGACTTAAAAAGGGTATTGCAGAAGGACAAAATTTGGGGATGTTACGTAGGTTTGGTTTTTCAAAATGGGCTGTTATCTTTGCGCGCTCAATTAAAAAAGAAACAAAAATGCAAGTTACAGCCGAAGTAAAGAAGAGTATATTTAAAGAGTTTGGTGGGTCTGAAAAAAACACAGGTTCTACCGAAGCTCAAATAGCATTGTTTACCCAAAGAATCAATCACGTAAGTGAGCATTTGGGAACAAACAAACAAGACCACAGCAATACACGTTCGCTCGTTCGTATGGTAGGTCAGCGCAGAAGATTGTTGAACTATTTGATGAAAACAGACCTTACCGGTTACCGTAAGTTGATTGAAAAATTAGGAATCAGAAAATAAATTTCTTTAGAAGGGATGGTTCAATGCCATCCCTTCTCTTTTTTATAGATGAAAACGTCCGGGTAGGTTTTGGGATGGACCCTGACGAAAAACTAAACAAGGCAAATTGCCTTCCCTCCTTAAAACAAATACAAAATCAGAATTACGAAATACTAAATGAATACAGGAAACTGTTTTGTATTCATCCGTAATTTTTAAACTCTAAAATTTAAAACCAACAAAATGAACATTATTAAAAAGACAATCGACCTTGGAGGAGGAAGAACAATAGAAATTGAAACCGGTAAACTGGCTAAACAAGCTGACGGTTCTGCTATGATTAAATATGGCAACACTATGTTGCTGGCAACAGTGTGTGCCGATAAAGACGCTAAAGATGGCGTAGACTTTATGCCGCTTACTGTTGAATACCGCGAGAGCATGGCTTCGGTGGGAAGAATTCCAGGAAGCTTTTTCAAACGCGAAGCAAGACCAACGGATGATGAAATTTTGATTTGCCGTTTAATTGACCGTGCCCTTCGTCCTTTGTTTCCTGAAGATTATCACGCGAATGTAGTGGTGCAGGTTACACTTGTATCGGGTGACTTAAACGAATTGCCGGATGCTCTTGCATGTTTAGCTGCTTCTGCTGCTCTTGCAGTTTCTGATATTCCTTTCAACGGACCAATATCTGAAGTTCGCGTAGCGAAGATTGATGGGAAGTTAGTTATCAATCCAAACAAAACAGATGTAGAAAGAGCCGACATTGATTTGATAGTTGCCGGTTCAGAGCAATCTATTGTAATGGTAGAAGGCGAAATGAATGAAGTGAGCGAAGCCGATATGGTGGAGGCAATTATGTTCGCACACGATGCGGTGAAAGCACAAGTGAAGGTTTTGAATGAATTGCAAGTAGAAACCGGAAAGACGGTGAAGAGAGCTTACGTTCATGAAAAAAACAACGAAGAATTGCGCGCAAAGTTGAATGGTTTCTGTTATGATAAATGCACAGTAGTTGCGGCTTCAGAAACGAACGATAAGAAAGTTCGTGGTGCGGCCTTCAAAGCTATTAAGGAAGAATTCCTTGCGACACTTACTGACGAAGAGAAAAAAGAAAACGCATTTCAAATAGGAATGTATTGGGGCGGAGTGGAATACAATGCCGTGCGAGATGTAATGTTGGCGCAGAACAAACGCCTTGATGGACGTAAGATGGACGAGGTTCGCAACATTTGGAGCGAAGTAGGTTACTTGCCAGGTCCACACGGTTCGGCCTTGTTTACGCGTGGGGAAACACAATCGTTGACAACAGTAACTCTCGGAACAAAATTAGATGCGCAGTTAATTGACGGTGCTATCTTCAATTACGATAAGAAATTCCTGTTGCACTATAACTTCCCTCCATTCTCGGTAGGTGAAGCGCGCACACCGCGTGGTGTGGGCAGAAGAGAAATAGGTCACGGTAACTTAGCGCACCGCGCCATTTCTAAAGTAATGCCTAAAGAAACTCCTTATACCATTCGTATCGTTTCTGATATTTTGGAATCGAACGGTTCGTCTTCTATGGCAACTGTTTGCGCAGGTATTCTTGCATTGATGGATACTGGTGTTCAAATTAAGAAAGCAGTTTCGGGTATTGCAATGGGTCTAATCAGCAATGAAGAAACAGGTAAGTATGTTATTCTTTCTGACATTCTTGGTGACGAAGACCACTTGGGCGATATGGATTTTAAAATCTGCGGAACCGAACAAGGTATTACCGCTTGCCAAATGGATATTAAAATCAAAGGTCTTTCGCGTCAGTTATTGACAGAAGCTCTTGACCAAGCTAAACGTGGACGTTTGCATATTCTTGGCGAAATGAATAAAACACTTTCTGCACCGCGTGAAGATTATAAACCTCATGCACCGCGTGTAGAAATGATAATGATTGAGAAAGAATACATCGGAGCAATCATAGGACCTGGAGGAAAAGTAATTCAGGAAATGCAACGCGAAACCGGAACTACTATTCAAATTGAAGAAGTAGGCAACCAAGGTAAAATCGAAATCTTCTCGCCAAACAAAGAAGGTATTGATGCTGCTATGCGCAAGATAAAAGGAATTGTAGCCGTGCCTGAAATAGGTGACATTTACGAAGCTACGGTTAAATCAATTATGCCTTACGGTGCGTTCGTTGAATTCATGCCTGGCAAACAAGGTTTGCTGCACATCTCCGAAGTTTCTCACAAACGTCTTGATACTTTAGAAGGCGTATTGAAAGAGAACGAAGTGATTAAAGTGAAGTTGCTTGGTATAGATAACAAAACAGGTAAATTCAAATTAAGCCGCAAGGTTTTGCTTGACCCACCGGCTGCTAACTAAGAGTTGTTGGTGATAACACACCACAACGGCTAAATATAAACGGGCGATGAAATTGATTTCATCGCCCGTTTTTTGTTTGACTAAAATCAGTTTGCCTGTCAACTAAATCTGAATAGTTTTGACAAGAATTTTGGCTGTTCATTCTTAATTCCGCATTCTACATTCTAAATTATTTCTATGCCGCATTATCAGAAAAGAGGAAAAGTTCCTCATAAGCGTCACACGCAATTCAAGAAACCAAAGGGCGGTTTGTATAGCGAGCAATTGGTTTCTACAGAAGGATTCCATAGTGTGTCTTCGCTTATCTACCATTGCCATCCGCCAACGCTGGTTAAAAAGATTGATGAGCCTATTGATGTAATACCAAAGATTGCACAGCAAAAGAACATGCAGCACCGCTGCTATAAAGGGTTCAGCATACAACCGGTGGAAGATTATCTTAAATCACGGGTTCCGGTTTTAATAAATAATGATGTTCATATTGTTTTAGCAGCTCCGCAAAAATCAACCAAAGGTTATTTCTATAAAAACAGCGATGCCGATGAAGTGATTTTTGTGCATGAAGGAACCGGTGTAATGAAATCTGTTTTTGGTGAATTGAAATTCAGTTATGGCGATTACATTGTAATTCCAAGAGGAACAATTTATCAGATGGAATTTGCAACCAAGAACAACCGTCTATTTATTGTTGAATCGTTTTCACCGGTGGTTTATCCTAAACGATACAGAAATGAGTTTGGTCAATTAATGGAAAACTCGCCTTACTGCGAGCGCGATATTCACGCTCCGCAAAACTTAACTACTACTGACCGCAAAGGAGATTTCTTAGTGTATATAAAAAAGCAAGGGTTGCTCTATCCATATCATTATGCCACACATCCGTTCGATGCAATTGGCTGGGACGGCAACCATTATCCATACATTTTTTCTATTCACGATTTTGAGCCGATAACCGGACGCGTGCACCAGCCGCCACCGGTGCATCAGACCTTCGAGGCACACAACTTTGTTATCTGTTCGTTTGTGCCGCGCAAGTATGATTATCATCCGCTAAGTATTCCTGCGCCATACCATCACAGCAACGTTGACAGCGATGAAGTGCTGTATTATGTTGACGGAGATTTCATGAGCCGCAAGCATGTAGAGCGCGGAATGATTACGCTTCATCCGATTGGTATTCCTCATGGCCCGCATCCGGGAACGGTGGAAAAATCAATAGGTAAAGAAGAAACTAAAGAGTTGGCGGTAATGGTAGATACATTCAAGCCGCTTTCCTTAACAGTAGATGCAAAGAAAATTGAGGATGGAAGTTATTACCTCAGCTGGTTGGATAGTTCCACATCAAAGAAATCTCATCAAAAAACTGATATTGAATAAGTAAACACCTCTAGACTAAGATTTATGCAAACCGAAACATTAGAAACACCAGCCACCACAGCAGATTTTCTTCCACTTAACGGCACCGACCATGTGGAGTTTTATGTTGGCAATGCCAAGCAATCTGCTTATTACTATCAAAGCGCATGGGGGTATGAGCTGGTAGCTTATGCCGGTCCCGAAACAGGAGTGCGTGACAGGGCAAGTTATGTTTTACAACAAGGCAAAATTCGTTTAGTGCTAACGAGTTCTATTCTTCCTGACAGCGAAATTTCAAAACATCATTTATTGCATGGCGATGGAGTAAAAGTTTTGGCTTTGTGGGTAGATGATGCGAGAAAAAGTTTTGTAGAAACTACTAAGCGCGGAGCTGTGGCGGTTATGGAACCAACCGTTTTCAAAGACGAGCATGGCGAAGTGGTTATCAGCGCGATTAAAACATACGGAGAAACCATTCACAAATTTGTAGAGCGCAAGAATTATAAAGGCGCGTTTCTTCCGGGCTATTCAGCAAAGACATCGAGCGTGGTGGTGCAGAGTGTTGGCTTGAAACACGTTGACCATTGTGTTGGCAATGTTGAATTAGGAAAAATGAACGAGTGGGTAAAATTTTATGAAGATGTAATGGGCTTTAAGCTGATTATTACTTTCGATGATCATGATATTTCTACCGAGTATTCTGCGCTGATGAGCAAGGTGGTTAGCAACGGAAACGGATATGTAAAGTTCCCTATCAACGAACCGGCTGACGGCAAAAGAAAAAGCCAGATTGAGGAATACATTGAGTTTTATAAAGGTGCCGGTGTGCAACACATTGCTATTGCTACCGATGATATTATTGCCACTGTTACTGAACTCCGTAAACGAGGTGTAGAATTTCTTTATGTTCCCGAAGTTTATTATGAAGAAGTTTGGCAGCGCGTAGGAAAGATTAACGAGGATGTAAACAAGATTAAAGAACTAAACATTTTGGTTGACCGCGATGATGAAGGTTATCTTCTTCAACTATTCACCAAACCGGTGCAGGATAGACCAACCGTCTTCTTCGAAATTATTCAGCGCTGCGGTGCTAAGAGTTTTGGTAAAGGAAACTTTAAAGCTTTGTTTGAAGCTATTGAGAGAGAACAGGAGTTGAGAGGAAATCTGTAATTCTAATTACTCCCCCAAAAATCTTTTCAGCACAAAGTAAAGTGTAGCACCTACCAATCCTGAAACGGGAATGGTGAGTATCCATGCCCAAAGAATATTAATAGTAAGCCCCCAACGCACGGCTGAGATTCGTTTGGTTAAGCCCACACCGATAATTGAACCGGTGATAGTATGTGTAGTCGAAACCGGTATGCCGAGTCTTTCCGTAGCAAACAAAGTTATAGCACCTGCAGTTTCGGCAGCTACACCTTCAAAAGGAGTGAGCTTGGTAATTTTACTTCCCATCGTTTTTACAATTCTCCAGCCACCCATTAAAGTTCCTAACCCAATAGCACTATAGCAGGCCAAAACCACCCAATGTGGAATGTCTTTTATTTTTCCACCTACCTGTATTACATGCATCCAGTTAGGAATATTATTTACATCTATCCCCGCTTTGTTTACATACACCATCATGGCTGCGGCAATAATTCCCATTACTTTTTGGGCATCGTTACCTCCGTGGCCAATACTGAACAAGGCGGATGACACTAATTGCAATCGCTTAAACCATCCGTTCATTTTAAACGGATTGGTGCGCTTACATAACCAAAGCAGAAGAACCGAAATAAAATAGGATAGCAATAAACCTATTAATGGAGCCAACACAATAAACGAAACCGTTTTCATTACCTTGTCCATATTTACCACGCCAAAGCCGGCATGCGCAATAGCTGCACCGGCAAATCCGCCCATTAGTGTGTGCGATGAACTGGAAGGAATACCCAAATACCAAGTCAATAGATTCCAAAAAATAGCGGCTATCAGACCAGCCATAATTACTGTAAGAGTGATAGATTCTGGTTTTACTGTTTTAGCCACAGTATCGGCTACTTTAAGTTCGGTTGAAATCCAGTAAGCTACTACGTTAAAGAAAGCTGCCCACACGACCGCCTGAAAGGGAGTAAGCACCCGCGTAGAAACTATGGTAGCAATAGAATTAGCAGAATCATGAAACCCGTTGATGAAATCAAATATCAACGCGAGGACAATAATAACTATCAGAAATTCGAACATGCGTTTTGATTTAATATTTAAGATGAAAATTGAATTGTGTATTCAATCTTAAATCTTCACTCTTCAATTTTCAATTAAGAATTCTTCACCATAATTGTTTCAATAACATTCGCCACATCTTCGCACTTGTCGGTAGCGGTTTCCATGTTCGAAAGAATTTCTTTCATCTTCATAATTTTGATAGCATCTTTTTCATTGTCGAACAAATCGGCAATAGCGGTATCAAAAACATCATCGGCATGATTCTCCAAACTGTTGATACGCACAATGGCTTCGCGAATCCGAACTGCATTGCTCATGTCTTTCATGTTTGAAACTGCGATGTGAATTTCTTTTGCAGAGTGCTCAATAATTTCACAAAGCTTTTTCATTGCCGGTGTAATGTCTTCTATTCTGTAAGTTTCAATACGCTTTGCAGAGCCGTCTATGTAATCAACAATATCATCTAATGAAGAAGCTAGGTAAGAAATATCTTCGCGGTCGAACGGAGTTATAAAATTCGTGCTTAGCTCAGTAAATATTTGGTGAGTAATTTCATCGCCCACATGCTCTAAATCTGAAATTTTCTTCAACAACTCCTGACGTTTCTCTTTGGGCGCATTTGCCATTTCCGAGAAGGTCTTTGATATCTCCACTAAGTTATCGGACGCCTGCGCAAATAGTTTGAAGAAATTTTTATCCTTAGGAACGAGGAAAGAAAATATTTTACCTAAAGCCATGTTGGTTGGGTTTGTATTAAATAATGGGACGAAAATATGTTTTGAATATTAAGCTAATGTTAAGTTTTAGTTTCCCGACCTCCGCCTCTCATTCTTGTTCGAAGTGGTTTTCTTAATTAAATTTTAGTTTGGCACTTTAATTGGCTTCTTCATTAAAAATAAAATTTATGCAAACCGTTAAATCAACCACCCTGTTTTTATCTGCTATTCTTCTTACTATGGTAAGTTGCGGACAAACAACCACCAAACCAACTATACCTGCTGCTGTAAAAACTACAACTACAGTTGTAAAAACCACCACAACTACAAAAACAACACAAACCATTCCTACTAAAACAACAGCAAAAAAGGCGACTACTAAAACGCTTCAAAAAAGCGGAACGGTTAAAACTACAGCTACCACAAAAACCACTACGCAGAAATCGCAAACTGGTGGAACAACTCAAGCCAAACCAATTACACCGGTAGTTAAGAAAGCAGAACCTGCGGTAGTTATTCCAAATCAGCAAACGCAAACAACACCGCCACCTGCGCCTCAAACCACCAAGGTGCCAACTAACACCAGTACGCAAACCAATACTAATACAACGCCAACACCTTCTACAGGTGGCAAAGTAAACCCCGAAACCGGTGACAATACTCGGCAACAAACTAATACCAACACCGGTGGAAAAGTGGTTATAGGTGGAGGAACAGATAACACAAATAACACTAACAATAACTCTATTATTAATACCATTACCGAAGGCGATGCTACCAGTGCTATTCGCGAAGCCTTGATGAAAGGTGTGCAGGTGGGTGTAGATAAAGTTTCTATTACCGATGGTTATTTCGGAAACAGTTTGATTAAAATTCCTTTTCCTTCGCAGGTTAAACAAGTGGAATCTACTTTGCGCAATGTAGGCATGGGAAGCCTTGTAGACAATGCTATTCTTTCTATGAATCGTGCTGCGGAAAGTGCGGCTAAGCAAGCCGGTCCTATTTTTCTGAATTCTATTAAACAAATGACGGTAACCGATGCGGTAAACATTGTAAGCAACAAACAACCGGATGCCGCTACACAATTTTTAAAACGCACTACTACCGAAAGTTTGGTTTCTTCTTTCAAGCCGAGTATTAAAACCGCTTTAGATAAAACTCTTGCCACCAAATACTGGAGCGACATTGTTACTTACTATAACAAAATTCCTTTCATAACACCTATCAGTACAGATTTACCTGACTATGTTACACGCAAAGCCATTGACGGTTTGTTTATTATGGTGGCGCAGGAAGAGGCAAAAATTCGGAAAGATCCGGGCGGGCAGGCAAACGAAATTATTAAAACCGTTTTCGATAAAGTGAAGTTTTGATTTACAGTCAGGCTAATGACTTAACAGTGCCACGGTTTCAAACCGTGGCACTGTTGTTTAGTGAGACTTCATATCCATCAATTAATCTTTCTAATTCTTCCTCATCTATCTTACTTTTGCGTTGCACTGCTTTTCCTTTTTCTTTTCACAAAAGCTCAAATAGAACTATGAAGAATATTATTCTTTCCCTTTTACTCTTATGTAGTGTGTCGTTGAGTTCTCAACCTCTTCAGGAATATTTCTTCAATAATAATTTAACCGGTACCGGTGGGGGCGGAACCTTAACAGAATTGCTATCGTATGCTGCAATTGCCGGAGGCTTCGGCACTGATTCTATTATTACCACCAACGGCTTGTGTTCTATCTCTACTGCCTATTGTTTTAATGCCGGTGAAGGATTCAGCTATCCGAACAACAGCATTACCGGTAGCTACAGCATTAATCTCTTTTTTAAATTCAAAACCTTAGGAGGATGGTCCCGCATTATTGATTTTTCAAATAGTGCTACCGATGCTGGTTTCTATTTGCTCAACGATTGTTTAAATTTCTATCCGAATGGCAACGTAGGCGCTTGTCCTTATTTTCAGCCTAACATTTATTACCTCTTTACTTTTGTAAGAGATGGTGCCACGAATGTGATTTCCGTTTATGTAAATGGCACGCTGTTCGGAACTTATAATGATGTCGGCAATATTTACAGTCCAGCAACAAGCACTACTCCTATTATTTTTTTCCGTGACGATAATACCGTTCCATGCGAAGTTAAAGCCGGTTGTATAAAGTATGCTTCGGTAAGTTCGCAGCTTTTAACTGCCGCGCAGGTAGATACTATCTGGCAGAATATCTGCAGCATTTCTTTGCCACCATGCACTGCATCTATTACTTATCCGGGCAGTCCTTACAGTAATAGCATTGCAAGCGCGCAACCGGTTACACAAACAGGAGAAGCGGGAGGAGTTTATACTTCCACTTCAGGATTAACGATAGATGCAAATACCGGAGCAATAACTCCAAGTACAAGTGCCCCAGGAACTTATACTGTTACTTATTCTGTTTCTAATGCGGGTGTATGCTCACCGGTAACTGCTACTGCTAATGTTACTATAACATCTTCTTCTTTCAGTTGCAGCCCGAATGGTAACACCATCATCTTCAGTAATTATGACGGTGGCTTTTTGAATATAAATGTAGATGTAAACATTCCGAATCTTAAAATTGGCGTGGTTTCTTACGAACCGGTTGTCATTAACCTCACCGGACCTTTTGCTGCTAATGTTACCAAGGTAATCCGTGCAGGATATCCGAACACCAATAATGACAATTGCAGCCTCGGCATTTTTTCAACCGCCATTAACGGACCGGTACCGGCTAACTATTCTATTATAAATATTCCGCCTGCCGGTCTTTCGAATCCCAACGGTTATGCATCTGGTATTATCTGCGCTTACTCTTGCAGCACTACAACCTACCAGGGAGGGTGCAACACTATTGACCAGGTGCTCGATTATTTCAATACGCAATTAGGTGGAACGGTTTATTCGCTTAGTGTTCAATATTGCTGCTGGCAGAACACCGCCACATACAGCGTATCTGCTTTGAGCAACACCTGTTGCACCTCAAATACTCCTACTGCAACTATCGCTTATGCAGGAACACCTTTTTGTAAGTCTGTTAGCACGGCACAACCGGTTACGCTTACCGGAAGCACTGCCGGAACTTATAGTGCTTTGGGAGGCTTAAGTATTGATGCCGTAACCGGTGCTATAACTCCATCTGCAAGTAATGCCGGAACCTACACCGTAACTTATACCATTCCCGGTTGCCCTGCTTTTACAACTACCGCCTCGGTTACCATTACAGCTGCGCCAGCGGCAACAATAGCTTATGCAAGCACGGCCTTCTGTTCAGGTGCTGCCATACAAAACGTAACACAAACAGGAAACACCGGTGGAGTTTATTCCTCCGGTTCCGGATTAAGCCTTAATACCTCAACCGGTGCTATTAATCCGGCTTTGAGCACTTCGGGAAATTACACGGTCACTTATACTCTTCCTTCTTCGGGAGGATGTTCTGCGTTTAATGCTACAGTACCGGTAGACATATCACAAACTATTACCGCTTCATTTTCGCATAGTATTTGTCAGGGCGAGACTTATACTTTCGGTTCTTATACAGCGAGCAGCGGAGGAAGCTATGCCGATACAACCACTACCGCATCCGGTTGCGATTCTGTTTCTATCCTGAACCTGTCCGTTAATTCTTTGCCGAACAACACTATCAATGCTGACACTACTATTTTCTGCCCTGGTGACAGCACGCAGATTTGCGCTCCATCCGGTTTAACTTCTTATATATGGAATACTGGTGCCACCGGTTCTTGTATTTACGCCATCAATGCGGGTAATTATTATGTAACTGTAACCGATGCCAACAATTGCTCGGCACAATCCAATCAAGTGGCTGTCAGCGTTCATCCTTTGCCTTCGGTTTCGGTGAGTGTAAACGGAGATACCCTGAGCGCATACAATTCGCTCTCGTATCAGTGGTATCTAAACGGAAATCAAATAAGCAGTGCGCAGAACAATATCTACATAGCAACTGTCACCGGTTCTTATCAGGTACAGGTAACTGACTCTAACGGATGCAAAGCCATGTCTAACGCTATTCAGATAACCGTTACCGGTATTGCTGAAATTGTTTCCGAAGATTTTAAAGTGTATCCTAACCCTATTGAAACAGGAAAATGGAATTTGGAATGCGGAAGCAATCTGATTGGAAACACGCTCGAGATATTCGATGCCAGCGGACGGATAGTATTCAAAGAAGAAATATCAAACCGCAAATCGGAAATCAATTTCACTGCCGCAAAGGGCATTTATTATTTGCGCATAAACTCCATTAATAAAAAGCTGGTTCACTTGTAATTTGCAAAACAGGTAAAGTTCAGTGGATAGACTTTAAACTTTCCTCTTCTCTACTACATTTGCGTTCCCAAAAAATCATAGTATTCAGTCAATCATAATAATCATAGTAGATGTTTGAAAATTTATCAGAACGAATTGAAGGGGCGTTTAAATCGCTCAAAGGACAAGGCAAGCTAACGGAACTCAACGTTGCAGATACTATTAAAGAAGTACGCAGAGCTTTGGTAGATGCCGATGTGAATTATAAAATTGCTAAGGAGTTTACCGACAAAGTAAAAGACCAGGCAATGGGGCAGAACGTGCTGAACGCAGTTCAGCCAGGTCAGTTGATGGTGAAGGTAATGCACGAGGAACTGACCCAACTCATGGGCGGCAAAGAAGCCGACTTCAACTTAAAAGGAAGCCCCGCTGTTATTCTCATTGCAGGTTTGCAAGGTTCGGGTAAAACCACTTTCACGCACAAACTCGCTTACTGGCTTAAAACGAAAAAATTCAAACGCCCTTTAATGGTGGCTGCCGATGTTTACCGCCCCGCTGCGGTTGACCAGTTGATTGTTTTAGGAGGACAAATTGATATCCCTGTTTACAGCGAAAAGGAAAACAAGAACCCGGTTGAGATTGCTCTCAACGGAATTGCACATGCCAAATCTTTAGGTCTCGATTTAGTCATTATAGATACTGCCGGTCGCTTGGCGGTTGACGAAGAAATGATGAAGGAGATTGCCGCTATCAAAGCAAAAACAAAGCCCGACCAGATTCTCTTTGTAGTAGATTCTATGACCGGTCAGGATGCGGTGAACACCGCTAAGGCATTTAACGACCGTCTCGATTTTGACGGAGTGGTGCTGACCAAATTAGATGGCGATACCCGAGGTGGGGCAGCTCTCTCGGTTACTTACACGGTGGGCAAGCCCATCAAGTTTGTTAGCACCGGTGAAAAAGTTGATACCCTCGATGTGTTCTTCCCCGAGCGGATGGCATCGCGTATCCTCGGCATGGGCGATATCGTTTCGTTTGTAGAAAAAGCGCAGGAGCAATATGATGAGAAGAAAGCGAAAGAGCTGGAAGCAAAAATCCGCAAAAACCAGTTCGACTTCAACGACTTTCTCACCCAGTTGTCGCAGATAAAAAAGATGGGCAACGTAAAAGACCTACTCGGCATGTTGCCTGGTGTAGGAAAACAGCTAAAAGATGTTGACATTAACAACGACAGTTTCAAAAAAGTAGAAGCCATTATTCTTTCTATGACGCCCACAGAAAGAAGCAACCCCGATTTGCTGGACGGTAAGCGTAAACTGCGCCTTGCCAAAGGCAGCGGCAATACTATACAGGAAGTAAACGCATTCCTCAAGCAGTTCGAGCAAATGAAAACCATGATGAAGAGCATGCAGAAAATGAGCAGTGCCGGACGCCAGATTAAAGGTTTGCCAGGTAGGTAGAAAATTATTCTTGCAACTCCAACTCTTCCTGATTATGAAAGTAAGCATTTACCGTTAGCCGAAAATATAGAAGGGTAAACCAATCAAGTTCATTTTGTTGATTAGAGTCAAGTAGTAATGTGCCCCCAAGTGTCCGAATAACTTTTCTGTTTTGCCCTTGTGCAACTTAAATTTTGCTATGTATATATTGTCTACTGAATAGTAAGCGTACCCACCATATTGCTATGCAGTGTGCAGAGATAATAAAGCGTGTTAGGTGCATCCATAGGCACTTTAAAAGTAAGCGTGCCGCCATTCGTATCCTGATTGGTTACACCGGTATTAAACGACACACCCGGCACCACATTGCTGGTAGAAATACGAAACGGATGCCCCGAAGCACCGGTGCAGTTAAACGTATAAGTAAAACCGCGCTGCAGCACTAAAGTAGGGTCGGTAGTAACACCGCTTACATAATCAGCGGCACTGCCAATATTATAATTGTTGTTGTTAGAAGCTGTAACGGTAAAAGTAATGCCCACTGTGCCGGTTGCTCCCGTTGTGCCAATTGCACCGGTAACTCCGGTTGCCCCTGTTCCACCCGTTGAGCCGGTAGCTCCTTTTAAAGATACCCCTGCACCCCATGCCCCTGCGGTTTTAGGGCCATAAAGCATGCTGGTAGTGGTGTTCAAATAAAAATCGCCATTTACTCCTAAGCCTGCTGCAGGGGTGGTAGTTCCGCTCAAAATTGTATTGCCGTCAGTGCCGTTAGTTCCCGTTGTGCCGGTAGCACCTGTGGATCCCGTTATTCCCGTTCCTGTGGTACCGGTTGCGCCCGTTGCTCCTGTGTTACCTGTAGTTCCGGTTATTCCTGTGATACCTGTTGCCCCTGTAGGACCCGTTACTCCGGTATTACCTATAGCACCGGTTACTCCGGTAGCTCCCGTTGCACCGGTGGCTCCTCCACCCGAACCGGTAGCACCCGTAGGTCCTGTAGCTCCTGTTGCTCCCGTACTGCCGCTACTTCCTACCGCTCCTGTATTTCCTGTAGCACCAGTTGGCCCCGGTAATGAACTGCCCGAAGTTTCGGCATATAAAGCGTAAGGCACACTTAGTATTTGCGTGGTTCCCATATTGGTAAAGTTAGTTCCTGCGGCAGCATCCATTTCTACCTTCAAATACTTAGGTCCGCTATCCCAGCTAATACCGCTAAAGCCACCGGGTATGGTAGTGGCTCTGCCCACCGCAATAGTAAACAGCCCGAATTGGTTGGTAGTAACCGTATCGGTTTCTAGATAAGCAATAGCACCGGAAGGCGTATTAGCATGAATAGTGAGCCGCACGGTAATAGTTTGGTTAACTAAAGCATTGCCTTGAGCATTACGCGCCACTGCCTGATAATTGATAAACTGCGGAACCTGTGTATAAGCAAAATAAGAAGCCATAAACGCAAGTAGAGAGAGGAACATTTTTTTCATTGAAGCATGTTTAAGTTTTGCAATAAGTTGCAAGATAAAATTCAGGAACAATATCTGTTGCAACAGACGAAGAAATGTTTTGTAGAAACAGGCTTAATTCTATTCGTTCTCTAAATTCTTACGAACAGTAAAGCGGAAGGTAGTTCCCTTATCCGGTTCAGAGTCGAACCATATTCTGCCACCGTGTAGCGTAACAATCTTTTTGCAAATAGCCAGACCTACACCGGTGCCGGGATATTCCATCTCGGTATGCAACCTCTGAAAAATCTGGAATACTTTTTCTTTAAACTCGGGTCTAATACCAATGCCGTTATCGCCCACACCAAATTCCCATTCAGTTTCGTGTTCGGTGCAGGTTATAGTTATAATCGGTTGCTTCTCTTTCACAAACTTAATTCCGTTATCAATTAAGTTCTGAAATAATTGGTAAAGTTGATTAGGCTCAGCTGTAATAACCGGTAAGGCTGAAATCAGTATTTCTGCATTGCTTGCTTTAATGGTGCTTTCCAAACCTCTTTCTACATCATTCAGCACTTCGTTTAAATCTGTTTTTATAAACGGTTTAGGTGCAGAAGAAATGCGCGAGTAGTTCAGTAAATCAAGAATGAGCGTTTGCATCCGCTTGGCACCGCTTACCGAAAAATCGATAAACTCTACAGCTTCCGGGTCCAGTTTGTCTTTGTATCGCATCTCGAGCAATTGCAGATAACTGGCAATAGTGCGCAGAGGTCCCTGTAAATCGTGCGAAGCTACATACGCAAAACGTTCCAGTTCATCATTGGAGCGCTGGAGCAGGGTTGCGCGTTTTTCCAGTTCGTTCTGCACCTGTTTTAAATCTGAAATATCAAATACCATCACCATGCCGTAAATAATTTCACCCTTTCCGTTTCGAATAGGAAGGTGATATACTTTCAATGAGCGGTTAAAGAAGTTCTGGTCGGTTTCGCTGCTTTCACCGGCTAATATGCCGCGGTAAATTTTCTCGGCACGTTCGCGCTCGGTTTCGCGTATAGTTTCAAAAACAGTTTTGCCTTCTATCTCGCTTTTTTTCTTGCTTACAATACCTACCAATGGTCCTTCTGCCAAAATAAATTTCAAGTCCTTATCGAAAATAAACATAGCAGCCTTAGGCAAGTTACGAGCAATTTCGCGGTAGAGTTGTTCCGAAAGTTTCAGTTCTTCTTTTGCCTCTTTTATAGCGGTAATGTCGGTAGCTACACCAAGAATGTTAGTGTTGTTGCCGGTAAAAGAAGGGATAGGTTTTTTAACCTGTTGTAGCCAAACCGTTTTAAAGGTTTCAGGATTTACAAAGCCCTGTTCAGGAAACTGCACCTCGTTACCAGCTTTCAATACAGCTTCATCCTGCTCTTTAAATTCTTCTATTTCTTCGGCTGTAAAATTCTGTTCGGTATCATAATGCCCTTCCATTTGGTCGGTGGTCATACCATAAAAATGTGCGGTGGCTTTATTGACGAGAAGAAATTTGCCGTCCTGATCTTTCACAAAAATAAGGTTAGGCGTACTGTCAATAATCAAGCGCAAAAAGTCTTTTTGTTTCTGCACTTCTTTGGTACGTTCACGTACTTTTTCTTCCAAGTCGGTATTTAGTTGCTGTAATAATTGCTCGTTGTGCTTTCGGTCGCTGATATCTCGCACGTGCATCAGCAACGCCTGCTTTTCCTGAAATTCAATAGGGGCAACACTTACTTCAATAGGAATAGTAGTGCTGTCTTTGCGCACACATTCGCTTTCAAACTTGGTTATTTCGCCACTGATAATTTTTGGCTGACGCGCCTTCATCATTTCGTGAAGCCGCACAGGTGAAACATCGTAAATTGTTTTGCCAATAATCATACTCTTATCGGTGCATTGATGCAATTTGCAGGTAGCATCGTTTACATCCAGAATAACTCCTTCGTTGCTTTCAATGTAAATAGCATCTGGTGAGTTCACAAAAATATCGCGGAAACGTTTCTCGCTGTTCTTCAAAGATATTTCGGCTAAGCGTCTTTCTCTAATCTGTTCTGATAGCTTTTCGTTGGCTTCTGAAAGCTGACGGGTGCGCGTAATCACTTTGCTTTCTAAATCTTCTTTGGCTTCGGTAAGTTCCTGCTCCAGCGCACGCTGTTGAGTAATTACAGAGCTCACAACAATGGCTCCCATAAACTCACCGGTATCGGCAGTAAGCGGTTTGCCGTTCATGCGTACCCAAAGTGCTTCACCGTTTTTCTTCTTCACCTGAATATCGTAACTGTCCGAAACTCCTTTTTTGCGCAGCTCTAATTTTGCGCGGGCAAGCTTGATGTTCTCTTCGCTGTAAAGCAGTTGGAAAATATCCTTGCCCACTACTTCCTCAAGCGTGTAACCCAGATTCTTACAGAAACGTTCGTTAGCATACACCACCTCACCGGTTGAGTTTACACAATAAATTCCTTCGTTAATTGCTTCCACCAGGTTGCGGAAATGAATGTTCAACTCTGTTCCTGCATTGCCGGATACCCGTATGTATTGCTCAGGTGTATGCTTTTGGTCCATAGTTGAAAGGAATTCGAAAATAGTATTTTCCACTTCAGATTGCTGTAAGTTCCCCATCAATATAAAGGGTTATTGCGCTTTGCGCAAGGCAGCGCGGCTTTATGCCTGTTGAAACTTTCTTTTGAGATATTCCTCTATGAAATTACATTCGTGCCCTTATAAACGAGTTAAGTAATGGGCAAAAAAATTCTCTTAGAACACTTTAACGTTCCCGGTATAGAAACCTATGAAGTTTACCGCAAAACAGGCGGTTATGCTTCAGTAGAAAAAGCTTTGAAGATGACCCCCACAGAAATTGTGGAAGAAGTGAAGAAAAGCGGACTGCGCGGCAGAGGTGGCGCGGGTTTCCCTACCGGTATGAAATGGAGTTTTATTGGCAAGAACAATCCTACGCATCACTTGGTATGCAATGCCGATGAATCAGAGCCCGGAACTTTCAAGGACCGTTATTTGATGGAGAAACTTCCTCACTTGCTGGTGGAAGGAATGATTACTTCAAGCATTGCTTTAGAAGCGCATCTTTCCTACATCTATATCCGCGGAGAATATATGTGGGTGTATCGCATTCTGGAGCGCGCTATTAACGAAGCGTATGCTAACGGATGGTTGGGTAAGAACATTAAAGGCAGCGGCTTCGATTTAGATTTACACGTAACCTGCGGTGCCGGTGCTTATATCTGCGGTGAGGAAACTGCTTTGATTGAAAGCCTGGAAGGCAAGCGCGGTAACCCGCGTATTAAGCCGCCTTTCCCTGCGGTGGTTGGTTTGTATGGCAACCCTACGGTAGTGAACAATGTGGAAACCATTATGGATGTGCCGTGGATTATAATGAACGGTGGTGAGGAGTTTGCCAAGATTGGTATTGGTAAAAGCACGGGGACAAAATTGATTTCTGCATCTGGAAATATCAAGAAGCCGGGTGTGTATGAAATAGAACTGAACGTACCGGTAGAAGAATTTGTAATGAGCGATGAGTATTGCGGGGGTATGCAAACCGATAGGCCGTTGAAGGCATGTGTACCGGGTGGTTCATCTGTTCCAATTCTTCCTTCTGAGTTATTATTTAAAACCGCTAAAGGCGAACAGCGTTTAATGACTTACGAAAGTATGAGCGATGGCGGCTTTGCTACCGGTAGCATGATTGGCTCGGGCGGCTTTATTGTGTATGACGACCGCCAGTGCATTGTGCGCAACACCTGGAATTTCTCGCGTTTCTATCACCACGAAAGCTGCGGACAGTGTTCGCCTTGCCGCGAAGGAACGGGTTGGCTGGAAAAAGTAACCTGGCGTTTAGAGCACGGCTACGGAAAAATGGAAGACATTGATTTGCTTTGGGATATACAACGCAAGATTGAAGGCAATACTATTTGCCCTCTGGGCGATGCGGCTGCATGGCCCGTGGCTGCAGCTATCCGCCATTTCCGCCACGAGTTTGAATACCATGTTCGCTTCCCCGAAAAAATAAAAGACCGCAAACACTTTGAATACGAGCCCTGGGAAAAGGTGAAGTATATGATGAAGGAAGAGGCGGTGGGTGTGTAAAGAGAAGCTGGCGATAACAACAACTTCTGTAAATGCAGTATGGTAAACATCTTTAACATACTCGAAGAAATCAGGCAATTAAAACAAACATTTTACTTAATGTTTGAAAAACCAGTTTTTCTGAAAGAAGCAGAAATTGGAGTACCTCTTGAACCGGTAAATTACGAACACTTTAAAAGCGACCTTGACGAAAATCTGAGCAGGTTCGGTTTCAAAAGCCAGCCAAACGATTTTTTCAATCCACAAATCAGCAAAGCTGAATTTTGGAAATTGCGAAACGCAAACATTAACCGTTCGGTAGTGTTGCTTCAAATCAACCAAGCCATAACGTTGAATGAACTGGTTGCGTTGGTGCAGGGGGTAAAATATACGTTAGGTAAAGTAACGGGGTATGTTCCGTTTATTAATGAAGTAGGTATGCAGATTATTGTGCTATGCAATAAAATTACAAACGCTGAAAACACCGTAAATTCTGTTGATACGTATAGCAATCAAAGAGCGATTATTCAAAGTATGTTTGTGGTTGATAATACCAACAGAAAATATTACAGTTCCATAACTGTATTGCAAACAGTAACCAGCCAAATACAAGCGGCAATTGAGAAGCAAATTTTGGTACAGTTAATTCCGGTGGATTAGATTTTACATTTTGTTTATACAGTTCTTGGTCGCTTGACCAACAACTATAATTCCTAACACTCTTTCACTTTCCCGCACACAATAATCTCCCACAAATTCAGTTTTCAAATTATACCAAACGTACAATTTATGGCTATCCATGTATTAGAAAACTATGTATCGGTAGAGGAGTATGCCAAGCTGTGCGGCAAAACAAGGCGCGCTATTATGGACCGCATAAAAGCCAACGGTGTTTCGGCAATTAAAGTAGATGGCTACTACGCTATAAATGTAATTGCCAGCCCACCGGTTAAACATAACCACCCCTCTGCCCGAGAAACCAAAAGCAGTGTGCATGTAGCGCACCACGAGTTGCGCTGTGTAATTACCTGGTGTTGGGGCAAACGGTATCGCTGCTATCCGTTCCTTCGCGCCATTATCAACGGCAAAATAGAAGGCTGGCTGATTGGCGATGAGGTCTTCGCCAAGGCAGAAGACTTAGAAGCCTTCCGCAAAAAGCGCGATTAACTCCGTTTTCTTTTCTCCTATTGTCTCCGTAAATTCCACGGCAATACTATCCGCTCAGCAATCGTTTCTTTTTGTCACCCGCTAACGCTTGCCAATTGGTAAGCGTTATTATTTGTCAAACGCTAACGTTTCCTATACTCCGAACGTTGCCGGTTGTCAAAAGTTAACGCTTGGAGATCAGCAAGCGTTAGCGTTTGACAAATGCTGACGATTGTAGAATTAGCTACGTTATCATTTGTCATCAGTTGACGTTTGCTAACCGGGAAGCATCGTTAAATTGGTTTAAATGCCATCTGCTAATTGCCGGAAGCCATAAATGCTTCTGTGCCGGCTCTTACCGAGCGGCAGTTTGTCATATTTTTTCCGCTGCAATACAAATTGCTTTCATTACGGATGTGGTATTTTGCATTTCAGTCAAGCAATATATATTGCATACTAATCATTAACCCAAACTATGGCTAAGAAATTATATCTGCTGGCGGTATTATTTATTGGTGCAATAACAGCACAAGCCGGCTTCTACTCGCACGTAACCATTTACAGCGAAGACCACTTAAAGTTTACGGTTTACCTGAATGGCGAAAAGAAAAATGATGAACCGCAGGAGCGGGTGCGCATTATCAACCTTACCCAATCGTATTATAAACTGAAGATTGAGTTTGAAGATGTTTCTATACCACCAATTGAGAGAAAAATATTTCAGCTAACCGATGCGCACGGAAGCCCGGTGGATGCTACGCACATGATTAAGAAAACCAACAAGGGCGAATACGTTCTCCGTTGGCAATCGCAAACCACTTACCCCGGTTATATTGAAGACCGCCCTACGGTTGTAGTTGTAAATGGCGGAGGAAATACGGTAGTGCGCGAAACCACCACTACCGAAACACAGGGCATTGCACCTCCGGTTCCCGGTGGAGTTAATATGAGTTTTGGTGTACCGGGTGGCAGCATCAGCATTAACAATGGTGCACCGGTAGTGCCTGCGCAAACTACTACCACTACTACCACCTATTCTTCTTCTACAGCAGCACCGGTTGCCGCTTCAACCGATTGCAAAGGAACTATTTTAAGCACCAGCGATTTTTCTTCGGCATTAAGCAGTATAAAAGCACGCAGCAGCGAAGAAGGAAAGTTGAGTTCTGCCAAGCAAATTTTATCGTCTAACTGCTTTGCAGTAGAGCAGGTAAAGCAAGTAATTAGGTTGTTTACCACCGAAAGCGTAAAACTCGACTTAGCCAAGTTTGCGTTTGACCACACGCTTGATAAAGGCAATTACTTTAAACTCAACAGCGAATTTAAAGAGGAGAGTAGTATTGATGAATTGAGCAAGGCAACTACTAAATAGTAGTTGCCGAATATTTGTATTTCTTTTCTTTGTTGAACACAAACACTCGCCATGAAAAAACTTTCTCTTCTTCTCCTGATAATCTGCATCGGGCTATCATTACAAACTTTTGCTGCTCCGGTTGATTCCATTCAGGCAACTGATAGTTTAACTGCTACTGCAACACAAACAACAACTGTATTTAATGTTGACAGCGCCACGCACCAATGGTTAAGCACTTTGAATGGAGCAGCGCGTGAGAAATCTGATTCGTATTTCGAAGGCGGTTATGTTTTGCAGGTGGTGAATTTGTTTTATGGTTTGCTTGTAGCGTTGGTGTTTCTAAAACTCGGTTTAGGTAAACAAATGAAATGCATTGCCGGTAAAGTACAGAACGTAAATCTTCAAAACCTTATTTATGTAATACTTTACTTTTTACTGGCGTGGGTACTTTCGTTTCCGCTTAGTGTTTATACAGATTATTTCCGCGAGCATCAATACGGATTATCCAACCTCACCTTTGTCGACTGGCTTATACAGAATTTACAAGGCTTAGGTGTGGGAATTATTTTAGGCGCACCAATGGTTACCTTTCTTTATGTGGCACTGCGCAAAACAGGGCAGCGTTGGTGGCTCTGGGGAGCCAGTGGTAGTATCATATTTATAATGTTCATCTCGTTTTTAGCACCAGTGTTTATATCCCCCATCTTCAATAAATATGAAGCGCTGGAAGAAGGAAAATTGAAAGATGAAATACTGGCTATGGCACGCGCCAACGATATTTCGGCAGAAAACGTTTACCGGTTCGATGCTTCTAAACAAACCAAAAGGGTAAGCGCGAACGTTAGCGGCTTTGCCAGCACAACAAGAATTTCTTTGAACGATAATTTATTGAACCGGTGCACACCAGAAGAAATAAAAGCAGTAATGGGTCACGAAATGGGGCATTATGTTCTCAATCACGTATACAAGGGCGTAATTGAGTTTGGTGTGTTGATATTTATTGTGTTCGCGCTTTTAAACTGGGCGTTGAATAAATTAATAGCTACAAGAGGTGCAGCGTGGGGAATTGAAAGCATTAGCGATGTTGCCGGGCTTCCGTTGCTTGCTTTCCTTATCTCGTTTATTTTCTTTTTCGCCACACCGGTAACTAATACTATGATTCGCACGCAAGAAATGGAAGCCGACCAGTTTGGTTTAAACGCTGCCCGCGAACCCGATGCCGAAGCACATGTAGATATGATGCTATCGGAATACCGCAAAGTAGACCCGGGCAAATGGGAAGAAATTTTCTTCTTCGACCACCCAAGCGGAAGAGTGCGAATTGAAACCGCCATGAAATGGAAAGCGGAACATTTGAAGGATTGTAAATGATTTTAAAGAGAGATGCCATCGCTACAAGCGATGGCATCTCTCTTTTTACTGCTGATACTTACTTATCAAATCCCAAACCAACAAATAGCATTCGCGCTGGTAATTTTGCAAATCGCTCTTTTTTACCCAGCGAACTTCATCAATATCTTCTTCCTTTTGTGGTTTTAGTTTAAGCTGTTTTGGTTTTGCCTTCATCACATACCAACTTGTTGCCTTCAACGAGTTTTTTCCTTTCAACCGGTAAGCATGGTAGGTAATAATCGGATTATCTGTAACGCTTGCAATCAATACACCGGTTTCTTCTTCTACTTCGCGTTTGGCTCCGTCAATTATTGTTTCAGGGTCTTCAATTTTTCCTTTTGGTAAATCCCATTTACCTCTGCGGTGAATCATCAGCAACTCATCTTTCTCATTAAACACAATTCCGCCACCGGCAATTATCATCTTCACTTGTCCACGAAAGTTGCGCATTACCTTCTCGGCATTGGTGGTAATAGCCAGCACGTTCCGGTTGGTTTTACCATCAAAGAAAGTTTCGGAGTGGCTGAAAAATTTCTCTATTTCTCTTTCATCTCTGAAAATGGCAGCAAATTTTTTATTCATTTGCGTGCGGTCACTCGTGACCTTCACCACCGAATCATTGTAGTAAATTTTAAAATCTCTATCCATTGTATGATTTATAATAACGTAATAGCGCGCGAAGTTGCCGAGTATCTGCTGGAAATTAAAGCCGTAGTGCTGAAACCCGATGAACCGTTTACCTGGGCAAGCGGTTTAAAAAGTCCAATTTACTGCGATAACCGCAAAACGCTTTCGTACACTAAAGTGCGAACTTACATTAAAACCGCATTTGCCGATACCATTGCCGAAGAGTTTAAAAACTGCGATGTAATTGCAGGGGTAGCCACAGCAGGAATTCCTCATGGTGCGTTGGTAGCAGATGTGCTGAATAAGCCATTTGTATATGTGCGCGACAAACCAAAAGCGCACGGAATGGAAAATCTGATTGAAGGGAAATTAGATAAAGGACAAAAGGTAGTGGTGATTGAAGATTTAATCTCTACAGGTGGCAGTTCTTTAAAATCTGTTCATGCATTACGCGAAGCTGGAGCGGAGGTGCTTGGTCTTGGGGCAATCTTTACTTACGGATTCGATAAATCTGTAAAAGCATTTGAAGAAGCGAAGTGCAAACTCTTTACACTCTCCGATTATCCCACACTGCTCGATGTTGCTTCTAAACTCGATTACATTAAACCGGAAGAAAAAGAAACATTGGTGAAATGGTATCAGAACCCGGAAGGATGGAGGAAATAGAAAACAGAGATTAGAAATCAGAAATCAGAATAATACAGGGATGCGTTCAATCTGATCTCTAATCTCTGACCTCAGATTTCTTCTGCTAAGCGCGCCCCGCTAAAAGATACAACACCGCCATTCTTATGGCAACTCCGTTTTCTACTTGTTGAAGAATTAAAGATTGTTTTGAATCTGCCACATCGCTGTTCAACTCCACACCGCGATTGATAGGCCCCGGGTGCATAATGGTTATATCCTTATTGATAGAGTTGAGAAGACTTTTGTTTACTCCATAGAAGAGCGAATATTCTCTAAGTGATGGAATGAATTTTATATCCATTCTCTCTAATTGTATTCTAAGAACGTTTGCCACATCGCACCACTCCAATGCTTTCTTCAAATTTGGTTCGTATGTTACTCCTTGTTCTTCAATGTGTTTTGGAATCAATGTTGGCGGACCGCACACTTTTACTTTGGCTCCCATCTTCAGCATTAAAGGAATATCTGAACCCGCAACCCGTGAATGTTTGATATCACCTATAATTAGGTAGTTCAATCCTTTCAGTGTTTTGAATTTATCGCGCACTGAGTAACCATCTAACAAACCTTGTGTAGGATGTTCATGTGTGCCATCGCCTGCATTAATAATGTTGGCTGAAATATTTTCGGCAAGAAAGTTTGCCGCGCCCGAACTGGAGTGGCGCATTACAATCATATCTACCTTCATCGCAAGAATATTGCGCACAGTATCTAAAAGTGTTTCTCCTTTTTTTACGGATGAACCTGAGGCAGAGAAGTTAATGGTATCTGCACTTAAACGTTTCTCTGCTAATTCAAATGATATTCTTGTGCGGGTAGAATCTTCGAAAAATAAATTGGCAATAGTAATGTCGCGGAGAGAAGGAACTTTTTTAATCGGACGTTGCAGAATGTCTTTAAAGTTATCTGCCGTTTGAAAAATGAGTTCAATGTCCGATTTCTGAAGGTGTTTAATTCCTAAAAGATGCTTTTGACTAAGTGCGCTCATTTCTATATTTAGTTAACTATTGTCTCTTGTCCTCATCCGCAACTATCCATACTTTATCATGTCCATCTGTCTCTTTCCACTCTACTTTAACTTTTTCGGCAGCAATCGAATCCACCACTTTCCCTACATATTTAGCCTGAATTGGAAGGTGACGCTGCAATCTTCTGTCAATAAGTACTAACAATTCTACATCGGCAGGTCGCCCATAAGCAAGCATTGCATCGAGTGCCGAGCGAATTGTGCGACCGGTGTAAAGCACATCATCAATCAGAATAATATTTTTTCCTTCCAGCGAAAATTCAATATTGGTTTCATCGGCAATCATCGGTTTATCTTTCAACCGGATGTCATCACGATGAAAAGTAATGTCGAGTTTGCCGTAATCAATATTTTTTTTCTTTAAAATTTCGGTCAGTTTCCTATGAATTCTGTCAGCGAGAAACACTCCGCGCGGTTGTACACCAATGATAGCGGAATTAGAAAAATCTTTATGCTGTTCAATTAACTGATGGCAAAGACGGGTGATAGTGAGCGTAAGTTTTTTGCTGTCGAGTAGAATGCGTGGTTGCATCATTGATTGGTTATGCGAATATAAATTTTTTTATGTAACAGGAGTTTTGCGCGTTATGAAAAACATTTTTTCTGATTTCTCATAGGTAAATGTGAGGATAAGTGTGCATAACTTATAGGGAGTAATCTTTTGAAGGATGCGTTTCGTTTTTACTTTTCCATCACTAAACCAAATTTAATTATGGCAACAAAAAAGAAAGCTGCTAAAAAAGCAGCACCAAAAAAGGCAGCTAAGAAAGCAGCAGCCCCAAAAGTAAAGCGTAAACCAAACGCTGCATTTATGAAACCATTAACTCTAAGCCCAGCACTGGCTGCAGTTGTTGGAAGCAAACCGCTTCCACGTACTGAGATAGTGAAGCAGCTTTGGGTTTACATCAAGAAGAACAAACTTCAGGATGCAAAAGAAAGACGCAACATCAACGCAGATGCGAATCTGTTGAAGGTGTTCGGTGGAAAGAAACAAGTGAGCATGTTCGAATTAGCTAAGCTAATCGGCAAACACGTATCGTAGTTTCTTTCTGAAAACAAAAGAGAAATCTTTTGTTCGAAAAATTGCCTGGCTGTTTACAGTCGGGCAATTTTTTTTATGACCTATCGCTATCTATAGTGTCTTTATTCCAATTACACTTTTTAACACGTTCAACTTGCCTCAGAGAAAAAATCTTGTTACTTTCCGTATGGAATTTTATTCTATCAGCATCTTAGAATTGATTTTCTAACTAAAACTAAAAAACTATGAAACGTTTATCAGTTACTTTCCTCGCCTTTTTAATGCTTGCATCTACTTTAAATGCAACCAACAACCCCGAAAACAAATTGCAAATTCTGAATGCTTCGCAAGTTGCCAAACTTGATGTAAGCGGTAAGTGGAGCGGTAAGCGCAACCAGTATTCGTGGGATAAGAAAACTTTTATTGAAAGTTTTCAATACGAATTTGATTTAAAACAGGAGGGTGATATTGTTACCGGTACTTCTACCATTATCAATGCTAACGGTGAGTATGCCGATATGAGAATTGAAGGTGTAATCATTGGCAACAAACTTCACTTTGCCGAAAAAGAAGTGAAGAGTGCTATTCGCCCGGATGGGAAAGTCTGGTGCTTTAAAAGCGGTGAGCTTTTCTTTGCAAAAGATGGCGACAATCTTAAACTGATTGGTGCTACTCCAAGTTACATGGAAGTTTATAACTACCCATGCAGCGGTGGCGAAACTGATTTAGTAAAGGTGGATAACAGCAACAATTTACAGGTATTGGTAAATGCCGGAACAGTAAGCGCGGGGACTGAAGATAAGTTTACTGTAAACGTGTTTCCAAATCCGTTTATTCAAAGTGCTACTGTTTATTACAACTTAACTACCGATTCAAAAGTAAGAGCAGAAGTTTACGATATCAGCGGAAAGTTAGTGAGCAACCTGTTTGAAGGAAATCAAAAATCAGGAAGCTATAACCTGAATTTTGATGCGAAGAACGCAGGTTCAATGAGCGGCATATTTATTGTAAAATTAGTGGTGAACGGTGAAGTATTCAGCCGTCAAATAGTGCAAATGCGTTAATGTTTCTAGTTGTTAATTGACACAATCAAAAAGTCCCCGCCAATCGGGGACTTTTTATTTTATGTATTGTCATTCCGAACAAAGGTTCTGCGGAGTGAGGCATCTTGTATTTCATTGGCAAGAAAATACAAGATGCCTCATTCTTAGGCATGACAAACTACATAACATCCCCAGTAGCACTTTTTTATTTTCGCCCTATGACCAAAAAAGAACGGGTTGAGTTTATCATCACCAAACTCGAACAGCTTTATCCCAATCCGCAAATTCCGCTCGACCATAAAGATGCTTATACCATGCTTATCTCGGTGCTGCTCTCTGCACAATGCACCGATAAGCGCGTGAACCTCACCACTCCTTTTCTTTTTGAGAAAGCGGATACACCTAAGAAGATGATAAAATTAGAGGTGGAGCAAATAGCAGATATCATTCGCCCATGCGGTTTGGCTCCTGCTAAATCAAAAGCCATTCACCGGTTAAGCGAAATACTTTTAGAGAAGCACAAAGGCGAAGTGCCCGATACATTTGAAGACTTAGAACACCTGCCGGGCGTGGGACATAAAACAGCATCAGTTATTATGAGCCAGATATTTGGTGTGCCTGCTTTTCCCGTAGATACGCATATCCATCGCCTGATGCACCGGTGGAAACTGAGCAACGGAAAGAATGTAGAACAAACCGAGCGCGATGCAAAAAGATTGTTCCCTGAAAGCATTTGGAATAAACTTCATTTACAAATCATTTTCTTTGGCAGAGAATATTGTCCGGCACGCGGGCATAATGAACTTACCTGCCCTATTTGCAGTAAAATATAGAACCGGTGGCAGAACTTACTCCTGATAAAAAGATTTTTCGCATACAGCTTCTGGCTGTGAGTGTTGGTGCAGCTTTGTTAGTTGCAAAATTTGTGGCTTACTATCTTACACATTCCAATACTATCCTTACTGATGCGCTGGAGTCTATCATCAATGTAGTTGCCGGTGTGTTTGCGCTTTACAGCTTGTATCTTTCTTCTAAACCAAAAGATTACGACCATCCTTACGGTCACGGAAAAGTGGAATTTATTTCTGCAGGTTTCGAAGGCATACTCATTGCCATTGCCGGTGTGCTGATTATCGTCAAATCAATTGTTTCGTTTTTTCATCCAAGCCCTTTAGAGCATTTGGATATTGGTTTGGCCATTGTAGTTGGGTCCGGTGTTATAAATTATCTGCTCGCTGTGTTACTGATTAAAACAGCCGATAAACATCAATCGCTCACATTGAAGGCCGATGGCGAACATTTAAAGAGTGATGCTTATTCATCGCTAGGTGTGCTGGTAGGTTTGGTGATGATTATGCTGACAAAGTGGGCGTTTCTTGATGGTATAGTTGCCATAATGATGGGAGGGATAATTATTTACACCGGTGTAAAGCTGGTGCGTAAATCGATTGGAGGTATTATGGACGAAGCCGATGAAGGGATTGTGCTTTCGGTAATTAAGCATTTAAGTGAGCACCGTAAAGCGGAATGGATAGACATTCACAATCTCCGTATTATCCAGTATGGAAATAAACTGCATGTAGATTGTCATGTTACGCTTCCGTGGTATTTTACTTTAGAGCAGGCGCATAACGAGATAGAAGAAATAGCTGCACTCATTAATGAAAAACATTCAGCGCAGGTAGAGTTTTTTATTCATGGCGACCCTTGTGTGCCGAAGTCGTGTAAGGTATGTTCTCTAAAAGAATGTGAAGTGCGTAAGGAAAGCTTTAAAGAAAAAATGGAATGGAATCTGGAGAATGTAGTTCGAAATAAAAAACACGGCTTATAATTGCGCCACATGAGCAGAGTTGACGAAACACTTTTTGAGGGAGAGCATTATCTGGGCAAACCGGCTGACAGCACAGACAAAATAATTACGCGCAGAGTGGAATTAACTAAAGCCATTTCCGGCTTTTGTAATAAAGATTTAAAACTGCTTGAGATAGGGTGTGGCAATGGAGCTACTTTATTATTAATGGCAGATGAAATGAAAAGCTGTTTGGGTGTAGATGTGTTTGACCACACAGCCGAGTTCAAAAAAGTAAAAGCCGAAAAAGGAATTACCAACTGCGAAGTGCAGCTAAAAGATATTGAGAACGAAGATTTGAATGAGCCGTTCGACCGGTTAATTTGTTTTGAAGTGATAGAACATTTTAATGATGATAAAACGGTGAAGCGTTTCACGCGCTGGTTAAAGCCCGGTGCTTTATGCGCTATTTCTGTTCCCAACAAATGGTGGGTGTTCGAAACCCATGGGGCAAAACTTCCTTTGCTGCCATGGAACCGCGTTCCCTTCTTTAGCTGGTTGCCGAAGTTTATTCACGAGCGGTTTGCCAATGCGCGTATCTATACTAAGTCAAGAATTAAAAAACTGCTGGAACAAAACGGATTTGAAGTGTTAGAGATGCAATACATCACCGCACCTATGGATGTTTTAAAGGAAAGCGCGCTGAAAAGGTTTCTGATTAAGAATGTTTTCAAAAACAATACTACAGGTGTTCCTTTACTCAGCACTTCCATTTTTGTTGTAGCGCGGGTGAAATAATTTTAGATGAAAAAGAACAAAGCAGAAAATCCTTGGACGAAACTTTACCGTGAGGTGAAGTATGAGAACCCGTGGATAAAGGTGACGGAAGATAAAGTAAAGAACCCTGCAGGGAACGATGGCATTTACGGTGTAGTTCATTTTAAAACACATGCCGTTGCTGTTATTCCTTTAGATGAAAACAACAACACGTGGATAGTTGGTCAGTACCGGTATCCGCATGATAGTTATGAGTGGGAAGTAGTAGAAGGTGGGTGCCCCGAAGGAACGTCTCCGCTCGAAACTGCTAAACGCGAATTGATAGAAGAAGTAGGATTGAATGCGGAGAAGTTTGAAATGATTTTGGAAATGCAGCTTTCCAATTCAACCACCGATGAAGTATCCTACACTTACATTGCCCGCGGACTTGAATACGTAGGAGAGGAGCCGGAAGAGGATGAGAAAATTACTATCCGCAAACTTCCGTTTGAAGAAGTTTACCAAATGGTAATGCGCGGAGAAATACGCGATGGGCTTGCAGTAGGAAGTATTCTGAAAGCAAAAGCACTTTTAGATTCAGAGAAGATTTAGTGCACGTCATTACGAGCGAAGGTTTCCGCAGTGAAGCAATCTCGTGGCGCGAAGGTGATTGCTTTGCAGAGCCTCTCAATGACGAGCTTTATTAAAACAGCAACGCCCCGAAATATTTCGGGGCGTTGCTGTTTTATTTAAAAGCGATACTATCTCTGAATCTGCAATTTTCCGTTGCTCACATTTCCTGAGGAAATATTCTTCAATTGATAAGAATAGAAACCTACTGAAAGTTGTTCTACGTCCATTACTACTTTTTCTCCGCTTATAGTTTTCTCACTTATCAGTTTGCCATCAATACTGTAAACAGCAAAAACAAATTTATCATTCGCAGAACTGGTTTCAATAGTCAATTGACCGTTTGCAGGATTTGGATAAATCTTTATGTTCTGCATTTCTACATTCCCGATTCCCGATGAGAAGCCAACAATTGCACTGGCGGTAGTAGAGCAATTATTCGCATCTGTAACGGTAACCGTATAATTGCCTGGGGCTAAGTTAGAGCCATCACCTGAATTACTCCAAACATAATTGTATGAGGCAGTTCCACCGGTAGTGTTTACCACAATAGAACCATCTGTCGCAGTCGAAGAACTGGCATCAGTTGGAGTTAATGTAATAGATAAAACCGAAGGTTCAGTAATAGTTTCGGAAACTGCTGCGCTGCACGCGTTAATATCAAGTACGTTTCCAACATAATTACCGGCTGCAAGATTCGGGAAGGTGGTAGTTCCTACCGGTACTGGATTTCCAAAATAACTATAAGGTCCCGTTCCACCGGCAACGGTTATTGTAACTGTTCCATCGTTAGCACCATTGCAGGTAACATTGGTATGAGAGGTAACAGCCGTTAAAAGAGCCGGTTCATTTACTACTGTTGAAATAGTAAAGGAGCAATTGTTGGCATCGGTAATGGTAAGTGTGTAAGTACCACCCGATAATGCAGTAATATCTTCAGTTGAAGCGGAAGGATTCCACGCGTAAGTGATATTGCCTGTTCCACCGGTAGTAGTTACGTTTACCGCACCATTAGCTGCACCGTGGCAGGTAACATTGTTAGTAACCTGTGTGGCTGAAGGTCCGTTAGGTGTGGTTACATTTGCTGTGGCTGTTCCTGAACAACCATTGGCATCGGTAATGGTTACCTGATAACTTCCTGCCCCAAGACTGCTGATAGAAGCGGTGTTTCCACCGGTGTTCCAGTTGTACGTATAGTTTGCTGTTCCGTTAGTTGGAGTAACAGTGGCTGTTCCTGTTGATGCACCACAATTTGTTGTTGTTGGAGAAATGGTTGAAGTAATATCTAAACTGTTTGCGATGATAGTAGCCGCAGAAGTTGCTGAGCAACCGTTACCATCAGTAACAGTAACATTGTAGTTTCCTGCTGCTGCTGTTATGGCAGAAGTAGTTGCACTGTTTGACCAGTTGTATACATTTCCTCCTGCACCGTTTGCAGAAGTAACCGTTGCACCTCCGTTAGCAGCAGTGCATGTTGCGGTTGCACTTGCACTTCCTGTTGCCGAAAAATTATTGCACAATACAAAGTCTAAATCATCAACCCAAAGTTTACTGCCTACCGGTGAGTTACTTCCTTGCGAACTGGTAAGTAATATCATTACCAGGGTATCGGGAAAGTTGGCGGAGGTGTAAGTAAAATTTACGGTGAATTGAGTGTAGGCGGCTTGGGTTAAGTTTCTTGTAAAAACAGCTTTGCCTACTTCTACACGAGCATTCCCAACCCATTTTGAAAGTGTGGCTTCTACAGAGCAGGTATCGGTTCCACCAGGGGTATATTTATACCAACCGGTCAAAGAAACAGGGCGTTTGTTATATGCTACTCCGCCATCTACATATCCGCCTGTATTAATAGTACCGGTGGCAGCTATGCCCGGTGCAGTGCCTTGACCTATCACCGCTTTCGATTCTAACTTAATGGCAAAGGAGCCACCGTGAATATCGGCAGGCAGTGTTGCTTTGGTAACGGTTCTAACTCCCAAAAACCAGGTTAATCCGTTAATGGTTCCCCAGTTTGCAGGGTCATCATAATTAGGGTTCGAATTCCATGTTTCAAATCCGGCATTTGGAATTGCGTTTTGCGCATTTGCAAAACTTAAAGTTGCCACACATAATAGGGCGAGTAAAATTTTTTTCATGGTCAGGTTTTTTGAGCTTTAGTTTGGTTCGTTAATATTCAGGGAAATAAAAACTCCATTGCTTTTAAAAACAATGGAGTTTTTGGAGATTATTCAATTACCACTCTTCGGGTTGTTGTCCCCTGTTTGGTATTTATGGTAAGCAGATAAATGCCTGCCGCAAAACGATGGTCGAGTTCTATTTCTTCCATATAGTTACCGGCTGGTTTATTGTTTTGTGATAATAGCAGAGTGCTTTCGCCAAGTATGTTAGTTAACTCTACTTTTATATCGCTTGTTTTTTCTAATACATAATTTAAACCAAGGGCATCTCTAACCGGATTTGGGAATACGTTCAACTGTAAGGCGCTTGTATTTTCTAAATCATCTGTTCCCAACGGGCCTAAAAGGTCGCCTTGTATGTATTGGAAACCCATTACCATCATTTCTTCATCGGAAGTTAAGCCCCATATAATCGGGTCAGGTCCGGCAGTGTTTTTCCATTTTGCGCGATGAATTAAACCCAAGCGCGGGTCAACCACTAAAAGCGAATCGTCCGAATAATATTTGAAAGTAACATCTACTCCAAACCGGTAGTAGCCCAAATTTATTCCGCCTTGCTCGTAACTTAGCCAGCCTTCGTATTCCTGATTGCCCAAAGTGCCGTTCGGGTTTCTCATAAAAATATCGTAGTCGGTTCCGTACTTATGTGTATGGCTATACATCTGCCATATTTTCCAATACCTTGTTTCTGTGGTATCGTTCGCAACTTCAGTAAAGGTATGTTCCTGCCCGTCCTGCGGAATTGAAATGGTGAATACAGGGAAGTTACGGATAAGCATATTGTGTTGAGCCGTGCCAACTGTTTGCGTATAAATATTGAAATACAGATCGGTTGCCAATACCGAATCGCTGGTATTCTTAATGTGTAAATTTAAATCGAGCATTCCGTTGGCGGGCCAGAAATAGGCAGTGTTTGGAGGAAGGTTAAGTTCATTGTAACCTTTAGTTAAACCAATACCATCTAATACATCGGCATGAGATGTTTCAGCTTCCGGTCTTAAACCTTCGCGGTAGTTACCTTCGCCACCGGGTAAGAAAGTGTAGATAACCATGTGATGACCCGATTGTGGCAACATGGCTTCTAAACGCGGAACTTCAACATTGCCGGTATACTCCGGTTTGTGCTTAATATAGTAGTAGGTTTCAGAATGTGGGGTAATAAATATTTTACCTACATACATTTGGAAACCTGTACCGGCAGCCGGTATAGGATGTACCGGATAAGTATCATCAATTCCGCCTTCGCGATAGTATTTATTTATAAGTGCAGTGTCAACTACTACGCCTGTTTTTGGCGCACCAAATAAAATCCACTGACGAACTAATTCAACTTCGTGCTTGGCCAACTGGTTGGGAAAAACATCAGGCATAATGCTGCCTTCACCGGGGCTTAGTGCCAACCGATCACTTACGTTTGGAAGACCATGTGCAAGTTTGCGAAGCAGAAAACTTCTCTCCACATGTCCGGGCATAACCAACTTGTGACCTTTTCCTGCTGCTGTAGGATTGAGTGGTGCTGTATTAACCAGTTGGGCATACAAAGCGGAATCAGAAAGCGTAACATTAAACGAGGGAGAACCGCTACCATCGTGACAACCGGAGCCGGCACAATTGGTTTGTAATAAATAATGAACATCGGCAAAAGTGCTTTGTGCCGAAACTTCGGATGCGAAGAGACAAAACAGAATAATAATTAAAAATGAAGAGTAAAGTTTTTTCATGTGTAAAATTTTGTAAGTGAAAGTAGTAAAATAAGCTAAACATCAAACTTAGGACTGTGTTTATTGCAGCTGTTTATTAATAGTCGGGAACTATTCTACGCGCGCTCAATTACCATTAATACATACTGCTTGTTAGCGGCAAATATTTCGGGGTTAATGGTGTCTATGTTCTTGTTTATCTTCTGCTCTATTTCGGGTAGTGCTTCTTGCAGCGCGTAGTAAATGCCCGGTGCTTTTACTTGTAGTTTTCCTTCAATAAAATCTTTCACCGGCATGCCTATTTGTGTAGCCCACATGTATACATAGGCAATGGTTGGCAACACATGCGGAGTAATATCGCGGTGGTAAGTAATTTTAAAACCGTTCTCTTTTAATTTCTGATTGAACAGTTCCCAATTGTGTCCGCTCTTTTCACCGGCTTCGCCTTTTTTAAAATAATCGCAGGCTATCCATTTACCGCCCTGTTTTAAAACCTTTTGTATTATTGGCAGGGCTTTATCAAGTTGTAAGTATTGTAACGATTCGGAAGTAATAACCGTTCCGAAATAATTTTCATAATCACCGGTTGGCATATCTTCAAGCTTGCAATCGAGCACCGGTGTATCTCTATACTTTCCGGTAATGTGCCTTACTTGATTTTTATCTGGTGTAAGCGCAACTGTTTTTAAATTTTTTGTTTGCAGCAGCGCAATCAAGCCTCCCATGCCGCAGCCTATGTCCAGCACCGGGTTTCGTAAATCGGTAATCCGGTTTACAATTTGCCAGCCGTAATCTTCCTGTGCTTTGTAAAGGTGATTGATAGAAATATCGTGTGGATGAATATCCGGATTTTCGAAATACCCGTAATGCAGAAAATCTTTAGGCAGTAATTGTGAGTAGAGTTTTAGTTGGGCATCGTCATATACGCGCTGTATTTTTTTGCGGTTCCGTTGCAGTTGTATTACACGGTACAAATGCTGCGGATAAATAAACCGCTTAATAATTTTGCCGATAATACTCATGCGCCAAAAATAAAATTAAAGAGATGAGATGATGGTTCTACCAATTTCGCGGAGCTATTAATTCTTCCACATCCGCTTTGTAACCGTATGTGTGCGCTATAAATTCAAAATCGGCAGCTATGCTTTCGCGGGCTGCGGTTTCTATTTCGCTGCCGTTTGCGTCAAAAACCTTTTCTAAATCGTTAAACTTTTCGGTGGCGGCATGGGTTAATTTGTATAAGTCTTCCAGATTTTTCGGCTGCTCGTTTTCAATTTGCAAGCATAAGTCCACCAAAATTGCCTTGCCTTTATCTACCAGAAATTTAGGGAAATACGAATCGCTGTACATATCTTTTAAGAATAGATAATTCCGCAGCGTATCGTTTTTAATATCCTGTGGTGTAGCTTTAATAGCCGTGTGCGTTGCCTTGTTTTTCTCCGGCTGCGAGCAGGAAAGTAAGGCAAGGCAGATAAGTGTGAAGAGGAAATACTTCATGTATTGATTTTAGAAACTACCGGTCTGTTCCCACAGCTCAATTTTGTTTCCTTCTATATCCATTATGTGTATGAACTTTCCGTAGCTGTAAGTCTCCATCGTGTCTACAATGGTTACGCCTTCTTTTTGCAATTCGGGTATAAGCGCGGCTAAGTTTTCTACGCGGTAGTTAATCATAAACTGTTTGGTAGAAGGCTCAAAGTATTTTGTTTTTTCCGAAAAAGGACTCCACTGTGTGCAAGCCATTTTAGTAGAGTCGAAACCTTCGTACCATTTAAACATTACACCATATTGGTCGCTGTTAAAACCCAGATGCGTCTGATACCACTCTTTTACTTTACGGGTATCGGTACACTTAAAAAACACACCGCCTATACCGGTTACGCGTTTCATTTTTGCAGGGCTTTCTGCCTTTTTAGCAAGCACCGTTTTAAAAGCAAAACCCAAACCAAACGATGCAGCAAGAGCGGTAATTATCAGGAAGGTCTTTTTCAATTTTAAGATTTAGAATATTTGAAAACTATTCATCAGGTGCGCAAACCAAACCGGCATTAGCCTTATTAATCAGGTGAACGGCACTCTGCGATTCTCCTTCGCAAAACCTTTCTTGGTAGTTGCTGGCGGTATCATGACAAACCCAGCCGAGAGAAGGCGAGGTAAGTGAGTCGGTATATTCAATAAAATAATCTTTGCCCAAAACATCGCTGCGCACAATAATGGTAAGCGTTGTATCACCGGTGGCAGTGGAATGTGTTTCATAACAAGCCCGGCAAAGATTATGACACTTGTAACACTTTGAACAGGAGTGAAGCGTTAGCAATAAAGCGAAAAAGGAAATGAGAGAAATATTCTTCATAATTGGCGAGCGAATATAAAAGAGTTTTGGGGCTGATAACTTTGAGCTTTGATTTTTGAACTTAGATGATTTTATGCACGATATAGAACCATACTACCAGTGGCGCGATTATTACATAGCCAGCGAGGACAAACTCTCGCCTTTCTATAACCGCATGTACAGCGAGTTTGAGTTTAAGGATAAAATTTACAACTATGTTATCCATCCGCAGTGGGACAATTTTGGTTCTTCAACTCTTTACTGCAAAGTGCTGTTTGCCGATTACGAAAAACAATATTGCATTATAGAACTGATAGGCGAATGGAACGATGCCGTGCATAACGATATTATGGAAATGAAACGCAGCCTGATTGATCCCATGGTGAAAGAAGGTATCGTTAAGTTTATTGTGATAGGAGAGAACGTGCTGAACTTTCATGCCAGCGATGAATTGTATTACGAAGAATGGTATGAAGATGTAAAAGATGAAGACGGATGGATTGTGTTCCTAAACTTTCGCGAACATATTACTGATGAAATACGAAAATATAAACTGCATTACTATCTGCACATGAACCAAGCTGCCAACGAGGTGCAATGGCGAAAATTTAAACCCGAAAATCTCTTTTTCTTAATAGAGAGCATGCTCATTCGCAGTATAGAGTAGCCAATTTATTTACAAGTTGCAACTTGACAATTGCTAAATCATGCTTTATATTATAGCTACCTGACAATATTGAGTGCTATGGTAAATGCTTCAACATCTCATTTCTTACTTTCTCTTTTAACAGCGGCACATCTGCCATTGTCATTCCTCGTGTTTCAATTGGTTCGCTCCAATGCACTTCAACGGTCCCGGGATAAAGCTGTAAGCCCTCGGGGGGATTCACCTCTCGTGCTCCGGTTAAAGTCTGCACGGCAATAGGCACCTGCGCCATTATCGCCACGCGAAAAGCTCCGTCTTTAAATTCCTTCAATTTCTCTTTCGTGCGGTTGCGAGTTCCTTCCGGGTAAAGAAAGAGGCTCTCACCTTTCAATAACGCATCTGCCATTTGCTGGTAAGATTTTTCGCGGCTCTCTTTACTTTGCCGGTCAACTACAATGCCTAACATCTTTACCATAAAGCCAAAGAAGGGTATGTATTTAGTTTCAGCTTTTGCCAAAAAGCGAATAGGGTTTGGCACAGCCGAAGCACAAGCCATTATATCTATCTGCGAATTGTGATTGGCTACGTACACATAAGTAGTTTTAGCATCTAACTTTTCTTTGCCAAATACTTTCAGTTTAATCAGCATTAGTTTAAGTAACAAAGGCGATACTACATGACAGTTAAACCAAACGCAGTTCATGGAATATTTCTTGCCGCCAATAATTATAATCAGCGCATAAACAATAGTGAGAGGAGCAACAATCAGTAAAAACCAAAACGCTCCCCACAAAGCCCAAATGAAACTGAAGATTCTTTTCATTCCAGTTCGCGTAAATAAAGTTGAATGGTATTTTCTAAACCCAGATAAAGACAATCGCGCACCAGTGCGTGACCGATAGAAACCTCCAAAAGATTCGGGATATTTTGTTTAAAGAATTTCAGATTATCCAGATTCAAATCGTGACCGGCATTTATACCTACGCCTATATCGTTGCAGAATTTTGCGGCAGATGAAAATGATTGAATTGCTTTTTGTTTATCGGCAGAAAAATCGTGCGCATAAGGACCGGTATAAAATTCAATTCTGTCGGCACCGGTTTTCTTAGCTGCTTCAATCAAATTATTCACCGGGTCAATAAAAAGCGAAACGCGGATATTGTTCTTCTTTAACTCAGCAATTACATCAATCAATAAATTTTGATGAGTAATAGTATCCCAACCATGGTCGCTAGTGAGCTGACCGGGTGCATCTGGAACAAGTGTGCATTGTTCCGGTTTTACTTCAAGCACCATCTTCAAAAAATCTTCTGATGGGTAACCTTCAATATTAAACTCGGTAGTAACTGTTTTCTTTAACTCATAAACATCGTTGCGGGTAATGTGTCTTTCGTCTTGCCGTGGATGAACGGTAATTCCCTGCGCGCCATACCGCTCACAATCTTTAGCAAACTGAACTACATCAGGAATATTAGCACCGCGTGAATTACGGAGAAGAGCAATCTTATTAATGTTAACGGATAAACGGGTGGAAGACATAATTTGTATTCAAGTCCCCTTTAGGGGATTTAGGGGTATAAAAAACCCACACAGATTATATGACGTTAAGTTACCTTAAGTCAAGTTTTGGGCTTAGCAACATCGCTGTAATTCGCTGTTAACTTGTTTTGTGGACGAAGATCCAATTGCTTGGAGTGCGACCCGCCATTGACGTTACAACTTAAGCCCGGCTTTATAAAAATACTAACTAACGCATCGGTCTGTGTGGGCATATCTTAGGAATTAAGAATGTTGAATTCTGAATTCGGAAGTATCAAAGAACTAATGTGAAAGTAAAGAGAGAAAATTGAAAAGCAAGATTTGTTGACAATTATTTATTGTTTCCAGTCGGCAACAAAAATATTCGTTTCCCGTGTTCCTCCATTATTCCGGTTACTGCACCAAGCAAGTTTCTTTCCATCGTAGCTAAACATGGCAAATGCATCAAACACTTTATCAAAGCTTATCTGTTCCAGATTTGTTCCATCTGTATTGATGCTATAGATATTAAACGGAATAGACTTTGTTTTATGATTACTGCTGAACAAAACTTTTTTGCCATCGGGCGAAAAACAAGGCGCCCAGTTGGCAGCGCCCAAAGTAGTCAGTTGTCTGCGGTTACTTCCATCGGCATTGGCAATAAATAATTCCATCTTCATTGGCGAAACTAAGTGCTTCTTCAAATTGTCTTTGTACTCTACTCTTTCAGAATCAGCATCAAAGTGAGAAGCCCGCCAGATAATTTGTGAACCGTCCGGTGAGAAACACGCCCCGCCATCGTAGCCCAATTCGTTAGTGATTTGCTTTACGTTACTTCCATCTAAGTTCATGGTGTAAAGTTCAAGGTCACCGGAGCGGTCAGAAGTGAAAATTATTTTATCGCCTTTTGGTGAAACTGTTCCTTCTGCATCGTAGTATTTATTATTGGTCAATTGCTTTACAATGTTTCCTTTTAAGTCGGCAATAAAAATTTCGTACTCGCCATAAATCGACCATAAGTATTTACCGTGTACATGCGGTGGAGAAGGTGGACAAGAATCAGCACTTAAGTGAGTTGATGCGTAAAGTATTTGTGTATCACCGGGAAGAAAGAACGAACAGGTGGTTCTTCCTTTACCGGTACTAATGAGTTTACGAGTTGTGTCGGGAACGTTCAATAAAAAAATCTGGTCGCACGGAATGCCTTGATTCTTATTAGTATGCTGAAAGGTGAGCATAGAATTATCAAAGCTCCAGTAAGCTTCGGCATTCTCTCCGCCAAAACTTAACTGCTGAACATTGCTTAAATGTTTTTCTTCTGTAAAATGAATAGCAGAAGAATCGGTTGTAGTGGTTGCTTCACTATTCGCGGGTTTCGAATTGCAACTTTGCAGAACTGACAATGCAATAAAGAGAATTGTCACAATAGTGTAAGATTTCGTAAAACGTTTAGTCATCATCATTCAAAATATTTTCTTTGTGCCATGCGAAAATCATTATTCTTTTCAATTCTTATAATTCCAATTGTCACAGTATTGTCATTTTTTTCATCATGCAAACAATGCAATCATTCTGTTGATGCCGTAAAAACCGATTCTGTAAGTATTCCAAAACTAGATGCACTGAATGAAGAGATAAAGAAAGATTCAATCAATCCTTTTCTTTATTACCAACGCGCGCAACTTTACGAGGCCAACAACGATTTTAAAAGCGCAGCTACCGATATGTTTTTCGCGCTTACGCTTGATTCGCTTCGCCCTGAATTTTATTTATATGCAGCAGAGCTTTTCAAGAAAACTGCTGAGCCTCAGCGTGGCCTGGCTTTGATGCAAAAGGCAATTGCTACCGATTCGATGAATACCATTTTTTATGTAAAGGCTGCGGAACTTGCTTATATAAATACAACGGTAAAAGGCAATTATGGCATAGCACTTAATTACCTGAACGCTGCTATTGAAAAAGACCCGCAGAATGCCGACATCTATTTTTACAAGGGAACAATTTTTAAAGAAGTAGGAGATACAACAAAGGCACTTTCAGCTTTTCAAACAGCTACTGAACTGAATCCAAAATTTTATAACGCATACGTGCAGATAGGTTTGTTGCTAACGAGCAGAAAGGATAAGAACGCAGAAAAGTATTTCGATAATGCAATTAAGGTGAGCGAGAAACCCGAAGATGCTTTGTATGCAAAAGCAAATTTGCTGAAAGAAGAAGGTGTGCGTTTGTATGATGCCAACCAAGATACAAAGTCAAAAGATAAACTGAATAAAGCTGTGGTGCAATTCAAGAAAGTAATTGAAGTGAATTATAAGAATGTAGAAGCCTATATGGGAACCGGTTTCTGTTATTATCAAATGGACTCTGTGCAGGAAGCCTATAAGTATTATGAAATGGCTACTAAGGTTGAACCTACTTATGCCGGTGCTTATTTCAGCAAAGGTTTGTGTGCCGAAGATTTAGGAAAGAAGAAAGAAGCTTTGGCTCTCTACCAAACTTGTCTGAACATTGACCCTACTTTTAAAAGGGCGGAAGAGCACCTGAAGAAGTTGCAATCTGTTCAATAGTCCAATTGCTACATTTTTATATTCGCACCTCAGAAAAACAGAAACATGATAAAGATTACTCTCCCCGATGGAAGCGTTCGTGAATACAGTGAAGGAACTTCTGCATATGATGTAGCTGCAAGTATCAGCCAGGGTTTGGCTAAGGCGGTTGTTGCTGCGGAGGTGAATAACGAAGTATGGGATTTAACGCGTCCAATCAACAGCGATGCATCGCTGAAGTTGTTGAAGTTTGAAGATGAAGGCGGCAAGAAAACTTTCTGGCATTCATCTGCCCACTTAATGGCGGAAGCCGTGGAAACACTTTTCCCCGGTGTAAAGTTTTGGGTTGGCCCACCCTTAGATAACGGTTACTACTATGATATAGACATGGGCGGACAAACCCTTATCGAAGCCGATTTAGAGCGCATCGAAAAGTTGATGTTGGAACTGGCTAAGCAGGACAATAAGTTTGAGCGCAGCGAAAAACCTAAAGCAGAAGCCGTAAAATATTTTACCGAGAAAGGCGATGAATACAAACTTGATTTACTTTCAGGTTTAGCTGATGGCGAGATTACCTTCTACAAACAAGGAAACTTTACTGACTTGTGTCGCGGGCCGCATATTCCATCTACCGGTTACATTAAAGCCATCAAGTTGCTGAACATTGCCGGTGCTTACTGGAAGGGCGACTCCAACAACAAACAGTTGACGCGTATTTATGGCATCACTTTCCCTAAGCAGTCGCAACTGGATGCTCACTTAGCTATGTTGGAAGAAGCAAAGAAACGCGACCACCGGTTGATTGGAAAAGAGTTAGAAATATTTGCTTTTGATGATGAAGTTGGCCCGGGCTTACCATTATGGTTGCCGAAGGGTGCTGCTCTAATTGAGAAGTTAGAAGCATTGGCGAAGAAGAATGAAAACGAGCAGGGATATGTGCGCGTTAAGTCTCCGCACATTGCTAAAGAAGCTTTGTATCTGCGCAGCGGTCACTTGCCTTACTATGCCGATTCAATGTTCCCGCCAATGGAATTGGATGGAACGAAGTATTATTTGAAGGCAATGAATTGCCCGCATCACCACAAAATATTTAGTGCAACGCCAAAGAGCTACCGCGATATGCCTTTGCGTTTTGCAGAGTATGGCACTTGCTACCGCTACGAGCAAAGCGGTGAGTTGATGGGCTTAATGCGCGTGCGCAGTATGCAGATGAACGATGCGCACATCTATTGCACTAAAGACCAGTTTGAAGAAGAGTTCATGAAGGTGAACGAGCTTTACGTAAAGTATTTCAAGATTTTTGGTATTGATAAATACCAGATGCGCTTTAGTAAACACGCGCCTGAAAAGCTGGGACAAAAGTACATTGACAATGCCCCGCTTTGGAACGAAACTGAAGACATGGTGCGCAGAGTATTGGTTAGATCGGGCTTGCCGTTTATTGAAGTGGCAGATGAAGCGGCTTTCTACGGGCCGAAGATTGATATACAGATTTGGAGTGCTATTGGTAAGGAGTTTACCATTGCTACCAACCAGGTTGACTTTGCGCAGGCAGAGCGTTTCGATTTGAGCTTTGTAAACGAGAACAACGAAAAAGAACGCCCTATCATTATTCACCGCGCACCGTTGAGCACACACGAGCGGATGATTGGTTTCTTGCTGGAACATTATGCCGGTAAGTTCCCGGTGTGGTTGGCTCCTGAACAGGTGGCTGTTCTTCCTATCAGCGATAAGTATTTAGATTACGCTAAACAGGTTCGTGCCGAATTAAAGAAACACAACATCGAAGTTTCTATTGATGAACGCGCTGAAAAGATTGGCAAGAAGATACGCGATACAGAATTGCGCAGAGTGCCATACATGCTTGTAGTGGGAGAGAAGGAAGCAGCAGATAACGCTGTTGCTGTTCGTAAGCAAGGCCATGGCGACCAGGGAACAAAATCATTAGCTGATTTTGTTGCACAGATTAATGAGGAGATTGCGGAGTATAAGTAGCGTTATCTGATTATATCTTCATTAGCATTGTAAGTAAAGGTTGAAATCATATCCATGAAAGGGTTAATCCTATTGCTACTGATTACATTCATTTCTGTAAAGCAGAACTCTATTCCTTCAAATAAAATAATCTGGAGTAAAGATTATCTATTGCAATGGACAGATTTTTCAGGTTCACCAGAAAATATTACTGGAACAGATGCCTACACATTTAGCGAGATAAATTACACGTTGAGTGAAGATAAAGTAGCAGTAACGTGTGCTTTCCGAAAAGATAAATCATTGAGTTTAAAATCAAAGCAAAGCATAAAGCTTCTTCAGCATGAGCAGTATCATTTTAATCTTTCTGAGGTTTATGCCCGATTGTTTAGAAAAAGTATAAGTGAGTCAGGTAAAGATAACCTTGAACAAAAAATTAAAGCGAGTCTAATAGAATTGAACAAAGCGCAAAAAAAATATGATACAGAGACAAATCATTCGCGTGATACCGTTCAGCAAGCAAAATGGATAAAGATTATTGATGGCCAGCTTGCTGAATTGAGTAAATATTCTTATTGAATAACCATCCCACTGGTGTAAGTATGCAAGCCTTAGCAAAGCTTCTTCTTCCATCAAATATTTTTTTGCATCCTCTCTTGCATTTTATACGTATAACTATTATTTTTGTGTCGTATAAAAAACAATCAGGTTATGGATGCTAAAATCACTCTTAGTTTTGATGAACAGGTAATTGCCAAGGCAAAGAATTTTGCTGAGCAGCGCAATATTAGTTTGTCGCGCTTAACAGAGCATTTACTGCGCAAAATAACTTCGGGCTACTATGTAGATTTAGAAGACCTGCCTGTTTCCGATTGGGTAAATACCGTTAGCGAAGGCGAAGTAGAATACAAAACCGCCAAGCGCAGTAAAAAGAAAATGAAAGAAGAATTCTTTGAGAAGAAGAAAGCGAAATGAAAATTTTCTTAGACGCCAACATTATTGTTTCTGTTCTGAATAAAGAATATCCTGTTTACAGTTACACCTCGCGCATATTGAGTCTGGCAGATGATAAACGGTTTGAAGTTTACACTTCGCCTATTTGCTTAGCTATTGCCTTTTATTTTGCCGAGAAGAAAAGCGGCACTGCTGAAGCGAAGAAAAAAATTGAAATTCTTTCGCAAAAGTTGGGGATTACCGATGTGGGCAGCGATGAAGTAGCCAAAGCCATTACAAACAAAAAAGTAAAAGACTTTGAAGACGGGCTTGAATATTATTCTGCCCTAAAGCAAAAGTGCAAGTACATTATTACCGAAGATATTTCTGACTATTACTTTTCTGAAATTGCCGTGTTGAACTCGCAAGCCTTTATAGAGCGATTGATTAAAGGGAGGTTGTAGTTCTAATAATACACCCAAATGCCAGGAGAATGAAGCAAAGTCTTAGCAAACTTCTTTTGTCAGGTAGAAAGGTGTCGCTATTTTACACCATAAATGCTCTCCGTAGCTTCCTTATTGGATCCCAAAGCTTTCTTTTTCGATTGGGAAGCTTTCTTATTGAATTCTAAAGCTTCCTTTTCGGATTCCAAAGCTTTCGTATTGAATTCTAAAGCTTCCTTTTCGGATTCTAAAGCTTTCGTATTGAATTCTAAAGCTTTCGTATTGAATTCTAAAGCTTCCTTTTCGATTTCCAAAGCTTTCTTATTGAATTCTAAAACTTCCTTTTCGATTTAGCAAGCTTCCTTCTATTAACTAGGAGTTTGGATTTTTAATCCATTAATAAACCCAACAATGAGTTTTGCCGAAAAGGAAGGGGTTTAATAATAAACAACCCCATCCCATGCTTCGCGTTGCTTGGCATCGGGGTCTTTTACCAGTTTACTTTCTTTACTGAAAATCATGGTAGCGCGTTCTTCGGCTTCATACTTCTTCCAGTTTTCGGCACCGGTGCCGTTAGGGTTTCCGTAGCGCGCAAAATTTATCCAAGCCGTTTGCATTTCGCCCGATAAGCGATTGATGAGCCTTTTACTGGCAATAGCTTTTAGCAACTTACCTGTTTTGCCTTCGGTAGATTGAAACACAAAAGGAATTTCTAACCCGTGGAAAGATTTGCGACCGGAGATATTCAACAGAAAGCTTGACCACTCGAACCTATACATGTAAACCGGAGCGTAGGTGCTGCGGCATTCGGCTATGCGTATGGCCGGTATACGGAAAATAGCATCGGTCAATATATCCATTACACCGCTTTTCTTAGGATAGTTGCTGTAAGCCGTAACTACCTTTTTGTGATTTTCTTTAGAGGTAGCTTCGCTGAAATACTTATCCAGCCCTTCTGAGTTATCAGGCATCATTTTCAGCTTCTTGCTGGCAAACATGGTGGCTTCATCGTGGTTGGTGCCAATCATTACCGGCACACTATTGGCCAAATCAGGTTTCATGCACATAAAAATATCGTTGGTAAGCAACTGTCCGTCAATAGTAGGCGAAAACACTTTTTGGTTGGTAGAATCTATCATGTATCGCAGCAACAGTTCTTCTACTGCAATAAGCGTATCAATCGGAATGTTTTTTAACTGCGCAATGCTATCGGGGTTTACGTGCAACAGCGAGCAATACTTGTTGGTAATGCCATGTGAAATTTCGGCAGACCATAAAATAGATGGCGGGCCGCTTTCGGCAATGGCACCTTTAAATAAACCTGTAGCAACTTTGGCAGAAAGCAGAGTTTCTACGCTTGTACCACCGGCTGACTCACCAAAGATAGTTACGTTATCCGGGTCGCCACCGAAGGCGGCAATGTTTTCTTTTACCCATTGCAGGGCGGCTATCTGGTCGCGGATGCCGAGGTTGTTTTCGAAACCGTTGTTGGCGGTACCTGTGTTCTTGAAATAAAGAAAGCCCAAAGGGCCCAAGCGGTAATTGATAGTTACTACCACCACATCGCCATTTTTTGAAAGATTAGTGCCGTTATATAAATCTGCCGAGCCGGTGCCTACAATAAACCCGCCACCGTGAATCCAAAACATAACCGGTCGCTTTTTGCCATCGGCTGCCGGTGACCAGATGTTGAGGTTCAGGCAATCTTCGCCTTGTTGCCCATCGCCATTTAAACCGCTTTTTACCTGTGGGGTTACATAGCCAAACTTAGTGGCATCTTTTACACCTTCCCACGCTAAGGGTGTTTTGGGTGCGCAAAAACGTTCTGCCTGCGCGTATTGAATACCGCGCCAAACGCTTACGCCTCTTTCTATACCGCCACGAACTTTTCCCTGTTTGGTGGCTACAATGTTTTCGTTGATGTTATCGTTGGTGGCGAAGGTTGTTTGCGTGTAAAAAGAGGAGAGAATCAGCAATGCAATAGCCCATGTGTAAACCCGTGTTGTCATATTTATCATTTTGAAGGAGTGCGAAGATATTTCTTTTGAAAGATGATTTGACGTTTGCGGGAGAAAAAAATTGTCGAAGTAGGAGAAAACCTTACTACGCACTTTGACGGTTCACATATCTTTTTGTTACAGAATTCCCACAAAACATAATTTTCCTAAACGGTTTGCGTTTATTCGTTCAATTAAGGTTGAACAATTACATTAGCAAAACACAATTTGAACAATGAAAAAGGTCTTAATAGGTTTGGCGGTTTTTATACTGCTGTTAGTGGCAGCGGTAGTGGCTGTTCCGTTTTTATTTAAAGACAAAATAAACGCGCGCGTAAAAGAAGAAATAAATAACAGGTTAAATGCGAAAGTAGATTATGGCGATTTCAGCCTCTCGCTCATCCGCAGTTTCCCTAACTTCAGTTTTTCGTTGAATGAGTTAAGTGTAGTGGGTATAGATTCGTTTAAAGGCGATACGCTCATCTACACGAAGAACTTCAACTTCACCGTTGACCTGATGAGCGTAATAAAAGGAGAGAAGTATAAACTGCTTGCGCTTAATTTGATTGAGCCAAACATTAATGCGAAAGTTAATTACGATGGCAAGGCAAACTGGGATATAGTAAAGCCAACCAAAGACAAAGCTGCAGCAACGGAAAGCTCTGCCTTCTCGCTTGAGATAAAGAAATACAAAATAGAAAGTGGCAACATTACCTACGATGACAAAGCCGGTGCATCGTATGCCGAAATACACGATTTAGATTTTGAAGGTAGCGGCAATGTAACCGATGCGCTCTACGATTTTGTTACCAAAACAAGTATTGCAGAGCTTACCTATAAAAGCGGAGCGGTAGCTTACATAAGTAAAGCAAAGCTGAATGCCGATGTAAATATTTCGGTAGATAATGCTGCCAGCAAATACACGTTTAAAGAAAACACCATCAGCCTGAACGACCTTGCGTTGCAGTTTGATGGTTTTGTGCAGACCAAGAAAGACGCGACTGCATTGGATGTAGCTTTCAAATCAAAGCAAACAGAGTTCAAAAGCATTCTCTCGCTCATTCCTGCGGTTTACAAAAAAGATTTTGATAAGATAAAGACCAGCGGCTCACTCGCGCTTGATGGAAAAGTAAAAGGTGAAATGAAAGGTGAAAGCTATCCTTCATTTAACCTAAACCTGAAAGTAAACAACGGTATGTTTCAATACCCCGACCTACCGGTGGCAGTGAAGAACATTTTTATTGCATCCAATATTTCAAAAGCCGAAGGCGGATTGGATTTAACGGTGGTTGATGTTTCAAAGCTTCACCTGGAAGCAGGAAGCGACCCGATAGATGCAAAGATAAATGTGCGCACACCGGTGAGCGACCCGAATGTAATTGCCAACATTGTAGGCAGAATGGATTTGGCAAACGTGCCTAAGTTCTATCCTATAGAAGGTTTAAAAACCATCAGCGGTTTGCTGAATCTGAGCCTTGATTTTAAAGGAAAGAAAAGCGATGTAGACAAAAAGAATTACGAAGCCATTAAAGCAGCCGGTAACATGAAGGTGACCAATTTAGTGTATGACACTAAGGAAACACCTATGCCGGTGCGGGTAATGGATATGCAAATGACTTTTAATCCGCAGAACGTTACGCTCAACAGTTTCTCTTCGGCAATCGGCAAAAGCGATTTCAACGCCACCGGTACGCTCGATAACTTTATGGCGTATGCTTTTGGCAAAGGCGATTTAGTGGGCAATATCAATCTCCGCTCATCGCAGTTTGATGCTAACGAATGGCTGAAGAAAGATGAAACACCGGCAACCGGTGCCGCAAAACCTAAAACAGTTGACACGGCAAAAACAGAATACTTTAAAGTGCCTGCGCATATTGACTTTACAGCCAACTCGCAAATAGGAAAAATACTTTACGAGAAAATTGTTTTAGAAAATGCGAAGGGGCAAATAATTATTAAAGACGAAGCCATTAACCTGAACGACATTTTTGCTAATCTCTTAGGAGGCAATGCTACTATTTCGGCTAAATACGATACTAAGGGCAGAACGCATCCCGATGTAACGTTTACTTACGACATCAACAATTTCGACTTTCAGCAAACCTATAAAGCAGTGGGCATGAGCGAAAAACTGGCACCGGTTATCAAATATGTGCAGGGTAATTTCAGCAGCGATTTAAAAGGCTCCGGTAAACTGAACAGCGATATGAGTGTAGATTATAACTCACTCGTTGGCGATGGTAAGGTTGAAATACCATCTGCAAAAATTGTCGGTCTACCTATTCTTCAAAAAATAACCGAGGTGGCAAAAATTCCTGCGCTTCAAAATCTTGAATTGAAGAATGCATTCACGGTTCTCAAATTTAAAGACGGTCGCGTGAACGTTGACCCTACTGATTTAAAATTCGGCAACGGCTACAATGTAAACGTAAAAGGCAGCAACGGTTTCGACCAAAGCATTGATTATGATATGCGCATGGATGTGCCTACTAAAGATTTAGGCGGTGCCGGTGCATTGGCACAAAGCTATCTGTCAAAGATACCGGGCCTGGGTGCTAAAGTTCCCGATATCCTTAATTTCACTTTCAAGGTAACCGGTACTACTTCCAAGCCACAGGTAAAACTTTCGAATGTGAGCGCAGGCGGTGGCGGCTCTGTAAAAGATATAGTTACCAATACCGTAAACGATTTAAAAGCAAAGGCAGAGGAAGAGGCGAAGAAACAAGCGGAGGAGTTGAAGAAGAAAGCAGAAGAGGAATTAAACAAACAGAAAGCAGAGCTGGAAAAGAAAGCCCGCGAAGCAGCCGAAAAAGCGAAGAAGGAAGCAGAAGAAAAAGCAAAGAAAGCCTTGCAGGACAAAGCGAAAGATATTTTCAAATTCCCTCATTGATAAAATACTATGAAAGAGAAAGAACTCAAATTCACTCTCCGTGTTTTCGAAAATGTAAATGAGCTTTCAAAAGAAGATGCTTTGCTTCTTGCCTCTGCAAAGAGTGCGTTGAAAGATTCTTACTCTCCGTATTCAAACTTTAAAGTTGCAGCAACGGTTCTTCTCGCAAATGGCGAAACCGTTACCGGTACCAATCAGGAGAACGCTGCCTTTCCTGTAGGCATTTGTGCGGAGGGGACTGCGCTGAGTGCTGCCTCTGCATTATATCCAAATGTGGCAGTAAAGAAAATTGCCATCACTGTAAAAAGCGGAAGGCACGTAATTAATCATCCGGTTGCACCCTGCGGAGTTTGCCGTCAAAGATTGCTGGAATATGAAACGCGCTTCAATAACAACATCGAGATAATTTTGATGGGAGAGGAAGGCGAAGTTTATTCGGTTAATTCAGTGAAAGGTATTCTGCCTTTAAATTTTTCTAAAACAGATTTGTAAAACACTCCGATGAAAAGCAGAAAAGATACGCTCCATCAACTCATACACTCAACCGAAAACGACATTGGCAAAATCAATGATTTTTTTGCAGAGAACATAAATGACGATGAACTGCTCACGCATGTGCTGATGGAAGCACAGGATAAAGAAGCCACCTTTGGTGATAGACTCTCGGATAAAGTGGCAGAGTTTGGCGGCAGTTGGGCTTTCATTATTGTGTTCTTCTCTATTCTCTTCGCGTGGATAGCACTCAACTCGATTATTCTCGCGCAAAAAGCATTCGACCCTTATCCGTTTATTCTCATGAACTTAATTCTCTCCTGTATTGCTGCCATACAGGCACCTATAATTATGATGAGCCAGAACCGGAAAGAATTGAAAGACCGTCAGCGCGCACAGAATGATTACCTGATTAACCTGAAAGCAGAAATGGAAATAAAAAACCTGCAACTGAACATGAAGAACCTTTTCGAAATTCAAAAGAAACAGATTGAATTGCTGGATGAATTGAAGAAGAAAGGTTGAATAAAAATCAAAGGCAAAGCCACGAATTTCATGGATTAGAACCGATAGGAAATACCTTGTATTTAATTCGTGAAATTCGTGGCTTCTCTTAAAGTTATCGAAACAATGAAACAGATTTCCACTTTCGAAGAATACAAAGCAGAATACAAACGCAGCGTAGAGCAACCTGAGCAATTCTGGAGTGAAGTAGCAGAAGATTTTGAATGGAAGAAAAAATGGAACACTGTTCTTGATGGGAACTTCGAGCAAGTCAATATAAAATGGTTTGATGGTGCAGAACTGAACATCACCGAAAACTGCCTCGACAGAAACCTTAAAGAAAAAGGCAACCAAACCGCCATCATTTGGGAACCCAACGACCCGAACGAAAAATTCAGAACACTTACTTACAAAGAACTTCATGCAGAAGTTTGTCGCTTCGCCAACGCACTAAAAAACCTTGGCGTAAACAAAGGCGACCGCATATGTATTTACATGCCTATGATACCCGAAGGTGCAATTGCTATGCTAGCCTGCGCGCGTATCGGGGCAATTCATTCGGTAGTGTTTGCTGGTTTCTCCGCAGCTTCTTTAATTGACCGCATTAACGATTCGCAATGTTCATTTGTTATCACAGCCGATGCGGTTTACCGTGGCGAAAAGAAAATTGAGTTGAAGAAGATTGTAGATGAAGCCTTGCTACAAACTCCATCTATCAAAAACTGCATCGTATTCAATCACCGCGACTCAGCAATTGAAATGAAACCTGAAAGAGATTTGTGGTGGAAAGATTTAGTAAAAGATGCCAGCGCAGAACATGCCGCAGGAAGCATGAATGCCGAAGACCCGCTTTTCATTCTTTATACATCCGGCTCAACCGGTAAGCCCAAAGGTGTGTTGCACACAACAGCCGGTTATATGGTTTATGTGGGTTATACTTTCAAAAATGTTTTCAATTATAAAGAAGGCGAAGTGTTTTGCTGCACGGCAGACATTGGCTGGGTAACCGGTCATTCCTATTTAGTGTATGGTCCGTTATTAAATGGTGCTACAACAATCATGTTTGAAGGCACACCCGCCTATCCCGACCACGGCAGGTTTTGGGATATGATTGATAAACACCGCGTAAATATTTTCTACACCGCACCAACTGCTATTCGTTCACTTCAGGCGCACGGCAATGAAATTTTCAAAAACAAAAACCTTTCATCATTGCGCGTTCTCGGTACAGTTGGCGAACCTATTAATGAAGAAGCGTGGCACTGGTATAACGAAAACGTAGGCAAAAGCAATTGCCCGATTGTAGATACCTGGTGGCAAACAGAAACCGGTGGTGTTCTTATTTCTCCTATTGCTAACGTTACTCCGCTCAAACCATCCTTCGCTACTTTGCCCATGCCCGGTGTTCAACCGGTTCTAATGAATGGAGATGGAGAAGAAATAAGCGGCAACGGTGTAGAAGGTAATCTCTGCATTAAATTCCCGTGGCCCGGTATGGCACGCACCGTATTTGGGGACCATGAGCGTTTCCGCCAAACTTATTTCAGTACATACAAAGGCTATTACTTTACCGGTGACGGCTGCAAGCGCGATGAAGATGGCTACTACCGTATCACCGGTCGTGTTGATGATGTAATTAATGTATCCGGTCATAGAATAGGCACAGGCGAAGTGGAAGATGCCATTGACGAACACAACGTAGTAGTGGAAAGTGCCGTAGTAGGCTTTCCGCACGATATTAAAGGGCAGGGCATTTATGCTTTTGTAATCTGCGATAAGAAAGTAGATGACGATGAAGTGTTGCGCAAAGAAATCCGCGAACACGTAAGCAAAGTAATTGGTGCCTTCGCCCGCCCCGATAAAATTCAAATAGTAAAAGGCTTACCCAAAACCCGCAGCGGTAAAATAATGCGCAGAATTCTCCGCAAAATTGCCGAAGGCGATACTTCGAACTTAGGTGATACAACAACCCTGCTGGACCCTGCCGTAGTTGATGAGATTAAGGCAGGAGCGGTTTAATCCTCCATCTTGCAAAACAATATTCGGCTTGTTTGAAACAAGTTTGAAGCATATCCGTAAAGCATCCATTAGACGCAATCTGTTTCGCTCTTGTATGGCACAAACAGCGAGTTGTCAATCATTCTGAAACTAAAACCGAATTATATGAAACGCTTCTGCATTATCCCGGCAATTTTAATTGCCATTTGTGTTCAGGCGCAAACCCCTACACAATACTTAAGACATACAGTCGAGTGGAACGAAACCGTTTACTCCATTCCTGTGCATTACAACATTAGTACAAAAGATTTTCTGGCCACCAACGGCTTAGCAGGTGATGCTAAACTGGTAGCAGGGCAAACAGTAGTCATTCGCCCCTTAACACCATCCGAGGTTCTTGCACTTGCCAAAAAAGATATGCCGGAGAAAAAATATGCGCCTGCCAAAGCAAGTGCTGTAATAGAAGAACCTGCACAAACCGAACAACCGGTTGCTGTAAAAGTCAAAGAAGAGTCTGCCAATCAGGAGCAAGAAAAGTATGAGCCGTATATAGCCGTTGAAAATTCTACCCCTGGTGCTTACACCAAATCAATTGTGCCCGAGCAAAAAATGGTAGTAGATGTGCAGGCAGTAGTAGCCAAAATTGAAAAGGCACGGCAGGAGTTTAATTCCATTGAACCGAAAAAGCCAACACGTGAGGTTTTACCCAACGAAGATTTAGGACCTAACGGAATTGTTTACACCATTTCAAACAATGGTTATCATCAGGTAGAAAAAAAACAGACATTCTACCACATTGCACTTATTTACGGGCTTACGGTAGAAGAATTGAAACAGATAAACAATATGACTACTACCGATATTATGATAGGGCAAAAGCTCAAAGTAGCTATGGAACAGGCTAACCTTTAAAATAAAAAGCCCCTCGAATTATCGAGGGGCTTTTGTTTTGTTAGAGTATTCAGTGTATTAAGCTAACTTAACGTTCACTGCATTCAATCCCTTTTTTCCTTCTTGCAATTCAAAGGTAACCGTGTCACCTTCTTTAATTTCGTTTACAAGACCTGAAACGTGTACAAAATATTCTTTGTCACCTTCGTTGTCTTTAATGAATCCGAATCCTTTTGCGTTGTTGAAAAATTTAACTGTTCCTGTTGCCATAAAAAATTTATTGTTTTAATTAATGCGCGAATGTAACTTAATTGAAATACAAAACGGAAATTTCTCAAAAATCATTTCTTGTAACTAACCGGGTTATATTTGCGGCAGGTGCCAAACCGTCAGACAGGCTATGTAAAAGGAGTTTGTATGAAGCGCGGGCAACAGCGAAAGTTGTTGCCCTTTTTTATTTCAGTCGTATTCCCTTTGGCACTTCAAACTCATCTTTATCAAGAATGTAGTTCTCGTCAATTTCAATCGCATACTCCTCAATCTTAGTAGTTATACCGGTTCCGGTTACCTGCTTTTTAATAGCAATCCGATTCCAGTACCAGGTTCTGAGCGAGCCGAATACTTCAATCACAACACAAGGGCGGTCAAGCACTGTGTCTTCTCCAATCAAAACCTGCCCGGGTCTGAGTGCATCTAAATTTAGCGGAAGAGTTTCACTTCTGTTCAGTTTGAATCCAGCTCCGTCTTTCAAATTTATTTTATACAGAAACGCGCCATTCTTAATTATCATTTCATGCGTAGTATCTCCGGCATTCCGCTCAGCATTGCTCACATTGCTTACTACTGTAGAGGCAATCATTTTCTCCTTCTTACCGTAATCATCAAAAACAATTGTTTTCGTTCCCTGCTGTATGCCGTTGATAAATCGGTAAGTTATCTTGCATGATTTAATATCGTAAGGAGTTGGCGCACTATTTACCGAATCTGTTTGGCAAACTGCGGAAATTGAAAAGAAGATGAGTGGGATAAAGGAGATAATATTTTTCATGCTGACTTTGAGCGAAGTCTTGTTTTTTTGTTGTGTTCTTCAAACCTATTCTATTCGCGCTAAAATGCAAAACCATGTAAGCGATTGCATTTTTGCAAAACCCCTAACCAATGTTACTTTCGCCACCCAATGAAATTTCCTGAAGCAAGTATTGCTCAACTTAAAGAAATTCTTTCCGCTCCTAAAAAAATAGTGATTGTCACCCACCGCAATCCCGATGGCGATGCGCTGGGCTCATCGCTGGGGTGGAAATTCTTTTTAGAGAAACTGAATCACGAGGTAAGTTTCGTTTCGCCAAATGCCTTTACCCAAAATCTTAAATGGATTCAGGGAACGGAGGAAGTGCTGGTATATGAAAATGAAATAGGAAAGAAATTATGCGAAGCAAAAATCACCACAGCCGATTTCATCTTCTGCCTTGACTTCAATGCCCTCTCACGGATAGAAGCCTTAGGCGATGTAATAAAGAATGCTCCCGCAAAAAAAATAATGGTTGACCATCATCAGCAGCCTGAAGACTTTGCGGTAATTGCTTTCAGTAACACAAAATATTGCGCTACTGCCGAAATGCTCTACGATATTATTGCCGACTTGGAGCAGACAGATTTATTAGACCAGCGCATTTCAGAATGTCTGTATGTAGGTCTCGCTACCGACAACGGTTTCTTTCAATTCAACAACACCACACCAAATGCTTTGCGAGTAGCAGCATCATTAGTAGAAAAAGGCGCAAAGCCCGAATACGTAAGCGAAAAAGTGAATAATGTTTTCCGCGAAACCCGTTTGCGATTCTTCGGTTACTGCCTCAACGAGAAGTTAAAATTGGTGAACAATGGCACCGTGGCTTACATCTTGGTTACACAAGCCGAAATAAAAAAATTTAATTTGCAGGGTGGCGATAGTGAAAGCTTGGTCAACTATCCGTTTAAGATTGAAGGCGTACAGGTAAGTGCCTACTTTAGCGAAGAACCGGACATTATCAAAATTTCGTTTCGCTCCAGAGGAGAAGTAGATGTAAACACTTTTGCACGCGCGCATTTTGAAGGCGGAGGTCACCGAAATGCGGCAGGAGGAAAAAGCAAAATTGGATTAGAGAAGACCGAGAAGAAATTTTTAGAGGCATTACAAACATTAAATATCAAACAATAAACAAACCAAAAACAACAACTATGAATCGAATTACAAAACCATTTTTTTTAACCCTTACGCTGTTTGCAGGTATGCTTAGTTCATGCAATGCAAACGGAAACAAAACAACAGAAGAACCAATCGTGGCAAATCCAGAAACACCGGTGCAACCGAGCACAGAAAATCCTAATTGGAAAAACGAACCCGGCCTATATGCCGAATTCAACACCGATAAAGGAACAATCGTAACTACTTTAGAATACAAAAAATGCCCAATGACCGTTGGAAACTTCGTAGCTCTTTGCGAAGGCAAGCAAGCAGAGTGCGGCAAACCTACCGGTCAGCCATTTTATGATGGTCTTACCTTTCACCGCGTTATCCCTAACTTTATGATTCAGGGTGGCGATGCAGCCGGCAACGGTAGCGGCTCTATGACCAGCTATAAATTTCCTGACGAGTTTGATGCAAGCCTTCGCTTAAACGGACCGGGTGTATTGGCAATGGCTAATGCAGGACCGGGAACTAACTCTACTCAGTTCTTCATCACACACGTAGCAACTACCTGGTTAAACGATAAACACACCGTTTTCGGAAATGTGGTAGCCGGACAAGATGTGGTAAACAAAATTGCACAAGGCGATAAAATGAATACGGTAAGAATTATCCGCGTTGGAAAAGAAGCCGAAGCATTTGATGGATTAAAGAGTTTTAAAGATAACATTGCAGTGGCTCAAAAGAATGCAGCTGACGAAGCAAAAGCAACAACTATGACAGCAGAAGAACTAGTAAAAGCAAAATACCCTAACGCTAAGAAAACCGCCAGCGGGTTATACTACATTGTAGAAAAAGAAGGAACCGGTGCACAAGCCGTTGCCGGTAAAAAAGTTCAGGTTCATTACACCGGAACTTTAGCAAACGGAAAGAAGTTTGATTCTTCTTACGACCGCAACCAACCGCTTCCATTTACTTTAGGTCAGCATCAGGTAATTGCCGGATGGGATGAAGGTATTGCGTTAATGAAAGTAGGTTCGAAAATTAAATTGATTATTCCAGCCAGCCTCGGTTATGGAGCAAATGGCGCAGGTGGTGTTATTCCACCAAATGCTACTTTAATTTTCGATACCGAATTGATGAGCGTAGAATAAGTTCATAGTTAACTGTTCGTAGTTGACGGTAATACAAGAGGCATTCGAAAGGATGCCTCTTGTATTTTCTGCTAACCGTCAACTGTCAACCATTTTTATATTCGCCCACTAAATTTTTTACGATGAATAAATTATTTGTTGCTTTCGTTGTTGTGCTTGCGCTTGCTTCCTGTAATCCTAAACAGGAATGGCAGAAACGCTCTATTGAAAATGCAGAAAAGGGATTGATGGAAAGCGCAAAGAAAGACAAAGTAGATACAGCTGTTGTAAACGCTTTACTGAAAGACTACGAAGCCTATGCCGATAGTTATCCAAATGATACCACCGGTGCCAACTATTTATTTAAAGCAGCAGATTTCTATCGCTACATGCACAAGCCATTGCGCAGTATTGAATTGTATTCAAAGGTTTACGATAAATATCCAACGGCTTCTAAACGTCCGTTTGCTTTGTTCTTACAAGGCTTTATTTACGAGAACGAAGTGGGCAATCCGTACGCAGCAAAAACCCTTTACGAGAAATTTTTAGAAGTATATCCAACGCATCCTATTGCAAAGGATGTAAGAACTACACTTAACAGCTTAGGTAAAACACCGGAACAACTAATTCAGGAATTTCAGGAAAAGGCGAAGATAGATTCGTTAGTACAAGCTGAAAAATAGTAGTCGTCATTGCGAGCGAGGTTTTGGGAGCGAAGCAATCTCCTCGCGCAAGGGGATTGCTTCGCAGAGCCTCGCAATGACGACCGGTTAACATTCTGGCACGTTCAACGGTATATTGGTAGCAAGTCCGCCATCGGCAGTTTCTTTATACTTCGCGCTCATATCTTTAGCTGTGTCCCACATGGTTTTAATAACCGTATCGAGCGATACTTTCATTAAATCAGAATCTGATTGCAATGCCAGTTGCGAAGCAGTAATAGCTTTGATAGCACCCATCGTGTTTCGTTCAATACAAGGAATCTGCACTAATCCGCCAATAGGGTCGCAGGTCATGCCGAGGTGATGCTCCATGGCAATTTCTGCTGCCTGCATTACTTGTGCAGGGCTTCCACCCAAACATTCGGTAAGCGCACCGGCTGCCATTGCACTTGATACTCCAATCTCTGCCTGACAGCCGCCCATTGCCGCGCTGATGGTGGAACCTTTCTTAAACAAACTTCCTAACTCGGCAGCGGAAAGCATAAATTGAACGAGGCTTTCATCTTCAGTGCCACCGGCAAACAAATGATAATACAAAAGCACTGCGGGAATTACACCGGCTGCACCATTTGTAGGCGCGGTAACTACTCTGCCGAATGAAGCATTCTCTTCGTTTACCGCTAAAGCAAAACAGCTAATCCAGTTCATAGTGTTGGTAAATGACCGGTCTGTGTTTTTGATGGCGGCAATCCATTCATCAAAGCTTTTGTAAGAAACATTCTTGAGTAATTGCTTGTTCATCTTCGCAGCGCGTCTGGCTACATTCAGGCCACCGGGCAAGGTTCTTTCTATGGAATAACAGCCGCGATAGATGCAATCGAACATTACATCTTTCAAATTCAAAATTCTCTTTTTTGTTTCTGTTTCGCTGCGCCATCCTTTCTCATTCTCCATTACTAATTGCGAAATACTTAAACCGGCACGCATGCAGTTCTGTAAAAGTTCATCGGCATCATGCACATCGTATTTAAGCGAAACATTTTGCTGAGGCGAAGTGGTTTCTCCATCTTTCAGCACAAAGCCACCGCCTACCGAGTAGTAAATACCTTCCTCGGTAGAACCATCTTTTAACGTGACAATAAACTTGAGTGCATTCGGGTGAACGGGTAGGGACTCTTTCCTCAGAAACACAATATCTTTTTCTGCATCAAAATCAATTTCTGTTTTGCCTGACAGTTTAATCTTCTTCTTCGTATTAATTAAATCTACTGTATTGGTGAGAATGGTCGTGTCGAACGTAACCGGGTCTTCACCATTTAATCCGAGGATAACGGCAATATCTGTTCCGTGTCCCTTTCCTGTTTTAGCAAGTGAGCCGTAGAGATAGACTTTTAGAGCGGCAACTTCGTTCACGTTTATCTCTTTCAAAAAACGTTCAGCTGCCCGCCATGGGCCAAGCGTATGCGAACTGGACGGACCCACACCTATTTTAAAAATATCGAAAACGCTGATTGCTTCTTTTGCCATAACGGTTCGAAAGTAATAATGAAACAGGATTAACCTGTTTGCTGTTTAATATCATCTCCACACCGGCAAAATATTTTGTCTATTTGCTGTTATTAACTCTCTTTACAACGTCATGGAAATAGCAAGGCTAGAAGGCGCTGGGAAAGTATACAAAAGCGGAGATACTGAAGTGGTGGCCTTGCAGCCTACCGATTTTAAAGTCAACAAGGGCGAACTCATTCTCATTATTGGTCCTTCTGGGTCGGGTAAAACAACTTTGTTATCACTTCTCGGTTGCGTTATCTACCCATCGCAGGGTAAAGTATGGATTAACGGCACTTATACCAATCATTTGAGCGATAAAGAGATGGCTAGCGTTCGGTTGAATAATATGGGTTTTGTTTTTCAGAGTTTTAATCTGATAGCTCCGCTTAATGTGGAAGAGAATGTGATGTTGCCATTAACTTTGCAAGGCGTATCTAATAAAGAAGCCAAGCCCCGTGTAATAAAAGCCCTCGATTTGCTGGGTATGACCCACCGACTAAATTCTTTGCCCAAAATGTTATCGGGTGGAGAGCAACAGCGTGTAGCTATTGCGCGTGCCTTGGTGTCTGACCCGCCAATGTTACTTTGCGATGAACCTACTGCTTCGCTGGATGTAAAATCGGTAGCAGTGGTAATGAAACAATTGCAGGATTTAGCAAAACAGAACAAAGGAGTAATTGTAGTTACACACGACCAGCGTTTAGTGCCGTATGCTACACGTGTGGTAGAAGTGCAGAATGGTGCGGCTTTGGAAGTATCGCAAAGCGAATATTTAAAAAATCTTACAAACGAAATAAAAACATGAAATGCCCATGATTCAACATTACAAAAGGGAAATGGTACTATGGGCATTCTATCTGTCCTTTAAAAAATCAAATTATATACAGATGAAACAGCTATTCGCTATTTTATTGTTGCTTATATGGTCTGCAGGTTGCAAAACCAAAGAAGACAAACCAGCAAGTGAAACGGTTAAAACTATAGTAGAACCGGTGCGCATTATTGCTATTGGCAGAGTAGAGCCGGAGGTAAAGATTACTGCCATTGGCAGCGAAGTAAACGGATTGGTAAAGGAAATATATGTGCTTGCCGGTGACAGTGTAAAGAAAGGGCAATTGTTGGTAGAATTCAGGTACGATTATGAAGATGCCAAACTGGTGCAAACCAATTCAAAAGTAGCCACACAGAATGCAGAGATTCAAAACATACAAGCACAGATTACATCCGCCAAAATAAAAAGCGAAAATCTAAAGACTAAATACGAGCGGTTGCAGAAGATATTTGAGCAGGGTGCCGAAACCAAACAAAATGCCGACAATGCAAAAGCCGATTACGACCAGGCTGCTAAAGATATAGACCGGTTGAATGCCGCCCTGCAAAGTGCGCAAAGCAAACTCAACGAAATTAGTGTCGATGCTAAAGTAATTGCCATTGATGTAGAGCGCAGAAAAGTAAGAGCCCCATCGGATGGTGTGGTGCTGACCATGGATTTAACCGAAGGCAGTGCCGCAACTACCGAGAAGCCACTGTTCGATTTTGCCCCTAACTCCGCATTGACTGTTTTGTGCGAGGTAGATGAACTCTGGACGAACAAATTGAAGTTGGGGCAAAAGGCGGTTATCCGCACGCAGGGCACTGATGATAAGTTGGCCGAAGGCGAAGTGGTTTCCCTAAGCCCCTACTTGAAAAAGAAATCGCTGTTTAGCGATGACAGTTCGAATATGGAAGATAGAAGAGTGAGGGAAGTAAGAATACGCTTAATAGGTAATTCTTCTCTACTTATTAACTCCAGAGTAGAAGCAGTAATTGAACTAGAAAAGACCAACTAAGATGTTTAAGACTGCCATTCGATTTATAGTTTATGATAAACCTAAGAGTATTGGTGCTTTGTTTGGCGTGGTTATTTCTATTTTCCTAATTGGTCAACAAACGGGCATATTTCTTTTTCTTACGGGTATGATGTCAAGTTTGGTGGATAATATCAATACCGATATTTGGGTAGTTGATAATCGCACTACCAATGTTGCGGCTTTAGGACAAATTGATGCTCGCTATCAGCGACAGATTGAAGCTCTGCCGGGCATTGAGCACGTATATCCTTTAGTTATATCCGGTTCATCGGCTAAGTTTAGTGATGGAAAATCGGGGGGGATTACCTTGGTAGGGTCGCAGGCACCTTCGTTTGTGGGCGGGCCTTGGAAGATTAGTGGTGGCACTACGGATAATTTGTTGTTCGATAATGCAGTGACCACCGATGTTTTCGACAAAAAACTTTTAGGTGGTGCGCAAATGGGAACGCAGTTTGAAATAGGAGGTAAGTTGGCCAAAGTAACTTTGCAAACTAACGGTGCTCGAGGTTTCGGTGCTTCATTTGTGTTTACTACTATTGACCGTGCGCGCTACTACAGTAAGTTTCCGCGCGATAAGGTGAGCGCTTTGCTGGTAAAGATAAAGCCCGGTGCTGATACTAAGCAAATAACCAAAATGATTGACGATAATATGTTTGGGGTTAGGTCATGGACGAAGAAAGACTTTTCATCGGCTACTGTAAGCACTATTCTTGGTTCAAGTGGTATTGCGACATCGGTGGGTACGCTAATCATCTTTGCTATTATAGCCGGTAGTATTATTATTGGCCTAACGCTTTACTCTGCCGCCACCGACCGGTTGAAAGACTATGCCACTCTCAAAGCCATTGGTGCTACCAATGCTTACGTACGCAATCTTATTCTAACCCAAGCCTCTATTTTTGCTTTAATAGGTTATGTAATTGCCGTTTTCCTGATGCAAGGATTCCGGTTAGGTATTGCCAAAGCGGGTATAATGTTTAGTTACAGCATTGGCATGTATGCGGCATTTGCTGTGGTTACTTTGGTTATATCTATGATAGGGGTAGTGGCTGCCATAAGCCGTATTGTAAAGGTAGAACCGGCTTCGGTGTTCAGAACTTAGGGAACGTTTGAAACCGCTTTTCCAACGGTTCGACTGAAAAGGTTTTTAAGTAATGGAATGAATTCAGTTTTTTGTACCCGTAAAATATTCGTTATGCAAAAGAATTTTCTCTTGGTAGTTTTAGTTATGGTGTCTGTTTTGGCATCTGCCCAGCAAAATTTTAAAATGAGTTTGAGCGAAGCCATTGATTACGCTATTCAAAATCAACCGGCTTTTCAAAACTATAAAGTAGACCAGCAGATTGTTTCGGCAAAACAATTAGAGTCAACGGCTAAGTATCTTCCTAAGCTAAATGGCAATGTAGACTTCCGCGATAACCTAAAGCTGGGGCAAATTGCTTTGAAGTTTCCAAACCCTGTTACCGGTGTGGATGAAGAAAAGACGATTCAACAAGGAACTAAATATTCTGCCACTGCCGGTGTAGATTTGGTGCAACCGGTGCTGGATATGGCGGCAGTTACCGATATGAAATATTCGAAACAGCAGAAAACGCTTTCGGCTTTGCAGGTGCAACAGGCAACTATTGATTTAAAAGTTAGTGTTTCGCGCGCCTATTTTCTTGCCTTGCTGAACGCAGAGCGCGTGAAGAAAGCGCAGAAAAGCGTAGAGCGATTTCAGAAAGCGTATGACGATACGAAAGTGAAATACGATAATCAGAATGCGTTGAAGAGCGAGCTGAACCGGTCGTATCTGAATCTATCGAACGCTAAATACCAGTTGAAGATTTCGCAGGATTCGGTAAAGACATCGCGCGTTAACCTGGGGCAGATTATCGGATTGCCTATTGATGCGCAATTGGAATTGAGCGATGCCCTACTGGTAGATGTAAAAACTGATGTGCTGCCGGAGTATCCCGATTTTAAGAGTGCCGAACTAAGCCGTGTGGAGTTGAAAGCAGAAACTATGAATCAGAATTTGAATAAACTTCAACTGCAAAAAATAAACATGCAGTATGTGCCTACCATGAACGGCTACGGCTACATTGGCGGGCAGGGGCTCGACAACAAAAACATTTTTACAAAAGATAAATGGTTCTGGTCGTCATACATTGGTTTAAAACTCACCGTTCCTATTTTCGATGGCTTGCAGAAAGTTTCGCTGGCTAATCAGCAGAAGTTGGTTATTCGCAAAAACGAAAACAACCTTGCCACCATTCGCAACAACATCAATTACCAATTGCAAACTTCGCTGGTCAACTACGCCAATGCTTCTACCAATCTGCAACTGATTAAAGAAAACGTTGGCCTTGCCGAAGAGGTGGTGCGCGATGTAAATGTGCGCTACGCTAATTCGGTAGCCACTTACCAGGAAGTGATTGATGCCGAGAATACTTTGAAGGAAACGGAATTCAATTATCTGCAATCACTTTATGTTTTTCTGCTTGCCGAACTGGATTGGAAGAAGGCGAACGGGAAATTGTAAATGCTCTTGCAGAGTCATTCCGCAATTGCGCGGAACCTCTCCGCAGTAGCGCGGAGTCACTCCGCAATTGTGCGGAATCGGGTCAAATGGCTACTTTTTATGTAAAAAGTCTGATTTTTGGCCAAAATGAAGGTTTTTCTAAGTTTTAGAAAATGGCAAGTAAATTATTCCTCTCCAAACTTCTGCTTAACCAGCTTCATAAACATGCGAACAGACTGCGAGGATTCATCCCAAAAATAATTGGTATGCAGTTCTGCTTTAATAAAAGCTTCGGCTTCGGCATAATCGGCTACCGAATCAATATGGTGGATGGCGGCAGAAAAGGCTTCGCTGTTTCCTTTAAACAATTCGTTGAGCAGAATAAACTTCTTGTTCAAATCAATTAAGTCTTTCAGCGGCTTGGTAGAAAGCTTGCGGTGGACTTCTTTAGAGCCGGTCTTAACTTTTTCGTTCAGCGATGAAACAGATTCCACCGATTCATTAATAGAAGATTTTGAAACCGTTTCCTTTTGTTTTACTTCCGCTTTTACCACCGGTTCTTCTTTCTTTTGTTTCACCGGTTCAACTATTGTTGGTGTTGCTTCCAATAACGCCTTTTCCTTTTTCACCACCGGTTCTTCGTTCAATAAAATATTTTGATTCGGGTTTAGTGTTCGTTTAGTAACTGTAACTGCGGGTTTTACTTCCTGCTTTCCATTGCTGGTGTTATCATCGGTAATACTCATGTCACTTACTACATCATATAAATCGCGCAAATGCTGTTTCAGTAAATCAATTTCAAGCAGGCTTAAATTATCAGCAGTAGCAAGGCGATTAACTTTTTCTAATAATTCCGATATTTTTGACGGCTTCATAAATTGCTATTTAAAAACAAACGTAAAATAAATGGTTAAAGTGTGTGATTGATTTTATTAATCACCAATCACAAATCAACCAATCACCAACACATGTTTATAGAGCCGCTTAACGCAAGAGAGAAAAAAGGATGGATAGAAGTAGTGTGCGGTTCCATGTTCAGCGGCAAAACCGAAGAACTCATCCGCAGATTAAAGCGCGCGCAAATTGCCAACCGGAAAGTAGAGATATTCAAACCAACCATTGACACCCGTTACGATGCGGTGAATGTAGTTTCGCACGATTCTAATTCTATCCGCTCCACACCGGTTACACATTCCGAAAATATTTTGCTGCTGGCAGATGGAATAGAAGTAGTAGGCATTGATGAAGCGCAGTTTCTGGATGCCGAACTGCCGAGCGTTTGCGAACAATTAGCCCAAAAAGGAACGCGTGTAATTATAGCCGGGCTTGATATGGATTTTGAAGGCAAGCCTTTTGGGCCCATGCCGCAGTTGCTCTCCATTGCCGACTATATTACCAAGGTTCACGCTATCTGCATGAAATGTGGAGACATTGCTCACTTCTCGTATCGCAAAACAGCCGATAAAGGCAAAATACTTTTAGGAGAGAAAGACAGCTACGAACCCCGTTGCAGAACTTGCTATTACGAGCGGTAGAAGGCGCATATTTACAAGCGAAAGAAGGCTACTTACAACAAAGCCAAAAGCCGCCTTATTATCTTCACTTTATGCAATTGTCACAAAACTGTCATATTTTTTGATTAACTCACTTTTTTGTGTTGATTTGCGCTCCTATTTCAAAAACAGAATTACTTTTACCAAACAATTATTTATTAAACTAAACAAAATCAAAAACGGCACTATGAAAAAGTTATTTACTCTTTTTTGCCTTGTAGCTTTGGTTGGTGCAGCATTTGCCCAAACAAACTACCGTCCGGTGGACGCTTCAGTAATTTCAAACCTGAAACCAGCTCCGCCAGTAACTAAAAAGGCAACCAACATCAGCTCGAGCAGAGCGGCTTCAACCAATTTACTCCTTGATTATGATGGAAACGATGACCAATATGCAACAGACAACGGTTACGTTTACAACAGATACATTTGGGGTTTGAACTCAAAGTTTAGCAACACCGATAACTTCAACTTGGACTACGCAGCTGTTTATTACGATACATTACAGTATGTTGATGTAAACAGTAACAACGCAATTACCTTTATTCCAGCTTCAAGTGCTACATTAACTTTAGATAGCTTTGATATCTTCTTTATTCACGACCACAAAACCGGTGTAAATAATTTCGATACAATTCATTTAACTGTGTTTAATACAAATGCAGCGGTAGTAACCGGATATTCAACACCGGCTGCAACTTTCACTACACCTGTTATTTGGGATACTGTGATTAGCACAAACTCTACTATTCCATTGAACGCTACTAACTTTACCATTCTTACGTTCTTCCCGAATGTTTCTTTCCCACAAGGAGAGTCGTTTGGTATCCGTGTTGACTACAAAGCAGATACAGCTAACACGTTTAATATTCTTGCAGGTATGCGCGATGAATGTGCTGATGCTTGCCAGGCAGAACTTTCTAAGGCGGGTAACAACTCAGCTTACTACCTGAATCTTACTCAAGACGGAACTCCTCCATCTAACTTCTCTGGTTACTATGAGAACTTAGGAAACGGCAACGCCATTTTCTACGATTGCGACCAAAGCGGTGGTTACACCATTGGCGGCTGCGAGAATTTTGCTATTCAGAACATTGTAATGCCAGCGTATGTTACTGCAAACGTAAACTACGGTGCAGTTATCACAGCTGATTCATTAAAAGGTTGCCCTGGTGCAACTTTAAATTTGAATGCTAACGCCTTCGGTTCAAACAATACTCCATTTACTTATAACTGGGCAACTACCAACGGAACTATTACTGACCCAAGTGCTGCACAAACACAATTAGTTATTGGAAACAGCAATGCAGTTGTAACTGTAATTGTTACTGATGCAAACAGCATTACTACTACTGCTACTGTTAGCGTTGCTTCTAAAGGTATCACAGTTAACATAACTAACGCTAACCCGCTTACAATCAACTGCGGTGCTAACGCTACACTTATTACTAACTTAACGGGTTCAAGCTCTACTACAGGTAAAAATTATACTTGGAGCACAGGTGCTACCGGAACAGGAACTTCTACTATTCAAGTAAATACGCCCGGAACTTACCGTGTAACTGTTACCAATAACTCAGGTTGTTCAGCAAGCGCATCTGTAGTTGTTCAATATCCTGGTGTTACCAATACCGTAAGCTTTACCAAACCTTCGCCACTTTGCGAAGATGTGCCGCTAACCTTTACTAATACTACTGTTCAGTTGAACGGCTGGAGTTCTGTTTGGAGCTTTGGTGATAGTCAACAATCGTTTTTAACTAACGGAACAAATACTTACCAAAACCCAGGTGTTTATACCGTTACTTTAACTGTAGATAGTGCTGGTTGCAGTTTCCCATACTCTTCAAGTGTTACTGTTTTAGCTGCTTCTAACGCTGCTTGTGTAAACGGTATCGAAGATGTTACTTTTGCAAATGCAATCAACTTATTGCCAAACCCAACTAACGGAAACGTAAGCGTAATGGTTAATGGTGTTGAGAAAAACATCTCTATCAAGGTTTACAACGTTATTGGTTCAGAAGTTAAAACTTTCAACGCTTCTGATGTAAGTTCTACTTTCACTAAAACTTTCGATTTCAGCGACCTTGCTAACGGAACTTACTTAGTGAAAATTCAATCTGCTGACAAAACTGCTATCAAGCGTTTAACTATCAGCAAGTAATATTTTGAGTTAAAATTTTATAGAAAGCCTTCCAATTGGAAGGCTTTCTTGTTTTTGGGCAGTTACCAATTAAATTCACCAGCTACTACTTTACAATGCTCATGAAAAAACTTCTTCTGCTCTCTCTTCTATTCATTTCAATTGCGGCTTCGTCCGCACCAACCGGTGAAGATTCTACGGCAACACAAATAAGCATCCTTACATGGAACATAAAAATGCTGCCCCGTGGAGCCATGTTTTTACATCACCATCCTATATACGTGCGCGAATAATACCCGATGTATTGCTTAAGGAATCACCCGATGTCATTGTTTTTCAAGAATCGTATGACGGCAAGGCAGTGAGGATGCTTAGAAAAAAACTAAAGCCCGTTTACCCGTACACACAAGGCTTTCAAAACAGAAAAGTGATTACTTATAAACGGGCAGGAGGTGTATTAGTGTTCAGCAAATATCCGTTGAAGGAAATCGAAAGTATCCGGTATTCGTGGTTGGAAGGTATTGATAAATTAGCCAGAAAAGGGGCTTTGTTAATAGAAGTGCAGCATCCGGTAAAATCGTTTCAATTGCTCGGCACGCACATGGAAGCCGGTGGAAGCAGAGAGCTAAAAATTTCACAGTACAAAGAAGCTGGTGAGTTATTAAAACGTCACGAACAAACCGGTGTGCCGCAATTTGCATGCGGAGATTTTAATACTAAAAGAATAGACACTTTTCTTTATCCTAAACTGATAGACGCTTTGCAGGCAGAAGATGGTGAAATTTGCACCGACTTGAAATGCACGAGCGACCACTTGCTAAACGATATGGATAGTTACAATCCTACCCGGAGAAATTTGATTGATTATGTTTTTGTAAAACTGAACGGAGTAATATTCAGGAATACTACGCGCAGCGTAATGCAGTGCGAAAAACAATGGAATAAAAAGCATAAAGACCTGTCCGACCACTTTGCAGTTATTCTGCGGACAAGTTTGTAGTGCTACTTTTTGAACACCCAGTATTTTTGCAGGGTAAAATTGAAGCCAAGCGAAACAACGGCATCAATACATAAGCGGCTTAGTTTATAGTCTAGTTTAAAAAGTTCAGTAAGCAAATAGGTGCCTGAGCTTTTTAGTGCAATGCTCCCTATTACTACAAAAACAAATCTGCGCAATTGTCTTCGCTTAGAAACATCACGGTTTTTGAATGTCCAGTACCGGTTTAAAGAAAAGTTGATGACCGCCCCAAAGATTCCGCTGATAACAATAGACTTTGTATAATGCAAATGCCCGAATTCTGTGAGAATAATCATGAACGCATAATCGAACATGCCACCTACAAATGCCGAAAATTGTGCTTTGCCGAAAGTGTAAATAGAATGGCGAAGAGTGTTATCTGCAGAAGAATTATGCGCGGTTCTTTTTTGCATTTTCCTCTTTGTCGCGCATATCGCCTAATTTTAATACGTTCTTAAACTCAATAAAATCTATCACGGTTACTATACTTACTAAACCGCAGGCAAACACAACCTATACTCCAGGATAAAACATGGACGCTAACAACACTCCGCAAATACCAATGCGTAATTCGGTTGGTCCCAGCAAACCGCTGTCAATGGAATAGCTGCCAGTTATTTTGTATTTCATTAATGTCAAAATCATTATCCATGCGTAGCAGGCAATAAAAACAAAGGCTACAATTTTGTATTCATCGCTCAGGTAAAAGTAAAAGCCCAAACCCATCAACACAGTAGAAACCCAATCCATACACATGTCAAGCGCAAAGCCATACCACTTGCGAGGAATGTTGCGGTAATAGGCAATACGACCATCAAGCGAGTCGCCAAACCATTGCAAGGCAAAACCAAAAATAGAAACAGCAAAAAAGTAAGGATTGCCCTTAGCTAGCCAAAACCCATAGAAGATGATAATGCTTGCCAATAATGAAATAGCCGTAAGCATATCTGGCGAAATGAACGGGGGCATATAACGGCACAAGAACGCAATGGCTGCCTGCTCAGGTACGCGCAACAGGTTTGTTCTTTTTCTATCGGCTGAAATGCGTTTTGCGCTTTCGGTATGTTCTGAGTTTATTGACATTGCTTTGCGGTGGCAAATAAAGCATAATCAAGACAAAGTTAAGGTAGGTTTAACAGAATGTTCTACCGCTGCTTTGCTGCTTCCATTACTTTGGCAACGGAAGGTAAATAGGCCTCCACCAAATTAGGTGCATAGTGCATAGAAGTATCTGCCCCGCAAACTCTGCGGATAGGAGCATCGAGATAATCGAAAGCATATCGCTGCACCTGGAAAGTAATTTCAGAAGCTATGGAAGTAAACGGCCAACTTTCGTCAACAATTACTAACCGGTTGGTTTTCTTAACTGAATTAATGATGGTTTCAATATCAAGCGGGCGAATGGTGCGAAGGTCAATTACTTCGGCACTTACTCCTTCCTTCTCTAATTCCTCAGCTGCCTTCAATGCCACCTTCATCATTTTGTTATAAGAAACAAGGGTTACATCAGTCCCTTCGCGCTTTACATCGCATTTACCAATCGGAATTAAATATTCTTCCTCCGGCACTTCACCCATATCGCTGTACATCATTTCGCTTTCAAAAAATATAACAGGGTCGCTATCGCGAATGGCAGATTTCAATAAACCTTTAGCATCGTAAGGATTGGAAACAGAAACAACTTTTAAGCCGGGCACAGATGCCATCATGTTGGTTAAATTCTGCGAGTGTGTAGCCCCTAACTGCCCCGCAGCACCTTGCGGACCTCTGAACACAATGGGACAACCAAACGCACCGGCACTTAACGGAAGTATTTTTGCTGCACCATTAATAATCTGGTCGAAAGCGAGTATGGCGAAGTTCCATGTCATGAACTCAATAATGGGGCGTGTGCCGTTCATAGCAGCACCCACTCCAATTCCTGCAAAACCAAGTTCGGCAATAGGTGTATCAATTACGCGCTTTGCGCCAAACTCGGCTAACATTCCCTGGCTTACTTTATACGCACCATCATATTCGGCTACTTCTTCGCCCATTAAAAACACCGAAGGGTCTAAGCGCATTTCTTCACTCATGGCTTCACGGAGGGCTTCACGAAATCTTATTTTTCTCATTCTTTCTGTTTTGAGCAGGTCAAAAATAAAAAAGGTCAGCAGTTGCTGACCTTTTTCGTTTTACTATGGGTGGCTTATGGGGCTCGAACCCACGACCAGCGGTACCACAAACCGCTACTCTAACCAACTGAGCTAAAGCCACCGTGTTAACGCAAAAATAATCATCTGTAGCAGAATCTGAAACGGAAGGTCAATTTTTCAATGGTTCAGTCTTCAATGTGATGATTCTTTCTGCACCGTTGAAGGGAGATTTTACCGGTTCACCTTTTTTATCGAACAACTCTAATTTTATTTTGTTGGCTCCCAACGGTAAGCCTTCAATAAAGTATGGCTGCCACTTGGTAAAAATAAATTCGGTACCGTTGATGGTAGCACGAACTTTATATCCTTTTTCAGAAAGCTCGCAATTCACTAAATAGAAGTCGAGCATTACGCGCTTCACTTCTTTTTCGCCAACGTATTCTCCTTTAGGGCGGCTGAAGAAGAGGTGTGCACTTTTTTCATTGAAGTTATCTTTTGCATCTTTCCCTACATTGAACTCTTTTAAGATGTATGCCTTTTTATGTTTTAAGCTTTCGTGATAAGAGCGCGAAAGAAATGCGAGCAAAACATGATGACCGGACTTTACATCCTGAACTATTTGCGAATTATAAGAGGCGAAGTAAGGTGAATTGTCTAAAATGAAATGTATGTGCTGACCTTTCGCTGAGTTAGCACAGAGTTTTTGGTCAGCGTCTGGTGTTTGTGCGCCTAAGGTGTAGTTCTTTACTTCAAAGTTAAAGGTGTCTTTACCTTCGGCAATAGTTGCACCGGTTACCGGTGAGGAAAGATGAAGCTCCGCATCGGGAAAGTCTGCGGACTTATCGGCTGCATAAATTTTAATTCCGCCTTTTTCGAACAGGGGCTTACCGGTTTGAGCAAATACTGTTGTGGTGAGAACGGCAGCCAACAATAAGACAATGTAGTTTCTGTGCATCTTTTTTAGAATTAGAATTCAAAGCTATCAATATTTCTACTTTTGAGTGTTGGCTTAACTTTATTTATTGCAGAGCCTCGCAATAACGTTTTGATTATTTAAACAAGAAACAGGCAGTGTTCAAACTTTCGAATCTTTCTTCGCTTCAGTTGTTTCAGCTTATCCGGTACGGTAGTTTTGTTTTGATTGGAATTTGTTTTGCCAAGCTGCAATTGCCGCAGAGTGTTATCGGGCAGTTTGAAACGTTTATACTGGTGAGTGGCATGGTCAGTTTTTTTTGGGTGAGCGGCATTATTAATTCCATGCTATCTATCTACCCGAAGAAGAGTGAGGAAGAAAAGAAGGCGGTGCTCTTCAATACTTTTATTACGCTTTTCTTTTTCAGTATTACTGCTGCTATTGTGTTGCGTTTGTTTTCGCAAAACTTTCTTTCGTTTTTAGATAAGGAGACTGGCGGCAACCTTGTTCATCTTTCTATATTTTATCTGCTGCTCACCAATCCATCTTTTGTGAGCGAGTACGTTTTGTTTTTAAATGAGAAGCAGAAAGAGATTGTGGTTTATGGAATAGTTACCGCCTTGCTTTCGGTTATTGCTGCGGTGGTTCCGGTGTTGTTGAATTATTCTATTGAGTATTCGATGTATGGGTTAATTGTTGTGGCGATGGGCAGAATGGTGTTTGCTGTTTTTTTGCTCAACCGGTTTGCCTCATTTAAGTTTAATTTCAAACTACAGGCTACTAATCTTAAACTGTCGCTTCCGCTTATCTTCTCCATATTCGTAAGCGGCTCGGCTGAGTACATTGACGGGGTGATTGTAAAGGCAAAGTTCAACGATATGTTTTTTGCGGTTTACCGCTACGGTGCAAAGGAGTTACCGGTGTTGCTGATTATTGCCAATACGTTTAGCACGGCTATGATTCCTGCTATTGCTGCTAATCTCGAAGACGGCTTAAAAGCGTTGAAAGAGAAATCAGGTAAGCTGATGCACATTTTTTTTCCGCTTACAATTGTGCTGATGTTGCTCAGCCCGGTGCTTTACCGCTTTGTGTTCAGCGAGAGTTTTGTTTACAGTTCTATCCTCTTCAATATTTATCTGCTGCTGGTTATACCAAGAGTGTTGTTTCCGCAAACTATTCTCACCGGTATGCAGCAAACAAAGTATCTGCTTGTTTCTTCGGTGCTTGAAATTGTATTAAATGTTTCTTTAAGTATCTATCTGGCAGGTAAAATTGGGTTACCGGGTATTGCTGCCGGAACGTTCATTGCTTACAGTTTTGATAAACTGTTCTTAATGTGCGTGAGTTACTTTGTTTACGGCATTAAGCCTTCTGCCTATATAAAAGGTATTCCCTTTTTTATTTACTCCATCTGCACGCTGGGGGCTTTTGCCTTAAGCCAGTATTTATTTAAAACCGGTTTTTGGGAATTTTGAAATTGACTCGTTCGCTTATAGCAAAAGTTAGCTGAAGGAATGAGCTTATAGAAAAGGAAAAATTGTTTGGTGGTTTGCGTGGGATTGGTTTGAACACAGGAACGGTATATTATTTCTATTTGTATGCCGTCAATGTTAATGACATAAACATACTAAGCGAGGAAAGAAGCATGATATGCGACCTAAAGGGTTCTACACCCTTTAGGGGTTGTATTAAACAAAAAAGTCCTGCGGAAACCCGCGGGACTTTTTTTGTTTAACCTAACAGAAAACTGTCAATTATTTTTTAGGAGCCTTGCCGGTAGTACCAAAGCAGAAAGCTACGTTACCCGGTAATACAATACCCCATTCAGTACCCGGTGTAAGCGGAGTAGAAGGAACGAATTTGTAAACGCCCGGAGCCACTTTAGTGAACTCGCATTTAATATCATCGCGCTGAACTGATTTACCTTTGCCGCCAGCGCCAAATGGAGTAATTGCAGCACTTTGAGCTAATTCTAACTCGCGGGTATCTTTAGCTACAATTACCTTAGTAATGTATAAGTAACCTTCAGGGTCAACTTCAGCATCGCCCATTTTAAGAATAGATTGAGCCTCACTCGGGTCAATCAAAATAGGAGAGTGTCCGCCCAAAATGTTCAAAAACGTGGTCATACTGCCACCATAACCTGCCATACCTTTCATTTTCGATTTAACTTCTTGTGTTGGTTTTTCGAGGCTTCCTAAAGAGCCATCTTTTTTAAGCAACATGGGCTTGTTTTTAAAATCCGGAATTTGCGGCTCTTGCGCAAACACACAACCGGCAGAAATTACCACTGCCATAAGAATTAACATTGTCTTTTTCATAATTGTTTTTTTTAGTTGAGGCTAATCTATTAAAGTATTGAAATTTCAAAACAGAATTAGTAAGGAAATATTATTTTTTGGTGATTCTTCCTGTAGATGTTGTTTTAACAGGTAATTAGGGTTAACATTTTTTCTAATTGCACAAACTTTTGTATGTGTGGGTTGTTATATATTGCGCCAATTTATTGACTGCAAAATTGTTTTTAATATTTTAGCCGCCAACATAAAAACAACATTTCTTAAAACATAAAAACAATACAAACATGAAACTCACATGCTCGCTGCTATTTGCCTTTTCTTTTTTTGTTGCTGCTGCACAAACCGCCATAACGGAGGGCACAACCGTTCCATGTATTACAAAAGTACAGATAGATGTAGATAAATATAAGCAAGGCTCTACAGCTCCGTTTGAAGTGGTAGAAGATGTAAAAATAAATGGTGTAGTAGTTATACCGGCAGGTGCTAAAGTGCATGCAGTTGTTACTAAGTCTACGAAATCGGGCGGGCCGCATAAAGGCGAAGGCGATTTGCGTATCGATTTTTTAGATGTAATGGCAATGGATGGCAGCACTATTAAATTGAACGACTGCTGGTTGTTTACCAACGGGGCTAATAACCTGAACAAGCATTTGCCTATGTTCCCTGTAGGAACAAGAAAGAACTGCGCTACCAGAAATTAAACAACAAACAAAATTTATAAGCACGGGCAATAATGCGAATTGTTGCCCGTTTTTATTTTGCAGAACTAGCCCATGCAAAAAGCCCTCGTCATCATGTTTTTGCTCCTCTCCGGTGGTTTGGGGTATTACTTTTTTGTTCAGCACAGTAAGAAGAATGCGGAAGCAAAGCCAACCAGCGATACCATTACGGCACCGGTTGAAGGAAAAAAGCAAGGAGGCAGACGAAGATTTGTAAACCTGCATATAGATAGCATTGCCATTCATAAAGCCGATAGAGTATTGCAGATATTCAGCAAACAGAAACTGGTTAAAACATACAATGTAGCACTGGGAATAAACCCGGTAGGCAAAAAAGAAGTAGAAGGCGATTACAAAACACCCGAAGGCTGGTATTATATTGATGGTAAGAATCCCTTCAGCACGTATCACAAGAGTTTAGGTATTTCTTATCCTAATCAAGAAGATAAAGAACGCGCCCACGCTCTCGGCCAAAAGCCCGGTGGCGATATAAAGATTCATGGTTTAATGAAGAACATGAACAACACCGGCAAAAGCCACATTAAAAGCAACTGGACCTGGGGCTGCATAGCCGTAACCAACGAAGAAATAGACGAACTATACCAGCAGATTAAAGTTAGAACACCGGTTTACATTACTCCGTAAAAACCCCTAAATCCCCTAAAGGGGACTTAAATGCAAACAGCCGCAGAAAACTCTTCGGCTGTTTGCATTTTGTATTGGCTGCTAAGTCCCCTTTAGGGGATTTAGGGGTTGGTTTTTTTACTGCACATCACTCAACGTTCGTATCGAAAGTTGTGCCCCGTTAAAGTCGCCCAACACACCGGTGAACGATTTGTTGCCGCTTGGTAAAGTAGTGCCTGAGAAAGTAGCACCGCTGCGGGTATAATGATTAAGCGTACCGGTTACATCCGTAATAGTAGTAGTACCGTTATAAGTTGTACTGCCGCTGATGTTAGCGGTTTGAATAGTAATCAAAGTAGATTCCCATAGGTCTGCATTTGCCTGCACATCGGCACAGGTAGCAATACGCGGTGTAATAGTACCGGTGCCAATTTTAGTAGCGTTTGCGTTAGGCACAAAAGTAACTTCATACAGACCGTTGTAAGATGTAAGTGTTAAGCCTGAAAGGTCAACAGTTACCTCATCGCCTAAAGCAAAACTGTGGTTAGAAGAAAAGCGAATGACAATACCACCGGTGCTGTCCTGTATCACCATATTCTTAGGGTCCATGTTGCCATCCACTCCGCTGGAGATTACAATGCCTCTTGCTATTTTGCCTGAAGGAACAGTTACATCGCTACCGCCATATAAATTGCGGATAGCCATAAGACCTGTACCGCCTCCAATTGGTCCGCCACCGCCACAACGGGTACTATCCATGTGCAAATCGCTTTCATCGCGCAATAAAAGTTGAGCATTAGTACCATACACACTGTAAATGCAAACCAAAGTTCCGTTACCTGTAGGCGTTAAGTGAGCCGCAAAATTGGAGTAACCGCTATTGTAAGTTTCTAATGAGCCACCGGTGCAGTTTTTTACCACACGGCTTAGCGATACCTTGTTAGAAGCATCCGCATAAGGCTTGCCGGCATCTGCCGATTGAAACTCTACATTGTTTAACTGAATAAGCGTATTCTGATAACTTGAATTTAACTGGCTTATAGTAACCACTCTTGGTGCAACAGAGTGAAAGTAACTTCCCTTCAAAATATACTTATCGTATAAAGCAGTTGGTATGCCATTAAAGCTACCATCAGATGCAATTGAACCTGCAATTTGAAACAACCCTTTGTATTGCACCACATACAGGCCTTTCAGCTTAATAAATATTCTGCGGCCGATAGGATAATCGTTAAACGCATTAGAGCCTTCCAACAACAAAGCAATACCGCCCGAAGTATCCTGAATAATAATCTGTTTGTAGAAGTTACCTGATTTATCATCAGCCGTTACAACAGCAGAAATAACAAGGTCATCGTTAATCTGATATGCTGTTCCGCCATAGCGGTTCTTCAAAGAATCTATACGGAAGTTAACCGTAATGTCAGGGTCTTTACCACCGGTTGGCGGAACATCAAAATTCTCTTTTACACAAGAAGAAATTCCTGCCATAAAAACGAGAGCGATAATACTGGTGGTGATTTTATTCATGATTTACTTTTTATAAGTTTTGTCTAAAGTCTTGTGTCTAATATCTAAAGTCTAATCTATTGCATTCTAAACGCCACGCTTACAAAATAAGTGGTGCCATAGGCGTAAGAGTAACGTGTTGGAAATTTATTTGGGTTCTTATCGCGGTAATCAAAGCGCAATTGCTCACTGGCACCGGTTACTAAGTTTTTATTATTGGTTACGTTGCTTATGTTAGCATTAAATACCAGGAAGAAACGTTTCTTCAAATTCTTAAACTGGTTATTCAGCAACCACGAATAACCCACCGATATATCCATAGTAAACTGACCTTTCAACCTTTCCTGATTAATAATATTGGAGAAGTTTTCAGAGTTCGGGTCAACTAAATCAACCGCGCCTTCTGTTCTGCGGGCAGGGTTTACATTTACCCACATCCAGTCAAAATAATTAAAGTTGATATTGGCAAACCAAAACTTAGGGTCACGGTAGTTAATGCCTAAAGTAGTAGCTAATTGCGGTGTGCCGCCTACATTAAAGTTTTTGAAGTAAACTTTTTCGGTAGAAGATAAGGCAGGGTTGTTATCGTAAGTAATAGTAGCATCCGGGCGCGAAGTATAAGTGTAACGGCTAACCGATGCGGCTGCGGTGGCAGAGAAACCTTTATAGATTTTAGCTTCTAACCCCAACTCGCCACCCCAATGGCGGGTATCAACTCCGGTTAACGAGTAGTTTACGAAAGTTCTGAAATCGTCATGATAAAATCTGCGCAGTTGGGTTTGATTGGTAAACTGGGTGAAATACATGCCCGCTTTAAGCTTTACATTGGCACTGCGGTAGATGTAGCCTAACTCAGCCGTGTAAACGTTTTCGCTTTTTAAGTTATTGGTAATAGAATTTTGAGTGCGGGCAGAAAGGAATGCATCCTGCGAAAGCGGAGCACGGTTCTCAAAAGCACCGGTTACATACAAATAGTTTTTGCCGTTTATCTTATATGTAACTCCTGCTTTTACCCCACCATTAATAAAGGCTTTGATTGCCGATTTACCTTCGCTGTTATCAGGTAGTAAACCGTATTTTGTTTTACCGTTTCTCCAATAAGAGCTTGCCGATAACTCACCCGATACAAAGAAATCTACCTCATTGAATTTGAAAACTGATTGAGCCCAAACCTGTGCTTTATGGTTGGTAATAAAATAGTCGTAGCCAAACTTATCGCCTTCTTGCAAAATGCGGTTAGGGCGGTTCAAATCGTTTTGCGCTACACCAAAACTATCCGGAAAATCGCGCTCGGCAAACTGATTTACATCTACGTAAAAATCGGCTCCTAACAAATCATCAACTGTTTTATAAAACTCGGTGCGCTGAAACTGGTAAATTAAACCGGCAGTAAGTGCAATATGGTCAGTAATGGTATTATTATAGGTAGAAGCTAAATTGAATTTGCGTGTATCTGCCACCTGGTTTTCTACAATGTACCGGGCGCGTTTACCTCTTACTGTGTTGCCTGTAATTCCATCTGCATTTTCAACAGAATCGTAGCTCATGTAGTTAGCCTCATAAAAGCCATTCCAGTCAACCTGCAGTAAGCTTGGGTTGTTTGAAATAGCATCAGCAGCTATAACCTGTTCGGTAGAATCTGAGATATAGCTGGGCAAGTATCTGTAATAATCGGGACGAGGGTTTGCCGCATTATACCAGTCAATGCCGGTGCGCTGTCTTTTGCCAAAGGTAAAGCCAGCCGAAGTGGTTACACTTTCGTGGTTATTTATTTTCCAATCGTGAGCTAAGATAAAAGTGGGTTGAAAGGTATTGCCTATTGTAGCATTTCTCTTTTTGCCACCTTGCCATCCCCAATAGTAATTGTAGTAGTGAGTGCCTGCTAAGTTCTGCATTTCGGCAGTAGCACCGGTTGATTGTCCGTTACGGGTGGAAGCACCAAAAGCAGTTAAGCTTAATGCGTGGTTACTTCCAAAGTATTTTTCTACACCTAAGAAATAAGAAGTGGCATCATAAAAAGTTCCCGGCACATAACCTTCGCTCGCCCATCTGCGGCTTACCGATGCCGATACTGCCCAGCCGTGTTTCAGAAGGCCGGTGCTGTAAGTAGCCATTAAGCGATGGCGGTAATTACGGTTAGCAGTAGCATAAGAAACTTCAAACTGCTTACGTTGTTTACTCGCCCGTGCATCTAACGAAACCGAGCCGCCCGGTTCGCCATAAGTAAACGTGTTAGGCTGTAAGCCAAACGAGTTTTCGCGGTTGCGGAAAACTGCATTTAAACCACCCCAATTGCCCCAGGCAGTGCGACCGTTTTCTAAATCGTTAACCGGTACACCATTTATAAAGGTGGTGAAGTTCTTGTTGTCGTATCCGCGAATGCGAAAACGCGCAGCACTAAACGTAAAAGAGGTAGCGTTTACAAAAGCATCGCGTGACGCATTTAATACACTGGCCACGTTTTGCGTGTTATCGTCAGATAGTTCGCTTTCGGAAACTTCAACGGTGGGAATTTCTTCTTCAATGTTAACCTCGGGCGTATCGGTAACAGCTACTATAGTTTCCGTAGAAGGATTAGTTGTAGCGGTTTGCGCAAAAGCAAATACAGGAACGATTAAAACAAGAAGCGATATTATTTTTCTGTTCATTGAAACAGGGTTGAGTGTCAGATTTTTAAAAGGGCGGCAAATCTATATAAATTTAGTACCCGCAAAACTGTTTGGTGTTAAGCATTGGATAAGGTGAGGTTAAATGTTGGCAAGTGTGAAGGCTAGAAATTCACTACCAGCTTCGCATTTATTCTTCGCGAAGAGAGATAATTAGGCACGGCATACTGCGTATTCGTAATGTCGCGCACCCAGAGGTAGCTTACCGTATTGGTGATACCGAAGATGTTGAATACTTCCAGCGAAATCCAAACACCTTTTAAGCCCTGATTGAACGTGTTCTTTTGTTTTGCCCAGTTAGGGTTCCATAGCTGTCCGCTAAAGCCGATATCTACACGCTTATAAGCAGGGAGTTTTAAAACGTCTTTGTATTTATCCCGCCCCGGTGGACCGAACGGCAAGCCTACACCAAACACCATACTCAAATGCACTTTGATGAATTTGAACCTTGGGATGTAATCCTGAAAGAACATGGCGAAGTTTACAAGTTGGTCGGTAGGTCGGGGAATGTAGCCGGGGTAAATTGTCGCGCTATCAACTATTCTATCAGCATTGCGTGGGGTGTTTGCCCATTGTCTGCCGGTGCTATCGTAGTAGGCGGTATATTTATCACCAATAATATCTTCCTGCGTTTTCATAATGCTCATACTTATCCAACTTTCGGCACCTTCTACTAATTCGCCATTTAAACGCAAGTCTAAACCGGCAGAATAACCCTTTGAAGAGTTGGTCCCGAGATAGCGAATGAGGATGTTATCGTATTTATATGGAACTAAGTCCCACAGGTATTTGTAATACACTTCGGTAGTAAAGCTGAAGTTGCGCTTCCATGCCTTGAATGCGTAGTTTAAACCTATAATGGCGTGCAGCGATTTTTGAGAGCGAAGCGAAGTGTTCACCTGTCCGTCAAGGTTACGCATTTCGCGGTAGAAGGGCGGCTGGTAGTAAGTGCCCACAGCTGCGGTAAGAACAATATCTGATTTGCCTTTTGGTTTATAACTTAACTGCGCACGAGGAGTAATGATGAACTCCTTGTTTACATCCCAATACGAGAAGCGCAGGCCGTAATTGAAGGTGATATTTGCTTTTGCTGAATCGCCAAAACGCCAGCTGTTCTGAATGAAGCCCGAGATACGGTTCGAATTCAAATCGAATTTGGAACGAAGAAAACCATCCATGCCTATGCCGTCTTTAACGGAAAGAAAGTAAACATTCGAATCCTGATAGACAGGTGTATTAAAATCTGTGGTAAAGTTATACGGCAATGAATGACCGGCACTGTCTAATCGTTTCCATTCGCTTATTTTATCTTGAATCATTTCGCGTTTGTAGTCGAGCCCCCAGTTTAATTCGGAGCGGGCAATCTTCAATTCTTTAAACCAAGTGCCGCGCGTGCCTACATAACCTATATCGGTGTTCAGGGTATTGCGTGCCCAGTCGTGCAGGCCGCCAACACCGAGCGAATACAATACCTCTCCGAAATTATCTTTACCTAAATCTGACTCTACCTGGCTCAGAAAATACTCTCCAAGAATATCATAGGCTTCTTTCTCGCGGTTCATGTAATACGAGCCGAGTATTTTGAGCTTGATATTATCGTTAGGGAAATAGTTGAGCGAAAGCCCGTTCATCAGCGTTTGATATCTGTCGGCTTCCTGCCCATCGAAATAAACGGTTAGTTTCTTTACATCGGTAAGTAAACCAAAACTTGTTTCGCGGTTAACCGGTTTAAACAAAAACTGGTTGCGGCTGTAATTGCTGATTAACTCCACCGCCCATTTCTCATTCTTAGTAGTGTAAGTGGCATAGAGTTGCGCATCTAAAAAGTTGGGACTGTATTCGCCTTTTGTTTCTAACGACTTCAACACATACTGACTTAAACGCTGACGAACACCAATCAGGAAGGTAAAGCGTTTCGATTTATCGCAGCCTTCTAAATGTCCGCCAAAACCGAGTAAACTGGCGTAGGCGCTACCGGCAAAATACTTTGGCTTTTTGTAAGTAACGTCAAGCACCGAGCTCATTTTGTCGCCATACTTTGCCTGAAAGCCACCGGATGTAAATTTTACATTGCTTACTAAGTTTCCGTTCACAAAACTTAAACCTTCCTGCTGCCCGCTGCGGATAAGGAAAGGACGGTAAACTTCAAAATCGTTTACATAAACCAAGTTCTCATCAAAGTTTCCACCGCGCACGGAGTAGGCAGAACTCAACTCATTGGTCTTGGAAACACCCAGGCCCTGAAACTGTAAATTAGATTCAAAGCTTTCGTTGACAGATGCAATGAACTGCTGATTCTTTACTTCTACCTGACTAACTGTTCCGTCTTTCCTATCGGCAGTTATTCTTACGGTGCCTTTGGTATTTACTTTTTCGTTTACCACTACGTTTATTACGCCAATTTCACCGGCACCTACCTGAATCGTACCGCGATAGGTAACAGTATTTAAAGAAGAAAATACCAGCGTTATTTTTTTACCGGCAGGAACTTTTATCTGAAAGAAACCGTTGGTATCGGTTTGCGTGAAATACTTTTGGTCTTCTTCCACAACCACCGAGATAAAATCCATTTTATGACCAAGCGAATCTTTTACTACACCCTTTATAGTTCCGGTGCTTTGCGCGAAGGAGAATGCGCAGCAGGAGAAGAGCAGCGTCATTGCGAGGACGGCTTTGCGGACGAAGCAATCTCCCTGCGTATGTTGGGGATTGCTTCGCAGAGCCTCGCAATGACGGACAGTATTATACTTTTTAAACATCGAACAGCTAAACGCCACTTGAGTGAGATTATTTTGTTGAAGCGTTCATAATCTGTAGAATAGTTTCGGCAGGGTTGGGGGTGCTGAACACGGCATTGCCCGCTACCAATACATCGGCACCGGCATCTATCAGTACTTTCGCATTGTTTAAGCCCACACCGCCATCTACTTCAATCTTCGCTTTTGAACCGGTGGCATTAATTAACGCTTTCAGCTCTTTTACCTTGCCGGTGCTGTAGGGAATAAACTTTTGCCCGCCAAAACCGGGGTTTACGCTCATTATTAAAACCAGGTCGAGCAAATGAATTACTTCTTTTAAAACCGAAACGGGTGTTGCGGGATTGATAGCCACACCGGCACCGGCACCGGTCTTGCGTGCCTGATGAATGGCAGAGTCAAGATGCGTTACCGCCTCGTAGTGGAAAGTAAGATTGTGCGCACCGGCATCGCGGAACTGCTGAAAGTATTTTTCGGGCTGCACTATCATTAAGTGCACATCGTTTACCTTTTTAGAATGTTTGCTGATGGCCTGCAGCACCGGAAAGCCGAAAGAAATATTCGGCACAAAAACTCCGTCCATTACATCAATGTGAATCCATTCTGCTTCGCTTTTGTTGAGCATTTGAATATCGCGCTCGAGGTTGGCGAAGTCGGCACTCAGTACCGATGGGGCAACTATTACTTTACTCATGCGGGCGAATATAGCAAGGTGTTTAAGTTATTGAAAAAGGTGTTGTTGGTGATACCAACAAAGGGTCGCAACAGGTTCTCTGCCTCGGGAACCTGTTGCCTTTACGCGCGACAGGTGCCTCACTTTCCTCGTGCTTGGCTTCGAGAGAACCTGTCGGGACACAACTATCTTCACGCAAAATGTCAATCTACCTTCCCGTCATTCCTCCATAGTCATTCGTTACCTTTCTTCCTCCATCCGTAACACCATTCTTTGAATACATCATTCCAATACTTACATCCGTTATGCCACCTTTTCCATCCGTCATACTTCCTTCTGCATGCGTTCTATCTCCATTGCCATCCGTTACGCCATTTTGTCCTCACGTCACGTCACCTTTTCCTCCCGTCACACCTCCGTTGCCTCCTGTCACGCTACTTTTTCCTCTTGTCATGCCTCCGCTATCTACCGTTACACCAACGCTTCTGCCCGTTTTAGGCTATATTTCACATGTAACCAGCTCTTCTGCAAACCGTATAAGCACAACATGCCTTGTTCGCTTACAAAAACAATATTTGCTTTTGTGGTAACCTTATTGGTTACAAATTCTGCTTTGCATGCGCAGGATAAACTTCCTTTAGATTCAACAACCGGTAAAATTTCTTATAAGTTTTCAATTGAATTAGATAAGCAGTTTAAGAAGAAAGCAGTTTATGCTTTGGTGCAGGATTGGTTTAATCAGCAACCCGAAATGTTTACGCGCTCTAATACGGTTGATACGGCAAAGTCTGCAATAGATAAAAAGCGAAATGAGAATAAAGAAGCGGTGCTGCATGAGTTTGCCAACCTAACACCCCTGCAACATACTGACCCGGAGAGCGACAGATTCAGCGGAAAAGTAATTTTGAAATACACCGGTAGCAATAATGGATGCATCCGTTTGTTTTATGTGCAGTATGCTGTTATAATTATAGTGGAAGATAATAAACTGACCGGTGAGGTTTGCAATATCCGGTACAATCATTTTAACCCGAGAACTTATCAATCACAACCGGTATTTAACTGGAGCGGCATGATGCCGTGTGATGAGGTAAATACCCTGGATTACCTGAAAGATTGTGAGGCTTGTCATGCAGAGTTCAGCACGTTTTATTCTTTTCTGAATAACGATACCAATGAACTGATAAACTCATTACGCGAGTTTGTGAAAGGGAATAAAGCACTTACGCTGAATGCAAACGCGAATTAGTCATGCAGGTTTTTCAATGCTCTTAAGTAATCGTGTTGCAAATCTTCGTGAAGCGCGGGCAGCAGTTTGTTTACCTTCTTTAATTGTCCTTCAAACAAATTGTAAAGTGCAGTGCTATCCTTAATGCGAATGCCCGATTGTTTTAGTTGCGTGCAGAAATAAATAAGCAATTCAATCTCGGTGGTTTTACTTCCTGAGTAACGCGCGTATTTGCTGGTGGTGCGCAACACCTTGCGCACACTTTTCTTCTGCAAATACAAACTGTTATCCTTAGGTATTTCGCTGAACTGAAAATCTATTTCCTGTTTCACGCTTTGTAAATAGCCCTGCTCATCATGCGCTTCAAACAGCAGATAGGTGAGTAGTTCTTTGTTTTCTTTTTTAAAGCGTGCTAACCGGTTGCATAACTCTACCAGTTGGGCGGCAGAGCGGTGCTTTAATTCTTCTTTCAGTTCATGTACGGTAGCTGCCTTCATGGCACTAAACTATTTTTTCTTCAACGGTTCAAGCAATTCTTCTAAACCATTCATTTTTATTTCGAACATGGTTTCGAGTAACACGCCAAGTTTTCCTTCAGGAAATCCTTTGCGTTTAAACCATTCGAGATAGGTAACCGGTAGGTTGCAAAGTAATCGTCCTTTGAATCTGCCGAAAGGCATTTCCATTTTTACTAATTGTAAAAGCAATTCACCGTTTGGCTGTTCAGGAGTTTCCATTGCCGTTAGCAATTGTTTTTTTTCAGTTTGTAAGTTTCTCCGTGCAGGGTAAAATCAAGCCTGTCAATTTCGTTCTGCAGGCTAACGCGCAGCGGAACAATTTTATCGATGATTTTATAAAGAATATAAGAGCCAACAAACGTATAAACGCTTACAATTACCAAAGCTACCTTGTGGTAGTAGAAAGTAGTGGTGTGTCCGTAATACAAACCCACATCTTTCGCAAATACACCTGTCAGAATCATTCCTGAAATTCCGCCAATGCAGTGGCAGGGAAACACATCAAGTGTATCATCTAAATTCGACTTATTTTTAGCCCGTACCTCCAAATTACTGATGGTATTCTTGCCTACCATGCCTCCATAAAAGAAAGACAGGCCAGGTGTCATCAGCAAAACCAAACCGGCAGCAGTTAGCACCCAGGCAATATCTGCAGGATTAACGTTGCTCAAAGTGGCAAGCACCTGTTCGGGATTATAGAACAAACCAATACAGCAAATAGCCGCGAGAACAAAAAAGGAAATGAAGTATCTGGTCTTCATATGGCAATAAAATAATTATTTATGGAACTGTCCCAAAAATATCAGAAGCTGAAAGTTGACGCAATAAACTTTATAACATTTCGAGGAACTCGATGTACTTGTTTACTCCTTCTTCTAATTCAAGGAAGTTTTTATAGAAACCCACGGAGCGAAGTTTATCCATTTTAGCTTCGGTGAAGTATTGATATTTATCGCGGATGTCTTCAGGAGTATCAACGTATTCTATCTTAACAGGCAGATTTAATAAAACGAAAATTGCTTTCACCAGGTCGTTAAAGGTTCTTGCTTTACCGGTGCCGAGGTTGTAGATGCCGCTTGTTGTTTGTTGTTTATTGCTTATTGTTTCATAGAAATACATACACGCATCTATTACATCATCTACATAAATAAAGTCGCGGAGTTGTTCGCCATCTTTAAAATCATGCTTATGGCTTTTGAAGAGTTTTACTTTACCGGTCTGCTTAATTTGGCTGTAAGCATGTAAAACTACCGATGCCATTCTTCCTTTGCTAAACTCATGCGGACCGTAAACGTTGAAGAACTTTAAGCCGCACCAGAAAGGAGGAGTTTGTTTCTGCTCCAGCGCAAATAAATCGAAGAGGTGTTTCGAAAGACCGTAAGGGTTCAGCGGCTTTAAATCTTTAATCAGTGAATGTTCATCGCTGAAACCGTTTTCGCCCATGCCATAAGTGGCGGCAGAAGAAGCGTAGAGCAAAGGAATTTGCTTAACGGTGCAAACTTCCCAAAGCGATTTAGTGTAACTGAGGTTAAGCGAATCGAGAACGCGGAAATTAAACTCAGTTGTATCGGTTCTTGCACCGAGGTGGAAAATGAATTCAACTTCATCACTATGTTCGGTCAGCCATTCAATGAACTGGTCGCGCTCAATTGCATCTACACAAATTACTCCATTAAGGTTTTTGTTTTTGCTGTGTTCTTCTAAACTATCTACCAAGATGAGGTTATCATATCCTTCAGCATTCAATTTTTTAGCCAGGTTGCTTGCTATAAACCCATCAGCACCCGTTACAACTATGTTCTTCACTATTCTATAATTAGTTTGCGGGTGGTGTTTCCAATTTGAACAAAGTACAGACCCTTTGAAAGAATTGAAGATTGAAGATTGAAGATTGAAGATTTGATTCTTCCACACTCAATTACTTTTCCCTCTATATCAGTAAGTGTAAACTGGTTGCCTATCAGTTGTTCAGAAACTGCAAACTGTAAACTGCCAATTGCCAACTGACTGACTGGATTAGGATAAAGCGAAAACGAAGCATCATCGTTCAAATCTTCAACTCCGGTTTGCGGTTCATCTTTTACTACTACGGTATCAATATCTACATAGTAACCGGCACCGGTGCCGAACTTGCAGCGGAATTTGAAGTTGACACTGCTACCCGCAAACTGACTGAGGAAAACTTTCTTCTTTACAAAATTAAAACTCGTGTTATGGTTATCTAACATAATCAGAAAAACGGTTTGGTAGTTTATGCTATCGGTGCTGAGTAGTACTTCTATCGAATCACCAACATCAAGATTGGTGGGAGTGGAAGGATAAATGTTCTGATCAATGATGCGGTAGTAAAACGAAAGAGCCGAAGCAGAAGTAAGCGGACCAATAAGTGGAGTAATACTTGAATCAACCGTTACTGCGCTGCTTACGCGGGCGCAAACAGCTTTGTAATCGTTAATGCCATGGTTGGTTAATACTTTCATGCTTCCTTCCCAACCGGTGGGAACTTGAGTGTTTGGCATTCCTTCAAAGCCCTCAGCAAAGGGATAGGTTTGGGCAAATGGTTTAAGAGAGAAGAATAAAAGAAAAAGCGTAATAGTTATTCTCACAACAAATGTTTTTAGTGTGGTGAAAATAAAAAAGGGTAGGAGAAGTGTTTGTTGTTATGTCATCTAATAGCGGAGTCAAAGCGTAAACTTAAGTAGATAATCTGTTTTTATCAAGTTGTTTTTATATGTAGTATGCTAAGTTGAACTGAAAGTAGGGATGTTAGAATTTGATTTGCGGAACTGTTTCCGATTTTTTTATTTTTGTGCTATTAATTTAAAACTTAAACAACAAAACATTTGGCAATAGTTCAACGCCCTTTTACTCCCCGCTTTGGCAGAGCACCTTTTAAAAAAGAAGCCGAGCATAAAATCAACGATAAAATACGCGCCTTAGAGGTAAGACTTGTAGGCGAGAATATTACCCCCGGACTTTTCAGCACCAAGGCAGCTATTGAAATGGCTGTTGAGTTAGGTCTTGACCTGGTGGAGATTTCTCCTAATGCTGTTCCACCGGTTTGTAAGATTGTTGACTACAACAAATTTCTTTACGAGAAAAAGAGAAAGGAAAAAGAAATAAAAGCACACGCTAAGAAAGTGGAAGTGAAAGAAATTCGCTTTACACCTAATACCGATGAGCATGATGTGGAGTTTAAGGCAAAACATGCCGAGAACTTTTTGAAAGACGGAAACAAGGTTCGCACATTTGTAATGTTTAAAGGTCGCGCTATTGTGTTTAAAGAGCGCGGAGAGCTTTTGCTTCTTCAGTTTGCTGACCGTTTAAAAGATGTTGCTACCGTAGAGCAGCTTCCTGCTTTGGAAGGAAAGAAAATGTTTATGACGCTTGCTCCTAAGGGAAAGAAGAAATAAATTTTAGAGATATTCAGAATTAAAAAGCCTCCCGATTTATCGGGAGGCTTTTTTGTTCCTACATCACTACTTCGGTTATCCATTTGCAATAACATCCCGCTTTGGCATAAATTCATATTTTTAAATCTAATCAAGAAGATGAAATGAGCGGACGAGAATATAAGCCAAGCGATTACCCCCTGCCGTATGTCACCGAAAATTTGCGCGACTGGCCCATCTATAAATTAACAGAGCACAAAGAAGATTTCGTAGCCGAAGTAAAGCTTCGGGTTAAGGAAAAGATAAAGGCGCGTTTCAATAGCGAAAAACTGTTGCGCGAAGAACTGGCAAAAGTGCTTTATCAGGAACGTATCCGACTGACCGAAAAGCCCTGGAAGGCAGACCCAAAAGATGAACGCACATTCTGGAACAGCATTAAAAGCAAACTAATTCAGATAGAGCAGATAGAAGACAACTCGCCTATCAACGAAGAACACCTGCTGGAAGAAATAATTGACCGTTATACCAATGAAATTGTGGGAGAGTTTGACCCCGGTGCATTCAGTTTTGCCCGTGCTATTCTTCCTCAGTTTTTCGGTCGCATTTTAGCAGCTGCTCCGGGCAAGTGGTTTAAAACCATTGCCGGCAACGTGCGCACTATTCACGAAAAAATTCCTCTTACCGGAGATATTGAAAAGATTCGAAACCTCTCCGCTAAAGGAACGGTGATTGTTGTGCCTACTCACTTCAGCAATATGGATTCCATCATGGTGGGCTGGCTATTGAACGAAATGGGTTTGCCTGCTTTTACGTATGGTGCGGGTTTGAATCTTTTCAGCATTGGTCTTCTCTCTTATTTTATGAGCCGCCTGGGGGCTTACAAAGTTGACCGCAGAAAAAAGAATACCGTTTATCTTGAAACCTTGAAAATGTATTCCACCGTTGCCATACAACGCGGTGCACACAGCATCTTCTTTCCGGGCGGAACCCGTTCGCGCTCCGGTCATATTGATAGAAAACTAAAACTTGGTTTGCTCGGCACAGCTTTGGAAACACAGAAGCTGCATTACAAAAATTTCACAGAGGAAACGGCACCTAAGATTTATGTAGTGCCTTGCATTATCAATTATCACTTTGTGCTCGAAGCACAATCGCTGATTAATGACTACCTGAAAGAAACCGGCAAAGAAAGATTCTATAAAGAGAATGATGAATACTCTACTTCCTTTAAGTTGATTCGTTTCATGCTGAAGTTCTTCTCTGCTTCATCATCTCTCTCTGTTTCGTTTGGCGAAGTAATGGACGTACTCGGCAACAAAGTAGATGAGGAAGGAAACAGCTACAACCATTTAGGACAGAAGATTAACGTGAAGAACTACTTCGTTACTAATGGCGAATTAAAAGATGATGAGCAGCGCGATGCGGAATACACTAAAATTCTGGGCGAACGCATTGTAGATAATTACTATCGCTACAACGTAGTACTCACCAGTCACCTGATTTGTTTTACCCTGTTTGAACTCATCAAGAAAAAATACAAAGGATACGACCTCTTCACCTTACTCCGCACACCGGCAGAAGATGTTTCGTTACCTTATGCAGAAGTAGTAGATGCCGTGTCAAGAGTGAAGGAAAGATTGAAAGAAATGCAGGAACAGGGCGAAGTGCTGATATCACCGGAACTACGTTGGAACATTGACAAGATTATTGAGCATGGTATGAAGAACATCAACCTGTATCATACGGCTTCGCCACTTACTAAAAACGGAGAGTTTATGGGCAGTGAAGATTTGAAACTGCTTTACTATTATCATAACCGCTTGGATGGTTACGGGTTGGAGAAATACATTTGATTTTGGATTTTGGAAGTATGATTTTGGATTGAAATACAAAACACTTTCATCATGAATGAGAAAGATTTAAAAATCAGGACTAAAAATTTTGCATTGGCTGTTATAAAATTTGTTGGAGTCTTACCTTACAGTATTGTAAACAGAAATTTAGGAGACCAATTACTAAGGTCATCCACATCTGTATCAGCAAACTATCGGGCTGCTTGCAGAGGCCGTTCAAAAGCCGAGTTCATAGCTAAACTTGGAATATGTGAAGAAGAGGCAGACGAAGCACTGCACTGGCTTGAGTTATTTATTGAATCGGGAATAGCTGATACAGAGGCTATTCAGCAATTAAAAAAAGAGGCTAATGAATTGACCTCCATTTTTGCTGCGTCAATAAAAACTTCAAGAGCTAACCTTCAATCCAAAATCATACTTCCAAAATCCAAAATTCAGCAGGCATGAGCAAGGTAAACCCCGTAGGCGTAATAGGAGCAGGAAGTTTTGGCGCAGCAATTGCAAATTTGCTGGCAGAAAACGGACCGGTGCTTTTGTATGAACGCAATGTTGAAACAAAAGAACAAATGAAGCGCGAACGCAAAGTGCGCGGTTTCGATTTGCATTCCAATATACAGTTAGCTGATTCATTGGAGCAGGTAGCGTCCAGTTGCTATCTCATTTTTCCGGCTGTGCCTTCGCAGTTTTTCAAGAGCATGATTATTGATTTTTCGCCTTATCTGCGACCTGACCATATCATGATTCATACCACCAAAGGTTTGCACTGCGAGTTTGATATTGATACGGCCGATGCAAAAACAATCCGCTTAAAGGATATTAAAACCATGAGCGAATTGATTTTGCAGGAAACAGGAATTGTGCGTGTAGGCAGCATTGCCGGTCCTAATCTTGCATTGGAGTTAATGGAGAAGCAACCGGCAGCCACAGTTGTAGCCAGTCGCTTTGACGAAGTGATACGCGAAGGAATAGCAGCTTTAAAGAGCGAACGGTTCCGCGTTTACGGCACGCGCGAAATTTTAGGTATTGAGTTAACCGGTGTGCTGAAAAATTATGTAGCACTTGCATCCGGTGCTATGAGCGGTTTGGGTTATGGCGAAAATGTTCGCGCTATGCTTATTACAAGAGGTATGGCAGAGATGATTTATATCGGTCATGCGCTTGGTGCTAACAAACGTTCTTTCCTTGGCATGGCTGGTGTTGGCGATTTAATTGCTACCTGTTCTTCTCCTAAATCAAGAAACTATGCCGTTGGTTATCGCATTGCAAAAGGCGAAAAACTTCCTGAGATTCTTGCTTCGCTGGGTGAGGTAGCAGAAGGAATACGCACACTCAAAATTGGAAAACTGATTGTTGACCACACCGGTGTAAGCGCACCGCTGCTTCAAATTATTTACAAAGTTGTGTTCGAAGAACTGCCTATGGAGCAAGCCGTTAAACTGCTGATGCGCTATCCGGTAACTGCTGATGCAGAGTATCTCGATTTATAAAACCCCTAAATCCCCTAAAGGGGACTTAACAGCCAATACAAAATGCAAACAGCCGATGAAATGTTCATCGGCTGTTTGCATTTAAGCCCCCTTTAGGGGGTTTGGGGGTTTTGCCTTTCAAGTCCCCTTTAGGGGATTTAGGGGTTGGATTTTAATACACCACCAACGCAGGTTTATTCTGCAATATCTCTTCAATCTTTACCATTACCTCATCGGTTAGTTTAGGAAGCGAGTCGTAGCATTTCAGGTTCTCCTCTAACTGCGAAACTTTGCTTGCGCCCAGAATTACGGTAGAAACATTTTTGTTTTTCAAACACCAGCAGAGCGCGAGGTGAGTAAGCGAAATACCCAACTCTTTGGAGAGCGTGTGGAGTTTCTTCACCTTCTCTACTTTCTCCATATCACCAAGCGAGCGTTCTTTCAACCACACCATTAAATCGAAACGCGTTTTGTCGTCTTGCTTTTCGTCAAAGTATTTACCGGTCAGCAAGCCTGAAGCTAAAGGGCTCCAGATGGTTGTTCCTAATCCGAAGTTCTCGAACAGGGGCAGGTAATCTCTATCCACAAATTTGCGGTGCAGCATGTTGTATTGCGGTTGTTCCATTACCGGTGCAATCAGGTTGTGCTTTTCGCACCAGTAGTGTGCTTCGGTAATTTGCTGTGCTGTCCACTCGCTGGTTCCCCAATACAAAATTTTGCCTTGTGTAATTAAGTTGTGCATGGTCCATGCAGTTTCTGCAATAGGGGTATTTATATCCGGCCGGTGGCAGAAATACATATCTAAGTATTCTACCTGCAATCTTTTTAATGCAGCATGACAGGCCTCTACCACATGCTTGCGCATTAAGCCTCTTTGATTCTCGCGCGGGTTTGCCTGCCTTCCCCAAAAAACTTTTGACGAAACCATCCAGGTATCTCTGTCCCAATTCATCTTCTTAAGAATATTGCCCATTACAATTTCGCTTTTGCCGTGTGCGTATACTTCGGCATTGTCGAAAAAATTTACGCCTGCTTCGTAGGCTTTTATCATTAATTGTTCTGCCACATCATCGCTAATCTGATGCCCGAAGGTTACCCAACTGCCCAGTGAAAGTGCGCTTACCTGTAAACCGGATTTGCCAAGTCTTCTGTATTCCATGTTTTGATTTTAGATTTAAATGCAAGTGCGAATCTATAAGGATGTTTTAAATTAAGATTGATGTGGGTTCTGTCTATGCCTCGTAAGTTCAGTAATGGTTTTCGGCTTGGCGATGTTAGCGGTTGTTTTTTTTATCGTCATTCTTTTGATTGATACAATGCAATTCTGTTTCCTTCTGTGTCTTCAAATTCTGCAACAAGTCCTATTCCATATATAAGAGTCACCGTCTACCGTCACGTCAACTTGGTATGTATATTCATCACCTCCTTCTGTGGTTTTTAGAATACCTGAATATTCTTTACCTCCTTTATGTAAAAGGTCAAAGCTGTTTATTGATAGGCTTATTCCATTACTAGAAGCTCTTTTCTGAAGTTCTACGTTAATATCACTTCTAACTTTTAAAGCCAATTGGTCTTTAGAAACGCCACCGTTACAAGAAATAAGAAGAACGGAAATTATTAGACTGTATAGAAATTGCTTCATCTCTGTTTATTTAAGGGTTAGTAATTTATTATTTGAAAGTTATTACATTCTTCTTGATTTATATTTGCTCTGTTTAATAAATCATTTTGTATTACATTATCAGTTGTATTTGTGTCGTAAATGTCTGTTATAGTTCTTTGTCCGACTAATTCTAAATCACCTTCATTCCAGTTGCCACGTCTTTCAAAAGGTGAAATTGTTGCAACTATGCAATTGGGAAATCTTGGGTTATTGTCTGAAATAAAGATGAAGCCAATAAATTGTCCATCACAAATTATTTTAAATTTTCTTGTGTTCATTTTTTAAAGTTTAGTTAGTTATTTTCTGGTTCGTTTTCGCTATTAAGGTCTTCAAGAGTGAAACCTGGTTGTAATTTCGAAATTGTTAATTCAGTTTGATAGGCTAAGTTTTGCCAATACTTTACTAATTCTCGAAGTTTATCAAGATTAGTTTCGTTGTTTATGTCTATTTTATTTGCTTCGCTTGGTGTCATAGTGTGATATTTTAGTTTCAAAATAAAAGAGATAAAATGCCCATAAATGTTCCTAAAATGCCAAAAATTAATGCAAGAATAATTTGCAATATACCGTGACCTGATGCACCTTTCGTAATGTTTATTATACCTATTACAATACCAGTAATCATAAATATAATTGGCAAAATAAATAGAGACAGGAAAACAACAATGTATCCTGCAACAACCAATTGGCTGTTTTGAATTGCAGGATACATTGCATTGCTTTTTAGTCTATTTAATGGGAAAGCACAGTGAGGGCAAGTTATTGCACTGTCGGAAACTTCCTTTCCGCAATCTGGACAGAATATTAGAGCCATATTAAATGAATAAAATTAGGGGGCGAAGCCCCCTAATAAGTTTAAAATGATCCATTCGCTCCTTTAAACGCTCCAATCGATGCATTTATAATAGTTGCAACAAGACCAATAATGCTTAACACAAGACCTGCTGTTGCCTGTCCTTTGTTTTCACTTTTTTGTCCGCGAACCGATTGAACAAGTCCAATTATTGAAATCGGGGCTCCAATTAAAGGAATTATCCAACCTAAAAGGGATATTATTCCTAACACTAAGCCAGCTGTAGCTGCGCCATTTTTTGTTGAGTCACTCATAAGATGTTATTTTTTGTTTAGTTAAAAAAATTGTTGTTCGATTTTTATGACTATCGGTAAAGTCAAAGCGTAACTATCTGCAGTCACGAGGTATCAAACCAAAATGTTGGTGGTTCTCTTGTCTGTGTCATTCCGTTGTGTCGTTTTTTAAACTTGCCCATAACGTTTTGCAGCTACCCGAAGGGCGGGACTTTTACCACAAAACTTGATTTGAAAAACTAATGTTTGATTAACCACAAAACTGTCTTTGGAACACGAAACCCCGCCTTTTGGGTAGGTGCTGTTATGGGCTGGGCTTACTTCCATTTGTGATTTTGGTCTTCAAATTCTGCTAGTGTCAAGATTATTTTGTCGTAGTGCGTAAAGTTAATTCCACCAGTAATTTTGTGTCTGTTACAGAAGTCCGTTTTGTTTTTTGCTGTAATACTTTTGTTGTCTTGAAACTTTAAATACCAAAGTAACTTTGCTTCAAATCCATAACCTTTTGCATTAGTTGAAGATACCCAATTAAAAGCAATATCGTCCAAGTCCGTTGAATTTACAATATAACAAACAGGCTCTCCGTGAAATGTAGTTTTGCCTAATACCGATTTACTTGATTTTAAGTCAATGAATACAGCGAAATGGTTTTTACTTTTGGTAATGTTTAAATTCCAAAATGAACCGCTAAAGTTTTGTTTACTTTTAACTTCAAACGTTAGGATTATGTTGTTATTCAGCTTAACCGAAATATCAATACCCTTTGTATTGCCCAATGTTATATACGCTTCATAACCTAATCGTTGAAGTTGACTGAAAAACCAAAATTCACCTGAAATGCCTGTTTGCTCCTTTGCCATTCTTTTATTCTTTTATGCATCTGCAAGGAACGAATGATGTCCTTGTATAATATGTCAATTGGTAATCATACCCAAACTTAAACGAAGTAATATTTCCATTTTCGTCTAAAGCAATGTAACCACCCGGAGAACCTGTAGAAAAATTTAATTTCTTGCCGTAATCATCGGTTTGGTAAATTATTGGAAATGTTGTTTCAAATCCCGAACCTTTACCAACCAATAAAAGTTCGCCTGCCGCCTTTTTATCACCGCCTAAAGTTTTTATTAGAGTTTCCCAATCAGTCGAGGTCGGTATTCTCCAGCCATTAGGACAAAGGCTTTTATTGTCATTATTTAGCCCATAAAGTATTATTCCTTTTCCTACTTTTATGTCTTGCATTTTATTGTCAATGACAAGTTGATAGCTCTGATGAGATGGAATAATATTTAAGTCCGTAGCCATCCAAACCTGATTGCCAAGTTTAAATTCTTTTATAGCTGAAATAGCATCATTATTCATTTGTTTAATTTCATCTTCTTTTGATTTCAAGTAACTTATTGCATCATTAACATTTGCTTTGACAAATGACGTTGAGGATTGTATTTCTGTTAGTTGGTTTAAAATAACCGATTGCCAAGATTTGCCAAAAGCACTTGAATTGAATGTCTTATCAATAAATGCTTTCCAATTCTCTGTTTCACCAAGTGAAAGGCTTGTTAAGAATTTCAGATAATCATTAAATTCTAACTCACTTTTACCGATGTTAACATATTTTCCATTTGGAATAGGTTCAGTTGTGAAATTAAAATTGAAATTTTTAGAAATCTGTAAAAATGCTTTGAGACCAGTTGTGTCGCCTTTATACAAGTATGATTTTAATTGAAAGAAATATCTTGAATTAGAAAAGTTATTTATCTTTTCCCAATCAGTATTTAGGAATTGCCCTTTAGTATTTGTAGTTAAATTTAAGAATGAGTATTCTGATTTAACGTCTTTAAAATAAACGTTGTCAAGAACACGATAATTATTTTCATTCAAAACTTCACAGGTAATACTTGGTGAATATGCAAATTCATTATAATCGTCATTCTTATATGGCGTAACATCTTCACCAAAAGCATTTGAAAAAAATCGGACATCCAGATTTATGAAGTTTGCAGCTTCTTTCTTTAATCTACACAATTTTGTAATACTTAGGTTCTCATTTACTTTTTGAATACTAATCTTTGCTTCCCTTAATTCTGAATAAAACTGACCATATTCAATTTCAAAGTTATTGTCTGATTTTGTAAAATAGTTGTTAATTAGGTCGTTGTCTACTTCTATTTTATTGCCTTCAATTAATTTACCTGTCCCAATTTCCTTTATTTCATAATTGATAAGGTAGCCGTTATTGAAATTGTAGCTGTATGTATTTTTATTGTCATTGAATAGCCAATTGGCGTCAGCCAATTTGTTTTTGTATGAGCCTTTTAAGCTAAGATTTATTTTATCATTTTTCTTTCTTGTTGCTTCAATTGATGCCATTTCATCAGCAACGAAATTTTTCTTAACTATAAACACAGCCGAAGAAGTTCCACCTGGGGCTGGATAGCCCCAGGAATTTTTAACTGTCTTTGTTTGTGTCCAAATACCTTCTAATTTGTCATTCAAATAATTTTCTGTCGTGATGTCGGTAATTTCTTTGAAAGGTGTGTTCTCTGTTACTTTAGGCCATTTCAATTCAGTTTTTACAACCGCCAATCCGTTATACCTACTGTAAAGTTGCTTTCGTGTCCAAAGTCCTGTTTTTTTGCCTTTTGAATATTTACCTGTGATTGTAATATTTTCAGTTGGGCAGTTAAAAGAAAAGTTACCGTCAATTACTCTTTCTCCATTCTGTTCAATGTATGTATATGTGGCTGTTCCGTCATTATTTCCAATGCTGTAAGGACCAGTAAATGTTTTTGGTGTCTGTTGTGCAAAAGCATTTGATGCAAGTGCTAAAATTAAAATCGTAAATATTTTTTTCATATTGTTTGAATTTTAAAAAGTTCTACTTGTATGGCTTTGTAGTGTCGCCCCGTTTTTTGAATGGTCTCTAGTCTCCATTGCAAATTTTTTTGTCCACTTTTTATGGTGGTTTTCTTGTCTGTCCGTTTACGCTGTGGTGTCTCATAGCCTTGCCCATAACGTTTTCGGGCTTGGCGAAGGTGGCGATTTTCACCACAAATGTTGATGCGGAGAACCAAACTTTGATTAACCACAAATGTGTCTGCGGAGCACTGAACCGCCACTTTTGCCAAACCCGTGTTACCGGTTCGTGCTTCATTTTCCGATGTCGTTATATATTCTGTATCCCGCATGATTGAAAGAAATTAAATGTTTGGTCATACAGTTCTTTTGGTCTTGTATGGTCAAGGTCGGCACCTTCTGGAATGTAAATTATTAGTCCTTGTCTGGCTCTTGTCAATAGCACTCTGTATGCATTTTGCAAATATGTTTTGTCGTTTTCGTTGTGGATATTTTGCCACTTAGTCCCGGAAAAGTATTGACAATTCCATTTCCCATTTTCAAAATAATAGTTGATATCCCACGCCAAGCAAACCCAATCAATTTCTAATCCTTGTATATCAAATTCAGTTGCTATTTCTTCTAGAAAATATGAAGAACGAATATCATCAGAATTATTCAAGAACCAATTAGGAGCAGATATTTCGTTTTTAACATCAATTCCTAAAGGTCTTAATCTTCTGCCGCCTGAACTTGCAACTAGTCCTATTCTTTCACTTCCTTTTGCTTGAGTTCTCAACCATTTTTTTGCCGTTTTTAAATCTCTTGTAATTAAAATTGGAAAATCATTTTTGACTTCCGCTACAAGTGTATTTGCTCTTTCATGATTTGCTTCTAAAATTTCGTGCATTAACTCGGAAATTTTCTCTGAACGAAAAGACCTTACAGAAACTGATAAATGCAATTCATGTTTTTCAGTAGCTACTGATTGAACCCAATTTCTTAATTCAATGTCTGATAAATAATTATCGTCTGTAGAAATCAAATTTGAGTAATGAATATCCCAATGAGGATAGTTGTTTTTCAAAGAAGAAAGCCATTCAGAAACTCCAGCTTCACCAGTATTTATCTCTTGTCCACCACCGATTAAACAAATAATTGTACACCAGTCTTCATGTCTATCCATGACGCTGATTAAGAATTCGGGCTCTGACATATCAAAGTCTTCAACTCCTTTTTTTCTTTTCATAAAAGAACTTACTTGTTCTTTTGCCCATGCTCTTTGTGCTTCGTCAAAAACTACAACTTTTTCAACTGGAGCTTTTTTAGAAATTAAATTGTCATCTCGAAAGTGATGAATATTTTGAATAAAAGCGTTAGCTTTTATTGCAGCAATTTTTTTTGTAAGTGGTTCACCATTTTCTTTTGAGGTTGCAACTTCATCTCTGGTTAATGCTTCTCTTAATACATCTACTAATGGACCATTACCAGAAAGAAAAACTGCATGTTCATCTTCATCCGCTTTCATTCTTTCGTTAGCTATATTTAGCCCTGCTAGCGTTTTACCTGCACCAGGAACTCCTGTCAAAAAGCAAATTGACTTTTTATTTTCTCTTTTTGCAGTCTCAATTATGTTGTTAATGCAGTCTGTTGTCTTTGATAGATTGATTGCTCCTGCATCGTGCCTTGAAATCTCTTTTACATTGTGTCCCTTGTAAAGAGCTTGTGCAGCTTCAATTATAGTTGGAGTAGGTTTGTAAATTGAATTTTCCCAGTCAGTAGCATTTATTTGTTTTCCGTTACTTTGTAAAAGTGTCTTTTTGATTACGGCACTTAAATTTTGTTGATTAGCTTTTAAAGGCTCAAATAAATTGTCATCACTTGTAAATACGTTTTCTATCGGTTCTGCTTTTGTAGAAATCAACAAAGGGATTAATTTTTCATGATGGCTGCCTTCGTGAAAATTTTGCAAGTCCAAACAATAGTCAACTACTTGTTCTATTGAGTGTTTCTGATATTGATTGTCGCCAACTTTAAATTCTAAAACAAAAATTAGGTCGTTTATTATTAAAACATTGTCAACTCGTTTTCCCATACGAGGAATTGAAAACTCAAAATATATTTGCCCGTTGTCAACACTTTGTAGAGTGTCTTTGAGAATTGTTATTTGCTTAACCCAAGCGTTTTTTTGCAAGTCTTCAAGTGCATGATTGTGATGCAAACTTAACTGTCCAAGAATTCGAGTTTCATCATCCTTCAAGAAGTCCGAAATTGTATTTGAGTAGTAACTTCTTGTCATTTAAATTTTCTTATTGTTAATTGTTGGTTTGTCGTCTTAGCATGACCGGTAACTACCTTATACACGCTATAAAACTTCCTTATATTTCTGTATTGGGATGTATTGGCGCAGTTTTATTGCGTATATATTTTTCAATTAAATAAATGTTAATTGCCCCCTAAAATACAAATTAATTGCA
>CANJLD010000005.1 GCA_947475165.1 Bacteroidota bacterium
AACCTGGAGTTTGTCCGGCATCACATCCGGTGGGGTATATACTCCAAGTGCTACCGGAATATTCAATGTAAAATATTGCTTCACTGACGGCAACGGTTGCGCTAAATGTGATACCGCCTTAATTACAGTCATAAATCCGACCAATGCCAATGCAGGTGCTGACGATACCGCTTGCGTAAATAATCCGGCAACAATACAACTTACAGGATTACCCGCAGGTGGAACATGGAGTGGAAATATAACTCCGAGTGGTTTGTTCACTACATCAACAGCAGGAACTTTTAATCTCGTTTACACTTACGGTGCAGGAACTTGTATTCGCAGAGATACAATGACTATGTTGGTGAACCCTCTCCCAAATCTTACAGTTACTCCTACCATCCCTGCAATCTGCGATGATGATAGCGTTACCCTAATAGCGTCCGGTGCTAACACCTACGCATGGTCACCAAACACATTTCTTACAACATACACAGGTTCAACAACAATCGCGTTCCCGCCTGCCACAACAACATATACAGTTACTGGAATAATAACTGCAACGGGTTGTTCAAATTCAACAAACACGACAGTGAACGTCAGCCCAAGACCCGTTATTACAAACAATCCACTTCTAGACACAATTTGTTCTGGAGATTATACTAGCACAGTAATTTTTACATCAACTGTTTTAGGCACTACTTATTCTTGGCCGGCACCAACTTCAATTGACGGTGTTTCGGTACTTCCACTAATAGGTGGAAGTGGAAACATTACACCACAACAATTTTTCGTTGGCACATTAACCGGTCATGTTACATACCATGTAACGCCAACTGCAAATGGTTGTGGAGGAACGCCCGTTGATTATGTATTCACGGTCAATCCAGTTCCTGTTCCCATTTTACCAGCACCCCAAACAATTTGCAGCTGCGATACAACAGCACCCGCCATTCTTTCATCAAATATTTTATCGGCTTCCATTTCATGGACTTCTTCATTTCCTGCTTCAATAACATTTCCAATTACGAGTGGTAACGGAAATATTCCTACTCAAATAATATGCAACTCAAGCGACAGCGCACAACAAGTAATTTTCCATGTTACCGCTGCGCTTAATGGATGTGATTCTACTCGTGACTACATCATTACAGTAAACCCCAGCCCGACTGTAATTTTCACACCAGGTCCGCAAACAATTTGTACAGGACAAACAACGGTTACCGACACAATAACATCCTCAACTCCAAACGCTAACATTTCATGGTCAGCAGTAGTGCCATCGGGAATTCATCCTGCCGCAACTATTGGAACAAATGTTATTCCATCGGTAACACTCTACAACGATTCAACTTTTCCTCAAACAATAACTTATACTGCAATTGCAACAACAACAGGTCTTGCTTGTCCGGGTGTGGCAAGCACTACTACTATCACTGTAAATCCCACTCCTGATGTGATTGTAACTCCCACCAGTGATACAATTTGTTCGCAAACACAAATCAACATTCAGATTTCATCAAGTGTAGCGGGGGCAACATTTGCCTGGACACCAACTGCTCCACTTTCAATTACAGGAGAAAATAATGGTGCAGGAACTGCCATTACCGATATTTTAGTCAATCACGATTCCATACCTCATATTGTCATTTACAATATTACAGCAACAGGAATAACAGGTTGTCCGGGTCTAAGCACATCAGTTTCTATTTTAGTTTATCCAACTCCTGTAGTTGCATTTAATCCGCTCTCCGCTATTACAATTTGCGATAGCGCAACAACAGCGCAAGTGCAAATTACTTCCACTACTGCCGGAGTAAATATTTCTTGGCACTCGGTTTATCCTCCTTCATTAACAGGCGCACTTGATAGCGGTCTTGCTATCATCCCGCCACAAACTCTTTACAACAATTCCAACACTGTTCAGCAAGTCATTTACAACGTTACAGTCGGCTACTTAGGTTGTCCTGGGACAGGCAACTCATACACAGTGAATGTGAATCCAACACCACACATCACCAATACAGATACCTTACAATCGGCTTGTTCAGACGATGCCACCACTACAATCATTCTGGTTTCCGATGTGGCAAACTCTACTTTCACATGGAGTACAGTCGGCAATGCGAATTTGAGTGGATATGATACAATTGGAGTTGGTAATATTCCACCGCAAACAATTTCCAACGTTACCAATCAGGCACAGTCAATCACATACATTGCCATTCCAAATTTCGCAGGTTGCGATGGAGTTCCGCAGGAATTTGTTATCACTATCAATCCACGTCCTGTAATGGACTTGATTCCCGACAACCAATCCATTTGCAGTAACACTTTTACTGCACCTATCATTTGTACTTCCAACGTTGTCGGAACTATTTTCACTCTGATGTCAGCAGTAGATTCCGTTAGTGGAGAGTTATCAAGCATGGCAGGTGATACAATTCCATCCCACCCTTTGCACAACACCAGCACACAAGCCAATATCGGTTACGTGTGGTATATGGTTACAGCTACTTCGGGAAGTTGTCAGGGAGATATTGACACAGCTTTTATTCAAGTCAATCCAACTCCTGTAATTCATTTCTCAATGAATCAAGATTACGGATGCTCTCCACTTCATGTAGATTTTACAACCAACCCTTTTATTTTCGGCACACCTGATAATCTTGTTTTTAGTTGGGGTGATGGAACATCAGACACTATTTATCCTAATCCTATCCAACCTATTTGGACGACCTTACATCACGCATTTGTAAACGACACCTTTCACGCGGTAACTTTCTTAATCTCGCTTACCGCTACTAACAACTGTGGAAGCACTACTGTTTATGATTCTGTTACCGTTCAACCAAATACAATTGATGCAGCACTTACTCCTTCCGCTACTCATGGATGTGAGCCGCTCACTGTTCTCTTTGCAAACAACTCCACCGGTTCATTGGTAAACACTTGGAGTTTTAATTACGATTCAGCAACCCAAATTTTCCAACAGCCCATTGTAATAGATAGCACCGGTGATACTATTCCTCATACATTCCTTGCGGGAACGTATTTAGTCGCACTTTACATTACTGATGGTTGTTCACAAGACACTGCATTTGTTAGAATAAACGTTGACCCCGCACCAATAGTAGATTTCATCTACACAGATAGTGTTTGTGTAAACGCACCCGTCATATTCACTGACCAATCTATTCCTACTGCCGGACAAACTCTTTCAGGATATAATTGGCAATTCGGAGACGGTCATACATCAGATTCAATAAATACAATTCACACTTACCACAGCACAGGAGTTTACAACGCTTGTCATACAGTAACATCAAGCAACGGTTGCTTGAACACCAAATGCCATCCCGTAACCATTCTTTCTACTCCGCAAGTTGATTTCACAGCCAATGATACCTGCCTAAATACACAACCGATACAGTTCACCAATACTAGTTCAAGCGGTAATTTTTTCTACCAATGGAATTTTGGAGATACAAATACAGGAGTAGGACAAAATCCATCGCACAGTTATCAGCAGAGTGGAACTTACAACGTAACTCTTACCGCTTCTACAAACTATTGTAGCAACTCAATTACGCATCCCGTAATTATTCATCCAATTCCTGATGCTTCATTTACACTACCATCAACCTATGCTTGTGGTGAACCGGCTATAGTAGATATTACCAATACCTCTACAACCTCTGTTGGTGTCCTTGGTTACGCTTGGAATTTCGGGAATGGAACAACATCTACAAACGTCAATACGATTGCAACTTTTACGTCAGCAGGAACCTATACCATTACATTAGTTGCTGCAAATCAATTTCTGTGCTACGATACCGCTCAAGAACAAATCACCACCTATCCTTTCCCTGAAATTCTTTCCGTTGATGTTACACCCGCTGAAGGATGCCAACCCCTGGTAGTAACGCTAACTGCAAACACAACCAACGGGAATATATTTATTTGGAACTTCGGTGATAGTACCGCAACACTTACGCTCAGTACAAACATCGTTACTCATATTTATCAGGACACCGGTTACTATACGGTCACACTTCAAGTAATCTCATTCCTTGATTGTGGCGACACATCCGTTCTCACAAATGCGGCTCAAGTGCATGTTACTCCTTGGGCAAATTTTGACTACACGGTCAATACTACAATTGAACCAATTGACGGCACTGTAATCTTCGTAAATCACAGCGAAAATGCGGACACCTACGATTGGGATTTCGGTGACGGTTCTACTCATTTATATTCCGTGGATGCGATTCACCAATATGCAGATATAGGAAATTTCTCTGTAACGCTTGCAGTTGAAACCAATTACGGTTGTAAAGATGATACCACGATAAGTATCTTCATATTCAAGCGCTCCCTATGGGTGCCAAATGCTTTTGCTCCTGACTTTGGTGGCGGAAACAATGAGGTAAAAATATGGCAGCCTATAGGTATTGGTCTTCGCACCTACCGTGCTCAGGTTTTTAATACATGGGGAGAACTCCTTTGGGAATCAACAAAGTTGGTAGACACCAAGCCTGCTGAATCTTGGGATGGAACTTATCATGGCAATATGTGCCAACAAGATGTTTACGTTTGGAAAGTAGATGCTGTTTTTATGGATGGAGTTCTTTGGGATGGTATGACCTATGAACAAGGCGGAAAGAAAAAAACTATTGGAAGTGTAACCCTAATCCGGTAAAATGAAATTTTTATTATTTTTTTCCTTATTAATATTATCGGTCAGTTTGGCGTTACCGAAATCGTCATTTGGACAAGATCCTACCTACTCACAATTCAACCTTAATCAACTTTATTACAACCCTGCATACACAGGGTATCACTACGGATATCAGGTTACGGCAACCTATAGAACATTATGGCCCAATGTTCGAGGAAAACAATTTCCGGGTCCACTTTCAACTTACCATGCTTGGTTTGACGGCTTTATTAATATTAAAAATGCTTTCTACGCGGGCGTTGGAGTATTCGCCATGCAAGATATTGAAGGCGAAGGGCACCTAACTACTTCTTCAATTGGAATCAGTTATGCTCAACATTTACCAAAGATTGGTTACAAATCCGATTTGAGTCCTCGCATCAGATTATCTTTAGGCTTTAAAGCATACTTCAATTCAATTTTTATCGATTGGGACAGGTTGGTTTTTACCGATCAGCTGAATGTGGATTATGGTATTACCGGTTCATCAGCATTTTCTCATCATGGTACTTTTAGAAAGAATTATTTTGATTTTGATGCAGGGCTACTCCTCCTGAATAATTTCATGGGTAAGGATAAATGGTATAATGAATTGGGGTTTGCAATGGCGCACATTCTTGCGCCTTCTATTTCCCTTACCGGTTCTACTGAGGATAGAACAAGATTACCTAGAAAATATGTATTGAGCTATCGAAGCACAGTTGGATTAGCTAAAGGAAAATTATTTACAGGGCCGACAATTCTATTTGAAAATCAAAAGGATTTTTTTGAACTTAATGTAGGACTTGATTTTTTTGTAAAGCCGAAACTCAATACTCCTGTAGTGCCATTGAATATTTCAATAATGAATAGGCTTTCGATTATTCAGGGCAAAATAAATACAAGTGCTATCATGATAGGGTTAACACATAAAGGATTGTTAGGTAAGAAGAACGCACCGATATATTCTATCGGCATTGCGGCTGATTTCCCGTATATGGGATTGGGTATGCAAACCGCTGGAGCTTATGAACTAACTATCGGAATTATTATCCCCCCTAAAGGAAGCAATGGATACAGTAGTTGCCCTTATAGTACCTTTGACCATGTACGAACTGTAAATAATGTTTATCGGGGGAAGGGGACGAACAGGTAGAAATTTTAAAATGACGAAATGAATGAATACTGGGTAAAATCAACTGACGGAATTCTTTTCCGCCTCAATAAAAGGGATAAAGAAATCGGCACATTAACATATTCTGACGGTTTCTATTCTGCATCTATTACCATGGCTGACGGCAAGGTATTCCAATTCGAATCAACAGGATTTTCTCTTTGGAGAAATTTGAGTTTAAAAAAGGAGGACGAAGTTATATTAAAGTTCAGGTTTCATTGGACAAAAATATTGGTTATAAAATCCTTTTTCGGAACACAAAGAGATTATCTTTTTACGTATGAAGGAATATTGAACCCTCGACATGTTTTAATAGATAGAGCCGAGAAAGAAATACTAATAATTAGGCACAATACTGTTTCGGAGCCATTCAGCTTCAACTTCAATATAACCAAAACGGATAGCTTCATTGACTTTGAAGGAAGTGAAGTTTTACTATTAGCAGCTATTCACTTTGTTAGATACTGTGAAAGTGTATATTAAAAACAAAGCTTTATTAATTTTAACTTTAAAATATTTTTAAGTCTTTCGAATAAACACTAAAAATTAATTTATGAAAAATCTATTACTTCCTATAATCACTTGTTTGATTTTAGCTTCCTGTGAATCAACCCCGAAAATTAAACTTGGCGATACCGCAATTGACAAAAAAATATTTTCGGGTATTTGGAAACTTGATAGTGAACGAGATCAATTTGAGTTAAATTCAGATAGCGGTACCTATAATTTGTATTACAATGGTCAAGAGGTGAGCATGAAAGGGCATTGGGACATAAACGAATTGAATATCAATAACGAAAAGACGCCAGTGCTAGTTTTGAAAAATGATAATCAAAAGACAGGGAATGATTTTAGTGATGATAACTACTATAAATTTTATCTGTTTTCTATTGATAAAATTGAAAATGAACAAATATATTTATCGGACTTAACCGCAAGTCACGGAAGTAGAAGACATAGGCAATACAGACTTACCCATAATTAAGGAAATGCCCCCTTTTATTTGCAAGAGCTAATAATCGAACCTTCATTAAAAAGAAGAAATTAATTCATTGAATATTCAACGTTTTGTGTGATTGGACACTCTAACCAGAATGGAAAAATTTCAACAATCACTTCATCGCTTTATTCTATTGCTCTTTTTATTACTTGGTGCAAGTAACCTCTTTGCTCAGCACTACAAAAAAGATGGCACACCGGATAGACGATATAAAGAAAACCGTAGTTCAAGTTACACTGAACTTCCAGTGCTTTTAGCTATCGCATTTGAACAGCTGCCTGAAATATACACTTCGGAAAAAATAGTATTCTTAAAACTTCCTCAAGCAAAAATTAATATTTTGCAGACAGAAATAATAATAGACAATCAAGCCAACGAATGGACAAAACCATTTCAAAACATAATTTGCAGAAAACATATTCCAATTGAAAAAATTGAACTTATGATGATAATAAATTTGGGGCAAGAACAACATCGGGAATGTATAATAAACCATTTAACGCAAATTGCATCAGCTGGTCAAGAAAACTATCTTAATCACAGTATCACAGAAAGGGCAAATGCACTTAACTATTAATTAAGAATCATATTATAACTATTGCCAATGAATTTGGTAGCACCTTTACTTTTTTACAACGTCAGACCAAACACTAAAAAAAGAGCTACCAAGACAATGCACCAAGGGTAGTAAAATGGACAGACACGGGATGTGCCTCGTCCTAAAATAGGTTGATCAAAAATTAAACAAACCTTGGTCAGCTATGGACAAACAAACAACACCTTGTCTTGCCTTGCCTTATATTTAACCTACCCTTTACATTTTTCTTTTTCCTTCGCGGCTTATGAAACTCAAACTAATTAGCCTGCTCTTTATTTTATCTATTCTCAATCTTCGCTATTCCTACGGCTGGGGCGCAGAGGGTCATGCTATAGTAGCGCGTTTAGCTATGCAGTTTGTAAAAGAGGATGTAAGGCAAAATGTGTTGCAGGCATTAAACGGTATGCCGCTGGATACCGCTGCAAATTGGATGGACATTATGAAATCAAACTCCGATTATGATTTTATGCGTACTTGGCATTATGTAGATTTCGATAAAGGCGAAACCTATAAACCGACTAATAAGGAAAACATCATCAACCGCCTAACCCTTACTTATAACGAACTAAAACACAAGAACACCTTGTGCGATGCACAAATCAAAGACGACCTTTGTATTTTATTTCACCTTGCAGGAGATTTACACATGCCGCTACACACCGGCTACGAAGATGACTTAGGCGGTAACAAAACCACGGTGAAGTATGACACGAACAAAATAACCAACCTCCATTCTTTTTGGGATGAAGGCATTATCCATTACGGAAAAATTACTGATAATTCTTGTCTTGCCTTTTACAACAAGAGCATGGCAGATTCCATCAAGTTAGTTGATTTCACCGCCTGGATGTATGACGGCAGAAAATTGCTAGACAGCGTTTATGCATTCCCCGGTTATGAATTAGATGAAAACTATTTGCAGAAAAATAAAACAGTAGTGCAACACCAGTTGCTTAAAGCGGGCTTGCACCTGGCACTTATTTTAAACCGTTTGTTTTATACCCCTGCACCGCAAATAGATTTTGCTGCATTGGCTAAAACATTCGGCAACGGAATAGAAGCAAAAGATGCCGCAGAAAAAGAAGGCAAACGGGTTACCGTTTGCGCCCGTGTATTCAGCATTAAATCTACCGATGCCATTACACAACTTTCGCTGGGCGGTGCTTATCCCAACAATCCAATGACCGTAGTAATTTTTGCCAAGAACTACAGCAAGTTCGATATACCTTTTGAAGACCTTTACAAAAACCGGAACATCACCGTAAAAGGAACTATAGAATTATACAAAGACAAACCTCAAATTATTATTGATGAACCCGGGGATATACGGGTTTTGTAAATTCAAAACGGGAAGAAGCGTTTTTCTATTTTAATCCCATGTGCTACCACTTTCAAGACCACGATACAGAAGACTATATTAAATCTTTCATGTCGCGTAACCCGCAATATAAATCGTATGTGTGGCAAGGCGCTAAGTATTATGTAAACGGTTTTGCTCATGGCAAAAACTATGTAGCCAAACAAGGTGCAGAGGCAATCGAGACATTAGAGTGGGGCTTAATACCTTTTTGGGTTAAAACAAAAGAAGATGCCAAACTTCGGCAAAACCAAACACTCAACGCCAAATCCGAAACCGTGTTTGAGTTACCCAGCTTCCGCCACTCCATCAAAAAACAAAAATGCCTCATCTTCGCTAAAGGCTTCTTTGAGTGGCGGCAAATAGATGCCAAAAACAAAATCCCCTACATCATAGGCGTGCGGAATTCCGAAGATATGTTTACTCCCTTCACCTTTGGCGGCATCTTCGATAAATGGATAGATAAAGAAACAGGCGAAGTGCGCGAAACCTTTTCCATCATCACCACACGGGCTAACGAAATGATGAGCCAGATACACAATACCAAAATGCGTATGCCGCTCATCATCCCCGAGGCGAATCAAACAGAATGGCTAACCACCACCGATGAAAAACGCATTAAAGAACTAATGGTGCCATACCCTACTGATAGAATGATGGCTTACCCCGTTTCCAAACTGGTCTCTCAACAAAAATTAGAAAAAGACATTCCCGAAATAACACAAGGTGAAGAATACAACGAGGTAGTATTCGATGAGTTTTTATAATCGGGTTTCGGCAGCAAAAAAGGATAACTAACGCTATAACTTTAATATGTTAAGTCAAATCTATAAGTCAAAAAGAAAGCTAAAAAAATACTTATATTAATAAAATTGTAAAAGCGTTGGAAAGCTAATTGAATTAGCTTATTTTTGAATTCATAAACGAATTCATAATTGAACTCAAAGCTGAATCAATTTTGAAATATAATCGTAATAAGAGTCATGGCAATTGAAATAAAAAGAAGCCCAGTATTAAGCGGTAAGGCCGCTGAAGATTTTCTTAAGAATCAAGGTAATCACCAAACCAAAGAATCTAAAGAAAGTATAGCTACTATATTGGCTAAAACTAAGCAAATACTAGCAAATTATAAGTCAAGCAAGTAATGATTGATTTGCATGAGCATTGTAGTTTACATGCTCTCTCTTCTGAATCCCCAATCAAAGATTTTATTTGTGATAGTGATGACTTAAATGACTTTTTCTGTAATGATGCTATTAAATATCAGAACGAATTGCTTGGGGAAACATTCTATTATAGACTAAAGGAAACCGGGGAAATAATTTGTGCTTATACGCTATCTAACGATAGTCTTAAGGTTAGTGATTTGCCTGGGAGTAGAAAACGGGCAGTAAAAAAGGAAATTCCTCACGAAAAAAGCATGAAGGCATATCCGGCAATGCTTATTGGAAGATTAGGTGTAAGTAAAAAACATGAAGGGAATGGCATAGGCACTCAACTCCTTAATTATATTAAGGGATATACCTTTACTGAATTGGGAAGCAAATGCCGGTATTTATTAGTGGACTCTTATAACAATGAAAAAGCTTTAGCATTATATAAGAAAAATGAGTTTAATACCGTCTTTTCATCTGAGGAGCAGGAAAGAGAATATTACGAGAAACCTGAAGGGGAACCACTTAAAACAAGATTTATGTATTTTGACCTAATGCTATGGCAAAATCAATTAGCCTAGTAAATAGCATTTAATCATATACCTGTTCAACCACGCCATGAATGATGAAGTAGAAGTGAATAGAAATATTTTACAACGCAAATTCTGTGCGTAGACACCGGTCCCTTTTTCTCCCAATCATTCTCCATTATCACGTTCCCAAGTCATACGTTCAACTCATGTAGGTAAAATAAATCATGTATAGCCGGCAAACTAATGCGGCCATTTTTACTGACTAAACGGTTTTAACGGGACTGTGAAGATTTTTTCTTGGACTGTCGGGCAGCGACTTTAGGTAAACCTTTGCTCATGAAAATTTAAATTGATTTATCCGATAAATTTAACTCTTTGTTGCTTTAATCTTTTTTTAGATAGCGATAAAAATTAGTGTCCGTTTAAAAAAGGGGAGCGAAAACTTACTCGTTCACCGAGGCAAAAACCTCAAAATGTTTAAACTATGTTTAAACCAGAGCACATATATGGATTGTTTCATATAAATAAAAAACCCTTGAAAGCTAGTGCTGACAAGGGTTTCAGAGTGTTGCGGGGGTAGGACTCGAACCTACGACCTTTGGGTTATGAGCCCAACGAGCTACCAACTGCTCCACCCCGCGATTTGGGAGCGCAAATATATTCGTTCTTTAGTACAAAGCAAGTTGCTTTCGTATTTTCGCAACCCTATTATGAAACATAAAGCGGGGTTTGTAAATATTATCGGATTGCCGAACGTAGGAAAATCAACCTTGATGAACCAGTTGGTAGGAGAGCGCATGAGTATAATTTCGCCTAAAGCGCAAACTACGCGTCACCGTATTTTAGGTATGGTGAATACGGATGATTATCAGATTGTTTTTTCAGATACTCCGGGCTATATCAATCAACCGGCATACAAACTTCAAAGCACCATGAACGATTTTGTGGCAAATGCCTTAGAAGATGCCGATGTAATTGTTTTTTTAACAGATAAGTTTCAGAAAGAAGAAGAACAGAAGCACTTGATTGAGCTAATTCAGAAAAGCAAAGTTCCAACCTTTGTTCTGCTCAATAAAATTGATTTGTATCAAAAAGAAGAACAGGAAAGTTTAGTTGCTGAATGGGAAAAGAAATTAGATAAATGTGAAGTGATTCCTATTACTGCTTCATCGGGGATCAACGCCAAAAAGGTAATCAAGAAAATTGTTGAGTTGCTGCCTGAATCGCCTCCTTATTACGATAAAGATCAATTGACCGATAGAAACACAAGGTTCTTTGTTTCTGAAATTGTCCGCGAAAAAATTTTCTTGAACTACACTAAGGAAATTCCTTATTCGTGCGAGGTGATTGTTGAAACCTATAAAGAGGATGAAAAAATTGATCGCATACGTTGTTTAATATTTGTTGAACGCGAATCGCAGAAAGGAATTATTATTGGAAACAAAGGCGATGCATTAAAGCAAGTGGGTATTGAAGCAAGGAAAGATATAGAAGCATTTATCGGCAAGCATGTGCATCTTGAATTATTTGTAAAAGTAAAAGATAAGTGGCGCGATAATGCGAACACACTTAAGAACTTCGGGTATAATCAGTAGGAAAATTTAATTCAAACAATCATGGGATTTACAATAGCAATAGTAGGCAGACCAAACGTAGGAAAATCAACCCTCTTCAACCGATTAGTAGGAGAAAAGAAAGCTATTGTTGACGATATGAGCGGTGTAACCCGCGATCGTATATATGGCGAAAGCGATTGGAGTGGAAAAAACTTTAACGTAATTGACACCGGTGGTTTTGTTCCGCGCTCAAAAGATGTTTTTGAAAAACACATTCGCGAGCAAGTGTTGATTGCTATGGAAGAAGCATCGTTGCTTCTATTTGTTGTGGATGCATCAACCGGAATTACAACCTTAGATGATGAATTTGCGAGATTGCTTCGTAAGCAGCAGCGCAATGTTTTTTTGGTAGTAAACAAAGTAGATAACATTCAGCGCAAGCATGATGCTAACGAGTTTTACAGTTTGGGCATCGAAAATATTTTCTTCATCGCATCTATGACCGGCTCGGGAACCGGTGAACTTTTAGATGCAGTAGTAGAAAGAATTACAGATGAAGTAGAAGACAAGCAAGATGAAAACATTCCTAAAGTTTGCATCATCGGCCAGCCGAATGTGGGAAAATCATCGTTGGTAAATGCTTTGTTAGGCGAAGAGAGAAATATTGTAACTGATATTGCCGGAACCACTCGTGATTCGGTGCATACCCGTTTTAATAAATACGGCAAGAATCTTATTCTGATTGATACAGCCGGAATACGGGGAAAAGCCAAAGTGCACGAGAATCTTGAATTCTATTCGGTGATTCGTGCGGTGAAAGCATTAGATGAATCAGATATTGCCATCATTGTGCTCGATGCATCAAAAGGAATTACCCATCAGGATTTGACCATTTATAAAATGGCTATTAAAAAGCATCGAGGAATAATTGTTGCAGTAAATAAATGGGATTTGATTACCAAGGATACAAATACCGCCCGCGATTATGAAGCGGTGTTGCGTTCTAAACTTGCCCCGTTTAATGATGTGCCAATAGTTTTTATTTCAGCCTTAGAAAAACAACGCGTTTTCAGATTGATTGAATTGATTGAAGAAGTTTATGTAAACCTCCGCAAAAAAATCACTACTTCAAAACTGAATGAAGTAATGCTAAAAGCTATCGAGCATTATTCGCCACCGGCAATGGATGGTCGCTTGGTAACTATAAAATATGTAACGCAATTACCTACGCCTACACCTTCGTTTGCGTTTTTTGCTAACCACCCTAATCATATCAGAAACCCCTATAAAGGTTACCTTGAAAATAAGCTTCGCGAGGCATTTGACTTTACCGGAGTGCCTATCAATATATTTTTCAGAGAGAAATAGGGCGGAATCCTACTTTACAAGACCTGAATTGTCGCTTATCCACAAGGGTTAAAAATATTTTTCATAAAACTTGCAAATACTAAATATGGAAAATTATATTTGCGCGTCAATTAATTAACCTAACCAAAAAAACTAAAAAGAATGAAAAAGGTATTTTTCGCTTTCGTTGCTGCTTCTGTAGTAGCTCTTTCAGCTTGCAATAACAAACCAGCTACTGAAGAAGCTACAACAACTGTAGATTCTACTGCTACTGCTCCAGTTGAAGCTGTAGTTGATACTACTGCTGCTCCAGCTGACACTACAGCTGCTCCTGCTACTAAGTAAGCACGAGGCAACTCAAATAAAAAAGTCTCCCAAATTTTTGGGAGACTTTTTTATTTATAGCTATTCAGTAAAACCTACTTCAACGCCTCTACGGCTTTTGCAATCACTTTATCATCCACATTCGAAATGTTATAGTAGCCATCCATTCTCCAAATTTGTTTAGCGAAGAAGGCTTTCAGATTTAACTTCAATTTTTCTTCTGCCTTCTTTTCTTTAGCTACATCGCTCTTTAAGCCTTGTGCCTGTGCGTATTGATAGAACTCATTTTCCAATTCTGATGTAATGATGAAGTTCTTCTTGAATTCATCTATCGATTTATACTTCTCCAATACATCTGCATGTTTAGAGGAATACTTGTATACGAATTCGGGAACAAAGGAACGCACGGTGTAATAATACTCGTTGGCAGATGAAGTATCAGCCGGCACAAAAATATCGGGACGAATACCTCCGCCTCCATACACCCGCTTGCCTTTTGATGTTTGATAAACCGTAGTGTCTTTACTTTGAATACTATCCTCATGCACAAATTCTCCGCGCGCATATCGCTCGTAAATTTCATTCATGTATTTTTCATAGCCCTTTTCATAAGAACGCTGGATGCATCTTCCTGATGGTGTGTAATAACGCGCTACTGTCAAACGAATAGCGGAATGGTCCTGCAATTCATATTGCTCCTGCACCAATCCTTTACCGTATGATGTTCTTCCAATAATTGTTCCTCTGTCCCAATCCTGAACTGCACCGGAAAGAATTTCGCTGGCAGAAGCAGAGTTTTCATCAATCAAAACACACAACGCGCCCTTCTCGAATAAACCATCTTTACTGGCTTTGTAATCCTGCCGATCGTATGCTTTGCCATTAGTATAAACTAGCAGCTTTTCACCGGAAATTAATTCATCGGCAATGGTAGTTGCTGCCTGTAAATATCCACCTGGGTTTCCGCGCAAATCGATAATGAGCTTTTGCATTCCTTCGCTTTGCAGGTCGCGCAATTTTTGAGCAAACTCCTGATGGGTGGTTGAACTGAACTGACCAATGCGTATATATCCTATTTCCGTATTCACCATATAAGCGGCATCAATACTGTATAGCGGAATTTTATCGCGTGAAATTTCGAAGTCAATCAGATTTTTAGTGCCGGTGCGTAGAATGGCAACTTTCACTTTACTTCCCTTTGGCCCGCGAAGGCGGTGTTTTACTTCGGTATCTTTAATTTTAACTCCGGCAACAACGCTGTCGGTAATCTTAATGATTCTGTCTCCGGCTTTAATTCCTACTAATTCAGAAGGACCACCGGAGATGGCAGTTACCACCGTAATAGTATCCTGAACAATAAAGAATTCAATTCCCACACCTTCAAAATTTCCTTCCAGCCCTTCATTTACTTCGCTTACATCGGTTGCAGGAATATAAACGGAATGCGGGTCGAGATTCGATAGTATTTTATCAATGCTTTTATCCAGCAATTGTTCGCGGTTGATGGTGTCTACATATTTCTGGTCAACATAATTGAGGATGTCTTCAATTTTATCGTAACCTCTGTTAAGCACACTCTGCTTTCCGCTGGTAATAGAATTAATGACAAACCCCAGCATAATACCAAGAGAGAGGATCAGCGCATATATAAAAGGAGCGTAAGGATTAGTAGCAGTTTGTTTTCGGTAGGAAAGTGGTGGAAGTTTTTCTTCGTTATTATCCATTCATTTTTATTAAGGCGGCAAAAATAAAATTTAGAGAATGATATAGGTGTTATAGAAAGTTATTGTTGGGCTACAAAAAAAATCCCTCTTGGATAAACCGAGAGGGAATTTTATGAGTTTTAAAGCAGTTGCTTAAAAGTCGTCCACGCTGGTGTTCTTCTTGTAATCTTCGCTTGCCTGCCAGCTACTTTCAATAGTTAATTCAAAGCGGGCTTTGCTTATTTCTTTTAAAGTAAAGGTTACATCCTTTACTAACCACTGCATAATGTGGCTGTCGTCAACCCAACTTTCGTTGCGGAAATCGCCAAACTTGTAGGTAAGGATAAATCTCATTTGTTCAGATTGCTCTAAACTTCCTTGCAAAAACACCTTGTAGAAACGGTTTTCATCGTTAAAAATGTAAAGAACTCTATCTAATTTTACAGCACCTAGCATTTGGTCGTCACCTTGCAGGTAATAAGCATTTTTAATAAGCGAGTTGCGGTCTTTTACAAACTCAAGTTTCTTTCCATCTCTCCAGATAGAATCGATCGGAGTTCCCCAGAAGATATTTCTGAAATCAAGAACGCCCTGACTTTCTGCACTGAAACCTGAATATGCAAAGCCAAGCATTACTATGGCTAACAACATTTTTTTCATTTGAATTGATTTTTAGGTGTATGTATTGGTTGCGTAATAAGAACGCGAATATGCAATTTTTTCGCATTTACAAACACGAATTATTTTATTGTATAATGTGGATAAGGAACCGGTTTCTATTCTGAAATTGTCTGTAAAGCTTCCTTCTGCTTACCGGTAAAATACGACCAGGTAAAGTAGATAACACAAGCCGCAAACGCCACCGATGAAACAATTATGGTAAAGTTAAACCAGCTTAAGTGCCAGAAATAATAGAACGAGTTCAGGCATATCATAACCAACATAAGCCGCACGTATTCGGCATACACCACCCAGCGTTTGTTTTCGAAAATGGCTCCGCAAATAAGCATGGTAATAAGTATGAGCAGAAAGAAAACTGTTTTATAGAACACACTGATTTCTTTAAAGTGCATCATATATAAACTGGCACCGCCCAGCATAATAAAGTATTGCAGCACCACATAAATTTTAAAATACACGTTGGTATCGGCATTGTATTTAGTGATGTTGCTTTGCGATGGCTCGGGTATAGGTTGTGTTCCTCCCATATAATCGGGCAGCCAGCCGGGCATGGCAAAAATCATTCTGAATTTATCGAGCCATTTCATGCTGCGCGCTTTCTGAAACATCTCAACAAAATAGTGCGTGTTAGCCCACACCGGATTCCAGCTTTTTAATTGTGTAGTGATGCCGTAATAAATTTCAGTTTCTTTTTCTTCTTCCATAAAGGTGCCGAACATTCTATCCCAAATCATAAACATACCCGCGTGATTCTTATCTATATACTTCGGATTGATAGCATGATGCACCCGGTGATGCGATGGGGTGTTAAACCAATACTCTATCCACGGATGCAGTTTGCCGATGGCTTTGGTGTGAATAGGAAACTGATACAGCGTTTGAATAATAGCAGCGGCTCCGAAAATTTTTGGGTCAATGCCCAAGAAAGGAATAGGAAGAAAAAGAACAAAAGCGAGAATATTATGAAACCATGACTGGCGAAGTGCAACACTCAAATTGTATTCTTCGCTTTGGTGGTGCACTAAATGGGCTGCCCAGAAAATATTCATTTCGTGACCCCACCGGTGCGCCCAGTAGAAAATAAAATCGAAAACAACCAGCGCAATTACAAAGCTCCACCAGGTTGGCGGAATATGAAACGGAGCGTAGTTATAGAATATTATGGCATAAACACCCAGCAAAAAAGCTTTTGAAAGCAAACTCCATAACTGCTGACCAAGACCGACAATTAAGTTGTTGACAGAATCGTTTAACCGGTACCATTCTTTTTTGCGGCTGTAACCATAAAACCATTCTATACCCATAGCGAGAAAGAAAAACGGAATAATCAGAAGCATGTAAGCAGGACTCATGAGGGCAGATTAAGAATTACCAAATTGTTTCACGCAACCAAAATAAACGATGGTTGGTTACTTAGCAATAATTTGGCAAAGAAAATGTTGAAGCGTTGTATAGAATTGCCGAACCGTAAGCAAATGTTTGCTGTTAGCTTTTTTTCTGCATTGCCGTTGTTTGGTGTATACACCAACAGCATTTGCGTGACTCTTGTTTGTTGGTGATGCCACCAACAAAGGCAAAGCAGGCGCATAAAATGCGAAAGCCCTGATTCACGGTGAACCGGGCTTTCTGTTTTTGCTATAGCCAGCTTTGTGACTTATGCAGGAATGACGCAATGCCATTTAGTTTCAATATGTATTTTATGATTGAATAAGCCCCGCATTATCTTACTATGATATGCACGGGTTCGGTTTTAGGACCGGGGTTTTCTCTGCCCAAAGGAATTATGCTCACCCACACGTTGGTGCCCGGGCTGAATTCGCCAAACTCCTTATGTGTTTTGCTTGAAATTCCCTTATACTGCTCCACCATAGCGTTAACATCAATGCCTGCTACTATCGAATACAACACTGCATTCTCCGCTGCATCAAAGTCAACTCTTATTCTGCCATGGTTAGAGCCATCGCTGAGGCGCACATTACCTGCCGCTCCTGCTGTATCAGAATGCGGTGTGTTAGCACCTCTTACATCGAAACCGCTGCTGATTATCTTTTCAGTATCGCCATCCGATGCTTCCTGTACGTAAGCACCCAGTTGATTTACTAAAAAGAGCACCTCCTTTCTGCGCAGGTTCTTAGCAATAATTTTATCCTTATCGCGGCTGCGTGATTGGTTGAAAGCGGTTTCAAGTGCGTTTGCCGCAGCAGTTACCTCTGCCAGCTCTGGGCTGGGTGTGGTGTAAATACCGTTGCCTGTCATTTTAGTAACTATCAGGCGGGCGCGCTCTACTTGTTCCGGAACCGATAAACCACTAAAGCCTATTTTTACTTTAGCCATAATGTTTAATTGGTTTTTTCTTCGTTATACCATTCATTGTCTTCAGTTTGTTTTTGCTTAAGAGGGCCTTCACCCCTTTTGTTTTATAATTTGGTTTTAGTTAATAAATAGCGTTAGTGCTTAGTGCTTCGGGGGCGCACGGGCACCTGTACTCAGCCATATATATATGGGGTGTACATCCTGCCTGTGCCGGGCTGCGTTTTGTTGATAGCCAAAGGCGGATAGTCCGCTTGCTGCTAATAAAGTAAAGTGAAAAGAACCGGAGGCACAGTCTATAAGTGCCTGCAATAAAGTATTGCATTCCCTCAAGGCTTTGAGGAGTTTGGCCGAAGGGAAATTGACCCGACTGCCGGTTACATTTATATCAGGATAAGGATACATCAACGGGTAAAGCTGTACGCACTACCCGCTCTCTTACTGCAATTGTTTCTCCTGCGCTGTTATCCGCTCTCGGGCGAATTTCCTAAAGGGAGATGGTAGTTTATTTATACTATCAAAAACGCAAACGCATTCTTGATATTGCATTTTTTAAAAGGAGAATTGTCACAGAAGTGTCATATTTTATAAGAAAATAATTTTTAGTAAGGTCTATCTAATACAAAGAGTACATTATGCCTTAGATTTGGCATACAACTTTATTCTATGAAACAGAAAAATGGAATTGACTTTTTATCGCCTGCACAACAGGAGAGCTTAGAAAAAGTAACTATGGAATTTTTTCCGCTGCTGATATGGTTTAACTCGCACATGAAACAGTTCGACACGGAAGAAGAACGTTACGATAAAGTAAGAGCTTATATAAAAGCACGTCTTGAACTGGAAACGCAGACCGGGCTTACCGGTATAGCTGATGAACTGCTTTCAGATTTTAACCAGGCTCATTATTTGTTTGACGAAATACTGGTAGACTTTTCTAATTATTACGATGTGCTGGCTGAAGTAGATAAAGAAGCTGTTATACTGATAGATTTAATTGCCAATAAAAAGCACCTGAAACATGCCGATAGTAATATTGAAAAACTCGCCAAACTATACGCCCCTGTTTGCATTAAATTAAGGCAATTGAAACAACGCTGCGACCTTATAAGTCCCGTTTTAGAGAAAGTTGAAAAGCAAATTCAAATCCAAACGAACTGAAGCATTCACTTACTTAAACGATACAATACGGGAGTGCAGCCGTTTACCTGCTCCGCTTACACTTATCTCCTCATACATGGCACTTGTTTAGCTATACTTGCCGCATGAACTGGAACCAACTTACCGATATTGCACAACTGGAAACCATAGACCGAGACTCTGCCACACAGCCTATTCTTATTTTTAAGCACAGCACCCGTTGCAACATTAGCAGTATGGCTTTGGCGCGTGTAGAGCGCAGTTGGAACAAGCAAACAACTAACTTACCTGCGCCTTATTATTTAGACCTTATAAAGCACCGCGATATTTCTAACTCTATTGCCGAACGCTACGAGGTAGAGCATCAATCTCCGCAGGTATTGGTTATAACCAATGGGCGTTGTATATACTCACAAACACATTCAGCTATTTCGGTAGAGGAAATGCTGGAGGAAACGCAACAGGGGTAAACTAAAGCGGCTTTAAAACACCGATGCCATCGTCTATTGTATTTCAAGAAATTTAAATTTTGGCTCATTGTTAAATGTTATGCAACTTATATGTAACCAAAGATTGGCTGATATTTTAGTGCACCAAAAATTAAATAAAGAACGGTATCTTTTAGCTGACTACCTTTATTATTTGAAAAGGGAAACTAGAATTTACGGGAATAAAAATGTAAAGCTATTGTAATAATTACTTAAAGTACCTTCCATAAATCCGCCCCTCTCTGATTCCCTTACCCCATAAACCGCCTCCATTCACACATTTCTAGCAATCCGCAAACAGCAATGCCGTGCTTACCAAGGCACGGCATCTATTATAAAAACCATGGCAGGTTCATATTAATCTATATAGCGTGTTTTGTAAGTATAGTAAACCTCTTTTGCCTGTCGGTAGTCGCGGTATTCTTCGCAGCTGTAGGTTTCGTTTTCTATTTCCATAAATTCATTATCTCCGGTGGGCTCGCACACACCGGTGGCACAGCCGCTGAGCAGGTTAATGGTCATACCCGCAATAATTACATAATAAGCAGCTCCTTCACTTTCTAAACGTAGTTCAAGGGCCTTGCCGTTGTTTTGGTCGGTTATCAGTTTGCGTCTCATAATTGTTTATGTTTTAGAAAACAAAAATAGGAAAGTATTCTGAATACTAAAATAATTGGCAATTGTTTTAGTATTTTATTTTAAAGGTGCGCTTTACCTATGCATATTCAGCCTCTGAACATCTGTATTTACGCTTTAAATACAGATAAAAAAGGCGTAAACACAGATGTTTAGAACGCAAACACAGATGTTTGGACCGTGAACACAGATGTTCAGAGCGTAAACACAGATGTTCAGAGCGTGAACACAGATAAAAACTTCGTGAACACAGATGTTTAGAACGTAAACACAGATAGAAATTGCGTGAACACAGATGTTTGGACCGTAAATACAGATAAAAACTTCGTGAACACGCGTTGTTAGCACTTAACTATCTGTAAAAACGGGGTGCATACAGATAGTTAGACTCAGATAATTCCCCAAAACACCTGAATTACACCCATCCTGCTGTTCGCCATGTTCCGCAGGGCATATCGAACTTTAGTTAAAACAGGATTTTAAATCCTTCTTTACCCGTGCCTGAAACAAAGGCGAAAAAAAAGCCTCCCGGTGTATCGGGAGGCCTTTGGGTTTCTATACTGGTATAATGGCGTTATCTTTTAATAATAAACTCCTGAAAAGATACTATCTCTCCCTCATTCACCGAAACATATTTTACAGCGGCATTCTCCGGTCCGTGGTGGCACCATTGAATAAACCGGGTGAGTATTTCTTCTTCTCCTTCTGCTTCTATATAAACATCGCTGTTGTCTTCGTTGCGAACAAAACCTTTTACCCCAAGTAAATCTGCCATTTTCTTAGTGCTGGCGCGAAAAAATACGCCCTGCACTTTACCGGTAACGGTGATATTGTAATGTTTCATAGAAGGATGTCACCCTGAGCGAAGTCGAAGGGTTTGGAACGTGCTTCGACTCCGCTCAGCATGACCAGATTTATTAATTCGAAAACTGCTTCACCTTTGCCGCAATAGTTTCTTCGTCTACCAAACCCAAACTCCGCCAAACTTCTTTGCCTTGTTTGTAAAGAATAAGCAATGGAATAGAGCGCACGTTCATAGTATTGGCAACCGTTGAATTTTTATCTACATCAATTTCGAACAGTTCTACTTTATCCGCATTCTTCTTTACTACTTTCTGCACAATCGGCTTTAATGTTTTGCAGGGGCCGCACCACACCGCATTAAAATCTACCAGCACTAATTTAGGTGCAGCTTTTAAGTGAGCGAGGTAATCGTCAAAGCTCATTCCTACTTTGCCGTTCTGTATTTTCTCACCGTTGCCGCTTACTACTGCTTTGTTTTCGCTCAACCATGCGTTAATACCAAACTCCAGATTGTAAACTTCTTTAAAGCCATTCTTGGCAGCAAAGTCTGCTGCGCGTTTGCTTCTGCCACCGGCAAGGCAGTAAACATAAGTCGGCTTTGATTTATCAAGTTCTATAATTTGCTTTTCAAAATTCACATTGTTAATGTCGATGTTTTTGGCACCGGCAATATGTTTCTCGCTAAATTCTTCAGGCGTGCGCACATCTACAAGCTGCACATTGCTCTGATTAATCCCTTTGTCAAAGTCTGTTGGGTTAAGATTTTTTACCGAAGGATTCTGACTGTTGCAGGAAGAAAACAAAAAAAAACCGAAGAATAATGTAGCAAAGGTTCTCATGTAATTCAATATTTATTTAGCGTGAATAAGATTTGTTTTCGGCACACAGGTCTTTGCAATTGCCCCATAGCCACCGGCTACTTCCACAATGTTTTCAAAACCTCTTGCCTTTAAAATAGAAGCCGCCACCATGCTGCGGTAACCACCGGCACAATGAATGTAATATGTTTTGCTGCGGTCTTCTCCGTTTGTCCATTCATTGATAAAATCAAGCGGTTTGTTTTCGGCATTCACTACGTGTTCGGTTTCGTATTCGCCCGGTCTGCGCACATCCATCACATTCATTCCTTCTGCATACTTAGAAGCAAACTCATCAGCAGGTATAGAAGTAATGGAATCGGTTTCCTTACCTGCACTTTTCCATGCTTCTATTCCACCGGTTAAACAGCCAAGTGTGTTATCGTAACCAACACGTGCCAAACGCATGACACATTCTTCTTCCATTCCTTCATTGCACACGAGCAGAATAGGTTGATTTAAATCGGTAATTAAAGTTCCCACCCAAACTGCAAACTGCCCGTTCAAACCAATATTGATGGAGTTAGGGATAAACGCTTTGGCGAAAACCTGCGGGTCGCGTGTGTCGAGAATCAATGCGTGTGTTTCTTCTGCCGCTGCTTCAAACTCAACCGGTGAAAGTTTTCTCAACCCATGTGCATACACCTCATCTAATTTCCCTGCACCCTGTTTATTCATCATCGCGTTCTTCGAAAAGTATTGCGGTGGAGGAAGCAATCCTTCCGTTACCTTCTTTATAAATTCTTCCTTGGTAATATCCTGCAAGGCGTAGTTCACCTTTTTCTGATGTCCGAGTGTATCGAAAGTTTCTTTGCTCATACTTTTACCACAGGCAGAACCCGCACCGTGGGCTGGGTAAACAATTACTTCATCTGGCAAAGTCATAATTTTATTACGGAGAGAATCGAACAACATTCCCGCTAAATCTTCTTTGGTAACGTTTGATTTAATAGCAAGGTCAGGTCTCCCTACATCGCCAATAAATAAAGTGTCACCGGTAAAAATGCAATACTCTTTTCCGGTTTCGTCAAGCAATAAATAAGTAGACGACTCCGGTGTATGGCCGGGAGTGTGCAGCACTCGAAGTGTTACTGCACCAATTTTGAACTCTTCACCATCCTTTGCGCTGTAACAATCAAAAACACATTCAGCATTTGGTCCGTAAACAATTGTTGCCCCCGTTTTTTGCGAAAGCTCTAAATGCCCCGAAACAAAATCGGCATGAAAATGTGTTTCGAAAATGTATTTGATTCTTGCATTGTCTTTCTCTGCGCGTTTAATGTAAGGAAGCGTTTCGCGCAGCGGGTCAATAATGGCGCACTCGCCATTGCTCTCAATATAGTAAGCGGCTTCGGCTAAACAGCCGGTGTAGATTTGTTCAACTTTCATTTGAATAAAAACAGTTTTACGTTGCGAAGTTGCTGAATAAAACTGATGCAGAGAAACTGAAGGAAATCAGTTAGGAAATTTTGGATGATTCAGCACCTTCTTAGCCTGCGCTAAATGCCGTTGTTCATGCCCTGCAAGAATAGTAAGCAAGTCGGCTAGGTTGTAAGTAATGATACCCAAGGCGGGAGAAGAAATAACTGTATTCTCTAAATCAGTTTTCTCTAACTGATGAACAAGAGAGGAAAAGTCTTTTTGATGTTTTTCAAAGTCAGCGACAATGGTTGCTGGAATTTCGCTTTGCGAGGGAACAAAAGCCGGAGGGCTTTTCATCGGCTTTGCCACCACCGGACCGGTTTCTTTAATAAGATAGTTGCCGAAAAAGCGTGAAACAAATTTCAGGTTCTGATAGAATGAGTTTTTGTGCTTGCCCGAAACAACTTCATTGAGCGAAGGATAATAAGTAGTGTTGGAAACAATCAAATGGTCGAGGCATTGTGCGATGCTCCATTTTTCAGAAGCCGGTTTCCAGTTGAGTTGTGCAGAAGAAAGATTTCCGAAGAGTGATTTTGCTTCAGCAGTTACTTTAGAAAATTCAGCAATTGTATCTTGAATAGAATTACTCATTCTGTATTACTATTTACTACTCGCTATTCACCACTCGCTACTTGTCTTTCCAGTTCTTCCACTTTAGTTTCTCTTCATCATGCTTTTCGTTCGAGGCAAAATATACTGCGCAACGGAACATGTAAAGCAAACTTCTATCCTGCACAGAGCCTTTTTCGCGGTTCGATTTGCTGAATAATTTCTCCGGGTCTTTATTCTTCAATTGACTCAATCTGGTAATTCCCATTTCAATCAAATCGTCTGCAACCTTCCGGTCAATACCCGGAATTAATGTAAGTTCCTTTATAGCTTGTTTGTGTTCTTCTGCTGTCATGATTGCGCGAAAGTAACCTATTGCTGCTCTCATAGCAGAATATATTTAGTCTCATTGGTCGAGCCAAGTCACAAACTCATTTGCTTTCTCTCGGCTTACATCGGCACGCACATTTTTATCGCACTTTAAATGCACTTCAATCTTACCAGTGTCATGCTTTTTATAGGTATCTACTTGCTCTACGTGAATTATCATTTGCCTGTTTGCACGAAAGAATTTTTCCGGATTCACTACTTCTTCAATTTCATCTATCGTGTTATAGTCAGTCACTAATCTTTCATTCTCGTTCGTCACCAAATAGATGATGGTGTCTTTAATAAAGTAAGCGGTTTTATTTTCAGGCATGGGAACAATACCACCTTTATAATGTGCCAGAAAACGCTCTTTAAATTTAGGTGTGCTTTTATTCTGCATGTTCTCCAACAGTGATTTAAACTGTTCGCCCATGGCATCGTTCTTCACTCCGAAATATTTATTGAATTTTTCTACTGCCGATTGCAGCTGCTCTTTATCAATTGGTTTGAGCAGATAATCTACACTGTTTACTTTAAATGCACGGATGGCATATTCATTATAAGCGGTAGTGAAGATGACAGGGCTTTCAATTCTTACTTTATTGAAAATATCAAAGCTGACTCCGTCAGCTAACTGAATATCCATAAAGAATAAATCGGGCTGTGCGTTTTCATTTACCCATTTTACTGAGGCAGCAACAGAATCAAGTGTCGCCAAAACTTCCACCGATGCATCAATTTGTTTCAGTATTCGCGTAAGGTTTTTTGCAACCAGCGGCTCGTCTTCTATAATTACAACCTTCATGTCAATGGAATTTTAACGGTGAAAGAATGACTCTTCTCAATTACTTCTACCTGTTTGTCTGAAATAAAACGATATAGGTTTTTCAGGTTCTCTAAGCCATGCTTGTTCGAAATTTCAATGGCATCCTTTTTCTGTAAGTTATTTTCAACTGAAAGATAATCGTCTTCCGTTTTTATCCTGATAACAAGAGGCGAATCTTTAGACGTAGTGTTATGCTTGGCAGCATTCTCAATTAAAATTTGCAGCGTAACCGGTACAATCATTTTCTCTTTTGACTCCTCATTGATATCAAACAACACCTTCAAGCCTCCGTCAAATCTGGTTTCAAGCAGTTTAATATAATGGTTCACAAAGTTTATTTCCGTTTGCAGACTAACCGTATTCTTCTCTTTGTTCTCTAACACATACCGGTAAACCTTAGAAAGTTGTTGCAGGAAATCGGAAGCCAGTTGAGGGTTTTCAAAAATTAACGAGTTGAGCGATGAAAGCGCATTGAACAGAAAGTGCGGGTTCAATTGGTTCTTTAGATTATCGTATTGCACCAGTGCTTTCTCTTTCTCCAATTCTGCGGCAACAATTTTTTCCTGTTTCCACTGCACAAAAAAGTGATAGCCGAAAATGGAAAGCGTAACACTAAGCACCATAAAAATATTGAGCGCATAAGTTGCTACCAAAATTTCAGGCGATGGATGAAAAGGAAATTGGTCGTAAAACAAAACATACGGAACCGTGCGGATAAGCACCAGCACCGTAAGCGTTACAAAAAACTGAATAGAGATTCGCTTCAGCGGACTCCTCTCAAAAGGATAAATTTTGTCGAGATAAATATCGATAACCCGAATAATGTATCCGAAAAACAAAATGAAAACCAAGCCGACAGCACTTGTGGCTATTTGCCATTCTATACTCTGGCTGATAAAGAAAACAGTTTTCACTACCGTGAATACCACGTATATAAAAGCAACAATGCCCAGTGCAATTTTTGTTTCTTCTTTAATCTTCATCATTTTACTATTTCGCCATCCTTCATTTCAATAATTCTATCGGTGTTCTGTGCAAACTCATTATCGTGTGTTACAGCAATAATGGTTTGCTTCTTATTCTTCGAAAGGTCTTTCAATATATCAAAAACAATTTGCGTATTGGCAGAATCCAGGTTACCGGTTGGTTCATCGCCCATAATTATTGTCGGGTCGTTTACTAAAGCGCGGGCGATAGCAACGCGCTGTTGCTGACCACCGGAAAGTTTAGAAGAAAGCTTGGTGGCAAAGTTCTGCATGTCGAGCCACTTCAGTTTTTCGTAAGCCCTGTCCTCACATTCGCTTTTCGAATATTTGCCGAGTTTCTCAGCCGGCAGCATTACATTCTTTAAAGCCGAAAACTCCGGCAACAGAAAGTGAAACTGAAATACAAAACCGATATGCTCGTTACGGAACTTAGCCAGTTCGTTTTGTGTTTGACCGGTGAGCAACACATCGTTCACATAAATCTGACCGGTGTAATCGGTATCCATAGTGGAAAGCAAATACAGCAAAGTAGATTTACCGCAGCCGCTCTTACCTACAATAGAAACAAACTGTCCCCGCGGCACTTCAAATGAAACATCCTTCAGTACATGAAACTCCTCGGGCTCGTTAAAGTATTTGTTGAGGTTGTTTGCGCGGAGAACCACAGCCCCCTCTAAATCTCCCCCTACAGGGGAGACTTTAGTTTTGTCCTTAGTTGAAATTTCAGTTTTCATTTTGCATTTGTCTTTAAGTCCCCTTTCGGGGATTTAGGGGTGTTATCCTCTCAATATTGCCACCGGATCAATCTTTCCTGCTTTTATACTTGGCATTAAACCGGCTATAAATGTGGTGATGATTCCAAAGCCCATACCGAACGCATAATGTTTTAAATGAAACACCACCGGAAAGTGCGTGATGCTGATAAAATCATTCTTCGGGAACGGCAGATTGTAAACGCCACTACTCAAAATAAAGCCAAGCACCAAACCGGTAAGCGCACCGAATATTCCTATGGTAACACTCTCCGTCAAAAATATCTGACGGATATCACCGGATGAAAAGCCCTGTGCCTTTAGTATGGCAATGTCTTTCAATTTATTCTGAATGGTCATACTCATAATGTTGTAGATACCGAAACCCGCAACCACCAGCAGCGTAAACGAAACTACAAAGGTCATCACATTGCGAATCAGAATAGAAACCATCGCGCTGGCGTTGGTTGTTTTCCAGTCGTCAGCTTTGTAGCCGTAGCGTTTGCTTAATTCCGCAGCCATCTCTGTTGCTTGGTCATAGTCCTTCAACTTCATCGAAATATCAGTAACATATTGATTGTCCTTACCCACCAGCTGCTGCACCTTCGAAAGATTTACATAACACTTTACATTATCTAGCGAGCCTATGCCGAACTGGAATGTTCCCACTACTCTAAAGCGCATGGCTGTTCCTTTCGGTGTGGCGAGCGTTACTAAATCACCCACATTTACATTCAGCTTATTCGCCAAACCGTGACCCATTAAAATTCCATTATCAATCGTCAGCAGGTTTTCAATCTTACCGGTCTTCATTTTATCATACATACCGGTTAGCTGCGCTTCTTCCAGAATGTTTACTCCGCTCAGCGAGCCGTTAATCTGCACCGGTCCGCTTACGTAAAACACCTGTGTGGCTAGTGTGGGGCTAACCGCCAGCACTCTTTCATCTCTTTTTAAGTCGGCTATAATGCGACTGCTGTTTTTAATATCCGGTGTAATATCTTTCGGCTTTGGGTGATGAATTACATTCAGCACCTTACCGGTGTCCGAAATTTCATCGAGAATGGAATGCGAGAAATCTGTTTTTATATCGTTGTAAATGCGCACATCGGGTGTTGACGAAAGCAAAGTATCTTCCAGAAACTCGTTGAACCCTTGCATGAAACTTATCATGAGTATATACATTCCAATACCGAAGGTCACACCCAGCATAGCAATAAGCGTTTGCCTCGGCTTGGCGAGCAGGTGGGTTTTAGCTATCTCAAAATTTACACGCGTTGCCATTTGTGTTTTGTATTTAAGTCCCCTTCAGGGGATTTCGGAGTTATTTTACTTTCGGAATTACCACTTCGTCCTCTGCCTTAATTCCTTCCACCACTTCCACATACTCCAGGTTCTCTAAACCTTTTTTAATTTTTACTTTCTTGTTTATGCCATACGATTTCACTTCCACTTCATCGTTTGCCTGCACTACGTTCTTCGGAATAATCAACGCGTTCTCTTTATGGGCAATAATGATGTTCGCCTCTACCGATATATGCACAAAATTCATTTCGTAGTTCTCTACAAACTCCGCCTCCACTTTAAAACTCTGGTCCTGCTGATTCATATTCGGGTAAATACGGCTCACTTTCGCCTTGTAAGTTTTGCTTCCGCTCACATCCATCTTCACTATCACCTCCTGACCAATCTTTACCTTATCAATATCCTGCTGGTCTACACTCAACTCCAGAATCTTCGCACCCTTCTCTCCTACTATCGCCACCAGCTCTGTTCTGCGCACCGCCTCGCCTAAATCTTTATAAGTTTCGTAAACCATTCCCTCCATCACACTGCAGATAGAATAATTTCCATAATCAAGATTAGACGCTGCTACAACGCTTTGTGCATTTTTCAATTCTACTTGCAACTGGTCTTTGGTGCGTCTTAAACCCTCGTTGACCGATTTTAAATCGTTACCCGAAACTTCATAAGCCAGCGCGGCCTGGTCAAACTGCGCTTTGGTAATTGCCTGTGCATCAAACATGTTTTTGTAGCGCACATAATTCAGCGAGTCGTTTTTAAACTTCGCTTCGGCACTACGTATCTTGTTTTTCAAATCCAGCAGCACCGGGGAGTTATCGCCCGCATTCATCCTCGCCAAATCGTAAGCCGATGAACTTGCCCCTAGCTTAGCCCCGCTGGCATCGTTCTGAATTTTATAAATCTCTTCCCCGCGCTTTATGTCATCGCCACCGTCTTTACTTTTAGAAACGATGTAGCCATCGCTGAGCGAAAAAACTTTGTACTCATTCTTCGGCACTAAAAAGCCGGAAGCATACACTGCTTCGGTAATTGCTTTGCGCTCGGGCTTAATGGTTTTGGCTTTGTTGCAGGCAGCCACCATCAACAGGCTAATGATTATAGCGGTAACAGGAATGGCGAGGAAAAATTTCTTGTTCATATTTTTTGTTTGCGGGGCAAATGAAACAAGAGGAATGATGGTGTGCAATTATTTAATAGCCATGCGTTGGGTTAACGGTCTGAACCGTTTAAAAACACAGTTAAACCCAATATGACATTGCATATTTTTTTAAATAAACATCTATTTAGGCCGCCAAAATTAAAACGGGGAATAAAAGATACCTACTAACTCACCACCTTCACCTTAGTCGCATTGGCAATAGCTTTTTGTTTTACAGCGTTTACATCGCTGCCAATTTCATCGTAAGCAAGCGTAACCGCCATTCTGCGGTACGGGCGCGTGGTGGGTTTACCAAAAATGCGAATGTCCGTACGCGGCTCTTTAATAGCATCTTTCACACCTGTGTAGGTTGGGTTCACTCCTTCTTTAGTGGCAAGCACTACGGCACTTGCCCCAACTTTAAGCAATTCAATTTCTGGAATAGGAAGACCGAGAATAGCACGCGCATGCAATTCAAATTCAGAAAGATTTTGCGTACCTGCAAGCGTTACCATACCGGTATCGTGCGGACGCGGAGAAAGTTCGGAGAAATAAACACCATCCGTAGCCAGGAAAAACTCTACACCCCAAATACCCGCACCTGTTAGGGCGTGTGTTACTTTATCGGCAATGTTTTGAGCTTCTTTTAAATCAGCATCGCTTATAGCACAGGGCTGCCAACTTTCCTGATAATCTCCCCTTTCCTGCCGGTGGCCTATTGGCGGACAGAAAAGTGTAACCCCATTCTTTTGCGTAACCGTAAGCAACGTAATTTCCGATTCAAACTTTACAAAGGCTTCTACAATTACTTCAGCAATATCGCCCCGCTTACCTGCTTGCGAATAGTTCCAGGCCTTCTCAATATCAGCTTCGCTCTTTATAGTTGACTGTCCTTTACCGCTGGAACTCATCAGCGGTTTTACCACGCAGGGTATACCTACTTCTTTTACAGCACTCGCTAATTCTTCAAAGGAAGTAGCGTACCGGTAGTTGGCAGTTTTTAATCCTAATTCTTTTGCCGCCAAATCGCGGATGGCTTTACGGTTCATAGTAAAGTTTGCCGCGCGTGCCGATGGCACTACCTGTATTCCCTGCTTCTCGTAATCGTAAAAGCGTTCAGTTCTTATGGCTTCAATTTCGGGAACAATTAAATCCGGTTTGTACTTTTCCACGATAACATCTAGCGCATTTCCATCCAGCATATTTATCACTTCGCGTTCATCGGCAACCTGATGTGCAGGTGCGTTGTTGTAGCTGTCTACCGCAATTACATATTGCCCTAAACGCTTAGCGGCAATTACAAATTCTTTTCCCAGTTCGCCACTGCCTAACAGCATTATCTTTTTAGCCATTCTCAATTTATTTGAATTGAATAATTGTTTTTAATTCGCTGTGCAAAATAAACAGACATGCAAGACGACAAAAATTTATTTACCGAGAAAGTTCCTGCCGGCAAGCGCACTTATTTTATGGATGTAATGGAAAACCATAAAGGGCATAAGTATATTAAGTTTACCGAAAGCCGCGCTAACGATGGTGAATTTATTCGCCACACCGTTCGTATTTTTCAGGAAGATTTTGATAAAATATTTACTGCCTTCGATAGCATGAAATCGTTCATTCAATCAAACACTCCACCGGTTGAACCGCCTAAAGAAGAAAAAGAAGAAGACCTTAGTTTTTAGCCGTAATCCAGCTTGGCACTGTTACGCGGATATTGCTCATTTGCCCTTTCAGCACAATATCTTTTTTACCATCACCTGGGGCACCCCAGCTTCTTAGCTTGCAATTAAAATCTGCCGAAACTCTGAAATGCTTTTTATCGCTTTCCCATTCAAATTGGGTAACGGTAATTTTACTCTGCTCTTTTATACTGTAATAATTGGCACTCTCATATTGCATAGCCACAGCCGAGTAAGCAGGCTCACCGGTTTTATCAGCCTCATAGTTTATTTCAAACTGAATGGTTTCGTTGAACAATCTTCCTTCGCTCATATCGTAGGAAGGTCCGTTAAACGTAGTGCTGATAACCGTGCGGTTAGGAATGCGCCCGTCCAGCGAGCCATTTTTGTTCATGACCAAACCGCGAAAGAGCTGGTCTTCGCGCAACTGAAATACCTTGCCATTTATGGTAGCAGAAAAGGCAGACTTGTCAGCTTCCTGAAAGGAAGTTAAGGACAGGCAGGCGAGCAGAAGGAATATTGCTGTCAGAGTTTTCATAAACGGGCGCGACTGTATTAAAACGAAACTGCCGGGCTTTTTGCCCGACAGTATAAGTTAAGTGGCTGTAAGAAATTTGTCAAGTGAAAATCTACTCTACTACTAAGCTTTTAACCGCGTTAGCCTTTTCGGTTTTTAACTGCACGGTGTAATTGCCTTTAGCTAACTGAGGAAGCTCAACAGCAAGTTCCGGTTTGCCCGGTTCAAGCATTTGATGTTTCCGGTAGCAAACCTTGCCGGTAGCATCGGTAATAATCAACTCGGCCTGTTGCGTTGCTGTAACGTGAATAGTTAAATTGAAATTGCCCTTAGATGGATTAGGGAAAATGCTGAAAGCCATTTCGTTCTTCAACTCATTAATACCGGTGCAGGTAATTACATTCCAGCCTATAGTATCGCGGCTGGCGCAGCCGAAGCTGTTAGTATAATCGTAATAAACAGTTGCCGCGCCAAGGCCTGCTGCTGCCGGGGAGAAGTTATTACCGGTTACACCGTTACCGGAGTAAGCACCACCGGTAGGGGTAACAAAACCAATCATCGAAAAATCAGCGGCATCTACACAGTAGTCGTTTGTTGTAATAGTAGAGGTTAATGCAGTAGCTGCACCTACTTCTAAGGCTACATATACTATACTCTGGCAGCCGTTGTTATCTGTATAAGCATACGGAACATCTGCCACACCCACACCTGCCACAGCCGGATTAAAGATAGAATCGTTAGCTACTGCCCCTGAATAATAAAGTCCGCCCAGAGGTTGAACTATACCGCTTAACGAAACAGCAGAATCAGCTACACAGTATTTATTGTTTGTGCTGATAACATTCAAAGCACTGGTATCGTTAACCGTAAACGCAAACGAAGTATGCGAAGCACAACCATACTGATTAGTATAAGCGTAGTCAACATTGTAATTACCCGCAGCCTGGTTTAAAGAAGTAAACTGATTGTTGCTGACACCGGTGCCCGAATAAACACCACCGGCAGGAGAAACATAACCGGCCAAAGGTTGTGCGCCAAGCGTATTGTTACAGAACGGAGTAATGCAATTACATAATGCAAGTACAGTAGTATCATGTGTAACTACATACAGCGAATCACTAATAGCCTCGCAGCCTGCATGAAGTGCTTTAGAAACTTTCACCTTATACCAGCCATCTTGCGGTGCGGTGTATTGATAAGAAACAGCTCCGTTTATAATCCCATTCACATCGTACCATTGATACGAAAGTGTATCGCCCTCTAAAGCAGAAATAGTGACCGGGCTACAGCCTTCTATCGTGTCTCTCAAAGAAATAAAAGCTACCGGATTGCAGTTGGTAGTTTCGGTAAGGCGGTAAACTCTTCCACCGGTACCGCTGCCGCGATAAAGCACATACAATTCACCATTATTATCTTGCCCGAAACCGGTGTATTGGTTGTTGGTTAAGTTATTCAGCGTATCCGCATCAAAAGTATTTACACCGGCTTGCTTTACGCTAAAGAACTGACCGCTGCAATAGTCGGTGCATAAATATCTTCCCCATAAAGCACTGTGTTGTGTGCCACGGTAAATGTAACCACCGGTAATAGAACAACTGCTTTGAAAAGAATGATTATATTCAAAAACAGGCTCTACAAATCCACTTGAAGCGCAGCCTGAAGTGTTAAAATCATGCGCTCCTTCACGGCATCTCCATCCATAATTTTCACCCCCCATGCTATTGGCCTGTTGAAAATCAACTTCTTCCCAAGTGCCTTGACCTACATCACCAATCCAAACATCACCGGTAATGCGGTCAATATTACAACGCCAAGGGTTGCGCAAACCATAAGCCCATACTTCAGGTTTTGCATTTGCAATGCCAACAAAAGGATTGGTAGCAGGAATAGTATAAGTAGTATCAGGGTTACTTACGTCTAACCTAAGCAGTTTACCCAAAAACACGTTCTTGTTTTGACCGTTTCCTGCGGGGTCGTTGGCACTTCCGCCATCTCCTTGTGTATCGTATAAGTAACCGTCTTTACCAAAAAACAACCCACCGCCATTGTGGTTAGTATAAGGTTGCGTAAAGGTTAGCAGAATTTCTTCGGTTGCCTGATTGGTATAATTAGAATCGGTAGCACTTACCTGAAAACGCGAGATTCTTGTTGAACCGGCACCGCTACCGTTAATATAATTCACATAAAAATATCCGTCTTGCTTGTAATTAGGACTAAACGCCAAACCAAGCAAACCCTGCTCGTTACCGCTGGATTGTACGCGGGTATGTATATCTAAAAATGGAGTAGCATTAATTACACCGCTCTTGCTCATAAGACGGATGTAACCGGCTTGCTCTACTACAAAGATTCTATCGTCACCGCAATTTTGTAAATCTACTGGGCTGGTAAAACCAGTTGCTACCTGCACCAGATTTATATTAGGAAGTTGTGCTTCTGCAAGAAGAGAAATACAAAGGGATAAAAAGAAGAAACTCTTTTTCATGATATTGGTTTAAGTGATTGTTTAATCCTGTTTAATAAATCGTTTACTAAAAATATTTTGCTCGCTGTGCACATTTAGAAAATACATTCCGGCAGCAAGAAAAGAAACATCTACGGTATTTTTTCCTGCCGGCAAGTTTCCTAATTGCAGAATATTACTACCTATGAAATCCGTTACTTCAACATTCGTCAATTCGGTTTCTGTTTGTATAACAAGCTTGTTCATCACCGGATTTGGGTATAGCTTTAACTTAGCAAAATCCATCTCCTCAATTCCGCTTGGGCTGTCGTTATCAATAATGGTAAGCTTGTAAGCCGAAATGGCAATCACTGCCCCATTAGTGGCATTAGTCATATCAAAATTGATTTGCTCGTTGGGCTCTACGATAGCATCATCAATAATGCGCACCCACACACTTTGAGTATCCATAGTAAAAGGAGGAAATACAATCACTGTATCGTTAAAAGTAAAATCAACTCCCTTAGTAGCATTACCGGTACTCAACGAAACAAGAACAGAAGTAGTATCAGCCACACTACCCGACAACGTAATTTTTACTTCCACCAAACTGGTATCTTCTACATAAGTAAATCCTGCACCGTTAAACGACACCGTGAGCACATCGTTATCGGTAATATTCAGATTAAAAACAGAGTCGGTAATAAACAGCCCGTTACCGTTCAGGTTGGTCAAATAAAGAACAGCAGTTTCGGTTGGTTCTAATAACTGGTCTTCATGCACAGTAACAAGAAGTGTATAGTAAGAAGTTCCCGGATTAGCTGTAAAGGTTGGAGTAAGGCAATAATAATCTGCCTGAAATGTAGCAGAAGATGCTGCGTTGTTATGCCCAACAGTAAAGCTAACCGGTGAGGCTGTAGGGTTTACTACCTCTACAATTACGTCAACCGGTGAGCTTAAACTTTCAGACACAGTTACGCCCGAAGAAATAAAACGAATGCTTGCTTTAGGCGGAGAACTACCGCAAGGAGCCATATTGTGAAAACCAAGTGAATCATACAAAGCCGGATAACCGAACCATGTTTGCAAAGTAGTATTCCAATCTGTAGAACCATGAAAATTGTAATACTTTCTCACTATAGTATTATACCAAGTTGAACCGTTATCAACAACAAAGCCAATTCCCGGATTAACACGCAGTTCACCAATTATATCAATCGTATCTGTAAAATGGAGCAAGGCAAGTGCATCGTTTCCATTAAACGAAAGAAAAGATGTTACGGTATCGGCTTGCGAAATAATTTCGGGTTGCGAACCTACATTCGCAATTATGTAAACATCATTAGGAGCTAACATACCATTCAAGCCTAAAATCGTTATGTTAACTCCTCCATCCTTTGAGAGCAGCACCCGGTAGTCACTCAAATCCATCGGTTGCGAAGTAGGATTAAATATTTCCAGCGCGGTGCCCGGGTCAGCGGCCATAATGTACTCGCTGAAAAATAAATCGGAACAATCTCCTTGGTCGTTATCGGTAATAGTTACTGCAAACTGCGCGTTACTGCCAATGGTTGCGTTATTAGTTGGGAAAGCCAATTGGAGTGTAAAGTTTTCAGGTCCTTCAATAAGTTGGTCATTCACCAACGTTACTGTCACTATTTGAGCAACAGATGAATTTGGAGGAAAAACAACTGTAACCGGTGAAAAAGAATAATCAACTCCGGCAGCAGTTGCTGTTCCACCGGCAACTACGTTTATATCTACTGCAGTTTGATTCTCATTCGGATTTAAAATAGAAACAGCAATTCCGAAACTTCCAACACCTTCGTTGTAAGTAGAAGAGATAATAACAAACTCCACAGATGGAGGTGTTTGTGCTGCCTGCACAAAAATTTTTCCCTTCATTCCCGAACCGGCATGGTTAACACAAACATAATAGTGAACCCCAACCGAAAGGCCGGTTACTATTCCACCGGTGAAAGGAGTGGTGAAACCGGTTACCGGTGTACTGTTATTAGCATTCCAAGTGGTCTGGTCAACTTCCTGCGCATTATGCGAGCCGCCTAAAACAAAGTTCACCGTATCGCCTTGTGTAATGGTAATTGAATCGGAACTGAATGTAAATCCTGCATCAACTACGGTCCATGTAGTGGCAAAAACCTGACTGGTAAAAAGCAAAACAAAAAGTGCAGATAAAAACTTCCTCATGTAACTGTTTTTAAAGGATGTCAAATTTCGCAAAATATGGATAAACTGAACAACTGTTTTCACCGTAGATGTTTAACAAAGGTTTATAACATTTAAGTAATGTCATTTCGCTGTGAAATGAATTTCTCTATTATAGCTTTTGAAAGTTAAAGAATGGTTGACAAAGAAAATATCTGGAGTTACGAATTTGAAAAAAACAAAGGCATCTCTGCCGGTCAGTTGCTTTTATCAGAGCCATTTATGTTCGATGAAAACTTTCGCAGAACAGTTGTTTTAGTTTGCGAACATACTACCGATAACGGCACCGTTGGTTTAATTTTAAACAAGCCTATCAATTTGCGTTTGAACGATGTAGTAGAAGGCTTTCCGCCATTTAAAGGAAAAATATTTTTAGGCGGACCGGTAGGGACTGATACTATGCAGTTTCTACATTCGTTGGGAAATAAAATTGAAAACAGTTTAAAACTGACTGATAATCTTTACTGGGGCGGCAACTTTGAGCAGTTAAAAGAGATGATGAGCAATGGAGAGATAGCCGCTGATGAAATTCGCTTTTTTCTCGGCTACAGCGGGTGGAGTCCCGGTCAGTTAGAAGAAGAAATGAAAGATAATTCGTGGATTGTCACCGGTGCTACATCACACCATATTTTCGAAACACCATTTGATGCACTCTGGAAAATTACAATGAAAGATATGGGGGGCATTTACAATACCATGGCAGGCTATCCTGAAAACCCTGCGTTAAACTGATGAAAATAGAAGAACAAAAACCAAAGAACAAAAATCAAAGAATAAAATCGCTTTGCATCTGGTTCTTGTTGCCTATTGCCTACTGCCTACTGCCTACCGCCTACTTATCAGCCCGCGACCTTTCCGATTCTTCCCGCATAACCTTACTCACTGTTGCTCCCGGTGATGAACTTTATTCTGCCTTTGGACACACCGGTATACGCATAACAGATTACAGAAATAATTTTGATGTAGTGTTCAACTACGGCACTTTCGATTTTGAGCAACCGGGTTTCTATACCAATTTTGTAAGGGGCAAAATGCGCTACATGATTTCGACAGACCGGTTCGATGATTTCATGGCAGAATATGTTTATGAAAAACGAAGTGTTACAGAACAGGAACTAAACTTAACTGCCGAAGACAAACAAAAAGTATTTGCATTTCTATACACTAACGCACTGCCCGAAAACAGAGAATACTACTACGATTTCTTTTGGGACAATTGCGCTACCCGTCCTCGCGATGTGTTTGAAAAAGTTTTGGGTAACCGGTTACAATATCACACCGAACATGCAGGCTTTCAGCAAAAAAAAACTATGCGCGATATGCTGCGGGTTTATACCGGCAACCGTGCCTGGGTTAATTATGGTTTCGATTTAATTCTCGGTTTGCCTTGCGAAGTTATAGCTGCTCCACGCGACCAAACTTTTCTTCCCGATTATCTTTCAAAATATATTGACTGCGCTACGGTGGATGGCAAACCATTTGTTTTAAAAAAGACATTTCTCCTGCAATTCCCTTTGCCAAAAATTGAACATGGATTTAGTCCCATTCATCTCAGTTTAATACTTGTGCTTATTGCCTTTGTCATTTGGCTTATTGAGCGAAAAAGAAAAATGCATTTCTACATTTTCGATTTCGTATTGTTTCTCATTGTCGGTTTGTTTGGCACTCTCTGGCTTTGTCTATGGCTTTTCACTGCACATTATTCGGTGCCGCAAAATTTGAATATGCTCTGGATGATTCCTTCCCACGCATTTGTGGCTTTCTTCTTGTTAAAAAAGCAGAAACCGGGTTGGCTTAAATATTATTTCACCGGTACCTATATTTTAATGCTCCTGCTTTTTATCTTTTGGCAATGGCTGCCTCAACATTATAATGTGGCGGTAATGCCTTTAGTATTTTTACTTTCCTTCCGCGCTGCGTTGATTGCTGTTCACTTGCACTTTAAAAACAAAGCATGAAGGAGAATCATCTCATCATTAATAAAACAGCACGCTTCTATACACTTGGCGAACTGAACGAAAAAACAAAACAGATTTGGATTGCATTGCACGGCTGGGGAATGAATGCAAAAGATTTCCTCTCATCACTTGAAACATTAGCGAACGATGAAACTTTCTTTATTGCACCCGAAGCACTCAACCGGTTCTACTTAAAAGGAAGCGGTGGAATTATCGGAGCTACCTGGATGACCAAAGAAGACCGGTTGAATGAAATTAAAGATTACATCAACTACCTCGATGATTTGTATGAACTTTTCGATTTAGAAAAATACAATCATGCACAAATTACCGCACTCGGTTTTTCACAAGGTGCTTCTACCGTAACCAGTTGGGTAAACGCAGGCAATAAAAAAATTGATACGCTTATAGTTTATGCCGGTGAAGTAGCCCCTGAACTTTTTCCTCTACACGAAACTTCAGGATTAAAACGAACAAAAAACATTTTTATCTGCGGAACACAGGATGAATATTTTACCCCACCGCTGGTTGCTCAAATGAAAGAGAACTATCGCGAAATGAATTTTACGGAGATTGAATTTAAAGGCAAGCATGTAATTGATGTAGAAGTACTGAAGCCTTTCTTTCAATAACTCATTTATTGCATTACCGGTGTACCATCTTTTGCCGCCAACCGAAACTTCACTTTACTGTTTACATTTTCACCTAAATAAATAGCAGGCTTAAAAGCATAGTTGCGCAGCTTATATATCAGCACTATCAACTGCCTAAAGTTTTCAAAATCTTCCTGATTAAAAGTGCGTGGCTCTATGGCAAAATTGTAATTGCCCGCTTTACCTTCACAATTTATCTCTACAGTAATATCGCAATGAAAATGGCTTTTGCTATCGAAGACAAAAGCATCTGCCGCTTGTAGCATGAACTCCTGCTTGTAGTTAGAATACTTCTCAGGTGTTTTAGTAAAGAAACGTAAATCTTCCTTGCCATCTTTCTTGCACAAATCAATTTCAGGAGTGGTAGCTATCAGACTGTCCAGCGCATCAAAATCAACATCACTGCTTTGTGCAAGGCAAGACAGAACAAAAACAAACTGTATCCAAAAAAACAATGCACGCTTCATAACTGCAATCTAATTCAGAACAGTTACAAATAAAAAGACCGCTCTTTTGGAGCGGTCTTTTTGAAAATTTATTCTTATTGACGATTACTTAGCTATGGTCAATTGTTTAACCACATTAAATTTAGAACCCGTAACACGAACCACATAAACTCCGTTTGGAATTGCAGTTGTATTCATTCTGTAGTTAAGTTGATTTACCTTACCGGTAGTTTCTGATAAAATTACTTTACCGGTTAAGTCAACCAATTCAATTTTCATATCGGCATTCTCAGTTAATGCAATTTGAACATTCACAACAGATGATGCCGGGTTAGGGAACACCGTGAATTTATTCACCATATCAAGATTATTAACACCGGTAGCAATGATAGTAAACGAAGCAGTTGCCGTGCAGGCATTCTGGTCTGTTACTGTAACGGTATAAGTTCCTGCGCCAAGCCCGCTGATATCTTCCGTAGTAGCGCTGTTGCTCCATGCGTAAGAATACGAACCGGTTCCACCGGTTGTAGTTGCATTCACTGCACCGTTGTTTCCGCTGGTAGCATTGGTAAGTGTTCCTGTTACCGTTACAGCAGCAGACGGTTGAGTTACCGTTGCCGAAGCTGTAAATGAGCAGTTATTGGCATCGTTCACAGTTACCGTATAAGTTCCGGCAACAACGTTGCTGAGGTTTTGTGTAGTAGCTGCATTGCTCCATGTATAAGTAATATTTCCTGTTCCACCTGTTACAGTCAAATTCACACCACCGGTTGCTGCACTAAAGCAGTTAACTGATGTTGCAGAGGCAGTAGCCGAAGGGCCACCTGGAGCAGTAACTGATGTAGTTGCAGTTGCGGTGCATCCTTTTGTATCAGTTACAGTTACATTGTAGTTCCCTGAACCAAGGTTTGAAATAGTAGCAGTAGTTCCCTGATTGCTCCAGTTGTAGGTATAGTTTGGAGTTCCGCCTGCAGGTGTAACAGTAGCCGAGCCACTGCTTTGTCCGCACACAGTTTGGGTAGAAGATGTAGTAGTAGATAAAGCAGTAGGTTGAGTAACAGTAACCGATGCTGAAGCAGTAGCATTTCCATCAGTTACGGTAACGGTGTAATTGCCCGCGACTAATCCTGAGATAGTAGAAGTTGTTCCTCCGTTGCTCCATAAATAAGTATAGTTAGTTCCACCGCTTGGCACCGCAGTAGCTGTACCGTTGCTTCCGCCAAAACAGCTTACATCGGTTTTAGTTGCAGTTGCCGTAATTGCAAGAAGTCCGCAAGAACCCGCTACAAAAATTGGTGTTTGGTTAGCATTTACTGCAGGGCAAGTTCCGCCTTGGCCAACTACGCGTAAAAAATTCTTCGGAAATCCCGGAATACCATATTGCGCAGAAAGTGCAGAAATTTCACCTTGCACAGTTAATGCGTTGGTAACAATAGTTACGTAAACCAACATTTGGTATTGACCACAAGGTGCATTAGTAGTACCAGTCACAATAAAACAACCAGTGCTGCCTCCTGCATAGGTAGCGGGATTTTGGCTGAATATGGCTGTTAAGCCTGATGGTAAATTCACAATACTATCGAACGTTACCGAAGTAACAGTTACTGCACCTCCGGCAGCAGTTAGAGGAACTACAAATGTATAGGTCTGTCCAAACGATACACCTTGCTGAATACATGGAACTGATGATGAAGCTGGACTCATCTGAAGTAACATTAGCATCAGGCGTACAAGCCGCTCCTGCAGCTGTTGTAAAGGTTAAATCTGCCCCGTTAGATGTTCCTCCACCGTTTACTCCCTTAACTCTGTAATGATATGTTGTGTTTGGGATAAGACCGGTAAGAAATGCTGAAACGGGAGTAGTTGAACTTCCGGTTACCGTGTTAGGGTTTGCCGGAATTGCACTTCCATAACCTGTTGTTGTTCCATATTCAAAAGTAGCTGTAGTTGAGTTGCCGTTCGCATTTACAGTGCCGTTTACCGTTGCTGTATAAGAAGCTACACCCGTAGCAGCAGTAGTAACAACCGTTGCAGGCGTTACGCCACCAGCAGTGGTTACGGTTAGGTATGGATAAAATACAAAATTTTGAATGAAGAAGTATTTACAAACGGTTCCCGCAAAAGCTAAGTTGGTAGCATAATTTGCAAAGCCTGAATTTGCTCCGTAGTTCCAGTAATAAGAACTGTTGCGCGGGGCAAGTTTATTAGTATCCGCTAATTCCTGACTTGAACATTTATCGCGGTACGATGCAAGTACGTATGCCTGGTCAGCTATAGGTCCTTTAAAGTCTACTCTTATTCCAGCAACGTGTCCTGCAGGTAGCGTTATGTTTGGATAATAAGTAAGCAGGAAGAAGTTGGTGCTATTGGTAAAGAAATCAGTATTAGCAATAATAGTATCTGACCAAAGTGGTGTGGTATTTAATTTTGAGTTAACACCGACACCGGTTACAGTAGCCGTGTTTTTATCAAACACCTGAACAATCAAAGTATCGTTCAATCCGCTCACGTTATCGTGTGCAATAACTAAATCGAAACTGTCTACACGCACAGTAGCACCTGCCTTAGCTATGCCAGCAAAGTTGTTGTTGACATCAGCCAGTGTATCGTAGGTCTGCACAGCATAGCGCAACGAAAAAAGGCTATCGTTTGGGTTATAGTTATTAATGTTCCATGAAAAGTAATACATACTATCCGGTGGCGTATGTTGTGCCGTCCACTTGATATCAAATGAATCGTAGTCAATAGCAATATTGCTAACGCTGCGGTTCGGGTCAAGCGAAAAATGCTTGGTTGGCAAACTTGCCCTTGACACCTGCCGTAAGTGGCCGGTTAGGTCGCTTTGTGAAAGTTGTGCGGTGACGCTGATAGCTATCAGGGCAAATAACATGGTAAAAAGTTTTTTCATTGTGTATTTGGTTTTAAGAGGCGTCAAATGTAATTATTCAGTTCTTTTTATGAAATATAAAAAGCCCTCCTGATTTTATCGGGAGGGCTTCGCTATTTCATGCTTAAAACTTCTATAAGAATATCTTGATAATATCTCCTACCTTAATTGGGCGGTTGAACAGGCTTTTGTTATCTGCCTTTAGTTTATCGATAGTAAGCCCTTGGTAGCGTTGGGTAATGTTCCAAAGGGTGTCTCCAGGTTGCACTACGTGGAAAATGCAGTTAGCCTTAATTTCGGCAGCAGTTTTGGCCGCAACATTATTGCTGTCGGTAAACGTATCTGCAGCAACTGTCACATTCGCCACGCTAATAGCTTTACTCTTTGTGGTATCAACTGCTGCAACAGCCGTTGGTTTTTCAATTATTTTACTGCTGAACGCCTGTGCGTAGGTAGAAGATACAGCAGGATTAGCCGAAGGTGCCGAAACCACTATCTTCAACTTTTGTCCGTAATAAAGAGATGTGCTTTTCAGCTTATTCCATTTCTTAATACTGCTTACACTCACTCCGTATTTCGAAGCCACTTTGCTTATGCTTTCGTTCTTCTTTACTTTATAATAAATGGTTTTTGAGACAGAAGCCGCTACCGGTTCAAAGTTTTGCACTAACTGCGAAGGGTCATTCATTATTTCTTCTTTACGTGCTTCAAACAAAGCGAAGAAGTTAATAGGCAGGTTCAATGCAAAGCCATTTAGTGTATATGGAATAACTCCTATCTTGATACTCGGGTTTAAAAACTGCAATTCATCTTCGCCAATACCCAGCACGGTCGAAATATGCTTTAAACTCACCTTCGAAGTTATCAGCACTGTATCAACTGCATACAGTTCGCGCTTAGGCTCGGCAGAAACCAATTTATAATCTTTGTATTGGTTCATTACATACACAGCCGCTATATAAGTGGGCACATAACTTCTGGTTTCGGCCGGAAGGTAATTCATAATAGCCCAGAAGTTCTTTACTCCGCCTGCACGGGCAATAGCCTTATTTACATTCCCGGGGCCTGAGTTGTAAGCAGCCAGCACCAAATGCCAGTCGCCATAAATATCGTAGAGCTTCTTCAAATATTTAGCCGCTGCTTCGGTAGCTTTAACGGGGTCGCGTCTGTCATCTATATATGAGTTAATGTTCAGCCCCATCATTTGGCCAGTGCCATACATAAACTGCCATAAACCGGTAGCCCCCGCGCGCGATACAGCTATAGGGTTAAAGGCAGATTCAACAATTGGCAGATATTTAAACTCCAGGGGAATGCCGTTGCGGTCAAGTATTTCTTCAAAAATGGGGAAGTAAATTTGCGAGTTGGCCAGCGAGCGCGCCATCAAGCCTCTTCTGCGGTAAGCAAACAAATCTATAAACATTTTTACCTGCTGGTTGTAAGTAAGCGGCACCAGGCTGGGTATTAGTTTCATCTTCTCTTTTATCTCAGCATCAGAATATTTGGGAATAAAATCGTAAGGCATGTTAATGCTGGCGAGCAATTCATCGTCACCTACAAAAAATTTATCGCGGGTAAACAGGTTAAACGACATGCTATCTAACTGACAAATAATAGGGTCAATGCAAACCGAATCGGAAAGCATATAATGGGCAGAAACAGGTTTTGTGAATGCCGTTGCAAACAGAAAAACTGCGATAGTCTTGAAGAGTTTTGCTTTCATGGCTAAGGGTTTAGTGTAAAGGTAACGCATTCGGTAGTCTTAATATTTTATGAGCTTGTTTGTTTGTAAATTTTAACCGTGCCAAAGTAAATATTTAGCGCAGTTGCAAGGCCTTGTTTTCAACGTTGGTTTTCATTGGCTGTAAAGTTATGTGGGCATCAGAAAAAAATTGAGTGTAAAAACATTCTACCAAATATACTGCACAGAAGTCTTATTCTTCACTATTCAAATTACACTTTACCGTTGTACACACTGCCGGTGAAGAAAATCTGCCTGGATTGGGCTGCATTTTGTAAGGGTTTACTTAAAAGCGGAGTAATTTTTGCTGTTTTCTGCTTTTTAAAACTTTAAATGGCATTACATTTTTAATTTTTACATGCCCTTTATATATAAAGGGCACTATATTTTTAGTTTTCTGCCTCCCTTTATGTTTAAAGGGCACAGTATTTTTAGTTTTTTACCTCCCTTTATATATAAAGGGCACTATATTTTTAGTTTTCTGCCTCCCTTTATGTTTAAAGGGCACAGTATTTTTAGTTTTTTACCTCCCTTTATATTTAAAGGGCACTATATTTTTAGTTTTCTGCCTCACTTTATGTTTAAAGGGCAGGGTATTTTTAGTTTTCCTCCTCCTTCTATATATAGAAGAAGCTATATTTTTAGTTTTTACATACCATGTATTTACCTAAAATAATTTAGTGTATGCTGCTGCAAAAGTCAGCAACCCTGCGGTGGCGGAATAATTAGCCGGATACCTTAACATAGGTTATGGTAGTATGATTGGTGTTTTGCCATTTAGGTCTGGCAAAAGCGTTATTTTAACTGAGTAAAAACAAAAAAGCCCCTCCTAAACAGAGGGGCTTTTTGTAAAGATTTTTACCGCACTAATTCATATCCCACCAAAGGCGGGTATCCTGCTCATCGGCACCCTGCAAACCTACTGCTTCAGTATAGTGCGCACCGTTTAAGGTTTGCTCATCGTTAGGGTATTTTAAACGTAACGGAATACCGGTGCCGTCCATTACCCCATCGGCAGGTAATTGAAGAATACCAAAATCCAATCTTCTCCATTCTGCCCATGCCTCTAAGCCCTGATTGTAAAGAGCCAACCATTTTTGTTTGCCTATTATTTGCTTCCAACTAGAACCACCGGTAATAAGAGTAGCATAGTCAACACTTGGTTGAGCTAAATAAGTAGTAACATCACCTCCGCTTACCCCCCATGAACCCATAGAAGCAATAACGCCATCGTTGTAATAGTTAGCTGCCGTTCCGGTAATAAAGCCGCGTTCTACAGCCTCTGCCAGAATAAACTGCACTTCGGCATAGCTCATAAAAACAGCCGGTGCAGTAGCACCAACCACTGCTTCGCCTCTTTGCGATACATCATCATTGGCAGTAGCCGCACCGTTGGCTTCCGACAAACCGTAAACTTCACCCACATAACTGTTTGAAGTTACCGCCTTGTCAAAGTAAATACCTATGCGCGGGTCGCTCATTGTGTTCATCAAATCAATCATCGTATTCGAAGCGCAAAAATCTAAACGGTTGTTTACATTAATGTCATAAAAATGCAGATTGGTATTTGGCACATTGCTCAGGTAATTCAATTGAGCATTTTCGGAATTAGATGTAAAAACACCAGCGGTTACAGCTTCATTTATTTTTTGTGCAGCAAGCACCGGTTCGCGGTCGGCTAAGCGAATAGCCAAACGGCATTTAAGCGAGTTGCCGAATTTAGCCCACAGCGACATATCGCCCTGGTAAATAATATCCCCGGTTGGTCCTGCACCGCCATTAATCAGGCTAAGCGCATTATCCAGCTCGGCTAATAAGCCTAAATAAATATCGCGCTGACTATCATATTTAGGTTGTGGGTTTGCCGCACCTTTTAATGCTTCGCTGTATGGTGCCATTCCCCAGGTATCGGTAATGCGCTGCATTTGCCAAACACGTATAATAGTAGCCACCGCAATCTGGTTACCGGCATCGCCTTCGGTTGAAACACCGGCAGGGTCAGCTTTGCATTTGTCAATAATATATTGCAACTCAAACAAACCGCCTACCTGTACCAAAGCATCATTGTTATTAGCACCGGAATAAAAGCTTGACCAATAGTCACCGGTTACCGTTGGGCGGAATAAATAGCGGCTTTCGGAAGAGTATTGGTTAGACGCCCAATACTGAGCTAACTGGTTGCCAACCTGTCCGCCCCACCAGTGGTCGAAGTTGTTATCTGCCAACCCTTTCAGTGCACCGGTAAGCAAATAGCTATTCGGTACGTTCTTAGGATTGTTAGGGTCATCATTAATTTTTTCGAAGTTTTTAGTGCACCCCGCGAACAGTAGTATAGCCAGTGCAACAGTTGATATTTTTAATGAGTTACGCATTGTATCTGTTTTTAATGGTGATTAAAATTTGAAACTTAAGTTAAAGCCCATACTGCGAAGCGTAGGCAACTGCGAACCTTCAAAGCCCTGAACGTTACTTGAACTAACAGCCGATTCGGGATCAATATGCGGCACGTTCTTTTTAAGTATTGCCAAATTACGACAAACAAAACCAAGGCTTATTCCTCTAATAGGTCCTTTGGCAAAAACCTTTGCCGGCAAATCGTAAGTTAAACTCAACTCGCGGAATTTTACAAACGAAGCATCATATACATCAGCCGCATTTACTACATAACCATGGTTTACAAAGAAATTATCAACCGCTGCAATAGGTGTAACGTTTGGCGTGCCATCTGTTGTATAATTTCCGTTGGCATCTACACCGGTAGCGTTTACGCCTTCTACAATAATTCCGTTTTCGCGAATATCGCCTTCGGCAGTTTCAGCTAAAGTGCCGGAGTACTTTCCAAACATATTGGTGAACGAAAATAAATGTCCGCCTTTTTGAAAATCGAACAAAGCATATAAACGAACACCTTTCCAACTTAACCAGGTAGAAACACCACCGGTAAAATCTGCCAGTACCGAGCCGAGAGGTTTTACTGTGCTGGTGGTTAAATACACACCGCTGGCAGGGTCAACCAGTTTATTTCCCTTATCGTCATACACATAATCGTAGCCGGTAATTTCTCCGTAAGGGCGGCCAACAGTAGCATCTAAGGTAACGGCAAAAGGGGCGTCCTGAATTCTTACGCTTTCTACTTTTTGTCCGTCTTCTGTATTGTAAAGTTCTTTTACAGTGTTGGTGTTTTTAGCAATGTTAAAACCAATACCCCACTCAAAAGAGTTTTTCAAACGCACCGGAACAAACGAAGAAGCAAATTCAACTCCTTTATTCTCCAAAGTTCCGGCATTTACATATCTGAAAGTGGCACCCGAAGCACCAGATTGTGCCACTCTAAAAATATTATCCTTAGTAATTGCCTGATAGTAGGTAAGGTCGAAGTTAACGCGGTCAACAAACAAACGCAACTCAGTTCCTATTTCCCAACTGTAAACGCTTTCAGATTTTAAGTTGGCATTATTAAGCGTGTTAGGCAATACATACAAAGCCGTTGAACCAAAACTTTGCGAAGGCGCAGCTCTTGTTTCTAAGCTATGTGCAGGGGCATCAATACCCGACTTAGCCCAACCACCTCTTATCTTTCCATAGCTAAACCAGTTCTTCGCATTTCCTTTCAACAGTTCTGTCCAGATAAAACTTGCAGAAACTCCCGGATAGAAATAAGAACTGCTTTTAAGCGGCAAAGTAGACGACCAATCGTTACGCAAGGTTAAATCAACAAACACCATTCCGGCATAACCAAACGAAGCATTACCAAAAACAGAGTTTACGAGAAACCGGTTAATCTCATTATTGATGTTCACCCGGTCAACAGAGTTTTCTAAAGAGTAAAAGCCAGGTACGTTTAGCCCGCCTTGCGTTTCAGATAGATTGTTTACTCTTTTTACATCTCTCCGATTAAGACCGAACAGGGCAGATACATCAAACTTGTCTTTAAATGTTTTATGTGCAGTTACAATGCCTTCGTAATTATTTTCGTTATGTGTAATTACGTTTTCGCTGTACTTAGCCTGAAGCACCGAGTTAACTGCATTACGCTCTTCGCGGTGGTCCTGATAATAATCAGTAGTAACGGTTACCTTGGCGTTTAACCAACTCGTAATTCTTGCCCCGGCATACACATTACCGTAAACGCGGTTTCGTCCATCTGTTTCGTAGTTTTCATACAAAGTCCAGTAAGGGTTATCCCAGAAATACGGATGCTGGTCGTTTTCGCCCAACATATTCCAGGTGTGTTGCGTGCCGTCTGGGTTCTTATAATTTTTCAACGCCTTCATGTCTAATTGACGCTGCCACCACTGCGTAAAATTACTGGTTAGGTTGGAATAACCGGTTTGCGCACGTCCTTTTACATTCGATGTTATATAAGTTGCATTTATACCGGCAAAAATGTGTTTCGAAAAATCGTATGTTCCGCTGAAACTAAGCGTTGAGCGATTCATTTTCGAGTTTTCAAAAACTCCTTTCGTAAAAAGGTCAGAGAAAGATAAGCGGAAACTTCCATTGTCATTAGCACCATCTAATGATACACTGGTGTTGGAAGTTATACCGGTTTTATAAAAGTCTTTAATATTATTAGGATGCGCTACCCATGGAGTTGCCTTTCCGTATTTGGCAGAATCATAATCATAGTAAGCTTCCCATTGCATTACGTCTTGTCCGTCTAATTTAGGTCCCCAGCTCCCGTCATATTCAAAAAATTGACGAACATAACCCGGAAACCTTCCGCTGCTATCAAATACAGGACCGGCACCTCCGCCATATTTATTCTGGTATTTAGGCAAACCGGAAACCTGCTCGAAAGTAAAGTTCTGTTTTACGGTAACGCCAATAGGCGATTTGCCTTTGCCTGTTTTCTTTGAACCTTTCTTAGTGGTAATCATAATTACCCCGTTAGCACCGCGCGTACCATATAAGGCAGATGCCGCAGAACCCTTCAATACATTTATGCTTTCTATATCGTCTGAGTTAATATCCTGTGCCGCATTTCCATAATCGTAGCCGAGCGCACCTCTTTGCTGTTCAGCAGTCGAAAAATTAGAGTTATCAAGTGGCACTCCATCTACCACAAACAGTGGCTGGTTATTTTTATCAATTGATTTGGCACCGCGAATGAGAATTCGGGATGAGCCGCCAAAATTTCCTGAACCGGTAATTTGCACACCGGCAACTTTTCCTTGCAGCGAGTTAACAATATTGGTTTCGCGCGCAGTATTTACGGCACTACCATCTAACTTTTGTGTAGAATACCCGAGCGATTTTTGCTCACGTTTAACACCCAAAGCAGTTACCACCACTTCGTCCATGTTTTTGCCTGCCGTCATTTCAACGGTTATGTTACCGCTTTCCGGCACAGCAACATCTATGGTGGTCATACCCACATAGCTTACGGTTAAAGTTTTAGTGTCTTTAGGAACGGAAAGTTTAAATTTTCCGTCAACATCGGTTATAGTTCCGATAGTAGTGCCTTTTACCAGCACATTTGCGCCAACAACGGGCGTTTTATCAGCAGCATCAGTTACAATTCCTTCCACTGTTTTGTCCTGTGCAAAAGCGGCACTTAAGAACAAAACCAGGAATACAGAGAGTAGACCTTTCTTCATAATGTAGAGTTTGGTTAAAAAAATAGGTTATCGCGAGAGCCAAGGTAGAGATTTTTCTTGCGGTTGTTAAAGAACTGTTAATGTACAAATGTGCAAAACGTGAATTACTGTAGGTTAAAAACCAAATTTGTAACAACACAACTGAACAAGGCGATGAGTATACACCCATCGCCTTGTTTATTACGGAAAATTGCTTTCTACTTATTTGTAATTAGCAATTTCAGTGTCATTTCACTTTCACAATTTCATATGCATACTCTTCTATTTTTCTGTATATATTTCAAGTATAAATCAATTAGTCTGCGGCAATAGTTTTATCCATGATTCTGCTTTTTTATTACGTTTGTCGCCTTATAAAATAGCAAGTATATGAACGAGAGTTTAAGAGTAAGAATGGAAGATTTGTTTATGGAAGCCGACCGGTTGATAAGCGAGCAAAAAATTGGTGAGGCGTTTACCAAACTTACTTCCATTACGCAAGAAATGCCAGAGTTTGGAAAGGCGTATAACCACATTGGCTGGATTTACGAAACCAAATACAAAGACTATCCGAATGCCGAAAAATATTACAAGCAATCTATTGACTACTCGCCCGATTATTTAGCAGCTTATTACAATTATGCCATTGTGCTTTCTACCCTAAAAAAGTGGGACGAGTTAACTGCTTTGCTGAATAAAGCATTGACCATTCCGGGCATCAACGCTTCTACTATACAAAACGAATTTGCGATTATGCATGAAGCACAAGGCAACTATAACGAAGCCATAGCCTCTTACAAAAAATATGCAGCCGCCACTTTTGACGATAAACAATTAGACACCGCCAAAGCATCAATTGACCGTTGCAAGAAGAAGATGGAACTATTCAGTTAGTAGTAAATGGCGAGTAGCAAGTAGTAAAAAGCAAAAATGCGCAGAAATATTTTTGCGCCTTTTGCTTTTTTATCTGTTCACTCTTTTACATTCGTCTACTTCTTCAAAAAAATCAAACCCTTCCCGCATGAAAAAAATTTTGTTCGCCTGTGTTTTGTTTTTCATCTCCTCTCCTATTTTCTCGCAAGTAAATCCCAATTACCATGTAGAAATTGTGCGCGATAGTTTTGGTGTGCCGCATATTTTTGGCAAGACTGATGCTGATTGCTCATACGGCTTGGTTTCATGTGCGTTGGAGGATGATTACAAAACTGTTATGTGGGGTTTGCTTTTATCCAGAGGTAAACTTGGCTTGATGCTCGGTATTGAAGGAGCAAAAATTGATTATGCTGTGCAGTTGTTAGGCGTTCCTGATTTTATAAAAAATCATTACAACGATTTATCTCCGGAAACAAGAAAACTTCTTGAAGCCGGTGCTGCTGCCGGTAACGATTGGGCTAAAAAAAATCCCGATAAAATAGTTTTCAAAGGGCTCTTACCTATTCGCCCTACCGATTTTATTTCGGGCTACATGCTCTCGATGGGCTTAATGACCGGTTTAGATGGAGCTATAAAAAGTGTGGTAGGCGAAAGTATGCCCACCATTGAGTTTAATAAAGATGCCCGCGGCTCAAACGCTTTGGCCATGAACTCCAACATTACAGCAGATGGCAATGTGTATTTGGATTGCAATGCACATCAGCCGCTAGAAGGACCTATGAGTTGGTATGAAGCTCACTTACATAGCGAGGAAGGTTTGAACATTCTCGGTGCTACCTTCCACGGGGCGGTTTCTATTTTTCACGGCACTAACGAAAACTTAGGCTGGGCACATACCACTAATTATTTCGATGCTATTGATATTTATCAACTGCAGCCGGACCCGAACAAAAAGAATCACTACCTGGTAGATGGCGTTTCTTACAAATTGGAACAAAGCCGCGCCAAGCTTACCGTTAACCTTGCTAAGGATCGCGATAAACACAAATTTGTTTTAACCATTGGTAAAAAGAAATGGTGGAGCATGTATGGAGCCACCTATGTAAACAAAAAAGGAATGTTTGCTATACGCATGGCTTGTAACATGACGGTAAAGAGTGTGGAAGAATGGTATATGATGAACAAGGCAAAAAACTATACCGAGTTCCGCCACGCGCTCGATATGCAGGGAATCATTAACCAATATGTAACGTATGCCGACCGGTTCGATACTATTTACTGCGTAAGCAACGGGGCCATGCCTGTGCGTGCCGATGGGTATGATTGGAACACAACAGTGCCGGGCAATACGAAGAAAACTTTATGGACCAATTTTTTGCCGCACGATTCGCTGCCGCATGTTATCAATCCGAAATGCGGCTATGTGTTTAACGCCAACAATACTTCGTATACCATGACGGCAAAAGATGAAAATCCAAAGCCGCTTGCCTGCCAAAAGAACATCAACTTTGCTTTATGGCAAACCAACCGCAGCCTTCGTTTTTACGAAATGATAGAGAAGAAAAAAGACAGAAAATTAACCTGGGATGACTTTCTTGAAATTAAATATGATGCGCATTACCCGCAAACTGTTACTGCCCCATTCAAAGCTTTTGACCTGGAAGATGTTTTTCACCTGGATGAAAAAAAGTATCCGGATGTGGCCGATGCCATTGGTATAATGAAGCGTTGGGCTGTTGAACGTTCCGGTGATATTGCCGATACCAACGCCACCCTGGTTTACAAATGGATTTACGGAACCTACTTTGGTATTTCGGGCGAAACTGAGGAGAAGTTTAAAAAGGACCATGATTTTAAACACGACTACTTTGCCGATGGGGTACGCAGAGCTAAAAAAGAAATGATGGACGATTTTGGCAAACTGAATGTACCGCTTGGCGATTTCCAACGCCACCAGCGCGGGGATGTTGATTTACCTACCAGCGGTGCTCCTGACATGTGGAACGCTAAATATGGCGATGCCTACGGCAAAGGTCAGCGCAGAATTTCGTCAGGCGAAAGTTATATTCTGCTTTCTAAATTTAAGAAAGATGGCAGCCTGCCCGAGCTGCGCAGTATTATTTGCTACGGCAGCAGCAACACCCCCGGTGCCAAACACTTTACCGACCAAATGCAACTCTACGTTAACAACCAAACCAAGGAAGAAAGTTTGAGTAAAAAGTGGGCGTATGAACATGCCGAAAGAATTTACCATCCGGGAGAATAAAAGTCTGAAGTAAGTATTTTGGGGTTCCCCGCTCAAACCTTGCCTACCGGCAGGCAGGGCAGCGGGGCGGGCTATCCGTTACAAGTCCTCGCCCCAAAGCGGGCTCCGGGCTTTCCACTACTATCCCTATCCCGTACGCTTAGGCGTAAAAATATTTCCCATTACAACCTCTGTTAAGGAATTTAAAAAATTACAATTCCATGACAATTGGCGTACAATAATTTGGGGATGGTTTGCGTTTACGAAATATATTTTTAAACCAAACCAATTTAATTATGAATTCGAGTAACGTTTCAGCAACCCTTTCCGATGCAGACAGGGACACTATCATTCAAAAGCTGAATGAAGTAAAAGCTCTGCTCCCTTTTTTAATTGCTCTTTCGGCAGCCGAACGGCAAAAGCTGCGCAAGGTAGCCACCAAACGCGCAGGGTATGTAGCCAGTGTAGTAGAGGCTATTAATGCATACCCTACTGCTTTGCCTGCCGACTTTGATGCCGCAGAATTTGGCAACGATGTAGGTCTTAGCTTAGTGCTGCGCCAGATTTACGACATTGCCGTTGGTATTACCCAGGGTCTGGACGATACCATGCTGGCAGTGGGCAACGATTTAATGCAGCAAAGCGATACCGCTTACGGACACTTAAAACAAAGTGCCAAAAAGAACGCTGCATTAAAGGTAATTGTAGAGCAGATTGGAACTGCCTTTGCCGGACAGGGCAAAAAGAAAACACCTACCCCGTAACAGGTTTTTCTTTAACAGTTAAAGCCCCGCGCAGTATTGCGCGGGGCTTTTTTAGTTTAGTTAAGAGGTAAATTTTTGAACCTCCGAACTAAACCGGTTTACCCTAAATGTTAACTAATTTAGCTCTTAACTAAACTAATTAACCACCAATCTAAACTGGTTTAGCTCCGAACTAAACTTTTGAACCTCTGAACTAAACCGGTTTACCTGCCGGGTAAACTAATTACCCCTCCAAGGTGCGTTAGTTAACAAATGAAGTAAACTGATTTAGCTCCGAACTAAACCAGTTTACCTATGAGCTAAACTTTTGAACCAAATTGGGCTGTTTTTGAAGCAGAATTACTGTTTTATGAACTTTTTAACCCACCGGTTCCGGTTGTCTTGTAGTTGTAGGAAATATAGCCCTGCGGGTAGGGTGCTTACGTCTATTTCTATGTTGGGTTGGTTGGTGGTTTTGTTTTGTATTAGGGTGCGCCCATCGGTTGCTAATACTTGGTAGGTTAGGTTACCGGTGGCGTTTGTTTGGATGGTTAGGGTGTTTGTGGTGGGGTTGGGGGAGAGGGTAAATGAGTTTTCTTTTTCTGTTTCTATGCTGCTGGTAAGGGTATCGATACAAAATTTGATTACCCACCAATCCCCGTCACCCCAACTAGGCTGCGATTTGTAACCTCCGGTATCGGAGAGGTTTCTATTAGCTGCTACGTAGCATCCATCCTTTGTTTGAATGGCTCCTTTATTTGGATAAGGTCCGCCAAATGAAGGTTGGGCAGTAAACATTGTTTTATCCCATTGCTTGCTACCGGTAGAATTAGTTTTTACAACCCATGACTGCCAAGTACCAAAATTGTTTTCTGACTTGTCAGCACTGGTATTAGACCACGATAATCCGTAGAATAAATAACCATCGTCTGCTGTTATGCTTACTGATAGCAATAATTCATGATTATCACCGCCATAACGTTTATCCCATTGTTTATTCCCATCACCATCTGTTTTTAATATCCAATAATCTGCCGTGGTAGAATTCCCCCAATAATTTTGGGTTTTGTCTCCACTGATTGGTGAGCCAGATGTTCCGCCTATTATACAGCCTCCGTCATTGGTTTGCTTTATATCTTTGGCATATTCGCCTTTAGTTCCTCCATAGCGTTTATCCCAAAGCTTATTACCGAGTGTGTCAATTTTTATAATCCAAAAGTCAAAGGTGGTATTGGTGCTATCCCAATTAGGTTGAGTTTTGTCGCCACTTATCCCAGACATAGAGCCACCTGCCAAAATATAACTATTGTCATTAGTATTAATTACTGTTTTCAGGTAATCATCTTTAGAGCCTCCATAAGTTTTATCCCATAATTTGTTGCCCGAAGAATCGATTTTTATGACCCAAAAATCCATACCACCCCTGCTTGTATCGGTTTTATCTCCACTTATTCCGGCATAAGAAATACCCGCCAAAATATATTGCCTGTGGCCTGTTTCGATAATTGAAAAAAGTTCTTCCCTGCCATTTGTGGTTCCGTAAGTTTTATCCCACTGCTTATTACCTGTTGAATCTGTTTTAACTACCCAAAAGTTCTCTCCCGAACTATTTTGAGATTTATCGCCATTTGCATACGATGTTGAACTGCCGCCAAGCAAATAGCCGCCATCGCTTGTTTGCATAACGCAATTAAGAAGATCTTCTGCATCTCCTCCTAAACGCTTATCCCATTGCTTGTTACCCGCTATATCTAACTTCACAATCCAATAGTCTCCACTGGGGTCGAAAGTACTATCACGGCTGGGTTCGGTAACATCACCTTGGGCAAGAGAGGATGTCCACCCCGCTAAAAGAAATCCTTCATCATTAGTTAAGATTATATCGTTAAGCATATCTTCGTCATAGCCCCCGAACCTTTTATCCCATTGCTTTATTAAATTCTGACCATGCAGAAATGGCAGAGCTATAAAATAGATTACAGTAAAAATTATTGCTATTTTTCTTGCTCTCATTTTTGTATAACCAATTTAAGCAATTTGTGATTAGATGAACTTTCTATCTGTACCGAATATACACCATTGGTCAGTTTACCTGTGTTAATATCCTGAGAAACTTCCTTTGCTTGTCCTTGATAAAGAATACCTGCTAACTGTCCTAAGCTATTAAACATTCGGATAGTAAAATCTTCTTCGGTTTCTGACTTTACTGAAAGATGAAAGGTATTAGATGCCGGGTTAGGATAAACCGATGCTGAAAAGGCAGTGGTTTTGATTTCGTTTATTGGTGCAGCAGCAGAAACACTAAAATTTATAAAAGTAGAATCGTAGTAAGGATTAGTTAAACATGCCTCGAAAGAATCAACTTCATGCGGGAGTAGAAACTTTAAAATATACCGAATTCTGTAGTTGTCAATTGAAAGTTTGCCGATTGATGTAGTATCTACACGATACTCGTTAGCAAACAAACCACTACTTACATAGCACGTATATATATTTATTAATGTGTCGCTAATTATTACCTTTTTATCAAAAAAAGGGTCATGAAACGTAGGATGCCTTACATAAGCAAAGAATACGATCGAATCGTTATCATTAGGGTTTACGGGCTGTATTATTAAGCTATCTACAAAAAACGATGTTGATTGAGCGGATATAGATAACTGATAAAAACAAGCAGCTAATAATATTATTGTCTTTGTTCTCATTGTCTTATTTTAGGATGGATAATTTAATTCCCTTCGTTATTTCTTTTGATTCTATGCGCACAAAATAAATACCCGATTGCAGTTGACCGGTGTTATAATTTTCCGAGATGTGCGATGTGTTACCTGAATACATTGTTTGAATAAACTGCCCTATGCTATTGTATAATTTTACTGTGTAGTAGTCTTTCTCTTCTGCATTAAGAGTCAAGAGAAAAGTATTAGATGCGGGGTTAGGGTATATTGAAAAGGAAAAATCATCTTTTAGTTTCGCTTTTGTTGGTGTTCCTGCATAGCCGTTGTTTGGTGTTTTCACCAACAACATTTGCGTGGCTAATATACATTTTAATATAGGGTATCTGGCTGTTGGGTTAGCGCTGCTTTGAGGCAGGAACCCCGTAATGCCTTTTGTTTTTCTATATTCCATTTCAGGATTGATTTATTTTATACCGCCTGTTTTGCATTTCCCGAAAAACCGTTCATATTTGCGCCCCCGAAAAACGGGAAAACAATATTCATTAATCCTAACACTTAAATTCATTTAAGAACATGGCAGTAAAACTAAGATTACAAAGACACGGACGCGGCAAGCGCCCTTTTTACCACATAGTAGCTGCGGATAGCCGCAAACCGCGTGATGGTGCTTACATCGAAAGAATCGGTGATTACAATCCACTTACCAAACCGGCAACCATTCACTTAGATGTTGACCGCGCTGTTGACTGGATAGTAAAAGGTGCCGAAATTACCGACACTGTAAAAGCAATTTTCAAATACAAAGGCATTCTTTACAAAAAACATTTGCTGCGCGGTGTAGCAAAAGGTTCTTTTACCGCTGAAGTTGCTGAACAAAAGTATACCCAGTGGTTAGACGAGCACAAGAACAAAGTGCTTGACCACGAGAAAAAACACCACAAAGACAAGGGCGAAATAAAAGCGAAGTTGTTAGCGCAAGAATCACAAAAAGCTGCTGACCGCGAAACTAAACGCTTAGCTGCTCTTGCTGCTGCTGAAGAAGCAAAGAAACCAGTAGTTGAAGAAGTTGTAGCTGAAGAAACTGCACCGGTTGCTACCGATGAAGCTCCTGCAGCAGAAACTACCGAAACACCGGCAGAATAATAATTAAAGTTACGCTCACCAATATGGCAGGCGAACAAAACATAACAGTAGGAAAACTTGGAAAGCCCCACGGAATAAGCGGGGCTTTTCGCATTTATATGCAGCGCGAGCTAAAGAGCCCGCAAAAATTTCCGAAACATTTTTTAGTGCAGGAACGCGGAACGCTTTTACCTTGGTTTGTAACTAAAGTAGAATGGATTGGCTTTAACGAAGGCTTCGTTTGGTTCGAAGAAATTACGAATCCGGAAAAAGCAAAACAATACAGCGGCAGAGAATTGTTTCTGACAGAGAAAGACATCAATACTTTCTTCAAAAAAGATTCAGGAAGTTACAGCGAACTAATAGGCTACAAAGCCTTTGAAGAAACCGAAGGAGAAATAGGAATAATTGAAGAGATTATTGAAAACCCGGGGCAGATTCTTTTATCGATAAAAAGCGAAACAAAAGAAATTCTTATTCCATTGGTGGATGAATTTATTGTAGAGGTAAACAAGAAGAAGAAAGAACTTCTGCTAAACTTGCCTGAAGGCTTATTAGATTTATAAAAACAAAATTCAAAGTCCCCTTTTGTTTCATCCCGTATTTAGCGGGAAGGGGATTTAGGACTTATGAGAATAGACATCATCACCGTTCTTCCTGAATTACTTGAAAGCCCGTTCAATCATTCAATTTTGAAACGTGCCAAGGAGAAAGGTTTGCTCGAAGTAAACTTGATTAACCTCCGCGAATTCTCTACCAGCAAACAAAAGCAAGTAGACGATTATCAATATGGTGGTGGCGCAGGCATGGTAATGATGTGCGAGCCGATTTCGAATTGCATTGAGCATTTGAAAAAGGATAGAACATACGATGAAATAATCTACATGACACCCGATGGCGAGTTGATGAATCAGAAGATGATGAACACTCTTTCGTTACGCCAAAATATTATCATCCTCTGCGGACATTACAAAGGGATTGATGAGCGCATTCGCCAATTATACATTACAAAAGAAATTTCGATTGGCGATTATGTATTAAGCGGTGGTGAATTAGCCGCTGCTATTTTTGTTGATGCTGTGGGAAGATTACTGCCGGGTGTGCTTAATGATGAAACATCCGCCCTTTTCGATTCTTTTCAAGACGATATGCTTTCTCCTCCTGTTTACACCCGTCCCGAGACGTTCAAAGAATTAAAAGTGCCTGAAGTTCTTCTTTCAGGTCACGAAAAGAAAATTAATGAATGGCGGCATGAACAGGCAATAGAAAGAACTAAATTGAGAAGACCGGATTTATTAGAGGAATAAGTATTCGCGGCACTTCCATTTCTCATAAACATTTCTATTTTTGCCTGCCTTTTTGAAAAAACGATAAAAAGAATAACCATGAACTTAAAATTAAAAGCAGTGCAGGATGCACTTTATACTGAAAGCAAACAACATCCATCGTTTGGTCCCGGTGATAACATTACTGTATCATATAAAATTACCGAGGGTAACAAAGAGCGTATCCAGGAATTTCGTGGAGATGTAATTCAGGTTCGAGGCGAAGGTGCTACTAAAATGTTTACTGTTCGTAAAATGAGCAATGGTGTAGGTGTAGAAAGAGTTTTCCCTCTTTCATCTCCATTTGTTGATGGAATTTTGGTGAACAAAATTGGTCGCGTTCGCAGAGCTAAATTGTTCTATCAGCGTAAGAGAAGCGGTAAAGCTTCGCGTATTCAGGAAAAAAGACAGGCAGACGAAGTTGTTGCTGCTGCAGAATAATCTCCAAAGTTTATATAAAGAAGCCTCCAATCGGAGGCTTCTTTCATTTAGAACAAGTCTTTCTTATTAAACTTTCTATCAGCCTTTTTCTTCGAATGCAGTTTCTTGTTTTTAAGAATATCTGCTTTAACTGCTTTGGGAACTTTTGTAGCAATTCTTTTCTTCTCCCTTTTCATTGCCTTCTCCAGCATTTCGTAGAATTTCTTTATCACATGTTCTTTGTTGGAAGACTGCGACCGGTGCTGACTACTGCTGATTTTAAACTCTCCTTCGTCATTTATCCGGTTGCTCCATTTCTTTACAAATTTTTCTTTCTCTTCTTCGCTTAGTAAAGCAGATGCCTCCACATCAAGAATCAATTCCACTTTTGTTTCGGTAGTATTTACATGCTGTCCTCCTGCCCCGCTGCTTCGCGATGTGCGGAACTTAAATTCACTCTCAAATTTTCTATGCTTCAAACTCATGTAGCAAAAATGCTAAATATCCTTCGACTTCGCTCAGGATGACATCTCCTTTAATTATTAAACTGTAAACTTGCTCTGTGAAATATCTCACCCGCACCATCTGGATTCTTTCGCTTGTCAGTTTATTCAACGATATATCTAGCGAAATACTTTATCCGGTGATGCCTTTGTTTCTCTCCAGCATCGGTTTCTCTTCTGTATTAATTGGTTTGTTAGAAGGATGTGCCGAAGCAACCGCAGGGTTGAGCAAAGGATATTTCGGAAGATGGAGCGATGTTACCGGTAGACGATTACCTTTTGTAAACGCAGGGTATTTACTCAGCGCGGTTTCAAAACCCATGCTAGCAGCCTTTACAAATCCGCTTTGGATTTTTTCTGCACGCGCTACCGACCGGTTAGGCAAAGGAGTAAGAACAGCGGCACGAGATGCGATACTCAGCGATGAATGCACACCGGAGAACAAAGGAAAAGTGTTCGGCTTTCATAAGGGAATGGACACACTTGGCGCAACTATCGGTCCGGTAATTGCTTTAGTGTTTTTGTATTACTACCCGGCCCATTACACCTGGATATTTCTGATTGCTTTTGTTCCGGCTTTATTAGGAACACTACTTACATTCTTTGTGAAAGAAAAAAAAATAGAGCCTTCAACTAAGCCCTCGTTCCGCTTATCGCAAACATTTGATTACTTAAAAACATCTTCTGTTGACTATAGAAAATTAGTTGCAGCCTTGTTACTCTTCGCGCTCTTCAATAGTTCCGATTTATTTTTGCTGATGCGTATTAAGCAAAGTGGCTTTAGCGACCAATACGTTATTGGCTGCTACATTCTTTACAATCTTGTTTTTGCGTTGGCTGCTTTTCCACTCGGTCATCTGGCAGATAAATTCGGAATGAAGAAAACGCTGCTCTTCGGATTCTCAATTTTCATAATTGTTTATGCTGGCTTCGGATTCAATTCAAGTTTTGCCGGATTCGTTTTGCTTTTTATGCTGTATGGAATTTATGCCGCCAGCACCGATGGAATTTCGAAAGCACTTATCAGCAACATGGTTCCTAAAACAGAAACCGCTTCTGCCATCGGTACTTATTCAGGCTTAAGTTCAATTATGGTTTTGCTTGCGAGCACACTTGCGGGTATTATTTGGAATTACGTTTCGCCTGAAGCCGTCTTTATTACAAGTGCCATAGGAGTTTCTGTGGTAGTTATGTTTCTCTTTTCGCTTCAGTTGAAAGAGAAATAAAATATTTTGGCAAAACAAAAACAACACCTATCTTTTCGTCCTCTAAAACTTACAAGATGATTAAAAAACTTCTACTCTTTACTGCGCTGAATGTTTTATTGCTTAACGGTTACGCACAATATTGCGGCAACTCCGGTTCGTTTCAATGCACGGCTTCTAATTTATCATTGCCCTGGTTAACTCCTCCACCTGATTCACTCGCACCTTTTGTAAATGGTCAGCCATCTACAACTGTTATTCAGTTTAAGAATTTCAATACAGTTTTCTTTGGCGGTAGTTACTACACGGTTAACTCATTGCGTATTGACACCGTTGATAATCTGCCTGCTGGTTTGTGTTGGGCCAGTGATAAGGCGAATAATACTTACGCTAATCAGGAAAGCGGTTGCTTGAAAATAAATGGTGTGCCGTGTTCGGCAACCGGTCAGTATAAAATGAGAATTAAAGTTTCGGTTGACCTTGGTTTTGGAATTGCGCAAGTAGATGCTGACCAAGCCGGGTTGAAATATTATATCCGTTTGAAAAACAATGGTGATGCCGACACACAAATAGATAGCAACCAAACTGCTGCTAATCCATTTATTCCTTACGGTGGTGTTTGCGCAGCGTTGCCGTTGAATGCTTACTTGGGAACTGACCAAACTGTTTGCAGCGGAAGTATTGCCACTTTAAATCCAACAATCTCTGGCGGGCAGGCACCTTTTACTTATGCATGGGGTGCAACCGCTAACAGTTTAAGTTGCGTTAACTGCGCCAACCCAACCGTTACGCTTACTCAAAATTCAACTTTTACGGTTACGGTTACCGATGCTAACAATGCTACTTCCACCGATGTTATCAGCTATAACGTTACCGGTGCCGGAAATAATTATCAGATAAATGCAGCGGGTGCTACTACTTTCTGCCAAAATAATTCTGTTCTGTTAGGCGGCACTTCTGCTTCAGGTTTCAGTTATCAATGGTTGCTTAATAACGTAAATGTTACAGGAGCAAATGCTACTTCCATTACTGCGGCTTCATCGGGTAATTATGTGTTGGTGTTTTCGGGTAATGGTTGTTATGCTACCAGTAATATTATTACAGTGAATGTTCTTGCCAGTCCGGATGCTTCTATTATTGCTCAACCGGCAAGTGCTTGCGAAGGAGATACGATTCACCTGATGGCACAAACTGATACGAGCGTTCATCTATTTATCTGGCTACTAAACGGAGTTTCTACGAATGACTCTGCATTAACTACGAATGCTTTAACCAACGGAATATATACATTGATTGTAAGGAACTCCTCGAGTTGCTACGATACAAGCAGCAAGAATGTTTTCTTTAAACCACTGCCCCAAGTTACGCTGAGCGGAAACCCTGATGCCATCTGCAACAATTCCGGTTCTTTTACATTAACCGGTGGCAGCCCAGCGGGTGGAACTTATTCAGGTGCTGGCATTACCGGCAATTCCTTTAACCCTACAAGTGCCGGTGCGGGAACGCATGTAGTTACTTATACCTATACCGATACTACTTATTTCTGCTCTAATACTGCAACCGAAAATATTTTGGTAAACTCTTGTACAGTTGTGGAAGATTTGAATGAAGCAAGCCTGATTACGCTCTATCCAAACCCGGTGAACGATTTGCTTACGATTGAATCACCTTTGTTTGATAACAGCAATTTGAGTGTAACTGTTTTTGATGTAACCGGTAAGCAACAAACTATTAACTACAAACTGCAAGCCGGTAGAGTTACTCTTCGCACAGATGTCCTTTCTGCCGGTAGCTATTGGATAAGGGTAAATGCAAATGGAAAAGAACTTAGCAGAAAATTTGTGAAAGTTGATTGAGTAGTCGTTTTATGTTGGAGATTGCTTCGGTCGCAGAGCCTCCCTCGCAATGACGACAGTTTGTATAAAAAAGAAAAAGCCTCCCGGTCATAACTCGTGAGGCTTTTTCTTTTCAACTGTTGTTGGTCAGGCGACCAACAAAGGCATATAATTATTCGCTGATAGCTGCAAAGGCTGATGCGGGAACGCTTACTGTAACGTTCTCAATTTTCCCTTGAATAGCAATGGCATCATCGTTTGATTGAAATGCGCCTGCTGATTGTGCCTGGCAATCGAAAGATGCGCTGATTACAAAGCTCTTCTTATCGCTGCTCCATTCAAATTTGGTAACATTCATAGTAGTAGCTTCCGGAACGTTCTGAAATTTCTTTCCGTCTAATTCATACGAAATTCCTTTTACCAGAATATCGCCTACTTCGTTCAGTTTATATTCTACATTAATTTTTTGCGGTTGTGCAGAACCGTCTGCGCTCTTTAAATCGGTACCGGTGAAAGTTAGCACGGCTGTTTTGGTGCCGGTTAACTGTGCGGTGTAAGCGTTGCCTGCTGAAACAAAACTATGACCTGCAACCTGTGCGGTGATAGGTGCTTGTGGTGTTTCGGTTGTTTTAAAAGATTGAAATGAAAATGCTGCTGCAAGTAATACTACAAAGGTTGATGACTTTTTCATGATTGCTTTTTTGTTTGGTTTAGTTATTTAATGCTCTACTATACGGGGGTGTTTTTATTAAGATTCGTTTTGCCCCTCCCCTTTACGGGTGAGGCTCTACTTAAAAGAAAAGGCTTCGCGCTCTTACAGTGCGAAGCCCTTCTTATATTTTATCTGAAATTACTCAGTGATGGTAGCTACGTCTTCGGTTGACACATCTACTTTTACGTTTTCGATGCTGCCTTGTATGCCGATGATACCTTCAAACATTTCTGATGTTTGTGGTTTTTGAACCTGACAATCGAAGTTAGCGGTAAGCACTAAACTTTTTTTGTCTTTGCTCCATTCAATCTTAGATATATTAGGAAGAGCGGTGCCCGGTATGTTGTAAAATTTTTGCTCGTTGAATTCCAACACTACGCTTTTAACTACTGCCTGTCCATCGGTAATGGTGTATTCCACATTCAGTTTTTGTGCGTGTGGTTTACCTTGCTGGTCGTAAATATCATTACCATAAAACGTAACGATGGCTGTTTTCCCGTCAGCACTTAGTTGTGCGGTGTATTTGCTGTTCTTCTTTAAATCGAATTTGCAGCCGTCAATTTTTGCAGTGAATGGCGATTTACCGGTACCGGCATTAGAAAAAAGAATTACTGCGCAAAGCGAAAGAAGTAGAGATAGTTTTTTCATGATTGAGTTTTGTTGAATGATGTGGTATCTGTTACGCAAACATCTTTTCAAATGATTCAATCACCGGTGGTTTAATAACAAAGCGGGAATTGTTTGGTCTATTAAAAAAAGATGCCATCGCTTTGAGCGATGGCATCTTTAGCAGTTCAACTCTTTTTCTGAAAACGGAAATCGCCTTTCTTACAAATTTTAAAGTAAGGTATAGTTAATTTTAAGTTGGCATGTATATCGGCATTGTACATATACTTCTTGGCAAACAGACCAAGTAAGTCTTGTGTGCCTATAGTAAGCGGACCTAAACGAAGTGTTGTTCCTAAACTGAAATTGCCCATTACATCATACGATAGCGGAACATACACACCAATCCATTTGTTCTCGTATTTCGGTGTTACCGCAAACGTAGTTACATGATGCACCATGCGTTGTTGTGGCGACATGTTTGGGGCTATCATGGCAGTAAAGGTTACACCAAAATCGTTGTGGATGTAGTAGTCTACAAACAGGTTGAAACGCGTGGGCAGTATGATGGTGAAAAACCTGCTGCTGTTTTTTACTTCAAAGCGCGCGCTGATGGTATCGTCAATACTTTGTAAGCCATCGAGAAAGTTGGCGTTGCCTACATCCCAGTTGCGGATATCGGCATAAAAATCTTTACTGTTACTGCTGCGCTTGAACCGGAGTGCGCTCATATCTATTATAGATAAACCAGCTGCGAGTTTGTAATGTTTTTTAGTGCTGAAGGGTTCGCACTGGCAATCCATTTCTTCGTTTCTGCTGTTCTCGGGATTCCATTCATAAATAACACCAATGTCGGCTCCGGCTGTAATGGAACCGGCTTTAGATGCGAGCGCACTCTTCATAAAACTTCCAAAGCTTTGTGAATTTCCCTGCGAAGTAATCAGCCCATCGCTATAAGCATACTTTGCTTCGGTGTTGTAAATACTTAGCTGGTCGTACTCTGTCCATTGATAATTCAGATTCTTTACATACCCGTAAGCACCGGCAATGGGTTGAAGCAGTTTGAAAGTTCCGCCAACTTTAATCAAATGCTGACCTTTGTTATAAGCCACACGCGAGTAGGTAAGCCCGAAGTCGTTCCACACCGCGCTTTTTAGCGAGAGGTTGCCGTTGTATAATTCGCGGTTTAAATAATTGGTGGCGGCTTGTGCATCGGCACCTAAACCTAAGTAGGCAGTGCGTGCAAAAATTTCGGATATGTTATCGGCATTGAAGACCGCATTGGCATGATAGCTGAAACCAATGGCGTTCAAATTTCTATTCCGTTTTGGACCAAATGAAAACATAAACGAAAGCGGACCCTGCACCTGCGCACCAAAGTAACCACGCTTGTCTTTGCCGTTTACGCGCTCGTGCATGTATTGCGCCTGAAAGTTTGCGCTGCCAAACAGCGAAGGACGAAACAGCGGCTTGCGGTTCATGCCTACATAATTGTTGTTGAAAGTTGCCGCCACACCTATCAGGTTTATATCAACCATAAAAGGACTGTTGGCAATGGCGGGGTTGTGGTTTACGTTGGTAATGCCTCCGTAATTACTTCCGCGCAGGCCAATAAAGAATTGTGCGTTTGCCGCAAACCCGCAGAGCAGGATTGACATGAGCATGACTTTACTTTTATTCATAACGTTTAGGTTTATGGTGAATAAAAGTCAAAAGTGTATCATAGCTGGCGTGTGTGTATTTGTATATGTAACGCGCGGTGTTTGGGTTTTAGTATGTGAGTGGGTGAAAATTTAGTAAGTAAAGTTTGCCATGCCCTTCGCAACGTTAAAATAATGGTGGTAAAAGTTTACCATGCCCTTCGCAACGTTAAAAAGCCATTAGGCACATTCGACTATATCCGCTTAGAAAGTGGCATAAAGATGAATATCTTACTTCTTATTATACTTAATAGTATAAGTAACAGTAAGCAGCAGGTAACGCTGCAAAACTTTCGACTTTGAATCTTCCACATACGTTTCGGTAACGCTGCGGGTAATTCCGCTGTTTTGGTTTAAAATGTCATTCACGCTTAACCGCACATCCAGGCTTTGGTCTTTCAGGAATTTATAGCCGAGTGCCGCGTTCCATAAAAAGATGTTCTGATTATAACCCTGCGATACGCCCGCATAAAGCGTGTTCTGCAAACCGGTGTTAAACACAAAGCCTTTCCAGAACTGCCAGTTGAAACGCACATTGGCATTGTGCTGATAGTAATTGTTATTGGAAGAAGTTTGCAGCGTGTTCTGCACTATATTATATGTGCCCATGTAGCTGATGGTAAAATCTATCTTCTCGCTGATGTTGCTGCCGAGCGTAACACCCCCGTTCACCGCATAGGTGTTCGACAGGTTTTGCAGATTATTAATAAGGCTTGGTGTGCGCGTGTAACTAAAGCCCGCGTTAAAATTCAGATTGCTTTTAATTTTGGTAACCGGTAAGCCGTAAGTGAAAAAACTGTTTGCACTCCAACTGCCGTTTATGTTAACCGGTTTGGTTAGCTGCGAACCTTTGTGCAGCGTAACTAAACTGTTCAGCGCAGTATCGTTAGCCGCAATAAAAGTAGAATTGCCTATATAATTCTGCGTGTAATTAGACGAAGCAAAAGCGAAAAACGATTGCGCGGTCTTCGCATTTGTAAAACCGTAACGCACCATTGCAAAATGACTGTATGATTGTTTTAAATCAGAATTACCGGTGCTTAGCAAAAGCGGATTGCTGTTATCAATTACACTTTGTAGTTGTGTAATAGTAGGGGCATTGGTTGAGGTGCGGTAAACAATGCGGATGTTGCTGGAGTTCTTAAACTTGTAATTGAACATAGCAGCAGGCAAAATACTATAGAAATTTCTTCGCGTATCATAAGCATACGGAAAAACACTCTTACCGGTGAGCAAAGCATACTGCCCGCTTACACCAAACGATAAATTAAACTGCTCGCCTTTTATGCGGTAACCGACAGAAGCCTTATGCGTCATGTAATCGTTATCGTATTTATTCGAAAGCACCGTATCGAGCTTCGAATAGGTTTTCGCTATTGTATCGCGGTTAAAAGTTTCCTTGTCGGCTTTGTTCCAGGTGTAAGATGGCTCGTAACTCAATTGCACAATACCGGTTTTGCCGGCCGGTTCGGTGTAACTGATATTGCCGTTTACTTTATAGCTGGTGCCAATGGTGTTTGCCTGTTGGTCAATAGTCGCAGAATCACTTACATTCTGAAAAGAGTTAAGCGCGTTCTGCGAACTGTTACCGGTTTTGTTGTGAATGGTAGTTCCTGCATTAACCGAAAGCGTGCGATACAACTTTCTGAATTTATGCTGCCACAAAAAATCGCCCGACACATTGTAACCGGTGCTGTTGGAAGTGTAATTACTCAGCGTGCGGCTGAGCAGTTCTGCTTGCACAATAGTGCTTTCTCCGGCAATGCTGTTGGTCTGTTTATTTTGCTGATAACTGAATTTAGGAGTAAAGATGAAGTTGTTCATGGAGTCTGCTAGGTATTCTAAGCGGAGGTTCACACGATGGTTCATGTTATTAGCAGTAGTTGTATTACTCTCATTGTAATAAGTAGAACTGTCACCGGCATTAAAATACTGGCGGGTTAAATCAGTGCCGTTTATATTGTTACTTAGGTTGAAGAAATAGCTGCCGGTTATCTTCAGATTTTTCTTTATCCCTAACACATCGGTATAATTCAAGCCCACCGAATGTGTAGCAGAAATACCACCGGTTTGTCCCACCATAAAATTATTGGCAGCATTGTTTCCCCAGTTTCCTCCACCGCCTCCGCGGTTGCCGCCTCTGTTGCCACCGGGTCCGCCCATACCTCCACCTCTTCCACCCGATGATGAACCGGTAACACCCAACAAATCCTGCATAGCAAAATTCTGCACGTTCACATTGTTGCTCATACCAATCAGCGATAAACGCCTGCTACCATCCAGATAATTAATACTTGCACCGGCAGAATATCGAGAATCAGTTAAGTAACCGTAACCGGCATACACTTTACCGAACACACCTTTGTTCATTCCCTTCTTGGTCATAATGTTCATCGCCTTCTGCGAGTTGCCGTCATCAAAACCTGTAAAGAAACTCTGGTCGCTCATCTGGTCGAATATCTGCACGCGGTCAACAATATCACCGGGAAGGTTCTTCATAGCCAGCGCGGCATCATCACCAAAATACTCTTTGCCGTCAATCAATACTTTCTTTACCTGCTCGCCTTGCGCTTTTATTGTTCCATTCTCGTTGGTAATGCCGGGCATCTTGGTTACCAGGTCTTCCACATTCGCATCCTTATTTGTTTTGTAAGAAGCAGCGTTGTATTCAGTAGTGTCATTCTTTTGCTCCACTCGCACTGCATTCTCCACCACATTTACTTCCTTTAAAGTGGTAGAATTTTTAGCCATGTTAACCTTGCCCAGATGTTTATCTGCATCGTTTACAAACACCTGCTGTTCTTTCAAAGTATAACCTATGTAATTAAACTGTAACCGGTAAAGCCCTTTCGAAAGATTGGCGAACTCAAACCTACCGCTGTCATCAGCAGCAATGCCCTGCCACTGTGCAGAATCAGCTACCGGAATAAGTTTTATAACAGCACCGGCTAAAGGCGAATTATCATCGGTATCAAGAATAAAGCCGTCAATTTTATTTTGCGCAAAGGCAGAAGAAACAAGCAGGCATAAAAGCAACAGCGCAAAGGCATTTTTCATTGGGTGCGAATATGTGTCAGTTCAGTCAAAAGGCAGTAGTCTTTTTTGGAAAAGATAGGAAATAGTAATGAGTAACTATTTCAGAATATTAAAAACAAAAAAGGGAACTCGTTTGAGTTCCCTTTTTTTGTTTGATTATGCTTATTTATTACTTGTGTGTAATAGTTAAGTGCTTAACAGTGCTTTCGTTCTTGCTTTGAATTTTTACTAAGTAAACTCCGTTAGCAGATGAAGAAAGGTCAAACTGCATGTTAGTTGTTCCAGCCTTGTAAGTAACCGGATTAACCACTGTTTCGCCAAGAATATTGTAAACAGTTACAGTTAACTCAGATGAAACATTGCCTTCTACAGTAATAGCCACCTTTCCGTTTGACGGGTTAGGAAACATATTAATTTGTTTTGACAAATCAAGGTCGTTGATTCCTGAAACGCAACCGGTAACAGTTACATCTTTACAAACCTGAACCGAAGTTCCGAAGCTGTTAGTAGCGGTAAGACATACATTATAAGTTCCGTTTCCGGCAAAAGTTTTTACAGGATTTTTAGAAGTAGAACCGCTTCCATCGCCAAAACTCCAGCTCCATGAAGCAGGAAGGTTAGCAGACAAATCCTGGAATTGCGCTTTGCAAGCGTTTACCGGGAAACTCCAAGTAAAGTCAGCTACCGGTGTAGCACCTACTATTACTGTGCGAACAACTGTATCGCTGTTACCAGCTGCATCAGTAGCAATGTAAATAACATCATAAACACCTACTATAGATGTATCTGGAGCATTTTGAATAGTTGGAACAATTACACCATCTGTGCAATCGAAAGCAGTTGCGCTATCTTCAGTATAAAGTGTGTTCAACAGAATAGTTACAGTGTCGCTACCATTCAATGTAATGGAAGGAGCCACTTGGTCTAACGGTTGTGCAAAGTCAGATTCAGGAACATTCACGTTATCTACATACCAAAAAGCTGCCGGTTGATCTGATGAACCCAGACCAGTTGAAGGATCGTGGTTATAATCAACTTGAGTAAACACTATTGGCAAGTTGTAATTGTTTCCGTTCTTCAAACAAGTTTGACCAACTGTAGGATAGATAGAACCACCAAACACACCACCTTGTGTAGCTGATGTTTCACCTCCCCAAAGGCTATCGCCTTCAGTAATATTCATTACCGGAGTCATTTTACCTGCTACTACATCAATAGCTCTTTCAAACAAATTCGGAATATCGTTATCGGTTGAACCTAAGAAATCCGCGTCAGATTCTGCCCAAAAGAAGAACAACTTGTGTGCATCCGGTGAACGAGAAATAAGCGGACGGTTATCCATAGTTTGTGCCGGATTATCGCCTGTAAATGTTCCTCTTAAAGTATTAATATCAGCTAAGTGAATTCCTTTCCACTCGCAACCTGCAATTGCAGTTGCATCGTAAGTAATATCCCAAACACCGTAACCGGCTGCCTGAATAGAATATTCAGTTCCGCTACCGATTGTAGTTAACAAGTGTGGGTTACCGTTTACGTCAACACTTAAATCAGCATCGAAAGAAGTAGTTGGAACCATTGTAGCAGGGTCGCCATTTACCAAGAACGGGCTTAAGCTGCTTACCACTCCTTGAACTGCATCTAAATCAACACTAATAGCAGTTGACCAAGTAGCACCATAATCGGTAGTTTTCCAGAAAGTAGGATCGTAAGTGCTATCTGCATCGGCAGTAATATCAGCTAAAGCAGAAACCCATCCGTATTGACCGGTTGGGTCGAAGGCGATATTAAATGCGGTAGCAGCAGATACTGTTGCACCGGCATTGTCCATATCCGCAAATGTTTGCGGTAAAGTTACAGAGTTCCAATCCACATCTCTTGTTACTGTATTCCAAACACCTTTCTGCACAATAACACCGGTAGTAATGGCATCGGCACCGGCAGTAAATGTTCCAGAGTAAGCGGCATTTACATTCCAAAATACACCCGGAGCACCTTTGCACATTCCTGCTGCAATAGCTACGTGTTTGTTATTGATAGGGTCAATATGCACGTTGTAAGTAGATACATCTCCACTTAGTTTTCCTCTTCCGCGCATTTGTCCGCACCAAGTATTGTTATCGTGCCAAGTTCCTGCATAAATAAGGTGTGCGCTATCGGCAATAGTGTTTCCCGGTGTGTTATAAATAACAGCTTGAGGAAAACGACCACAAATAGTTTGGTTATCGATAGTACCGTTGTTGGTAATTGTACCAATATCGCTAGTCCAGGTAGTTCCGCGGTTTTTAGAAACATCATAACGGTAAGTTGCAATGTTTGAGGAAGGCAAAATAGCCGGGTCGCTACGGTGAATAAAGGTTACCAGGTTTAATGAGTCATACACATCAATCTGGTTACAACTTCCTTCAATAATGGTGAGCAAGTTACCTGCACTACCTATTCTTTGCGAGTGAAGAATAGAAGTAAGCGCGCGCGATGAACTGCTTTGAGGATTATGCGGTGTAGCAGTATGATTGGTATTGTGCTGCATTACTACCGGCTTTTCTACCAGTGTGCTTACAGGTCTGCTATCGCGGTGCGACAGTTGCTGTGCGCTTGCAAACATACCGGTTGTCAATAATGACAATAACAGTAAAAAATTTCTCATTTTGATTGGTGGTTTTAATTTATAATTTTAAGAATTGGACGCCAAAAGTAACCGAATTTCTGAATCGGTATTAAGAGAGTGTAAATTTAATTGTCACAGAATTGTAAAATTTTCGAAGTAACTAAGGAGTCGACCGTTTTTTCAAGCGTGGTAAGGGTTTCGGGGGTTTCCCAACGCTTGTCGGTTATGGTTTTTTGAGCAGTTCCGTTGTTGTAAAACAGAATACAAGAAGGCAGGTCGGTAGGCGTTCTTTTATCCTCTGGATATTGGTTTGCCAGTTGAAAGAATACGGAATTATTGAACTTTTCTTTTACTGCGTTTATTTCCTGTTTAGAAAGCACGCGATAAAAGCAACCTGCTGTATCGGCAAATTTTTTGGCGTTGTAAACTAGCAGCCCGTTTTCGTAGAGTTTAATATCATATATAGGGCAGCGACCAAAGCAAGGTGTGCGCTCCATACTTAATATAAGTGTCCCGTTATTTTCAGGATGCTTTACATCGGGTTTGATGGTTTTGCATGCCGATACAATGAACAAGGCGAATAAGAAAAGGAAGAGGGTTCTATTCATTATCCGTTCAACACATTCTCCAAAGCACCATCATATATATCCTGAAACACGCTGGTAGTGCTCCACTTTGCTTTGTCTATATATATAAGCCCCGAAGTAACTACACCAATACAGCTAAAGTCAACATTATGCTTATTGATAACATCGAGGAATTCATCTTCCTTGCTGTCCTTCACCGTTACCACCACACGGCTTTGCGCTTCGCCAAACAGGAAAGCATCTTTGCGCATATCTGGGTCGGTTTCAATTTCGAAACCTTTTTTACCTGCCATTGCACTTTCTAAAAGAGTGATGAACAAGCCACCTTCCGAAATATCATGTGCCGATGCAACTACCTGATCATATATAAGTTCCTTCACTGCTTTTTGCACGTTTACTTCTGTAGCTAAATCGAAGAAAGGTGCCGGTGAGTTAGCTACTTCATGGTAAGCGTTCAAATATTCCGATGAAGAAATATCTTCTTTCATTTCACCTATAACATAAATGCGGTCGCCACTCTTTTTAAAGTCGATCGTGGTTACTAATTCTTTGTCCTCCACTAAACCAATCATACCTATAGTAGGAGTTGGATAAACCGCGCCACCATCAGTTGACTGATTGTAGAACGAAACATTGCCACCGGTAACCGGAGTGCCAAAAGCCTCGCAGGCAAGACCCATTCCTTTAATAGAGTTGGCAAATTGCCAGTAAACTTCCGGTAAATATGGATTGCCGAAGTTCAGACAATTAGTTACCGCACTTGGTTCGCCTCCGCTACAAACAATGTTGCGAGCTGCTTCGCTTACCGCAATTTGTGCGCCCACCAAAGGGTCAGCCCAAACGTAACGTGCGTTGCAATCAACCGTAACTGCTAAGTGTTTGTTGCTATCGTGAATACGAACCACAGCCGCATCGCTCGGGCGGTTGGTTGAAGTGTTGGCAACACCTACCATGCTATCGTATTGCTGATACACCCAACGCTTGCTGGCAATGTTCAACTGACCGGCAAGAAATTCGGCAACCTTCTTTAAGTCATCCGGTTGTTCTACCGAATCAATATTGAATTTTTTGTTTGTTGCAAAGTAGGCCGGCTCTTTGGTTTCTCTATCATATACCGGTGCGCCTCCGCCTAACACTAAACTTTCTGCAGGAACATCAGCTACTAATTCTGTTCCCATAAAATACTGCAACCGGTCACCGGTGGTTACTTCGCCAATTACTGCGCAGTGTAAATCCCATTTCTCAAACACGGCTTCCACTTCTTTTTCCATTCCCTTCTTCACTACAATAAGCATACGCTCTTGTGATTCCGAAAGAAGAATTTCCCACGGCTTCATATTCTGCTGACGGGTCGGCACTTTATCTAACCAAACTTTCATTCCGCTTTTTCCTTTCGCGCTCATCTCGCTTGTTGAGCAAGTGATACCTGCTGCGCCCATATCCTGCATACCTACTACCGCACCGGTCTTAATTACTTCCAACGAAGCTTCAAGCAAAAGTTTTTCCTGAAAAGGGTCGCCTACCTGCACAGCGGGCAAATCTTTCGCGCTGTCTTCTGTAATATCTTTTGAAGCAAACGCTGCTCCGTGTATTCCATCCTTACCGGTTGATGAGCCAACGATGTAAACCGGATTGCCCGCACCTTCCGAAATTGCAGAAACCGTTTCACCGGTCTTTACAATTCCTACGCTCATGGCGTTTACTAAAGGATTTGTTTGGTAAACCGAATCAAAATAAACTTCACCGCCAACAGTAGGAACACCGAAGGCATTACCGTAATCGCCAATGCCTTTTACTACGCCTTTCAATAAATATTTAGTGCGGTCATTTTTCAAATCGCCAAAGCGCAATGAATTTAGCTGGCAAATAGGGCGCGCGCCCATGGTAAAAATATCTCTGTTGATTCCGCCCACACCGGTGGCTGCGCCTTGATAAGGCTCCAATGCCGAAGGGTGATTGTGCGATTCAATTTTAAAAGCACAGGCGAGACCGTCACCTAAGTCAACCAAGCCTGCGTTCTCCTCTCCTGCTTCTACCAATAAATGTTTGCCCTTGCGCGGCAGTGTCTTTAATAACTTGATAGAGTTTTTGTAAGAGCAGTGTTCGCTCCACATTACACTGTATATGCTCAACTCGTTAAAGTTGGGTGTGCGTCCGAGTATTTGTTTTATTTTTTCGAATTCTTCTTCGCGTAATCCTAATGCTTTGGCTTGTTCTACGGTTGCGGTATCGAGGTGTGCGGCTGCGCTCATGTTTGCTGTTTTGTTTTTGCGCGCCAAAAATAGATTTAATCGGTTGCGGAAAAAGTGTTTTAATAATGTGTGGAAATGTTGTTGGTGACACTCCGCCAAAGCCCGGAGCTATAACACCAACAACGGCATAAAAAAATAATTTTTCTCTTTTCAATTACATTCCTACTTTGCATTTGGTAAAACATTGGCGTTAGCCGTTAGGTTACGAAAACTGGAAACTTTCACAACCACCGATACTGCTACTACTCTCGCGCTTTGGCGTGGGTTGTGGTATTGGTGGTGGGCTTCCAGTGCCTCGTAACTGTGCTACAAGCCCACGTCTCTATTTTTATAACCGCTTGTTGGGCTTGCGGCATAACTACGAACTAAATGAAGTCCTTTTTCGGCAACTTTAATGGCTATGATAGTATCGTTATTATTAGTTCAATCACTATAACGCTATCGTGTATTGGCATAGGAGGGAATGTATTTTCAAGTATTGGAACAGCGTTGGGGTTGATGTTTATTCCCTTAATAGCGTATGCTATATTTAGGACGCATGGAGGGAATGCATTGGCTACTTACCTAATACTGCAATGCCTTATTATTGCCTTAAATATATATTGGAGATAGCTGGCTCAAATGCAGTAAAACGTATTTACTTCTTCGCGCTTTTCCTTACCCGCAGGGTCTTCCGGCTTTGCGGAGACCCTGCGGAAAGAGCACCCTTTCACTCGCGCAGGGTCGCGAGGCGCAGACCCTGCGGGGAAAGAAAACCAAAACATATTATCCTTGCCCTGTGGCAGAATCAACTACAGTTTCCCTTTCCGATATTGAAACGTTTAAAGCAAAGGCATTGGCATGGGCGAATCAGTTTCGCGTAGTCTGTTTGCTTGATTCAAATAATTATCCGCATAAAAATTATACGAGCAAAGAATGGGTACTGGCTATTGATGCAACAGAAGAAATTGCTTGCAATGAAAATGCCTTTGATGCTTTAAAAGAGTTTCAGGCGAAAGCAAACGCAACTATTTTTGGCTTTCTCTCTTACGATTTAAAAAACGAAATTGAAAATCTTGAAAGCGGAAATGATGACGGTTTGAAATTTCCTGAGCTGTTCTTCTTTAAGCCCCGCTATGTATTTGAAATAAGCGGAGATAAGTTGACGGTGAACAGAAATTATCCGGAGACGTTTGAGTTGATTGAGAGAATCAGGCAACAAGACACAATACACGAGACACAAGACTTAAAACATGAACTACAAGCAAGAACTTCGAAAGAAACTTACTTAGAGAATATTGAGAAAATTCGTGCGCAGATAGAGGCAGGTGATTTTTATGAACTGAATTATTGCAATGAGTTCTTTGCTATTGATTCAGAAATTAATCCAGTTGAAACATTTTTGAAGTTGAATGAAAAAGGGAAAGCTCCCTTCAGTTGTTTCTTTAAAATTATTGATAAATTTCTGTTGTGTGCAAGTCCTGAAAGATTTTTGAAGAAGGAAGGAACAAAATTGATTTCGCAACCTATTAAAGGAACTATACGCAAAGGAAATACCAGTGAAGAAAATGAGTTACTCAAAACTCAACTGCAAAACGATTTAAAGGAGCGTGCAGAAAATATAATGATTGTTGATTTGGTGCGAAACGATTTAGCGCGAAGTTCTAAAGCAGGAAGTGTGAACGTTGAAGAACTTTGCGAAGTGTATGAATTCAATTCGGTGAATCAAATGATTTCGACTGTTGTTTCTGAAATAAAAACCCTTGCAACGGCTCTGAACCGTGGCACGGATGTAATCGATTCAATTAAAAATGCCTTCCCGATGGGCAGCATGACCGGTGCGCCTAAAATTGAGGTGATGAAAAATATTGAACGCTATGAAGATTTTAAGCGCGGCCTTTATAGCGGAAGCGTTGGCTACATAACCAGTGACGGAAACTTTGATTTTAATGTGGTTATCAGAAGTATTCTTTATAACTCCTCCGAGAAATATGTTTCTGTTCGCGTAGGCGGAGCTATTACTTATGATTCAATTGCCGAAAATGAATGGAACGAAATTTTGCTGAAAGCAAAAAGTATGATGGAAGTGTTAAATGCTGAAATCGAAAACTGATTACGGATATATCGTTAGCTTTTTTATAGTGCTTGTTGACTTTCCCTGATTAGAAACAAATAAATAAATCTCCTGTTCTCCCGGAGTTGCAAATCTTAATGTAATGCGCGGAGTAAAATAAACGGAATCAAGATTTATTTGCCAGTTGTATTGGTCAGCGTGGCTTGAACAATAACCGTTTATAGAAATCGGTTGGTTTACATGAACGCTATCACCATTATCTTCAATTTCAATACACGCGTATGGCTTGCTGCCGCAACTCTCCATACCCAACACAAACGCAGCAACCACAAAAAGAGACGACAATATTTTTTTCAGCATTATTTAATTCGCAACTATAAGGTAATAATTCTTTTTGCCTTTTTGAACCAACAGATATTTTCCATACAACAAATCGGCAGCATTAATTTTTTTATCTAAACTCCACTTCTGCTTGTTGATGCTTACTCCGTTGCCTTGAATAGTTTTTTTCGCTTCGCCTTTTGAAGGAAAAACAGTTGCCTGTTCTCCGAGCAAAGACACTGCATCTATTTCGTTCGAAAAAATTTCTTTGCCCACTTTGAATGTAATATCCGCATCAAAGGCATCTTCAATTTCTTCTTCACTTAGTTTTTTAAACTCTTCAAAACTCGAACCAAAAAGTATATCTGTTGTTTCCTGCGCGCGCTTCAACGCCTCCGGTGAATGTACTCTTGCCGTTACTTCTTCTGCCAATGCTTTTTGCAACAAGCGAAGATGTGGAGCTTCATTATGTTGTTTTTCCAATGCTTCTATTTCTTGTTGATTTTTTAGAGAGAAAATTCGAAAAAGATTCGGAGCATCAGCATCGGTTACATTCAATAAAAATTGATAGAATTTATAAACCGATGTCTTCTTTGCATCTAACCAAATATTGCCGCCTTCGCTTTTACCAAACTTAGAGCCATCTGCTTTTTTTATCAGTTGAGTAGTAAGGGCAAATGCTTCTCCGCCATCTTTTCTTCTTATCAATTCTGTACCGGTTACAATGTTTCCCCATTGGTCGCTGCCACCCAGTTGAAGTTTTACATTTTTATTTTTCCAAAGCCAGTAAAAATCGTAGCCTTGAATTAGCTGATAAGTAAACTCCGTAAAGCTCATGCCGGTTTCTAAACGGCTTTGTACGGAATCCTTCGCCAGCATATAATTAATAGAAAGATGCTTGCCCACCTCGCGGATAAAATCGAGAAAAGAAAAATCTTTAAACCAGTCGTAGTTGTTTACAATTTCAGCCGAATTTTTTCCGCAGTTGAAATCAAGAAATTTCTCCAACTGCTTTTTTTGACAATCAAGGTTGTACTGAATTTCTTGTACTGTCATTAAAGAGCGTTCAGCTGTCTTACCCGATGGGTCGCCTACTCTTCCAGTGGCACCTCCAATTACAGCCATAGGCTTATGTCCGCTACGCTGAAAATGCAGCAAGGTCATTACCTGTACCATGTTGCCAATGCCCAAGGAATCGGCTGTTGGGTCAAAGCCGATATAACCGGTTACCATTTCTTTATTCAATAGCTCTTCAGTACCAGGCATGATATCATGCAGCATATTCCGCCACTTCAGTTCATCTACAAATCCCATTTGTGTTTCTTTCTGTTTTGATTAGTAATTTGGACAAACCTACTGATTCCGATTTGAAATTCTATTAACATTACTACCTAAGTAGGTTCTTTCTGTCCGCTTTATTAAAATTGTTTTCAGAAAAAATATAACCGAATGCATTTTCTGGCTCATTACTATACCGAACTTCCTGCCAACAATCCTTTGTTTGTTGCCGCGCTTACCGTTCCTGATTTAACTCCGCGCTTTACTAAAACTTACAATTCTTTAATTGTAAAACACCCTCTGCCAGAAGACGAAAAGCTGCAACAGATTCACACAGGTATCGTTCAACATTTCGGAGCCGATAAGAGATTTCATAATTCACCTTTGTTTTTGCCGCACGTTTCGAGCGCAACACAATCCTTTTTGGAAGCAGGTTTAAGCCGTGAGCAGCTGCGCCTTTCTGTTATCGCCCATATTGCTGTTGAAATGCTGATTGACCGGCAGATAATTCTGGAGAACGAAAATATTTGTACAGAATATTATGCCTTGTTGGAAAAAGCCGATGAAACTGTTTTAACTTCTTACTTCGATTTATTTTTATTGGAGAACGAAAAGCGGAAATTTTTCCATAGCTTTCAGTTTTATAAGGAAAAGCGATTTCTGTTTTTGTTCAACAAATTGGAAAACATTGTGTTTGGATTAGACAAGGTTTACGGTTCGGTGGCAAAAACAGAATTTACAGAAACTGAAAAGCGGAAATTTTTGACAGCTTTACACAATATAGATTTCAATATGCGTTATAGCTGGCAGGAAATTTTGAAACGATAACCTATGATGAAAAGACCCGGACTAATTGCCTTTATTTTATTCTCTTCTTCTCTTGCATTTTCGCAGACCGTGCGCAAATACAGCAACGAGTTTTTAAATATAGGTGTAGGTGCCCGTGGACTGGGCATGAGCAATGCCCAGGTAGCCACTACCAACGATGCTTATTCCAACTATTACAATCCTGCGGGCTTAGTTCAAATTCCCAATACTTTTCAAATTGGCATTATGCACTCGGAGTATTTTGCGGGCATTGCTAAATACGATTATGTATCGCTTGCTGTTCCGGTTAAAGCACAGAAGAGTGTTATCGGTTTTTCGTTTACGCGTTTTGGTATAGATGATATTCCGAACACTTTGTTTTTAGTACAGCCCGATGGAAGTGTTGATTACAGCAAGATAACTTCGTTCAGCGCGGCTGATTATGCGTTTGCAGTTCATTATGCACAGATGCTGCCGGTTAAAGGCTTAAGCATTGGCGGAAGTGCCAAAATTATTTATCGCCAAATTGGAAAGTTTGCTAAAGCTTATGGTTTTGGAATTGATTTAGGATTACAATACAGATTAAAGCAATGGCGTTTTGGTTTAATGGCGAAAGACATCACCAGCACTTTCTCGGCATGGAATATCACTTTTACCGATGCCGAAAAGCAAGTGCTTTTGCAAACAAACAATCAGTTACCAAAAAACAGTTTAGAAATAACCACTCCAACCATTACGCTGGGCGCGGCTTACGAAGCCAACATCAAAAACAAATTCTTTATTACTCCTGAAATAAATTTTGCGTTTACCACCGATGGCAAGCGGAACGTTTTGATTGCCGCTAAGCCAATAAGTATTGATATGAATCTTGGTTTGGAGTTGAAATACGTAGCCGCGAAAGATATTGATGTGTGCATACGCACAGGTATAGGAAATCTTCAACGCTCTACCGATGAACTGGGTAAAAAACGTTTTACCGTTTCGCCAAATATTGGTGCTGGTGTGCATATAAAAATTGTTTCGCTTGATTATGCATTGACTAACTTAACCACCATTAAAGATAAAGATGGCGGTGCAGGTTTATACTCACACGTAATTTCGTTGCGGTTAGATATTAATAAAAAACAAAAAGAATAGTGCATGAAGAAATCTCTACTACTCTTCTCGTTTATTGTTTGCGGTTTTTTTGCCGAAGCGCAAAGTTTCGGTAACGAATGGATTACCGACCCAACCAAACCTTATTATAGAATTGACGTTCCAGTGGACGGTGTTTACCGGATTCCCGGAGCTATTGTCAACTCTTACTTTGGGCCGTCTGTTCAAAAACAGAATTTTGTGCTTTATAACCACGGAAAAACTGTTCCCATTTATATTTCCGGTACGGGCAATACTTTAGGCAACAGCGATTATATTGAGTTTTATGGCAAGCACAACACCGGTGAGATGGATGCGCAACTTTACCGCAATCCTGATGATCAGATGAATCCTACTTACAGCATGTTTACCAATACTTCTGCTTATTATTTAGCTGCTATAACTCCCGCATTACCTCATCCGAGATATACAGATACTTCTAATAATATTAACACAAGTCTTACACCTGAAAAGTATTTTATGTATTTATCGGAAGTGAATTACAATACGGGCATGTATTACGAGGGCAAATATGTGTCGCAAGGAAACACCGAGCTTTATAAATCTACTTTTGATGCTGGCGAAGGGTACACTTACAGCCAATATTTTGGCGGCAACGGGGCGCAAAATTTTACTGCTTTTACGCCCGGTGTTTATACTCAGGGACCGACAACTGCTGTTTTTAAAACAAGATACGCCAACAACTCGGCTTTTGAAGACCACCAAACAGAGGTGCGCATTAACAACAACTTGGTTTATTCGCAGCCTACTGGGGTTTCTGGTTTTAATTACAACAACATTACCACCACTTTTCCTGTTTCGCAATTGGTTAGCGGCAACAGCATTATAACTTATATTGAAAACATTACAGGCTTATCGAGCCAGAAACAAAATATTGTAGGAGCACTTTCTATTGATTACCCGCGCGATTTTAATTTCAGCAATGCCAATATTGGTGGCCAGCCGTTTTTTTATTTCCAATTAGAGGCTTCTACAACCAATAAATATTTAGAGATTCAGAATTTTAATGATGGCGGCACCACACCGGTGCTTTACGATATAACCAACGGGCAAATTTACCGCTCGGCTCAATTGCCCGGCAGTAATCCGCTTAAATTTAATCTGCTTCCTTCAGCACAAAAGCGTGAGCTTGTTTTGCGGTCAGATATTGCTAACACTTCTTACTACACCGTTACTAATCTAAAGCTGGTAAACTTTGTTGACTACAGCAAGATCCAAAACCAAGGCCAGTATATTATTATTACCGATGTTCAAAACCCGCAGTTGTTTCCTACCAGCGGTACTAACTATATTGAAGAATACCGCATTTACCGCGATAATGTTTTAAATCCGAGTTCAGGAAAGTTTACCCAATGCCGTATTGCCGATGTGAATGTGCTATACGAGCAATTTGGTTATGGTATTACCAAATCTCCTTTAGGCCTTCGCAATTTCATTAATTATATAAGTACTGATACAGGAATTTCATTAAAAGCCAAATTTGTGTTTTTAATTGGCAAAGGGCGCGAAGCGCGCTTTTACAGAAATGGCGGTGCGGCTTATAACCAATGTTTAGTTCCTACATTCGGTTATCCGGGTTCTGATAATTTATTGGCGGCTAGGCAGCAAAACGATGTGCCTAATGTAGCTATTGGCAGGCTGGCCGCCAGCGACAATAATCAGGTGCGCGACTATTTGAATAAAATAAAGGAATACGAAGAAGCGCAGAATGAGTATGTGTGCAACCAGGATATTCCTTCTAAAGAATGGCAGAAAGAAGTGCTGCATTTTAGCGGAGGAACTACTCCGAACGAACAAGGAAAGTTTAAAGGTTTTGTGAACGGATACAAAGCAATTGCAGAAGATTCGTTGTGGGGAGTAAATGTTACCACTTTCTCTAAAGATAATAACGCGCCTATTTCAACATCGCTTGCCGATGTTATAAAGGCGAAAATAAACAGCGGGGTTTCGTGGGTTACATTTTTCGGGCACTCCGCTACTGGTGCTTTTGATTTTAGTATTGATGAGCCGGAGAATTATACCAATGCCGGAAAATACCCCATCATGCTTTCGAACGGATGCTTTTCGGGTTTTATTCACGATGCTACGGTAGGCTTTAGCGAGCGGTTTGTTTTGCAGCCCAACAAAGGCATGATTGCATTTATGGCAACTTCCAGTTTATCGGTGGATGGTGGCTTGAATGTTTTTTCGAACCAGTTGTATAAGAATACTTGTGTTAGAGATTACAACCAGCCATTGGGTATAGCGCTGAAGCAAACGCTGGAAGATATTTTTACTAATCCTTCTACCAGCGATATAACCCAAATGGTGGGCTACGAAATGACGCTGCATGGTGACCCTGCATTAAAACCAAATCATTATCCTAAACCTGATTATGCGGTTGATGCTTCTTCGGTTTATACCGCTCCGCTTACTATTACACCGGGGCTTAATAATTTTGATGTAAATGTGGTGGTTACTAATTTAGGAAGGTGCAGTGTAGATGACACTTTGCCAAGCGGCACTGTAGTTAAAAGCAAAATTAACGTAAGCTTAAAGCGCACCGTTTTTGATGCAAGCGGCAATCCTGTTTACTATTATTACAACAAAGATATACAGGCTCCGTTTTTTAAAGATACCGTTACATTTACCCTGCCGGTAAATATTTCTACACTAGGTTACGGACAAAACCTTTTTGAGCCGTACGTAGATGCTGAATTTAAGATTGATGAAATGGCGGAGTGTAACAACAGTTTAACCACACCGGTGTCTGCTTATATTCAGAACGATGATATTATTCCTATTTACCCATATGAGTTTGCTATTGTGCCGCAAAAGGGAGTTACGCTTAAGGCTTCTACCATAAACCCGTTTGCGCCTGTGCGCCCTTATCGTTTTCAGATTGACACTACCGAGTTATTCAATAGCCCCAAGTTAAAGGAAACAGTTGTTACACAAATTGGCGGTGTGGTGCATTGTCCTACTGATGTTGCTTATTACGAAAAAGACAGCACCGTTTTTTACTGGAGAGTAAAATTTGATTCGACTGGTAAAGAATGGCATTACAGTTCGTTCATTTATCTGCAAGGCGAGTTTCCGGGTTGGAACCAGTCGCATCAGTTTCAATACCAAAAAGACAGTTACGAACGGATGGGCTTAGATGCTAACGACCGCGTTTTCAAATTTCCTTCTAACAATAATCAGATTCATGTGCGCACCGGTAAGGCAAATGCGGTGGGCGGTAATGTAGATTATGAAACCCTCGGTTGGGATTACAACAACTACAATGAGTATCGCTACCGCATGGGTGGTTGCGGTTATGCCAATCCTTTTCAGGGCTATTCGGGCGGACTTACTTTTGCTGTCATTGACCACAACACCGGTTTGCCGAGACTAAGCCTTAACTGGAACGCTGACAACTGGGGCGACCAATATGGGAATATACATTGCAGCAACCACGCAGGCGAGCAAGCGGGATTTGATTTTAATACTACGGGTTACACTTCAAACCCCGATACTTCTGATGGTTATGGGTGGGATGCTTTGATTGCTAATTTCATCAACTCTATTCCTAACGATGATTATGTTTTGGTATATACCGTAAATAATCCGCCATACACCAGTTGGAGTCCTACTTTGGTAAATGCTTTAGGGCAGTTGGGTATTGTTACCACACAGTTTACCAACGGAAACCTGAATGGACAGTTTGTATATTTTACACAGAAAGGAAACGCGAATTACAATCCGTTTTTTACTACCAGCGATGGAACTTCATCTATTATTGATGTTAATATTCCTTTGGCGGGTAACTGGTATCAGGGCAATTTTACTTCGCCTAAAATTGGACCAACTAAAGAATGGGGCAGTGTGCATTGGGTAAAACAACCTGCCTTTGCCACACCGGCAGAAAACCCTTTGAACGATAAAGACACCCTTGATATTATTGGTGTAAGATATGATGGTGTGGAAGAAGTACTGCTGAAGACTACTAATCCCAACAACTTAATAAGCACCACGGGTTTGAATACTATTTTTAATGAGCATTACCCTGTTGGCTCTACCGATTTAAAATACCCTTACCTAAAACTTCGGTTAAGTACGAACGATTCAATAACCAAAACACCTACCCAACTTTATTACTGGCGTGTGCTTTATAAAAAACCACCGGAGGCTGCTATCAATCCGGCAGCGCATTTTGTTCCGCCTAATACGGTAAACATTGGCTCTAAACTTCATTTCGAAATTGGTTTGGAAAACGTAACCGATGTGCCAATGGATAGTATGCTTACCAAATACACCATTCGCGATGCGGCTTTGAATACTTACAATTACTATATCCGGTACGATACACTTGGCGGACTTGATACTATGCATTTGGTTTTTGACAAACTGATTGACCAAAACAGTTTTATAGGACTGAACAAAATTATTATTGAAGCCAACCCCGATGACGACCAGATTGAGCAATACCATTTCAACAACATTGCTGAGCTAAACTTTAGTGCCGTTGCCGATAAAATAAATCCGCTGCTCGATGTTACTTTCGATAATCAGCATATTATGAATGGCGATATTGTTTCTGCCAAGCCGAATATTCTGATTGCCCTGCGCGATGAAAATAAATTCCTTGCACTTAACGATACTTCGCTTATTCAGGTTTATTTAAAATACCCGGGCGATGCCACGCCAAGAAGAATGAGTTTTGATGATATTGTCATGAAATTTTATCCGGCAGATTCTACTCAACTGGCGCATGGCAACAAAGCGCAGATAGAGTTGCGACCAACCTTCACCATTGACGGAACTTATGAGTTATTGATTAAAGACCGCGACCGCAGCGGCAACAACAGTGCTACCAACGATGCTACTTATCAAGGAACACCGGCTACTTTCTTCGATTACAAAATTTCGTTCGAGGTTATTACCAAACCAATGGTGACGAATGTGTTGAACTATCCCAATCCGTTTACTACTTCTACCAAATTTGTTTTCACCATTACCGGCAGCGAGGTTCCTGACTTTATGAAAATTCAAATCCTTACCATTAAAGGAACGGTGGTGAAGGAGATATTTAAAGAAGAATTAGGTCCGTTACGCGTAGGCCGTAACATTACCGAATACGCCTGGGATGGCCGCGACCAATACGGTGATTTGCTGGCTAACGGCATTTACTTCTACCACGTTTCTACCCGCTTAGATGATAAGCAGATGGATGCAATGGGTATGAGTTACGATAAATACTTTAAGAAGGGTTTTGGCAAAATGGCGATTATCCGGTAGTTACTTTTGTTGCCTAAGTTTAAGCGTGCCACGGTTCAGAACCATGGCACGCTTGTTTTTTAAAGTTTCATGCAAATTTTAGCAAAAACTGCCCCTTTCAGGGCAGTTTTTTGTTTTCCCTTCTTTATTCAGAACAGTTTCCAGATGTGTACCGAAGGCAACTGCATTCATGCAAAGAGTGTCTGCATACATGCAGAAGGTAATTGCATCCATGCAAAGGGTGTCTGCATACATGCAGAAGGTAATTGCATCCATGCAAAGGGCGTCTGCATTCATGCAGAAGGTAATTGCATCTATGCAAAGGGTGTCTGCATTCATGCAGAAGGCAATTGCACCCATGCAAAGGGCTTTTGCACCTATGCAAAAGGTAATTGCATCTATGCAAAGGGTGTCTGCATTCATGCAGAAGGCAATTGCACCCATGCAAAGGGCTTTTGCATCTATGCAGAAGGTAAGCGGATATGCAAGGGAGTTTGTCGGATGCGTCCGGAGGGTTAGAATACATGTCCGGAGAGCTGTAGTAGCTATCTAACTAACCAGGTCCTGCACTTTATCAAGCTGGTCTTTTGAGCCCATTACAATCAGGCGATTGCCGGGACCCACTACAGTATCGTGAACAGGATTCAATGAATACTCGCCATCAGAAGTTTTTAAACCAAGAATGGTGGCACCGGTATGTTTCCAGCAGTCGAGTTCTTTGAGTGAAATGGTTTTAGTGGTTTCAATTTCCGAAATATTAAAATGCTCGTTGCCTTGCGTTGCCATCAGGTCAACAAATTCTTTAATGTCGGGGTTCAACACCAAAGTAGCCATGTGTGCGCCACCAATTTTATCGGGCATAATTACATTGCTGGCACCGGCAGTTTTTAGTTTCCGCACCGATGAATCGTTTGAAGCACGGCTGATAATTTTCAGTTTCGGATTCAGTTCACGGGCAGTAAGTACTACGTATAAGTTGTCGGCATCTTCGGGCAGCGTGGTAAGCAAGGCACTCGCTTTCATAATACCGGCTTCAATCAGTGTTTCATCGCGGGTGGCATCGTCTTCTAAAATAAATTTTATGTCAAAAGGCAAATCGTCTTTCCGCGATTCGCTTTTTTCAATCACCACAAAATCCTTTTGGCTGTTGTAAAAAATTTTGGCAGCTTCTCTCCCATTGCGCCCAAAGCCGCAAAGAATCACTTGTCCCTCCAGTTCATCTATAGAATTTTTCATGTTATACGATTTATAGGTTCGTGTAAACTCGCCATCTAAAAAATAATTGGAGAGCTGCGTTAAGAAATAAGTAAAGGTGCCTATGTTGGCAATAATAAGTACGCTGGTAAAAATACGACCGGTGTCGCCCATCGGACGCACCTCTGTAAAACCAACGGTAGAAACGGTAATCACTGTCATGTAAAATGCTTCTACAAGCGTGTAGTTTTCAATAAGTATATACCCCACTGTACCTATCAAAAGAATGATGGCAAAAAAAGCGAGGGCTATATATATTTTAAGAAAATACCGAACCGGCAGAAAGAATTTCATTCGCAAAGTTGTGTTTCGAAAATATAAAATGCTTTTACAACCCGAAACTGAAATGCATCCTGTATTTTTACCGCTATGGAATCAGCGGCTGTTTCTTCTTCGCAAAAACTTTATCGTGTTGCCTTTGCACTCAGCATTTTCACCATAGTATATAACCTTATTGAAGGCGGTGTTTCCACTTACTTTGGTGTTAAAGATGATACCCTCGCGCTTTTCGGTTTTGGTTTAGATAGTTTTATTGAAGTTATTTCTGCCATAGGCATTGCGCACATGATTATACGCATTGCGCGAAACCCCAACACACACACCGATGAGTTTGAAAAAACTGCTTTAAAGATTACCGGTTACTCGTTTTATGCTTTGTGTGTAGTGTTAGTGCTGATGGCCGTTCAGAAAATAATTATTGGAGAAAACCCAACCACTACTTTTTGGGGAATTATTATCTCCTCGTTTTCTATTGTCGTCATGCTTGCCACCATTTACTGGAAAACTTCGCTCGGCAAACAATTAAATTCAGCTGCATTAATTGCCGATGCTAACTGCGCTAAGGTTTGTGTTTATATGAGCGTGGTGTTGCTCGCTTCCAGTTTGCTTTACGAGTTCTTCCACATTCCTTATATAGATATTGCAGGAACGGTGGGCATTATCTATTTCTCTTACAGTGAAGGCAAAGAATGTTTCGAGAAAGCCAGCGGCTTGCATAATTGCTGTGCGCATTAAACAGAGATGCCATCGCTTAAAGCGATGGCATCTCTGTTTAATAGGTTTGCTATTTACAACTCAAACAATCCTTCTACCGAAAGATAACGCTCACCGGTGTCGTAATTAAAACCGAGAACAGTTTTACCGGCAGGAATCTCCGGTAGTTTTTTAGCAATAGCAGCTAAAGTTGCACCGGATGATACTCCGCCAAACAGGGCTTCCTCTTTAGCTGCGCGAATGGTGTAATCAAAAGCTTCTTCTTTAGTAATCTGAATTACACCGTCAAGAATTTTCGTATCAAGGTTACCCGGAATAAACCCAGCACCAATTCCCTGAATAGGATGCGGTGAAGGTTGTCCGCCACTTATTACCGGTGATGCCGCAGGCTCAACTGCAAATACTTTCATATTTGGAAACTTTGCTTTCAGCACTTTCGCTACACCGGTAATATGTCCGCCTGTTCCCACACCGGTAATTACATAATCCACACCATTCGGGAAATCCTTCAGAATTTCTTCGGCAGTGGTGCGCACATGCACATCAATGTTTGCCGGATTATCAAACTGCGAAGGAATCCATGAATCAGGTGTAGATGCGGCAAGTTCTTTTGCCTTTTCAATCGCGCCTTTCATTCCTTTCTCGCGCGGAGTTAATTCGAAGGTTGCTCCGTATGCTTTCATCAGTCTGCGTCTTTCCACACTCATACTTTCCGGCATTACTAAAACAAGTTTGTATCCTTTCACCGCAGCTACAATTGCCAAACCAATACCGGTGTTACCTGATGTTGGTTCAATAATTACACTTCCCTTTTTCAGCAGACCTTTCTTCTCTGCATCTTCAATCATAGAAAGGGCTATCCGGTCCTTAATACTTCCACCGGGGTTTTGCTTTTCAAGCTTCACCCAAACTTCATGCGTGCTGCCAAATAATTTGTTGATGCGTAAATGTGGCGTGTTGCCGATGGTTTCTAAGATGTTGTTTGCTTTCATATTGTTTTAGTTAATGGTGAATAGCGAATGGCTAGTGGTAATAAATTACTGCTTGCCCTCGCTGTTTGAAATTAGTTTAGAAAGTATTTTAAAAACTGACTGAGTAGACGAAGTGAGCAGTATAATATTGCTTTGGTTTAAATATCCAAGCATCAGGCATATTTCAATTTGTGTATCCAGTTCTACTAAAGATGAACGAGAGATTTCAAAAAACCGTCTCTTCTCCGCCTTTGAAATTCGCGAAGCACCTTCCGATAGATTAGAGACCACAGAAGCAGAAGCCCTTCTCATTTGCGAAGTCAGGTTGAATAATTCTTCCTTAGGAAAAGCAGCAGTGAGTTTGTAAATTTCTTTAGTTACCTCCATACTCAGTTTCCAAACCTCTAATTTCTTATGACTTAACTCTAACATAAACTATGTTTTGCATTTACTACTAGCTACTCGCCTCTTACCACTCGCTACTAGCTAAATAACGAAGTCTACTACCTCGCGAAGTTCACTCTTATCTCTTATGTGAATGTCGCTTTTATGATAAACAATTGATAAAGGCGGAACGCTGGATGTGAGCCACACATTTCCTCCAATCACACTGTCGTGACCAATCACTGTTTCTCCGCCAAGAATACAACTACCGGCATAAAGAAGAACGTTATTCTCGATAGTAGGATGACGTTTTGCTCCTTGCGTTTCTTTACGAACCGCTAACGCACCAAGCGTAACCCCTTGATAAAGTTTTACGCTATCGCCAATAACCGTTGTTTGCCCAACCACCACACCGGTGCCGTGGTCAATAAAAAAAGGACTGCCAATACTCGCTCCCGGGTGAATATCAATACCGGTTTTATTGTGCGCATACTCGGTAATAACACGTGGCACAATAGGAACACTCAACTTTGAAAGTTCATGTGCCAACCGGTAAACAGTAATGGCATAAAACCCCGGATAGGCAATAATCACTTCTTCAATTCCCTCGGCTGCGGGGTCAGACTTTAAGAAGAATTCGGCATCGGCAATCAGCTTATTGTAGATAGCGGGCAGTTGATTAAAAAACTGCTCCACCACTTCATCAGCAGAAAGATTGAGCCGGTTGCTGAGCGGCTGAAGAATTTCTTTCAGCGATTTGTGCAGGCGTTCTTCCTTTTCATCTGCCACCTCATAGTGATAAGTAAAAGTTGATTCAATGGGAAACAGCAAGTCTATCAACTCATCGGTAAACTTATGGATGAATGCCCGTGATGGCAGTTTGCTGAAATCTATTTTTTGCGATGGTTCAATTTTCATTTCTTGTTTTGTTTAAATAAAAAACCCTTCGTGGTGCGAAGGGTTGCGAATATTTTTGTGAAACCGGTGTTCAATTACAAAAGCGTATTCATTCCCCTTTACAAGGCGAACAACAGCAACAACAGATTATTTGAATGAATTTCATGTAACAAACATAAAAACTTCTGCAAATAAAATTGGGCGGACTATAACTGCTGCTTAGCACTTACCAGATTTTCCCCTCCGTAGCTCAAATCAATTTATTCTGCTTATGTTGGATTCCGGAACTCTGCTTTCTCTAAATAGCACAACGATAACAAAGAGAAAGCACCGTAGTATCACTCTAACGTCCCTGCATATCCATTCAAAAAAAAATAGGATTCCGTTTAAAATCTTACTGGCGGAAATAATTTTAAAAGTAAATCTATACTTTACCTTTGAGCAACCCATTATGAAAGCTCCAAAAAGCAATTCTTTATCAGATTTGATTCACACTCTCTCTACAAATGAGAAGAGGTACTTTAAAATTTTTACAGCCAATTCCTCAGGTGATAAGAATTATCGGAAATTGTTTAATGCCATTGAAAGCGAAAAAATTTCGGATAAGAAGGAGTTGAAAAAGCGCATGAGCCACACCACTATGAATGTGAGCTACGAGAAAAAGTATTTACAAAAAATACTCATGCGCGCCTTGCGCAACTTTCATGAAGATTCATCTTCGGAAATCATGCTGCATCAAACACTTATCGATATTGAAATTCTTTTCAACAAACAACATTACGACTTGTGTCTCAGCCTGGTAAAACACGCTATGCAGGTAGGCGAAGAGAATGAACAATTTGCCCTGCTGATTCAATTGCTTAAATGGCAGCGGAAAATAATGATACGCAAAGGGCAATACAGCGAGGTGGGTAAACAAAACAAAATACTTGTTGCCAAGGAGCGCGATTTTTTGAACAAACTGCTGAATGTGCTGGAGTATAAAGACGTTCAGGCGCAGTTTCTTACCCTGCTTGCGCAAAAAAAGGAAATGCCCGGCAAAAAGACGAGATGAAGGGGTTTAAAGAACTAATAAAAAATCCATACCTAAAAAACGAAAAGCGCGCACTTAGTCATCATGCACTGTTACTGTATTTCGATTGTTGGAGTTGGTACTATCAGCATACACTACAGTTAGATAAAGCTTATAAAATGTGCCACCGCATCGTTAGCTATTTAGAAAAGAACCCTGATAAAATACGTTTGAATCCGCAGGCATACATGGCGGCTTTGTCAAGTTTATCTAACCGGTGCAGTAATTGCAACAAATATGATGAAGCGCTAAGGGTGATTGAAAAAATGGAACACATGCACGAAATAAAAGGCATAAAAATTCCAGAGAGTCTGCAAACCGAAATTCTTACTTACTCTATTGAACGCTGGCTAATGATTTTTGCTTTCAGCCGTGATTTTAAAAGGGGAATTGAGAGTTTTGAAAAAACAAAACATGAGATAGAAAAAAACCGCAAGGCACTTCGCCCCACTTTTGTAAGCATGTATCACGAATTGATTGCCTTATGCTATTTGCATTTGCAGCAATTCGATAATGCACTCTAACATTTGCGCTATGTATTAGACGAAGTAGACGACAAACAGCGCAGGGATACTTTTTTGTATTCACATCTGCTGCATATTATCACACATTTTGAGCTAGGAAATTATCAGCTTCTCCCTTACCTTATAAAATCGGTGAGTCGGTTTGCCAAATCGCGCGGTTTACTCAAGAATCAATCTCACTATTTCCTAAAATGTTCACCGAACTCAGTAAAAAGAATTCAAAAAAAGAAGTGCAGGAAATTGTAAAAACATATCTGCCAAAGTTTAAAGCCATTAACAAAATAAATGCCGACAGTGTAATTATAGGTACTATTGATTTAGAGTTTTGGATGGAAGAGAAAATGAAATAACAATCAATACAATTCATCAACACAAAAGTTTATTCAAAGCGACAAAAACACTCTATTGAAATCCATCAACAAGGAATTCTACCTTAGCTCACCTTATTTTAAACCCCATGAGCAAAATATCAATTATCGTTTTTAGTTTTCTGTTGTTTTGTTGCTCCTGTAACCAAAGCACCGACCATGTAAATAATAATTCAACTACAGATTCGACTACTGTTTCTGAAAATGCAAACACAACGGAAGAAGACTCTACCTTACAAGAAGTGCTGGAGTTACCGTTGAAAAAATAGGTTCGCATACTAAATTTTCTTCCGCTGCGTTCATAATGTAAACACCGCATTATGAAAACCCGCCACCTGTTATTAACCACCATTGCTGCTTGTCTGCTCACTGCTTGCAGCAAGAGCGAAGATTTTCAGGAAAAATTTCTTAACACCGGTAAGCAGCAAACACTTTACGGCATTAAATACGGCAGCCATGCGCGCAACATCATGGATATTTCGCTGCCCGCAAATCGCAGTACCCATACACCGGTTGTAATACTAATTCATGGCGGAGCCTGGATAATGGGTGACAAGTTTTATTTTATGAAAGAGATTGAGCAGTTTGCCAAAGCAGGCATTGCTTGCGCTACCATCAACTACCGGTATGCATCCGATACTACCAACGTGCATAACCCCGACTTACTAAACGATGTAAAACAGGCGGTAGATTTTATTGCTTCCAAATCAGAGAAATGGCAGATTGCCCCTGACCGGTTTGGTTTGTGCGGACACAGTGCCGGTGGGCATCTGGCACTGCTAACAGCTTACACATTGAATGGTGGGAAAATAAAAGCTTGTGGCTCGTGGGCAGGGCCTCTCGATTTACTTAATCCCGAGCAATTAGCTGTTGTGGGCTGTAAAGAAATCGGCAAAACATATGTAGGCACCGGTTTAAACACCGCGTCTGATACTGCGCAATATAAAGCGGCATCGCCTTACTGGATGGTGAGTAACAGTTCTATTCCAACTTTGCTCATTCACGGCACGGCAGATATCGGTGTTCCGTATTCCTGTTCTAAACTAATGAAAGAAAGGCACGATAGTTTGGGTGTAGAAAATCAACTGCACACCTTCACCGGTTCTGGTCATATTTGGCTCGGCAAAGATTTAGATAACGCACGTGCAATTACTCTAAAATGGTTTCAGGATAAACTACTGGAGTAAACGTGTGTCATTCTGGCGAAGTCGAAGAATTAGAACCTTGCAAGGTTCACAAACTTCTTGCTTAAAAAGTCAATGATGATAGAATTCACCACGCCTGCCTTTTCTTTTTGCGGATAATGCTTAGTACCTGGAATTACTGCTAAGTAACCGCGCTGTACACTTTCAAACATTTCGCTTGTGTGGCTCTGTTTAATAATATCATGGTCACCAGTCATAAATAAAGCAGGGCATTTTATTTTTTGCAAATCACCAACGGTTAAGTTTGGCTCGGTGAGCAACATGGTTTTCATCCGCTCCGTAAAAGGCACCAACAATTTGTCATTCGGCCAGCCACGGAAATTATTACGAACGAATGAATACACTTTATCAGCATCCCATGCTTTTACTTTGTCCAATACTTCGTGATACACTACGCTGGTATCAACCTTGTAATTAGCACCAATAGCCACCAATTTTCTAACACGCTCCGGATGGTCAATAGCTAAATACAAACCGATAATTCCTCCGTCACCAAAACCAACTATGTGTGCGCTGTCAATCTTCAATACGTTCATAAGCCCCAACACATCTTCGCTCAGCAGAAAATAATCGAGCTTTCGGTCAGTAAAAGTTGATTTACCGTGTCCGCGGTTATCCAAAGCAACAACTCTGTATCGTTTCGAAAATTCGGGAATCTGTTTATCCCATTCAGTCATGCACTCCATTGAGCCGTGTAAAAGAAAAAGCACATCGCTACCGGTGCCGTAAATTTTGTAATGAATTTTCACGTCATTTATTTTCGCGAACTGTCCTTTTACAGTATCCATAGAAGATTGCGAAAACAAAAGTGATGAAAGAAGGAGTAAACAAACAGATAGCGTAAATTTTTGCTTCATATTTTTGGGTTGTTGCGCGAATATAAATTAAACACACAAAGGTAGTCATCCCTAATTTTTATAGGTTTGGCGCGTGAAGAATAAGTTCGATTTATCTCATCCTGTTTTCAAATTCATCGTTGAAGCTGCCGCTGATTTAAACAGCGAAACCTATGCGGTTGGAGGCTGGGTGCGCGACCAATTACTCAACAGAACTTGCAAAGACATTGATTTTGTTTGTGTAGGCAGCGGTATTGAATTGGCACAAAAAGCAGCAGAGAAAATTGATAGAAATCTTCATGTAAACTATTTCAAAAATTTCGGCACCGCGCAGTTTCGCTGGAACGATTTGGATTTAGAATTTGTTGGTGCAAGAAAAGAAAGTTACGACCGAAACTCGCGCAAACCTATTGTAGAAGACGGAACTCTCGAAGACGACCAGAACCGCAGAGATTTCACCATCAATGCTATGGCAATTTCACTCAACAAAAATTCTATTGGTGAGCTGCTCGACCCGTTCAATGGAGTAAAAGATTTAGAAGACAAACTCATCCGCACACCGCTCGACCCCGATATTACTTTCAGCGATGACCCTTTGCGAATGATGCGCGCTATTCGTTTTGCCACACAACTGGATTTTAAAATTCTTCCTGAAACCTTTGATGCTATTAAACGAAACAAGGAGCGCATCAAAATAATTTCGCAAGAGCGCATTACCGATGAGCTGAACAAAATTATTCTTGCAAAAACACCAAGCATTGGTTTTATTCTATTGGAAGAATGCGGCTTGCTCGAAATTATTTTCCCGGAGTTTCAAAAACTGAAAGGAGTAGAGAACTACGAAGGCAAAGGACATAAGGATAATTTCTATCACACACTACAGGTGTTAGATAACATTACAAAAACAACCAATGATTTATGGTTGCGTTGGGCAGCAGTATTACACGACATTGCCAAACCACCTACTAAAAAATTTGTGGAAGGCACCGGTTGGACATTTCACGGACACGAAGTTTTAGGCAGTAAATGGGTGCCGAAAATTTTCGGACGAATGAAATTGCCCATGGGCAACGAAATGAAATTCGTTCGCAAAATGGTTTACCTGCATTTGCGTCCTATTGCCTTAACCAAAGAAGAAATAACCGATTCAGCACTGCGCAGATTATTATTTGAAGCCGGTGACGATATTGAAAATCTATTGATGCTCTGTGAAGCAGATATTACGAGTAAGAATCGCGAAAAAGTGAAACGCTATCTGGCACGTTTTGAAGTAGTACGCGAAAAACTAAAAGAAGTAGAGGAGAAAGACCAGGTGCGCAATTTCCAACCACCGGTAACTGGTGAGTTGATTATGCAAACCTTCGGCATTGGTCCATCAAAAGAAATTGGGGTGATAAAAGAAGAAATTAAAGAAGCTATCCTGGAAGGCAAAATTCGTAATGATTACAACGAGGCATTTCGAATGATGATTGAGTTAGGTGAAAAATTAGGCCTCAAAAAAATTACCAATTAAAACTTCGCGCCTCCGCGCCTTCGCGTGAAATGAATCCAAATTCCAAATTCCAAATTCCAAAGTTCAAAGTTCTTATTGTTGTCTGCGGTCCAACTGCCATCGGTAAAACTTCTCTTGCCATTGATTTAGCTATAAGCTATCAGTCCGAAATCATCTCTGCCGACTCGCGACAGTTTTATAAAGAGATGAACATCGGCACAGCAAAGCCAACCGAAGAACAGTTAGAAGAAGTGCCTCACCATTTCATCAACAACATTTCTATACACAACAAAAGCTATAGCGCGGGTAAGTATGAATACGAAGTGCTGGAGTTTCTTGAAAAATATTTTCAGCAGAAAGAAATAGCGGTAATGGTGGGCGGTTCAGGCCTTTTCATTAATGCAGTCTGCAGCGGCTTCGATAAGTTTGAAAAAGAAGACGACAGTCATCTCTGGGTTACGCGCAGATTCCTCAACGAAAAAAACCTAGAATGGCTGCAAGCAGAAGTAGAACGTTTAGACCCCGAATACTTTGCCATCGTTGACAAAAAAAATCCCATGCGTCTTAAACGCGCACTCGAAATAATTTACACTACCGGTAAAAAATACTCTGAGCAACGCATTGGCAAAAAAACAGAACGCCCGTTCAACATTATTAAAATAGGATTGAGTTTGCCTAGAGAAATACTCAATGAAAGAATTAATACCCGTGTTGACGAAATGATGAAAGCCGGTTTGCTGGAAGAAGTAAAGCAACTCTACCTTCATAAAAAACTGCATACACTAAACACCGTTGGCTATACCGAGCTATTTGATTTTATCGAAGACAAAATTTCTTTAGAAGATGCCGTTGCGCTCATCAAACAAAATACCCGCAACTATGCCAAACGGCAAATGACTTGGTTCAAAAAAGATGACGGCATAAAATGGTTCCAACCGGAACAGGTGGAAGAACTTTTTAATTATATAAACGAAAAAATACAATGAATGAATAACGATTAACGATTTTAGATTAACGAAGCGGCTTCCACTTCTGCAATCTGTATTCGTTAATCGTTGTTCTCAAATCGTTTTACTTGAAATCTGCATTAGCAAAATACCTCTCCATCCCACGTGTAATCATCAATCTGATGCTCGCGGATGTATTTCTGCAACTCATCAACTCGGCATTTACCATGTTGTTGAATTATTTAATGCTTGACCACGGCTTTAAAGATTTTGAAATTGCCAGCATGATTGGCAACCGGTATCTTACTGTATTGCTTTGTTCTGTTCCACTCGCGCTTTTAGTAAAAGGCAAAAGATTAAAACCCTTTATGCTTACCGGTGCTATCTCCTCTCCTATTGTTGCCTTGCTTTTAATCTTCGGTATACACACGCACAACACCGAACTCATTCGTATCCTCATGTCACTTTGGGGAATTACATTTTCGCTCTTACAGATTTTAGTAATGCCTTACATTCTGCTGAACGGAAGCAAAGAGCACGAAACAGAAAGTATTGCGCTCTTCTTCAGTGCCGGTAACTTCACTACCATCTTTGTAGGCATGTTGGGATTCTTTCTTCCTTTCATCAGCAGTTTCTTTACAACGGAAGTGTTACTCGTTTTCTATTCCACACTCGGTTTGCTTGGAATTTATTTTGTACAACAACTTCCGGAACGCGAAAACATTGGAACTAAAATTCCTATTGCCAATATGCATTCCGATTACGATTGGGGTTTAATAGCACAGGCGGTTGTTCCTTCATTCTTGATTGCACTTGGTGCAGGATTTACCATACCGGTTATCAATCTTTTCTTTCACGATGTGCACGGCATGGAAGCACCAGCTTTCTCTATTATGAATTCCATAGCCTTTACTTTAGTTGTTATTACCGCGTTGGCTATTCCTGAAATAAAAAGACGCTTTGGTTATCAGGTAGCCATTACCTTAATGCAATCGCTGGCTATTGTTTTCCTTTTCATTATGGCAACTACCGAATGGTATAATCATACTTCTTACGGACTCATCATAGCTGCTGTAACTTTTACTTTACGTCAACCGCTCATGAATATGGCAGGGCCGCTCACCAGCGAACTCACGCTAAACTATGTTGGCGAGCGCAACCGCGAAATGATGTCAGCAATCAACGCATCCATTTGGAGTGGATGTTGGTTTGTCAGTGCAAAAATATTTTCGGTGTTGCGCGAAGCTGATTTTGCTTACAGCAATATCATTTTCATTACCGTTGCGTTTTACATTATTGGAGTGGTGTGGTATTATGGCTTAATTAAGAAGCACGAGAAAAATACAAAGTAACACTTCAACTTTCAAATTCCGCATTTCAAATTCTGTTTCCTTCGCTTTGGTAAAAACGACTGAAATATTTCATAGCACTTGCCGTCATTCGTAGCATACCATTCATCATTAAACCATTCCATTATGTTAGTTCTTATCTTCTTCCTCGGTGTTGTTAGCTGGACGCTTACTGAATATCTTCTTCACCGTTTTCTTGGGCACGTACACAAAGGCAAAAACTTTTTTAAGGCAGAACACTTGCAGCACCATGCCAAGGCAAACTACTTTGCACCGGCTTATAAAAAGGCGGCAATGGCAGTAATGGTATCGGTAACACTTGTTGCGCTTATTAGTTTGTTTGCTTCTATACAAACAGCAGTAGCGTTCGTTCTTGGTTTTGTAATGATGTATTTTATGTATGAAGCCACGCATGCGCGCTTTCACCGCAAAGAACCGATTGCAAAGCCCTTCATCATTTTAAGAAAACATCATTTCTATCATCATTTTCATAACCCAAAAATGAACCACGGACTAACTACTCGCTTTTGGGATAGGGTATTCGGCACGTTCAAAAGAGTGGAGCAAGTAAATGTTCCAAAGCAAATGAGTATGCAATGGCTTTTAGAAGATGATGAAATTAAAGATGCTTATGCGCAGCATTTTAGAATTTCGAGGAGATAATTACTGTTTCTGCTTCAGATAATTATGATTTTTATCGCCTGTTCAGGCATTGGTGCGGGAATACGACTGCCATTCCATTAAAAATTCTACAATTCTGTGACAATCCTTTCGGACAGTTTTTGCGTCTATATATAAGGGTGTGCATATTTTTTTTGCGCGACAGTCAGCCGGAATGATATTTTGGCTCTTATTAGTATTAAATGTTTTATGAAAATAGTGGCATGGTTTTAATCCATTAACTATAAACGAGAGACAGATGGCCTACAAAAATTATAAATTCAAAACCCTTCGCGTATTTGCAAGCGATGAGTGGCTTGCCAACCGCAGCCGCGAATACCGCAGCGTTTTTGACCGCACCGAAACTACTTACATAAGTGCAGAGATTGCTTTTTACAATAAGCTGTTTGATGAGCAGGATTGGGAAACTACGGTTACGCTCAAAGCGTTTTCGCATGCCGAGGGAAAGAAGAAGGAGTTGAGTTCGCAGGATGAGAAGAGAAAGATTCGTTTGGATGAGAATGTGGTTTACATCAATAAGGGTTGGGGCATGGCTACTGCCGGTTCGTTCTGGACAGCCGGTGAATACAGTTGGGAGGCTTACATTGATAATGAACTGATAGGCACGAAGCGTTTTTATGTGGAGGATATTGGCAGAGTGAGTGCAGATGATAATCCCTATTTTGATATTGAGAGCATCCGCTTTTTTACCGGTGACTACAATGCGGTGAATAATGAGAACAAAGTTTATTTAAAGCAGATAAGCCGCAACGAAACGCAGTATCTGTATGCTGAATTTAAATTCCGCAACAAGGTTGCTGTGGAGTGGAACTGCGAACTGTTCTTCAACTGGTATAATGCTTCGGGTTTGCTGAAAGCGCGTATTGAGCGTTTCCGCAAAATAGAAGCCGGAAAAGAGGACGAGGTTTTTCCTTTTAATGAAGGTTGGGGAAATGATATACCGGGCACCTGGAAGGATAATCACTACCGGTTGGAAGTTATTTTTATGGATACGGTAATTGCGGTGCTGCATTTAGACACCGGTGAAGAAGATGAGGAAGGGGAAGTGGAAATTACTACCGTGAGCGGAAACATTGCTACGGTTAGCACCACTCCTTCTGCCGCACCTGATGAATCGCTTGATTCGAGCGTGAAGAAATTGGATGATTTGATTGGTTTGGAAGAGTTGAAGAAGGAAGTAAGAAATCACATTGATTATCTGAACTTCTTAAAGCTGCGTCAGGAAAGAGGATTTAAAGATTCGGAAAGAATAAATCTTCACTCGGTATTCACCGGTAACCCCGGAACCGGTAAGACAACGGTTGTAAAATTGCTCGGGCAGATTTACAAAAGCATGGGCTTGCTGAGTAAAGGTCATGTAAAAGAAGTTGACCGGTCACAACTAATTGGCGAATACATCGGGCAGACTGCACCGAAAGTGAAGAAGGCGATTGAGGAAGCGAAAGGCGGAATTCTTTTTATTGATGAAGCGTATTCACTCGCAAGAGAATCGGATGATTCGAAAGATTTTGGAAAGGAAGCCATTGAAGTTTTGATAAAGGAAATGAGCGATGGATCGAAAGACCTGGCGATTATGGTTGCCGGTTATCCGCATGAGATGGATATTTTCCTGAAATCGAATCCGGGAATGAAATCGCGCTTTGCGAATTACTTCCACTTTGAAGATTATCTGCCGGATGAATTGCATTCGATTGCCTTGGGTTACACTGCATCGAAGAATGTGCACATGACGGAAGCGGCACAAAATTATTTAGCCGACCAGTTGATGGAAGGTTTCCGTAACCGCGATAAAACTTTCGGAAATGCACGTTTTGCTATTTCGATTATTGATGAAGCAAAAATGAATCTCGGATTGCGCCTGATGAAACGCGCTGACTTGCGCGAGTTAGACGGTACTATGCTCTCTACCATTGAACAAGAAGATGTGGAGCAGGTATTTAAGCAGCGAGGCAAACGCAAGTTCAACATTAACATCAATGAAAAGCTATTGCAGAATGCTTTAGATGAGTTGAATGAACTTGTTGGAATCAGCAATATTAAAAACGAGGTGAATGAATTGGTGAAACTTGTTCGCTTCTATCATGACATCGGAAAAGATGTGCTGAATAAATTTTCACTTCACACCGTGTTCACCGGTAACCCGGGAACCGGTAAGACAACCGTGGCGCGAATCATGGGCAAAATTTACAAAGCTCTTGGCTTGATTGAGCGCGGGCATATGGTTGAACTTGACAGACAAGGTTTAGTAGCAGGCTTTGTAGGACAAACAGCTTTGAAAACAGACGAGCGGATTAAAGAAGCAAAAGGCGGTGTATTGTTTATTGATGAAGCTTACGCGCTAGGAGAAGGAAATGATTTCGGAAGAGAAGCGATTGAAACCTTGCTGAAAAGAATGGAAGACAGCCGCGGTGAGTTTGCGGTAATCGTTGCCGGTTATACCGACCCGATGACCCGCTTCCTTGAATCTAATCCGGGCCTGCGTTCACGCTTTGACAGAACGTTTACGTTCAACGATTACAACGAAACAGAATTGTTCCGCATTGCGCTTTCATTATTGAAAACGGAAAACATTCGTTTAGATAACGAGGCATACGACTACTTACAGAAATACATCAGTTCTATTTACATCTACCGTGATAAGTATTTTGGTAACGCCCGCGAAATTCGCAAGTTGATTGCCGAAGCAGTTCAGAATCAGAATTTGCGTTTGGCATCTATGAAAAAAGAAGACCGGACGAAAGAAATGCTGGAGACCATGAATCTCGAAGATTTGAAAGAATTTAAAATCAACGAAGGTAAACGTGGCAGTTTAGGGTTTAAATACTAATTCATTTTTTACATGTCGGCATTACCTCTCAAACGATTTAATGTTCGTGTTTACGGCTTGCTTATAAATCATAATCAGCAATTATTGGTTGCTGATGAAGCATTTAAAAGCGGGCAGCTTGCTACTAAGTTTCCCGGTGGAGGTTTGGAATTAGGGGAAGGATTGATTGACGGATTGAAAAGAGAGTTTATAGAAGAAACAGGAATTGAAGTGGAAGTAAAAGAACATTTTTACACCACCGATTTTTTTGTGCAGTCAGCTTTCGAACTTTCTGCGGATAGCCAGCTCATCAGCATTTACTACATCGTTGAATCAAAAGACTGGAACCGGATTAAAACTTCGGATAAGAAATTCGATTTTGAATTTGTGAAAGGGAAAGAATCTGAATCTTTCCGCTGGGTAAATATTTCTGAATTAGAAAGCGAAACAGATATTGTCCTTCCTATTGATAAAGTGGTAGTGCAAAAATTAGCTGAGCACTTCAGCAAGTAGAATTACTTCCTTCTGTTTTTATCGTAAACTTTGTAAACCAGTGGAATTGCAATAAGCACAACAAACGCATATTGCCACCAAGGGAACCGGTGTTCCGAACCGGTAAACAGATTTATTAACGGAGCGCAGATAAGCAACACAACAGCAATTACTGCAAACACTTTCGCCCATACTGATTCATAGATTGTTTTTGCGGTAATCCGTTTCCCTGTGTGTCTGTTAAAAGTATTTATCCGTTGCGTAATATTCTGTAGTGCTTCTGCATAAATTATTACATCATCGTCATTATTGGTCACTGCTGAAAGATGAAACTTATACGGCTTTATTTCTGTCTGAAAGCTCATAAAGTAAGCCCCATCATATTCGTCATCCCAAAAATTGGTGATTTGTTCCCACTGCAAAACAAAGTCGTCAGGAAACAGAAAGCCATTATCGAGAAACTCTACGCGCAATTCGTCACCGGTTACTGTCAGTTTTATTTTGGGAGAAATTCTTTTCACCATCCACAACACCAATACGATAATACAAGCCAACAGCACACAAATTATGGCAAACACCAGCCAGTCAGGCATATCTGGAAACTGAACCATTACATAGATAAACGGCAGGATGATTAATGGAACAATCACAATCGTCCAGACAATTTTCCAATACTGCGCGAACCGGAGATTGTATTCATTCATCGTGATAAATCTATTCAATTTTCGTAGTCATTCAGTTTCAGTTTGAAACAAAAAAACCTTTGTAAGCCACAATATCCAGATACGAACTTAACTTTCCAATGAGGCGTAATACATGGCATACTAAATAAACGATTATGTCAAATCTCAACTCAGCCTTTGAACAGTATCACATGACACATGGAAATTTTGTAGAAGCTTACAAGATGGTGAACGATTATGTAACCGAACTTTACAAACTGCCTAAACGGTTTTTAGATGAAACCGAAGGCACTATGAATTTACTTACCGGAAGACATTTCGCGCCTCAGGCTCCTTCTGCCAGCGATTCATCAATGCGTGTTATAGTTAACTTCATGGACCAGATAGATGAGTTTACCATGAGCACTATCGGTTTGTTCAACGAACACATGAAACACATGGACGAAACAGAGGTTTACATGAAGAAAGTAATTGCGCTTGATTCGAAATCGGATGAAAGAAATCCGCTTGAGTTTGCTACAGAATATACGGCACTTACGCCTAAAGTAATTGAACTGATGGATGGTTTGAAACAGATTAAAACAAAAGCAGATGATACTTTGGTTTGGTTAGAAAAATTAGAAGTGAAGTGGGAAGATGTGCAGGTGAAAATTAAGCTGGCTGCTTAAAACAAAAACGTTCTTTAAAAAGGTTACGGAATTTAGCATTTGACAAATTGTGGCTTGTCCGTTACAACCGGCAATACATTGCGCTGGGGCAGTAAAGCATATATCTTGTTATCATAAATCAACAGATTATGACCCAACAGGAAAACACTTACGACCACTACTGCAACTTACACCGCCAGTTTATTGACGAATACAAAACTATAAGCGCAAACATTGCAGAGCTTTATCAACTGCCTAAAAAGTTTATAGAGGAAAATGCAGTGGCTATGGACCGGTATATGGCAGAGTCTTCTGTTCCCGGTGCACCGGATAGTTCGGATGGCACCATGAGAGGAGTGAAAGACTTCATCTACCGCATTGAAGATTTCAAGCTGCAGATAATGGGCTTGTTCTTCGAACACCGCGGGCTGATAGAAAAGTGTACTGAGTATATGAAGAAGGTGCAGGAGATAAAGTCAAGTGCAGATGCGACCGGTGCCGAAGAGAAACTGACGGCATTGATTCCGGAATTAACCAGCTTACGTTTCAGATTGAAATGTATAGAAGAAAAAGCCGGTGGAATGCTTACCCGGTTAGAAAGTGTGGAAGGAAATTGGAAGAATATCAACGAAAAAATGGCTGCTTAAACAGCAATACATAAAGAGTTCATGTGTCTTAGGTTAACTCCTCTCGCGTAAGCAGAGGAGTTTTTCTTTTAATACAAGCCACGAATTACACGAATTAAAGACAAGCTATCCTTGTATTAATTCGTGTAATTCGTGGCTTCTCTCTTTTGAATTAGTTTGCTCTTACTCCGCCTATTCTTTTCTGAATATCGCTTAGCTCTCCCTTCGGGATAGCAGCAATTAACTTCTGTGTGTATTCGCGTTGAGGATTGTTGTAGATATCATCGCTGATGCCCATCTCTTCCACCTTTCCTTTATTCATTACCACCATGCGGTCGCTCATGAATTTTACTACCGATAAATCGTGAGAGATGAAGATATACGTGAACTTAAATTCTTCGCGGAGTTGAATCAACAGGTTCAACACCTGCGCCTGCACCGATACATCGAGTGCCGATACTGATTCATCGCAGATAATAAACTTAGGATTGAGCGACAGGGCGCGCGCAATACAAATACGCTGACGCTGCCCTCCCGAGAACTCGTGCGGGTACCGGTTGAAATGCTCCGGCTTCATGTTTACCTTGTTCAACAGGTCGAGCACTTTCTCTTTGCGCACTTTATCGTTATCGTAAATTCCATGCACCGTCATCGGTTCCATAATAGCATTGCCTATTGTGATGCGCGGGTTCAACGATGAATACGGATCCTGAAAAATGATTTGCATGTGCTTGCGCATTTCAATCATATCTTTTTGGCCCAGGTTCAGAATATTCTTTCCGTCAAAAATAATTTCACCGCCATGCGCGGGAACCAAACGAAGAATGGTTCTACCCAAAGTTGTTTTACCGCAACCCGATTCTCCTACCAGTCCGAGTGTTTCGCCTTCGTGCACATCAAACGTTACATCATCCACCGCCTTTACATAATCGGTGGTTTTGCCCATAAAGTTTTTACCTACCGGAAACCAGGTCTGCAGATTCTTTAATTGCAGGATGGTTCTGTTCGCCAATACTTTCTCTCTGCGCGCGCGGGTTACTTCATCACTAATTACCACCGCGTTAATCGCATCGGCAACAGAGGTTGCTTTTGCCACCACCGTTCCGTCTTCCTTCTCTTCCATAAAATCAACTACGGTAGGAAGTTTACTTAATCTCTTACCCAATGGCGGACGGCAAGCCAATAAACTTTTTGTGTACGGATGTTGCGGGTTGCCGAAAATTTCAAGCACCGGTCCCTGCTCTACAATCTTTCCTTTATACATTACCAAAACACGGTCGGCAATTTCTGCTATTACACCAAGGTCGTGCGTAATGAAAATAATGGAGCTGTCAATTTCGCCTTTCAACTGCGCCATCAAATCGAGGATGGTGGCTTGCACGGTTACATCAAGCGCGGTAGTCGGCTCATCGGCAATCAGTATGCTCGGGTTGCAACTCATGGCCATCGCAATCATCACACGCTGTTTCTGTCCGCCCGATAACTGGTGAGGGTAAGCATCTAAAATGCGCTGCGGGTTCGGCAGCTTTACCTTCTCAAACATCTTGAGGGTAATTTCCTGTGCTTGTTTCTTGGTTACCTTCTGGTGCAGCACAATCGCTTCCACCACCTGGTCGCCACAGGTAAACACCGGGTTGAGCGAGGTCATGGGCTCCTGAAAAATCATCGAGATTTCGTTGCCGCGGTATTTGCGCATTTCCTCTTCGGTAATCTTCGTAAGGTCAACAACGGTTCCGTCTTTCTTATGAAAATTTATTTCGCCCGAAGCGATACGCCCCGGAGGGTTAGGTATCAGGCGCATAGCACTAAGCGAAGTAACCGACTTACCGGAACCGGACTCGCCCACAATACCAATGGTTTCGCCACGGTGCAGCACAAACGAAATATCGTTCACCGCTTTTACAATGCCGTCATCGGTTTTAAACTCGGTTACCAGGTTCTTTACTTCGAGTAATATTTTTCTGTCGCTCATGCTTTAAGTAGTGTATTTCTGAACGGGGTAAAAGTATTCTTAAACGGGAAGTTTGCAAAGGGAGGGAGAATGAGCAAAAGAGTAAATGAGTAAATGAGTAAATGAAAAGCAGAACAACCAAATACAGGATGCTTTCCTGCCGATTCGGGAGTATGACAGCCAGATTTAGTTTTTCGCAAACTCGTCTTTCAACTCCTGCATAAAATTATCGTGCTCTTCTTTTATGCCTTCGTAGGTTTCTATCAGGTCGTAGTTATCGGGGGTTTCTTCTAATGCCTTTTCCATTTTCACCATCATTTTGGTGAGCATGTAGGCAATTTGATTTCTGGCAATTAGCTTAAAGTGCCATAGCAGATTGTTCAGCTTAACCCACTCGGCATATTTGGTGAAGTATTCTGTTCTTTCTTCATCGGTTTGCGGACCGCCCCTGTCGTCATACTCATCAATCCATTTTACCAGGGCTGCCGAGCGGTTCGATAAATCTTTTATTTCGGCTGGCGTTGGTTTTTTGCCAAAGGCGTTTTCGTTTGGCTTAGAAGCTTGCTTAATATAGCCCCGCTTGTTCCACTCTGCCGCGTCTTCGCTTAAAAAATCTTCATCCGGTTCCGGTAGGGTGTAGCCTTCGTATGCTGTGCCTTTTGTTTCTGCGTTTAAAAGAACGTTGGCATGTGCTAGCGATTCGCGGGCTATGCTCTTGAATATTTCATCGTGCGCTTTCTTGTATTTCAACTTCGGAAGCTGATAAGTATGAAGCGTGTTTATTTTAATCAGGAAATGTTTATCGCCCTGCAATAACAGTTCCCCATTGATGTAACAGGTAAGCTGGTCGAAGGGCTCATCGTTATCATCACCGGTGTCGGTGGCTACGCTTATGCTCCAGTCCCAGAAGTATTTATTCTTTTTGCTCTGGTCGGGCTGGTTGCCGAAACAAATCATGTTTACTTCTACTTCATCAAGCTTTATTGATGTGCCGGGCAGGTTTATCTGCGTTTCTAATTTTACCGATGGCTTCATGGTGTTTGTTTTTTATAAAACAAGTTCTTCGGGCTTAGTATGAGTTCCTTCGCCTTGACACAAAAGAACTAAAAAATCAAATTAAAAAGGTGGGAGTTTAGGTTCCACCGCTGGGGTTTTCGTTTCCACCGCTGGCATTCGCGGTTCCACCGATGGCGTTCGCGATTCCACCTGTGGGGTTTTCGTTTCCACCGTTGGCGTTCGCGGTTCCACCGTTGGGGTTTTCGTTTCCACCGATGGGGTTCGCGATTCCACCGATGGGGTTTTCGTTTCCACCGATGGCGTTCGCGGTTCCACCGATGGCATTTTCGTTTCCACCGATGGCGTTCGCGGTTCCACCGATGGGGTTTTGGTTTCCACCGCTGGCGTTCGCGATTCCACCGTTCTTTAGTTTTTAGTTAAAATGCATGTGTTTTTGATGAAAAGTGAGGTTTTGGGCGAATTTCATAGGGCCTCATCCGCCTCGCTTTGCTTGGCACCTTCTCCATTGGAATGGAGAAGGGATGGAGTGCGGAGGATTAAAATCCTTTTTATCTGTGAGTTCGAGATGCGCTGCGCTAACATCTCGAACAGCAGAGTTGCGTTTGTCATGCCGAGGCACGAGGCATCTTGTATTTTGTATTTGGCTGTTGGCTGGTCGGGTTAGGGATTGGAGCGGAAATCCTTTTTTGCTTTTTTGCGCGTGAGGTTACACTTACTATTGAGGGGATTGCTTCGCGGAGCCTCGCAATGACGTTTTGTAAGGGGAAGCAAAAAAGATTGTAGCGTAAAGCCCGTCCGAGGCTTTGCGAGGAACCCCATAATAATTAGGAGATTGCTTCGTCCGCAGAGCCGTCCTCGCAATGACGATGCGAAAGATTAATTTCTAAATTCGCCCACCGGTAAAAACTATGAGCAACTACATTATCCGCAACGCGCAAATTATTAACGAAGGAAAAATTACTTCGCAGGATGTGCTTATCCGCAACCAGCGCATTGAGCGCGTAGATGGCAGCTTTGATGTAAAATTTAAAGCCGAAGAAATAGATGCAGCCGGCCTGCACCTGATGCCCGGCATTATTGACGACCAGGTGCATTTCCGCGAGCCGGGGCTTACGCACAAGGCGAGTATTTACACCGAGGCGCGTGCCGGTGTGGCCGGTGGGGTTACCTCGTTTATGGAGATGCCCAACACCGACCCACCTGCCTGCACGCTGGAGCTGCTGGAGCAGAAATATGAAATTGCCGCGCGCACATCGCTGGCCAACTATTCGTTTTACATGGGCACCAACCACCACAATATTGATGAGCTGCGCAAGGTGGACAAAACGAAGATTTGCGGCATCAAGATTTTTATGGGCAGCAGCACCGGTGATATGCTGGTGGATGAACCGGAGGTGCTGGAGCGGGTGTTCAGCGAGCGGAACGATATACTGATAGCCACGCACTGCGAGGACGACCGGTTGGTGAAAGAGCGCACGGAGATTTACAAAGAGAAATACGGTGAGAATATTCCGATGGAATGTCACGCTGAAATACGCAACGAGGAAGTTTGTTTGAACTCGAGCAAGTATGCGGTGGAGCTGGCGAAGAAGTTCAACAGCCGGTTGCATGTTTTCCATCTTTCAACAGCCGATGAGCTGCAGCTTTTCCGCAACGATATTCCGCTGAAGGATAAACGGATTACGGCAGAGATTTGTGTGCATCATCTGTGGTTTGATAAAAGCGATTACGAAAAGTTAGGAAGTAAAATAAAATGCAACCCCGCCATTAAAGAGGCTCATCATAAAAAAGCGTTGTTCGAAGCTATGCTTGATGACCGGTTGGATGTGATAGCCACCGACCACGCTCCGCATACGGCAGAGGAGAAAGCGAACAAGTATCTGAAAGCGCCATCCGGTCTGCCGCTTATTCAGCACTCGCTGAATATGATGCTGGACTTTCATCAGCAAGGAAAGATTTCGTTAGAGAGAATTATTGAGAAGATGTGCCATGCACCGGCTATCTGTTTTGAGGTGAAGGACCGCGGTTACATCCGCGAAGGTTACTTTGCCGATATGGCTTTAATGGACCTGAGTAAGGAATACACGGTTCTTGGCGCACCATCGCCCAAGGCGAATGTGTTGTATAAATGCGGGTGGAGTCCGCTAGAGGGAAAAACGTTTAAAGGGCAGGTAGTTACCACGTTTGTAAGCGGCTATCCGGTTTACAAAAACGGCACGTTTGACGAGCGCAATAAGGGCATGCGCTTGGAATTTGCGCGATAATTATTCAGATTTAATTAACCAAAAAATAATAGCCATGAAGAACATAGTACTCACCCTGACATTTTTAATAGGCACTTCTGCTGCGTTTGCGCAGGTTACTGAAAGAGACAGGTCGATGAAAGACATTCTGAAAGATTGTCAGTCGCTGATTGATGATATAGAAAACAGGAATGAAGAAATTGTGCGGATGGAGTTTGATATTGTGAAGGACAAGAAAGAAACTTTCCGCACCCTCACCGACTCTTATACTTACGGCATTACAGCGGTTGGCGATTACCGCATTACCAAAATAGGCATTGAGCTATACAGCGAAGATTATACGGACAGCAATACCTGGACGCTGGTAAAGGTGGAGAATGCCGATAAGTATTTTGCTTCGATAACTATAAAACCAAGTGCAACTAAACGTTATAAGATTGTTGTAAAGGCTTTGAAGTTTGATGAGGATTATACCGGAGGGCATTACGGGTTGATTGTTTATCATGAATGACCCCTAAATCCCCTGAAGGGGAATTGAAAGACAGCCCCCAACCCCCTAAAGGGGGCTTAACAGCCGATACAAAATGCAAACAGCCGAAGAATTTTCTCCGGCTGTTTGCATTTAAGTCCCCTTTAGGGGATTTAGGGGTGAGATTGGTTTTTTACAAACCTAAATCATAAACCATTCTTGCTTGTACGCCTTTGGTTTTCTTTAGGTATTCGATGGTTTTGTAGATTTCGTATTGCTCGCCTAACTGCTCTTTTACTATTTGCAGTTTAGCATCGCCAAAGCTCTCGGCAATTTTTTCGGAGAAAGATTTTTCTTCGGGATATGCTTTGGTGCGGTAGTCTTTCAGGTTAGCTTTTTTAGCCGCGTATGCAATGGCTTCATCCAGTCCGCCAATTTCATCTACTAATCCATTAGCAATTCCCTGATTACCGGTCCACACACGGCCTTGTGCAATGGTTTCGATATAAGCAGTATCCATAGGAACACCGTTAACGTCTTTTTTAACCCCGCTTCTTCCTTCGGCTACGCGCGATTTAAATTCGCGGTAAGTTTTCTCTACGTTGCGCTGAGCAAAGGCAGATTCTTCGGCATCAAGAGGTTTGGTCAAGCCGCCAAGCACACCGTGCTTTGTCACCTTTACTTCATCGAAAGTAATTCCAAGTTTATCGTTGAAGAATTTTTTGGCGTTCGGCAACAAACCGAATACACCGATAGAACCGGTGATGGTGTTGGGCTGCGCATAAATCCTATCGCCCATACAGGCAATATAATAACCACCGGAGGCGGCCACATCGCCAAACGAAACAACCAATGGCTTTTCCTTTTTAGCCAAGAGCAATTCGCGCCACATTACATCGCTTGCCAGTGCGCTACCGCCCGGTGAGTTTACGCGCAATACAATCGCTTTTACTTTTTCATCTCTGCGCAGCTTGCGGATAAGTTTTGAAAACGATTCGCCACCAATCTGTCCGTCCTGCCCTTCGCCATCTACAATTTCACCTTCGGCATATACCACGGCAATTTTGTTTGATGATTCTAAATCTTTCTCCAGCGTAGTAGCATACTTTGCCAAATCAATTGACTCGAGGTCTTTCTTTTTATCTACTCCAAGTTTCGCTTTCAGTTTATCCAATACCTGGTCGTAATACAATACATCGTCAATCAGTTTCAACTCTTTGTCTTTCTCGGCAGTTTCAGCCGATAAGTTGTTTACGATTTTATTCAAATCAGCGGTATCGAGTTTTCTTTCCTTCGCAATGTTTACGATGAACTGATTGTATACATCGCCATAAATATTCATCAACTGTTTGCGGTTAGGCTCGCTCATATCGGTGCGGATGAAAGGCTCGATGGCACTCTTGAAAGCACCGCAGTGAAAATCCTGCACTTCGATGCCGAGCTTATCGAGCATACCTTTGTAATACATAATCTCACGGCCGAAACCTTTCAGTTCCATTCCGCCTTGCGGGTTAATAAAAATCTGGTCGGCAGCGGTAGCCAGGTAATATGATTTTTGGTTCAGCACTTCGCCATAGGCGTAAACAAACTTTCCGCTCTTTCTGAAATCTGCCAGCGACTGACGGATAACTTCGAGCGTAGCCAGACCGTTGTCGTTCAGGCCGAGTTCCATGTAGATACCTTTGATGTTATCGTCTTTCTTAGCCTTAGCAATGCACTCGCGAATCTCGGTTAAGCCAATTGCTTTTTTCTGTGGCTTCAGATTAAAGATGCTCATGCCTGCAAACGGATTGTCGTTTGTCTTTTCAGGAATAGAGTAATTCAAATCGAGCTTTAGAATTGAATTAGCGGCAATGGTTGCTTTTTTGTCGCCACCTGCTGCGGCTGCAATGCCGATAATTATAAAAATGCCGATAAGCATAAACAGGAACAGACCTGTTATGGTGGCGAATACGAATTTCAAAAACTGCTTCATGTTATTTTTGTTTAGGTGTAAAACGAATGGCGTGTGCCGAAATTTTAAATGGAGGGCAATAATAATACTTTTGAAATCTCTATGACGCATGTTTATTTACTGCTCGGCTCGAATGAAAATGACCGGTTTAAGAACCTTGAACGGGCCTGTGAACTTATTGCGTTGAAGTGTGGTAAAGCATTAAAGCAATCGGCACTTTACGAAACCGAAGCGTGGGGATTGAAAGAGCAAAATGCTTTTTTAAATCAGGCAATTGTAATAGAGTCTTCGCTCCCACCGCTTGAACTTCTGACTCAACTAAAAGCAATAGAAAAAGAAATAGGCAGAACAGAAACCGTGAAATGGGGGCCACGCGTAATTGATATTGATATTCTGTTTTACGGAAATGAAATAGTCGAGACCGAAGAGCTAACCATACCGCACCCGTTTTTGCATCAGCGCAAATTCACTTTAGAACCGCTGAATGAAATTGAACCGCGGTTTGTTCATCCGGTGATGCAAAAAACTGTCCGTGTATTATTAAAGGAGTGCTCCGATACATCGCTTGTAAAAAAGCTGAACTGAATTACATTCGTCCGCAGGCATGGAGCAAGAATTTAAATACAACTTTATTACCATCGAGGGCTGTATAGGTGCCGGTAAAACTACGCTGGCAAAAAAACTGTCGCGCGATTTTAACGGCAAGCTGATACTCGAGCAGTTTGAAGACAATCCTTTTCTGCCCGGTTTTTATAAAGACCCTGCGCGTCATGCCTTTCCGGTAGAGCTTTATTTTATGGCGGAACGTTTTCAGCATTTAAAGAAACTGCTGAGCGAGGCAGATATTTTTAAATCGTTTACTGTTTCTGATTTCCTTTTTCAAAAGAGTTTGATTTTTGCCAACAACAATTTGACGGATGATGAATCGAAACTGTACCGCACTTTGTTCGATATTATTAATCCAAGTTTACCCAAGCCTGATATTATTCTGTATTTGTATGCACCCGTGGAAACTTTGTTAGAGCGCATTCAAAAGCGCGGAAGAGATTATGAAATGAATATTCAGGCAGAGTATCTCGATAAAATTCAGAACGCTTACTTAGATTATTTTCGCCATCAGCAGCATTCTATTGTTGTTTTGGTAAACACCACCAACCTGAACTTTGTTGACTTAAAGAATGATTACGAATTCATCCTCGAAATTCTGAAGACAAAATTTGAAACCGGTCTGCATTACGTTTAACGTATACTAACAGTTGGGTTTGCGCAACTAAATTTTTCGTATAGGTTTGCTATCCGTCTCAAACGGATATTGCTCATTAAAACAAAATTATGCCAGATAAGAAGAGTCCTACAGATTTAAAGAATTTAAGTTTCTCCGATAGTGTTTCTTACTATTTCGACAAAGCCGCTCCGTTCACGGGCGCACCGCAGGGGTTACTCGACCAGATAAAAGCCTGCAACAGTATTTACAAAATGAATTTTCCGGTTAAGTATGGTAACGAGGTGCGCGTAATTGAAGCGTATCGCGTGCAGCATTCACATCACCGGATGCCTACCAAGGGCGGAATTCGTTATTCGCTACAAGTTGACCAAGATGAAGTAATGGCGCTTGCCGCACTCATGACTTATAAGTGTGCGCTGGTGGATGTTCCATTTGGTGGAGCAAAGGGCGGAATTAAAATTGCGCCTCGTCAAACATCTCCTGAAATTCTGGAAAACATTACCAGAAGATATACCACTGAGTTGGTGAAGAAAAATTTTATCGGTCCCGGTATTGATGTTCCCGCTCCTGATTACGGAACCGGTGAGCGCGAAATGGCGTGGATACTTGATACGTATATTACACTCAATCCGGGTGAAATAAATGGCTACGGTTGCGTTACCGGTAAACCTATCTCACAAAATGGTATACATGGAAGAACTGAGGCTACCGGTAGAGGAGTGGTTTACGCGCTTAACGAAGTTTGCTCTTATAAAGATGATATGAAAGATATCGGTCTTGAAACCGGTTTAGAAGGCAAGCGAGTGATTGTTCAGGGCTTGGGAAATGTTGGTTATCATACCGCAAGAATAATTACGCAGTATGGCGCAAAAGTAATTGCTATTGCAGAAGCAGATGGTGCGGTGTATGACGAAAACGGTCTTGACATTGATGATTTATATAAATACCGTCAGGAAAAAAAATCGGTAAAAGGTTACACTAAAGGCAAAGCAAAAGTTATTGCAGATTCTGCTTCGGCTCTTGAACTTGAATGCGATATTTTAATTCCTGCTGCGCTTGAAAAACAGATTACCGATAAGAATGCTGCGCGTATCAAAGCAAAAATTATTGCTGAAGCGGCTAATGGTCCTGTAACACCTGCCGCTGAAAAAATATTATTGAAGAAAGGCGTGATGATTATTCCTGATATTTATGTGAACGCAGGTGGTGTTACGGTTTCTTATTTTGAGTGGTTGAAAAACCTTTCGCACGTTCGTTTTGGGCGTATGCAAAAACGTTGGGAAGAAAGACATCAAACCGATTTCATTAAATTGATTGAAGACCTTACCGGTAAAAAAGTTCCTAAAGCACGCATCGAAAATTTAATACACGGTGCCGATGAAATTGATTTAGTAAACAGTGGTTTGGAAGACACTATGATTGAAGCTTATCGCGACATCCGCGAGTTTAAAAAGCGTAGAAAATCTGAAATTGATATCCGCACTGCTGCATTTGCAGTTTCGATAACTAAAATTAAGAACAGCTATTATGCCATGGGAATTTTCCCTTGATTCTGATCGCTCAAAATCCGGGATGCCGTCAGCAAGGAATGCTGGCGGCTTTTTTATTTATACTTGCACCTCAAAAATTAAACAGTGGAAAGAAATCTTTACAACGAAGAACACAAAATGTTTGCGCAAAGTGTGCGCGATTTTGTAGCCAAAGAAGTTACTCCGAATAATGCAAAATGGGAAAAAGACCAAATGGTTAGCCGCGAAAGCTGGTTGAAATTTGGCGAAGCAGGTTACCTGTGTATGCAGATAGATGAGCAATATGGCGGACTCGGCATTAAAGATTGGCGTTACAATGCTATAGTTATGGAAGAACTTGCCCGCACCGGTGCGGCAGGACCGGCAGTGGGTTATCCTTTGCATTCAGATATTGTAACTCCTTACATTGACCACTACGGCAACGAAGCCACCAAGAAAAAATATTTGCCAAAACTTATCACCGGTGAATGGATTGCTTCTATTGCTATGACAGAACCAGGTGCTGGCAGCGATTTGCAAAACATCCGCACCAGTGCAGTTGACAAAGGCGATTACTATTTAGTAAACGGTTCAAAAACTTTTATCACCAACGGATATTTAAGCGATGTGTGTGTAGTAGCCGTAAAAACCGACCCATCTAAAGGAGCAAAGGGAACTTCACTTTTAGTTATTGATACTTCAATGAAAGGTTTTACTAAAGGAAAACCATTTGAAAAAATCGGTTTGCACGCGCAAGACACCTGCGAACTGTTTTTTGAAAATGTAGAAGTGCCGAAAGAAAATTTATTGGGCAAAGAAGGTGAAGGTTTTAAATACATGATGAATGAACTTTCACAGGAAAGATTGTTGGTAGCATTCACCGCTATTGCTGCTGCAGAAGGCGCATTAGCTACAACAGTTCAGTATACAAAAGACAGAGTAGCTTTTGGCAAACCGATTTCTGAATTACAAAACACAAGATTCAAACTTGCAGAATTAGCAACCGAAGTAACCATTGGCAGAACTTTTGCCGACCGGTGCGTAGAATTGCATTGCGAAAAGAAGTTAGATCAGGCAACAGCTTCAATGGCTAAATACTGGCTCACCGATTTACAAAGCAAAGTTGCTGATGAATGTTTGCAATTACATGGCGGCTACGGCTACATTTGGGAATACCCGATTGCGCGTGCTTATGCGGATGCCCGAGTACAACGCATTTATGCAGGCACTAATGAAATTATGAAAGAGTTGATTGCGAGAAGTGTGTTGAAGTAATTACTTCATCGCCTCCATTCCATACGTAGCCCATTCTTCAAAAGCCGGTCCGTAAACGCTGGTTACTTTTAATCCGTAATAGCGCATAACAATTTCTAATTGTCCGCGATGATGCGCTTGATGTTTAATGAGAATGTCAAGCGTTACACCCCGCTTCCATTTTTCGCCATACATTTCTGTTTCTACTAAAAGATCTTCGTCTTTCCAGTTGGCTAATTCACGAACTAGACTTTCAGATGATTGTTTGTAACAATCACAAATTTCTTTCACCGTTTCGCCACTATAATCCTGCTGGTCTTTACCTTCAATCTTTAATCCAGTTTTCTCCATCATTTCTTTTACCGTATGCGTAATATGCCACGAAAGAAAACCCGCGCTGCGAATGCGCTCGTGTATTTTCTTATCTAACATTTCGTCACTCATCATGCCAAATAGCTTAAGTGTTCCCGCGCTTTCATATTTCCATTGGTGTAAAAAATCGCTGACTTTGCTGTACATAATTTTATGTTTTTGAGTTTATAATTCGTTCAATAATAAAAGTGAATTCGCTCAGCATGATAGCAGTGGCTCCCCAAATAATATGCTCGTTATAAATATAAGCAGGAACATAAACCACATTACCGTTGAATATTTTTATTTCTGTTTTAAAGTTGATGTTTTTTTTATCAAGAAAAAACTCAACCGGTATCTCCACCACTTTGTCTACTTCATTTTCTTGTGGTTGAAATGAAACAATATTTTCTGCAAAGCCAACAACCGGATGAACGAGAAAATTACTTGGCGGAATGTAGAGTTCGCTAAGTTTGCCAATCACTTCAATTGTATTTTTCGCCACACCAACTTCTTCTTCGGTTTCACGTAACGCAGTTTCAATTAAATCTGCATCAACCTCATCTTTCTTTCCTCCAGGAAAACTCATTTGTCCGCTATGAACCCCATCATAAGTTTTGCGCTGAGTAAAAACAAGATTCAGTAAATTATTTTTCTCATAAAGCAATACCATCACTCCGCTGATTTTCGGATTCAGTTTCATGATTTCTTCTTTCGATAAATTTGGACGGTACGGTGGAGCCATTCGGTACTGTGCTTCTTCACCGGGCAATGGCTGCTGCAACTCTTCGCGCAGTTTTTCAATTATGTTTTTATCAAATCGCATGTTTTGCAAGTTTAATTTTTCGTTGGCACGAATTACAATTTTAGGAGCGAAGAATTATCTTTGACGTCCTTACAAAAAAAGGGACACAAAATTTTACTACACATGCTACCGCGATTTACTGCTACAGGCGTAACTGCTGACGACAAAGAAGTTGTTCTTGCTTACCAACTTAAAGAAGAAGAATTTAAAGTTGACTTATTCATTGTTCCTAAAAAATCATTGAAAGGTGAGTTGCTGGAGCAGCTACAAAAGAACTGGGTAGCAGGTGAAGATTTTGCTTTTCCAAAGGGAACAAAAGAAGTTGCTCCGAATCTGAATGCAGAATCTGTATTACCGGAAGACATCCGTTCGGATGAAGCAGGAAAAATTCGCATTAAACAAAATGAATGGGCTTATACTTTGCTCACCGCAAAATTGTGGGAGAGCTATTTGAATGAATTAGAAGAGCTAAAAAAGAAAGCAGTTGAGTTGACGCAATACGACCGTCAGTTATTTGATGATGCAAAATCTTTTTGGGAAAGAGTTTTAGAACACCGGAAAGAACGCGACATCAGCCAACAAGGTTTAGATAAAATTAAGGATGATGTAAACTCGATTTTCGAAAAGCTCAAAACATTCCGTAAAACTGAAAGTGCGGAGTTTGAAGCAGCCTCAGCAAAATTGCGCGATGAAGTAATTGCGAAAATTGAGGATTTGAAAAAGCGCGCTACTGAAAAAGCAAATTTCAAAGCATTGTTGGAAGAGTTCAAAGGTATTCAGGGCGAAAACAGAAGAAACCGTTACAGCAAAGCCGATGATGTGTTGATGCGTAAAACTCTGGACTCTGCTTTTCAATATATCAACGAACAGCGCAATCATTTCTTCAGCGATATGACTTCTTCGCGCGTAAAAGGGTTGAATGAAGTGATTGAAAGAATGGAGAAATCGCTTTCGCACGACAAGAAAGATTTAGAATACATGCAGCGAAAAGGTGAAAGCAATAAAATTTCTTCGCTTGAGTCGCAATTGATAAAAGTGAAAATGAATATGCTAACCGAAACAGTTGCTTCTAAAGAAGAGAAACTGAAAGACATTCGCTCAACGCTTGAAAAATTATTGAAGCAGTCTGGCAAAGGCAATAAGAAAGAAGAAACAAAAACAGAAGTAAAAGCAGAAACTGCTCCGGTTAATGCAGAAGAAACTGTTACATCAGCAGATACTTCTACTCCTTCTGTAAGCGAATAGATTTCCTGTTGCCGTTTACTGTAATTACACAATTGTAAACTCCTTTTGAATAATCAAAAATATTCAAAAGGAGTTTTTGTTTTCCAGAATTGAAAGACTGATTACAAATTTCTTTCACCAGACTTCCTTTCATATCCAGCAATTCAATTTTTACTGTTTCGGTTTTCTTTAATTCAAATACTACCTCCACTTTTTCGCGCGAAGGATTCGGATAGCAGAAAAAACTCAGCACATCATTATTTATTTCTTTGATAGCTGTGGCAATCGTATCCAGATAAACTTCAAACACGCGCGTGCTCGCGAAACTTAACGAAGGGTCGGTAATACTGATGTTCAACTCCGGGCTTTCAATTCCCCCTACAATATATCCAAGCCGCTGATGTGGCGGCAGAGCGTTAAGATTCACGAAGTGCTTTCTGCAAACAGGAATATTCAAATCGTAAAAAAAATACGCATTCGTTCCAAGCAGCGCAGGCATTTTTATACCAGCATCTATTTCGTGATAATTCATATCAAGGTCACGCGCTACATCACTGATAGTTTGCACAAAGGGCACCAGCGAATCGGTAACAGTTTGTTGCGTAAGCGTATCAACATAATACATGCTCATGCCTCCGAAAAAAAGATTGTGTTGCAAATAATTTATTGAATCATAAAGCAAACATACGGCACTATGATACTGACTGAGATTCTGATTAAAATCATTCCGCACAATTACGGTGTCTTTAAAAATTTCTATCGGAGTAAGATAAGGGAGGTTAGTATGCTTTTGAAAAACTCCACTGAAAGCCAGTAATCCTTCTCCGCGAAAGGGGTCGTAGAACGGAACTAAATTATAATCTCTTCTTCTGAAATTGCCGGTATCGCGAATGGCTGTATAATTATTGATGGAGAGATTTACCCCATCATCAACAATTTGAAACTTGCGGATTTCGTTGCTGTAGGTCTGCACAAAAAAACCTGCGGTATCGGTGCGGTTATAAATTCCATCGAACCGGTGACCGAAAACGAGATAGTAAGTAGAATCCATTTTCTGCAAATGCGCACCACAAATAGCAAGTGTTGAATCGGAAATTTGCCGGAACAACGAATCAATAGATTGCGAATTAATTATTGCATTCACCAGACTATTCATGTTCACCGCAGTAAGTGTTGGCCAGGTAACAAAATCCTGCAACGAATCTTTCCAGCCGTAACCGCCAACCATATACAGTATTGAATCATTCAGATAATACTGCATGTTGCTCGAAGTAACCGGTTCGCGTATATAATCAGGGAGAGTAGAAGTGGATGCGCTCCAACTTTGGTCAGCAACCGGGTCAACAACGTAAATCATATCATTAGCACCGTTAGTAGGAAAAGCAAATGGCGGTTGAAACCCATGCAATCCGTTTTTCCTTCCACCAACAAAAAACCATTTGTTGTTGTAAGTGCCGAACGCACCCGAATGAACTGCCGGTGCAGCGGTAAGTGTTGAGGGCTCTAAACGAAGCGTAAATAATTGTTGTGAATAAGAATGCAAGATGGAGGCAGATAACAATAACAGCAACGTGAACTTCTTCATTTCTATGATTTATAGAAATAAAAGTATTCTAAAACTTCTGCTGTCAAAACAGCGTTCCGTTAATTCCCTGCAACTTGCGTTGGGTCTTTAATTTTTACCCAGGGCGGAACACTTACGTTTATGTTTACCATTCTTCCTTTTACGCGAACTGTTGGTTGACTTTCCGCAGGAAAACCCCACCTGCGCATTTTACAATCGAAGTCGGCACTTAGTAAATAGTTTCTGCGGTCATCGCTCCATTCAATTTTCGAAATATGAAAACGTGTTTTCTCCGGAATCTGATAATAGGTGTGTTTGTCGTAATTCAATTCAATTTTTAAATCACCGGGCTCACCAGTGCTGCCTTCGCTGAAAGAAAATTCAAAATCAATACTCTCGGTGAAAGGTTTTCCGTTTTCGTCTTTAAACTGATTGCCATAAAAGATTAAAGAAGTAGCAACGCGGTTGAGTTCCGAAGTCTTGCTGTTGAGCGAAGCGGTTTTGTTCACCAACTCTGCGCGGTATTTGTCGTCATCACGCATTTCGAACATCTGTCCGTCAAGTATGGCGAAGAAGTAACCACTGTTTTTGTAATGCTCTTGGTCACCTTCGGGTTTAAACGAACCGGTCAGCAATACAATACCCGATAAAAAAACAAGTAAAGTAAATTTGGTCATGCTCAGCAGTGTGTGATACGCTGAAGAGTATTACGGAAGATATTTTAAAAAGATACAAGTTCAGGCTTGTCTTTACAATTACTCCCCTACTGAAGCTTCCGTATTTAGTTTTGAAGCAATCCATGGCGGAACGGAAACTTTGATGTCGCTTACTTCACCTTTTACGCGGACTGCCGGTTGCAAATCGGCTGAGTAGCCGCGTCTGTGCATTAAGCATTCAAACTTTCCACTGAGTACGAAATAAGTTTTGTCAGCACTCCATTCAATTTTTGACGCCTTGAAATAATTTCTTTCAGGCATTACATAATACTCGCCAAAATTGTAGCTCATATCAAAACTTACATCGGCACCTTCGCCAGGCGAAGGACTGAACGTATACTCAATAGTGATGCTCTCACTGAAAGATCTTCCGGCTTCTGCTGTATCTACTCCATAAAAAATAAGCGAAGCAGCGGTGCGACTTAACTGACGACCGGATGCGGCTGAAGCATTTATTTTGGTAACCAACATGGCGCGATAAAAACCAGTTTCGCGCAATTGAAATGTTTGTCCGTTGATAGTGGCACTTATGCTTCCGTCTTCTTTATATAAATCGCGATAGCCTTCGGTTTTGAACGAACTACAGGAAATATAAATAACGAGAACAGCGAAGCAGGTAAAGAGTTTCTTCATAAAAGTATTGTGGTTGTAATACTTTACGTGAACCGGTAGGGTAACAACTGTTTTGTTTGGGTTGTTTCTTACAAAGCGCAGATTGAAATTACCAGTTGTTGTTGGTCAGCGACCATCAACAGCGCAGCCCTTGATTTTTCTTTTGCCGGTTTCCCTGCAGTAGGTAAATCGCAGGAGCTATGATTGCTCTTTGCGTTTTGTCTGTTACTACTATTGCGCTATCAGTTTCTTATACTTAAACTTCTTAGGCGTTTCGTCTGTAATGCCAAGGCGTTGTTTCTTGTTCTCTTCGTAATCGCTGAAACTTCCTTCGAACCAATACACCTGCCCTTCGCCTTCAAACGCAAGGATGTGGGTACAAATTCTATCAAGGAACCACCGGTCGTGCGAAATGATTACGGCACAGCCTGCGTAGTTTTCTAAAGCTTCTTCCAATGCACGAATCGTATTGATATCCAAATCGTTGGTAGGCTCATCGAGCAGTAGAACGTTGGCTTCATCACGAAGTGTAAGTGCAAGGTGTAACCGGTTGCGTTCACCACCGGAGAGCACTTTTATTTTTTTCTGCTGGTCGGCACCGTTAAAGTTAAAGCGCGATACATAACCGCGGCTGTTCATCTTCAACTTGCCAAGTTCAATCCATTCACCGCCTTTGCTTATTACTTCCCAAACAGTTTGCTCGGGGTCTATGTTCGTATGGCTTTGGTCAACGTAGGCAATCTTTACGGTTTCGCCTACTTCGAAAGTTCCGGCAGTGGGCTTCTCCTCTCCCATTATCATACGGAACAAAGTTGTTTTACCGGCACCGTTCGGTCCTATGATTCCTACAATGCCCCCTTGCGGTAACGAGAAGTTTAAGTTCTCATACAACAACCGGTCGCCAAATGCTTTGGCTACACCGTTGGCAACAATTACTTTTGCTCCAAGGCGCGGACCCGGTGGTATGTATATATCCAGTTTATCTTCGGTTACCTTTTCTTCATCGGCTAACATTTTTTCGTAATTGGCAATACGCGCTTTGCTCTTTGCCTGGCGCGCCTTCTGCCCCATGCGCACCCATGCCAATTCGCGCTCCATTACCTTCTGGCGTTTGCTTTCGCTGCGCTCTTCCTGTTCCATTTTCAATTGCTTCTGCTCTAACCATGAAGAGTAATTGCCCTTCCACGGAATACCCTTTCCTCCGTCAAGCTCCAGAATCCAACCGGCTACATTATCGAGGAAATATCTATCGTGCGTAATACAGATGATGGTTCCTTTATATTGCGCAAGGTGATGCTCTAACCACAACACCGATTCCGCATCTAAGTGGTTGGTTGGCTCATCCAGCAGCAACACATCCGGTTCCTGTAACAACAGGCGACACAAACTCACTCTGCGTTTTTCTCCTCCCGAAAGGTTCTTTACCGAAGCATTCGGGTCGGGGCATTGCAGCGCATCCATTGCGCGGTTAAGCACCGTGTCAATTTCCCACGCGTTGGCGGCATCTATTTTATCTTGTAAAACTCCCTGACGTTCGAGGAGTTTTTCCATGCGGTCGCCATCGAGGTTAGTGTCGTTGAACGCTTCGCTTATTGTATTGAACTCACCGAGCAAATCGAAAATCTCTTTCTTGCCTTCGCGTATAATTTCAATGACAGTTTTGCTGTCATCGAGCTTTGGCTCCTGCTCTAAGTAACCAACGGAGTAGTCTTTGCTTTTCTCGATTTTGCCCAAATAGTTTTCATCTAAACCGGCTATGATTTTGAGCAAGGTCGACTTACCCGAACCATTGGAACCAATGATGCCGATTTTTGCCCCATAGAAAAAGCTTAGGTAAATATCTTTAAGAATAATTTTTTGAGGCGGAATGGTTTTACCCACGCCCTGCATCGAAAATATAATTGTATTGTCTGCCATAGTTTTGAATTGGAGCGCGAATATAAAAGTTTAGCGATGACGGGTTATTTGTTGTTAGGGGAGACGCAAAGTATGTGCAGATTTTTTGCTATTGCAGGTGTCCGCGCTTCTAACGATGTTTTTTGGGCTTTTAGACCTGTACTACAAAAAAGAATTATCGAAAAAAGATAAAGCAACCATCTGTTTATTTCCCTCTTCTTATCCACACCAAATAAATTTGGGTTTGCCGATTGAGTAATTGCATTTATTTTGAGCCGTGAATACAAGCCGCGAAGAACATATTGAAGAAGTGAAGAACATTTTTTCTGCCTACTTAGAGAGGAAGAGCCTGCGCAAAACCACCGAGCGCTACACTATTCTTGAAGAAATTTACAAGCGCGATGACCACTTTGAAGCAGAGAATTTGTTCAGTTTTTTCAAAAAGAAAAAATTCAACATAAGCCGCGCTACGGTATATAACACTCTGGAGTTGCTGGTAAGCTGCGACCTGGTAAAGAAGCATCAGTTTGGCAAAAACCTGGCACAGTACGAAAAAAGCTACGGTTATAAACAACATGACCATATCATTTGTGTAGATTGCAAAAAAGTAGTTGAATTTTGTGACCCGAGGATTCAGAACATTAAAAGCATGATGGGCGATTTGCTGAATTTCAGAATCACTCACCATTCGCTGAATATGTATGGTGTTTGCGGAAGTTGTCAGAAAAAACGCGAAACAGATGCCAGTAAGAAAGAAGCCGATAAACTTTTAACCGTATAAAACCAAAAACAATGAACAAGGAAATCAAAGAAGGAGTTTTAGTAATTACCCTGGAAGGAAATTTATTGGGTGAGCATAGCAACGCACCGGTAATGGCGATGATTAAAGAATCGCTGGATGCAGGAAACAAAAAAGTGTTGTTCAATTTGGCGCGTATGCAGTTTATCAACAGTACCGGTTTGGGTATGTTGCTTACAGCCGTTTCAAAAACCCGCAACGCTGGTGGCGAAATGGTAATGTGTTGTTTGCCTGAGCAAATGCGCAAGCTTTTGCAAATGACAAAGCTAGAAGGTGCATTTACTGTTAAGGGAACAGAGGCAGAAGCAATTTCGTTCCTGACTACAGGCGCGTAAGCGAATCACTATTTATTAATTTCTAATTACAACTTGGGATGAGTGTCGACATACTTTTAGGTCTTCAATGGGGCGATGAAGGCAAGGGAAAAATCATTGATTACCTGGCTCCGAAATACGATATTATAGCGCGCTTTCAAGGCGGACCGAATGCCGGACATACATTGGTGATTAACGGAGAGAAAACCGTTTTACATACAGTGCCTTCGGGAATTTTGCAGGAGAGACCAATGAATGTAATAGGCAACGGTGTGGTGATTGACCCGGTTACTTTGAAAAAAGAAATTGAGAATCTTACTTCGAAAGGGGTGGATGTAAGCAAGCGTCTTTTTATTTCGAAGAAGGCTCACTTTATTCTTCCTACGCATAAGATTTTGGATGCTGCGAGTGAAGCGGCAAAAGGAGTGGAGAAAATTGGTTCAACGCTCAGAGGTATTTCTCCAACTTATATGGATAAGACCGGTCGCAATGGTTTACGAGTAGGCGATATTCTTGCTGATAACTTTAAAAGCATTTACAGCAGAGTTAAGGAGAAGCATTTGAACCTGTTGAAGATTTACGATTTCGAATATTCTTTAGAAGAAATTGAAAAGACTTGGTTCGAGGCGATTGATTTTGTGAAAACGCTGAACCTGATTGATTCGGAATATTATTTGAATAATGCTTTGTCGAATGGCAAAACTATTCTTGCTGAAGGCGCGCAGGGAACTATGCTCGATATTGATTTCGGAACGTATCCATATGTAACATCTTCGAACACGATTACTTCCGGTGCCTGCAATGGTTTAGGAATTGCTCCAACAAAAATTAAAGAAGTAATTGGTATTGCTAAAGCTTACTGCACTCGTGTAGGAAGCGGTCCTTTTCCTACTGAATTATTAGATGAAACCGGTGAACAGATTCGCAAAATAGGAAGTGAGTTTGGTGCTACTACCGGTCGCCCGCGCAGATGTGGATGGATTGATTTGCCTGCTTTGAAATACGCTATTATGATTAACGGTGTTACTCAAATTGCTATGACCAAGGCGGATATCTTGAACGACTTTGAAGTGATTGAAGCCTGCACCGATTACAAAGTAAACGGCAAACTAAGTCAGGAAATTCCTTACGATATGGCAAATACCATCATCGAACCGCAGTATCATAAACTTGCCGGATGGAAAACTGATTTACGCAAATTCAGCAACTACGATGATTTGCCGGAGACTTTCCTTGGCTATCTTTCTTTTGTAGAAGAATATCTGGGAACGGAAGTCACTATGATTTCTACCGGACCGGAACGCGAGCGTTTGGTATTTAAACGCGCAATGGAAGGAGTATCATAAATATTTTCCAATAGTATGCTTGCCAACCGGAATCAATAAACATAAGTTTTTGTTTCCGGTTTTCGTTTTAGCCTACGTTTCTGAACTATTGCTATAGTTCGAAAAGAAAGATGTTTACTTCACGCAACAAATTTCATAATTTATGATTCGATATTTTACCGTTGGAGTTTTGTTTATGTCTATTGCTTCCTGCGCTACACTTCCCAAAAGTTATCAGACAAATGATGAAGTGATTGCGGTGGGCATTGGACCTGAGGATATGGTAGTGGATTCGATTACCGAGCAGCCGCGCCTCTTGCTTTCCTGTAGTGCGAGAAGAAAAGACGAAAAAGATTATGGCGAGATATATGTTTACTATCCCGAAACCGGTGCTAACAGAATTTTAAAGCGCACCGGTGAGCCACAGGACTTAGCTTTTAATCCGCATGGAGTTGATTTGGTTAAGGTGGATAATGATTTAGTTCTGCTGGTAGTAAACCACGAACACGAAAAGCACATCAACTCTATTTTGCGCTACCGGGTTATAAAAGATGAACTGGTTTTTCAAAACAAGATTGTTGATCCGCTTATTTCTTCGCCCAATGCCGTCACTGGTTTTGCTGACGGAACTTTGTTAGTGAGTAACGATGCCAAGAAACCCGGGAACATTGCTGAGGTACTTTTCAAATTAAAAAAGGCGCAAATAATTTTTTGGGATGGAACAAAGTGTTCTGTAGCATCGGAGAAGTATGCTTACACCAATGGCATTACCAATAAGAATGGTAAGGTTTATCTGGCTTCTACTATGCAGAATAAAGTATGGCAGTTTGATATTAAAGATGGCAAGATGCTGAACCGTGAAGTAATTGCTAAAGCAAAAGGTGCAGATAACCTGCGTTTTGATGGCGATGATTTACTTGTGGCTTGTCATCTTCGGTTCTTGAAATTCTTAAAGCATTATAAGGCCGCGGAGAATTTATCTCCTTCTACCGTTTACCGGATTAACCCTGCTACTAAAAAGAGAACGGTTGAATATTATGATGATGGCAAACAAGTAAGTGCGGCATCTACTGCTTTAGTATTTCGTAACTCACTTTATGTAAGCGGTATTTTTGATGCGAAGATTGTAAGGAAGAAAAACTAATGACGTCATTGCGAGGCTTTGCGAAGCAATCTACTCGTTCACGCAATGGGATTGCTTCGCTACGGAAGCCTTCGCTCGCAATGACGAATAATTATCCTTTAAACGGACTGCGGAAAACGTATTCTTTCGGTTTAAGATTGGCGGTGTAATTGCGCACAAACAAATAATTGAACACCGGATTAAAATGTTTTACGTAACCATACATGGGTGACGGCACTGCGCCAATAGTGCTTTTAATTTCCGGTGCGGTTCTGCCGAAGTGTAATTGTTCTACTCGGTCTTCTATTCCCACTTTAATCATATCATACATCATGTGCTGATATAAGTGGATGGGTTTGGAGACTTCATGGTGCATACCGGTGTAGTGCACTTCCATACGCTTGCCATAGCGGAAGGCGGAAATAAAGCCAATGAGTTCTTCGTTTTTGAAGTAGGCGTGAACGCGGTAGTTGTTTGGTTGCTGTTGTTTTTGAAGGCGGAAAAAATCTTTGCTCAACTCGGCTAATTTGAAATCGGCATTGTCCATTACTTTTTCATACAACTCGTAGAGTGTGTTCTCGTGCAGGGCAATTTCTTCTGCGCCTAAATCTTTCATTACTACTCCGGCTTCATTGCATAGTGTCAAAACTTTTTTGGTGCGCACTCGGTATTTTGATGAAAGTGAATTCATGTAATCGTCAAATGTTTTCCATTCGGGTTTGAGGCGGATGCTCATGTCGCTTTCTACGGTTATTTCGTGGTAAGCGTTTGTTTTAAAATCGGTATCGAATTCTGTTTTGGGTTCGTATAAATCTGAAACGAGAGTGGCTTTGATGCTTGTATCGGTGTTGCGTAAATCACGAACTGTTTTGCGGATAATTTTTGCGCGGGTGGCTGGGTCAACTTCGTTGCTGAAGTAAAATCCGTTTTCACCGGTCATAAAAACATTGCCGCTTACTAATAGTTTTATGTTGATTAGGTTCAATAATTTTTCTGTAATGGTCTTTGCGGTTTTCATTACCAGATTGCCTTCGCTGAATTGAGGGAAGTAATTGATGAGTTGGTTAGCATGAAACATAACTACCTGAAAGTAGAGAGCACCTACTGTTACTTCATCTTTTTTCACCAATACGTAACGGAACTGCATTTTATTTTGATGGATGGTTTGAACGAGCTTTAAGCTTTCGTGCTGCATGAGAACGTTTGCTTCGGGAATGTGTTTGTTCCATTGCAGCTCGCCCAGGTTTTCGATGCTATCGAAAACGGTGAAGGTGAAGTGTTTTATGGTTTCGTTTTCTGCCTGGGCAGAACAGAGGTATGGCAAGGTTGTATTCACTTGGCTTTTAGACGAGCAAGAATGAGAAAAATTTTGATGGGAAGGAAAACGGAGCTCATCGCGAGGAAAACGGAACTCGTTTCGAGGGTGCCGGATGTCATTCTGACAGTGAAGGAGGTCATGGCGGCAGTGACGGAGGTGATCGCGAGTGTGACGGAAGGCTTCGCGGGCTTGGCGGAAACGATTCCGGGACTGCCGGAAGCGATTTCGAGGGTGACGGAACTCATTTCGGGACTACCGGAAGTAACCCTGAGCCTACCGGAACTCGCTTCGGGGCTGCCGGAAGCAATCCTGAGACTGTCGGAACGCGTTTGGAGGGTGTCGGAATGCATTTTTAGGGTAAAAAGGCCAGCTTTTTAATGAAAAAGGGCAATTATGCGCCTAACCGGCTATAGAGATGAAAGTTGTTGGTGGGTGGGACGAACAAGGGCTGGGGGTGGAGAATTTTAATTCCGAAGAGTGCCGAGGCGGAGACTCTTCGGTGGGGGGACATAATTTTTTTACCCAAAATGGGAGAATTTAGTTTTTGAGCATCCTCCTCGGGGAGGGCAAAACCCGAGTTAGCGATAGTAGTGGAAATCCTTTTTTATTTTTTGCAAGAGTGCCTTAATTAAGTTGGGGATTGCTTCGTCCGCAGAGCCGTTCTCGCAATGACGCGCACAAAAAATAAAAAAGGATTGTAACGGATAGCGCGACCGAGGCTTTGCGAGGGAACCCCCAAGTATTAGCAGGTTAGTCGTTCAGTTTAAGCACCGCGATAAATGCCTCTTGCGGAACTTCTACTTTACCGAACTGACGCATTTTCTTTTTGCCCTTCTTTTGTTTTTCGAGGAGTTTGCGCTTACGCGAAATATCGCCTCCATAACATTTAGCCGTAACATCTTTGCGGATAGCCGAGATAGTTTCGCGCGCAATAATTTTTGCACCGATGGCAGCCTGAATAGGAATAACAAACATTTGGCGCGGTATAATTTCTTTCAGCTTCTCGCACATTCTGCGCCCGAAGTCTTCGGCTTTGGTGCGGTGAATCATAGCAGAGAAAGCATCTACCTGTTCGGCATTTAAAAGAATATCGAGTTTAACAAGGTCACCGGGGCGGTAATCGATAGGATGATAATCGAACGAAGCATAGCCGCGTGAGATGGACTTTAACCGGTCGTAGAAATCGAAAACAATTTCTGCCAATGGCATTTCGAAGTGAAGTTCAATTCTGTCTTCGGTTAAATAAGTTTGATTGATTAACTGCCCGCGCTTATCCATGCACAAAGTCATGATAGCACCAATGTATTCGGGCTTAGTAATAACCTGTGCTTTAATGTATGGCTCTTCAATACGGTCAATGCGCGTTACATCGGGCATATCGGCAGGGTTGTGAATGGTCAGGTGTTCGCCATTATTCAAATAGGCCTCATAACTCACCTGCGGCACGGTAGTAATGATGGTCATATCATACTCGCGCTCTAAACGTTCCTGCACAATTTCTAAGTGCAATAACCCAAGGAAACCGCAACGGAAACCGAAGCCGAGAGCGATAGAAGTTTCGGGTTCAAACACCAACGAAGCATCGTTGAGCTGTAACTTCTCTAACGAATCACGAAGGTCCGTATAATCATCATTATCTATAGGATAGATACCGGCAAACACCATTGGTTTTACATCTTCAAAACCATGAATGCCTTCGGCACATGGGTTGTTGAATTGCGTAATGGTATCGCCTACTTTAATTTCTTTAGCGTTCTTAACTCCGGTGATAATATATCCTACATCACCGGTCTTCACCGTGTCGTGCGGTTCAAGGTCCATACGCAGGCAACCCACTTCATCAGCCACATAAGTGGCGCGTGTGTTTACAAACTGCACTTTATCGCCTTTGCGCACCATGCCATCTATTACGCGGTAGTAAGCAATAATGCCGCGGAAAGCATTGAACATAGAATCGAAAATCAAGGCGCGAAGTGGCGCATCAGGATTTCCTTTTGGAGAGGGAATTCTATCAATAATGGCATCGAAAATTTGCTCTACACCAATACCTGTTCTTCCGCTGGCGTGAATAATTTCTTCGCGCTTACAGCCTACCAGATTTACCATTTGGTCTTCTACCAACTCAGGATTTGCACCTGGCATGTCAATTTTATTCACGATAGGAATAATGGTCAAGCCTTGTTCAATAGCGAGATATAAATTCGAAATAGTTTGCGCTTGAATTCCCTGCGAAGCATCAACGAGTAATAGCGCACCTTCGCAAGCGGCAAGTGAGCGTGATACTTCGTAACTAAAATCTACGTGACCGGGAGTGTCAATTAAGTTCAATACATATTTTTCGCCACGGTGAACAAAATCCATTTGAATAGCGTGGCTCTTGATAGTGATTCCGCGCTCGCGCTCTAAATCCATATTGTCAAGCACGGTGTCCATCATGTTTCGTTCGCTGATGGTTTTGGTGGTTTCAATCAGGCGATCAGCCAGCGTTGATTTACCGTGATCAATATGGGCAATGATGCAGAAGTTTCTAATGTTTTTCATTCGTGTTCCGATTTTTCGGAAGAGGCGCGAATATAACTGAATTGGTGAATTGCAGAAGTGATGGACTGGTATCTGATTGATGATGAATTACTGCTTGTTAAATAAGTTGACAAAGCGTTTCTTTCATACTAGATTGTCGCTAATAACCTGCTACACATGAAAAAGATAAGCTTCATTCTTTTTCTCTTTTCTGTTTCCCTCTCGTCAAAAGCCGGGTACGACTTATTGTTTTGCACCAATGCCGATAGTTTAGGCAACTGCAAAGGCAAAGGGGAAACATTTGAGTGGAAAGGAGATAAAACTGCACTTGAGATAGTTGTAATGAACAAAGACACAATAGGCACCGGGAAGCTAAAGTTTATGCTCTTTGCCATGAAGAATGACCGCGAGGGAACTTTGTATGCCGACCTTTCTTTACACGTTATGCCGAATGCATTGTTTGCAGTAAAGAAATTATACTTCTATAAGCCGGGCTACTACAAAGTAGATGTGTTGGACGAGAAAGATAAATTTCTTACCTCCGGATTTCTAACTATTATAGACAGAAAGGAATAACGCTTATTGCTTAATCAGCTTAAGCATTTTCGTTTTTCCTGCTGAAGAAATTTCAGCAAAGTAAATGCCGGGTGGCCAGTTGGCAGTTGACAGCAGGCATTTGGCAATAAGTGTGTCTCTATAAACTTCTTGCCCTAATGAATTACATATTCTTATTACCAGCGGATTTAATTCAGCATTCCGCATTCGTAATTCAGCATTAGCATTAGTCGGGTTTGGATAAACCGAAACATTCAAATCATCATTTACTTCATCCACCGCATTTACAATCGGTGGGTCATACTTGGCTACGAATAAATCATTGCCGCTTGCATAATCTATTTGCAGGTTTCCAAAGAAACAGGTGTGCAGATAATACCCGCTAATAGAAATAGTTCCGTTGTTGTTTACCGCTACACTCAATCCACAGTCAGTATCTTCGCCACCGGCTTTGGTAAGCCAACGAATGTTTCCGTTTTTGTCGTAGCTGATTAAAAAAACATCACGGTCAAGTATATCCGGTGTAGTCAACACGTTTCCGTTGAAGTAAATAATGTTTTGAAACATACCAGTGGCGAAAAGATTTCCGGTTTCATCGCAGGCAATGGCAAAACCAACATCTAATTTATTTCCGGTTCCTGAGCGCACCCAAAGGTTATTCCCGGAAGGGTCGTAACGAGCCACAAACACATCGTTGTAATCGGAATAAGTAACAGAGTTATTGTCGAAGTAAGCAGTGCCGGCAAAGTAACCGATAATGCTCGGGTAGCCGTCTTTATCGCAGCAAACTCCGTGTGCGCCATCTTCGTAAGTGCTGCCTGCGCGTTTCATCCAATCAAGTGAGCCATCGCTTTGTTCAACTTTCGCTAAAAAAATATCGTAACTGGCAGAAGAAGTATTTACAGTTCCCGTACTTACTTTAAAGCTTCCTCCAAAATAACCGGTAAGGTAAAGCGCATCGTGATAATCTAATGCAATACCGGTGATAAGATTTGGATTGTTACCGGAGGTACTCTTTGCCCAAACTACATTTCCGCCACCATCATATTTGGCATAAAACGATTCGCCATAAAAGCTGGTAGTGGTAAGGTTAGTAGTGCCTAAGGTGATAGCACTTTCGTAAGTGCCAGCCACAAAAATATTTCCGCCATTATCTATATCAAGCGATGTGGCATAATCCAAACCGGTTCCGCTAGCAGGTTTTACCCAAAGCAGGTTTCCGCTATCGTCATACTTGGCTACAAAGGCATCCGACTCGCCTTTGCTGATAAGGGCAGTGCTTTCGAAAAAAGCGGTGTCGCTGAATCCTCCGCATACGTATAAAAAACCTTTGTTCCATCTAATGCAATTACCCTGGTCATTATCTGCGCCACCGGCTAACTTTACCCAAAGCAAATTGCCTGCAGGGTCATACTTGGCAATATACATTTCGTAAATGCCGTTGCCCTGATAAATAGTTCCCGAGAAATCTGCCTTACCTGCAATATTACCGGTGATGTATGTGTTGCCGTAAGTATCGGTGGTTACCGAGTTAGCCACATCGTTGCCTATGTCGCCTTCGCCTTTTGCCCAAACCCACGATTGCGCGAGGGAGACGTAAGATGTTAGACACAATAGACAAGACAATATAAATGTGGTGAGTAGTAAATGAAGTTTCATTTGTTCAAAGCAAAGAAAAGTTTTTGAATGCTATGATTTAAAGAAAGATGAAACTCGAATCTTCTGTTCCCACATAAACCACATAAACAAAATAACCGAAGCCACCGCAAAAGAAATACTTGCTGCTAAGCCTGCACCGCTCATTACATACTTGGGAATAAGAATAAAACTGAAAGCAATCAGAGTTGCCGCACCTGCCATATTCGAAATAATAAGCGGTTTGTATTTACCAATACCGAAATAAAAACTGCTGATAACAACAGGAATACTGTAAACCAAAATGCCGGGGAAAAGAAAACGCATACTGTGTTTTACATCGGCAAACCCTTGACCGAATACAAACACGTAAACCGGTGACGGAATTAAATAAATGCACAACAACGCAGCGGCACACAATACAAAACTCAACTTCACAAACTGAACGGTCTGTTGCGCTTCACGTTTTATTTTTTCGCTGTTAGAGGTAGAAACATAATGCACCGTAGCAATACTGCGCGGAATAATCCAGACGGCTTCGAGAATAGAAATACCAATGGAATAAACACCGAGATACTGAACGCCCTGCTGCAAACCGAGTTGGAAGAAGTAGTAACGCAGATTAAGCAGTTGAAGAATCTCCACCAATTGATAAAGCAGGCCATAACGAAATGATTCCTTCAATTCATTCCACGAAAAATCTTTTTTGAATGCAGAAAAATGAACCCAGTGCTTTATCAGAAAGAAACTGACGAAGGCGGTGAGGGCATAAGCAACCAATGAAGCATAGATATAAGCATAAGCATTATTGATTTGCAGAAAGTAAAAACAAATCAACACACCGGTTACCTGAAGTAATAGCGAAACAACCGACACCAGATTAGACGTAGTGATTTTCTTCTTCGCCAATAAAATTGTTTGATGAATATTGATGAAAGAAGAAAGCACACTCAGCACCGCCAGCGATGGAATATGGTTGGCGTGAAGAATAGAGGTGTAACGCAGAAACAGAAAACCAAGCAGCGCAATAACTATACTCCATGCATAAGCCGGTATAGTAAGCAGTTCGATTTTGTTCCGGGGAATGAGATACACTAATGCCTGCCCACCCATGATATTGCTGAAGAAAATGAAAAACGAAAGGGTAGTAATAAGCAAGGTCACATCACCTTTTACTGCGGGGCCAGCATGGCGCGCAATGAGTAACGCAATAAGAAAGTTAAGAGCCGTAGAAGCACCGCGCGTAAAAACAGTATAGAGTATTTGCTTCTGCAACAGAATTCTTTTCCGCAAACCTCGTTAAAATTTACGTTTAGTCAATTTTAACGAGGTTCCATTTGTCAATTAAAAATCAAAACATGTTCAAATGAAATTAAAACTCTTTCAAAGATTTTCTGATTTTCGGCACTGATGAACGTATTCTTTCACTCCGCCCTCTACCTTTTATGCTTCGCACTTTTTGTATGGCTTATTTTTAAGTGGCGCTTTTTTGAAATAGAAGGAGCGCATAAAAAGCATTTCGCATTTTTCTTTTTGCTGAAAGTCGTTGCAGGAATTTCCCTCACACTCATCTACACCTACTACTACACCGACCAGGCGAAGGCAGATATCTACCGTTACTTTAACGACAGTAAAATAATTTCATCTGTTCTGTTCACCAACCCGTTGGCATGGTTAAAGATTATGACCGGCTACGGAATAGATGAACCGGAAGTATTTAAATATGTATTGCCCACGCAGTATTTCAGCCATCCGGGCAACGATATAGTGACCAACAACACTTTCATCATCCGCGTAAACGTGCTGCTCAATTATCTTTCGTTCAGCAATATTTATATCAATACGCTCTTCCTCAATTTCATTTCGTTCATCGGGCTTACAGCTTTATTCAAATCGCTGCGCAGTTACTTTACGGAGTTTCAGCAAATACTTTACGTGCCGCTGTTTCTATTGCCGTCTGTTTTGTTCTGGAGTTCTGGTTTGCTGAAGGAGTCGCTTTTGTTTACAGGTATGGGGGTATGCTTTTACGCGTGGCTTAGTAAAGGCGATAATATCTTTCAATCAGCCTTATTGGCCACAATAGGTATACTGATAGTTCTGCTGATAAAGTTGCAGGCAGGTCTTTTACTTGTCCTGTTTATTGCAGTGTTTTTGTTTCTGCGCAAACGCTCAACTTCTGCTTTGCCGCGACTCGGGGTCCTTTTGATTATTTCAGCAGTCGGGGTTTATTTTATTGGCAATGATGTTTGCCGAATGCTCATAGAAAAGCGCAACGAGTTCGTTGAACTCGCACTAAAAGAAAATGCAGGAAGTTATTTCGATGCTCAATTAATTGAACCAAACATTTTCAATCTCATCAAACTTCTTCCCGAAGCATTCATCAATTCCATACTTCGTCCTTTTATATGGGATGGCGGAAAAGCATTTCAAAAAATATTTGCGGTTGAGAATTTCTTCTTTCTGCTCTTGCTCATTCTTCCGCTTCGCTATTTCAAATTTCCGAAAGGAGAAAAGCTGCTGCTGTGTTTATGCTTCCTGTTCTTTGCGTTGGCTAATTACATGATAATTGGAATAACCGTTCCGGTAATGGGGGCTATTGTTCACTATCGTGTAATAGCGGCTCCATTTCTGTTACTCGCTGTTCTGCTTGCTGTAGATTTAGAGCGATTGAAGAAAGCTATGCGCTTCTGATTTCTGACCTCTGACTTCTGCTTTCTAATCCTATATTCGCGCTCTCAAAAAAATAACAACATGGGTCTCCAATGCGGTATTGTCGGTCTTCCGAATGTAGGTAAGTCAACTTTATTTAATGCGCTTTCATCTGCCAAGGCACAGGCTGCTAATTTTCCTTTCTGCACTATCGACCCTAACGTGGGTGTGGTAACCGTTCCCGACCCGCGCCTGAATGTGCTGGAAGGTTTGGTTAAACCCGAGAAGGTAGTGCCAACGGTTATTGAGTTTGTTGACATTGCGGGTCTGGTAAAAGGCGCGAGCAAAGGCGAAGGTTTAGGAAACCAGTTTCTCGGAAACATCCGCACGGTTGATGCCATCATTCATGTGGTGCGTTGTTTCGATAACGATAATATTATTCACGTTGACGGAAAAATTAACCCCGTAAGCGATAAAGAAATTATCGACACCGAGTTGCAGTTGAAAGACCTGGAGAGCATTGATAAAAAATTAGAGAAACAAAGACGCTCTGCAAAAACAGGAGATAAGGATGCACAGCGTTGTGCCGATGTTTTAACCGCCTACAAAACGCATCTCGAAAGCGGACAAAGCGCACGCACCCTCACCATGAGCGTGGAAGACAAGAAATATGTAGAAGATCTTCAGCTCCTCACCGCCAAGCCCGTTATCTACTGCTGCAATGTAGACGAGGCAAGCGTGGTAAACGGAAATAAATATGTAGAGGAAGTGCGCAAATCTGTAGCGGGCGAAAACGCAGAGGTGGTAATTATTTCTGCCGCCATCGAATCTGAAATTGCAGTGTTAGATGACCCTGCCGACCGCGATTCTTTTCTGGCCGATTTGGGTTTACAGGAAAGCGGATTGAATCGTTTGATTCGTGCGGCTTATCATCTTTTAAATCTTCAAACTTATTTTACAGCGGGTGTAAAAGAGGTGCGCGCTTGGACTATACACAAAGGCGACAAAGGGCCGCAGGCTGCCGGTGTTATCCATACCGATTTCGAAAAAGGATTTATCCGCGCACAGGTAATGAGCTATAACGATTTTGTGCAATACAAAAGCGAAGCCGCCTGCCGTGATGCCGGTAAACTGCGCAGCGAAGGCAAAGAATACATTGTGCAGGATGGTGATATTATGCACTTTCTGTTTAATGTGTAGTTGGGACCTGATACAGCAAAAAAGATTGCAGTGAAAGCCTGACCGCCTGCTTTGAGGCGGGAACCCACCATTTGCATTTGTCCTTTATATTCGTGTGCATTTTTTCAAAAAACCCAACCACATGAAAAACTCAAAAACAATTCTTCTTGTCCTCCTGTCGCTGCTGGTTAAAGTAGTTGTTTCGCAAACCTATGTTTACAGCGATTATAAGTGGGAAGCTAAACCCGCAGCCTTTAAACCCGAAAAAACAGATACCTCTTCCGAAATAGTTTTGCAGGATAAAATTGTTTACGAAGGCACCATCGAAAACAGCACTGCTTACGAATATTATCTGCATCACACAAAAACCTTTGTTAGCTCTCCGCAGGCTATTGAGCGCAACAACAAAGTATATCTCCCTTCAGCCATGCAAAGCGAGGTTTTAAAATTGAAGGTGCGTGTAATAAAACAGAATGGCGATGTGATAGAAATGAACGATAACGATATTAAAGAAGCCACTGATAAAGACAGCGACCGCAAATACAAATACATGGCGGTGCGCGGTTTAGAAAACGGAGCCATTGTAGAGGAACTGTTCGTAATAAAAACCCCCAGCGATTTCACCGGTCGCATTTTTACCGTGCAATCAGAATATCCAAAGCGCAATTGTTCGTTCGAGCTCCTCTTTCCTTCCTACTGGGTTTACGATACTAAAAGCTACAACGGGTTTCCTAAGTTAGAGAGAGACACTACTCACCTCGAAGATGGTATTGCCTGCCGCAAAGCATTCTCGGCATACATTCCGCCATTGAAAGAAGAGAAATATGCTAACCGGATTGCCCACGTTCAAAAGGTAGCCTACAAACTGACCGGCAGCAGCCGCTCAGGAAATATGAACATTAACAGTTACGATAAAGTTTCTGATATTCTTTTTCAGCGCATGAATAAAGAGTTAACCAAACCGGAAACTAAGGCGTTTGAAAAAATATTGAAAGGTGCACAGTTAGATTACGCTAAAAATGAAGAAGACAAAATCAGAAAATTAGAAGACCACGTAAAGAAAATAATCTACAGTTCCGAAGAAATTCCGAACCACTCGGTGTCTATCGACAAAATGCTGGAGACAACCGTTACCGACCCATCGAGTCTTACCCGACTTTATGTAGCAGTATTTAATAAACTGGATATTGAATACGAAATACTCATCAACAGCAATCATTACAATTTGATTTTTGAAAACGATTTCGAATCACTCAACTACCTCGATAACTTCTTTATTTATTTTCCTAAATACGATAAGTATCTGGCTCCTGCTCATGCGCTTTACCGGTATGGGCTTATGCCGTATCAGTTCCGCAATTGCTATGGATTGTTTATTAAGAAAATGACTTTGGGAAATCTTACAGCCGGTATGGGCAGTGTGCGCTTTGTAGAGCCCGATACGTATTTAGATAACACTGACAGCCTGATTGCAAATGTGGATTTTAGTAAAGGTTTTGATGATGTAAAACTTACTTATCGCGTTACAAATTACGGACAGGAAGCAGCGGCTCTTCAAAGTTTAGTGGAATACATTAAAGAAGAAAAAGACAAAGAAGAACTGCGCAAAAGCGTCATCAAACGCTATGCTGACGAAGCAGATATTAAAGACCTGAAAGTAGAAAACGAAGGAGCCATATTTTTTGCCAAGAAACCTTATGTAGTCAGCGGCTCGTTTACCTCTAACAAATTTGTAGATAAAGCCGGAGCTAAATACATTTTTAAAGTAGGCGATGTAATTGGGCCGCAGGAACAATTGTATCAGGAAGAGTCACGCAAGATGCCTATAGAAATGAACTATTGCAAAAACTACCGGCACACCATCACGTTTAAAATTCCGAAAGGCTTTAAGCTAACCAACAGCGAAAAACTGAACATGGATATTTTCCTTAAAGATAAAGAGGATAAGCGCATTATGGCTTTCCGCTCGTGGTATGAAATTAAAGGCGATGATGTAACCGTAAATGTGGAAGAGTATTACAAAGTCATCAATTTACCGGTAGAACAATACGAGCAGTTTAAATCAGTCATCAACGCCTCGGCAGATTTCAACAAAATTGTTTTGCTCTTTGAACCGGATTAAGAAACGCTAAAAAATATACCCATGTATTCGTACGCAAAAATTATCTGCATTCTGTGTTTATCTGTTGTATCGCTTTCGCTCTTTTCGCAGCATGCCGAAATAGAGAAACTGTTGAAGGACAAAAAGTATAAAGAGGCAAACCAATTAGTAGATAAAGAATTGGCAAAAACACCTAACGATGCAAAACTGAATTTTCTTAAATGGGATGTTAATTATAGAGGCGGAATGGATATCAAGCAGAATTTTAAGTTTTTGAACCGCGCTATTGAGTTAGACAATACCTATTCAGAAGCCTATATAGAACGCGGGAATTTTTATATGCGCATACTAAAGTTTGAAGATGCAAAAGAAGATATTGATGCAGCAGTAAAATATGCCAATACAGATTCGCTTCGTAAAGATGCGCTGATGAGTTTAGGTTCCTATTACAACAGCACACGGAAGCACCAAGAAGGAATAGATGTGAACCTGATGATTCTGAAAGATGATTCGTTATATGTTCCGGCACTCAATAATCTTGCGCTGGGTTATCAGGATTTAGGTAAACTGGAAGAGGCATTAGAAGTGCTTTACAAAATTGAAAGACTTGAGCCAAAAGCAATTTACGGTGTGGTGAACATTGGGTTTGTTCTTACTAAAATGGAAAAGTTTGAAAAGGCAGTTGAGTATTTTGATAAGGCAGAAAAGATGAGCAAGAACGAACCTCTTGTATATAGCAACCGCTCTTATGCCAAATATAAATTGAAACAATACAGCGGAGCGATGGCGGATATCAATAAATCAATCAAAATATTCCCCACTAATTCGTATGCCTATCGCGTAAGGGCATTAATTTACCTTGACCTTAAAGACAACGACAAAGCCTGCGAAGATTTAAACACCGCACTCGCGTACAAATACACCGAAATGTATGATGATGATGTAAAACAAATGCGCGATAAGTATTGCATTAAGTAAAAACCGGAAAGTATTCTCTAAACCGCCACTTCACCGGCAATAGCCGCGTGCGGATTGTAATCGGTAAGCGTAAAGTCTTCGAACTTGAAATCGAAAATGTTTTTCACTTCGGTGTTAATATTCATTTTAGGAAGCGCACGTAAATCTCTGCTTAACTGAAGTTTCGCCTGCTCTACGTGATTTGAATACAAATGAACATCACCAAACGTATGCACAAAATCTCCTAAGCCTAAACCGCAAACCTGCGCAATCATCATGGTGAGCAAAGCATACGATGCAATGTTGAAAGGCACACCGAGAAAAACATCGGCACTGCGCTGATAAAGCTGGCAACTCAATTTGCCTTCGCTCACATAAAACTGAAACATGGTATGGCAAGGCGGCAAAGCCATATCTTCAATGTAAGGAACATTCCACGCACTTACAATCAATCTGCGCGAGTCAGGATTCTTTTTTATCTGCGCAATCAAGTTGGTAATCTGGTCAATTGTTTTGCCATCGGGTGCCGGCCAACTTCTCCATTGGTAACCATACACCGGTCCCAGTTCTCCCCATTGTTTGGCAAAGGCATTATCAGTTGCAATTTTCTGTGCAAAGGCTTTAATGTCTTCTCCGCCAAACTCCGCACTCTTCTTATATTTTTCGTAAGGCCAGTCGTCCCAAATGCGCACTCCGTTCTTGCAGAGGTATTGAATATTTGTTTCGCCTTTCAAAAACCAAAGCAATTCGTGAATTACCGCTTTGGTAAAAACTTTCTTGGTAGTAAGCAGCGGAAAACTATCCTGTAAATTAAAACGCATCTGATACCCGAATACACTATGCGTGCCGGTACCTGTGCGGTCGTCTTTCCATAATCCCGTATCAATAATATGCTTAAGTAAATCGTGGTATTGCTGCATGAGGGAACGAAAATAAAAATATCGTCACGATGTGATGAGACGATATTCACGAACTGTTGAAAGCCTAAACACTTTCGGGATAGCTTTTTGTTTTAAACTTGTTTAATGAAAATGTTACAGGCTATCGGCAGTTCACTCATTTTACTGCTGCTATTGTTTTTTCTGCAATCGTGCGAATCGAAATTTGATAAAGAAGGAAGGCTGCTGGCAGAAAATCTTACTTCAATTTCCGGCAACTTGTCGTTTAAGCCCATGATGCGCTCTGACAGTGCTTCGGTAAAGAACTTTACGCCCGATACGTTTTCATTCGAAGGCAATCCATACACCGGAATTATTTCGCAATACAACGAGCATGAAAAACTTCAACTGGTTGGTTTTTTGAAGAATGGATTGGCAGACAGCATCTGGAAATTTTATTACGCTACAGGAGGCTTGCGGATGGAAGGAAATTATGTGAACGGAAAGGACGTTGGCTTATGGCGCAGTTATTTCGGCTATTCAAAACCAAAAATTGACAAATATTACGATGCTGCCGGATACATGCTGCTTCGCGTAGAATATTTTGATAACGGTCAGGTGAAAAATTACCAGAATATTAAGTGTGAGAGGTTTGGCAACAAAGAGAGAAGTTACTCCATGAACCGCAAAGGTGATATGCTTTCTATTTATGTAGAAGACTCAATGCTGGTGCTTAAGCGCGGACAAGAAACGGAGCGAATTGGCAAGAATGTTTTTGCATCAAAGCGATAAGGCGATACATTCCTCCAGATTACTTAAACCGGTTTTCAATTCTTCAAAAAGCGGATAGCCAAAGCCGATACGCATATAAATTTTATCCTGCTCAAACCAATGACCCGGTCCGACAATAGTGGCATATTTTGAAAAGAGCGTATCGTAAAGTTTTTCTTTGTCGGGCTTGTATTCAGCTTTAACGCGAGGGAAACAAACAACTCCGGCTTGCGGCTCTACCCACTCTAAACAACTTTGTTGTGCAAACCATTGTTTGAAGTGAGCAAAGTTGGTGCGTATATGTTCGTGATGCTTTGGAAGAATAGTTTTCTTGTTATGCAAAAGATGAAAAGCAATTTCTTCATCTACTACCGAATTGCATAAACAAATTTGTTCTTTGGCTGCCAGAAAATCGTGCATCAGTTTTTTATCGCGGCAAATAAGCCAGCCTATACGTATGCCCGGTGCGCCAAAAGATTTTGAAACAGAAGAAACCGAAATTACTTTATCAGATAACTCTGCTGCGTATGGGTTTAACTCGGTTTGGAAATTTAAATCTCTGTACGTTTCATCTACCAACAGATGGCAATTGCTTTCTTCGGCTAACTGAACTAATTGTTGTATTAGTTTTTCATCAAACACTTTACCAGTAGGGTTGTGCGGATTGGTAATACTGATGAGCTTGGTGTTCGGCTGAATGGCTTTGCGAATTTCGTTCACATCAATTTCAAATTCATTTTCAAATTTTAAATCAATTATGCTCATGGCGCAATTGATAGCGCGCGGAGTTTCAAGATTGGTTCCATAATTGGGACGGATAACAACTAGGTGGTCGCTGGAATTCAAAAGTGTTGTAGCCATCACAAACAAAGCCGTTGCCGCACCAGTGGTTACAAGCACATCATCGGCCGTGAGGATTTTACTTTCTTCTTTTATCGTTTCGCGCAGCTTGGTGATGCCTTTGTGCTCACCATAAAACAATACCACATCTTTTAAGTCAATATTCAAATCGCGCAGATAAATGTCGCGCACTGAACTCTCTGCCAGGTTGTAACGTATATTGCCATAGCCCATTTCCTCAGGCGATTCTATTTCAATGGGCATTCGGGTATAGCGCATAGAGTGATTATTTTAAGGTGCAGTAAGAACAAATCTTCGCTTCAAAATCTCCATCTCTTATTAGCTGATAGTTTTTATTGAACCATTCGCACAATTTATTTCTGTTTAAGCGCGCAAGGTCATCTACATGCTTATAGAAATTCTCGGTATGGTACCCGGCATTCAGATTGTAAATAGCACCGGTGCTTATATACAGATAGGTCAAATCAACATCATTCGGATATTTCACTTCATACTTTTCCAGCAGGTCAATAGTTTCCCTGAAACGGAAGAAGTAATTGAAATACTTGCTGATGTCTATTACCTCCTTCCTACTTAAGGAAGATAAATTCAGATAGGGTTTTACTTTTTCAAACGCTACATACATTTCTTCGAACCGGTGGAGGTCTCTGTAAAATAAACTGCCGGTGAGGTAATAATTATAAAGGAGGTGGTCGAGCAACTCGGGTTCTTTCAATGTATCTTTTTTGAATTGCAGAATTTCGTTTTCTAATCTCTTAAATTGTTCTACCGGGGTAGCCAATTGCCGGAAGTATAAATGTGTTTTGTAAACCGAGAGGTTAAATGCTAACGGCTTGAAATCGGAGAAGTATTTTTGTGCACTGTCAATGTAAATAAAGTAGCGGGGGTTAAAGTGCGAGTAATTAAAAAGATCACTTTCCAACAAAATAGAAGCAAGGTAATTGTTGATGAGCGGCAAATATTCTTTCTTCAATGGCACTTCTACAGCGGTTAAATAATACTTATCAATCTCTCCGTTTGCAACAGATTTTATGAGGCGGGTGTAAGCAATCTGTGCCTGGTCGGCATTGCCCTTTTCTATATTGTCATACAATGCCAGCGGCATAAAATTAGAAGCAGTGTTGTTGTCGTAATCTTTTTCTATGTATAGTTTTATTGTAGCTATCCGTTGTTCGTAAAGCCAACGCTCCACAATAGGGCCGGCCATGTGCTCATTTATTTTTGCGCGCAGATTTTTTTGTGAAGTATCGCTGAAAAGAATTTTGTACGAAGTGTTTTCAATCTGCTTGTAAAACAAATCCCAATTCTCTTTCGATTTTGTTTCGATAGATGTTTTCTGCTTTAACCTTCTAAGAATGAAATTTTGAATAAAGTTGCTCCGCGCAGTTTGCAGTTCGATATTATTTTCCATCGTTCCTTCTACCGAACTGTAACTGGTTATTTCAATTTTCTTGATTGCTCCGTCAAATACTTTCAGCAGGTGAGCCAGCTTTTCGAAATAAAAACTGTCGGTTGCTTTTTCATTTTTCTCAAACGGAATTTCAAATTCTTTAACGAACTCTGCCTTACCCGCTGCAAGTTTCCCTTCTGTTTTACACCACATCGGGTTTACCGGAATATCCGGAAGAATTCCATCTTCAATACTAACCGGATACGAATATCGGCTGGCTCTTCCGTTCTGAATTAAAATGGTGTTTACCTGTAAATCTTTACTCGGAGCATTCTTCGGAATTTTTCCAACAAAACTTAAAAACTCATTGGTGTTATACCGGTCGCGCTTAAAAAAATCATCGCGGTAAACCGGTGGCAACATGTAACCATCAAACACGGTTGACGGATTAAGAATATCATCTTCGTTACACCTGAATTGATTTTTGTAAACGAGATCGAGTGCCAGTCCGTCTTTAGCACCGCTCAGCATTTGCCGGATTGTTCTTTCGTTTTGATAATACTGAAAAATGCTGTCGCCATCTATAAATGTATAGCTCGAGAAAATTAGCGAGAGGTAATCCCATTCACCAAAACCTTTGCATTTAACCTGGTCGTATTCCTGCACGCCATAAGTTGTATCGGTGTAATGCAATCCATTTTTAATGGGAGAAAATTGGTTACAGGCAAAAACCTCAACAGCATAAATTATTTTACCGTTTTCTGAAAGCGTAAGCGCAAGTGCGGTGTTGGTGTACGGAACCGAAATCATGTTTTGATAATGACCGGGGCTGTTTTTCCATTGCTCAAATAACTGGTGCGCCAATTCTTTGTAAGTAGAAATAGTGACTATCTTTTTTGTTTTGCTATCGGTAAACGGCTGTTGCAAAAAAGTCATCAAACAGTTTTCGCCTAGTATGGCATGATTGCCATTATAGTAGCGAACCCGTTTTTCTACATCATACTTTTTTACATTCTCCCATTGGTAATGCGTAATCAGGTTTTGTTTCTGGCAATAAGCTGATTGGTCGAGTGCTGCTTTCATCAGAATATCATCATGCACTAAATCCGGTGCCTGTTTAATTGAGCGAAGCTGATTTATCTCTTTTAAAAACAACTCTTCTACCAGATTTTTATTGAGATGATTGGCATCAATAATATCTGCTGCATTTTGAGCAAAAAGAAAATTTGACAGAAGAAGAAGAACAGGAAAAGGAAGATACCTAAAACTCATTTGTAAGTATAAGTCGGAAAATTGGAAATGTAACAACCGATTATAAATTTTGCACTGCTATATTTAAAATTGAAATACAAATCATGAAAAATTTACTCCTCGCTTTACTTCTCCTCTTTACGCTTTCCGGTGCAGCGCAAATACGGGTAATGACCTACAACATCCGCAACTCACATGCGGCTGATGGAGTGAATAAATGGAGTAAGCGGAAGCAATCGCTTGTTAAAGTTGTGCTTAACACAGATCCTGATGTTCTGGGCACACAAGAAGTTTTGGAAAACCAACGCAAAGACCTGAAAAAAATGTTGCCGGGCTACGATGTGTTTGGTGCTGGAAGAAACAACGGTAAACATGCGGGTGAGCATAGTGCTATCTTTTACCGAACCGAAAAGTATGAATTTATAACCGGTGGTAATTTCTGGTTAAGCGAGACACCAACTATGCCGGGCAGCAAAAGCTGGGACGCTGCCATTACCCGCATTTGCACCTGGGTTAAATTGAAGGACAAACAAACCTACGATGAGGTTTACTTTTTTAATACTCACTTTGACCATAAAGGAAAAGAAGCCCGCACAAAAAGCGCTGGGCTGCTCCGCGCTATGATTGATTCTATTGCCGGAAATAAACCTGTTATCGTAACTGGCGATTTTAACTTTCGCCCCGATAGCGAAGGTTATTCTGTAATGACCGAAAGTAATGAGGAAGTTTTGTTTACCGATGCTTACTCGCCAGATGCGCCTAATTACACCGCTTGTGGTTTTGATGTAAATAATAAGGATTGCAGCCGCATTGATTATATTTTTTACAGCAAGCACTTTATAAACGATAAATACACCTTAAATACCGATAACAACGGTACGTATTACCCCAGCGACCATCTTACCATCAGTGTTGATATGAGAATTAAGCGATTGAAGATTTAGTTGATGGAAGTCCTAAAACAAAAAAGCCCCTCGATTTCTCGAAGGGCTTTATGTTTTGCCAAGGCTTAGCGAATTACTTCACTTCAACTTCTGCACCTGCTTCTTCTAACTTTTTCTTCAAGTCTTCTGCAGTTGCTTTGTCAACTTTTTCTTTGATTGCTTTTGGAGCACCATCAACTAAATCTTTAGCTTCTTTCAAGCCAAGACCGGTCAAATCTTTAACGATTTTAACCACGTTTAATTTTTGTGCGCCTGCGCTTTTCAGAATTACATCAAATTCTGTTTTTTCAGCAGCTGCGGCAGCTCCGCCACCACCACCTGCAGCTACAGCTACAGCAGCAGCAGCCGGTTCAATACCGTAATCTGCTTTCAAAATAGTTGCTAATTCCTGAACGTCTTTTACTGAAAGATTTACTAATGTTTCAGCTAATGCTTTTAAATCTGCCATTGTTATTTGTTTTAGAGTTGTATAATTTTTTTCCGTTTGTTCTCTCCGGCTTTTGCTTACCCAAATGTTCTCACACACATCGGCAAACAGGGCTTTTAAGAACGTTCCGTTGTAAAAAAGTTGGAAGCCCTTTTAAAACGGACGGCAAATATAGTTTTCCAAATGGTTCAGGCAAATATTTAAATCGAAAAAAATCATTCATTTGCCCCTATGAAAAAGAAAGTAACCGTCCTAGGAGCAGGTATGGTGGGCAGAACCCTCGCCATTGACCTTGCTAAACAATACGATGTAACCTCAGCCGATATATCTGAACAGAACCTGAAACTGGTTCGCAAGGCAGCCAAGGTGAAGACTGCCGAAGCCGATTTGAGCAGTGCAGAAGAAATACAAAAAGTAATTGCCCATGCCGATTTAGTTATTGGTGCAGTCCCGGGCTTTATGGGTTTTAATATGCTAAAGGCGGTGTTGAATGCCAAAAAAAACATTGTAGATATTTCCTTTTTTCCTGAAGACCCTTTCCGCCTCGATTTGCTGGCGCGCCAGAACAAAGTAACTGCTGTAGTAGATTGTGGTGTGGCACCGGGCATGGATAATATCATTCTCGGCTATCACTACAAACGCATGAAGGTATCGCGCTTTGTGTGTATGGTGGGCGGCTTGCCTGCCGAGCGTAAATTGCCTTGGCAATACAAAGCACCTTTTTCTCCTATTGATGTAATTGAAGAATATACGCGTCCGGCACGATTGGTAGAGAAAAGCGAAATAGTAACTAAACCCGCTCTCTCCGAACCTGAGTTCATCAATTTTGATGGAGTGGGAACACTTGAAGCATTTAATACCGATGGGCTTAGAACTTTGCTTACGATGGATATTCCTGATATGGCAGAAAAAACATTGCGTTATCCGGGGCATATTGATTTAATGAAAATTTTCCGCGATGCGGGGTTTTTCAGCAGCGATGAAATAGATTTAAAAGGTACTAAAGTGCGACCGGTGGATGTAACGAGCAAGATTCTTTTTCCGCAATGGAAATATGAAGAAGGCGAAGAAGACTTTACGGTAATGCGTGTAATTGTAGAAGGCGAAGAAAAGGATAAGAAGAAACGTTACACGTACGATTTATTTGACAGGTACAATCACGAAACTAAAACATCGAGCATGGCGCGCACTACCGGTTATACGGCTACTGCGGCTGCTAATCTTTTACTAAACGGACAATACAAAAAAGAAGGAATCATCTCTCCCGAAATGTTGGGCGAGGAAAACGGTTGTTTCGATTTTATTCTTTCTTACCTGAAATACCGTGGTGTGAACTATAAACTTACGGAAGAAATTTTATAGAGAGAATCCGTCACCCAGAAAGCTTACAATCTCATCTATCACTTTCTTATTGCGGATGATTGTATTGTGCCCTGTTCCTTTTGCGTTCACGCTTTTAATTTTAGGGTTAATGGAAAGGAAGTGTTTGATATCGGGCAGCGATACTACTTCATCATCTTCATCGTAAACGAGCATTACTTTATCGGCTTTAATTTTTTCCTTTCGCTTAGCCAGATTCATGCTTTCAATAGGCACATTGAATTCATCTTCCATTCCTTTAAAGAAAACCTTCTGCATCTTTTGAGGCACCTTAAGCATGGCAAATACCTGCTCAAAAAATTTTCCCGATGCAATGGGAATGGCAAGCATTACTAACCGGTTCACGATGATGTCATACTCCATCAGCAGATAAGCACTGGCAGCTCCGCCCATCGAATGACCAATGATAGCATAAGGTGTTCCTGTTTTTTCAATCAGTTGCGCCATAGCTTCTTTAAAGTGGAGCAGGTTGCTGGTGTCTCCTTCGCTGCCTCCGTGTGCAGGGCCGTCAATGGCAATTACCCGGTAGCCGTTTTCTACCAGCACCGGAATTAGTTTGTAGAAATCAAGTGCCATGGCATCCCACCCGTGAACGAGCAAAACTGTGCGATGGCTGCTGCCCCACACGTAATATTTCATCTCTACTTTCTTATCGGGGTTGCGAAACTCATTTACTTTAATGGTGTGCTTCTGCGCTTTTTTAAGCAGGGTTTTGTGAGGCGGACGCAATACTCTTTTTTGCGGAGTAAAAACCAAACGAACCAAAATATCGATAGCCGTTACCGGTGCAATATTTCCGGCTACTGAGAAGAAACGCGATAACCATTTTACTTTTGAAGGAAGGTCTTCTTTCTTTTTATCTGCCATAATTCAAAATCAGTTTATCATTCTAATAGTCTTAATCCTTACTTCTTTTTTCGGACGGTCATTTGTATCAGTTGCTACTGCTGCAATTTTATCTACCACATCCATCCCTTTTATTACTTCACCAAAAACAGTATAGCGTGAATCGAGATGAGGAATGCCGCCAACGGTGCGGTAAACTGTTTGATGCGCTTCGGGAATTTCGTAGCCGTTGGTTCTTGCTTTTGCTTTGATAAAAGTGGAGTCGTTGGCAAGCTTTCCTTGCACAATATAAAACTGACAAGCCGATGAAGCCTTCTCCGGATTTTCATCGCGTGCCATGCCTACTGCTCCGCGCTTGTGAAAATACTTTTCAGGAAATATTTCGGCAGGAACGGTGTAACCTAAATCACCATCGCCAAGGGTGGCTGTGTCTGAAGCATTTTTAGAAACAGGGTCGCCTGCCTGAGTTACAAAACCTTTAATAACGCGGTGAAACAAAAGCGAATCGAAGAAATGCTGGTCGGCAAGTTTTACAAAGTTATCGCGGTGCAGGGGAGTGCCGTCATACAATTCAATTATTATACTTCCGTAGTTGGTAATAATTTTTGCTTTGCGAAGTTGTGCATTTGTGATTGTTGTAAAAGACAATAACAGCAGTAATACATTCCATTTCATAAAAGCAATTGAGGTTTGAAAGTAAAAAGACGTTTGAGTTGAACAAAAGATTTGAATGGGGGTAACTCGGTTTTGCCTTTTCGTAAAATTTCTATCTTCCCACCACATTAAACTCAACACGCTCAAGAATTTACCATTCCTAACCTAAACCCTGACTATGAAACAAAGAATTCTACTCAGCACTATTTTCATCTTTACTACCCTCTTTATTTTTGCGCAGGATATTACCATTAGCGGTAATGTGCAGGACGATAAAAAGCAGTCGCTGCCGGGAGCTACTGTAATGGTGAAAGGCACCAACATTGGTGTAACTACCGATGATGCCGGTAACTACACTATTAAAGTTCCTAAAGATGCGAAAGTGCTTGTGGTAAGCTATATTGGTTTTGACCAAAAGGAAATTGCCATTAACCCCAATCAAGGCAATTATGTGGTGAACGTAAACATGGCATCGGCTGATGTGGGCTTGAACCAGGTGGTGGTTTCGGCTTCGAAGAAGAAAGAGAAATTGCTCGATGCGCCCGCTTCTATTTCGGTAATAGGGCAGGATAAACTGGAGCGGAACATTACCACCAGTCCTGTTGAACAATTGAAAACTACCACCGGTGTAGACATTATGCGCACGGGTTTAATTTCGAACAATGTGGTGGTGCGCGGGTTCAATAATATTTTCTCGGGTTCGGTTTTAAATGTGGTGGATAATAGAATTGGTGCGGTGCCTTCGCTGCGTATTAATGCTTACCAGTTGGTGCCTACCAGCAATTTAGATTACGATAAAATAGAAGTTGTGCGCGGTCCGGCTTCGGCTCTTTATGGCCCTAACGCCACATCGGGGGTTATACATATTATGACCAAGTCGCCACTTGAGCAGGAAAAGAAATTTGTAACCACTATTGCCATGACCAGCGGTTTTACCGTGCTTGACCAATCGTATAAAAAATACAATAACGGCAAGCTGCTTTCGGGCAATATTATCAATCCTGAATTTCGCCACTCTGGCAAATTGCTGAATGGCAAACTGGGCTACAAAGTTTCGGGCAGTTATTTTCAGGGGCAGGATTATCCGAACTACGACCCGCGCGAACCTTATGAAGGCGATAGTCTTCTATTCGGTAGTGCGCGCAATGGAGAAGTGTTTATTCCGGATACGCTTGAAAGATTTACACACGACTCTGCCGGCATTACTATTCTCGATTCGGCACGGCAGGATATTCGCAGGTTTAAGAAAGACTTCTTTATTCGCAAGTACACGTTTGACGGGCGCATTGATATTAAGCCAACAGACGACATTCTAATTACCGTAAACGGAGGACTTGCCGGCACGCATAATGTAGAACTAACCGGTTTGGGTGCAGCACAGGGCGGTGGTTTAGGCAGAGGCTGGATTTACTGGTATTTTCAAACCCGCTTTAAGTGGAAAAACTTATACGTGCAGTACTTTGTTAACAGCAGCGATGCCGGTAACACTTTCCTTATTCCTCAGTTATCGCCATCGGCACGCAGTGCTTACAGTTCTGCCAACCCTTACCAGGTTCAGATATTGCTCGATAAATCGAAACTGCATGTTATTCAAATTCAGCACTCTTATAATCCTTTAGATAAGCTGCGGTTTATTTATGGTATGGATGTGTTGCTTACCCGCCCCGATACCAAAGGAACTATTAACGGACGTTTTGAAAAACGCGATAACGTAAACCAGGTAGGCGGTTATATACAGGGAGAATACGAGCCGCTTAACTGGCTGAAGATAGTGGGTGCAGTACGTATAGATTACAACAGCATTATTAAAAACGTAGCTGCCAGCCCTCGCGGTGCAATTGTATTTAAAGTGGCACCTACCCACAGCATTCGTATTACTTACAACCGCGCGTTCGACTCGCCTACTACGCTTAATCAGTTTCTTGATTTATCTAACGGCTATATTCCCAACGGTATTAACGTGCGTGGTATTGGAAATCCTTACGGCTGGAACTATAAGTATGACGATGTGAACGGTGGTGTGCAGTTTAGAAGCGCACCATGGAACAGCCCGAGCGGACAATGGGTAACTTTTGGCGATAAGAGCATTAACACCATCCTGTTCGATTCGCTGATGAGTTATTTGAAAACAAGTTTCGGAACTCAGTTGAACAACCCTGTGCTCGGTAACAGTTTGGTTAACTCTATGTTTAATGGCATACAAGGCAACGGCTCGGTAGTAAATGCCGAACAGCTTTCGGTAGATTATGCTAACCTGGCGCAACGCAAAAGTTTCGATACTATTTCTGCCAGCAGCTTTAAAAACCTGAAGAAGATAAACAATTCGTACACCCAAACTATCGAGCTGGGTTATAAGGGCGTGATAGCCAGCAAGCTTTCTATTCAGTTAGATGCTTATTGGACCCGCGTTAGTAATTATGTAACTGCTCTGACTTCTGCCTCGGGTGCTGTGTTGCTTGACCACAATAGTTATTTAGGTGGCGGCTCGTACGATGCGCTGGGCAATTTTATGATTGACACTAACGGTTTGTTATACAAAAACCTTTATGCCAATGGCGGAACACTCAACAGTATTTTGGTAAGCACTTTAGATGGTGCCGGTGCGTTGCAGAACTCTACTATTGTTCCATCTATACCGGGCAGTGTGTGGGATGAGTTGATTGTGCTTTCATACAATTTTCCGCTGGGAACCATTACCCCTAACGATGACCAGTTGGTAAAATCTGATTACCTGCTTACTTACAAAAACGTGGGCCGCTTAGATGTGTTTGGTATTGACTTGGGCTTGCAATACGATGCAGTGCAAACCGAACAGCACAACGTTACTTTTGGTGCTAACATGAGTTGGGTAGATAAAGACAAATTCGTTCTTAGTTCTGGCGAAACTATTTACCTGAACGCGCCTAAGTTTAAAACCAGTTTCAGCTTTGACCATAACTTAAAGAAGAGCGGCTTTGGCTACGGTTTAAGTTTCCGTTACCAAATGGGTTACCATGCCAACTCTTCGGTTTACGAGGGCGATGTAAAACCTACTTACCTGCTCGATGCACGGGTAAGCTACCGTCCTTCGTTTTACAAAGGCCTGTTGCTTTCGGTTAACGTAAATAATGTGACCAATTACCAGTGGCAGAGTTTCCCGGGCACACCGCTTATGGGAACCTCGTTTTACGCTCGTGCGCAGGTTACATTCTAAAGGTTAGGCGATTCATGAATCGCCCCTGCAAAAAAAAGGCGCGGATTTATTCGCGCCTTTTTTATTGCCTCACCCTGTCTGCGCTTCGCTTGACATCCCTCTCCACTGCGGTGGAGAGGGAGAATTCGCTCCGGCTGTTAGCCCCCTTTAGGGGGTTGGGGGTTAATAAAACACCTTCCCCCGCACCGTAATACTAACCGGATTAGGGCTCCCGGTGTTCTGCAGTACAATAAAATTAGTAGTGCCGGCAATATAGCCAAGGTCAACTGCCTTTTCATCGAGCGTAGTACCGGGGTCAACGGTTTTAAACGGACCGGAGAACATGCCCAGCATATTGCTGAAACCGATATTAAGCTGCGCACCGTTCGATGCACCGCTGGTAATTACATAGCGGCTGTTTTCGTTTACCTCGGGCGAAAATGTATCGCCTGTAAAGGTAGCGCTGGCAATAGTGATAGTTTCATCTTCATCGGGTATTGGGCCGCCACCGGTTTGGTCAATAGAGCGGGCGTGTAAATAATAATCGTGCAGCTCGGGATTGTTGGTTACGTAAAATTTCATTACCACATCTAACTGCTCGGTTAAAAGTTCCATAGCCTGAACAAACAACCGGTCCACCTGCTCACCGCTGGCCTGGCGCTCGCCACGCGCATCAAAAGGTGCTTCGAGTTGAATAAAATAAGCTGCAAGTGCTGTGTCGAGTGCATCTACATCGGCAGCTACTACACCAAAAGGTGCAAGCAGTGCTTTAATAGGTTCGGCAATAGTATGTACCCGTTTCATCTTTATATACAAATCGCTGTCGCGCGTGTTAGGTGGCTGAAGGTCGCTGCGCTGAAACTCACACTTTTTGCGCAGCACCGGGTTGGGCACTGTAATAGTATAATACGCCACACACGCTGCCGCCACTTCAAAACCTTTGTCTTCCGCATCGGTTCGCAGGTTTCGTTTTAGTTCGGTGCTGCCGGTAATAGGCGCACTGGCATCTTCTTCCTCAGCTAATATCTCATCAATTTTAGCAATGAATGCCGGCTGAAGAGTAGCCGCAATAACCGGAGTAGAGGCAAGCTCCGAAGTTTTTTTGTTTAGAAAGGTTTTCACTTTCACAAACATGCCTACGTGTTCAATTTGACTGTCGTCCATAGTGTTTAAATTTTAGAGTGAATTAATTTTTATGTAAACCTATGGCAGGGCACACGCATCAGAAAACTTTTGCCTTTGTTCCGCAAAATATTTTCAAAAACTTGCCGTTATGGGAATTCCGATTGCTGTTATAGGAAGTAAAGTTGCTGTTACAGGAAGAACACTTGCCGTTATAGAAAGGCAATTTGCTGTTATAGTAATTTATCTTGCTGTTATGGGAAATAACGTGGTTGTTATGGGAAGAAAACTTGCTGTTATAGGAAGCAAAGTTGCTGTTATGGGAAGAGCACTTGCTGCTATGGGAAGTAAAGTTGCTGTTATAGGAAGAAATAAAGATAGTTGAAGTGATATAAATACAACTTCAAGCTTAGTAATTGATATTAGCAATAACATAATTGCCATTTTCTATAGATTAAATCAACCTCCTAAATAAAAACCCATGGGAAGAAATAATCCAAACGACAAATCGGTGCCCGATATGGGCAAAATAGTAAGCGATTTATTAGAAAGCAAACACATGACTCAGGCAGACCTGGCAAAAAAGTTGGGTTGGTATGAAACAGCTATTACCCGGTTGCTGAAAAAGCGAAACTGGAATATGTTTGAATTGAAAGAAGTAGGCCAAGCTATTAACGAAGACCTGTTTGACCTTTGCAAACCTGCCACTAAAGAAGTTATGGTTCCTGCCAGTGAATTAACGGATGCGCTGAACCAAAAACAGGCATGGGAAGAGAAATATAATAAGCTAATGATAAAATATAATTTACTGGAAGCTAAACATGAAGGCGCACTGGAGGCTATGGAGAGTATGAAGAAGTAAAAACGTTTGCTTTATTAAAGTTCTCAGACTTGCGCATTTTGTACTGTAGGCACCGACAGTACAAAATGCGCGGAAGTTGGGGTGTGAGAATCAAATGCTTATGTTTAGACTTGCGTATATTTCTAAGTTAGCGGCAACCGTATGGCGTATATTTTCACATCATAGTTTAAAGTTTTGGTAATGACAAAAGACGAGATGACGGACTTTATTGAAAAGTATCTGTCCGACAAAATTAGTAGTGACTTGATAGAGGAGTGCGACAACTTTCCAAATCCACCGACAGAACATGAATGGATTTCACACATTGAGAACTTGGTTAAGTCGGGACACCTGCTCGAACATCCTAGCCGGACACACATAGTCGCACGTAAGCCGACAGTTAAGCAAGTAACTAATATTGACAATGCAGTTAAGGACAGTGTAGTCATATCTCATTCGCGTTTTGACAAATCGCCTGTTGTAACTAATATTAAAAATAGTCCTAGCCAACCGACAAGCCAACCCGACAATCAAGACGAGATTAAATCTACTCTATCAAAAGTTTGGGATTGGTTTTCTAAATTTTGGTGGATAGTTGTATCTGCTGTTGTTGGCGCGCTTGCAAAGTTTGGTTTTGACCACAACTGGTTTGGTATTGCTGACAAACTCAAATAAATAAATACGGCTGCCGCTAAAAGCGGCAGCCGTGTCATTCATGGGATATAATCCGACCGACATATTTACCCAAAGCGACTTACAAAGACTGACCACTTCCAATTCAGTCAATGGCGATATTGTCATTCGGGGAGAGCACTTGAAGACATTAGAAAATGTTGAAGCGATAAATGGTTTTCTCGGCATTAGCGATTCGACTTTAGAATCCTTAGGCAACCTAACCGAAATTACAGGCGACTTCTGGACTAGCTTTTACACAATATTTTCACCGCTAAAATCCCTTGGCAGACTTGAGAAAATAGGTGGTGATGCCTCTTTCAGGTATTCTAATCTTTCCGACTTAGGAAACCTAAAATATGTAGGCGGCAAATTGAGTTTGAGAGATACACCAATTTCTAACTTAGGACAGCTTCAATTTGTTGGTGGTGACCTTTACTTACCCAAACGATTAAAAGACACCATTGATTTAAATGATGTTCATGTAGTGGGTAAAATTCAATTTTGGAATGACAGTAAAAGCAAAAAACAAATTGTTGACAAAGCTAGTCTTGGCTTAAAAAAATCAGAAATACCCATTCCTTACTGGGCGCATCAATATGTTTATTCGATAGACGCACTTACAAACGCAAGTGGTGAGCAAAAAAAATATTACGACCATTTTAAAAATCTGTTTTTGAATAATGTCTTTAACGACATTGAGGGCAATGACAACTACACTTTCATTTTATACTACGACCTTATTAGAGAATACAACCAGCACAAGGACATAAGCATTCTTCAGCAGCAATTCGACAATCTAGAAAAATACTATCCTAAGACAGGGAATTACACCTCACTTTCAATCATTGACGAATTTGAAAAGCAGTCTGATTATGAGAGTGCATGGAAATTCCTGAAGCGTAGAGAGTATATATCCGTTCAAACAGTTTGGAAGTATGAGCAAAAACTAAAGCGAAAACTTTTAGATGGCGATTTAATGGTGAGGTTAGGTGGATTTAGTCATTTGACAGATTTTGGTCAAAACAATATCGAAGCTATCAAACCATTTGCGGAAAAATATTTGCAGACATACGAAAAGGAGAAAAACTCAAATTTCTTTGACTTATTTTTTGATGCGGACAGGCTTTACAAGGCATCAAACGACAATGTTTATTTAGCAGAGTATTATCACAAGTTCTATTTAAGTGAATCAGAGTATCACCACTACAAATCTATTGACGACAATCAACAAGCGCTACACGATTCTATAACGACCAAGCATGTTGTAGAGAAAGCCATATTAAATCAGTTTAGACTAATCCTTAAAAAAGCGGAGGACTTGTATAGAGCTGAGATAGGAATGCCGAAAATTGGAGAGGGTTGGATTAGTGAAACAGAACTCTTTTATAAAATCAAAGACACGTTTACAGATTATGAAGTCATACACCAAGGAAATCCTGACTGGCTGGGCAGACAACGTCTAGATATTTACTTCCCAATTTTAAATATTGGAATTGAATATCAAGGTCTGCAACACTATGAACCAGTTGAGTATTTCGGTGGCAAGGAAGCATTTGAAAAAAACTTAGAGCGCGATGAGAAAAAAAGAAAACTCTGTGAAGTCAATAACTGTGTTTTAATTTACGTGAATGAAAAGTATGACTTTGACAAAGTAGTATTAGAAATAAAAGAAAAGATTCAAATCATTAACGGGTGACACATTCATACGACAGAAGAACGGCAGCCGCTAACATCGCATTACCGAAAGCGGGGGTGAAGTAGTTAGTGGTAGCTTTGTTCATTCTTTTTAGTTTAGTGTTTACGGATAAGTAGGCGCATTTTTAACCGCGCCTTCGGCAATCCGTAAAACGTTAGCGGCAACTTTATAGACACTCTTTACCTATTTTATTTAGGTTGTGTCCCGACAGGTTCTCTCGGAGCAAAGCATCAGCAAGGGGAGGAACCTGTTGCGACACAACTTCAGCCAGTCTTGTTTTATAGCTGTTTCAGTTTACATTTGTTTGGCTCATGAAAAAGATAATCTCTTTATCTTTTATGGTATTTCTTCTGGTCAATATCTGCGGCTATTTTATTTCGTTCAGTGTTCAGCGGTATAAAATTAGGGCAGAGGTAAAGCAACTGCTGAAACAGGAAAAGCAGAAGCACACTCAACAATTTGTTTTTACCGAAGCAGAATACAACAGGTTAAATAAATACGAAGGCGGCAGAGAGTTTAGTTCAAATGGCGGTATGTATGATGTGATGAAGAAAGAAATTAAGCAGGGCAAAATAATTCTGACCGCCTATTTTGACCATAAAGAAACCGGCTTGCTCAGTAAACTTGTTTCCTTTTTTAATGAAGAAAGCAACGCTGCTAAAGGCAAGCAGACTATACCTGCTTTTAGTTTGTTGGAGTTTGTTTCGCCAGCCGGTGAGTGGAAATGTTATAACACCTTAACCTGTTCACCGCTATATAATTCTAATCCTCAATTCCTCTCGCAACTTTCGGTTGAATCGGTTTCTCCTCCGCCCGATACGTTTTACTGTTAATCAGATTTTACCCCATTGCACAAATGTAGTTGAGCAGGTTTACCTGTTATGCGCTTGCGTGTATCTATTTAACCTTAAAACTTAAGCATGAAAAAAATATTTTTTCTACCCCTTCTAGTATTTCAAGTATTCCATTCCTATAGTCAGATAGACTCTACCGATAAGCAGGTAAACCTGAAAGAGGTAATTATTGCCGACAGTAAATTTGAAAGTTTAAAAAGCAATGCAGCTCAGCAAACCTTTGTATTAAAGAGTAAGGATTTGCAGCGGCTGAACGCACAACGAACCGGAGATGTTTTAATGAACAGCGGTGCTGCCTTTGTGCAAATGAGCCAACAAGGTGGTGGTAGCGTAGTGCTGCGCGGCTTTGAAGCCAGCCGTGTATTAATGGTAGTAGACGGTGTTCGTATGAACAACATTCTGTTCCGTGCCGGCCACCTGCAAAACGTTATTACGGTTGACAATAACATACTCGACAGAATTGAAATTCTTTACGGTCCCTCATCAACTGTTTACGGTAGCGATGCCTTAGGCGGTGTGGTACACATGCGCACCAAGAATCCGCAGCTTTCGGGCGATAAGAAATTCCTAAGCACCGGTAATGGTATGTTCCGTTACGGAAGTGTAAACAACGAGTTAACCGGTCACCTTGATTTGGGTTTCGGCTGCAAAAAATTTGCCTCGCTTACCTCCACTACCTTCTCGCGCTTTGGCGATTTGCGCATGGGTAATTACGTAACCCAAGCCACAGCCGGTTTGTGGACTCGAGATTACTATCAGGCACGCACTAATGCGTTAGATTCTATTGGCAACGTAACCGGACAAAAAGATACTGCCATTATGAATAAAGTAAACAATGTGCAGGCAGGCAGCGGTTACTGGCAATACGATTTGTTGCAAAAGTTTTTGTTTCAGCAAAGCGAAAATATTTCGCATGTAATCAATGTGCAGTTCTCTAACTCATCAAACGTGCCGCGTTACGACCGGTTAGCAGTTACATCAGGTTCTACCATTTTAAAAGATGCAGAATGGTATTACGGTCCGCAGCAACGCTTGCTGGCAGTTTACGATTTTAACTGGAAGAATGCCGGACCTCTCGATTTAATAAGCATTGGTTTAAACTACCAAAACATTGTGGAGAGCCGCAACAACCGTGGCTTTGGCAAAACTTTCCGTACCGAAAGAACCGAGAAGGTAAACATAGCGGGTGTTCATGCCGATTTTAGAAAAATAATTAAAACGCACACCCTCAACTTTGGTTTAGAAGGGCAGTTTAACATGCTTAAATCATCGGCAGTAGAAAGAAACGTAAACGTTGATACTACCCGCGCGGCAAGCACCCGCTACCCTGATGGTAAAAACAGTATGAACTATGTAGCTCTTTACTTAACGCACAACTGGGTAATTACACCAAAACTAATTTTGAGCGATGGCATCCGTTACAACTTAGTTACCATGAAATCTACCTTAACCGAAGCCAGTCAGGATTTTTTCCCGCTCCCGTACAACGAGTTGAAGAACCTGCACAACGCAGTTTCGGGTAATTTAGGTTTAGTGGCATTGCCTGGTAAAGGTTTCCGCATTGCAGCTTTATTCAGCACCGGTTTCCGCGCACCTAATGTAGATGACATTGCCAAGATTTTTGAATCGGTACCGGGCAGTGTAGTGGTGCCAAACAGTAAACTTAAACCGGAATACACGCTCAACGGGGAATTGACCATTGAGAAAACATTTGCCGGTAAATTCCGGGTAAGTGCCACCGGTTTCTATACTTATTTTATTAATGCTATTACTGCCGATAAAGGAACCTTTAACGGTGCCGATACACTTACTTACGATGGAACAGTGAGCAATGTGCTTACCCTGGTAAACAAGAACAAAGCTTACATAGCAGGTGTAACCGCTGCTGCCGAAGCCGATATTACCGACTGGTTGAGTGTGTATGCATCGTTTACTTACACTTACGGAAGAATTAAAACCGATACTACTCCATATCCGCTCGACCATATCTCTCCTATTTACGGTCGTGCCGGTTTCCGCGCCAGTTACAAATGGGTACGTGGCGAGTTTTTCTCGGTGTTTAACGGCAAAAAGAAAGTGAAAGACTACAACATGCTTGGCGAAGACAACTTCGGACAAGGCACCGGTACCGATTTACCTTGCTGGGCTACGCTTAATGCACGCATCGGTTTTCAGCCGGTTAAATATTTCGGTTTCGATTTAGGCTGCGATAACCTGATGGATTTACGCTACCGTCAGTTTGCTTCGGGCATAAGCGCACCTGGACGCAATTTTTTTGTAACCGCAAGATTTAAGTGGTAGCAATTCATTAATCGAAGAAGGGATTAGAAAGGTAAACAAGCAATGGTGATTCTATCCAGTAGTTGTGGTAAAACAGAAACGGGCTCTGCTGGAGCGCAACCGGATAGGGATAGCTCAACCAACGGGAATAAAAGTGGTGGAGAGAAGTTCTCTTCACCACTACATCCAAACTTGTAATACCTCCAAAAATTCAACCATTAAATTCTGCAAAACGCTACATTGAACAATTACTTTTAAAATCCAATTTATTTTGACGACATACACAGACACCACCTGCTGACCAAATTTCTTTTCTTTGAACCGTATTTATGGCGCACGAACATCACCACGACCACTCGCATTATCACATTCACGCCAACGAGCGCAGCACGCGTATTGTAGTTTGTATTTCGTTTTGCACCATGTTGCTTGAGCTGTATTTTGGTTATGCCTCTAATTCAAAAACGCTGATGATGGACGGCTGGCACATGCTAAGTCATGTGTTGGTATTGTTGCTGGCGTGGAGTGCTTACTATTATATTCTCCGCAACAAAAACGAAATTACCCACGCGCAACAACACAAAGTAATTTCACTCAGCGGCTTTGCCAGTGCGGTTATCATGCTGCTCATCACCCTCGGTATGATTTACGAATCTGTCACCGGATTTTTTGATACAAATGCTGATGTAACCAACGAAGCCTTACTGGTTGCCGTAATAGCCGTAGCAGTAAACGGAGCAAGCGCATTCTTTTTACACCGCGAAGAAGAAAAGACAGACGTGAACCTACAAGCGGCTTATCTGCACGTATTAAGCGATGTGGTGCTGAGTGTGTTTGCCATTATCTCGCTACTGGCAATAAAATATTTTGGCTGGAAGATGCTCGACTCCATTCTTGCACTCTTCGGTGCATTAGTAATTTTAAAATGGAGCATAGAACTAATAAGAAAAAGCTGGCGCGAAGTTCTGGAGTTGCGGAAGTAGCTACTCTTTGATTTTTGATTTTTGAGCTTTGATATTACTCTCAATTACCACCACAAACTCTCCTCTAGGTTCCTTCTTAGTAAAATGCAGAATCAACTCATCTGCAGTTCCGCGAACAGTTTCTTCAAACATTTTGGAAATTTCTCTTGAGCACGAAATTTTCCTTTCAATCCCGATGTACAGCTTCAATTCTTCAAGCAGTTTTAAAACACGGAAAGGCGATTCGTAAAGCAGAATTGTTTTTTCAATCAGCGCAATTTCTTTCAGCTTAGTCATTCTTCCTTTCTTGTGCGGAAGAAATCCGATGAATACAAACTCATCAGTTGCAAAGCCCGAATTAACCAGTGCAGGAACAAAAGCAGTAGCACCAGGCAAAGTTTCTACCTGAATATTCTCAGCAATGCAGGCCGCAATTAAAATATGACCGGGGTCAGATATACCGGGAGTGCCGCCATCGCTCACCAGCGCAATGGTCATACCTGATTTTATTTTTTCGGTAACCGATTCAACGGTTTTATACTCGTTGAATTTGTGGTAGGCTATAAGCTGCTTTTGAATTTGAAAATGGTCGAGCAGCTTTTTTGTTTGGCGCGTGTCTTCAGCCAAAATTAAATCGCACTCTTTTAAAACGCGGATAGCGCGAAGCGTGATGTCCTCTAAATTTCCAACCGGAGTAGGTACGACAAATAGCTTAGACATTGCGAATGCCCTTTAGGGGATTTTGTTTCATCCCGCTTCTCTGCGGGAAGGGGTTTACTCTGCTATTACCTCAAACTTATAACCTTCCATAATAGCATTGGCCAGCAATTTTTTGCAGGCGCTTTCTACTTGTGTGGTGGCTTCTTCTTTGCTGGCAGCACTAATTTTAAGCGTAATGTGTTTGCCAATGCGCACATCAGCCACACCGTCAAAATTCATTTTTTGTAAACCGTGAGCAACGGCTTTGCCTTGAGGGTCGAGTAATTCTTTTAAAGGCATTACATCTATTTCTGCGCGAAAATTCATTTGGTAATAAGTTTTTGAATGAGTGAAACGATAACGTAAAGAATAATAATTAACGATACAGCCGCGAATTTAAGAGTAGCCAATAAAACCACCGAAAGAATTATAAACAGATATTTTACCTCGTTCTCTTTCCACGCGTAACTCTTAAATTTAAAACCGAACATGGGTATTTCAGTAAGCATTAAAACAGAAAGCAAACCAACCGTGCCGTATAAAACTTTGCCGCTGAAAATAAAGTGAGATAAACCGAAAGTATTGTTCAGAAACATGAGCAATAAACCCACCACAAACATGGTTGCAGCAGGAGTTGCCAAACCAATAAATCCATCGGTCTGTCTTTCATCTACATTAAACTTTGCTAAACGCAAGGCGGCAAACAGCGTAATAATAAATGCCGGTGCAGAATACAGATACATGCGGTTGGTAGAAATAAGCTGGTCGCTCATTTCATACTTCTGAAACAGCAGTTGAAATATAATGGCACCCGGTACTACCCCAAAGCTCACCACATCTGCCAGCGAATCTAACTGCAAACCAATATCGGTTGGTTTTTTGGTTAAGCGCGCAGCAAAGCCGTCAAGAAAATCGGCAACGAGTGAAATGAGCATGCAATACGGGACCCACTCCATTTGATAATTGAACAAAAACACCACCGCCATACAACCGGCTAAAAGATTGATGAGCGTTAGAATGTTTGCGAGGTTAAACAGTTTCATTTTGTATTTTCTTTTTGTCTTTTACCACTTGCCACTCGCCATTCACTACTTGCTGTTCATCAACTCCTCAATCTCTTCTGCTTCAATAGGAATTTTAGCCATCAGGTCAACCGGTTTGTTGTTTGTTATCAGCAAATTGTTTTCAATCCGTATTCCAATTTTTTCGGCACGGATATAAATGCCCGGCTCGCAGGTAAGCACGGCTCCAGCTTTTAGTTTTGCAAAGCGATTACCTACATCATGTACATCTAAACCCAAAAAGTGCGCTGTGCCATGAGGAAAATATTTTTTGTAAAGTGGCGCATCTGGGTTTTGCTTTTTTACATCAGTAGCTTTCAGCAGCTTTAGTTTTATCAATTCATCCTGCATTATTAAACGCACTTCGTTGTTCAAATCGTTTAACACAACACCTGGTTTCATCATGGCTGCAGCTTTGCGGTGAACGCGTAACACCGCATTGTAAATGCTTTTTTGGCGTGCGGTAAACTTTCCGCTAACCGGTACGGTGCGCGTAAGGTCGGCACAGTAGTTAGCGTATTCTGCTGCGCAATCCATCAGCAAAAGTTCACCGGCTTTGCATTGTGCTTCGTTACTTACATAATGCAGCACGCAGGCATTTGCACCAGTGGCAACAATAGGCTCGTAAGCATGACCCGTTCCGCGATTGATAACATATTCGTGTGTCAATTCAGCTTCCACTTCATACTCCCACACACCGGGTTTAATAAACTTAAGCACGCGCTGAAAACCTTTATTGGTTATATCAATTGCCTTGCCTAACAAATCAATTTCGTATTTCGATTTGGTTACGCGCAACTCGTGCAGCAGCGGTGAGCTGCGTTCGTATTTATGCAGCGGAAAATCGTTCATTACCTTACGTGCAAATTTTACTTCAGTGGCTTCGCCCATGCTAATGCTGCGGTCGTGTTCGTTGGTGTTCAAATAAACATGTGTTGCGTAGTGCATTAGCATGTTAAAAATATCTTCAAACGAATCGCTCCAATAAACAGTCTCTACACCAGAAATTGTTTTCGCTTCATCAATGGTGTGTTTCTTGCCTTCCCAAATAGCAATCTGCTCATTGGTTCTGCGCACAAATAATACCTCGCGGTGTTTTGCTTCTGGTGCATCAGGAAAAAGAATCAGAAAAGTTTCTTCCTGGTCAATACCGCTCAGGTAAAACGTATCGGGATTTTGTCGCCACTTATAAGCAGCATCGGCACTGCGGGTAACAATGTCGTTGCTCACGAATACTGCCAGCGAGTTCTTCTTCATCGCTTTGGCAAAATTCTTCCGGTTCTGTTTAAATAATTCTGAGTTGATAGTTTGATAACGCATAATAATATGTTAAGGTGCTAATGTAAATATTTAGGAATACCCTGTAATTTGCTGTTGCTGAAAATCTATTGCAATAATCTTCCTTTTGTGCTGACAAAGGCAATGATTAAGCGCATTTACATTTTTTCACATACGCCCCAAACCCAACACCAACAAGGGTTTCAATCACTCTCCACTTGCCACACACTACTCGCCATTAAACTATGGCATCACTTTCGAAATCATACACGCATATTTCTTCACCAAAAAATCAAAGGAGAAACAAATTATGAAACGCATCATTACACTCGCACTTATCACCCTGACAGTTCTAAGTGCTTCTGCACAGTTCGGACAATCAATTCTTAACCTTCGCCTGAACGATAACGCTCCGTTCAAAGTTTTTATTGACGGGCAGCAAACCGGTGGAGTGGGCAGTGTTGCCAGAATATCGAATTTGCAAGGAGGAAAACATTTTCTGCAAGTTTACAGAGTTGGAAACACATGGGGACATCATGGTATGAACAGCGCGTTCAGAGGAATGATTGTTCTTACTGCCAATGCAGAATCATGGGTAACAGTTTTTCCTGAAATGCAAAAAGTAAAGTTTGATGATATCCGCGCATTCATGGACCCATGCAATCCGAATAAAGTTGATGTTCGTTATCCAAGGCTACCGGTTCGCGAAAGATGTGAAAACGAATTGCAGAACCGCGCTCCTATAGCACCGGTTACACCAATTGGTCCGATGCCAATGTGCCAGAACGATTTCAGTCAGTTGAAACAAACTATCGACAACGCAGGTTTTGAAAGCACACGTTTGACAATTTTCAAACAGGCGCTTTGCTACAACTACTTCACCACCTCACAGGTTCGCGAACTGATGCAGTTGTTCTGGTTTGAAAGTTCAAAGTTGGAAGTAGCTAAACTGGCTTATCCAAAAACGCTTGACCAAAACAATTACTACTTGGTAAACAATGAATTCGGATTCAGCAGTAGTGTGAATGCTCTTGGAGATTATATTGCGATGAGATAAATAGTAAGTAGCGAGTGGCGAGTGGTAATAAAGAAAAAGGCAAACGGTGACGGTTGCCTTCTTCTTTATCTTTTCTTTTTCTCTACTATGAGCCGGATGAGATTTTCCTTCAGTTCAATCTTTCCTTCCTTGTATAAAATGCCTACCGCTTTCTTAAAGTTCTTTTTACTGATGCCAAGTACTTCGTGAATTACTTCAGGTGGAGTAACATCACTTAGCGATAGAAATCCTTTGTGCTCTTTTAGTTTTTCTAATAAAATGTCAGTTACATCTTTTGCTGCGGCTATTCCTTGTTTTTGCAATGCCACATCAATCTTTCCATCTTCCCGAACTTTCTTCACATATCCTTTTACGTGCGTTCCCTTCTCAACCGGTTTAAAAATTTCGTTCTTGAAAAGTATTCCCCAATGTTTTTGGTTAATGATAACGCGTATGCCTACTTCGTTTTCGTAAGTAATCAGCAAATCAACTTCATCGTTCTGTTTTAATTCAACGTCTTTGTTCTTTATAAACTTGTTGAGGTTGGTGGTTGCAGCAATTCGTTTAGAAGCGTAATCAAGAAAAATATAAACCAGATAATATCTGTCCGCTTCAATACGTTCCGCCTGTTCGCGGAAAGGCAGAAACAAATCTTTTTCTAGACCCCAGTCTAAAAAACCGCCTATGTTATTTACTTCTTTTACTAATAGATAAGCGGCTTCGCCAACTTGCGCCAGCGGAGTTTGCGTAGTAGCAACGGGACGGTCTTCTGAATCTTTATAGACAAACACTTTCAGCGTTTCGCCCTCCTTCATTTCAGGCGTGATGTATTTGTTGGGAAGAAGCACTTCTTCCAACAAATCTCCGGGTTCGGTTTCTGCCAGATAAAAACCGTTTTCGGTTCGTCTGGAAATCTGCAATGTGTTGTATTGACCAATATTCAGCATATGGCGCAAAGAAAAGATTTAAATTCGGGCGCATGAACATTCTTCTTCTCGAAACTTTCTTTACCGGCTCGCACAAAAAATGGGCAGAAGAATTTAAGCGATTCAGTAAACATGAAATTGAAATCCTTTCGCTTAGCGGACACCATTGGAAATGGCGAATGCATGGCGGGGCAGTTTCTTTAGCTCAACTGCAACCGAAAGTAAAACCCGATTTAATTCTGGCTACTGACATGATTGACTTGAATTTGTATTTGTCACTCACCAGAAAATGTTCGCACAACATTCCTAACGCTATTTACTTTCATGAGAATCAACTGAATTATCCCTGGAGTCCTGCTGATGCGGATGTTAAACTGCAGCGTGATAATCATTATGCGTTTATAAATTATGCTTCGGCATTAGCGGCTGACCATGTTTTCTTCAATTCGCAATATCATTTTGATGCTTTTCTGAATGAACTTCCAAAATTTTTGAAAGCTTTTCCCGACAACAATAATTTAGAAACGGTTGAGACAATTCGAAAAAAATCTTCTGTGCTTCATCTGGGAATGGATTTGGAAAAGCTGGATGAACACAAGCCTGCTAAAATTGAAAAACCAAACCGCGCAGTTATTCTTTGGAATCATCGCTGGGAATACGATAAAAACCCTGAACGCTTTTTTAATTCACTCTTTGAGTTGCAAGAGCATGGAATTGATTTTCGTTTAGTTGTATTGGGTGAAAACTATGAGAAGCGACCAAAAATATTCGATGAGGCAAAAGAAAAACTGGCAGATAAAATTCTGCATTTCGGTTATGCCGAAACATTTGACGAATACTGCAAATGGCTATGGACTGCCGATTTACTACCGGTTACTTCAACTCAAGATTTTTTTGGTGGAAGTATAGTGGAAGCCATGTATTGCAATGTAGTTCCTTTTCTTCCCAAGCGTTTGGCCTATCCCGAACATATTCCTGCGCAATTTCATTCTACTTTCTTTTATGAAGAAGAAGATTTCACTGCCAAATTGCAACGGAGAATTATGGATGTAAAATATATCCGCGTAATGGACACTAAGCAATATGCGCGTAAATATGATTGGAGCAATTTGATTTCGGTTTATGACAATGAGATGCAGAAACTCATTGACTAAAGTCATACTTCCTATTTCCATTGAACATTTTACATTCGCGCTTGTTTAGAATAAGTCTAAACTCGTTTTTCGTTCAAAATACACAATGAAAAGTTTCTGTTGCGCGTTTCTTTTTCTTCTAATCTCTGTTCTCGCGTTTGCTGAAAATGGAGAGCAATCTCGCATTCTTGTTCATACTTTAAATTATATCAGTCACGATTATCAGTTTGCTGTTAAGGGTGGAAAAGTGGTAAGCGAAGATGAGTATGAAGAGGCTCTTGAATTTGCGGAGGCTTCTGTAAAATATTACAATCTCTACTCCACCGGATGGAGCGATAATGATTCTGCTACAATCGGAGTTTTGATTCACCGGTTAGATAGTCTGATAAATAAACACGCTGCGTTTGAATTGGTTGCGCCTTTAGCCAACGAAACAAAGAATAAGGTCATTGCAGCTTCGGGCTTAATCATTACACCTTCCAAGTATCCGAATCTGAAAAACGGAAAAATTATTTTTAGAACGGAATGTGTGAAGTGTCACGGGAACAACGGCTATGGTGACGGACCGGAAGGAAAAGACCTTGACCCTAAGCCGAGAAATTTTCAGGACAACGAGCGAATGAAAACTATTTCTCCGTTCACGGCTTTCAATACCATTCGTTTGGGAATTGAAGGAACCGGCATGAAGGCACATCCAACATTGGATGACGAGCAGGTTTGGGAAGTTGCCTTCTATGTTGTTTCCTTACGTTATCAATCGCTGAATAGCAGTCCGTTTTTAAAAGATGAAACGACACAAAAATTTATTGACTCCATTTCGGTAGGCGAAGTTGCGACTAACAGCGATGAGGAATTTCTGAGTTCCTTCCGGTTAAATGATACCGTTAAAGAAAAAACTGTTCTTGCGTCTATACGTTTGCAGCAACCGGTGCTTGATGAAAGTGAATTCATCAATACCTCTTTAAAATATTTAGACGGTGCTATGGAATTGTATCAGCAGGGAAAATATTCCGAAGCATCACAATTAGCTGCTCTTTCTTATTTGGAAGGAATAGAACCGGTAGAAAACCAGTTGAAAGCCACTGACCCCAATCTGATGGAAAAACTGGAAGAGCAAATGCAGCGTCTTCGGAAAATGATGGATGAAAACCGACCGGTGATAGAAGTAAAAGATTCGTTGAACGCTGTGCGCGCTACTGTAAAAAGTATGAATGAAGTGCTGAACAAAAAAAATTATTCGTTCTGGCTAGCACTTCTGTTAGCGGCTTCAGTGTTGCTGCGTGAAGGATTAGAGGCATTTCTTGTTATCATGGTAATTCTTTCTATTCTGAAAGCAACCGAGTTGAAAAATTATAAAAGATGGATTCATGCCGGCTGGATAAGTGCTGTTTTATCCGGCATTGCTCTTTGGCTTTTTGGTGGAAGTTTAATGAAAGAACAACTTCAACATGTAGAACTGATTGAAGGTAGTATTTCGTTTATAGCTGTGCTGATGCTGCTTTATGTTGGTTTTTGGCTGCACGGGAAAAGCGAAATAGGAAAATGGAAGGACTATGTAAACAAAATGATGCAGGGCGTAGTAAGCAGCGAGAGTGTATTAGGACTTGCAGCACTTTCATTTTTTGTAGTGTTCCGCGAAGTGTTTGAATCAGTTCTTTTTCTTTCTGCACTAAACATTGAATCGGGAGGCAAGCAAAGTAACGCGATTGTTTTAGGAGTAATTACCGCGTTCATTGTGGTGATTGTTCTCGCTTCACTGGTTTTGAAATTCTCTACCAAACTTCCTATTCCAAAACTGTTCAAAATTTCCTCCTTCGTAATGGGAATTCTCGCTGTGGTATTAACAGGCAAAGGAGTTCATTCCTTTCAAGTGTTGAATTACATACCGGTTCATGCACTTCCAGTAATGCGAGTTGAATTGCTTGGCATTTTCCCAACATTAGAAAGTTGCGGAGCACAAATTGCAGTGCTATTGATAGTAGTTCTCATTTGGAATTTGACTATTGGAGATAAAAAGAAATAGCAAATAGAAAATTTACAAAAACAAAAAGGCACTCGATTGAGTGCCTTTTTGTTTTTTATTTCTTGCCTACTGATTCCTACTCTGCTAAAGCTTTCTCGATTGCTTTCATAAAGGCTTCATCATTTACTGAAGTGCCGGGAGCCAAAGCACTAATTACAGTTCCCTTTTTACCTACGAGAAATTTCTGAAAATTCCAACCAACTTTAGCATCAATAACTCCATTTTCTGATTTCTGAGTTAAGTAAGAATAAAGCGGAGCAATATCCTTTCCTTTTACAGAAATTTTAGAAAACATAGGAAAAGTAACCGCATACTCCTTAGTGCAGAATTGTTTAATCTCCTTATCGCTGCCCGGTTCCTGACCCATAAAATTGTTGGCAGGAAAGCCCAACACAACTAAGCCTTTACTGCTGTATTTTTCATAAAGGTTTTGAATGTCTTTGTACTGTGGAGTGTTGCCACACATACTTGCCACGTTTACAAACAACAGAACTTTGCCTTTGTATTGCGCAAGCGAAACGTCTTTGCCGTCAATATCTTTCACGGTAAAATCGTAAACAGTTTTAGTTGGTGCAGCCGAAAGAAAAATTACAAGAAGAGAAGTAAGAATGGTTTTCATGTTTATCTGTTTTTAATTCACAACAAATAAAGCGAAGAAAAGTTGAGAGAAAGAAAAGAGATGTAACCTTTTAAAAAAGATAACATCTCTTTTCTGCTTAGCGAATCAGCGTAACGCTGCCTTTGTATTTGCGTTCCTTATTATTCATCATTACCAGTTTGGCGTTATAAACATAAACGCCTGTTGGTAGAGGTTGTGCTTTATAAGTTCCATCACAACCGAAGAAGAAGTTGTTCGACTCAAAAACTTTTTCGCCCCAGCGGTTGAACATTTGCCAGTTTATTTGTTTTACCCCAATTCCGAACGGCAAGAAAATATCATTGTTGCCATCTCCGTTTGGAGTAAATGCATTAGGCCAAAAAATATCGCCAACCGGTAACACGTTCACCACAATATCATCCGATGCAGAGCAGCCGTAGTTATCCGTATAAATTAAAATGTAAGTAATAGTATCAATAGCGAGAGCTACCGTGTTCTGACAATCGGCACAACTCAACAAAGTATCAGGCATCCAGTTATAAGTTCCACCGGTGGCGTTTCCTAAATTTATGCTGGCAAAAATTCCAATATGCTCACCTTCATAAGCAATTTTATCATCACCTAAATCAACTAGTGGCATTGGAACGAAATTCACATTTACTGCATCGCTTGCTGTGCAGTTATTATTATCGGTAACAGTAACAGAATACGCACCGGTAGCGAGTGGAACAATATTCTGTGTTGCTTCTGCCGTACTCCACAAATAAGTTGCAAATCCATTTGGCGCGGAAAGCATAACCAGTAAGCCTTCGCATAGCGTAGTGTCATTACCAAGACTAACTGTAAGTAAAGCTGGCTCTGTAACGCTTCCACTAGCAGTTCCTGTGCAACCGGAAGCATCGGTAACGGTTACCGAATAATTTCCTGCTGAAAGTGTTTGAATAGAAGAAGTTGTCAGCGTGTTATTCCAAACGTAGCCGTAAGGAATATTTCCACCAACAATCGTGGTTGTTATTGTTCCATCGTTCGCACCAAAGCAGGTAATATCGGTTGGTGTTGTTGTTACATTTAAACTATTAGTTGAGACAGGCACAACAACTGCTGCTGTATCAGCACAAGCATTCGCATCTTTAGCAATAGCGTTGTAGTTTCCTGAGGCAACATTATTAAAGGTATTGGATGCCTGATAAGTTATGCCATCAATCGAATAAGTGTAAGGAGAAATTCCGGATGTGGAAACAGTAACAGTAATAGACGCATTATTCAGACCGCAGGTTGGCGGAACAACGGCAGCCGTTGCCTGAATAGTGCAACAAATTGGAGCAGTAAGCGTAGCAGTTGCATTCGATTGACATCCACCTGCATCGGTAACAGAAGTTGCATAAGTACCTGCATGTAAACCCGGAATAGCCTGAGAGCCTGCAACAGGTGATACAAACGTAATAGGTGCTCCGCCTCCACCGGTATCTACTGAAATATTATATGGCGCAGTTCCTCCACTAAGATTCACTGTAATAGAACCGTCATTATTTGCGCAAGTAGGATTTACAGGATTGGTAAGTGTAATACTTAACGAACTGTTTGAGTTAAGTGAAAAGATTGTATCAATAAAGCAATTCGGGAAACCCGGGTCAGTAATAGTTACATCATAATTTCCTGCGCCAATACTTGTTATAGCTGAGGTGCTTTGCCCACCACCCCATACGTAAGTACATGCAGCAGAATTACCAGCAGGTGTCAAGCTTATGCTTCCATCGTTTTGTCCGCAAGTTGGCTGAACAAGAATAGCACTTACTGTAAGCCCGCAACAGTTAACCGGTGCGGTGAGAGTAACAGATGCGTTGGATGTGCACCCTGCACCATCGGTCACGCTTACCGTAACTGTGCCGTTATGTAAGTTCGGAATATTTTGAGAACCTGCAATGGGTGAGTTAAATGTAAAAGGAGTAACACCGGTATCTACGGTAACTGCATAAGGTGCAGTTCCTCCGGCAAGTGTTACGGTAACAGAACCATCGTTACCCGCGCAAGTCGGATTTACAGGATTTGAGAAAGAAACATTCACCGAGTTTGGTGCTACTAAAGTTGCCGTAGCGGTGGCAATACAACCCTGCCCATCGGTAACACTTACATCAACTGTTCCTGCATGTAAGCCGGGAATATTTTGCGAACCGGGAATAGGTGAAAGAAAAGTAAAAGGTGTGGTACCGGTATCAACCGTAATTGAATACGGTGCAGTTCCACCGGCAAGTGTTACTGTAATAGAACCGTTGTTTCCTGTGCAAGTAGGATTTACCTGATTGCTGAAAGAAACATTGAGTGTGCTGTTTGAGTTAAGCGTAACGCTTGTAGAGAAAGTGCAAGTAGGCGTAGACTGATTTGTAATCGTAACTGTGTAAGTTCCTGCTGCTAAACCAGAAGCTGTTGGTGTAGTAGCACCATTACTCCATGCAAATAAGTACACCGGACCAACCGGTGTTGGTGAAACTGTAATACTTCCATTACTTCCACCGCAGGTGGGTTGTGTTTGCGTAGTAGTGGCAGTTAAAGAACAACAAGTTTGCGTAGTTACATTTACTACATCGCTTTGTGTTACGCATCCTGCAGTATCTGAAACTGTAAGTGTGTAAGCTGTTGGTGGCGGACAGACCGTTGGCGTAAGCGAATTCGGATTTGTCATGTTCGTAGTTGGATTCCAATTGAAGTTACCTACATAGGAAACTTCGGGGTCATTGAATGAAATGCTCCAACTATTAAAAGTTCCTGTTGGAAGTGAAAATCCACTGAAGATTGCCTGAAAGTGCAACGACCAAACTCCATTCGCATCACAACCGGTTAGCCCGTTAAACGATTGATTGGGAGAATAACTACCTGTGTAAGGAGAAGAGGCGGAAGTGATGTTACTTCCTGCAGGAACAAAACAGGTGTTAGTTAAAGAATTACCGGTTAAAGTACTATCCTTGACTAGTAGTATAGAATCTCCAGTCGGACAAACCAACCAGATATCGAATATGTTTATTCCGGCAAACAAAAACATGTTCAACGAATTGATACATACGCTGGTGATATAGCCATTGGTAACCGTAGATAAATTAAGGTTGGTGATATTTATATCCATGTTCAGAAAAGCAGTGCCGGGAGTTGAAGGAATTATAGGAGGAAAGCCCGGAAAGCCCGGAGTTCCCGTAATTGTAGCTTGCTCCTGATTTTGGTATGTAGGCGTTTTTGCAGGTTTTTGAACAATCTTTGCCGTTGCATTTAAGGTAGCACATTGTCCGGTGCAAACAACTGTATCGTTACCGGCATTCAACGTTATGGTAGGATTCACTACTACTACGGTCACTGTATCTCGACACGTAACTGTTCCGTTGCTCATTACCACTATATAACTTGTAGTGCTATGAGGAGCCACCGGTGTCGGATTAGTTCCCCCTACAGGTCCGGCATTATAGCCGTCATGCGTCCAAATAATATTGTAAGAAGGGTCGTTGCAGTAAATCACCACATTGTCAATTCCCCAATGGTCATAGTCTGCACCCGAATCGGCATCCTGAAACCACCGAAATTTTGTATTGGCAGTAAGTGCTGCAGCAGGTACTGCAAAACACCAGTTGTTCCAGTTAACCAATTGCGGGTCGTTTCCTCCGTTGGGGTCAAAGTAGTTTATATCAATCCAAGTTGCGCCATTGTCAATTGAATATTGCAGATAAACTCCTTCTTGCGGTTCATCCGGTCCTTCACAGGGAGTATTATTTCCTTGTGTAGCAAACAGCATATCAAAACAAATAGTAACTCCGGCATTTACGCAACTACTTAAGTTAAAGGAAGTAGTTGTAAGAACACGCGGAACCGGTCCGGAGTTTCCCATCCAAATATGAGTGGTACCATCAACACCACCTGGACTGCATGGGTTATTCCACATTGCTTGCTGTGAAGAAGCCCAGCCGGGACCATAGGTTCCTGTGTTGAAATTTTCGGAAAGTAAGGCAACACCTTGCCCTTGACCGTATGCGGTCAGATAAATATTCTCTCCGCATACAATCGTATCGCGCGGAATGGTTTCGTTAACCGTGCAACCTTGTGAAAAAATATTTTGTGTAATGAAAAAAGCTATCAGGGTGGGTAGAATCTTTTTCATCTTCTGTTTTTATTGTATGGCTTTTACAGAAATATCTTTCAATTCAAAGTGCTTTAGCGAAGTGGAATTAAAATTCAACTGCTTCGAAAAAATATAAAGCCGGCTGTCTTTTGTTTCGCACTCTGCTGCGAGTGTTTCACCACCATTCAGATGAACAGAAAATTCTCTTACATCCGGTTTCGTCATTGAATTTGAGAAAGTAAGTTCCTTGGTATAAAAAACCTCTACCGGCTTAGTGCCAAAATTGATAAAGCGCAACAGAATTTTTTGCTGATGAAGACCGTTCGGAATATCATGGCAATCAGTATAGCAGTATTGAATTTCAACTTCACTATTTTTGAAATAGGTTTTCCATTCACCGGTGGCAAAAGCAGAGAGGCTGCACAGCAGAATAGATAGAGACAGAAAAATATTTTTCACGTTATAAGTTTTGAGCGTTTGTATAATAGCAGTCGCACAGCTCAAAGCCATGAAACTACTAAGTTTAAAGTTTAATTAGTTTTTGTGTAACGTTCTTTGTGCCTGAAGAAATACGAAGCATATATACTCCGCTGGCTACATTCAGTTCTATTTCCGATTTCGTGTTCTTGATTTCAGATTTATATACCAATCTTCCTTCTGCATCAAACACCTCGCAATTAGCACCCAGCCAACCATTGCTGACAGAAATATTCCATTGCAATGTTCCGTTAGGGTTTGGATAAACACTCATCGATTCTCTACTCAATTCATTTAAACCGGTAACGGTAATAACCACCGGCAGCGATAAAGCTGAGCAGCCTTTAGCGTCAGTAATCAATACTGTATAGCTTCCGGTTTGTGTGGCAATCCAAAGCGGAGTATTTGCTCCTTGAATAGCTACTCCATTCAGGAACCATTGATATGTTACCGAATTATACGCCAGCAAAGTATCACCATTTACACTAATACTAACCGGTGGCTGAGGATGAACATTGATAGCTAAGTGATTCGAAGTAGCCGTGCAACCACCGTTATCGGTTACCGTTACATAATAATTGCCGGCTAACTTGGTGTAAATACAAGAAGTAGTTGCACCGGTGTTCCATAAATAAGAAACATAGCCGGAAGGCGCACAAACCTGCGCACTGTCACCCGGACACATAGTAGTTACATTGCTGGTGATGATAACGTTACTTCCGCCCGAACCGCCAATAATTACGCTGGCAGTAGCTGAACAACCGCCCGCATCGCTAACCGTTACAGTATAAGTTCCCGAAGCAAGGTTGGTAAGACTTGAAGTAGTAGCACCGTTGCTCCAGCTATAAGCGGTGGCATTGCCCTGGGTTACGTTTATAGTAGCCGTTCCGTTGCTGTTACCGCAACTGGTGTTGGTAGAGGTAGCGTTAATTACAATTCCGGTTGATGCGTTAACTGTTACGCTCGCAGTTACTGTGCAACCTCCGGCACCGGTTACGGTAACGGTGTAAGCACCCGCTGCCAAACCGCTTGCGGTAGCTGTAGTTGCTCCGCTGCTCCAGCTATAACCGGTGGCAGTTCCTGAAGTTACAGTTACAGTTGCCGAGCCATTGCTGGTGTTACAAGAAGCACCGGTGGCAGAAGTAGTAATTGTTGGCGCACCGGTTGAGCCTACTACCGCGCTTGCAGTGGCAGAACAGCCTCCTGGTCCGGTTACGGTTACGGTGTAAGTTCCTGCAGTAAGATTGCTTGCCGTTGAAGTAGTTGCTCCGCTACTCCAGCTATAACCGGTAGCAGTTCCTACGATAACAGTAACTGTTGCAGAGCCGTTGTTGCTTCCGCAGGTAGCACCGGTAGTAGTAGAAGATAAAGTAATACCTCCTGACGAACCTACGGTAGTAGTAGCCGTAGCGGTACAACCGGCAGAAGAAGTTATAGTTACGTTATAAGTTCCGGCTGCAAGGCTTGAGATAGTAGCGGTAGTTCCGCCATTGCTCCATGCATAAGTGCTGGATGTTCCACCTCCGATAGTTGCCGTTGCCGTACCGGTGCTGGTGCAGCCGGCATTAGTAGATGAAGCCGATGCCGTAATACCGGAAGAAGAACTTATTACAGCAGTTGCAGTAGCCGAGCAACCGCCTGCAGTAATAGTAACCGTATAAGTTCCTGCTGCTACGTTTGAAATAGTAGCTGCTGTTCCTCCGTTGCTCCAGGCATAAGCGGTTGGTGTACCACCTGCAGGAATTGCCGTTGCACTTCCGTTCGTTCCTCCGCAGGTGGTGTTGTTGTGCGAAGTAGAGGCGGTTAAATTACAAGCAACTGAACAAGGTGATAAAGAGCCAGAACTGCTAATTGTCATTTCGTTTCCGTTGCTATCGTTAACGCGTATCGGATAACTTGGAGGAGTTGCATTACTACCCGTAGCAAAGGTTTGCCAGCTGTTAACCATTACAGCACAACCTGTTGGTGTAGAACATGGAGGTATGATTGGAGGGAAAGCTGGGAAACACGCACTACAATCCTGTGTTTGAATCTGTTGGTACCAGGTGTAAGGACCGGTGCCGTTTGAAACAGTGACACTTCCGTTTTGCTCGCGGCAGGCAGATAGGCTGGCGCAAAGATTTACAGTAACTGCTATAGAATCGCTTCCGCAACCGATGGTATTATGAAGATAGTGAGTTCCCTGACCGGCTACTGAAGGAGTAAATACACCTGTACCCGGATTAATTCCGCTACCGCTCCACACACCTGGTGTTGAAGCAACTACAGTTACCGGTGCATCGGTGGTGCAGAAAGGTCCTATTTGGCAAATGCTGGCATCGCAACAGGTAATAGCTATAGGTGCTGCGGCACCGGCTGCAATAGATTGTATATATCCCTGACGGGCTCCCGAACCTGAATTGCCCGCAGAGCCGCAGGCAATAATATCGCCATTGGTGCTTACATGCACATCATACACATTAAAGTTTGAAGTAGTTGGATAAACCGCTAATTGGTTCAGGTTTTGGTCATATTTTACCACTTGATTTTTAGAACCTACGTAAACGTTTCCGTTGGCATCTATATCAATACCGCTGTTTTCTACATACGATGAACCGAAGGTAGTGGTAAACGCACCACCAGGTATAGTAGCTGTACCTACAATAGCTCCGGTAGCAAATACACGCTTGTGCACCTGCGTTCCTTTAACCGAATACACAAACCCGGCATAATATTTTAAGGCAGCAATACCGGTGTTGTTGTAACGGAAGTTTTCGCATTTATAACCGAGCGCATACGAGTTGCTGGTATAATACTTAGCCTGCGCTATGTTGGCACAAACTGAATAGTTCTGATTAATAAAACCGATAGAATCATGTGTAAGGAAATAATACCTGCCGTTACCGCAGGCGGTTATGCAGCGCACTTCCTGTGTAGGGAATAATGCACCACCCGTAATTTGCACACTGCTGGTTACATTTCCGTTGCTCATATCTACCTGATAAATATAAGGGCGAGGAGGCAGGGTATTACCGGTTCCGCCTATTACTAATTTGCTTTGGTCGCAGTTGAAAGAGATGCTCCAGAATTCTGTTGAAGCAAAAATACCACCGGGGTTAGGGTTATCCCAAATCATGGCACCGCCAGTACTTACTTTTTGAATAGCGGCAATTGAGCCTTGTGTAACATAAGAGTTACCGGCATTGTCTACCGCAAAAGTTCCGAGCCATGAAGTAGTATCGTAAGGCGTGCTGTAAGTCCATTGCAAAGCACCGGCAGGGCTGTATTTAAGCAACTGCATAGGGGTTACTCCGCCTATAATGTAAACGTTACCGGCTCCATCTTTTTCGCATTCCCAAACACAATCCCACTGGCTGGCAAATGCAGGTGCTACAATCCAGGGGTCGAGGACAACGGTTTTTGTTTTATCATAATTACCTAAGTTAAAGCCGATGGTCTTGCCTTTGCGCACAAACGAAGAAGTAATTTTAGAGCCTTCGTCATTTTGATAAAAAGTTTGCGGAGCGTGTTCTATAATATCGCCAAACTTGGTGATGTAGTGCAGGTTCTTCTGCGCATCAATAATCATATTGCCTACATCGGAATACTTCATTTTAATTTGCGAAGCATCGGCACCGGGGTGAAGAACGAAGCTGTACTCAATGCCGCCCTTCGGGTGAAAAACGTATTCTACATCTATATTCTTATAAAGATTTTTGTAAAGCAATTTAGTGTAGCCGTTAGCATGTTGAATGCTTTTGCCTTTGCCCATGTTGTAATTAAAATACTGGGTAACACTATAAAGTGCCACCACCTCTGCATTAGGGTTAGCACCTTCCCACTGCATTTGCACAAAGTCAATTTCGTTTTCAAGTTTTTCTTTGCTCTTCAGTTCTTCCCATTCTTCGTGGCTTAGTTTCTCCTTGCCTTTTAATCTTTCCATTTCCTCTTCTTTATCCTGTTCTATCATTTCTCTTTTCTCCATGCGAAAGGTGAGACCGTTTTTGGTAAAGAGAATTTGCGTAGCACCGTAGTCGGTTGCGTAAAGCACTTTAGATTCGGGAAGATTGTTTCTTCCGCTCCATTGTCCTTTGTTTTCAATAAAAACTTTTTGAGGTTCTGGGGTTACCGTCCAGTTAACTTTAGTGTTTTGTGCATAAACAAAACAGATGGCCATAAGCAAGCCAAGCGTAAAAATATTTTTCATAATTTGTTTGTGTGTTAAGGGTTTTGAGCGAACCGATGCCGAATATATAAACATGTTAAATACAGAGTGAAATATTTTTAGCAGGGTTGTCTTTAACAGTTTGAAGTATTAATAGTTGAAGCAGAGAATGCAAAAAGCCCCCCGCAGAATTGCGGAGGGCTTTTGAATATAGATGCACTGATTTACAGTTTAATCAACTTATGTGTTACGTTCTTAGTGCCCGATGAAATACGCAGCATATAAACTCCACGTGCCACGTTCATCTCTATTTCCGATTTCTGATTTCTGATTTCTGACTGGTAAACCAATCTTCCTTCGGCATCAAATACTTCCACCTTACTGCCCAGCAGGTTCTCACCTACTTCTAAATTCCAGTTGCCGTTTTGCAATGGGTTAGGGTAAACTTTTATTTGTGCGCTTACTATTTCGGCAATACCGTTAATGGTAATTACCACCGGCAGCGATTGAGCACTACAACCATTCGCGTCAGTTACCACAACGGTATAACTACCCGACTGTGTAACTACCCATAGCGGGTTATTAGCTCCCGGAATTAACACACCATCTTTATACCATTGATAAGTAACCGCGTTGTAGGCCAAAAGCGAATCGCCATTTACGCTTATGCTAACCGGTGGCTGCGGATGAACATTCAAGGCTAAGTGGTTGGAAGAAGCCGTACAGTTTCCGGCATCGGTTACGGTTACATAATAGTTACCTGCTAAACGCGCGTAAATACACTGACCGGTAGCACCGTTGTTCCATAAGTAGGAAGCATAACCGGCAGGGGCGCAAATCTGCGCGCTATCGCTGGCGCAAATAGTGCTTTGGCTCGAAGTAATTACAGGGTTGGTAGTACCGGTAGAGTTAAGCGTAAAGGTGGTATCAAGCGCGCAACCGTTGGCATCTGCTGCATGGAAAGTATAAGTACCACCTCCCAAACTTGTTATTTGCTGATTGTTGCTGATAACTACATTATTCAACTTCCACTCGGTAACTACCGGTGTTCCTCCGGTAATAGCGGTGCAGTTCAAACTGCCGTTTGCCTGTCCGCAACTTGGCTGGGTTACACTAAACGTGCCTGATAAGCCTGCATTTGCCGCCACCACTGCGCTGGCAGTAGCCGAGCAACCGCTTTGGCTAACCGTAACCGTATACGAACCGGCAGGCAGATTGCTGATAGAAGCCGAATTGCCGCTATTGCTCCATGTGTAAGTATAGTTACCGGTGCCTGAAACGGTTACCGTTGCACTACCGTTGTTGTTTCCGCAGGTAGCATTGCTTGAACTGGTTGAAACACTCAAACCTGCAGAAGAAATTACCACTGCACTGGCAGTAGCTGAACAACCGGCACCGGCACTAACTGTTACCGTATAAGTTCCTCCTGCCAAGTTGCTTATAGTTGAAGTACTTCCACTGTTGCTCCAGGCATAAGTATAGTTACCTGTACCGGCTACAGTTACAGTAGCCGTTCCATTGTTCTGCCCGCAGTTAGCACTTGTAGATGAAGGTGTTAAAGCAAGCGAGCCTGAACCGGTAACCGTAACGCTGGTAACCGAAGGACAAGCCGATGAACCGCCCTCTATTAGCTGAATACTGTCGATTGCAAAACCAGGGTCATCTCCATTACCATCCTGATTGTTAATCCACCGGAAAGCGAATTTGAAGTTGGCGGTATTATCGAAATTGCTCGGCACATTTACCGTTGCCTGTGTGCAGGTGTATGCACCACTATATTGCGTAGGCATATCTGTCCAGTTAGTGCCGCCATTGGCACTAAAGCGAACTAAGCCGTAATCTAAACCGGGGTCGCCACCTACCAGGTATTTAAACTTGAGCACCATATTGCTTTTACCCACAGTAGAAATAACCGGAGAGATAGCGCACTTATCAGCAGTAGGGTCGCCAAACAATGGGTTAGGAATTGGTGAGCCCGGAAAGTACATACAAGCTCCCGGATTACCGAAGCAAACAAACGAAGCAGAATTACAGGTAATGTGCAGATAGTTTCCTGCATTGCAGTTGCAATCGGCATCGCTGTTTACTACCCATTGGTTAGGTTGTGCTCCGTTGGTGCCGGGGCCGTCAGCAAATGTCCAACTGCCTGCACCGGCAGTAAAGTTTTCAGTAAAGAATGGAGTAGGTACAGTAGATGTGCTGCTGTTTACCGTAACCGTATAAGTGCCGGGTGCAAGGTTCGAAATAGTTTGACTTGTTTGCGCATTGCTCCATGCATAAGTAAACGGACCGGTACCCCCGGCAGTTACCGAAGCTGTGCCGTTGTTGTTTCCGCACGAAGCAGGAGTGGTAGAACCGGTAAGCGATAAACCACCTGACGATGCCGTAATAGCCGCACTGGCAGTAGCCGAGCATACCCCCGCACCGGTAACGGTAACGGTATAAGTGCCTGCACCTAAATTATTCACCACTTGTGTATTGGCACTGTTGCTCCAAGCATAAGTATAAGGACCGGTGCCGGTTACCACGTTGGCAATAACGGTACCAGTGTTGCCGGTACAACTTGAATTAATAGTGCTGATTTGCAAAGTTGGCGGAGTGTATTGACCAACCGTTGCGGCTATAGTAGTAGAGCAAGCCGTAGCATCGGTAACCGTTACGTTATAAGTAGATGCCGCTAAGCCGGTAATGGTACCGGTAGTGGCATTGTTTGCCCAATGATACTGAAATGGCGAAGTACACCCTATTGCTTCTACCGTAGCTGTTCCATTATTATTAGCACAACCTGCATTGGAAGAAGTTGCAGTAACCGCAAACGAGCAATCGTTTGCTCCTGCCGGTGAAATTTCTACATCATCAATATAATAATAGAGGTAAGGATTAAAACTTCCGCAGTTGTGCGCGCAAACGGTGGTGTTACCATCGTTCTTAAAATTACCGATAGTGAAATAGCTTTCGCCACCAACAGCCGTATAAATCCAGCGCACTTCTACCCAATTTAGCGTATCCATTACACATGGGCCGCAATAGTTAAGTTGCGGTGTTACCGTCATTAATTGCCCTTGTGTGCAGGCGTTGTGCGCATAATAATTATTGGTGAAATAAACACCAATATCATCGGTGCCGCCCATTACGCCTTCGGGCAGGCTCATGTAAAAACGCACTAAATATTTTTGCGAAGCAACTAAAGGCGATGAGGTATGACCCTCAATATACTCGCGATAATTATCGCCTAACAAAGCACAGCCTAAAAAGCCTTCGCCCAAAATTATACCGGCATGGTGGTCACCGGTGCGGGAGCCTTGGTAGCCGAGCAAACCGTTAGGGCTGTTACTGCCGCCAAACTGCGGCACACAGGCAGCATACAAGTCGGAGGTAGAGCAGCTATCGGCACCCGAGTTGCCTTGCGCCCAACCGGTAGCCAAATTAAACTGACTGATACCCTGCGGACAGCCTGATGTTAGTTCAAAACTTGGATTGATAACTAAGTTCTGCGCAGAAATTTTTACAGTTGTGCAACAGCAAATAAAAATTAGTGCAATGGTAGTGCGTAAAATGTTTTTCATATATGTGTTTGTGTGTTAATTATTTTGAGCGAATCAGGTTTCGAATATATAAACTTTTGATACCTGCTATATGACCGCTGAAAACAGAAAAATGAAGGTTGAATTACATGATGATGGTTTCTTTTCAGAAACATTTTTTTGTGATTTACCGAGGGAAAATTAAGTTTGCATCCCTTTTGTAAAAAGGAAACGATTCCGTAGCTCAGTTGGTAGAGCAAATGACTCTTAATCATTGGGTCGTGGGTTCGACCCCCACCGGGATCACAAATTTGGTAAGGGTTCTGCAAGTTTTGCGGAACCCTTATTTTTTTGTTGGCATACAATTTTGCATACAAGTGCTTTGCAGCAGAGTCTTTAGCAAACTACCATACACGAGAAAAGGTATTACTGTTAACGTTTCACGGATTGCCGAAGGCGCGGTTAAAAATGCGCTCACTTGTCCGCAAACAGTAAACTAAATAAGAAATACAAAACGTAAAATTTAAGACTTCGCCCGCGCATTGGTGCAATGCCATGTTTGAGGCTTTGCGAATTGTAGTTTATTGCTTTTCACAGTGTAAAGTTTCGTACGTATAGCACCTGGGTTTATTCTTTTAAAATGATCTTTTGCATGGCGGACTTAAGTTGTGCCGCCAGTTCTTTATACCCATCCGGTTTATAGTACAACAAATTATCCATCTCATAAGGGTCTGTAGTTAAATCATAGAGTTCGGTTTCTACTTCTTCTGCCTTTGATTTTAATTCCAGTGTTTTTTTATTGCCTGAGTAGATCCTGCTCATAAGTTCGGGATTTTTCATCCTGTATTGATTGCTGAAATCCAGGACTTTTTTGCTTGTGTTTTTCTGCCATTCGATGTATTTATAGGTGGTTTCTTTCTGAACCCCATTTTCTACAGCCGTCACTTTTATTCTTATCGCATTATAAGTTGGATGATCCATGATGTACAAAGGCAAAAGCTTCATGCTAAGATTGGGTTTATCGTATAAATGAAATTTGGACAGGCTTGGCCCGAGATATTCCATGACGAACCGGTCTCTGAAATTCGTAATACTATCATTGTATAGCAGAGGAACCAAGGAAAGTCCTTCCACACTTTTGGGGATTTTTACACCGGCAATATTTAAAATAGTAGGCATAAGATCGAGGTTGGTTACCCATTCTTCGGTTTTACCGGGTGTGGCGAGGTGTAAAGAATCGCCACCGGTAATTATCAGTGGAACCCGAATAGCTTCTTCATAAGGCGTAGCTTTATTCATCATAGCGTGTGCTCCTAACATATATCCGTTATCAGAAGTAAAAATCAACAAGGTATTATCCCATTCTCCATTATCTTTTAATGTTTTAATCAAGCTGCTGACCATATCATTTAAAGCATATAAGGAGCCCAAACGCCCATACCAATCTGCCTGCAAAAAACTTTTGACAGACCCGGGTACTTTCCCTTTAATAATTGAATTGTAAAAAAACACTCCCTTATTCATTTGTCTCACTCTTTTCTTCCAGGTATCCGTAAGGAAAGTGGATTTGTCTAAGGGTATATTTTTTTCAGCGGCAGTTGCTAATTTACCATAGTCAGTATTATAATTTGGTTTAATAGGAACGGGCAACTTTGCCCAACGCTCTTCCGCAATTTTTGTATACCTCGGGGCTGCCTGTAATGGATTATGTGGCGCAGTTGGCGTTAAATACAGAAAGAACGGCTGCTTATCATCTTTCTCCGTATTTTGAATAAATGAAATGGCTTCGTTAGCTAAAACATCGGTTGAATAATCTTCGGGCTTTGAACCATATTGTTTTGTTTGCTGATATGCAACATTCCATATAGTATCGTTTTGGGCGCTTCCTCCCTGCCAGTTTAAAACACTATAATCATATCCCTTGTAATAGGAGGAATGGGTAAATACAAAACCATCTGTCCATCCATAAACCGGTTTTGCGTTTTCGCCAATTCCATATCCATTTAAATACTTACCAATGATGGCAGTTCGGTAACCTGATTTGTTTAGATAAGAAGGTAAGGTATATGGTTCATTATGTTTAAACGCACTCCATCCACCATTTATTGATGCATTTCTATAAACTCCATTAGTATGCGCATAACTGCCCGTTAAAGTTGCAGAACGACTTGGGCAGCAAGTAGCCATTGGCGTAAAAGAGTTAGTAAAATCTATTCCAATTGATTTTAATGAGTCTATGATTGGTAAAACCTCGGGGAAATATGGAGGAGTATATATGGCATCTAAATCGTCAGCCAAAACAATTATCACATTAGGTTTTTGTTGGGCAAATGTTGTAATGCTTACAAGGCAGAGGCAAATGGTTATAAAAGGTATTCGCATAGAAATGAAAGTATAGGCAAACAAAGTAATAATCATTTAGTAATTGAGTTTACCCAGGCTGTCTTGTCCTGAAATAGGTTGACTATTTTTGTTAGAAAATAGAAAAGGTTTTCCGAGTTTTTTCTTGCACAAAATGAAGTTTGATTTTTGAAGTGAGGCGTTATTCACGCCTCCTTCATTTCGTGATTCCTGCTTTCGGCACTATCCGGGTTGCTCCTCAGCAGAGCCCGTTTCCATCCTCACAGGAACAGTTCAAATGTAATTAATCAGGATAATGTAGTTGCATAACTTTTGTATTTAAGGTGATTGTAATGTTGATGTGCCTGTTCCGGAGTTTGTAAATCTAAGCTCCAGTGCAGACGTTTGTTGTTGTAAATTTCTACGGCTTGTTTCATCATCTTTTTTGCCACTTCTACGCTGGGCAGTGTTTTTCTCAAACCAAATTCATATTTAAGGATGCCGTTGATGCGTTCGGCAATAGCATTTTCGTAAGGGTCATACTTCTGTGTAGTGCTCATGACAAAACCCTTTTGGTTGGCAAATTCTGTGTAATCGGGACAGCAGTATTGCAGTCCTCTGTCGCTGTGATGAATGATGGTGTCGTGTTTATGAACGGTGTTTTTGTGCGCCATGGTCAGGGCTTCTTTGACCATGGTAACCTTCATGTTATCCTCCAAACTCCAACCCATGATTTTCTTGGAGTAAGCATCAGTAACGATAGCCAGATAAGCGTGACACTCATCGGTTTTGATGTAGGTAATATCGTTGACAAAGACTTGCTCTGCATGTGTAATTTCAACTTCTTTAATTCGGTTTGGTGAGGTGTAATAGAAATGTTTTGAATCGGTGGTGATGTGAAAACGTTTGGTTTTGCGAATAAGTAATCCTTTGTTGCGCAAGAGCGTAAACAAAGCATCTCTGCCTATTTTGATATCAAGTTGCGGCAATACCGGCCGCAGATGCTCACAGAGCTTTCGGGTGCCTGTTTGCGGCATGGTCTGCCTGATTGTTGCCACTTTTTGCAGCACGACTTCGTTCTTCATCTCTTTTTCTTTAAAGGCCTTAATTCGTTTGTAATACGCTTGTTTGGAAATCCCGAACACCTGATACAACCATTTTACTTTAAAAGTTTTTTCTTCTTGCGTTGTATCTCGTTTGCCAAGTGTTCGGGTAAATACTTTTTTGAGAGTTCCTGCCCGGTTACGTTTTCAAATTCAATAATGATGTCCTGCTGGAAGTCTTTGATAAACTCCAGTTCTTCCACTTTCTGGCGTAGTTTTTTGAGTTCTTCGTCTTTGCTCATACCTTTTGATTTTGAAGCGTAGTTACTCAATTTTTTGCGCCAATAATCAATGGTGCTTCGCGAAATGTTGTGTTTCTTGGAAGCATAGTTGGTTGAAATCTGTCCGTTGTTGATTTCGTCAATGACGGAAAGTTTGAAGTCAAAACTGACTTCTCTGCCGTTTCTTTTTCGGCAGGGGGGTGTGGTTGGTTTGTCCATAAGTGACCAAGGCTTGTTTAATTTTTGGTCAACCTATTTTAGGACGAGGCA